>CAWAKN010000016.1:0-537011 GCA_963782625.1 uncultured beta proteobacterium | reverse complement strand
ATTATAATTCCAGGTTCGCCAGACGCCGCCGCTCATCCGTGACCGCCTCCCGCCACCTTGTCCACGTCTCCCGACAGTCGATTCGCTGGGGCGACATGGATGCGTTCGGGCACGTCAACAACACTGTCTACTTCCGCTACATGGAGCAGGCCCGGATCGAATGGCTCGCAGCGCACGCCCCGCGATACACGGCAACGGACGCGGAAGAGAGCAGCGTGATCGTGAATGCCAGCTGCGACTTCCTGCTTCCCCTCGTCTACCCAGGCGAACTCGAAGTGCGGATGTTCCTGGGCGAACCCCGCCGCAGCAGCATCGACTCGTACTACGAAATCTGGAACGACGGGCGCAAATTCGCCGACGGTGCTTCGCGCATCGTCTGGATCCGGCGCAGCACGGGGCGCTCGACGCCGCTTCCGGACATCATCAAGGCTTTGCTTCACGCCGGCAACGGCTGATGCGATGACGACCGGCGGCCCGCTCTGGAATCCGACGCCGCAACGCGTGGCGGCGGCCAATCTCACGGCCTTCGCCGCGAAGGTCGGCGCGCGCCACGGCGTCGACGTCGCAGCATACGACACGCTGTGGCGCTGGTCGGTCGAGCACAAGGCCCTGTTCTGGCGTGAGATCTGGGACGACGCCGGCGTCATCGGGGCGCCCGGCGACGTCGTGGTGGCGCACGAAGACCGGATGCCGGGCGCCGAATGGTTTCCTGAGGCCCGCCTCAATTTTGCTCAGAACCTGCTCGAGCGCAAACGCGCCGACGATACTTCGGATGCCCTGGTGTTCTGGGGCGAGGAGAAGATGCGGCGAAGGATGTCGCATCTCGAACTGCATGCGCTGGCAGCGCGTGCGTCGGCCGCCTTCGCGGCGGCGGGGATCGCGCCGGGCGACCGCGTCGCGGCCTACCTGCCCAACATCCCTGAAGCCGTGATCGCAATGCTTGGCGCCACATCCCGAGGCGCGACCTGGTCGTCGTGCTCGCCGGAGTTCGGCGTGCAGGGCGTGCTGGACCGCTTCGGCCAGATCGAACCCAGGATCCTCGTCACCGTCGACGGCTATAGCTACAACGGCAAGGTGATCCCGATCCTCGACAAGGTGGCCGCCATCACGGCCGGCCTGCCGTCGGTGGAGAAGGTCGTCGTGATTCCCTACCTGCAGCAGACGCCCGGGGCATCCGACCAACTCGACTCAGTGCGCAATGCCGTAGCGTGGGATGCCTGGCTCGCGCCCTTTCTGCCGGGCCCCATCGACTATGTCGCGTTGCCATTCGCGCACCCGCTGTACATCCTCTATTCGTCTGGCACAACCGGCGCGCCGAAGTGCATCGTGCACACGGCCGGCGGCGTGCTGCTGCAGCACCTGAAGGAGCACCGGCTGCATGGCGATGTGAAGCATGGTGACCGCATGTTCTACTTCACGACCTGCGGGTGGATGATGTGGAACTGGCTCGTCTCGGGACTGGCCTCCGGCGCGACGCTGCTCCTGTACGACGGGTCGCCGTTCATCGAGCAGGGGCGCATCCTGTGGAAGTACGCTGCGCTCGAGCGGATGACGCACTTCGGCACGTCCGCGAAATTCATCGACGCGCAGAAGAAGATCGCGCAGGTGCCGCGCAAGGATTTCGACCTCGCGCCGCTGCGCGTCATGTTCTCGACCGGCAGCCCGCTGAGTCCCGAGAGCTTCGACTACGTCTACCAGTGCGTGAAGGAGGACATCTGCCTCGCGTCGATTTCCGGCGGCACCGACATCGCGTCGTGCTTTGCGCTCGGGTCGGTAACGCTGCCGGTGTGGCGCGGTGAGTTGCAGTGCCGCGGCCTGGGGATGGACGTCGATATTTTCGATGAAGCGGGTGCCTCGGTGACGGGCACGAAGGGCGAGCTCGTCTGCAAATCGCCGTTCCCCGCGATGCCGGCCGGATTCTGGGGGGACACGGAGGGCGCCGAATACCGCGCGACGTACTTCGAACGGTATCCGGGTGTGTGGCGCCAGGGCGACTGGGCCGAGCTCACCGAACATGGCGGCATCGTGATCTACGGGCGCTCGGACGCGACACTCAATCCCGGCGGCGTGCGCATGGGCACTGCGGAGATCTACCATCAGGTGGAACCGATGCCGGAAATCGTCGAATGCCTGGCCATCGGTCAGGCCTGGCCCCCGGGCGAATGCACCGATGCGCGCGTCGTCCTGTTCGTGAAACTGCAGGAGGGGCTGACGCTCGACGAGGCGCTGGCCGAACGAATCCGGCGGACGATCGGGGCAAACACCACGCCACGCCACGTGCCTGCGAAGATCGTGCAGGTCACCGACATTCCGCGCACGCGCAGCGGCAAGATCGTGGAACTCGCCGTATGCGATGTCGTCCACGGCCGGGACGTGCGCAACATCGAGGCGCTTGCGAATCCCGAGGCGCTTGCCCAGTATCGCGATTTGGAATCGCTGAAGCATTGAACGCGTTCCGTCCGTGCCGACCCGCGCCCTCGCCATTCGAGAAATGATCGCTGCCATGCTGATCGATGCTGAACGCTCCATGCTGCTGGTGATCGACCTGCAGGCAAAGCTGGTTCCCGTACTTGCCGAGCATGAGCAGGTGGTGGCCAATGCCGCTTGGCTGATCCGGGTCGCGCAGAAGCTCGGCGTGCCCGTCGCTGCCACGGAACAGTACCCCAAAGGCCTGGGCCCGCTGGTGCCCAAGGTGCGCAAGCTGATTCCGGCCGAGGCGATCGGCGTCAAGAACCACTTCTCGGCGGTGGCGGCGCAATGCCTTGCGCCATTGCCCGGCCACGATCGGGCGCAGGTCGTGGTCGTCGGCGCCGAGGCGCATGTGTGCGTGATGCAGACCTCGCTCGAATTGCTCGAGGACGGCAAGGAAGTGTACGTGGTGGCCGATGCGATCGCTTCGCGCCGCGCGATCGACCGCGACGTGGCGGTCGCGCGCATGCGGGAGGAGGGCATCCGCATCGTGACGCGGGAGATGGTCGCCTTCGAATGGCTGGCCGTGGCCGGAACGCCGCTGTTCGGTGAGATCAACCGGGAATTCTTCAAATGAGCTTCAAGTGAGTGCAAAGTGACGAGCGCCGCGGAAAGTGCCGGCATGAGTTTTCTCGCGCTCCTTGCCGCGCTGGGTCTTGAACAATGGCGGGCATTTTCGTGGCGCGCGAGCGTCGAGCGCGGGTTCGTCCGTTACGCGCGATGGATCGAGCGGAAATGGAATGGCGGCACGACCCAGCATGGCTGGCTCGCCCTGGTCGTGGCCATCGCCCTGCCGGTCATGGTCGTCGAGGGAGTTTTTCTCGCCGGCTGGCTCGAGCATCCGGCAGTGGGCCTGGTCATGAACGTGGTCGTCCTGTATTTCATGATGGGCTTCCGCCGCTTCAGCCACGCGGTGTCCACCATCATCAATGCGTTCAAGGCGAACGACCTTGCGGAGGCGCGGCGCGCACTTGCGTCGTGGCGCGGCGGCGGCGTGAGCGAACTGTCGAGCGAGGACGTGGCGCGCCTGGCTATCGAGCGTGGCCTGGTCGACGCCTATCGCCAGGTCTTTGCCGTGATCTTCTGGTTCGTGATCCTGCCTGGACCGGCGGGCGCGGTCCTCTATCGCGCCGCGGCCCTGCTTGCCGAGGAATGGGGAGCGTTGCCGTCGGGCATCGAGCCTACGCCGGTCACGCAGGCGCGCGATGCGTTCGGTCGCCCGGCGCGAATGCTGCTGGCGCTGCTCGACTGGATTCCCGTGCGGCTCACCGCCTTGTCGTTCGCGATCGTCGGCGATTTCGAAGACGCGGTGGCCTGCTGGCGCACGCAGGCTCACCTGTGGGCACGGCAGGACGGGGGCCTCGCCATCGGCGTCCTGCTTGCGAGCGGTGCCGGTGCGCTGGGCGCGCAACTCGGCGGGCCGCTGCCCGTGCTGGTCGGCGAACCGGACATTCGGGCGGAATTGGGCACTGGCGAGCCGGCCGGGCCGGACATGCTGCCTTCCGCAGTCGGACTGGTGTGGCGGGCGCTGATTCTCTGGCTGCTGGTGATCCTGCTGATCACCGTCGCGAACATCGTTCCCTGAGCGCGCGCGGGGCCGCGCGTCGCGCCTAGCGGGCGGGATCCCGGATCGAGCGTGACTCGCGGATCATGGCGTGCAGCAGCGCAACGCGATGCGTCGCGACCCGTCCCTCGTCTACCGCCGCCTGGATCGCGCATCCGGGTTCGGCATCGTGGTGGCAGTTGCGGAAGCGGCAGTGGCCGAGCAGCGGGCGCAGTTCGACGAAGGCCTCCGCAATGGTCCCGGGCTCGAGGTGCGCGAGCCCGAACGCCTTCATCCCGGGTGAATCGACGATCCACGTGTCCGCGCCTAGCGCCGGTAGCGGGTACAGCGTCGTCGCGGTCGTCGTGTGGCGCCCGGTCGCCAGCGCCGCCGAAACCTCGCTAACTCGAATGGCCGCGGAGGGAATCAGCGCATTCACGATCGTCGACTTGCCCATTCCCGACTGGCCGACGAGCACGGAGTGATTCCCACGCGAGCCACGCGTTGATCGGCGCGGCGTCGCT
Organism: uncultured beta proteobacterium; assembly: GCA_963782625.1. Lineage (GTDB taxonomy): Bacteria > Pseudomonadota > Gammaproteobacteria > Burkholderiales > Casimicrobiaceae > VBCG01. The sequence continues at coordinate 532,475 of CAWAKN010000016.1, read as the reverse complement.
CAGCGCGGACATCTCGACGATGGGATAGCCGAGCGCGGCGAACGGCGCCAGGCGCTGCAGCAACTCCGCGTACTGGGGCAGGTCCGACTTGTTGGCGGCGAGCACGAAGCGGCAGCCCTGCGATTCGGCGGCGATCATCCAGCGGTTGATGAGTTCCTCGTCCAGACCCAGTCCTGGCGCCACGACGCCCACGATCTGAGTGACATTGGCGGCGATGAGCTTTTCACGAAACGCGTCCGAGCGGTAAAGCAGGCTCGTGCGAGGAGCGACGGACTCGATGGCGCCGCCGCCGGCCATGCGCGCGATGCCGACCCGGTCGCCGCAGGCGATCTGCAGCGAGCGACCCTTCTGCACGCATTCGACCGTATCCCCGTCCGCCAACGTCACGGCGTAATGGCGTCGATACGTGGCGACCACCAGCCCTTCCACGATGCTGCCTCGACCAGCGGTGCCGCGGATCGGGGTCAAGCGAGCAGGCGTTCCGCCTTGGCCGCGCAGATGACGTCGTTCAGCGTGACGCCCCCCGCGCTATGTGTCGTGAACACGACCACGCAGCGGTTGTAATGGACCTGCAAGTCCGGATGATGGTCTTCGTGATGGGCGATCCAGGCCAGCGCGTTGACGAAGGCCATCGTCTCCGTGTAATTGGCGAACTGGAAGGTCTTTTCGATGTGGCCGCCGCGGCAGAGCCAGCCCTCGAGTGTCGCTACGTGCCCGGCGAGCTCGTCCGCGCCGAGAGCCGGCGCGCCCTCGCGGCAATGCATCGATGCCAGCGCCAGCACCCGTGTGTCGAGCGTGTTGTGCACGGTCCTCATGCGGCCTGCATCGACGGAGCACCCCGCACCAGTGCCTCGATGTGCGCAATCCGCACCGCTGCCGGCGGATGGGAGTCGTAGAACGCCGAATGCAGCGGATCCGGGGTCAGCGTCGCCGCATTGTCCTCGAACAGTTTGACCAGCGCCCGCGTGAGCGCGACCGCATCGGCATTGCGCGTCGCATAGGCGTCGGCCTCGAACTCGTGCTTGCGTGAATAAAGCGCACTCAGCGGCTCGAGGACGAACGTGAACACCGGCAGCGCGAGGAGGAACAGCTCGAGCGCCACGCCGGGCCTCCCCATGCTCACCGCGAGCAGCGAATCGGGAATGCCCAGGCCGGCATAGAACCAAGGCTCGCGGGCGAACCACGCGAGCAGCGCCAGGACGACGAGCGACATGGCGGCCGACCAGGCAACGCGCTTGGCGACATGCTTCAACTTGTAATGCCCCAGCTCGTGCGCCAGCACGGCTTCGACCTCGTCCGGAAGCAACCGGGTCAGCAGCGTGTCGAAGAACACGATCCTCTTGGCGCGGCCGAAGCCGGTGAAATATGCATTGCCATGACCGGAGCGTTTCGAGCCGTCCATCACGAACAACCCGGCCCGGGCAAAGCCGCAACGCAGCAGAAGCGCCTCGATGCGCTCGCGTGCCGCGCCGGCCGCGAGAGGGGTGAACTTGTTGAACAGCGGCGCGATCAGCGTCGGATATAGCACCAGGATCAACAGCTGGAATGCCATCCACGCGCCCCATGCCCATAGCCACCACAGCGTGCCGGCGGTGCGCATGAGCCACAGCACGAGCACCAGCAGCGGCAGGCCGAGGACCACGGCCACGGCCACGCCCTTGGCGAGGTCGGTGAGCCAAAGGCCCAGCGTCATCCGGTTGAAGCCGAACCGCTCCTCGATGCGAAAAGTCTGCCACCACGAAAACGGCAGGCTGACCATACCGTAGAAAATGCCGGTCACGGCAAACAGCAGGACGTCGCGCCACAGCGGCGACACCGCAATGCCCTCGGTCCATCCAACGATCGCGGCGAGGCCCCCGCCCAGCGTCATCACGATCAACATGGCCGCGTCGACGAGCGTATGGAGCGTGCCGAGCCGCTGCTTCGCTACCGTGTAGTCGGCGGCCTTCTGGTGCGCGGCAAGTCCGATGCGGGACACGAACGCGGCCGGCACCGCATCGCGGTGCGCGACGACATGGGTCATCTGGCGCCGCGACAGCCAGACGCGGACGATCAGCGAGGCTGCCAATGCGGCGATGAACAGCGCAGTAAAGGTGGTGGAGGTCACGCGGGGTCGCTCCAGGTCGACGTGGCGATGTGGCCGGGTTGGTAGACCGGCGCTTTGTGCGAGAATGAACAGCGCATTTTACGCCAAATCAAAATGACCCAAGACGCGAACCACCTCATCTGGATCGACATGGAGATGACCGGCCTCAATCCGGGCGTCGACCGGATCATCGAAGTCGCACTGGTGGTCACCGATGGCGCGCTCAACGTCGTTGCCGAAGCGCCGGTGTGGGTCGTGCATCAGGACGACGCGGTCTTGAGCGGCATGGACGCGTGGAACACGGCCACGCATGGCCGCTCGGGCCTGATCGACAAAGTCAAGGCGTCGCCGCTGACTGACGCCGCGGTAGAGCTGCAGGCGCTCGCATTCCTGCTCGAACATGTGCCGGCCAAGGCGTCGCCGATGTGCGGCAATTCCATCTGCCAGGATCGCCGGTTTCTCGCGCGTTGGATGCCTGCGCTCGAGAACTGGTTCCACTACCGCAATCTCGATGTGTCGACGCTGAAGGAACTTTGCCGGCGCTGGAAGCCGGAATTGATGAAGGGCATCCCAAAGGAGGGCCGTCACGAGGCCCTTGCCGACGTCTACGAGTCGATCGAGGAACTGAAATACTATCGCGACAATTTCCTGCGCCCATGAGCGTGCGCGCGGACTGGCGCATGAGAAGCGAAAACGTAGCGAGCTCGCGTCGGGGGCGGTCAGTGCTTGAGCGCGAGCAGGACGCCGTCGCCCATGGAGACCAGGCAGCTGGTTACGCGCGGATCGCCACGAACCTTGATATTCAGCGCTCGCAACGCCGCAGTGTCCGGGTCGGTCCGCGCCGGATCGGCCACCGCACCGCTCCACAGCGTGTTGTCGAGGGCCATCAGCCCGCCCGGACGCAGCAGCGTCATGCACGCTTCGTAATAGCCGTCATAGCCGGTCTTGTCGGCATCGATGAACGCGAAGTCGAAGCTGCCCGGACCGGGATCGCGGAGAAGGTCGCGCAGCGTGTCCGACGCAGGCGCCAGGCGCAGGTCGATTTTTTCGGCCACGCCGGCCTCGTTCCAGTAGCGCCGCGCGATGCGCGTCCACTCGTCGCTGATGTCGCAGCATACGAGCCGTCCGTCGGCGGGAAGGGCGGCGGCCACGGCGAGTGCGCTGTAGCCGGTGAAGGTGCCGATTTCGACGGCGCGCCGCGCGCTGATGAGCCGAACGAGCAACGCCAGGAACGCGCCCTGATCCGCGCCGATCTGCATCGTCCCCATCGGAAGCTTGGCGGTTTCCTCACGGAGTCGGTGCTGCACCGGCGTCTCCACGTGCGCCGTGTTGTGCAGGTAGGCGTCGACTGCTTCCGGCAACAAGGATCGATGGCTCATGTCAGACGGTTCTCCATGAGGGGCAACGGGATCATTATGCACGCATCGTCGGCACGCCCCGCCGGCGTTCGGCCACGGCCACGCTGACATGAAGTTCTGCAGCCACTGCGGTTCGCCGCGCATCGAACTGCGCGTTCCGGACGGCGACAACCTGCCGCGCTATGTCTGCGCCGACTGCGGAACGGTCCACTACCAGAATCCCAAGATCGTCGTCGGCTGCCTGCCGGAATGGGAGGGGCGCGTGCTGCTGTGCAAGCGCGCAATCGAGCCGCGCTACGGACTTTGGACGCTGCCTGCCGGTTTCCTCGAGAATGGCGAAACCATCGTCGCAGGCGCGCTGCGGGAAACCCTCGAGGAAGCGGATGCGCGGGTCCAGCCGGGCGACCTGTACACGGTGATCAGCCTGCCGCAGATCAACCAGGTCTACATGATGTTCCGCGCGCGCCTGCTGGATCTCGATTTCGGCCCCGGCGCCGAAAGTCTCGAGGTGAAACTCTACGACGAAGCCGACATTCCCTGGGAAACGCTGGCATTCCGGACGATCACCCGGACACTGCGCAACTACTTTCTCGATCGCCGGCAGGGTGCGTTCCCCGCGCGAGTCAGTTCGCTGGAACGGCGGCCACCGCTGCCGCCGGACCTGCTTGCCGCGGGCTGACCGCGCCGGGTGTGGGGGAGCGCGTCCAGCGTCCTCGCGGGGTCATCCACACATTCCGCCAGACGCGAGAGCGGCGCGCCACGAATTTCGTTAAACTGCCGCCACTAGAACGGCGGATGGCGCAAGCGAACCGCCGCACGCCAAGCTGTCGCCGCCGCGGATTCTCCCGTGGCGTTTCGAATGGAGGAATGGATGGTTTCGAAATTGACGCGTACTGTTTCCATGGTGCTGGCCGCCATTGCCATAGGCTTGGCGCTTCCCGCGCTGGCCCAGCAAGGCAATCGCATTTCGATCACAACCGGCGGCACGGGAGGTGTCTACTACCCCATGGGCGGCGGCATGGCCAACGTGCTCTCGAAAAACGTCCCGGGACTCCAGGCGACGGCGGAGGTGACGGGCGGATCCGTCGACAACCTCAAGCTGATCGGGGCCGGCAAGTCCGAAGTCGGCTTCGCGATGGTGGATGCCGCCTGGGAAGCCTCGCAGGGTCTCGACAAGTTCAAGGACAACAAGGTCAGCGCACGCACGCTGATGGTGTTGTACCCCAACAAGATGCAGGTGGTGACCATCGACGGCACGGGGATCACCAAACTGTCCGACCTGAAGGGCAAGCGCGTGTCCACCGGATCGCCGGGCAGCGGCGTGGAAGTGATGACGCTGCGCGTGCTCGAGGCGATGGGCCTCGACCCCAAGAAGGACATCAAGCAGGAGCGCCTGGGCGCCGCCGAATCGGTCAATGCGATCAAGGACCGCAAGATCGATGCCTTTTTCTGGGTGGGTGGCGTGCCCACCGCGGCGTTGACGGACCTTGCCGCGACGCCAGGCATCAAGATGAAGTTGATCGACCACGCGGAAGCCGTGGAGGCGATGAACAAGAAATACGGGCCGCTGTACACGAAGGGCACGATCGCGGCCAACGCCTATCAAGGGATGGACAAGGCGGTCGAGAACATCGATGTCTGGAACATTCTGGTCACCAACGACAAGATGAGCGACCAGATGGCGTATAACATCGTCAAGACGCTGATAGAGAAAAAGCCGGATCTGGTCGCGGTGCACAAGGAAGCCGAGAACATCGAGCTCAAGAACCAGAATACCGGATCGCCGATTCCGTTTCATCCGGGCGCAAAGAAGTATTTCGAGGAACGCGGCGTCAAGTTCTGAACGCTTGCGTCAAGGTCTGCGCAGCTTGATCCCTCCGTAAGCGAGAGGAGTTCCCTTGGCCGACGGTCCCTCCGCGGGCGAAGCACCCATCACCGTCGTCGTCGATGACGAGCGGCTGAAGAAAGCCGAGGAATTCATCGAGGAAGAGGAGGGCGCCACCAGCCGATACCGCGGCTGGCTCGGCCGCTTTGCCGCCGGGTTGCTGATCGCGATGTCGGTGTTTCACCTCTACGCGGCGGTAGACATCGTCACTGCGCAGGTCCTGCGTCCCGTGCATGTGGGATTCATGCTGCTGCTGGTGTTCATCCTTTTCCCGATCGCCCGGCGCTTTCGCAACCGTCTCATGTGGTGGGACGTGGTCGGCGCGGCGCTGGGCGTCGCGACCATTGCCTATTTGCTGATTGGCGGCGACGATTTCTGGGACCGCAACACGCTGCCCAGCACCGCCGACACGGCGTTCGGCGTCATCTTTGTGGTACTGGTCCTGGAGGCTGTGCGGCGTACGTCCGGCTGGATCATGGTCGGCGTGATCTCGCTGTTCCTGGTCTACGCGTTCGTCGGGCCCTGGCTTCCCGGTTCGTGGCAGCACCGCGGCTACGACGTGTCGAGCATGACGGGCTTCCTCTACCAGACGCTGGAAGGCATCTTCGGCACGGCGGTGGATGTGTCGTCGAGCCTCATCATCCTGTTCACCATCTACGGTGCGTTCCTGCAGCAATCGGGCGCCGGGAAATTCTTCCTCGACTGGAGTTTCGCCGCGATGGGCGGCAAGCATACGGGAGCGGGACGCACGGTCGTGCTGGCGTCCTTCCTGCTGGGCGGGCCGTCCGGGTCGGGCGTTGCAACGACCGTGACCATTGGTTCGGTGGCGTATCCGATGTTGGAGCGGGCCGGCTATGGCAAGGACGCGGCCGGAGGCCTGCTTGCCGCCGGCGGATTGGGCGCGATCATTTCCCCGCCGGTCCTGGGCGCCGCGGCGTTCCTGATTGCCGAATTCCTGAAGATCAGCTACCTCGACGTTCTGCTGATGGCGACCGTCCCGACGGTGCTCTATTACTTTTCGTTGCTGCTGATGGTCGAGATCGACGCGCGCAAGTTCGGCATGCCCGAGATTGCGGCCAAGTCGGAATTCCGCCTCGGCGAACTGACTCGCAAGTACTGGTATCACTTCCTGTCGCTGGTCTCGATCGTCGTGTTCATGGTCTGGGGCTTTTCGCCGATCCTCTCGGTCTTCTATGCGACGCTCGTGACTTGGCTCGTATCCTTCTTTCGCCGCGACACTGCCATGGGCGTGAGAAAGTTGCTCGCGGCCCTCCGTGACGGCTCGGGACAGATGCTGAACGTGGCAGCGACGTGTGCGGCCGCGGGAATCATCGTCGGCGTCGTCGCCAAGACCGGGCTTGGCCTCAAGTTCAGCGCGATCATCATCGGCTACGCCGGCGGCAGCCTCGCGCTGACCACGCTGTACACGGCGCTGATCGTGTGGGTCATCGGCCTGGCGGTTCCGGTGACCGCAAGTTACATCATCTGCGCGGTGATCGCGGCGCCCGCGCTCACCAAACTGGGCGTGCCCGACTTCGCCGCGCACATGTTCATCTTCTACTACGCCGTGCTGTCCGAGGTATCGCCGCCGACGGCGCTGTCGCCGTTCGCCGCGGCAGCGATCACAGGAGGCGATCCCTACAAGACGACACTGCAGTCGTGGAAATACACGCTGCCGGCGTTCGTGGTGCCGTTCATTTTCGTCCTTGATCCGGCGGGGATTGCGTTGCTGCTCAAGGTGCCGCCGAACGCGTCGTGGCTCCACGTCGCATGGATCACGGTCACCGCCGTCATCGGCATCGCCGCGCTGGCGGCCGGCGTGCAGAAATGGCTGCTGCGCGCGTGCAGCCAATGGGAGCGATGGGTCCTCGTGGTTTCAGGACTGCTGCTCATCTATCCGGCGCCGATGGCGGACTGGATCGGCATCGCGGGCGTCTCGATACTGATCCTGTGGCAGAAGTTCGGAGCCCCAACGGCCAGGTCAGCGTGAGCAAAGGGACTGATCCGCGCCGCGTCGACCGGCTGTTCGACCGCTACGGCGAATCGCACCGCAATCCGGCCAACAAGGCAATCCATTGGGTTTGCGTGCCGCTCATCACGTGGAGCGTGCTTGCGGCATTGTGGGCGTGGTCGGCAGTGGCCGCGTATGTCGGGATAGCGTTCGCGCTGGCGTTCTATGCGTGGCTGTCGCCGTCGCTCGCGTTCGGGATGCTCGCCGTACTTGCGGTAATGGTGTATCCGCTGACCTTGTTGGGGACCCACGCGCTCGCCGTGGCCGGCGTCGTGTTCGTTCTGGCGTGGATCGGACAGTTCATCGGGCACATGATCGAAGGCAGGAAGCCATCGTTCTTCGAGGACGTGAAATTCCTGCTGGTCGGTCCCGCGTGGCTGCTGGGATTCATCTACCGGCGCGCCGGCATCCGTTATTGATCGGTGACCTGCATTCCGGCAGCGGCCAGCGCGGCGTGCAGTTCGCGGACGTGCGCGTGTCCGGTGGTCTCCACCACGCAGACGACACGCACCGCGGTCAGGTCCGGACCGGAAAATGCACGGTCGTGCAGGATTTCCTGGATCGATGCCCCGGTCGACGCGATCAGCTCCGCGAGGCGCGCAAGGCCGCCGGGCCGGTCACTGATCGAAACCGTGAACCGCGATAGCCTGCCGTCCGCGACCAGTCCCACTTCCATGACACGACCGAGCATCGTGAGGTCGATGTTGCCGCCGCACAGCGTGAGGACGACCCGCTTGCCTTTGAGGTTGTCGAGCTTGCCGGAGAGAAAGGCGGCGAGCGGCGCGGCGCCGCCACCCTCGACGACGCTCTTCTCCAGTTCGATCAGGCGCAGGATCGCGAGCGCGATATGCGCCTCGTCCACCGTCACGACCTGATCCACCACGCGCTCGAGCACCGCGAAAGGAAGCTTGCCCAGCAGCGGCACGGCGAGGCCATCGGCCAGCGTCGGTGACAATTTCACGGGGACCGGATGCCCGGCGGCGCGCGCCGCGGTGAGGCAGGCGGCGTGTTCCGGTTCGACGCCGACGACGCGCGCTTGCGGCCGCAGCGCCTTGAACACGGTGCCGATGCCCGCGAGCAGACCGCCGCCGCCCACCGGCACGACGATCGCCTCCACGTCCGGCGTCTGCTCGAGAATTTCCAGCGCCATCGTGCCCTGTCCGGCCATCACGTCGGCGTTGTCGAACGGATGGATGAACGTGAGCCCTTGTTCCCGCGCGATTTCCTCCGCGCGTGCGCGCGCTTCGCCCAGGTCGGCGCCGTGCAGGACGACGTTGGCGCCGAGATGCCGGCAATTGGTGACCTTGATGAGCGCCGCGAATTTGGGCATCACCACGGTCACGGGAATGCCGAGGAGGCTGCCATGGTAGGCAATGCCCTGCGCGTGATTGCCGGCCGACGCCGCGATGACGCCGCGCTTGCGTTGCTGGTCGTTGAGCAGCAGCAGCGCGTTGCGCGCGCCGCGCTCCTTGAAGCTGCCGGTGCGCTGCAGGTAATCCAGCTTGCAGAAGACGTGCGCACCGGTGAGCTGCGACAGCGGGATCGACTCGACGCATGGCGAGACGTAGATGCCGCCGGCGATCCTCGTGCGTGCTGCCTCGATGTCGGCCAGCGTGATTGCGTCACCCATGGTCAGAAGGGGAGTACGGCGCCGGGCTTGGCGCGGGCGAGGACGGCGCGGAATTCGCTCTGGATTCGCGCGAGGGCTGCAGCATTGTCGGCTTCGAAGCGCAGCACGATGACGGGCGTGGTGTTGGACGCGCGGGCCAGGCCGAAGCCGTCCGCGTACTCGACGCGCAGGCCGTCGACGCGGATCACTTCGCTGGATCCCGGAAACGTCTCGGTCGCGGCCATCCTGTCGATCAGCGCGTGCGCCTCGCCTTCGGCGCATTGCACGTTCAACTCCGGCGTCGACAGCGCATCGGGCAGGCCGTCGAGCACCGCCGAAGGATTCGCGTGGCGCGACAGGATCTCGAGCAGCCGGGCGCCGGCATACAGGCCGTCGTCGAAGCCGTACCAGCGTTCGCCGAAGAACGTGTGGCCGCTCATCTCGCCGGCCAGCGCCGCGTGGATTTCCTTCATCTTGCCCTTGATCAGCGAGTGGCCGGTCTTCCACAGCAGCGGCACGCCGCCGTGTTGCACGATCCAGGGCTTCAGGTTGCGCGTCGACTTGACGTCGTAGATGACCGTGGCGCCGGGCTGGCGTTCGAGCAGGTCGGCGGCGAACAGCATCAGCTGGCGATCCGCGTAGATGACGTGGCCCTCGCGCGTGACCACGCCCAGGCGGTCGCCGTCGCCGTCGAATGCCAGTCCGAGGTCGCAATCGCCTTGTCCGAGGCGCGCGATCAAGTCGCGCAGATTGGCAGGCTGCGACGGATCGGGATGGTGGTTGGGGAAGGTGCCGTCCACATCGCAGTACAGCGGCACGACCGTGCATCCCATTCGCGTGTACAGCTCGGGGGCGAACGCGCCCGCCACGCCGTTTCCGCAGTCGACGGCGATCTTCAGTGGCCTGGCAAGTTTCACGTCCGAGACGATACGGTCGAGATACGCCGGCGCGATGTCCACCGTGCGGTATTCCCCCTGTCCGCTCAGCAGCCGTCCGCCTTCGATGCGCGTGCGCAGCGCCTGGATGTCGTCGCCGGACAGCGTGTCGCCCGCGACGACCATCTTGAGGCCGTTGTAGTCGGGAGGATTGTGGCTGCCCGTGACCATGACGCTGCAACCGGTGCGCAGGTGGTGCGCGGCGAAATAGGTCATGGGCGTGGCCACCATGCCGACGTCGATGACGTCGACGCCGGCGGCGCGAATGCCGTCGGACAATGCCGCCAGCAGTTCCGGGCCCGACAGCCTGCCGTCGCGCCCGATGGCGAACGTGTCGCTGCCGCGCTCGCGCGCCAGCGAGCCCACGGCCTGGCCGACGGCGCGGACGATCGCGGGTGTGAGTGTGCGTCCGACGATGCCGCGGATGTCGTAGGCCTTGAAGATTTCGCTTGGGAGGGATGTCATGGTCGGTCAACGTGGAGGTTGTCGTGCGCCGCGTAGTTTCGCATGCCGGGGCATGTCTGCGCCGGCACTCGTGTTCAGCGGCCTTTGGCGAAGAAGGTCACGACCCTCTGCGCCATCCAGCGGATGTCGCCGGGAAGCGGCGGCGTCGCGAAGCCCGCGTGACCGCCATGGTCGGGCTGGTCGAGCACGACCGCCGCGCTCACCTGCCGCGCATCCGGCAGCGAAGCGTCGGGAACGAACGGATCGTTCCTCGCGTTGAGCACGAGCGTGGGCAGGGCGACTTCGCGCAGCCATGGCTTGGACGAAGCGCGCGTCCAGTAGTCGCCGGTTCCCGCGAAGCCGTGCACCGGCGCGGTGAACGCGTCGTCGAATTCCCACAGCGTCCTGGCACTTGCGACGCGTCGCGCATCGACGAGCCCCGGAAAGCGGCGTTCCATGGCCAGCGCCTTGGGTTTCAGCGTGCGCAGGAACGCCTGCACGTAGATCAGCCGGTTCAACCCCTGGTCGATGGCCAGGCCGGACGCCATGAGGTCCAGCGGCGTGGACGCCGCCGCCGCCGCGGAAATCGTGTGGGCGGCATCCGCTCCCGCGCGTCCCACCCAATTGAGCAACGCGCTCCCGCCCAACGAAACGCCGAAGGCGAACACGGGAGCGCGCGGATCGACGCGCGCGCGCACCGCGGCCAATATCGCGCCGATCTCGGCGTGATCGCCGGAGTGATAGGCGCGGGGCATGCGATTGGTTTCGCCGCCGCAGCCGCGAAAGTGCGCGACCACGCCGCGCCAGCCCGATTCCGTCAGCCGCGCCATCAACGCCAGCGCGTAATGCGATTCGGAGCTGCCTTCGAGTCCATGGAACAGCACCACCAGCGGCGCGTCGTTCGAGGGCGGACGCCGCGTCGATCAGCCAGTCGAACAGCCAGAAATCGCCGTCCGGCGTTTCGACGCGTTCGCGCCGGTACGTAACCGCCGAGGGTCGCAGCAGCACCGGGTAGATGGTCTGCGCGTGGCCGCCGGGCAGCCATGCCGGCGCCTCGTACGCGGCGGGAGCATCGGCGATCGGCGCTCGCATCCGTGGCTCAATCAAGCGCGCGCTCGAGCTGCCTGACGATCGTCTTCACGATCTTTACGCGCGCGAAATACTTGTCCTCCGCCTCGACCAGCGTCCACGGTGCGAGTTCCGTCGACGTGCGGTCGACCATGTCCGCGACGGCCTGTTCATAGGCCGCCCACTTCTTCCGGTTGCGCCAGTCGTCCTTGGTGATCTTGAACCTCTTGAATGCCGTCTTCTGGCGCTCCGCGAAGCGCTTCAGCTGCTCCTCCTTGCTGATCTGCAGCCAGAATTTGCAGACGATCGTTCCGGCGCGAACCAGCTGCTCCTCGAACTGGTTGATCTCGTCATAGGCGCGCATCCAGTCCGGGACTCCGCAGTAACCTTCGACGCGCTCCACCAGCACGCGGCCGTACCATGTGCGGTCGAATAGCGTGATGCCACCGCGCGCGGGTATCTGCTGCCAGAAGCGCCACAGGAAAGGGTGCGCCAGTTCCTCTTCGCTTGGGGCGGCGATCGGCACGATCACGTATTGGCGCGCGTCGAGCGATGTCGCCACGCGTCGGATAGCGCCACCCTTGCCGGCGGCATCCGAGCCCTCGAAGGCCAGGATCATCGCGCGGTCGCGAAACCGCTTGCGCTGGGTCAGCCGCGCGAGCTTGGCCTGCCACTTCGGAAGTTCGCGGTCGTAGGACTTCTCGTCGAGCTTTTGCGTCAGGTCGAGGCGGCGAATCAGCGCCACGTTGCCGATGACCGACGGCGCCGGCGCGACCACGGTCCGCGGCGCCGGTTTCGCGCCCGCGTTGATCTTGACCATCGCCTCCTGCACGATCTTGCCCACGGTGAGGTTGCGGTAATTGGAGTCAGCGCCTTCGACGACGTACCACGGCGCCGGGCCGATCGACGTCTCGCGCAGCATCTGCTCCCATTTGTCGTGATACTTGTTGTAGTGGCGGAGCGCTGCCTTGTCGACCGCGGTCACCCGCCACCGCGTCTTGGGATTGGATTCCAGCTCGTGCAGCCGCCGTTTCTGGGCGTCGCGCGACAGGTGGATCCAGAACTTGAGCAGGACGATGCCCTCGTCGGTGAGCATCTGCTCGTATTGCCGCACTTCCTGGAGGCGCGCGTCGAACTGCGCGTCGCTCACCTCGCGCCGCACATGCGCGTTGACCAGCTGGCGGTACCACGCGTTCATGAAGATCCCGATTCGCCCGCGCGGGGGCAGCGCTCGCCAGTAGCGCCAAGCCAGCGGCCGCGCTTCCTCCTCCGGCGCACCGGGGCCGAACGCGTGCGTGCGGATGAACCTGGGGTCCATCCATTCGTTCAGCTTGTTCGCCGTCTCGCCTCGGCCCCCGCCTTCCAGCCCGCTGATGACGACGAGGATCGGACCCCGCCGCGCTTCGCCGATCTCGTACTGCCCGTCGAGCAGTGCTTCGCGCAGGCGGGTCTCCTCGCGCGCATAGGTTGCCTTGGCAATCCTGTGACCGACTTCTGCCGATTCGAGCATGCTCGTCTCTCCAGAGCGAACCGTTGACCGGAAATCGCTAGTCGCGCGTCCAGAACGGCGCGGCGCGCGCGAACGCGTCCCAGGCGCTGTCGAGCGCGGCGCTTCGCGCAAGGCCCTGGGCCGCGGCCCATCCGCTGAAGGCTGCCGCGGCCGCGGATGTGGCGCCGGCGAGTTCGCCGGCAATACGCGCCGCAACGGCGGCGTCGTTCCATGCGCCGAGTTCCTCCTGCAGCGCGGTGAGTGCGTGGCGATACGCGCGTGTGCGCTTTTTCGCGAACAGCGGCGCGAAGAATTCCGTCGCATAGCGCAATTTTTTCGCGGCGAGCCTGGCCGCATGCCGTATTTCCGGCGCGGCGTGCGGCAGATCCGATCCCAGCGCCAGCAGCGCGCGATGGCGACGCTTGAGCTGCGGCCGAGCGACGTCGCGCGCGCTTGCCGCCAGCGCGTCGGGATCCGGGCTGCCCGTCGCCGGCGAGGCGGCCAGCGCCGATGCCGCGAGCACCATGCGCAGGAACCTGGCGGAACCGACGGCCGCGCGCGCCGCGTCGCCAGCTTCGGCGCGGCGGGCGGCGGCCCGGGCGGCCAGCGCGCGCAGCGCCGGTTTCAAAGCGGCTGCATTGGTGCCTCGCGCCACGGCGGCGGAGAATGCCGGCAGTGTTTCGAGCGTGAAGACGTCGCTGTCGCGCGCGGCGCCAAGCGCCTGCGCCAGCCAGCGCAGTTCAAGGCGCAGTGGTTCGACGCGGGCCGGCGCCATATACCTGGCCGAGAGAGCGAGACTTGCGCGCAACCGGCGGATCCCGATGCGCATCTGATGCACCCACTCCGGGTCTGTCTGCGCCAGCACGCCGCCCGCGTTGCCTTCGACCTGTTTCAGGCAGACGCGAATGATCGCGGCGAATCCCTCTGCGGCACTTGCGCCCGGGGCAAGCTCCGGATCCTCGGCATGCACCGGAGCCGGCGCGGCCGGATGGCGGAGCGCGTAGCCGCGCGCCGCCTTGGACCGGGGCTCCAGGGCCAACGGGAACTCGGCCGTGAGCGCGTACACGAACTCGAAGAGCCGAACCGGATCACCGGCCTCGAGCTCGAGTTCGATTTCATTGATAGGCGCATGTAGCCGCTTGCCGTCGACGTCGGCGCGCGCCTCGCCCGTGTCGATGCACAACGATGCCATCGTGCTGTCGGCAAACGCGAGCGGGATGGTCGTGCGCATGATGTCGGTGGTGAATTGCGCAACCAGGCCGCGCCTTTCGGCCTTGCCCAGCTTGCGCCGAAACGGAGTCGTGGCGAAGCGCAGCGGATCGAGCCGTGCTCCCGTGACCGGCCATTCGAACTCGCTGCGCGCCGTCATGCCGCCGGCCGCATCGTTCCTCACCGGGCCCTTTACCGTCTGCAGCCACTTGTGGCCGTCACGCCGGAGCCGCAGCGCGACGCCGGCCTTGGCGAGCACCAGGTCGTCGGTATCGTAGTAGGTCGACGTGACCCGCGCCTTGCGGGCGGGTCCGCGACGAAGCGGCCGCAGGAGGGGATGGCGGGCCAGCCGGGCCATGGCATCCGGCGCCATTGCCAACTTCAGTTCCGTTTCCACCGGCACGACCGGCACCGGGGAACGGCGCCCCGGCGCGTTCACGCCGAATCGGTCAGGACGAGCCGGCGCGCGCGAACGGCCTGTGCAAGCTCTCGCAGCACGGCCTTCCGTCGCATCCCAGCCGATGCACGCGTCGGTGATCGACACGCCATATTCCAGCGCCTTGCCGGGCACGAGGTCCTGGCGGCCGGCATTGAGATGGCTCTCGATCATGACGCCGAAGATGCGCGCATCGCCGCCCGCCACCTGGCCCGCGACATCGCGCGCAACATCGACCTGCCGCTGGTGCTGCTTCTGGCTGTTCGCATGCGAACAGTCGATCATCACCCGCGCGGCGAGTCCGGCATGCGCGAGTTCGTTGCAGGTCGCATCGACGCTCGCGGCATCGTAATTGGTCGACTTGCCGCCGCGCAGGATGATGTGGCAGTCCTCGTTGCCCGCCGTGTGCACGATGGCCGAGTGACCGCCCTTGGTCACCGACAGGAAATGATGCGGAGCGGACGCGGCCTTGATCGCGTCGACGGCGATCCGCACGTCACCATTGGTGCCGTTCTTGAAGCCGACCGGGCACGACAGGCCCGAAGCAAGCTGCCGGTGCACCTGGCTCTCCGTCGTGCGCGCGCCGATGGCGCCCCACGCGATCAGGTCGGCGATGTACTGCGGCGTGATCATGTCCAGGTATTCCGTTCCCGCAGGCAGATCCAGCTCGTTGATCTCGAGCAGGATGCGCCGCGCCAGTCGCAGTCCCTCGTTGATGCGGAAGCTGTCGTCGAGCCGCGGGTCGTTGATGAGACCCTTCCAGCCGACCGTCGTGCGCGGTTTTTCGAAATAGACGCGCATCACCACGATCAGCGACTCGGCGAGTTCGGACTTGATCGCTGACAGCCGCGTCGCGTAGTCGATCGCCGCGTCGTAATCGTGAATCGAGCAGGGACCGACGACGACCAGCAGCCGATCATCGGCGCCATGCAGCACGCGATGGATCGCCTGGCGCGCCTCGAACGTGGTCGATGCCGGGCGCTCCGACGCCGGAAATTCGCGCAACAGGTGGGATGGCGGGGCGAGTTCGGTGATCTCCTTGATCCGGGTGTCGTCGATCGGCTTGGGACTGCCCGACGGTCCGGCAATTGGGGCGGGGTGGCGGCGGGTTGTGGAGGTCGGCACGGAACGGGTTCCTGAAGGTTTCTGCAGCCAAAACAATATATTACCGGCATCCGACCGGTGGGAACGCTATTGTGCCACGACCCGTGTTGCGGCGCAGGATGGCAAGGACGCAACAGTTGGACGACATGGTCGGCGAATTCGCGTTCCGGCGCGTTAAGGAGCCGGCAGGATGCCGTAGACTGAACTCGAAAACGGTGCCACGCGCTCACAGGCAGAAGACACGGTCCGCGAGCCGAATTGCAGATCTTTTTGGAGGTATTCCCATGAACAAGCTGATGACCCTGGCAGCCGCCTGCATGTTGGCTGCCAGTCTGCCCGCTTACGCGGCCGACCCCACGCCGGCGCAAAAGGCGCAGCAGGACAAAATGGCGGCCTGCAACACCAAGTCCGAGGGCAAGACCGGCGACGAACGCAAGAAATTCATGAGTGAGTGCATGTCTGCCAAGCCTGCCCCTCCGCCCAAGCAGGAGAGCAAGATGGCCATGTGCAACAAGCAGACGGCGGGCTTGTCGGGCGATGCGCGCTCCAAGGCGCAATCTGAATGCATGAAGGGTCCGGCCACTGCTGCCGCTCCGGCCAAGGCACCCTGAACGGAATCCCTTATTTTGTCGTTGCCATCGAAGGGTCGCATGTAGAGATCGGGTTACTGAACACGGCCGGGTGACCTCCTGTCCATCCGGCCGAGGCTGACAAGGCCGCATCGGGTAACCGAATGCGGCCTTGTTTTTTCAATAAAATGTAATGAATACAATGTGTTATTGAAAAATAGCCGGAATGGATCGAGGCTATCCGAAAGAACGATTGGCAAACGCGGACCGTGCTCTCTATGTTGTCATGGTGCAGCGCAGCAATGTGCTTTGGCTGCATTACCGCTCACCATGACGGAGGTAGCCGTGAACGAGTACTACATCGACTCGAGTGTCCGCGCCCGGTATATCCGGGAGGCGGAGGAGATGCGCAGGGAATATTTCCGCGCGCTGTTCGTCAAGGTCGGATCAGCACTGGCGCAAGCCGTGGGCATGGACCTGGAAGAAGATCCGCGCCGCCGGGCGCAGAGGCCGGTGGAATCTGTCCGTCCCGGCCCCTCACCGTTGAAGCCGGGCTTGTGGTCGGCGGGCGCCCCGCGTCCGCTGGAGCGACTTGCCGTACCCGTTCACCGCACCTACCGCGGCCTGGGCTCGGCCGGCTTTCACCGCCTGCACTATTGCGACTGGGGAAACGCCGACAATCCGCGCGTCGTGGTCTGCGTGCACGGGTCCCATGGCAGTGCGCGCGACTTCGATGTCCTGGCGCGCGGCCTGACATCGGACTTTCGCGTGATTTGTCCCGATCTCGCGGGGCGTCGCGAAGGGGAATGGCTTGGCACCGCCCTACGCCTCGACTTTCCACAACTGCTCGCGGACCTCAATGGGCTGCTGGCGCGCCTGGATGTCGAGGAAGTGGATTGGATCGGAACCTCGCTCGGCGGAATGCTCGGCCGGCACCTGGCCAGGCAGGCGGGCACGCCGATCAGGCGATTGATGCTGCTTGGCGACGACGCGCCGGCGTCGCCGCGGGAAATCGACGGCGTTCGCCGCTTTCTGCTCGAGGAATCCGGTACGCACCGGCGCGAGACGTGGGATTGCGTGGCCGCTTGACCGTGGACGTCTTCACGCCCTGCGAATGAGCAGCCCCTTGAGGTAGTCGCCTTCCGGGAAATTCAGCGCTACCGGATGGTCGCCGCTGGCGGTGAGGTGCCCGATGATCTGCCCGTCGGCATGCGCATCGAGCGCCGCGCCGGCAACGATTTTCTGGAACAGTTCAGCGGAGATGCCGCCGGAACACGAAAACGTCGCGAGCAATCCGCCCGGCGCCAGCAACTTGAACGCGAGCAGGTTGATGTCCTTGTACGCGCGCGCCGCGCGTTCGGCGTGCGCTGCCGTGGGCGCGAATTTCGGCGGATCGAGCACGATCATGTCGAAGGCCGCGCCTGAATCGCGCAACCGGCGCAACTCCTCGAACACATCGCTTTCGCGCCATTGCGCGCGCGCAGGATCGAGCATCGCGTTGCGCGCGAGGTTATCGCGCGCGAGGTTCAGCGCGTCGCCGGAACTGTCGACCGAAAGCACCGACACCGCGCCTCCCGCGAGCGCGGCCAGCGAGAATCCGCCGGTGTAGCTGAAGGCATTGAGCACGCGCCTGCCTGTCGCGTGCCCGCGGACGATTCGCCGGTTGTCGCGCTGGTCCAGGTAGAAACCGGTCTTCTGGCCCTGCACGACGTCGACTCGGTAAGCGATGCCGTCCTCGACGATAGTCACGGCGTCCGGCAGGACGCCAAGGAGGGTCCCGGTGCGCGCCGGCAACCCTTCGAGCGACCTTACTTCCGCGTCCGAACGCTCGAACACGCATTGGACGCCGGTGGCTTCCCGCAGCGCGGTCGCGATGACGTCGCGCCAGCGTTCCGCTCCCGCGGAAAGGCATTGCAACACGACGACTTCAGCGTAGCGATCGGCAATGACGCCGGGAAGTCCGTCCGATTCGCCGTGCAATAGGCGGCCCGCCGTGTGATCCTGGTCGAAGAGCGCGGCGCGGGCCATCGCGGCGCGGGCGACCGTTTTTGTGAAGAACGCCGTGTCGATCGTCTGCCGCGAATCGAACGACCACGCGCGCGCGCGAATCTGCGATGACGGCGAATAGGCTGCCGACGCGAGGAAAGTCCCATCCGCGGCGACGACGGTGACGGTCTCTCCAGACGCGGGATCGCCCTCGACGCGCTCGACCGCGCCCGAGAAGATCCAGGGGTGGCGCAGCCGCGATGACTTTTCGCGCCCGGGCGCCAGGACCAGCGCCGGCCCGATCCCCTTGCCGGCATCGATCGCCCGCGCGACGGCGCGTTCTTCGCGTGGCGCGCGATGCGATTGGCGACGGTCGATCTTCGCTGCGGTGGGCGCCTTCAAGCGACGTTCACGCCGACCAGGCGACCGATGGTGAACGTCACGCCTCCCGCCAACGCACCCAGCGCCAGCGTGCGCAACCCCGACAGCCAGGCGCTGCGACCGGTAAACAGCGACAGCACCGCACCGACGCCGAACAGCGCCACCGCCGTGAAGGCGATCGCGATGGGCAGCGCGGCGCTGCCCATCCCGAACACGAATGGGGCGAGCGGCACGGCCGCTCCCGCGGCAAAGGCGGCGAATGAACTCGCCGCGGCCCCTGCCGGAGATCCCAATTCGCCGGGATTGAGTCCCAATTCCTCGCGCGCGAGCGTGTCGAGCGCGTGTTCGGGATCGCCGATCAGGCGTTGCGCGAGTGTTTCCGCCTCTGCCTGCGGCAACCCCTTGGCGACGTAGATGAGCGCGAGTTCCTGCGCTTCCGCCTCCGGATATTCGTTCAGCTCATCACGTTCGAGGGCGATCTGGTACTCGTACAGTTCGCGCTGCGACCGCACCGAAACGTATTCGCCGGCCGCCATCGCAAACGCGCCCGCGGCGAGACCGGCCACGCCGGAAAGAAGCACGATGTGCGCATCGGGGCTGGCGCCCGACACGCCGAGGATCAGACTCGCATTGGAGACGAGGCCGTCGCTGATGCCGAAAACGGCGGCACGCAGGTTTCCGCCGCCACCCAGGTTGCGGTGGCGATGCTCGACTCCGCTGCCGGCGGTGGGCACGGCATGCCCGCCCTGGTCGCCCACTGCGCTGCCGTAGATTGCCATGCCGCGAACCTTCATGGCGGCCAATACCGCGCGCAACCGCCGCGGTCCCAACCAATGCACCAGGCGGGCGACCAGTTTCGCCCGCTCGTCCGGAACATAAGGTCCAGGTGGCGGGTGGCCCCTCGCGGTCAACTGCGCGCGCCAGATCGCGGCCTGCGCTTCCGCTTCGATCGCCAGCCGCGCGAACAGCGCGGCTCGCGGCGTGCCGGACTCGGCTTCCGCGCACGCGCGATAGAGATAGGCGGAACGTTGCTCCTCGCCCCAGCTCTCGAGAGGATTCATGGCGTCGCCGGATTCACTCGGCGGACCGGCCCGCGGTCACGACGGCATCGATGCGCGCCATCACGTCTGGCGAGAGCTTGGGCACGACCTCCAGTGCCTTCATGTTTTCCACCACCTGTGACGGACGGCTGGCGCCGGTGATGACCGTCGACACCCGCGGATTCTTGAGGCACCACGCGAGGGACATCTGCGCCAGCGTACACCCGAGCGATGCGGCGATCGGCGCCAGCCGCTTGACCGTCGCGATCTTCATCGGATCGACGATGCTTTCGGCCAGCCACTCGTAACCCTTGAGGGCGGCGCGCGAATCCTTGGGAATGCCGTCGCTGTACTTTCCCGTCAGGAGTCCCGAGGCCAGCGGGCTCCAGATCGTCGTGCCCAGGCCGAGATCGTCGTAGAGCCGCGCATACTCGGTCTCGACGCGCTCGCGATGCAGGAGGTTGTACTGCGGCTGTTCCGTCACCGGCTTGTGCCAGGAATGGTGGTCCGCGATGTGCCACGCCGCGGCGATCTCGGTCGCGCTCCACTCCGAGGTTCCCCAGTAGTTGGCCTTGCCCGCGACGATCATGTCGGACATCGCGCGCACCGTTTCCTCGAGCGGCGTGTCCGGATCCGGACGGTGACAATAGACGAGGTCGACGTAATCGAGCTTGAGGCGCGCCAGCGAACCGTCGATCGCCTGCATCAGGTATTTCCGGTTCAGCGTGTTCTTTTCGTTGGGGCCGTCATGGAGCCCCCAGAAGAACTTGGTCGAGACGATGTAGGACGCGCGGCGCCAGCCGGACTTCGCGAGCACTTCGCCCATGATGGTCTCGGACTGGCCCTTGGCGTAGATCTCGGCGTTGTCGAAGAAGTTGACGCCGGCGGCATAGGCGGCGGCCATGCATTCGCGCGCCTGGTCGCTGCCCATCTGGTTGCCGTACGTAACCCAGGAGCCAAAAGACAGCTCGCTTACCTTGAGGCCGGAACGCCCGAGCCGGCGATATTTCATTGCGGTCATGGATGGTCTTTTCGAGTTGCCAAGGCGGCCCCGGGATCGGGGCACGCGCTAGAATCCGTCGTCGTCATTCTAACTTAAGGCAATTCGCATGCCTTCCCGACGCACCGGCCGCACCCGCACTCCGGCGCCGCTCGATGTAGCGGCGCTTTGGCAAATCAAGCGCATCGGCAATCCGACGCTGTCGCCGGACGGTCGCGTCGCGTGCGCACCGGTCACGTCGTTCGCGATGGACACCAACGAATCCAGCACCGAGTTGTGGCTGTTCCCCACGGGCATCGCCGACGGCGATTCGGTGAAGCCGGGAACGGCCGCCATCACGCGGCCGCGCCGACTCACCACCGGCGACAAGGACAGCGAGCCGCGCTGGTCGCCGGACGGCAAGTGGATCGCGTTCACGGCCAAACGCAAGGACGACGCCGAACCGCAGGTGTATCGCATCGCGCCCGATGGTGGCGAGGCGGAGCGGGTGACGAAGATCGCGGCCGGGGCGGCCGCTCTGAAATGGTTTCCCGACAGCAAGCGCATCGCCTTCGTGTCCAGCGTCTGGCCGGATTTGAAGTCGGACGTGGCGCAGGCCAAGCGGCTGAAGGAACGCAAGGACTCGAAGGTGAAGGCCCATGTGACCGAGCGCGCGGCCACTCGCTACTGGGATCACTGGATTACCGACGGACGCGAACCCCACGTGTTTGCCTGTGACCTGCGCACCGGACACAGCGAGGATCTATTGGCTGGCCTGAAGATCGCGCTGCCGCCATGGGAACCCTCGTCGGAGGACTTCGATATCTCTCCCGATGGTCGGCAGCTCGCAATCACCGCCGACTTGGCACCCGAGCCCGACCTCATGAACCGGCGCGACATCGTGACCATCGATCTGGCCACGCGCCGCAAGCACGTGGTGACGGCGGCAACCGGTACCGACGACGCGTCGCCGGTTTATTCGCCGGACGGCCGGTGGCTCGCCTTCAGCTCCTTCGACACGAAGCGCGCATTCAATGACCAGGGGCACCTCACACTGTGCGCACGCCGCGGCGGGTCGCTGCGCGCGCTGGCGCCGAAATTCGACCGCGCCGCGATGCACGTGCAATGGAGTGCCGATTCCGGAGCGCTCCTTTTCCTGGCCGAGGACCACGGACGCGTCGGCCTGTACCGTTTGCCGGTTGCAGCTGGCGCGCCGGACCTGCTTGCGCCGGGCGGGGATATCGCGGGTTTCGCCCGTTCCCGCAGTGGCGAAGTGCTGGCATTTGCGCGCGCCACGGCGAGCCACCCGGCGGCGCTGTTCGCGGCTCGTGGCGACGGGTCTGCGGCGCGCGGGATCGAGTCGCTGAATCGCGCGCTCCTCGCGCGGCACGCGCTTGGCGACGTGCGCGAATTCACGGTGAAGGGGTGGCATGGCGAGCCGGTGCAGGTCTTCGTCACCTATCCGCCCGGTTTCGATCCGCAGAAGAAGTGGCCGCTGCTTCATTCCATCCATGGCGGCCCGCACGCCGCCCACCATGACGGCTGGCATTATCGATGGAATACGCAGACCTTTGCCGGCCGCGGCTATGTAGTCGTGTGCGTCAATTATCACGGCTCGACCGGGTTCGGGCAGAAATTCCTGGAGACGATCACGACGCGGTATGGCGAGAAGGAATTCGCCGACACCGAGGCGGCGACCGACTTCATGCTGAAGCAGGGTTACATCGACCGCGCACGCCTCGTCGCCACGGGCGGCAGCTACGGCGGCTACATGGTTGCCTTCATGAATGGCCACACGAATCGCTACAAGGCTTACGTATGCCACGCGGGCTGCTACGACTGGGTCAGCATGATGGCGACCGACGCGTTCCAGTTCTTCGCCAAGGAGCTGGGTGCCTTCCACTGGGAAAACCCGCCGCAGGTGATGCGTCAATCACCGCATCATTATGTGAAGGCCGCCCGGACGCCCACGCTGGTGATCCATGGGGAGCAGGATTACCGCGTGCCCGCGACCCAGGCGCTGCAGTACTACAACACGCTGCACGCGAAGAAGGTGCCGACCCGCCTGGTCTGGTTCCCGGATGAAAACCACTGGATCCTGAAGCCGCAGAATTCGCGGCTCTGGTACGGCGAATTCTTCGCGTGGATCGAGAAGTACGCGAAAGGCGGACCGATCCGGTCGGCGTCTAAATAGCCACTCGCGACTACAACGTCCCGGCGCCTGTCCGGCGCATGGCCGTCTCGAGAAGTTGTTGGCACGCGACACATCGCGCGGCCATCGGGGAGATGTCGAGCCGCGCGGTGGGAATCGGCTTTCCGCATTCGAGGCAAATGCCGTAAGTATTGTTCTTGATACGCGACAGCGCCGCCTCCACTTCCTGGAGTTCGGCGGCGTCGCGAGAGACCTCCGCGACGTCAAGCGCGGTCTCCAGGTCGGCGACCGCCCAGTCGTCGGTTTCCTCCATGCGATTGCGCAGCCCCATCAGCGCCGGGTTGTCCTGCGTGTTGAGTTTGGTCTCGATCTCCGCGCGCAGGGCCACGCGTCGGGCGACGAGTTTTGCCTGCAGGGCGGCGCGTTGGGAGGCGTTCAGCGGGGATGGGGCGGCAGGCATGGGATGCTCCCTCGAGGGGGTTCCGTGAAGCGCGCGCGGGCGCCGGTTGCGCGGGTCCGGGCGCATTGTCCGGGTGGCGCGCTGCACGGGCTTCGTCATTAGGCCTTGAATCCGCCGCGCATGGCCTTAGATTGGCATTGCGAGCGGCCGATTGCCTTGCTTTACGTCAAGGACGTCGCCCGCGCACCAACCTCGAATCCCGATGACAGGAGTGAAATCATGCAAACAGTGCAATTGTACGACCCGTTTTCCGGAGCTGGCTTGGACCACCTGTTCCGCGGCTTGTTCAGGCCCGTCCAGACCGCTGCGGACTCGGCAATCGCCATCAAGGTCGATGTGACCGAAGCGGACAATGCCTACGTCGTCCACGCGGAAATTCCGGGCGTGAACCGGGACGACATCCAGGTCACCATCGAAGGCAACCAGGTCACGATCGCCGCCGAAGTGAAGAAGGAAGCGAAGCAGGAAGCCGATGCCGGAAACGGCGGACGCGTGCTGCGCAGCGAGCGCCATTACGGCGCGGCCTATCGCAGCTTCGTGCTGCCGGTGGAACTCGATGAGTCGGCAAGCGAGGCAAAATACCAGAACGGCGTGCTGGAGCTCAAGCTGGCGAAGAAACCGGCACTGGCCGGCCGCAAGTTGACCGTTCAGTAAGCGTTCCCCTCCGTTCCGGTCGACGCGCGCGGGGCATGCCTCCGCGCGCTGTCGCGGCCCTAGTCAGCGCACGCGCCGGGCCGGGAATTCTTCCTCGATGTTGTCCCTGAAATAGCTCCACGGCGACGACGCGCCGGAGAAGCGCCGCCACATTTCGGGCGTGACGCCGGTGTACTCGAACGTCCCGGCGGTCAGTTCCACGACGAGCTTCTGGTCGCGGGCGTCGTAGCCGGCGGCACGCAGGCTGCCGCCATTCAGTCGCTTCATTTCCATTGCGCGCTCCTTCGCGTCCGCATTCCGATGCGCTGATGCTACGATTATATCTACGCTGCATTCCCATCGGAGTCCCTTGACCATCCTGCGTCCCTGCCGCGCACTGCGGGCTGTCGTGCTCGTCGCTTCGCTTGCGCTGACCGCTGCGGAGGCGGCGAACGACGGCAAGACGCTCCACGTGGTGCTGGCCATCGCGGAAACCAGCTTCGATCCCGCGTTCGCCTCGGACGCCGCGTCCGACGACGTCATCGCCTGCATCATGGAGGCGATGCTCGACTACGACTACCTGGCGCGACCGGTCAAGCTCGTCCCGCGCACGCTCGAAGCGCTGCCGCTGATGGAGGAGGGCGGGAAAGTCTTCACGATGAAAGTGAAGAAGGGAATCTTCTTTTCGCCCGACCCGGCCTTCAAGGGCAAGCAGCGCGAACTGACCGCGGCCGATCACGCCTACGCGCTGAAGCGGATCATGGACCCGGCTGTGCAGTCGCCATGGCTGTGGATGCTCGAGGGCAAGATTGTAGGTCTCGACGACGTGCGCGAACAGGCGAAGAAGACAGGCAAGTTCGACTACGACGCGCCGGTTGCGGGCTTCACCCTCGTCGACCGTCATACGCTCAAGATCCGGCTCAACGCCGCGGACCTGCGCTTTCTCTACGTCCTGGCCGTCCCCAACACCGCGGCGATGGCGCGTGAGGTGGTCGAAGCCTATGGCAACGACATCGGCGCGCACCCGGTTGGCACCGGGCCGTATGTGCTCGGACAGTACAAGCGCAGCTCGCGCATCGAATTGCTGGCAAACCCCGGTTACCGAACGGTCACGTATACGCCGACCGGCCCGATTCCGGCTGTGTCGGAAGCCGTTGCGGCGAATCTCAAGGGCAAGCGCCTGCCGCTGCTGCCGCGCATCGATGTCAGCATCATGGAAGAAGGCCAGGCGCGCTGGCTCGCGTTCCTGAGCGGCGAAGTCGACTACCTGAATCTGCTGCCGGTCAACCTCATCGCCCAGGCTCTCGACAACGGCAAGCTCAAGCCCGACCTCGCGGCGAAAGGCATCGTGCACCAGCCGCTGGTGCGCCCCAGCGTCGCCTTCACCTACTTCAACATGGAAGACCCGGTCGTGGGCGGCTACGAGCCGGCGCGCATCGCACTGCGGCGCGCGATGGGCATGGCCTACAACAACGATGAGGCGATGCGCGTGCTGTTGTCCGGGCGCGCGCTGCCCGCGAGCGGTCCCATCCCACCGGACATCGCCGGCTACAACCCGAAACTCAGGACCGCGGCGCAGGTGTTCGATCCCGCCGCGGCCAAGGCGCTGCTCGACAAGTTCGGCTACAGGGACCGCGATGGCGACGGCTACCGCGAAACCCCGGAAGGCAAGCCGCTGGTCGTCGACCGCTGGTCGCCGCCGACCACCATTGCGCGCGAGCGCGACGAGCTGTGGAAGAAGAACCTGGATGCAATCGGCATCCGTGTCACGTTCAAGTACGACAAGATGCCGGAACTGCGCAAGATGGCACGCAAGGGTCAGATCCCGATGCGCGACGACGGCTGGAACGCCGACTACCCGGACGCCGAGAACTTCATGCAGCTCTTGTACGGCCCGTCCGTCGGACAGGCCAATTATTCTCGCTTCAACCTGCCGGAATTCAACAAGCTGTTCGATGAGGCGCGCACGCTTCCCGATTCGCCGGCGCGCACACGCCTGTTCGATAGGATGACGGAACTGGTCGTGGCCTACGCGCCGTGGCGCATGCGGTACAACGACATCGAGGACGCGCTGGCCAACGGCTGGGTTAGAAACTATGTGCCCCATCCCATGCGCAACGAAGGGTGGATGTACATGGACGTGGACGAGGCGCAGCGCGCGAAGCGCAAGTGATGATCCCGCGATCGCGTCAGCCGTCTCCATCGACCATGAATTTGCAGATCGCCGCGTCGTCCATCTCGCCGTAGCCGGCATCGACCAGACGCTGGAATGCCGCGTGAGCGGCGCTCGCGAATGTCGCGTCCTGCCCCAGGCGCGCCGCGAACTCCGCCGCGATGCCTGCATCCTTGGCAAGGATCTTTGCCGCGGCGCGCGGCGCGAAATCGCCGGCCAACACGCGCGGCATGCGGTCTGCGAACATCCAGCTGGCGCCGGAACTCGCGTTGACGACCTCCACGAATTGTGCCGGATCGAGTCCGGCGCGAACCGCGAGCGCCAGTGCCTCAGCGCCGGCAGCGAGATTCACGGCGGCAAGCAGGTTGTTGACGATCTTGAACTTGGCGGCAGTGCCGGGCGCATCACCCACGCGGAACACGCGTCCCGCCACGGCTTCAAGCACGGGTTCGCAGCGCGCCACCGCCGCGGGCGCGCCGGCGACCATCATGGTCATCGTGCCGTCGGCCGCACGGCGCGGACCGCCGGAGACGGGCGCATCGACGAGCACGACTCCATGCGCGGCGAGGCGGTCCGCCAGCGCGCAGGTGTAGTCGGGCGCCACTGTCGACGAGAGCATGACGATTGCGCCGGGTCGAAACGCCGTTGCGGCGCCACCGGCGCCAAAGAGGACATCGTCCGCCTGTGCCGAGTCGACGACCAGCACGATCGCGATGTCGCAGGTGCGTGCCAGCGATGCAGCACCGGGATGGCAAGTTGCCCCCAGCAATTCGGCTTCGGCGTGGGCCTCGGGACGGATGTCGCGCGCGTGCGTTGGGAAGTGCCCGCGCAGCAGGCTGGCCAACACGCCCATACCCATCGCGCCGATACCGATGACGCCGACGGCCGGACGCAGCCGTGTCATTGGACCCCCACGCTCGTGGCTGGTGCCACCCTACTTGGCCGGAGGCATGACGGCGTAGGGTTCGCAGTCCTTCAGCGGAGTCACCACGCCGTCGCGGATCAATTGCAGTTCGGTGCCTTTGCCACGCAATTCCATC
The DNA here is from genome assembly GCA_963782625.1 of uncultured beta proteobacterium. Taxonomy (GTDB): domain Bacteria; phylum Pseudomonadota; class Gammaproteobacteria; order Burkholderiales; family Casimicrobiaceae; genus VBCG01. The sequence goes on along the minus strand of CAWAKN010000016.1, from coordinate 505,428 downwards.
GTGCCGTTGCTGTAGCGCACGCCGGAAGCCGCCGGCAACTGGTACAGCGTCACGCGCTGAACGCCATCCAGCAGCATGCGCGCCTCGCCTTCCGCGAACCGGACCACGAAGCGCTCGCCATTGTAGGAACAGGCGAAAGTGCTCTTGGCGATCTCTTCTTCCTTCTTTTTCATGGGGTTTTCGCATGCGGCCACGGCCAGCGCGGCGAAGGCGATCAACAGCGTGCAGTTGCGTGCGGACAGGGGCTTCATGCGTGGGTTGATGCGTTGGGGGAGATGGCAATGAGGATAGCACCGCAGGACAGGCGCTGCCATGCGGCGCGCAGATTCGTGGGCGATCAGCTTCCCGCGCGTCGCCCAGCCGGCGCGAATCGATGCGCACGCGCGTAGGAGAGCACCTCGGCCTCCTGCCCGCTCGCGATCCCTCGCTGCACGTCCTGCCACCAGGATGCGTCGAGCAGATCGCGATGAAACGCCATGAACGCCTCGCGTATCCGCACGTCGGTAAGGAGGAACGTGGCGAACTCCTCCGGAAAGACGTCGAGCGGACCCACGGGGTACCAGACGTCACTCGCCATTTCGTCGTATCCGGGAGGAGGGTTCGGTATCCGGCGGAATTTGCAGTCGGCCAGGTATTCGATTTCATCGTAGTCGTAGAACACGACGCGGCCATAACGCGTCACGCCGAAATTCTTGAACAGCAGGTCGCCGGCGAAGATGTTGACGATGGCCAGCTCGCGGATGGCATCCCCGTACTCGCGGACCGCGTGGATGCGCTGCGCATCGTCGGCGCCTTCCAGGTACAGGTTGAGCGGCGTCATGCGCCGCTCGATGTAAACGTGCCGCACGATGATCCGCTCGCCTTCCTCGTCGACCTGCGACGGCGCGACATCCTTCAGCTCCGCCAGCAGTTCCGGCGAAAAGCGGCCGCGCGGAAACGCGACGTCGGAATATTCGAGGATGTCCGTCATGCGGCCCGCGCGGTCGTGGTGCTTGACCAGCGCGTACTTGCGCATGACCTTGCCGCGGTCGGTGTCCTTGGACGCGGCGATGCGGTCCTTGATCACCTTGAACACGTACGGATAGGACGGCAGCGTGAACACGCTCATCACCAGGCCCTTGATTCCAGGCGCGATGATGAAGCGGTCGCGCGAGTGCGCAAGGTGATGCAGGAAGTCGCGATAGAAGAGATTCTTGCCTGCCTTCTGCAATCCGACCATCGTGTAGAGCTCGGCGGCCGTCTTGTCCTGCAGCATCGCGCGGAGAAATGCGATGTAGGCCGACGGCACCTCCATGTCGACGAGGAAATACGAGCGGTTCGCGGAAAAGAGGAGCGCCAGCTCGACGTCGTCCAAAAGCAATGCGTCGACGTACAGCAGGCCATCCGGCGCGTGCTTCAGCGCAAGGGCGAACGGATAGAAACTGTTGCCGTTGACGACGCGCCCGACCATGTAGGCTGTCTGGTCGCGGAAGAACAGCGTCGACAGCACCTGGATCTGGTGATTGGCTTCGGTCAGGAAGGGGCGCGGAACGCGTTCCCGGAACGCCGCGAGCACGTTGCGCAGATCGCGCCGGAAATCGGAAAACCCCCGCTCCAGGTGAAAATCGAGAACGATGTCGATCAGCGCGTTGCGCGGGCCCTTCTCCAGCGGGTAATAGCTGCGATAGGTCGGCGGATCGGCGTCGATGTGCTCGGTCGACATCGCCGGCCGGACGAAGATGAACCGGTTGTGGAAATACGCGCGGTGCAGGATCTTGCACGACACCGAGTTGAAGAACGTTTCCGCGCATTCCGGCTGCTTGTGGTCGATCAGCAGGCCGATGAAGTGGAGCTTGGTGCGTTCCCACAGCGCGTCGGCGCCGGCGCCATCCAGCCCGGCGGTGCGGAATTCGGTCCGGATGCGCGCGGCGGTCTCCTCCACGCGGCGATCGTAGAAATCGATGCGGTCGCGGGCCGCGTGCCGGATCGCCCGCCAGTTGGCCGTTTCGAAATGATGCTTGGCCGACGCGCGCGCAATCGCGGAACAGCGCGTAGTGGCGATCGAAGCCGTCGCGCAGCACGACGGCGACGGCGCGCGCGATATCTTCGGTGGCGGTCGGAACCGCTGCGAGATGCGCCGTGGCGCGCGCGGGACTCACCCGATCACTTCGGGGCCGGACCTTGCTCGGCGTCCCGCTGTTCTTCCTGCAACACCTTCAAGTTGGCGTTGTAGTCCTCGACCGTGCTGTTGGCGAGCTTTGACCCGGGCGTCGATCTGGGCGCGCACGTCGGCGACAAAGGCGGTGGTGCAGGTTCCATAGGATTTCATTTCGTTCATCCACGCTTCCTTGCGGACGTCGCTGGCCTTCTTGCCCGGGTAATGGCCGGGCTTAACGCACGGCGACACGGGCAGGGCCGCGGCGGCCGGCGCCGCAGCGGCGGGCGCGGGGGCCGCAGGCGCGGGGGTTTGCGCGAGGGCGCTCGAGGCGCCGACGGTGACGAACAGGGCGAACAGCAGGCGAATGGGGGTCATGGCTGGAATAGGTTGTTGAGGGAAAGAACTCGATTCTAAACCGCCGGGCCCGCGTGGGCCACCCCGGCGGCCCGCCCGTCATGGCGGCATCAGCACGGCCGCGAGGGCGGCCAGTCCGACCTCGACCAAGTCCATTGCAAAGCCGTCCGTCCGCTGCGCCTGCTCGCGAGCCAGCGCGCGCTGGAACTGCGCGGCGGCCATGATGCCGGCCGCGGCCCGCGCGGCGTCGTCCATCGGCGGCGCGGTGCCCGCATCGGCGGCGCTGAGTTCGCGTATCGCGCGGCTGGCAGCTTCCGGGTCGAGGATGGCGATGGGAGCGCGGCAGAATTCGCAGGCGGTGGACTTCGCGAGGTCGATCGGCGCGCCGCAACTCGAGCAGCGGACGACCTTGACCAGCGACTTCAGCCGCTCCAGCTCTTCTTTCGGAATCGGCCGGATGAAATTCTTCTCCCTGAGAAACTGGAAGAACGGAGTGAGGCGGCCGTGGCCACGCACGCAGCGGTAGTAAGAGAACCGGGTGGTGTGCTGCAGGTCCTGAGTCTCCGCCAGCGGCGTATCGCACCGCGGGCAGTTCATGTGCCGCGGCAATGCGCGGCGCGTCTCCGGGCGCGCAGCGTGGATCGTACGAAATAGTTCGAGCGTCGCCTTGGGCGACAGCTGCGGACTCTCCATCGGATCGAACCACAGCGCCTGGCACAGATCGCAGAGATCGACGACCTGCGAGCCGGATGCGCGCCGCTCGAGGTCGAGCGCCTGCATCAAATTGCCGCAACCGGGGCAGCGGGGCACGGAATTCTTCAGGCGGCTACGACGCCTTTGCCGAAAAGGTATTGCACGTGCGCGGGTCGCCCGACCGCAATCCGGTCTGGAACCACTTCGTGCGCTGCTCGGCCTTGCCGTGCGTGAATGCGTCGGGCACGACGTAACCCTGCGTCCGCTTCTGGATCGCGTCGTCGCCGACGGCCGAGGCCGCGCGCAGACCTTCTTCGGCGTCACCGGGTTCGAGCAGGTTGCGCTTGGCCGCGTAGAAGCCCCACACGCCCGCGTAGCAGTCGGCCTGCAGTTCCAGGCGCACCGACAGCGCATTGCGCTGGCGCTCGTCGACACGGCCCGCCGCCTGGTCGAATTCGCGCATCGTTCCCATCAGGTTCTGCACATGGTGGCCGACTTCATGCGCGATCACGTATGCCTGGGCGAAATCGCCGGGCGCGCCGAATCGGTTTTGCAATTCCTGGAAGAATGCCGTGTCGAGATAGAGCTTGCGGTCCGCGGGACAATAGAAAGGCCCGGAGGCCGCGCTAGCCCTTCCGCACATCGACACGACCGACTTGCGGAAGAGGACGAGCTTGGGCGGTTCATAGCGCGACCCCATCGCCTGGAACAGCGCAGTCCAGACGTCCTCGGTGTCCCCCAGCACACGAGCCGACAGCCCCTTGTCCGGGTCCTCCGTGCCCTTGGCGGCTTGCGGGGCCCGGACCTGCGGACCGTAGCCCGGAGGCGCGGACTGAGGAGCGGGGGCCGGCGTCGGGGCCGGAGGCGCGCCGCCTTCCATCATGCCCAGGAACTGCAGCGGATTGACGCCGAACAGCAGGCTGACGATCACGATCAGGATCATCGCGCCGCCACCCAGCTTCATTCCTCCGCCGAAGGGCACGCCTCCGCCGGACGGCTGACCTCCGGTCACGTCCTCGACGTTGTCGCTGCGACGCATGTCTCCCCAGCGCATCTCCGTCCCTCCCGTTCATTTCGCCGAAGCGATGGCCTTCTGCAGGTCGCGGTACTCGTCGCACTTCGTGCCGCAGATGCGCTCCAGGGCGGCCAGGTGCTCGCGCGCCTTGGCCTTGTTGCCCGTGAGCAGGTATGTCTCGCCGATGTACTCGTGCGCGCCGCGGTGCTTGGGTTCCAGCTGCAGCGCCGCGCGATATTGGTCGAAAGCCTCGTCGTACCGGCCCTCGTGCCGGTAGGCGTAGCCGAGCCAGTTGCGCAGGTCGGCGTTCGTCGGTTCAGCGACAAGCGCGACGTTGAGATTGTCGATTGCGCGTTTCCAGTCGCTGACCTTGATGGCCTCGAGTCCGGCCTGGTAGTCGAGGTTCTGCGAAGCCGCGGATTCCTCGGTGCCGTTGCCGGCAGCGGGCGCGGCGAGCAGCAGCAGCGCCGTCAGGAGCAGCGCGCGGGCTGCCGCGCACGCGGACGACGGCAACGCATTGCGCGGGGTCATCGCGGCACTCCTAGGGCTTCAGCGCCCGGTAGAGAAACGGCAGGCTGACATCCATGCGGTAATCGACCGACGAGTGGGTGTCGTCGAACTCCTCGTACGTGTGCTTGATTCCGTTCAGAACCAGCTCCCGGGAAAGTATGCGCGCGCCGAAATGCAGATGATACTGGTCGCGCCAACCGCAATCCATGTAGATGCCGCGCAGCGTGCGCAGGTTGTCCCGGTACTTGCCGACGAGATGGATCGGGTCGTGCTTCTGCCATTGCTTCCAGCGCGCCGGAAGAAGCTGTCCGGTTTCCAGATCGATCGGCAGCCTAAACCCCAGCGGCGCGTCGGGATCCGGATCGTAGGACGCGGCCATGCATATTTCCATCAGCGCATGTCCCTCCGCGTCGTTCAGCTTTTCCTTGCTCCAGATGGCGTCGAGGAAGCGCCGGATGCGACCGTCGTCGTAGCCGCTGCCGGTGCCGTCGGCATCCTTGACGACGTCGATCCTGCCCGGCTGCCGGCGAGGGCGGCGATACCGGTCGAGCTCGTTCAGCGTGCGCGGCCAGTCCGTGAGATAACAGTAGTCGAAGTAGGCGTCGCCGGAATGGTTCGCGATGGCACCCCAGCATTTCGCGTACTTCATGCCGTGAATCATCGCGCCGTAGCCACCCGATGACTTGCCGAAGCAGCCGCGGTGGTCCCGCGAGGCCAGCGTGCGGAACTCGCGGTCGACGAACGGAACCAGCTCGTGCGTCAGGTAATCGGCATACGCCGCCCAGCGCCGACGAGTTGATGTACTGGTTGCCCCCGAGGCAATTGAAGCAATCGGGAAACACGATGATGCACGGCCCCATCCTGCGCTCGTGCATGAGGCGGGCGGCGCGTTCCGGGACGTTTTCGTCGAAGGGCCGCCAGCCGACGTGCGCCAAGCCTGATCCCGTATAGCCCACGAGGTCCCACAGCACGGGATAACGCCTGCCCCGCCCGCTGCTCTTGCCCCGCGCCGTACCGTCGTCGTATCCGGGCGGAAGCCATACGGCCAGCTTGCGCAACGTCGGATCGCCGAAGGGGTTGTCCGCGAGGATCTTCGACTCGTGGTCGAGCACGACAAGCTTGCCGGTACTTTTCAGGGTTTGCTTGCGGGCCATTGCTTTGTCCAGGGAAAGGGCAGCGAGTCACGCCAATGCGATGTCGCGGGAATTGTAACCGGCTGCGCCAAGCGCGGGAATTGGCGACGCGCAGGCGTTCGACGCATCGGTCGTCGCGGGTCGCCAATTCCGCAGAGCGGTCGGCATGCTTTAGGCAAGGCCGCCAATATCGCCTGCCGGCGGGTCCACCGCCGTCAGCCGCTGTTGCCTAGCAGCGACCCCCGGCACTTGCCGGCGCCGCAGCGACAGACGTATTGCGCGCGCTCGCGCTTGCTCAGCCGGCCTTCGATCTGCAATCGGTAGTCATAGGCAAGCTCTTCGCCGGGGCGGATCTTGCGCGTCGCCTCGATGAAGACGCGGCCATGCTCATCCTCGACCGTCCGGCAATTGGGATCGCAGGAATGATTTATCCAGCGCGCCGCGTTGCCCCGGACACGGGCGTCGATGACGCGGCCGTCGTCGAGCTGGAACAGGAACGTGTGCGCCACATCGTCGGGGTCGCTGTCGGGCCGCGCCATGGCTTCGTCCCACGACGAGCGCTGGCCCTTGTATTCGACGATGACGGTGCCTTTGGGAATCGTTTCCGCGGCGAACACGCCACGGCCGTGGATGCCTGAATTGCGGACGAGATAAGGCTTCTTCGCTGGAGTTCCGGTCATGAGTCGACAAGGTAGATGGGTTGCCGGATTTTCGCACGTTGCGCGCGTTGACGATACGCGCCGTTTCGCGCGCTCAGCCGCTGCCTTGGCGCAGCGATGAGGAATTCACCGTCGCCCGGCCGCTATACTTGGCGATCGCGCCATCCACACCAACCGGAGTCGCTCCATGCGCATAGCCCAGAACGTCACCGAACTCGTCGGCAACACGCCCCTCGTGCGCATCAACCGCCTGACCACAGGCATGGCAGCGCAAGTTGTCGGCAAGCTGGAATTCCAGAATCCTGCGCACAGCGTCAAGGATCGGATCGGGCTGGCGATGATCGACGCGGCGCAGAAGGCCGGCAAGATCAAGAACGACACGATCGTGCTCGAGCCGACATCCGGCAACACCGGCATCGGACTGGCCATGGTCTGCGCGGCGCGCGGAATCCGCTGCGCATTCGTCATGCCGGAGACGATGAGCCGCGAACGTCGCCTGCTGCTCAAGGCGTACGGCGCGGAACTCATCCTGACGCCCGGACCGGACGGCATGACCGGCGCCATCAGAAAGGCACAGGAGATGGCTGCCGGCCGATTCGCGCTATTTCATTCCGCAGCAGTTCGAGAATCCCGCCAATCCGGAGATCCACCGCAAGACCACGGCGGAGGAGATCTGGCGCGACACCGACGGCAAGATCGACATCTTCGTGTCGGGCATCGGTACCGGCGGCACGATCACCGGCGTCGGCGAAGTGCTGAAGCCGCGCAAGCCCGGGCTGCAGGTCGTGGCCGTCGAGCCGGACGCGTCGCCGGTGCTGTCGGGCGGCGTCAAGGGGCCGCATCCGATCCAGGGCATCGGCGCCGGATTCGTGCCCGCCATTCTCAATACAAAAATCTACGACGAAGTGATCCGCGTCAAGAACGACGACGCGTTGGCGATCGCGCGGCGCCTGGCGACCGAGGAGGGTCTGCTGGTCGGCATCTCGTCGGGTGCGGCGACCTGGGCCGCGCTGGAAGTCGCGAAGCGCCCGGAAAACGCGGGCAAGCTGATCGTCGTGATCATCCCGTCGTTCGGCGAGCGCTACCTGTCGACGGTCCTGTTCTCGCACCTCGAAGTCTAGCGACCCTCATCGGCCTTTCGGCGCGAAACGGCGCGTCGCAACCGGCTTCGCGCCGGAGGGCTTGCGCTGCGGAAGTGGATGCGGTGTGGCTTCGCGACTTCTGCATTGCCTGGCCGCCGCGTCCCGAAGCTGCTCCTCGACGCTTGGCCTTGGGCCTGGCCGCCGCCACGCCCGCCCTGCGCCGCTTGCCGCCGCCACGCGTTGCTGGCGCTGCAGGATCGGCTGCGGGCGCGCATTGGGATCGGGCGTGAAGCCCGGCACGACGACGGACGGGATCTCGCGCTTGATCAGCCGCTCGATGTCGTGCAGGAATGCGCGCTCGTCGACGCAGACCAGCGAAATCGCCTCGCCGGTCGCGCCGGCGCGACCGGTGCGGCCGATGCGGTGCACATAGTCCTCGGGCACGTTCGGCAGGTCGTAGTTCACCACGTGCGGCAGCTGGTCGATGTCGATGCCGCGCGCGGCGATGTCGGTGGCCACCAGGACCTGCAGGTCGCCGTCCTTGAATTCCGCCAGCGCGCGCGTGCGCGCCGACTGGCTCTTGTTGCCGTGGATCGCGAGCGCGGTGATGCCGTCGTCGTTCAACTGTTCGGCGAGCTTGTTCGCGCCGTGCTTGGTGCGCGTGAACACCAGTACCTGGTGCCAGTTCTGCGTCTTGATGAGGTGCGACAGCAGCTCGCGCTTCCGGTCGCGGTCCACGGGGTGGACTTTCTGCGTGATGATCTCGACCGTCGAGTTGCGCCGCGCGACCTCGATCATCGCCGGCGCGTTGAGCAGTCCGTCGGCCAGCGCCTTGATCTCCTCCGAGAACGTCGCCGAGAACAGCAGGTTCTGCCGCCGCTTCGGCAGGACCGCGAGAATGCGCTTGATGTCGCGGATGAAGCCCATGTCGAGCATGCGGTCGGCTTCGTCCAGCACCAGGATCTCGACGTGGCTCAAGCTCACCGTGCCCTGGCCCATGTGGTCGAGGAGCCGGCCGGGCGTGGCGACCAGGATGTCGACGCCGCGCTTGAATTGCGCGATCTGCGGATGGATGCCGACGCCGCCGAAGATGACCGTCGATGTGAGCTTCGCGTATTTGCCGTAGGTGCGCACCGATTCCTCGACCTGCGCGGCAAGTTCGCGCGTCGGCGTGAGGATCAAGCGCGCGGATCGGCCTGGGGCCGTGGCGTGGCGCCGCGCCAATGGGCGTGGCGAGCCGCTGCAGCATCGGCAGCACGAAGCCCGCGGTCTTGCCGGTGCCGGTCTGCGCGCCGGCCAGCAGGTCGCCGCCGGCGAGCACGGCGGGAATCGCCTGCGCCTGCACGGGCGTGGGTTGGGTATAGCCGTGTTCGGTGACGGCACGCACAAGCGCCTCGGACAAGCCGAGCGTGGAAAAGGACATGACTGCTTTCGGGAAATGATCGGCCTGCTGCCCGGGTAGAGGACACCAGTCGCAGGCAATCGAGGAAACGGATAAGTCGGAACCGACGGCGGCAGGGGGGACTGGCCAATTGCCGCGTAGCGTGATTATACCGGTTGTTGCGCAAGGACGCCGCATTCGACCGCGACGGTCTCGGTCGCATTCGAGAACCAGAGGTGGCCGTCCTGCACCGTGCACGCAAGCTGCATCGTGCGCTGCGCGAGCCGGGCGAGCGCCTGGCTTGCGTCCGGCGGCACCGCGAACGCGGAAAAATTCGGCAGGCGTTCCAGCGCATCGCGATTCTTCGTCCACCACAGGTCGACCGCGCGCCCGCCATACGCATAGACGATGACGCGCTCGGCCCGGCCGGACGCCTTGCGCAGCGATTTCTCGTCCGGCAGGCCGACGTCGATCCAACGGTGAATGGCACCGGTCAGATCGCGCTGCATCAGGTCGCCTTCGTCATCGGTGGACAGGCCCCGGCCGAACTCGAGCGCATCGTCCGCATTCAGCGCATAGGCGAGCAATCGCATCATCATCCGCTCGTCGGTCTCGGAAGGGTGCCGCGCCAGCGTCAGCGCGTGCGTCGCGAAGTGGCCGCGATCCATGTCGGCAACCGCCAGTTCGGCCTTGAAGATCGTCGCTTTTTGCGCCATCACTTCACCGGCAGCACGCCGAGAAGCGCGAGCAACAGCGGTGTCGTGACCGCCGCCAGCGCCGTGGTCAGCACCAGGCTGGAGGCGACCGGACCCTCCATCGCATTGAATTCACGCGCCATCAGGTACACGTTGGCGCCGACAGGCAGCGACGCCATGACGACGACGACCACGCTCTCGACCGGCGGCAGCGTCAGGGCGCGCGCGAGCAGATACACGACGAAGGGTGTGACGGCGAGCTTGATGACGGCGATCGCCAGGCTTTGCCGCCATCCCGCGCGGATGCCGTACTCCGACAGTCCCATGCCCAGCACGATGAGCGACATGGGTATCGCGGCCTCGCCGATCAGATGCACGGTTTCGTCGACCATGCGGGGGAGTTGTGAGACCGGTGAACCCGAACGCCGTGCCGATCAGGATGCCGGCGACCACGGGATTGGTGACGACGGACAGCGCCGTCCTGGCGAAGCCGCGCACCGACAGCTCGCGATGTCGCGCCCATTCGACGGAAACCGTGATCAGCGTCCACAGCAGCAGCGAGTTGAACACCAGAACGAGGGACACGGTGGGCATCGCGATGTCGCCCAGCGTGACCTTCGCCAGAGGCAGGCCGAGCAGCACGTTGTTGGCGAAGATTCCGCCCATCGCGAACACCGACTGCGACACGCCGTCCAGCCGGAACACCGTCGCCGCGATCACCCGCCCCACCGCGAATACGATGAGGCAGCCGCCGAAGTATGCGATCAGCAGCCGCGCGTCGACCGCGGGCAGGCTCGAGAAATCGGCCATCAGGTGAAACAGGAACGCGGGGATCGCGACGGAAAAAACGAAGCGCGTCAACGCTTCCGAAGCCTCGGCGGGCCACTGGCCCCAGTGCGACAGCGCGTAGCCCAGCAAGACCAGCAGGAACAGCGGCGCGGTCAGCGCCAGCAGATGCCAGAAGGCGGCCAACGCGCGTTCCGCTCAACCCGGCGCGAACGCCTGGATCGCGTCCGACGTGACGACATGGAAGCCCGCGAGGCCGCGCTTGGCGTAGCTCACCATGGCGCGCGCCACGGCCACGTCCGCCACGGGACGGTACTTGCGCGGAACGAGCCAGCGAAACGGCTGCATCACCATCAGCGCGACGCGCTCGCCCAGGCGATGCTCGCGGCGGTCGCCTGCCAGCAACGAAGGCCGGAAAGCAATCGCTGCGCTATAGCCTAGCACCGCGATCGCGGCCTCGAGTTCGCCCTTCACTCGGGAATAGAACACGGTCGCGCGCGCGTCCGCGCCCATGGCCGACACAAAGAGGAATTGCCTCGCGCCGTGCGCTTGCGCGCCGCGCGCGATGGCGAGCGGATAGTCGTAATCGACTTCGCGAAAGGCTTCCTGCGAACCTGCCGCGCGGATCGTCGTGCCCAGGCAGCAATAGACATCATCCGCGACCGGCCAGGCAAATTCGGCGAGTCGTCCATAGTCGACCCGATGTTCGCGCAGCTTGGCGTTGGCGATTCCCAACGGGTGCCGGACCAGCGCATGAATCGTCTCGTAGTCGGGATCGGCGAGCAACAGGGCGAGCAGCCGCGATCCGACCAATCCGGTCGCGCCGGCGACGATCGCGCTTTTCGGCAAACGCTAGCGCCCCTTGGTGCTGGCCTTGGTCCGCGGCGCTACCCTCGGCACCGGCGCGGCCTTCTGCTTCTTCGCGTCCTGGCCCGGCACCAGCGGCGCGCCATGCTTGCCTTTGGGTACGGGGAAATGGATGCCGCCTTTGGCTTTGGTCATGATGCTTAGACTCCTCTGGTGACGATTTTGCTGCGCGAGCGCTCGGGGAAACCTAGATCAGGTCACGCAACGTGATGACGCGTTCCTGTCCGTTTCCGAGTTTCACTTTGATCTTGGTGCCCGGAGCCGCCTTGAAGTCCGTCGCGCGCCGTGTTCAGCCCCAGCGCGCCCCATGGCTTGCCGTCGATCGCGACGATCACGTTGCCGGGCGCGAGACCCGCCTTGGCTGCCGGTCCGTCCTTGATCAGTTCGACGACCTCGAAGCCTGCGGCGCCGCGCTCGATCCACATGCCGGCGCGATCGAACACGTCCGGCTGGCCGTAGTTCGCGTTCCTTTCGAAATACAGGGATCCGTTCGCATAGTCGAACGTGATGTTGAACTGGCGCAGGATGCCGTGGCCGACGCTGCCCGCGATATCGGCATTGGCAGCGGCTCCGCCTTCCGTCGACAGCGCGACGACCGGCTTGTCGAACGTCACGGCGCCCAGCTTCAGCACGTTGGCGCGGGCGAGCAACGCATGCTGGTAGCCGTCGGCACCTGCGCCGGACACGAACGTCTGCGTGGCGCCGAGGCGCTTGACCAGGCCATTGCCTTCCACGAACGGCGCGGTGAGGAACAGCGAGCCACGGCTGCTGGTGTCGACGGTGAAAATGCCCTTGATGCCGTCGATGCTGCCTTCGACCTGGGCGACGTGCTCCCGCACCCTCACCGGGACCCGCACGCCAATCCCGGTGTACGAGAACCGCGACGGGTCGTAGAACACAGCACGCGAGCGCTGGAAGTCGAGCTTGACGGGGAAGCGCTTCAGCAATTCGTAGCCGATGACCCCGACGACGTTGTCGACGCCTTCGACGCGGGACATGAATCCGGCCACGTCGATCGCCGTGAACAGCATGCCGTCGATGCCGACGCCACCCAGGTCGAAGCGGTCGATGCGCGCGATACCGATTTCCTGCTTGTCCTCGCCTACGCCTGCGGAACCGAAGTTGCCCTCGGATTTCACGCCGAGCAACGCCAACGCGGCGGGCGAAATGATGTTGCCGCGATCGGTGTCGAAGAGCATCCGGTACGGTCCTTTGCCGTTCAGCATCGCGGTGACGAAAATGTGCCCGTCGCGTACTTCGAACGGCACCTCCGCCGTCGCCGCACCGCCGGCAATCTCGAAATCCGGTCGCGAGCTCGTCGGCTGCGCGAACACGACGCCGGTCAGCGGCCAGTTGTAGTCGAGCTTCTCGACAGTGATGATTTCGTCCTGGCGCGGATCGCCGCGCGTCGCGCGAACGCGATGAGGCACCTTGACGCCTTCGACGTCGCGCATGTCCATCAGGTATTCGGTCCGCGTCTCCTGCGCTTCGCGTTCAACCAGCCTTTCGATGAGGTGGGTATCGCTGTTGATCCAGAACTGGAACGGCCGCCCCCCCTCCGGAAGGATGCGCACGACGTCGAATTGCGCGCCGTCGTCGCTGACGCGGTCCATGAACGCGATCTGCGCTGCCCCGCGGTTCGGAAACCAGAAGGCGAGCTTGTCGCGGTAGGCGGCGTTGACGGCCAGCTCGCGCGCGGTATCGGAGGCTTCGACGCGGGACTGGCCGGAGCCATCCTGCGACCAGGCGGTCTTGCCGTCATAGCCTGCGGCGCCGGAAACCGGTCCGATGCTGTACTTGATCAGCGAGCGGCCGGTGCCAATGTCGGCCCAGCGTTCCGCCGTACCCTTGACGCCGGCGGTACCGATGCTGACGGTACTGTGTTGCGTGCGCAGCAAGTCCCAGGCCGAACCTCCGCTCGCGGCTTTCGCGGCTTCCAGGATGGCCACAGGATCGGGCCGGGGCGTGGCGACGTTCTGCGCCGGCGCGAAGGGCGAACACAGCGTCAACAGGGCGGCCATCAGGAAACGGCCGTACAGGGCAAATGGAAATGAAGCGGGGGAACGGAGAGGGTGCATGGGATCCTGGGTAAGCGGCACCCTGCCGGGTTATCCCGAGGGCGGCCAAAGGCGCCATTGTCCTATACGTGGCGCACGGACTCCAAACGATCGATTCGCGCGAGCTGCGGGAACAGGCGAAGGCCGAGCAGCACGGCCAGCATCGTGCCGATGCCGCCGACCCGCGAAAGCCGGAGCGCGACGGCCAGCGCGCCCAGGGCCGGCGCCGAGCGCAGGATGCCTAAGCCCCACGAGCCGGTATGCAGGATGTCGCTGGCGTAGATGGGCAGCAGCGCCGTCACGCCGCCTAACAACACGGCGACCATGTCGAGCGTGATCGCGCCCAGCATCGCCTGGCGGCTGCGGATGAACGCCAGGCCAGCGAAGACCGACTGCAGCGTGGCGGGTTCGCGCGAGCGCGCGACATGCTCGTAGCGAATCCGGCGCGTCAGCAGCGATGCCGTGACGAACATCGTCGCGCAGGCGCCGTAGGTCCAAGCGGGCCCGGCGATATACAGAAGCCCCCCGAAGGCCGGACCAATGACGATGGCCGTCTGCACAGCCGTGGCGCTCGATGCCACGGCGCGGGGTAGCACGCGCGGTGGAACCAGCGCGGGCAGCATGGCCTGCAGCGACGGCGTCTCGAACGCTCGCATGCCACCGATCACGAAGACAAGTGCGAGGATTGCGTACTGCGTGATCCAGCCCATGGCGCTTCCGGCAGCCAGCAGCAACGCGACCAGTGCTTCCACGAACTGGCACAGGCTGACGATGCGGCGGCGGTCGTGCCGGTCCGCGACATGTCCAGCCAGTAACAGCAGCAGCACGGCAGGCAGGAACTGCACGAGTCCGACGAGCCCCAGATCGAATGCACTCCCGGTCAACGCATAGACCTGCCAGCCGACGGCTACGGTCAGCATCTGATACCCGATGATCGTGGCGACCCGGGTAAACCAGAAATAGATGAACGGACGATGCTGCGACAGCCTCTCGGCGTCGGGTGTCGGCTGCGGATTCAATCGGGAAGCGGTGCGGAAAAGGCGAGGAAGACGAATGCTCAGCGTGTCACCCGGATGCGCACGTCGCCCAGCGTCACGCATTGTCCCACGCGGATCTTGGCGGTCTTGCGCAGTTCCTGCCGGCCATCGACTTTTACCTGCCCGGAGGCGACAAGCGCCTTGCCCGCGCCGCCGCTGTCGCAAAGGCCGGAAACCTTGAGGAGTTGGTGCAATTCGATGTATTCGCCGGTTGGTGTGACTTCGAGTTCCTGCATGGCGTGTCCTTCAACGCTCGCCGGACGCGGCGGAGGCGCTGTTGCGTGTCTCGAGCGCTTCCCATCGGGCGTAGGCCGCGGCGAGTTCGGCTTCGCATTGCGCAAGCTGGTCCTGCAATGCCTTGACCGCCACTGCACCTTCGCGATAGACGGCGCCGTCGGCGAAACGGTCACGCAGGCCCGCGCCCGCGGCCTCGAGCGACTCGATCTGCCCGGGCAATGCGGCGAGTTCGCGTTGCTCGTTGAAGTTGAGGCGCAGCGCATTCGTCCGCGCCGGCCGGGCGGGCGCCGCCTCGCGCGCGTTGCGCTGCGTTTCCTGCGCGTGCTGCACATTGCGGCGGGTTTGGTATTCCACCCAGTCGCTGAAGCCACCCGCATACTCGCGCAGCAGCCCGTCGCCCTCGAACGCGATCGTCTGCGTGACGACATTGTCCAGGAACGTGCGATCGTGGCTCACCAGGAATAGCGTGCCGGCATAGTCCTGCAACAGCGCCTCGAGCAGTTCCAGCGTATCGATGTCGAGGTCGTTGGTCGGCTCGTCCAATACCAGCACGTTCGCCGGCTGAGCGAACAGCCGGGCGAGCAGGAGCCGGTTGCGCTCGCCTCCGGACAGCGACGCAACGGGCGAGCGCGCGCGCTCCGGAGGAAACAGGAAGTCGCCAAGATAGGTGATCACGTGCGTGCGCTTGCCGCCGATCTCCACGAATTCGGCGCCGGGATTGATGGTGTCGATCAGCGTCGCCGAGCGGGTCGAGCTGCGCGCGCAGCTGGTCGAAGTACGCGACGTGGAGGTTGACGCCGCGGCGCACGGTTCCCCGGTCGGGCTCGATTTCGCCCAGGATCAGTTTCAGAAGCGTGCTCTTGCCCGCGCCGTTTGGGTCCGATGAGACCGATCCTGTCGCCGCGGATCACGCGCGTCGAGAAATCGCGGATCAGCGGGCCGTCGCCGTAATCCTTGCTGACGGCCAGGAGTTCGGCCACCAGCTGGCCCGAGCGCTCGCCGGCGGCCAGTTGCAGGTTCACGCGGCCCAGGCGTTCGCGCCGCGCCGCCCGTTCGCGCCGCAGCGCTTCGAGCCGCAGCACGCGGCCTTCGTTGCGCGTCCGGCGTGCCTCGACGCCCTGGCGAATCCACGCCTCTTCCTGCGCCAGCACCTTGTCGGCCTTGGCGTTGACCACGGCCTCGTCTTCCAGCTGGCGGGCCTTGCGCTCCTGGTACGCCGCGAAATTGCCCGGATAGGAGAGCAGCCGGCCGCGGTCGAGTTCGACGATGCGCGTGGCGACCGTGTCGAGGAAGCGCCGATCGTGGCTGATGCACACGACGGCGCCATCGAAATTCTGCAGCAGCTGCTCGAGCCATGCGATGGCCGTGAAGTCGAGATGATTGGTGGGCTCGTCCAGCAGCAGCACGTCGGGCGCGCCGACCAGCGCCTGCGCCAGCGCCACGCGCTTTTGCCAGCCTCCGGACAAGTCGCCCACCGGCCGGTCCGGCGGCAGTTCGAGCTTTCCCAAGCACGGTGTCGACGCGGTGCGACAGCGCCCAGCCGCCGCTTTCGTCGAGCCGGCTTTGCAGCGCATCCACGCGGGCAAGGCGCGCCGCGCCATCGCCGTCCGCAAGCAACGTCAATGCGTGGTGGTAGTCCGTCAGCAGCCGGCCCTCGTCCCCGAGGCCGAGCGCCACGGCATCGAAGACCGAGAGATCCGCATCGAACGCCGGCTCCTGCACCACGCACGCGATGCGCGTGCCGGGCGCGACCCAGGAGTCGCCGGAATCCAGGTCGGTGATTCCCGCCAGGACGCGCAGCAACGACGACTTGCCGGTGCCGTTGCGGCCGATGAGCCCGATGCGTTCGCGGGCATCGAGCTGGAAATCGGTGGCGTCGAGCAGCGGATGGTGGCCGAACGCCAGGCGGGCGCGCGACAGCGTGAGCAACGGCATGCGAGGTTCGGTAGCGGCGACGGCGCCCGGGCGTGCTCGGCGGCGATCCGTTCACGCGGGGACGGGAGAGGGCGTCCCGGGGCCGGCATCGCCCGGCCGGCGCGCGCGCGGCGAGCATGTCGAGCGCGGAACTGACCGCACGGTCCCACAGCGGCACGGGCTCCACCACCAGCCTGGCCGTGCCGCTGCCCAACTGCCACGCAAGCTCTTCCGGCGTCAGAATGAAAGCGTGCGAGCGCGAGCGGCTGGTGAAGATGTATTTCGCGCGCAGCGGGCTGACCCACGTGAGGCGCGCGTCGATTGCTCCCTCCGCGCGATCGAAGCGCACCCACGTGCCGACGACCATCTCGCCGACGTAGTCGTGGACGTTCACCTGCGGCAGCGGCGCGGTGTCCTCGGCTTCCGCGGCATTGTCCGCTTCATCGGCGCCGGGACTCGCGGGAAGCGGTGCGGGCGCGGCCGGCGCCGGCTTGATCGCGGCCATGTGCAGCTCGTACAGCGCCTCGAAGAACCCCTTCGACCGTTCCGCCGGGACGTCCAGGTACTTGCATCCGGCACGAAGGCCGCCGATCAGCGAAGGGATCATCTTGGACAGACGCGCCTTTTGCGATGTGCGCTCCTTGGCGACTAAT
This sequence comes from uncultured beta proteobacterium, assembly GCA_963782625.1. Lineage (GTDB taxonomy): Bacteria > Pseudomonadota > Gammaproteobacteria > Burkholderiales > Casimicrobiaceae > VBCG01. Next base: position 488,218 of record CAWAKN010000016.1, on the reverse strand, counting down.
GGACCACAGCATGTCGTCGAGCGTCACCAGCGCCGCATTCCACTGGGGACTGTCGACGCCATGCTCGCGGCGCAGGCCGGCCAGGTAATCGGCCCAGATCGTCTCGATGAAAGAGCGCACCTCGAACGGGATGTCGAGGCCGGCGAGCCGGTCGCGCAGCAGCGCGCGCACGACGGCACGGTCCGCCTCGTCCTCCTCGGCGTGCAGCGCCTCGGCCACGTCCCCTTCCAGCGCGGACGCCGAATGCTGCCGCTCCTGCTCGGAGAATGCCTGCAGCGAGCGGTCCGCCTCGCGGAACACCGTCACGTCGATGTCGAAATCCGCGCAGACCTGGTCGATGGCCTTGCGCGCGATGGCCTCGAATTCCGCGCGATAGGCGTCGTCGTTCGCCGCACCGACCGCGGCGTCCGCCAAGTGGTCCAGCAGCATCCGCGCCGGATGCTTCTTGTCCGCGAAGAACGCGCGGTCGAGCAGCGCCGCTTTGACGATCGGCACCTGCAGCCGCCCGAAGAGCGCGCGCGTGGACTCGGGAATGGTCGGATCGCGGAAGATGTAATCGAACAGGAGTCCGATCACGTCCACCGAGATGGCGTCGGCAGGGTTGGAAATCTGCGCGGCGACCGCCGCGCGGATGTGCGGGACCAGGTTCTGCGGAACGATTGCGGCGGCCGGGCCGCTTTCTGCCGACGGTGAGGCGAGGCGCGCGATCGCGTCGCGAAGGTCGACCTTCTGCCATGACGCCAGCGTGGCGAACAGCGGCGACGAGGTGCCCAGCGCCATCAGCGGATCGAGGCTTGGAAAGTCGGCCTCGCCCCCGGCCGCGTCCATGCCGGACGCTTCTTGCGCGCCGGCGGAGGCAGCGCGGTTGCCGATCGAGGCCAGCGCCGCCAGCCCCTTGAGAATGTCGGCCGGGATCATCTGCGGCTGCGCCGGCGGAGAGGCGGCACCCTGCGTGGCGACGTCGCTGCGCACATTGCGGTCGAAATTCAACACCGGCGCCGCGCTGGTCGGGGCGGAGAACTCCGGCACGACGACGTTCGCCGGGTTCGGCTGGTCGACCGCATGCAGCATTTGCGTGAATGTCGCGAGCAGGTCGCGGTCGTCGGCGGGGCGATGTTCGCTGCGCGCGCGCAACGTGGCCTTGATTTCCGGCAGCACGCCGTGGTCGGCCAGCAGCCGGTTGAGCGCGATGTAGAGGCCGTTGAAATTGGGCGTGAGGTCGACCAGCAGCCGTTCCATCAGCGGCCGCCATACGCGGGGATCGGGGTGCACGGCGCGCGACGTGGACGCCGAGCGCGTCGAGGATGTACGGAACCGCGAACGGGTTGTCGAGATCGCGCGCCGAGCCGTCGTCGAGCAGCACGCCCACGCGCAGGTCCAGCGCGGCCAGTTCCCGCTGCGTGAATCGGGTCAGGAAGCGCACCGCGTGCGTCAGCGCAGCCTGCTTGTCGTGGTCGAAGGGTGTGAGAACCCGCAGCGCGGCGGCGGTGGCGTCGGCGTCCGGCCGCAGGCCTTTCCTGCGTTGGCCGGCCAGGCGCTTCTCGAACAGCTCACCGAGCGTCGTTTTGAACCGGATCAGCCATTCGCCATGCTTCTGGCGAAAGGCAGCGACCTCGCCGTCCGGGATGTGGCTCGTTGCCTCGAACAGGTCGTCGGTACCCTCGATGGCCGTCGTGACCAGCTCCTGGAGCTTCTTCTGGAAGCGCTCGAAGCCAACGCGCAGCAGCGCTTGCGCCTCCGTCGGGCGCAGCGGCGGCGCGCTGTCGGAATCGAAGGCACTGGAAACGGCGGGCAGGGGCATGTCGCGGCAATTCTACTGCCTGCGGCCCGCGCTCAGGACTCCGTCGCGCCCGTCACGATGCCGGTGGCGCAGGGTCGACCTTGATTCCCCCGCATGCCCCGCTGACGCGCGCATACTCTTCCGTGGAATCGACGGCGGCATTTCGCTCCTTGAGTTCCGCCGTATTGACCGCGATGAATTCCTCGAGGTACGTCCGCAGCGCCTCCCGGACCTGCTCCTCTCCGGCATCGGCATCGCGGGCCTTGATGATCCGCTGACCGAAGAGTTGCGGCAACTCTGCCTCGAGCGTCCTGGCTGTGCCCGCCATGTGCTCGCGGAATGCGGCGACGTGCTTCATCTCGTGCGCGAGCACCGCCGCGTGACCACAGGCGTCGTTGGCGAGTTCGCTGGCGACATAGACCATCATCGGCGCCATCGTCAGATCGATCACGACGCCGGGCCGCGAGCAGGATCGCCCGCCGCCCGAATCGACAATGCCTTTGACTTCGATTGCAACCTCCTGCCGGAACTCGGTCTTGGTCAGACCCAGCGTCCTGTGCGTCGCCGGGTTTTCCTGTCCCAGTCGGGTCAGTTCGCGATAGGGGAGCGTGTCGTCCCGCACCGGCCGGATGGCCTGTTGCCGGATCTCGACGTGCGACGCAGGCAATTGTTCGCATCGCGTCTCGAACGACGGAAACGGGTTGTACTTGGCGGCGGTCGACGTCACCGCGTCGCAGCCTCCCAGCAGGAGAGCGAGCGTCAATGCGAGGAAACCGGAGGAAAGGCGCATGGCCGCAAGCATAACCCCGCAAATCCGGCTTAGGCGCCATGGCACAGTTGCGCGGACATGGCAAGTTGCCCTCCTGCCGTGCACTGACGTACCCTGCGAGGCAATCGACCCATTCCCGTGCCGCAATCCGGTTGCGAATACCCCATGTTCGACTTGCCTGCAATCATCACCACCGCGACGATCTGCGCCTACTGGTTCGGGGTCGGCATCATGATCGTCAGGGTGAAGCGGCATTCCCGTGCGATACCCATCCTGTCCCCGAAGCTGCCGCTGGAGCGCTTGATGGGCGTGGTCTTCGTCCCGATGGTGGCGCTGTGGATCATCCTTCCCTGGGTTGCGCAATCGAGCAGCCAGCCGCTGCTGGCGATGCCCGGGTTCGCGCTGACGTCGCCGGTGTATGCCTCGTGCCGCTGGCTGGCCGCACTGGTCGCCGTCCTTTGCCTGGTCATGACGGCACGATGCTGGGCGCGCATGGGCAAGGATTGGAGGATGGCCATCGCCGTGGGCGAGAAGACCAATCTCATCACCGATGGGCCGTTCCGCCGCATCCGCCATCCGATCTACGCGTTCCAGATCCTGCTCATGTTTTGCACGCTGGTCGTGGTTCCAACGCTGCCGGTGCTGCTGATCGCGTTGGTCCATTTCACCGTGATGAACGTCAAGGCGCGCAGCGAGGAGCGCTATCTGCTGCAGACGCAGCCGGACGATTACTCGCAATATGTGCAGCGCACCGGAAGGTTCCTTCCCCGCTGAAATCAACTGTGGCCAGCCGGCGATTCCCCGCGCATTGCGAAAATCCCCGACGTTGGAACCTGCGCTTGCGGCAACGTCATGCGCTACCTGCCCTGATTTGCGCTGCGCTGGCTCTGCGCGCCGCTTGGCGCGCTTGCGCCGCCGGCCGGCGAATTGGGTGCGCAGCCGGCGGCGCCGGTGCCGGCGCGCGGAGTCGATCCGACCCTGGCGCGCGCTGTCCTCGCGCTCGACTGCCGACGCGTCGATGCCGACGGCGTGTCGCGGCTGCAGGCGGCGGGCGTGACGCCGCGAATCATCCTGCTGCAGGGCAGCCTGGCCCCGCTGAACATGGAATCGTTCGCGGACTTCCTGGTCGCCATGGGTTATCCCGCGCAGCGGATGCGCGACCCGCGCGAGGGCCGCACGTCGCAGGCCAGTTTCGAAGGCAGCGAGCGGTGGGCGGGCACGCTTGCGTGGTATTACGAATCCGAAGGGACGATGCCGATGCTGATCGGGCACAGCCAGGGCGGAATGATGGCGATTCGCATCCTCTATGAGCTGGACGGCGCGTTTCGCGACGCCATTCCGGTCTGGGATCCGGTAGCGGATGCCGCACTCGCCCGAACGACGATCCGCGATCCGCACACGGGCGAAACGAGGCCGGTGAAGGGTCTCAAGGTGGGGTATGCGGCGGCGATCGCGACAGGCAAGCTGCCGCGCATCTTCCTGGGCCAATGGGACATGATCGCCAAGCTGCGCAGAATTCCCGACACCGCCGAAGACTTCACGGGGTTCTCCATACCCTGGGACGTCATCGCGGGGACGCTGGGCGAACCCGAGCCCTATGTGGCCATCGGCACCGCGCGCGTGCGCAACGTGACGCTGCCTGTCGGCACGAGCCATGTACGCATTCCGGAAACGCTGCACCTGGCGACCAGCGACGTCACGCGCCGCTGGATCGACGAATGGACGCCGGAGAGCGCCGCGCCGGCGCCGGACGGGGCGGGCGTCGACACCGCGAACATCGTGCACGCCGCCGACATCTGGTACAGCGTGAAGCAGCGCTGGTGCCAATCGGCTCAGCAGGCGCTGGCGCCAGAGGGTCACTGATGCGCGGCAGGCTGAACCTGTTCCAGGCGACGATGCTGCGCTGGCGCGAACTGCATCCCTACAGCGCGGTGCACGCGGTCCACGTTTCGATGCCGCTCGATGCCGGGCGTCTCGAAGCGGCGATCCGGCAGGAACTGGAGGCGCGGGGCCTGACGAACCTGACGCTGGATGCCGCGCGCAGCCGGTTCGACTATGGCGGTGGCGAGTCGTTCGCGGTGCCAGCCGTATTGCCGGGCGGCGCCGATCCGCGCGCGGTCCTTCGCGCCGAGTTCGCGCGCCAGCTGAACCAGCCTTTTCCCGCGGACGGCGTCATCGATCCGTTCCGGTTCTTTGCCGTCGACGCCGAGGGGACGTTCGAATTCGCGCTGGCCTACGACCATTTCATCGCCGGCGGCGACTCGATCGTGCTGCTGCTGCAGGCGATCGTCGCCCGCTACGACGGCAAGGGGGACGCGCCGCCGACCGGGGCGGTGCCCGGCCTGTATCCGGACACGTTCCTGCCGGCTTCTGCGGCGGCATGCCTGCGCCGTTCTGCGCGGCCTGCCCAGCTTGCCGCGGCTGGCCCTGAACTGCCGGCACTCGCACCGGCCGCGCTATCTTCGCTGGCCCGATCCCACCAACGGCTTCACCGGCTTTCAGCTGTCGCCACCGGAATTCGCCGCGGTACTGCGCACGGCCAAGGCGTGGAACGTGACGCTCAACGACCTGCTCATCGCGGTCATGCTGCAGACGCTTTCTCCGTTGGCCGAGAAGCGGCAAACGGCGCGTCGGCGCGTTTATCTGGCCGCCGCGTCGATCATCAACATTCGCGGCGAGGTGGGAGCCGGCGTGCGCGACTGGTTCGGCCAGTTCCTGAGTTCTTTCCGCGTCGCGCACCGGGTTCCGCCCGGCATCGGATTGCGCGAACTGGCACAGGACATTCACGTTCAATCCGCCGAGTGGAAGCGCCGCCGCCTCTACCTGCAGACGCTGGTCGTCATGTTCTACAGCAGCATCGTTTGGCGCTTCCTCGGGCTTTCGCAGCGGCAGCGCTTCCATGTCAAGAACTGGCCGGTCTGGGTCGGCGTCACCATGCTCAACGTGGATGCGCTGTGGCGGGAAGGCGGGGCTGCCGGGCCGGCGCCGGCTTACGCGCGTGGCGTGTCGACAGGGCCGCTTGCGCCCATGGTCGTCGCGGTCACCACAGCCGGGGGCGCGCTGGAGGCAGGGATCTCGTATCGCACCGGGGCATTCGAGGACGAGACCGCGGACCGGATTGCCGTCCGAGGCGCGCGAGTGCCTGATCGCGCTGGGCCAATCGGCGGAGGTCGGCACGGTAGAATAGCGGTTTTGCCTGTCCTCGGCCGGCAACGGTGCCGGAGGCGGAGGCGGGCGGGGCAAAGTACCGACATCATGGCAGGCGCATTGACCGGCAAAGTGGCGCTCGTCAGCGGCGCGGCGCGCGGCATCGGCCGCGCGATTGCGCTGAAGCTCGCGCGCGAGGGCTGCGACGTTGCCGCCAACTACTACAACAGCGCCGAGGAGGCCGAGGCGCTGTGCATGGAGATCCGCGCGTTGGGACGGCGCGCGTGCGCCATCGCCGGCAGCGTCGGCATCCCGGACAGCGTCGACGAAATATTCGCGGAATTCGGCAAGCACTTCGACCGCCTCGACATCCTGGTCAGCAACGCCGCCAGCGGCGTGCTCAAGCCCACGGTCGACATGACGCTGAAGCACTGGCGCTGGTGCATGGAGACCAATGCGCTTGCGTTGAACCTGCTCGCGCAGCGCGGCTTGCCGCTGATGGCCCCGGGCGCGCGGATCATCGCGATGTCGAGCCTGGGCGCGCAGCGCGCGATGCCGGGCTATGGCTTCATCGGCGCATCCAAGGCGGCGCTGGAAGCGTTGGTGCGCGCGCTCGCGCAGGAACTGGGACCGCGCGGCATCCGCGTCAACACGGTCAGCGCCGGCGTGGTGGACACGGACGCACTCAAATACTTTCCCAACCGCGAGGAATTGATCGCCGACTTTTCGCGGCGTACCCCCGCGGGGCCGGAGCTCACGCCGCAGGACGTCGCCGGCGCGGTGTTTCTGCTCTGCCTGCCCGAGGCCGGCATGATCAACGGCCACACGCTGGTCGTCGACGGCGGCTTTGCAATTTCGGGCTGACAAGAAATATAAGCCAGATGACGATTCCGACATGACCATGGATTCCGGCCTCTCCGGCAAGGTGGCCATCGTCACCGGCGGCAGCCGGGGCATCGGCCGCGCCATCGTCTCGCTGCTGGCCAGCGAAGGCGTCGACGTCACGTTCTTCTACCGCGACAACGCCGTCGCCGCGGCGGAAGCCGTGGCCGAGGGCAACGCGGGCGGCGAGGGCCGGGTCGCGGCGGATCAGGTGGACATTCGCGATTCTGCTGCCTGCGCGGCTGCCGTCGACCGCGTCGTGGAGCGCTGCGGCCGCGTCGACATCCTGGTCAACAATGCCGGCATGATCCGCGACAACCAGCTGGCGGCGATGGACGACGATGACGTCAAGCTGGTGCTCGACACCAATGTCGGCGGTGTCTTCAACGTCGTGCGCGCGGTGGCGCCGCACATGATCGTCCAGCGCGGCGGCAAGATCATCAACTTGAGTTCCGTCGCCGGCGAGAAGGGCGGGCGCGGCCAGACCAACTACGCGGCGAGCAAGGGCGCGATCAACGCATTCACGCGCTCGCTCGCGGTAGAACTGGCGGCGCGCAAGATCACGGTCAACGCGGTCGCGCCCGGCGTGATCGAGACGGAAATGTCGCAGGAAGTGCGCGAGATGGCGGGCGATGCGGTCAAGTCCCGCATCCTGCTCAAGCGGTATGGCAAGCCGGAGGAAGTGGCCTACGCGGTATGGTTCCTGGCCTCGCGCTTTGCCGATTACGTCACCGGCCAGATCATCAATATCGATGGCGGCTTCAAAATGGAGTGAGGCAACGATGGCAACCGAAATCACCAAGGATGAAATCAACGCGGTGTTCCCGACCGTGGCGGAGACGATGGCCGATGCGCTTGGCTGCGACGTCGGCGACATCAAGCTCGACGTGTCGCTGATCGAAGGGCTCGACGCCGAGTCGATCGACTTCCTCGACATGGTGTTCCGCCTGGAGCGCGCGTTCAAGATCAAGATCCCGCGCGGCAAGATCATCGACAATGCGCGCGGCGCCCTGAGCGAAGCGGAGTTCGAGCAGAAGGGCGTGCTGACGCCGACGGGTCTGGCGCAGCTGCGCTCCTACCTGTCGGAGATTCCGGCGGACCGGTTTGCCGATCCGATGAAGGTCAAGGACATTCCGCGCCTCTTCACACCGGAAACGTTCTGCAAGCTGGTCGTGCAGGCGCAACGCGAAGCCAAGGCGGCGGCCTGAAGGGCGGCTTCGTCTCATGACGGAGAGTGCCGCTCATTTCGCCGCGTTTTCTTTTGTCGACCGCATCGTGGACTTCGTCCCGGGAAAGAGCGCGCGCGGCACGTTTCACGTGCCCGCCGCCCTTGCCGCGTTTCCTGCGTGCCTGGTCGCCGAAGCGGTCGGCCAACTTGCCGCGTGGGTGTCGATGGAGCACATCGACTATCGCGGCCGGCCGGTCGCGGCGCTCGCCTTCGAGACGCGCTTTCTCCATGCCGTGGCGCCGGGCGATGACGCTGCAACTCAACGTCGAGATCGACGACGTCGACGACGACGCGGTGTCGTATCGTGGCTGGGCCGACGTAGACGGAACGCGCGTGATCGAATTGAACGACTGCCTCGGCCCGATGCTGCCGGTCGCCGAATTCGATGCCCCCGAAGCGTTGCGCGAGCGCTTTGCGCTGCTGCGCGGTGCGGGTGCGCGGCCCGACCGCTTTCACGGCGTCGTCGACCCCGAGCGTGATCATGGTCGAGCACGTGCCGGGAGAGTCGATGCGCGCCGACCATGCAGATCCCGACGTCGGCGCCGTTCTTCGCCGACCATTTTCCGCGCCGGCCGGTGTTTCCGGCGACGTTGCTGCTCAATGCGCAGATCGGCCTCGCAAACGCGCTCGCGCGCGAGGCGAATGCCGGCCGCGGCTCCGCGGAACTCGGCGCCGTCACGAATGACACACGTGAAGATGCGCGCGTTCATCGTTCCCGGCCAGGAGGTCGATTCCCGCGCTGAAGTTACCGGCACGCAGGACGGCGTGACGCGCGTCGCGCTCGAGCGCACGCGACGGCGACGGCAAGACCATCGCTACGGCGCGCGTCGAGTTCGCCGCGGCCGGAGCGTGATGCCATGACTCGCACGCAAGCGGGTAGCCATCACGGGATTGGGCCTGGTCACGCCGGTCGGCAACGACGTCGCGACGACGTGGGACGCGGTCCTGCACGGCAAGAGCGGCGGCGCTAGAATCGCGAGCTTCGACGCCAGCGGCTTTCCCGTGCACATCGCGGCCGAGGTGAAGAACTTCGACGCGCTCGAGCAGATCGGCGACCGCAAGGTGCTGAAGCTCACCAACCGTTCGCATCGCTTCGCGCTCGCCGCGGCGGAGCAGGCGCTGCGCGACGCGGGCATCCGTCCGACCGACGCCGACGCGACGCGCTGGGGCTGCACGCTCGGCGCCGGCATGATGGGCGTGGAATTTCCGGACCTGGCGGGCACGCAGGCGCATTCGGCCGCCGATGGCGAGCTGCACGCCGACCTGCTGCTGTCCGATGGCCCGGCCAACGATCCGCTCGCGTTCTGCCGCAGCAATTGCGCGGAGGGGTTGTCGCTGATCACGCGCCAGCACGGCATTCGCGGTTTCGCGTCGGCCGAGCACACCGCCTGCGCGTCCGGCGGGCAGGCGCTGGGACGGGCGCTGAAGCTCATCCGCCGCGGCGTCGTCGACAAGGTCCTGGCCGGTGGCTTCGATTCGATGATCAGCCCGGTCGGCATCTCCGGCTTCTGCCTGCTTTCGGCGCTCTCGCCGGACAACGACACGCCGCAGCGCGCGAGCCGGCCGTTCGACGTGTCGCGCAACGGCTTCCTGCTGGGCGAAGGCGCGGGGTTTCTCGTGCTCGAGGAATGGCACGCAGCGCGAAAGCGCGGCGCGCACATCTATGCGGAACTGGCCGGCGATGGCAATTCGCTGTCCAGCTACCGCATCACCGATTCGCCACCGGACGGCGACGGCCCCATCCAGGCGATGCGCCAGGCGCTGTGGAGCGCGGGCGCCGCGCCCGCCGACATCGACTACCTGAATGCGCACGGCACCTCCACCGGCATGAACGACCGCAGCGAGAGCGCGGCGATCAAGGCGGTGTTCGGCGCGGATGTCCCGCGGCTTTCGGTCAGTTCGACCAAGAGCACGATGGGACACCTGATCGCAGCCGCCGGCGCCGTGGAAGTCGCCGTGTGCGCACTGGCGATCCGCGACGGCCTCATGCCGATCAACGCGAATCTGCGCGATGTCGATCCGGATTGCGACCTGAACTTCGTGCGCGACACGCCGCGCCGCCAGCGCGTGCGCATGGCGATGTCCAATTCCTTCGGCTTCGGCGGCTCCAACAGCTGCATCGTGCTGCGCCATCCCGACGAGACTGACGCGCTCGCGGAGAAGGAGCAGGTATGAGCGCCGACGGGCCGTCCCGAGGCGCGAATTGCGCCCCCTGCGGGGGCAGTGCAGCGGCCATCGTTGTCTTGGCCGCAAACGTGGGGGTCCAATGACCACGCCGCGTATTGTCATCACGGCCGCCGGTGCGGTGTGCTCGGGGGGCAAGACGCCGGGCGACATCCTGGCCGGCGTGCGTGCAGGCACGTCGACGATTGCGCCGATCCAGCAATGGGATACCACGGGCTGGCCGACGACAATGGCGGGCGAGATCGCGAATTTCAACGCACGCGAGATGGTCGACGATCGCAAGCTGCACAAGCTGATCCGCCGCACCGACCTGCTCGGGCCTCTATGCCGCGGGCAAGGCGATCGACGACGCAGGCGTGGCCGCGCACCGCGACACGCTGGCGCCCGATGCCGCAGCGGCGTTCAGCGACCGCACAGGCGTCTACGTCGGATCGGGCAGCGGCAACTTCGAGAACCAGTACGATTACTTTCCGCTGCTGGCTGCCGCGAAGGGCAGCCTGCCCGAGTTCGGGCGCGAACTGGCCAACACGGTCAATCCGATGTGGCTGCTGCGTTCACTGCCCAACAACGTGCTGGGCCACATCGGCATCAAGTACGGCCTCAAGGGCAGCAACGCGTGCATCACCAGCCACAGCTGCAGCGGCTCGCTCGCGGTGATCGAAGGCATGGAAGCGCTGCGCAACGGCGAAGCGGACCGCGTCGTCGCGGTCGGGCCACGACGCGCCGATCGAGCCACAGATGGTGCTGTACTACTATCGGCTCGGGCTGATCGCGAGCGAGACGCTGCGTCCATTCGATGCGGCGCGCGATGGCAGCGTGTTCGGCGAAGGCGCCGGCGCGCTGGTGCTGGAAACGGAAGCGTCCGCGACCGCGCGCAAGGCCACGGTCATCGGGCGAGGTGCTGGGCGGAGGCTATACGTCGGAGGCGACCGGCCTGCTCGCGATCCGCGACGACGGCGACGGTCTGGCCCGCGCGATCACGATGGCACTTGACGACGCCAAGGTCGCTGCGCGCGATGTCGGCATGATCGTCGCGCACGGCAACGGCACACGACCGTCGGATGCGTCCGAAGCCGCGGCCATCCGCCGCGTGTTCGGCAACGATGCGCCGCCGGTCACGGGATTCAAGTGGGCGTTCGGTCATCTGATCGCCGCGGCCGGAATTCTCGAGACGACGCTGGCGCTAGCGCGCATTGACGGAAGGCGTGGTGCCGGGTATTGCCACGCTGCGCGAACTCGATCCGGATTGCGCCGGCATGCCGGCAAGTGCCAAGGCGCAGGCGCCACGCAGCAAGGTCGCGCTGATCCTGTGCCGCGGCTTCGGCGGCACCGACGCCGCGCTGCTGGTTCGTGCCCCCTGAGCAATCTCCCGGAACCGAGGCCGTGACCATGGAGGGTGCGGGCGGATCGGCTGCCACCTCGGTAGGCATCTCGTTCGGCTCCAACCGCCGCTGCGGGATCGATACCGTCGAGATCGCCCGAATCGAGCGCCTGCTCGCGCAAACGCCGGCGGCCGATCTCAGCAGGCTCTTCTCGGCGCAGGAATTGGCCGACAGCGGTGACGGCCCCGGCCGCGCGGCAAGTCTCGCCGCGCGCTTTGCGGCCAAGGAGGCCTGCCTCAAGCTCTTTCCGCGCGAGACGGCGCTCGGGCAGATCGAGGCCCACGACTTCTCGGTCGCGCGCGACAATTATGGCGCGCCGCTGTTGCGGTGCGCTCCGGCCGCGGCTGCGTTGCTCGGACGCTACCGCATCAGGGACATTGCGCTGTCGCTGTCGCACGACCGCGTCAGCGCGTCCGCCGTGGCGGTGGCGGAGGATGACGTCATCGATGTGCCGTCGTCGGGGAAATTTATTTACCGGTTCCTGCCGTTTCGGCGGGAGGTGATCCTCGACAACCTTCGCCGCGTCTACGGCGGCAGGGTGGCGGAGGATGAGATTGTCCACCTTGCGCAGGCGCACTACGGGCACCTTTGGCGCCTGTTCCGCGAATTCCTGCGCTTTCGCTGGCTGTCGCATCAACGCAAGATGGCGCTGGTGCGCATCGAGAACGTCGAGGCGTTCGCCGCCGCGCTGGCGCAGGAACAAGGGCGTGTTGCTCCTCACCGGCCACTTTGGCAACTGGGAAGTGTCGACCATCGCTGGACTGAACCACTATCCGCAGATGCGCGGCCGGTTTCATTTCGTGCGGCGCGCGATCAAGCCGGCGTGGCTGGACCGGCTGGTGACGCGCCGCTTCAACGCCGCCGGATTCGGCGTCTTTCCCAAGCGCGGCTCGCTCGACGCGATGCTCGACGCGCTCGCCGCGGGCGATGCGATCGTGTTTCCCTTCGACCAGCACGCGCGCCCGCCCGATGGCATCGAGGTCGAATTCTTCGGCGCGCCGGCGTGGACGTTCAAGAGCCTGGCGATCATCGCGCTGGCGACGGGGGCGCCGGTGCTGCCGGCCTGCAGCTGGCGCGAACCGGATGGGCGCCACGTGCTGCGCTTCGAGGAGCCGATGGCGCCGATCGAATGCGAAAATACGAACGAGGCCATCCGCCGCAACACGCGCGCCTACAATGCCGTGCTGGAAAGGATCATCCTGCGCCGCCCGGAGCAGTGGTACTGGGTGCACCGGCGCTGGAAAACCGTTGCGCCCAAGACGCGGCCGGGCAGGGGCGGGCCATGACGGGACGCACCATTGACCCGCGTCAACGCGGCTGGTTGACGCACATCCGTCTTCGCCGCGATGTCGTAACATGACCGCCATGCTCAACATCCTCCTGTCGTGGCAAGCCGCGATCATCTACGCGTTCCTGGCGTCGGCGCTGTTCGTGCATTTCCGCGGTCACGACCGGATCAGGTTCTATCGGCAGATCACCGACCACTCGACGTTCATGGCGCCGTACAACGCGCTCATGTATCTCTTTTCCGCGGTTCCCAACAAGCCGTTCATCGACGCCGGCGACTTTCCGGAAATGAAGAAAGTGACCGACAACTGGCAGATGATCCGCGACGAGGCGCTGCAGCTGTTCGACGAGGGCTACATCCGCGCGGCAGCGGGCTACAACGACCTGGGTTTCAATTCGTTCTTCCGGCGCGGCTGGAAGCGCTTCTACGTCAAGTGGTACGACCAGCCGCTGCCGTCGGCGCAGGCGTTGTGTCCGAAGACGGTCGCGCTGGTCCAATCCATCCCCACCATCAACGGCGCGATGTTCGCGATGCTGCCGCCTGGCGGCAAGCTCGGCAAGCATCGCGATCCGTTTGCCGGCTCGCTGCGCTATCACCTCGGGCTGGTGACACCCAACTCGGCGGAATGCAACATCCACGTCGACGGTCAGCCCTATTTCTGGCGCGACGGCGAGGCGGTGATGTTCGACGAGACGTTCATCCACTGGGCCGAGAACAAGACGAATATCCAGCGCGTGATCCTGTTCTGCGACGTCGAGCGGCCGCTGACCAGCCGCGTGATGACCGGTATCAACAAGTGGTACAAGAAGCATGTCATCAGCGCGAGCCAGACCGAGAACGTCACCGGTGACAAGGTCGGCTGGTTGAATCGCGTGTTCAGCCTCGTCTATTATCTGCGCGTGCCGGGCAAGGCGCTGAAGCACCGCTTCCGGGCGCTGTATTACGTAGTGAAATGGGCGATCCTGTTGCTGCTGGCGTGGTTCGCCTTCGCGCCGCTGCTGGCGAATTGACGAAAGGAAGCGCATGGGCCGCTGGCTCGACTTGACCGCCGCCGACGGCTTCCGGCTATCGGCCTATCGCGCGGATCCCGCAGGGCGTGCCGCGCGGCGCGCTCGTCGTCGCGCAGGAAATCTTCGGCGTCAACAGCCACATCCGCAGCGTGTGCGACGGCTACGCGGCCGATGGCTATGTGGCCATCGCGCCGGCGCTGTTCGACCGCTACGAGCGTGGCGTCGACATCGGCTACACGCCGCCGGACATCGCGCGCGGCCGGGAGTTGAAGGGCCTTGCGAAGCTGGACGCTGCATTGCGCGACATCGCCGCGGCGCAGGCCGCGGTGGCCGGCGCGGGCAAGGTCGGCGTGATCGGATATTGCTGGGGCGGCTACCTGGCGTGGATGGCCGCGGCGCGCCTCCCCGGATTCGCCTGCGCCGTTGCCGTATTACGGCGGCGGCATGACCGATGCCATCGCGGAAACGCCGAAGTGTCCGGTCATGGCGCATTTCGGCGAGCGCGACGCCGGCATTCCGGTGGCCGGGGTGAAAGCGCTGGCCGCCGCCCATCCGTCGGCGCAGGTGTTCATCTATCCGGCCGACCACGGCTTCAATTGCGACCAGCGCGGTGCACACGATGCGGCATCGGCCAAGCTTGCGCGCGAACGAACGCTCGCTTTCCTGCGTCAGCACCTCGGCTAGCCGGCCGGGCGCGCACGCGGCCACCTGGCGATATCGACACATCTCTTAGGCAAACTGCCCTGGACACTGAACCAGACGTTGCTTTGACGAGGCGACGGCCGCTTCGCCGTTGGCTTTCGCGGTCGCTGCTGTTCTGCGCGGCGCTGATCCTTCTGGTCGAGGAATGGCTGTGGCGCGGCACGGCACGCTTCCTGCGCGGCCTCGCCCGGCTGCCGGCGGTGGCTGCATGTGAAGCCTGGATAAGACGGCGGTCGCCGTATCAGGCGCTGGCGCTATTCGTGCTGCCGATCCTGTCCTTGCTGCCGCTGAAGGGCGTGATCGTTCTCGCGTTTCTGCACGGTCGCCACGTGCTGGGCATCGTCGTGCTGCTGCTGGAAAAATTCATCTTTTCGGCGATCTTCGCCGCGCTGTACCAGCTGACGGAGCCGGCGATCACGCGAATCGGCTGGGTGCTCCGCGCGCAGAACGCCTTCCTGCGCGTGCGGCGCGCGCTGCACGCCTGGCTCGAGCTGCAGCCGGCATACCGGTCCGCCCGCGCATGGCTGCGGCGCATGCACCGTCCGCATTGGCTGCGCCGCCGGTTCGCCGCCGCGTATCGCATGCAGCGGCGCAGGACCTCGCGCTTCTGTTTCCGGGGCAGTTGACGCAGCCGCGGGGCGCGCCAACCGCTACCCGCGTCCCACGAACGGCATCTTGGTGGCCATCACGGTCATGAACTGCACGTTGGCGTCCAGCGGCAGGCTGGCCATGTAGACGACCGAATTCGCGACGTGCGCCACGTCCATCAGCGGTTCGACGGCGATCTGCCCATTGGCCTGCGGGACGCCCGTTGCCATTCGCGCCGCCATCTCGGTGCCCGCATTGCCGATGTCGATCTGGCTGCACGCGATGTCGTACTTGCGCCCGTCGAGCGATGTCGACTTGGTCAGTCCGGTGATCGCATGCTTGGTGGCTGTGTACGGCGCGGAATTCGGACGCGGCGCATGCGCGGAAATGGAGCCGTTGTTGATGATCCGCCCGCCGCGCGGCGTCTGATCCTTCATTAGCTTGATCGCTTCCTGCGTGCACAGGAATACGCCGGTCAGGTTGATGTCGACGACGTTCTTCCATTGCTCGAACGTCAGGTCCTCCATGTTGATCGGCGGCGCACCCACGCCGGCGTTGTTGAACAGCACGTCCAGGCGGCCGAAAGCGGCCTTGGTCCGCGCGAAGAGTGCGCGCACCGACTCCGGATTGGCGACGTCGGTGGCGACGACGAGCGCATTGTCCGCGGTGGCGCCGGCCTCCTTCACGGCCTTTTCGAGCAGTTCCTGCCGGCGCCCGGCCAGCGCGACCTTGTAACCTGCCTTGAGCAGGGCGGTGGCGACGGCCTTGCCGATGCCGCTGCCGGCTCCGGTCACGACGGCAACCTTGGTGGCTTGGGTCATTGCATTTCCTTTCGTAGGCGCCGGCCTTTCGCGGGGAGCGCGCAGTCTAGCCTATGCCGAACGACTGCAACGCGGCAATTGCGCAACGACGGGCGCCGCCGCTGGCTGCCTGCTCTGCGCGCTCCGGATCCCGGCGCACGCGACTATTCCGCGGTGTCGCTCCGGGTCAGCGCTCGAACTTGACCGACAGCACGATCGACGTCTGCGTGCGCTCGATCCCTTCGATGCGGCCGATCGAGTCGAGGATGCCGTCGATTTCCTCGGTGCTGCCCGCGTCGACGGCGACCTCGTAATCGAAGACGCCGGACAGTGCGTAGACGGCACGCACGTGCGGCGACGCTTCGAGTTCGCGCACCACGCGCTCCGACAGCTTGGCGTTGACGTTGATCAGCACGTGCGCGGTGATCCGGTGCCGCGCGAAGGCGTCGGTGACGCGCACCGTGTAGCCGTTGATGACGCCGTCGTGCTCCAGCCGCTGGATGCGCTCCGCGACGGTGGTTCGCGCGATGCCCAGCTTGCGGGCAAGCGAGGCAGTCGATTCCCTCGCGTTCCGGCGGAGAAGGGCGAGCAGCCGCTGCTGTTCTGCCGTGATCCGGCGATTCGGCAATTTTGTTGTCATAATGACGTAATTATACCGTCATTACGTAAGTTCGCAGCCTTTGAAGCGGCGGACGCCTGGCCTAGAATCGCGGCCATTCAATCGACATTCCACGGGGACCGCGACACATGACGAGACTCATCCTTTTAGGCGCCGGCAAGATCGGCGAGACCATCACGCATTTCCTGCAGTCGTCCGGCGACTATGCGCTGACCGTGGCAGACCAGGATCCGTCGCGGCTCGCGCCGATGGCAGCGCTGGGGGCCGCGACCGTGCGTGCGGAGTTCGGCGATCCGCAGGCGCTGCGCGAACTGATTCGCGGTCACGAATACGTGATCAGCGCCTGCCCGTTCCATCTGACCCCGGCGATCGCCGCGGCGGCCGTGGAGGTCGGCGCCCACTACTTCGATCTCACCGAGGACGTCGAGAGCACGCGCCGCGTCAAGGCGCTGGCGGCGTCGGCCACGACGGCACTGGTTCCACAATGCGGCCTCGCGCCGGGCTTCATCTCGATCCTCGCCTACGCGATGACGCGCAAGTTCGATTCGCTGCGCGACGTGCAGATGCGCGTGGGCGCGCTGCCTGTCTACCCGACCAATGCGCTCAAGTACAACCTGACCTGGAGCACGGACGGGCTCATCAACGAGTACTGCAATCCCTGCGAGGCGATCAGCGACGGCCGCCTGCGGGAAACGCTGGCGCTCGAGGAAATCGAGGCGTTCTCGCTGGACGGCGTGGCGTACGAGGCGTTCAACACGTCGGGCGGCTTGGGCACGCTGTGCGAGACGCTCGAGGGCAAGGTGGAAAACCTGAACTACAAGACGGTCCGCTATCCCGGCCATCGCGACCTCGTGAAGATGCTGATCCGCGACCTGCGTCTGGGCCAGCGGCGCGAGATCCTGAAGGACGTGCTGGAGGAGTCGGTACCGATGACTCATCAGGACGTTGTGCTGGTGTTCGTCACGGTCAGCGGCATGCGCGAGGGCCGGCTGACGCAGGAATCGTATGCCAAGAAAATCTACAGCAAGACGATCGGCGGGAAGCTGTATTCGGCGATCCAGGTGACGACCGCTGCGGGGATCTGCGCGATGGTGGACATGATGCGCGACGGCACGTTGCCGGCGAAGGGCTTCGTGCGGCAGGAGGAGGCGGATCTCGACAAATTCCTCGCCAACCGGTTCGGGCAGCATTACGCCTGAAATCGCGCGCCTAAGCGCTGCCAAGGCGAGGCGCCGCCTTGTAGTCAACCAACGCAGCCGCCCGTCGGACGTACTTTGCGGAAGCCGGTGCCGAAGTGATACTATGACATTGGCATGACAGTTGCCATTCCGGTCGCCGTTGGACCGGCAAGGTGCGGAAAGGGCCAATGGACTGCACGATCTGCGGCAAATCGGCGTTGCCCGGCGCGATGTTGTGCGCGCCCTGCAAGGCTGCGCTCAAGCGTGCCCGTTACGTCACGGTGCAGGAGGATATTCGGCGCACGTCGGTGATCGACATGAGGCGCCAGCCGCGGCGCGCCCGTTCGCCGGCGTCGAAGCGCGAGCAGGCGCCCATCACGCCGGTTCCAATCTCCGCGCGCCGCAAATCGCTCGAGGGGCGGCGCGGGGTCTTCGGCGTCCTCGTCGTTGCCGTGGTCCTTGGCGGCGCAGGTTATTGGGGTTTGCGCGAACTGAGCGCACGTCAGCCCTCGCATTCCATTGCCGCAACGACGTCTGGCGAGGAAGTTCGGCGGGTTCCCGTTGCGGGCGCTTTCGCAGCTCAGAGCAACGAATCCGCTGCAGTGGCGCTGCCGCCTCCCGCGAGCGGCCCGGCACTTGCCCCCGATGAGGTGGCGGCGCAAGGGGAGGCCGCTCCGCAATCGCCTGCCACAACCAGACTACCGGCAGCGCCGGTCGTGAAACGCACGGTGTTGGCGAGCCGTTCGACATTTGCGACCAACAACGGCGATCCGCCGGAGGCCGTGGCGCCACCTCCCGAGCCCGTGAAGATCGCGGCCGTTGCGCCACCGCCGCCTCGTCCGGTTCCCGATCAGTGGCAAAACATGCGCGACGCCCTCGCGGCATGTGATCGCGAGGGCGGGCTCGGCGGAATCTTCTGCGGCCAGAAGGTCCGGATCCAGTATTGCGACGGCTACTGGGGAAAAGTGGCGCAGTGTCCGGGGTCGATTACTACCTACGATCGCTGAACGCGGGCACCTTCCGCGAACGCGCCATTCCCGCGTTGACGCTGCCGCGCCCGACCCCGGCGCAGGTTCCAAGCATCGCATGCCCCACGACAATCCGTTCAATGTCGTCCGCAACGGGCTGAACGAGCGCGTCAGCCGGCCGGACATGGCTGAATGTCCGAAAAATTTGCGTATAGACTACTTGCGTTGACTGCGGCAAGGAAATCCGTTGCGCATCGCATTGCTGTCCGACATCCACGCCAATCTCGAAGCGCTGACCGCGTGTCTCGCGCATGCGCACGACAATGGCGCCGCGCGCTACGCATTCCTGGGCGATCTGGTGGGATACGGCGCGGACCCGCGCGGCGTCGTCGATATCATTGCACGGCACGTCAAGGAAGGCGCGCTTGCAGTCAAGGGCAATCACGACGAGGCCGTGGAGGACGTGACGGGTTACTTCAATGACGCCGCGCGCGCGGCGATCGATTGGGCGCGTGATTCACTGGACGACGGACAGAAGCACTTTCTCGCGACGCTGCCGCTGATGGTGCGAGAGGGGGACATCTGCTTCGTCCATGCGTCCGCCGCATCGCCGGCACGCTGGAACTACATCGACAGCGGAACCGAGGCGCAGCATTGCATCGACGCGACGGATGCGACCTACACGTTCTGCGGTCACCTGCATGACCAGGCGCTCTACTTCACAACGGGTCAAGGACGCATGCGCGAATTCCGGCCCGTTGCGGGGACGCCGATCCCCGTACGGGACCATCGCCGCTGGCTCGCCATCGTCGGCACCGTGGGGCAGCCCCGCGATCGCAATCCCGCCGCCGCGTACACGTTGTTCGATCGCGAACGCCAGGAGGTCACTTTCTATCGCGTGGCCTACGACGCCGGTGCTGCCGCGGACAAGATCCGCAAATGCGGGCTTCCCGGGTCGCTGGCCTATCGTGTGGAGCAGGGCATCTGACCGCGAGCGCTTCCCTTCCCCAGGAACAACACCATGCTCGAACGTTTTGCGCCCGGTGCCCAGCTGGACGGATTCGTCGTCGGCGAGTGCATCCACGCCGGCGGTAATGCCTTCATCTACATGGCAACTCCGCCACCGGATCGCGATTACGGCTTTCCGGTGGTGCTGAAGGTGCCCGCGATTGGCCGCGCTCAGCCGACCATTGCGATCGAAAGCTTCGAAATGGAGGAAATGATTCTTCCTCTGCTTTCGGGAAGCCACGTTCCCCGCTTTGTCGCTGCCGGCGACCTGTCCGCGACGCCCTACCTCGCGATGGAGTATGTGGAGGGCGAGTCGCTGACCGCGATCATCGCGCGGGCGCCGATGCCGGTCGACGATATCGTCCGCATTGGCGGAGCGCTCGCGGACGCGGTGAGCAGCGTGCACGCCCAGGAAGTCGTCCATCTCGATCTCAAGCCGGAAAACTTCATCCTTCGTCGCAACGGACAGGCGGTCCTGCTCGATTTCGGCTTCGCGCATCATGCCCGATATCCGGACCTCCTTGCCGAAGGGCAGCATTTCGCGGCCGGATCCTCGCCCTACGTGTCACCCGAGCAATTGCGCAATGATCGCAGCGACCCGCGCAGCGACCTCTTCGCGCTTGGCGTGCTGCTCTATGAACTGGCGACCGGCACACAGCCATTCGGATCACCGAACACCTATGCCGGCATGCGCGACAGGTTGTGGCGCGCGCCGCCGCCGCCACGCAGCATCGACGCGCAGATACCGCCCTGGCTGCAGGAGATCATCCTGCGCTGCCTGGAACCCGTGACGGAGTCGCGCTACCAGTCAGCAGCTCATCTCGCCTTCGACCTGCGGAATCCGGAACAGGTGTCGCTGACCGATCGCGCGGCGCGGACGGAGGATGTGAGCGTGCTCGCCCACATTGGACGCTGGTGGCGTAGCAGTCGGCAGCGACCCGTGCCGCTGCGCAATGCGCATATCCAGGCGCCCGTCATCATGGTTGCGATCGACACCAACCATCCGGACGATGAGCGCCACCCGGCGCTGCAATGGACGACGCGGCAGATCGTATCCCTCAATCCGGAATTCCGCCTGCTGTGCGTGTCGGTGATCAGCGCGGCGCCGCTCGGGGAAGGCGCGACGGACAAGGAGACGGCCTCGGGCCGTCACCTGCAGCGCGTGCTCCGGTTGCGGCAATGGATCGAGCCGCTCAAGCTGCCGCCGTCCCGGCGCTCTCTGCACGTGATCGAATCGGCAAGCGCAGGCGACACCCTTCTGGAACTCGCGCGAGCCAACAATGTCGACCTCATCGTGCTGGGCGCGCCGTGGCCCAAACAGAAGAAGCTCGCCTGGCTGCGCTCCGTTGCGTCGAACGTCGCGGCAAACGCGCAATGCAGCGTCCACATCGTTCGCGTGGCCCGCGCTCCACAGCGCCTGCGCTGATCGGTGGCGACAGCATCGCACTTGACGCCACGGCGTCCATGCGCAACCCTTTCGGCCAGCGTCGCCGGCCATCGGGACGCCACCAGGTCTGGAGGTGATTATGACGACATTGAGTACGCTGGCGGTCTCGCTGTCCGTCTTGGCGGCAGCCACCGCCGCGTTGGCCGCGACGCCGGTCTACTACGACGTAGTCCCGGGAGCGGGACCACACGACGTCGCGGCGGCGCCGGTGCCGGGAGGCCCCGTCTATTACACGGCGCAGGCCACCGGCAAGCTGGGCATCCTCAATCCTGCGACCGGGAAGGTCGAGGAGATCGCCCTCGGGTCGCGCTCGGCGCCTCACGGCGTCGTGGTCGGACCGGATGGCGCGCCGTGGGTCACCGATGGCGGACAGAATGCGATCGTGCGCGTCGACCCCTCGACGCGACAGGTTCGCAAGTTCCCCCTGCCCGCCGACGCGGGCTACGCCAATCTCAACACGCTGACGTTCGACAAGAAGGGTCGCGTGTGGTTTACCGGTCAATCCGGCATCTATGGCAAGGTCGAGCCGGCGACAGGCGAGGTCAAGGTTTGGCGGGCGCCGCGCGGCAGCGGGCCGTACGGCATCGCGACCACGCCTTCGGGCGACGTCTATTATGCGTCACTCGCGGGCAACCACATTGCGCGCATCGATACCGAGTCCGGCGAGGCGCAGGTGATCGAACCGCCGACGCCTAAACAGGGCGCGCGTCGCGTCTGGTCCGATTCGCGCGGTCGCATCTGGGTGAGCTACTGGAATACTGGACAGGTGGGCATGTACGACCCCTCTACGCGCACGTGGCGGGAGTGGAAGCTGCCGGGCAACGCGCACACGTATTCGGTCTGGGTCGATGATCGCGACGTGGTCTGGCTGACGGACTGGAGCGTGAACGCGATCGTGCGGTTCGATCCCGTCACCGAGAAATTCGAGCGCTACGAGTCCAACCGGAACAATGCCAGCGTGCGGCAGATGCTCGGCCGCTCGGGTGAGGCGTGGGGTGCGGAATCAGGTACCGATCGCCTGGTCATGGTGCCTGCGCACCCGTAGTTGAATGCCCGTGAACGCGGTTGCGCCGGATGTGCGATATTCGTGGATTGCGCGACAGAGCCGAACAGCCAAAGGAGCCGACGTGACCGCAAAGCGACTTTCCGGAGGGATGCTGTTCATCGTCGCGTTGCTGCTGGCGGCAGGCAGCGCGCTGGCGCAGTCCCCGGTCCCCCGCGGCGGCGGTGTCGACACGTCGCACGTTCCGCCGCCGAGACCGCGACCCAATGACGGCAAGCCGCAGGAGACGATCCAGGCGTCCGTACAGTACCGCCTCGAAGTCCTCGAGGAGGACTTGCGCATCCGGCCCGAACAGCAGAAGTTGTGGCTCAACTACAAGGATCGCGTGCTGCGGTTGGCGGACGATGCGCAGCGCACGTCGCGCACGGCGCTGGCGGGCACGATGTCGGCACCCGAGCGGCTGGACCGCCTTTCGGACATCGCGCGCGATCGGCTCACCGCAATCGAAGACATCGTCGAGGCCGGAAAGCAGCTGTATGCGGTGCTGACGCCCGGCCAGCAGAACGTGGCGGACCGCCGCATGGCGGTGCCCGTGACGGCGCTTGCCGGCGTCGAGCCCAATTCCGCGACCGCGCGCGCCGGGGCGCCCGGGAATCCGCCCTAGCCTGACGCCACGCTCGCCCGCGTCCGGTTCACGGCCTGTGGTCGTCGACGCGTACGAAATATTCGCCGGAGCGAAATTATTTGCGTGTTCGCCCGACTAACTCGGGAGAGGGTGTCCCGACGACGTTTCACGCAAAGGAGTATCTCCATGTTCCATGCCGTTCCCCGTATCGTACGCAACCTGCTGGGCGCCCTGTTCATGGCGCTGGCGCAGGCTTGCGGCGCCGCCGAGAGTGCCGTCGCGCTGCCGGCGCCCGCCGTCGACATTCCCGCCACGGCGGCCAAGGGACCGCAAAAGGCAGTGTTCGCCGGTGGTTGCTTCTGGGGTGTCGAAGCGGTTTTCCGCCACGTGAAAGGCGTGTCCAGCGCCGTGTCGGGCTACGCGGGCGGGACTGCGGGAACCGCCGATTACATGCAGGTCAGCAGCGGCACGACCCGGCACGCGGAGGCGGTGGAGGTGACCTATGATCCGGCCAAGGTCTCCTACGGCCAGTTGCTGAAGGTCTTCTTCTCGGTCGCGCACGATCCAACGCAACTCAATCGCCAGGGCCCGGACCACGGCACGCAGTACCGCTCCGCCCTATTCACGATCGGCGACGAGCAGAGGCGCGTCGCGCAGGCCTACGTCGCGCAGCTCGATCGCGCAAAGGTCTACGCAGGTCCGATCGTGACGGAGATCGTCGCGCTGCCCGCGTTCTATCCCGCCGAAAATTATCATCAGAATTATCTGGCGCTGCATCCGACGCAGCCGTACATCGTATTCAACGACCTGCCGAAGCTGGCCAATCTCAAGACTCAGTTTCCGGATCTCTATACCGGCAAGTAGCACGAGGGACGCAAGCGTGTAGGCGAAAAATTCGTTCGCCGTGATCGGCTCACGCTTGGTAGAATGCGCTCTTTGGAGCGTGACTATTGAGCGAAACCGGTCGGAACTGCAATCGTTGTGGCAACATCCTGCGCTTGGGCGGCGCCAATTGCAGCCGCTGCGGCGCCCCCGTCTCCAGCGTGTCCAAGCCCGTCGCGGACGCGCCCGTTTCGATCTTTCTCGACACCATCCAACTTCGCGGCGAGTCCAGGGCCGACGCGCGGCAGACCGGCATTCGGCCCGCGCTGGCTGTGCTGTTTCGAGTGGCGGTCGGTCCCTCGGCGGACTACTACGCGCCGCGATTCCTGGGTTATGAGAGAGCGGGGCGCGGCAAGCCGGGATGGCACTGGCCGTCCTTCCTGGTGCCGAGCGTGTGGGCGTTCTATCGCAAGCTCTGGCTGGCCGGACTCGCGTTCGCGATGTTGCCGGTGGCCGGTGCATTCGCTTTTGCCGCCATCGCCGATCGCATCGACAACGCGACGTTGCCGTGGCTGCTTGGCGCGATCCTTGCGATCTGGTTCCTGCCGGGTGTCCTTCCGGCGATCGTGGCGAATTCGCTGCTCTATCGCCGGGTGCGCAACCTCGTCGCCCGCGCCGAGGCCAGCGCGGGCAGCGCCTCGCAGGTGGCGAGCCTGCTGGCGCGGCGCAGCCCGACGTCGCTCGCCGCGGGTCTGCTGCTGGGCGGCGCAACGCTGACGCTGGCCGCCGGCGTCGTCGCTCCCAGCTTGCAGGGGGCCTGGTTCGAGCACGAAGTAAGGGCGAAAGTGGCTGCGGCGCTGGCCACCGTCCAGCCGCTGCAACAGCAGGTCGAGGACAGCTGGGACCAGGTCCGTGCCATTCCGCTGAAACTCGACGTGGATGCGCTTCGCCTCCAGGCGGCCACCGCATTCTTTGACGAGGTGAGCTTCCGTCCCGCCAATGGCCGCCTGCGATTGGGGCTGGGCCGATCCATTCCGGAGTTGTTTGGACGGTCGATCCTGCTCGCGCCCGCGGTCGACGCGTCACAGCAGATTCAATGGATGTGCATCCCCGTCGACATACCCGCAAAGTACCTTCCGAAGGAATGCCGCAAGCATTAGCGGCTGCCGGTTACTTGCGCCACACGCTGGCGAGCCAGGGCTGCTGGTCGCGCGGGAGGCCCGCCGGCCGATAGTAATGCTCGATCTCGGCGAAACCCGCCGCGAGCATGTAGCGACGCCAGGTCTCGACTCGGTGATAAGCGCCGTAACGCCCCCGGTTCCACCCTTCCTCGTCGTTGCCGCGCGGATTGGAACTGAAGAGCACGCCGCGTGGCTTGAGCGCCGCCCGCAACTCCAGCAGGACTCGCGGCAACTCGGCTGACGGCACGTGGAACAGCGCGGCGTTGGCGAAGATGCCGTCGAAGCGCTCGGCCGGGAGGTCGAGCGCCAGGAAATCCTGGTGCCACACGTCGTGTCCCTGCGCACGCGCCATGGCGACAAATGGCGCCGCGCCGTCCAGGCCGACGGGTGCGTGTCCCCGTTCGGCGAATGCCTGCAGATCGCGCCCCGGCCCGCAACCCAAATCGAGGATGGCAAACGGTGGACGGGCTTCGATGGCCCGCAGCAGGGCGGCAATGTTCTGGCTGACGTCGTGGTCGCGCGTGCCCTCCTCGAAGGCAGCTGCGCGCTGGCTGTAGTGTTCCAGCGTCGCGCGCGAGGCTTCGGCGGCATCCGGCGCAACCGGCGTCATCGCGCCGCGCTCATTCGATCACCCGGCCGCGCGCTGCCTTGACCTGGCCACGCTTGACCTTGCTGTCGACACGCCGGCGCTGCGAGCCGCGCGTCGGCTTGGTGGCCTTGCGCGTTTGCTGCACGGCGACCGCGGCCTCGACCAAGTCCTGCAATCGCGCCAGCGCGTCCTCGCGATTCTTGTCCTGGCTGCGATAGCGCTGTGCCTTGATGACGACGACGCCGTCGGTGGTGATGCGCGCATCGGGATGGGCGAGCAGCCGTGCCTTGATCGCCTCCGGCAGCGACGACGCGCGGGTGTCGAAGCGCAGGTGCACGGCGGTCGCCACCTTGTTGACGTTCTGCCCGCCGGCACCCTGTGCCCGGATGGCAGTCCATTCGATTTCCGCGGGATTGATGTCGATCATTGGCGTCCATGCTGCCGGTTATCGCCCCGGGATTATCCGCCAACGCCCAGTGTCCGTCGCGCTTGCGCAGCGTCGCCAGCAGGAGCGTCATTGCAAATCCGCTAAAATCGACATTCTTTACCCGAACATCGAAAGAAACCGATGCGAGTCTTCAACTTCAGCGCCGGACCGGCGGTGCTGCCCGAATCCGTGCTGCAGCAGGCGGCGGCGGAAATGCTCGACTGGCGCGGTAGCGGCATGTCGGTGATGGAAATGAGCCATCGTGGGAAGGAGTTCATCAGCATTGCCGACAAGGCGGAAGCCGACCTGCGCACGCTGCTGGCCATTCCACCCGACTACAAGGTCCTGTTCCTGCAGGGCGGGGCGATCGGCGAAAACGCGATAGTCCCGATGAACCTGCTGCAGGGGCGCACGACGGCGGACTACGTCAACACCGGCGAATGGTCGAAGAAGTCGATCAAGGAGGCGAAGAAGTACTGTTCGGTGCACATCGCGGCGTCCTCCGAGGACAAGGGCTTCACGTACGTTCCGGCGCAAGGTGCATGGAAATTGAGCCAGGACCCGGCCTACGTTCACGTGTGCACCAACGAGACCATCGCCGGCGTCGAATACCAGTGGACGCCGGACACCGGCGCCGTCCCGCTGGTGGCCGACATGTCCTCGCACATCCTGTCGCGGCCCGTCGACGTGGCGAAATACGGTGTCATCTACGGTGGCGCGCAGAAGAACATGGGCCCGGCCGGGCTGACGCTGGTGATCGTCCGCGGCGACCTGCTCGACCGTGCGCTGCCGATCACGCCCTCGGCATTCCATTGGAAGGAACAGGCCGCCGCGGACTCCATGCTCAACACGCCGGCGACGTACGCCATCTACATCGCCGGACTGGTTTTCGAATGGCTGCTGGCGCAAGGGGGCCTCGCGGCGATGGAGCGGAAGAACATCGCCAAGGCGGCGCTGCTCTACGATTACCTGGACCAGTCGTCGTTCTATCGAAGCGCCGTTCGCCGGGAGGACCGTTCGCGCATGAATGTGACGTTCCGGACCGCGGACGAGGCGCAGGACGAAGCCTTCGTCAAGGGCGCCGCGCAACGCGGCATGGTGCAGCTCAAGGGCCATCGCGCGGTAGGCGGGATCCGCGCGTCCATCTATAACGCGATGCCGATGGCTGGCGTCGAGGCGCTGGTCGCGTACATGCGTGAATTCGAGCAGCGCAATGGCTGACGGCTATCGCATCCTCACGCTCAACCAGATCTCGAGCCACGGTCTGCACCGGTTTCCCGCCGCGCGCTACACGGTGGGCAAGGCCATCGACGAACCCGATGCCATACTCGTGCGCTCCCAGGACATGCACGCGCTGGCGATCCCCGCGAGTGTGCGCGCGATCGGCCGGGCGGGCGCTGGCACCAACAACATCCCGGTGCCGGAAATGTCGCTGCGTGGCGTGCCGGTGTTCAATGCCCCCGGGGCCAATGCGAACGCGGTCAGGGAACTGGTGCTGGCGGCGCTGCTGATGGCGGCGCGCAACGTGATTCCGGCGCTCGGCTACGTGGCGGGTCTCGACGCCTCGGCGCCGGACCTCGAGAAGCAGGTGGAAGACGGCAAGAAGCAGTATTCCGGCATCGAGCTGCCGCACCGCACGCTCGGGATCATCGGCCTGGGCGCCATCGGCAGCCTGGTGGCCGACACCGCGATCAAGCTGGGAATGAAGGTCACCGGATTCGATCCGGAAATCACGGTGGACGCGGCGTGGCGGCTGTCCTCCAGCGTCCGGCGCGCCCACAGCATCGAGGAAGTCCTGAAGCAGGCGGATTTCGTCACGCTGCACGTGCCGCTGCTGCCGATGACGCGCAACCTGATCGACGCCAAGCGGCTTGCCGTCATGAAACAGGGCGCTGTGCTCCTCAACTTCGCGCGCGATGCGCTCGTCGACGATGCCGCGGTGGTCGCGGCTTTACGGGCGCGCCGGCTCAAGTTCTACATGTGCGATTTCCCCGGGCGCGGACTGCTGCATGAGCCGGGCGTGGTCGCGCTGCCGCACCTGGGCGCCTCCACCGAGGAAGCGGAAGAGAATTGCGCGGTGATGGTTGTCGACCAGGTGCGCGAGTTCCTGGAGCATGGCGCGATCGCCAATGCCGTCAATTTTCCGAACGTGGAGATGCCGCGCGAATCGCCGTACCGCCTCGCGATCGCCAACGCCAACGTCCCGAACATGCTCGGCCAGATCTCGACCGCGATGGCGCGGGCGGGCCTCAACATCCACAACATGGTGAACAAATCGCGAGGGGAAATGGCCTACACGCTCGTCGATGTCGACAGTCCTATCCAGCCGGACACGATTCAAGCCATCGCGTCCATCGAAGGCGTGCTGTCGGTACGGGCGATACCCGCCGTCGACGCGGGCTAGGTCGCGGTCAATTCGACTTGAAGCGCACGCGCATCACCTTCTTGTCGTACTCGGCCTCCGTCGCCATCGTGATTTCCGTGCCATTGGCGGCATAGACGCGGCCTCCACCCTTGCGACAGATGTTGCGTTCGTATTGGCAGGGTCCCATCTCGGGATTCCTCGCGCACAGGTCGCCGACTTTTGGTGCGAATTCGATCGCCGTCGTCTGCCGCACGCCGCCAACATCCGCGACGCAAACGTAGATCGCGCCGGGCGGAATCACGACGGCGGGCGCCGCCGTTTGCGCGGGTGCCGGGGCAGGCGCGACCGGCGTCTCCGGAACGGCGCGCCGAACAACGGCAGCGCCTGCCGCTTCGGAGGGCGGAGTGACGGGGACCGGGCTTGTGGTGACCGGTGACGGCGAACATGCCGTCAGCAACGCAACGACCGTCAGCAGCGCGCAGGTGCCGCGCATGGCGACGCTACAAGCCGAGCCACGCGATCGTGGCTGCCTCGACCTCGGGATTCGTCGCGACAAATCCCTTGTAGCCGATGGCGTCCAGCGCATCGCGACCAGGTTTGCTTTGTCCGATGCCGAGCAGCGCGGCGCGAATCCTGTCCTGCTCGTCCGCTCCCATCGTGCTCGAGACCAGCAACTGCTTGATCGGTACGGCACGCGATTGCGCCAGGACCTTGCCCCCCTTGTCCGTCCATGACTTGACGACGGATTTGGCCGCGGTGGCGCCCGCCTGGGCGAAGCCGTTTTCGATATAGAAGGGAACGGCATCCTGGTACCGCGTCGAGATGACGCGAACGCTGCCCTCCATTTCCTTGGCGTTCTGCGCGTCGGGCTTGGCGGTGGTCATGGGCAACTTGCTGGTCCGCAGCATCGCCCGCACCATCATGGCGGTGATCGAATCGGGGTCCGGCGTGACCAGCGTGCGGCCCTTGAGGTCGTCCAGCGATCTTCAGCGTTCCATCCGGGTTGATCGAGCAGCGAAACGGTGTAATCGGTGAACCCGGACGTCCAGGCGACTGCCTTGTAGCGGCCCCCCTTGACCTCGGCCATCGCGACATGCGCAGGATGGATGAATACCAGGTCGTATTCATGCTTGGCCATGCCGGCGCGCACGTCGTTGTAGGCCGGGACCAGAACAATCTTGACCCGACGTCCCGTTGCCTTGCTGATGTATTCCGCGAGCGGCGTGAACTTGTCGCGGATTTCCTTGGGCGTCGCCTGGTAGGTGACGCCTTCGGTCACGCCAAAGACCAATTCCTTTTCCTGCGCAGCTGTCCCCGTCGCCATGACAGCGGCCAGGCCAAATGCGATTGCAAACCGAAACTTCATGGATCTCCCTGAATTTAGCGTGGCGAGGGCCAGCCTATGACTTGGCGTGCCGTTTGCCGACTTGAAGTGATTATAGGAACCCGCGGGCCGGCCAGACCATCCGTCGGTCGCCAGCACGTCGCCGCTTGTCCCCTTGGCACAGTGTATGCGTAAAAGCGCGTATCGGGCCAGTCGGAGCAACGCGGCCCGGCCAGACCAAGGAGCATCCATGAGAACCCAGGGTGATGGAGGAATTACCAGCGTGACCCCAGCCGCGTTCGTCTCAGAGGTGCGGGAATTTCGCGAAGCCGTTGGTGATTCGTCGCTGACTCTCGAAGAAAAGCGCCGCGCGCTGGGGGTGATCGTCGAACACGCCGCAACGCTGGATCCGGCGGACGCCGGCTTTGCGAGCGCTGGCGTTGCGCTCAAGGAAGCGTTGTGCTCCTGGCTCGACGCGCAACCCGACGCCGGGCATTGACCGAGATCATGCGCCGAACGACACGACGGGGACGCCGAACAGCATCCGGTGCAGAACCATGAAGCCGAAGGCAACCACGCCGCCGCCGATCACGGCCATGACGTCGTATTTGAGCCGTGGGACAAATGCCTTGACCGCGCCGCGACTGATCGCCGACGCAAGGTCCAGCAGCGCGTAGGCAAGGAACGCCCCGAACAAGACGGTTCCGCGCAAATCGCCGTTGGCAAGCAGGTGAACCAGCGCCCAGAGCCCCAGCCCGAGCAGCATCGGGTGCTTCAGCACATGCCGCAGGTAGCCGCGCATGTTCGCCGCGGCAAACAGGATGAACGATAGCGTCAGCGCAAGCGGCGCGATGGCGAAGGCTGCCGGAATGGGCGCGAACACGCGCTCGGTTGCCGGCGAACGCATGTAGCCGATAACGATCAGCGCCAGGCCCGCGGCCGAAACGAGCGCGAACAATCCCTTGTAGCGTTGCGCGCCCAGCCGTCCGGACAAGCGCGCCCGCAACGCCGGAAACGCGGGCACAAAATGGATTCCGAGGAATAGCACGAGACCGGCGATCAGCAGGGACATGGGTTTGTACCAGGTACATTGCAAAGGCGCGAACCCGTAGTATCGCCGATTGGATGAGCGGCCGTCAGCTTCACTCATCACGCACCGCATGCCGCTCGAGCGCATCAACGACGGCTTCGACCTCATGCTGGCGGGCGAGGCGATTCGATCCGTGGTGATCTATTGACCGTAGGGAGCCGTCCCACAGCGTCGGCAATTCCGGGTCACGCCTGCGGTATGATTTGCCGATCCAACTCGGCGCAGATAACCGCAGGCACCGAAAATGAAATACAAGGATTACTACGCGACACTGGGCGTGGGACGCAACGCCACGCCGGACGAAATCAAGAAAGCCTATCGCAAGCTCGCCCGCAAGTTCCATCCCGATGTCTCGAAGGAAAAGGACGCCGAGGAGAATTTCAAGGCGGTCGCCGAAGCCTATGAAACCTTGAAGGACGCCGAGAAGCGCGCGGCGTACGACCAGCTGGGAAGGCATGCGCAGGGGCAGGATTTCCGGCCGCCGCCGGACTGGGAACAGCACTTCGCGCGCGGGCAGGCGTCATTCGACGACATCGACCTCGCCGACCTGTTTGCGGGCCTCGGCGGGCGCGGAGGCTTTCGCCGGGCCGACCCCCATGCGCCGGTCGCCGGCAGTGATTACGAGGCCTCGGTGCGTGTGACGCTCGAGCAGGCGTTCCACGGCACGGAAATCCAGCTGGACGTGAGCGTCCCTGAATTCGACGACAACGGCGTCGCGCATCGGGTGCCGCGTGTCGTGACGGTGCGCATTCCGCGTGGCGTCACGGACGGCCAGAAGCTCCGGGTGCCCGGCAAGGGTGGCAAGGGCGTGCGCGGTGGCCGCGCGGGTGACCTCTACCTCGACATTGCAGTGACGCCCCACCGGTTGTTCCGCGCGGATGGCCGCGATCTCTTTGTCGATCTTCCGCTGGCGCCGTGGGAGGCGGTGCTCGGCGCCAGCATCGCGCTGCCGACGCCCGGCGGGAACCGTGAACCTCAAGGTGCCGGCGGGGACGCGGGCCGGACAGCAGTTGCGACTGGCGGGACGCGGACTCGCGCATCCCGAAGGTTCGGCGGGCAACCTGTTCGCGATTGTGCAGATCGTCGTGCCCACGGTAACGGACGACGCGCAGCGAGCTTTGTACCGACAGTTGGCGGAGACGTCGAATTTCAATCCACGGGCCCATTTCGAACGGGAGGCGACCCATGAGCGGTGAAATCGCCGAAGCGCTGTCGCTGGACGAGCGCGTAACGCTGACGCTGGAGCAGACTGGTCGAGATGTCGGAGCTGCCGGTGGAAGACCTGCGCGCGCTCGTGGATTATGGCGCGCTGGCGCCGGTGGATCCGGCGGCGGCGTCATGGACGTTCACGGCGTCCTGGGTCGTCGTCGCAAGGACCGCCGGACGCCTGCGCAGGGATTTCGAACTCGACGCGCACAGCCTGTCCGTGGTGCTGCGCTACGTTCAACGCGTCGAGGCGCTCGAAGCGGAACTGCGGGCGCTGCGCGCGCGGATGGGCTAGCCGGATCAGTAACCGGATTTCCCGCCGAAAGCGACTTGAAGCCGGGCGGCGTCGGACCGGGCGAGCCTTTCCGATGCAGAGATGGAGGAACGAGGCTTGGCCGCGGGTGCCGAGGTCGCGGCGGGAGTGCGGGCGGAAGTGGCGCGCGCGCGTTGCCCGGCGACTCCCGACGTCGAAGTCCCCGTCGATTGCGTCCCGGGAATATTGCGCGCCGACATGCCGGCGACGACCTCATCCACGCGCAAGTCGCTCGTTCCACCCACGCCGGTGAGGAACACCACCGTGGGGCATTTGTCGACGTCGCCGAAGGTCAGGTGCTCGCCGCGCGCACGCAGCGCATCGCGCTCCGGATAGCCGGCGTTGCTCATGTCCATTGGCGGGTACGTGCTCTGGTAGACGATGTTCTCGCTTCGGTCGTAGATGACGTAGCAGATCACTGCGTGCGCGGGTGTCGCCGACGCAATGCACGTCATGCCAGCAAGAATCAGAGCGGACAGTCCTGATCGCATGGTCGCCTCCTGTTGAATGAACGCTATCGTAGGCTCGCCACGGCACGAATTCAACTGCAGCGGCCGTTCGGCTTCCCGGCGGCGCCATTCGCTGTGGCAGTCGCGCCCGCGCAGGCCGCTTGACTTTCGTTCCGGCGCGTGGCGCTCAATACTCCAGCTTGCGTTGCGTCAGCCCGGAGAGTTGCCATGCCCATTCGCTCCTTGCGCTCGCTGGTCGCGGGACAGACCCCGATCACTGTGGCGAAAACCGTAACCGTCGTCGAGGCGGCGCGCACGATGAAGCAGCACAACATCGGCGCATTGCTGGTCGTGGACGGGTCGCGGCTTTGCGGAATCTTCACCGAGCGCGACGCGCTGTTCCGCGTGCTGGCGGAGGGGCGCGATCCCGGCGGCGACGAGACTGAACGACGTCATGACGCCGCAACCGCAGACCATTCATCCGGACAAGCCGTTCCTGCACGCGCTGCGCATCATGCACATAGGGTCGGTTCCGGCACCTGCCGGTCGTCGAGGACGGACGGCCGCTTGGCATGGTGTCGTCGCGCGACGCGCTCGACGAGGACCTCTACGAATTGCGTACCGATCTCGACGCAGCGGGAAGACATGCTCGAGTAGCGGGCGCTCCGCAGCGCCGCGGTCAGCTACATGATCCGGTTGAACCACAGCATCGACAACAGCGCCGACAGGAATGCCAGCACGGCCGCCGCGGCGGCGAACAACGCGGTGATCTCGGTTTCCTTCTGCTCGAAGAAGATACGCGTGTTGAGGTTCTGGTAGATCTTCTGCAGGTCGGCCGCGGTGCCCGCGTAGAAGTATTCCGCGCGGGTCAGGTTGGCGATGGTCTTCAGCGATTCCTCGTCCAGCCGCACCCGCATCGACCAGCCCTCGGCGCCGATGATTTCGCCGCCCGCGGTGCCGATCCCGACCGTGTAGACGCGCACGCCGCGGTCCGCGGCCATGCGCGCCGACTCGATCGGATCGGGACCCGGTCGTTGTCTGGCCGTCGGTCAGCAGAATGATGGCCGCGCCGGAATAGGAGCCCGCCGGGACAGACTTGGGCGGGGACTTCTCCGGTCCCTTCGCGGGGTCGAGCGGCGCGCTCTTCTGCGCCGGGCCGCGCGGATTGGACAAGCGCAGGTCGAATTCGACGTCGGGAAAGATCGTTTTCAGCGACACGAGGATGCCGCTGCCCACGGCGGTGCCGCGCTGCAGCGCTGAAGCGGTCGATCGCGCCGAGGATGTCCTCGCGGCTGTGCGTCGGTGATTGCACGAGCGACGCTGTCGCGGCGAACGAGACGATGCCGATTCGCGTCGTCTTCGGCTGCTCGGCGACGAACGCCCGCGCGGCCTCTTGCATTGCGACCATGCGGCTCGGCTTGACGTCGGTCGCGCGCATGCTTCCCGGAGACGTCCATCGCCAGGATCACCGTCTCGTGCTGCGATGGCAGCGTGACCACCGCCGACGGACGCGCGACGGCGAAGAGCATCAGGGCCAATGCCATCAGGAACAGCAGCGGAGGCACGTGGCGCCGGAAGCGCTGGCCCGCACCCATGGCCTCCCTGACCAGGCTCAGGCTGGCATAGCGAAGCGCCGCCTTCTTCTTCCGCCGCAGCAGCAGCACGTAGGCGCCGAGCAGTACCGGGACCAGCAGCAGCAGCCACAGCATCTCCGGCCAGA
The DNA here is from genome assembly GCA_963782625.1 of uncultured beta proteobacterium. GTDB lineage: Bacteria > Pseudomonadota > Gammaproteobacteria > Burkholderiales > Casimicrobiaceae > VBCG01. Next base: position 454,124 of record CAWAKN010000016.1, on the reverse strand, counting down.
AGAAGGTCATTGCACGGTTCCGAAGTGCTTGGGCAGGCCGCCGCCCGCGGCCAGTTGACTGCGCCGCTTGCGCAAATCGGCGAAGCGCAGGATCGCGTCGACAAGATCGTCGTCGGTGGCGAGTTCGAGTGCGTCGACACCGGCCGATCGAAAGGCCGCGCGCAATTCGGTTTCGCGCCGCTGCGCGGCCGCGGCGAAGCGCTTGCGGAAGCCACGGTCGTGGGTATCGACGAAAACCTGTTCGCCCGTTTCGGCATCCTGGATGACAAGCAACCCCAAGTCGGGCAGCTCCATCTCCATCGGATCGTAGAGGCGGACGGCCACCACGTCATGCCGCTGCGCGAGGCGGGCGAGCGCTTCCGGCCACCCGGGCAGGCTGATGAAATCGGACACGACGAAGATGAGCGAGCGCCGCATCGCCATGCGCGCCGCCGCGTCGAGCAGTTCGCGCAGGTTCGTCGCCTGCGTGCCGGTGGCAGCGGCACGCGTCTGCATCCGATGCAGCAGATGCAGCACGTGCCGGCGCCCGCTGCGCGCCGGGATCATCGTGTCCATGCGATTGCCGTAGAGGAGGGCGCCGACGCGGTTGCCGTGGCGCGTGAGGATGCGCGCCAGCACCGCGACGAACTCGGCGGAAACGGCCCGCTTGCGCAACCTGCGTCGAACCGAAATCCACCGAAGCGCTCAAGTCCAGCAGGAACCACGCGGCGACCTCGCGTTCCTCGTTGTACTCGCGCACGTACGGCGTCTGCAGGCGCGCGGTGACGTTCCAGTCGATGTGCCTGACGTCGTCGTGATAGACGTACTCGCGCAGGTCTGCGAGATCGAGCCCCTGTCCGCGGAACAGCGTGCGGTAGTCGCCATGCAACAGGCCGTCCAGCCTGCGCATCACCGTCCATTCCAGCCGGCGCAGGACGGCCTCAGGCGTCGTTGCGGCGATTGGCGTGACGTGGACATGGCCTTCGAGCGGCTTTTCGGGTCGCGGGACGTGCTTCAGGATGCGCAGGATCAACGCGTCGGCGGTCACCGCGTCGGCCAGCGCTTCGTAGGACAGGGACAGCCGGTGGCGCAGCACGTCGGGCGCCAGGTCGCTGACGTCCTCGGGCAGCACGTAGGCGCGCCCGCGCAGGAACGCCAGCGCGCGCGCCGCCTCGATAAGATGGATGGATGCGCGCGGACTGGCGCCATAGGTGATGTACCGCGCCATGTCGGGAATGCCGAAGCGTTCGGGGTTGCGCGTCGCGTGCGTCAGGCGCACAGCGTAGCGCATCAGCGAAGGGTCCACGTAGCCGGTCCGGCATTCGCGTTGCAGCGCGGCGAGTTCGTCGGTGGTGGCCACGGCCGCGACGTCCTGTGCCGCGCCCGGTCACGCGCTCGACGATGACGAATTCCTCGTCCTCGCTGGGATACCCGACCAGGATCTTCATCATGAAGCGGTCGACCTGTGCCTCCGGCAGCGGATAGGTGCCTTCGGTCTCGATCGGATTCTGCGTCGCCATGACCAGGAACGGCTCGGGAACGCGATGCGTCTGTCCGGCGATCGTGACCTGGTATTCCTGCATCACCTCCAGCAGCGCGCTTTGCACCTTTGCGGGCGCGCGATTGATTTCGTCGGCGAGCAGAAGGTGCGTGAACACGGGACCGAGCGACGTGTTGAACTCGCCGGTCTTCTGGTTGTAGATGCGGGTGCCGACAAGGTCGGCGGGAACCAGGTCCGGCGTGAACTGGATGCGCTTGAACGTGCCCTGGATCGTGCGCGCCAGTGTCTTGACCGTGAGCGTCTTGGCCAGGCCCGGAACGCCTTCGACGAGGAGATGACCCTGGGCCAGCATGGCCACCATGACCCGCTCGAGAAAATGATCCTGCCCGACGACGACGCGTTTCACTTCGTAGAGGATCCGCTCCATCAGCGGCGTTACTTCACTGACGGCGCTGCGGCCGGTTGGCGAGTCGTTCATGCGCGAATTACCTCCGATCGTTCGACGTCAGAAGGGCGAAAGGCCATAGGCCGCGGCTGCGTTCTCGATCGGCACGGCAAAGCCGATCCCGATGAACACGTGCTGCTCCGTCGGGTTGAGAATGGCGGTGACGATGCCGACGACTTCGCCGTCGGCAGTCACCAGCGGCCCGCCCGAATTGCCGGGATTCACCGCCGCGTCGAACTGGATGAGGTTGGCCAGCGCCTCGCCGCTGCGTGAACGGTAGACGCGGCGTAGGCCCGACACCACGCCCGACGACACCGACGGGCCGATGCCGAACGGAAACCCCACCGCGATGACCTCGTCGCCGACGGCCAGGTCGGATGTCGACCGCAGCGTGGCGGCCGGCAGGTCGTCCGGTATCTTGTTCGCCTTGAGCACGGCGAGGTCATGCTCGGGCCGCGCGCCGACGACGATGGCCTCGGATTCGAAGCCGTCCTCGAATTCCACCGTGATACGCTCGGCGCCGGCGACCACATGCAGGTTGGTGAGGATGATCCCGGAATCGACGATGACCACGCCGCTGCCGATGCCTTCCATGGCGCGTCCTTCCTGCTCCTTCCGGTAGCCGGTGCCGTGGACGCGGACGACGGAGCGGCGCACGGCCTCGTAGGCCTTGGCTGAGCGGGAGGGGGGCGGGGTCGTCTCGAGCGAATGCAGGACCGCGGCGTCGATGTCCTCCTGCGTGATCGGACGAGGCTGCCGGGTCAGGCCGGCATGAACAAGAACGATGAGCAGCGCCAGCATCGCGCCGGCCACGAGCAGACAGGATTCGTTCGTGCTGCGCAATGAACCGACGCCACCGGGCACTGCGCGCCGAGTTGCTCCTCCGGGCTGGCGCCGGCAGTGGTCGCGTCGTCCGACACCTCCACGCCCGACCCCGGCCGCCCTTGCGCGTCCGGTCGGAACTGCTGTAGAGCGAAACTCTTTTCACGTCCGGTGCACCCGTGCCTGCCGCCGAACGGGCGACAATGGCGAAACGGTAGCACGCGCTGGCCCGGGCGTGAATCGATCGCCGGCACGCTGTTCGCGCAGGCGTCGATTGCCGCACCAGGTCCGTGACCGCGCGGCCCATCGGCAACCTATAATCCGGCAACCTATAATCAAGCTTCATTCGTGGAGGCACCATGAGCGACTTCAACGCGTTGCACAACCGCGCCGTCTGGTTCGACATCCCAGTGTCCGACCTCGGCCGCGCCGCGGAGTTCTATCGCGCCGTGCTCGATGTCAAAGTCGACGACGTGGACGCCGGCGGCTACCAGTTCTGCGTGATCGAGCACGCCGGACGGCAATGGCGGCTGCCTTGTCCCGAAAGCCAACGAAATCAGCGGCAGGCGGGAATCCTGCTGTATATGAATGTCGACGGACGCATCCGCGACGCCGTCGCGAAAACAACCGGGAAGGGCGGCAAGGTGCTGGAGCCCACCCATGGCATCGGGCCCCACGGCTTTCGCGCCATCGTGCTGGATAGCGAAGGCAACCGCATCGCGCTGCATTCGTCCATCGATGCCTGAACGGCACCGGATGGCGGCCGCATGATCACGGCGGACGAGCTGCGCCGCGTTCCGCTGTTCGCGGCACTGCCGGACAACGAGGCGGCGAGCCTGGCCGCCCGGGTGGCCGACGTGCGCCTTCGCGAAGGCGATTGGCTGATCCAGGAAGGCGAGCAGCCGTCGTTCTTCCTGCTGCTCGAAGGCTCGCTGGAAGTGCGCAAGGTGGTCCATGGCGTCGAGCGGCGCATCACCCAATACAATCAGGGCGAGTATTTCGGCGAATTGCCGCTGCTGCTGGGATCGCCGGCCGTCGTGAGCCTGCGCGCGCTCGAGCCGGCGCGTGTCGCGCAGCTCGACCAAGCCGATTTCCGGCAACTGTTCTCGTCGTGCGCGACGCTGGCCTCCGAGCTGACGCGAACGATGACGCAGCGGGTCTCGCGGCTGCAGGCGCTCGCCGCGGAGGAGGCGCCCGCGAGCGTCGCGATCGTCGGCCATCGCTTCGACATCGCATGCCATCACCTGCGCGACTTTCTCGCGCGCAACCGGATCACCTACCGATGGCTCGACCCGACGCGCCCGTCGCGAGTCCGGGGAAATCGAGTCGCCGCGTCCGGGCGATCGATTATCCGGTCGTGATTCTCGCGAGCGGCGAGCGCCTGGTGACGCCGACGTTGCGTGAACTGGCGGAGAAGCTCGGACTGCAGACGGCGCCGGCGAACGCCGCCTACGACCTGGCCATCATCGGCGGCGGGCCTGCGGGTCTTGCGGCCGCCGTCTATGGCGCGTCGGAAGGACTCACGACGATCCTGATCGAGCGTGAAGCGGCGGGCGGCCAGGCCGGCACGTCGTCGCGCATCGAGAATTACCTGGGATTTCCCACCGGGGTGCCCGGCGAGGAGCTGAGCGCGCGGGCGCTGCAGCAGGCGCGGCGGTTTGGCGCGGAACTGCTGGTGGCGCGCGACGTGGTCGGAATCGAGTGCGCGTCGGGATCCGAGGGCCACGCCGTGCTATTGGACGGCGGAGACCGTGTTGCCGCGCGCAGCGTGATCCTGGCGTCCGGCGTGTCGTGGCGGCAACTCGACGTCCCCGGCGCCGACGCGCTGGTCGGCCGCGGCATCTACTATGGCGCGGCGCGAACGGAGGCCATGAATTGCCAGGGCCAGCACGTGTTCCTCGTCGGAGGCGGCAATTCCGCCGGGCAAGCCGCGATGTTCTTCGCCAATTACGCGCACAAGGTTTCGCTGCTGGTGCGCGGGCCCTCGCTGGCGCAGACGATGTCGCATTACCTGATCCAGCAGCTGGCGACCAAGCGCAACATCGAGATATGCACGCACTGCAGGATCGTCCGCGTCGAAGGCGAACACCACCTCGAAGCCGTGGTCGTCGAGCACCGCGACACGGGCGAACTCGTCACCGAAGCCGCGTCCGCCGTATTCGTGTTCATCGGCGCCGACGCGCAGACCGACTGGCTGCCTGCGCGCGATGATCCGCGACGAGAACGGGTATGTCTGCACCGGCCGCGACGTGATGGACCTGGTCGCGGGCAGGAAAGGCCGGTGGCCGCTCGAGCGCGACCCGTTCCTGCTCGAGACCAGCATTCCGGGCATATTCGCTGCCGGCGACGTACGCCACGGTTCGGTCAAGCGCGTCGCATCGGGCGTCGGCGAAGGCAGCATGGCAATCGCGTTCGTGCATCAGTTCCTTGCGGCGCGCCGCTGCCGCGGACGTCGGTCGGGGCGGATTGACGCCATGCCCGGACCGCCACCGTCGATGATCGGCTATTCGCAGGAGAATCCTTTGACCGCAATGCGCTTGGTACCCGTACACCGGCATCTATCCCATCGCCCCCACGCCGTTCACCGCGACCGGCGAACGTCGACCTCGAGGGCCAGCGGCGCGTGCTCGATTGCATGATCGACCAGGGCGTGGATGGCATCTGCATCCTGGCCAACTATTCGGAGCAGTTCCTGCTCACCGACGACGAACGCGCTACGCTGGTCGACCTGTGCCTCGCGCATGTCGCCGGCCGCGTTCCGGTGATCGTCACGTGCAGCCATTTCAGCACGCGGATCGCCGCCGCGCGGGCGCGCAGCGCGGCGTCCGCGGGCGCGGCCATGCTGATGATGATGCCGCCGTACCATGGGACCGGCCTGCGCGCCGACGAAGCCGGAATCGTCGCGCACTTCGCGCAGGTCGCCGAAGCCGCGGGCATCCCGATCATGGTCCAGGACGCGCCGCTTGAGCGGCGTCAGCCTGTCGGTTGCGTTCCTCGTCCGCCTCGCGCGGGAAATTCCCTCGGTCAGCTACTTCAAGATCGAGGTGCCGGGCGCGGCCGCGAAATTGCGTGGCCTGATCGAGGCGGGCGGCGACGCCATCGCCGGGCCCTTCGACGGCGAGGAATCGATCACGCTGATGGCGGACCTGGATGCCGGCGCGACGGGGACGATGCCCAGCGCGCTGCTGCCCGACCTCATCAAGCCGGTGCTGGAACTCCATCGCGCGGGCCGGCGCAAGGAGGCGGCCGCGGCCTACGCGCGCATCCTTCCGCTGATCAACTTCGAAAACCGCCAATGCGGGCTGCGCGCGACCAAGACGGTGATGGCGGAAGGCGGCGTCATCAAGAGCGACGCCGTGCGCCATCCGCTGGAAGCGCTGCATCCGGCAACGCGCGCGGGATTGCTCGAATTGGCGGGCGAGTTGAACCCTCTTGCATTGCGATGGGGCAAGTGAAGGTGGCCGCAACCGCCATGCGCCGGCGCGGTTCCGATTCCATTCGCGAAAGGCCGCAATGAAATATCGCCTGCTGCCCGGCACGCAGTTGAACGTCTCCGAAGTTTGCCTGGGAACGATGACCTGGGGCGAGCAGAACAGCGAAGCCGACGGGCACGCGCAGCTCGACTATGCGGTGGCGCAGGGCATCAATTTCATCGACACCGCGGAGATGTATCCGGTGCCGCCCAATGCAGCCACGCAGGGCCGCACCGAGAAGATCCTCGGCACGTGGCTCGCGCGCCGACCGCGCGGCGACCTGGTCATCGCGACCAAAGTCGCCGGCCCCGGGCGCCGGGAGTGGATCCGCGGCGGACGCACCGATCTCACGCGTGACGTGATCGCCGAGGCCGTCGACACCAGCCTCGCGCGCCTGCAGATCGACTGCATCGACCTCTTCCAGATTCACTGGCCGCAGCGCAACGTGCCGCTGTTTGGCGCGACCGAATTCGACCCGGCCAAGGAGACCCAGGGGCCGTCGATCGAAGAACAGGTCGAGGGCATGGCCGCGATGATCCGGGCGGGAAAGATCCGCCACTACGGCTTGTCGAACGAGACGGCCTGGGGCGTGTGCGAGTTCCAGCGCGCAGCGAAGTCGCTCGGGCTGCCCGGCCCGGTCACCGTCCAGAACAGCTACAGCCTGGTCTCGCGCAGCGTCGACAACGACCTTGCCGAAGCGCTGTATCGGGAACGGATGACGCTGCTCGCCTACAGTCCGCTCGCCGCGGGGATGCTTTCCGGCAAGTACATGGGCGGCGCCCGTCCACCGGAGGCGCGCCTGACGCGATTCGACGGGATGGGCATGCGCTTTCGCAAGCCCATCGTGCATGAGGCGATCGAAGCCTATGCCGCGCTTGCCGCGCGGCGCGGCATGTCGCTGGTGCAATTGGCGCTGGGATTCGTGCGAACCCGCTGGTTCCTGGGCGCGGCGATCATCGGCGCGACGTCGCTCGACCAGTTGGTGGAGGACATCGCGGCCGCGCAAGTGGAACTCGATGCCGAGACGCTGGCGGAGATCGCGGCGATCCAGACCCGCTATCCCAATCCGGCGGGCTGATGCTCTATTCCATGTCGCCGCCGAACTTGCCTTTCATCATGAGCCACGAAACGACCACCATGACGAGGCCGAAGGTGGCAAGAAAGCCCCAGAACAGCGCGTAGCCGTGTGCCGCGGCCACATCGGCTTCGGGGGCGCTTGCGTCCCCCGAGGACAGGTTCGACAGCGCCATCCCCAGCGCAAAGAGAGTGAACAGGACTCCCATCCAGAACGAAAATAGTGCAGAAATCTTCATGGTGCGAGGCAGGCAGGGCTTTGCGGTATCGGATGTCCGTCAGGGTAACATTTCCCCGCGCGTTCCCTCGGGAGGCACCTTGATCTTGCAATTGCACGGCGATCTGGCGGCTAATGATTCCAATCGCTGACGAAAGCGCGCTCGACAATCCGGTCTGGTCCTGCCTGACCACGCGGCATGCGCACCTGGCGCTGGGCGACCGCCATGCGCTGCGATTTCCGCTCGACTTCTCGCCGTTGAGCGGGTTGCCGGCGGTCGCTCCAGACAATCTCGGCGCATTGCAGGCGCTGGTCGACGTCGGCGATGCCATCGCCGTGGAGGTCGGCATGTTCCCGATGGCCTGCGCACTGGGAGATCGCTGCGGCGGACTGCGGCTGGTGCAGATGATCCGGCGCGAGCGCATCCCGCTGCCGGCGCCATGCGACGATGTCACGCGCTGGGCGGCCGCGACGTCGACGATATGCTGGCGCTGGTGGAACTCACTCATCCGGGACCGTTCCGGCGAGCGCACGGTGGAACTGGGGACTTTCGCCGGCATCCGGCGCGAGGGCGGCTGCTGGCGATGGCCGGCGAGCGGATGTGGATCGGCGATCACCGCGAAGTCAGCGCGGTGTGCACGCATCCGGACGCGCAGGGCAAGGGCCTCGCCCGCGCGCTGATGGCGCACGTCGTCAACCGGATGCTGGCCGCGGGTCAGACACCGTTCCTGCACGTGCTCTCCGGCAACGAGCGCGCCATCGCGCATCTACGAGGGCCTGGGTTTCGTCCGCCGCACGGAATTTCGCTTCTCTACGCCAGCGCGCACGCCTAGGACCGCGTCGCCCTATTTCTCCGGTTTCCTGCGCCACGATCGATGTCCATGTACTTCCACGTGAAGCCGAACTGCGACGGATAGTAGCCGAGCAGCCAGGGCTGCGTGAATGAATTCCCGATCGGGTAGACCTGCAGCGTCAGCGGCACGAACGCGTTGACGAGATCGGACATCTTCCGGGCCAGCGCCATGCGTTCCTTCAGGTCCGGCGTGCGCAGGAAGCGCTCGTAGGCGGCGTCGTAGTCCGCGTTGCGGAAGCGCGCTCGGTTGGTGGTGTCCGATGCCTTGCCCCAGAGCGTGACCAGCGTGTCGTAGCCGGACGGGTCGCCGGCGCGAAAGCCCAGGTTGAACATCATCAGCTGGCCGGCCTGGCTCTGCTTCAGCAATTCGTTGAAGGGCTTGGTATTGACGGTCATCCTGAGGCCGATGGCCGCCATGCTCTTGAGCCACAGCGCGTCGGCTTCGCGGCCGTCGCTGTCAGGCGTCGAACTCTGCACCAGGACGAGCGGCTTGCCGTCCGGAGTTTCCCGCATGCCGTCGCCGTCGCGGTCCTTGTAGCCGAAGCGGTCGAGGAGCGCGCGCGCAGCGGCCGGGTCGTAGATCGCCTTCTGCGGCAGCGACGTGTCGTGGCCGAACACGCCGGGCGGCAGGATCTGGTTGGCGGGCGTCGCCTGGCCGCCGTAGAACACCTTGATGAAATCGTTGGTGTCGAAACCCAGCGCGATGGCCCGGCGCAGCGCGATGCGCTCTGGCGCGTTGCCGCCGATGACCGGGATCGTCCTGGTTGAAATAGGTGTAGATCAGCGCAGGAATGTTGACACGAAAGTGGCTGATGCCGCGTTGCGCGTATTCCGGCTTCAGCTTGCCGTTCTCGACGACGCGCGACAGGATGCCGCCGGCCAGCGCGACGTAATCGAGGTTGCCCTGGTCGAACGCCAGCAGCTCGGGCACCTGCTCCGAGATGATCGAGATTTCGATCCGGAACAGTGCCGGCAGCTTTCGCCCTTTCATCGCATGCACCATCGGCTTCAATTTCGGATCGTCGCTGTCGGGAAAGACCAGCGGCCGGTAGCGGGGATTCGCTTCGAGCACGACGCGTGAGCCGCGACGCCAATCCGCGAGCTGGAACGGACCGGTCCCGACCGGCTTCATCATGATCTCGTTGCCGGCGGCCTCGACGACTTCCCTGGCCACTGCATAGCTGCTGCGGCCGGCCAGGCGATCGAGCACCGTGTAGTCGACGTCGGTCAGGCGCAACTGCAGCGTATGGGAATCGATGGCGCGCAGGCCGGCGATCGGCGCGTCGTAGTCGAACTTGCCGGTCTTTTTCGCGGCATCGACGACGGCGCGCGCGCCGCTCAACAGCGCTGTGAACGCGGGATCGCCGCCGACGCGCAGGTTGGGGTCGAGCGAGCGCTTGATCGAGTAGACGTAGTCCGCCGCCTGCAGTTCGCGCGGTGCGCCCTTGAACGCGGGATCGTCGGTGAACCGGATCCCTTTCTGCAGCCGAATGGTCCACGTCCGGCCGCCGTCGGTGATCTCCGGCATCGCGACGGCCGTGTTCGGAACCACCTTCGCGGGCGAGGCCAGGTAGTCGTACTCGTACAGGCCCTCGAAGATCACGTTCACGATCCGGGCCGAATACAGGTCCGTGATCTGGTGCGGATCGAGACCCGTGATGTCGGGCAGCGCGAGGCGGAGCACCTTGGCGGGGTCCGCCGCCTGCGCCGGCGAAATGGCGCCGCAGACTAACAACATTACTACGATCCAGCGCTTGCGGGACGACATCGGCATCTGACCTTCGCTTCGGGTTGAGGGGGAATGCGTCAGCGGGATTTTACCGGCTGGGCACTCGTGTCGACCGAAAGGGTCATGATCTGCAGCCAGTCGTTGATGGTCCCGAAAGGGCCGATGACCCGGTCCCGCTTGAGCAGCAGCGTATCGCTGATCGGGCGCGGGCGGGTCGGCGCATAGGCGTCCAGCCGGGACTGCATCGTCCGGAACAGTTCCAGGCGTTCCGGGCCGGGCGGCATCACCAGCGCCTTTTCGAATGCGGCGTCGAACACGGCGTCTTCGTAGCAGCTCATGTTCACGCTGCCGATCGACTTGCTGTAGAACATGCTCATCGGGTTGGTCCCGTCGGGCACGTCGAGGCCCCAGTCCATCGACGCCATGCCGAAGCGGCAATGCGTCATCCGCTTGAGACGCTCCGCCGGCGTGACGGCCTCGAATTGATGCGAATGCCGATGCGGTCGAGCATCCGCTTCGAGAATTCGGCGCTCTTGCGCGAGTTCGACGACGTGCCGGTAAGCACGGTGACGGCCAGCGCAGAACCGTCGGGGTTCCGCCGGTAGCCGTCGGCCCCCTTGCGGTAACCAAACCGGTCGAGCAGCGCGTTTGCCGCCACCAGCGTCGAAATTGTTGGGATTGACATAGCCCGGGACGTGGCCCTCGACGCCTGGGGGAACCACCTGCTGCCGCACGGACGAAAATCCGGCGTCGAACACGCGAATCCATTCCTTGTCGTCGATCGCCATCTGTATCGCCCGGCGCAGCGCGATCTTCTCGCGCGAATTGCCTCCCAGGACCGGATCGCGCATGCTGAAGAACGACAGCAGCGCGGTGGGCTGGTCTTCGCGGACGAGGCGCACGCCGTCGCGCGCAAGGTCCGGCAACAGCTTGCCGTCCCGGGTGGCCAGTTCCGGCGCGCCAAGGTAGATGAGATCGAGCTGGTCCCTCCGCAGCGCGAGCAGTTCCGCGGAGGACTTCCGGCGTGCTGGAAAATTCCACGCGATCGAGGCCGGGCAGCGCCTTTCCGCGCATCGGCTGCGCGCCCTGCGCGCGGCGCGACTGCGGCGCCAGCAGGTCCTCCCAACGCAGTGTGCGATAGGACGGGTTGCGCACGAACGTGACACGCTGGCCCGGCGTGAATGCGGAGACGACGAACGCACCGGTCCCCACAGGCCGTTGTCCGTAGGCATCGCCTTCCGCCTCCACGACCTCGCGCGCGACGCCTGCAGCGAACGTCGACGTCAGGAGAAATGGAAATATCGGGTCCGGTTTGTTGAGCCGAATCCGCAGCGTCTGCCGGTCAATCGCGACCAGGCCGGACACCGGCGCGTCGTAGTCGATCGCCGTTCCCGCATCCGCCGCGCGCTTGGCGAGCGCGTCGAGTCCCTCGATCTTGCCTTCGAGCAGGAACAGCCCCTGCGAGCGGATCTTCGGATCGAAGACGCGCCGCAGCGCATACGCAAAGTCCGCCGCCGTGAGTTCCCGTGCCTTGCCGCCGAAAGCGGCGTGCGGCGTGAAGCGGATCCCCGGGCGGACGCGGATCGTGAATTCGCGGAAATCGGGCGAGACTTCGGGCAGCGCCGCGGCCGCGAGGGGAACGATGACCGCCGGGCGCGCGAGCGGGTCGAGCACATACAGCGTGTCGTAGATGCCGGCCATCAGCATGTTGGCCTGCATGTTGTCGGAACGCGCCGGATCGAACGTCTCCGCGACGATCGGCATCCCGATCCGGAGCACGCGTTCGGCAGGCTCCGCGCCGAATGCGGCTGCGACCGCCAACCAGGTCGCGAACCCCATTGCGCACGTAAGCCGGGAACGAATGGCCATCGGGCAGCCTACCAACAGTCTTCGCGCAAATTCAATTGCCGGTCGCGGGATGCTTGGCGCCGGCGCCATGCAGACTGTTAAGCTTTGCCCCGTCTCGGCCCCCGGCCGCCAACGAAGATCGCCCATGCCGAATGCACAAACGACGGTTAGCCGACAGCATGGACTGGTTCTGACAGCACTGGTCGTCATCCTGCTGCTGGGCCTGCCCATTGCCGTTTGGCTCGATATCCGCAACCTGACCGAGGCCGCGCTGCGCCGGCAGGCCACCGATCTCAATTCCGTGATCACCAGCGTGCGCACGTTCTACGCCACCAACGTGGTCGGCCGAGTACTTTCCAATCCCGGATCGACGCAGGTCACGCACAACTACGAGTCGATCCCCGGTGCCATCCCCATTCCGGCGACGCTGTCGCTCGAACTGGGCCGGGTCATCGGCGAGCAGCAGAAGAACATCAGCTACCGGTTCGTGTCGGACTATCCGTTCCGGAACCGGACGCCCCATGTGCTGGACGCGTTCGAAACCCAGGCGTTGGCGACCTTGCGCGCCGACCCGAACCAACTAGTCACCGAAGTGTCCGACTCGCTGTTCAGCGACCGTGTCCGCCTGCTTGCACCGGTGATGATGGGCGCCGCGTGCGTCAACTGCCACAATTCGCATCCGGAAAGTCCCAAGCGCGACTGGAAGGTTGGCGACGTGCGCGGAATGCAGGAAGTCAGCATCACGCAGCCGTTCGCCGCGAACCTGTTCTCGTTCAAGTACCTGCTGATCTATTTCATCCTGGTCGCGGCGACAGGGCTTACGTTCATCGTGCTGCAGCGGCGCCAGGCGCTGGTCATCAGCGGCATGAACCGCGAGCTCGGCACGGCCAACGAATTCCTGGCATCACTGTCGATGAAGATCTCGCGCTACCTGTCGCCGCAGATCTACAAGAGCATCTTCAGCGGGCAGACCGACGTCACCATCCACACCGAGCGCAAGAAGCTGACGATCTTCTTCTCGGACATCAAGGACTTCACCGCGACCACCGAGCGCTTGCAGCCCGAGCAGATCACGCGGCTTGCTCAACGAGTACTTTACCGAGATGTCGCTGATCGCGTTCAAGCACGGCGGTACCGTGGACAAGTTCGTCGGCGACGCGATGCTGATCTTCTTCGGCGATCCGGAGTCCAGCGGCGAGGCCGAGGACGCGATGGCCTGCCTGCGCATGGCGCTGGAAATGCAGCGCCGCATCGCCGGGTCTCAATGTGAAGTGGCGCAACGAGGGCGTGGAACACCCGTTCCGCGTGCGCATGGGCGTCAACACCGGGTTCTGCAACGTGGGCAACTTCGGCAGCGCGGACCGGATGGATTACACGATCATCGGCGCCGAGGCCAATCTGGCTGCGCGCCTGCAGGAGATCGCCGAGGCCGGGCACGTGGTCATCAGCTACGAGACTTATGCGCTGGTCCGCGGCATCCTCGCCGCGCATCCGCTGCCTCCGATCACGATGAAGGGCATCAGCCGCGAGGTCGTGCCGTACGTGGTCGAGGCGATGCTCGATGAGTCCGGCGCAAAGATGGAGGTGTTCAGCGAGCACTCGTCCGGACTCGATTTCTACCTCGACCCGACGATGCTCGATGCGGCGACCGCGGAACACGTACGCGAGCGTGCTCCGCCACGCGCTCGCGGCGCTGGAGGAACTCAAGCCCGGCGTCGTGCCGACGCGGACCTGAACGTCATGCAGGCTTGGGAGCGGCAATGAAGGAGCAGACCGGCTTTTCCGATGTCGACGGCAGCGGGCGATCCGACGCCCTGGTCGACTACCTGACGCTTGTGGCACAGCATGTCGGCGAGTTCCGCCGCCGGGGCTACGAGCTCATGCGATTGCGGCCGGGCGACGCGATTCTGGATGTTGGATGCGGAGCCGGCGAAGTCTGCGTGGAACTGGCAGCGATGGTCGGCGCGCAGGGACGGGTCGCCGGCGTGGATCTTTCGGAGGCGATGATCGAAGCGGCGCGGCGGACCGTTGCCGCGTCGGGTCGCGCAATCGAACTCCAGCCGGCGAGCGTCTACGAATTGCCGTTCGCCGACGGCGCATTCGACGCGGTCCGTGCCGAGCGCGTGTTCCAGCATCTCGACAACCCCGAGGGCGCGTTGCGCGAGATGATGCGCGTCACGAAGCCGGGCGGTCGCGTCCTGGCGAGCGATCCGGACCATGGCCAGGCCGGCCTGGCGCTGGACGACCCGGCGCAGCGGCGCGTCTACGAGGCGCTGCAGCGCGCCATGGCGCGGATGATCGTGAACCCTCACAGCGGCACCAGGCTGCGCGGCATGTTCGTGCGGGCGGGCTTGCGCGAAGTCGAGCAGCTGGTCGAGTCCTTCGACTTCAATCATACCGAGTTCATGCAGATGTTCTTTGTCCACGAACGACTCGCCGCGGCAGCCGCCGCGGGCGATATCACCGCGCAGGAAGGCGAGGACTTTCTCGCCGCCATCGAAGAGCGTCATCGCGCGGGCACGTTCTTCGGTAGCGCCATCGGCTACACGGTGGCCGGCACGAAGTCCTGAGTTCAGCGCGCATGCGGCGCCGACCGCGTGGGTCGTTGAGCCGCGACTGCGAACTATGGCGCGGGCGAGGTTGGTTCGCCGTGGCCCGGAAAGCGTCGAACGCCGCGCGCAGCGGCGCGGGGTCGACTTCGTGCGCTCCCGGAAAATACTCGAGACGGACGCGCCTGAATCCCGCGCGTCTCAAGTCGGCGTAGACCGCCCGGTGATCAGCCGGCGTGGACACCTCGTCCTTTTCCCCTGATTGGAGGAAGACCGGAATGTTCTTGAACTTCGCGTCGAGCACCTGGAACTGCTCGGCTGCGGCAACCAGCGTGTCCTGGTTGATGCCGGCCAGGTAGATGCCGATGATGTTGCGGCCTTCGGCCGCAAAGGCGGCGGCAAGCCAGCCCGAGTACTTGGCGCCGCCCGAGAAGCCGCCGAAGGCAAGGGGCGCCTTGTCGGAGCCCGGCGACTGCAATGCCAGCGCGGCGAACGCCGCCTTGACCAGCGCAAGGCGCAGGGGGACGTCGTCCTGCTCGACGGTGACCTCCTCGGCGGGATCCGCGGCCACCACGATCCATCCCGCCGCCACCGCGGTTTCGGCATAGGCGCTCATCAGCTTGCGGCTGGACCGGTACTGCCGATCGGACGTCGCGCTGATGACCAGCACCGGCCATTCGTGGGCCATGTCGAAGTTCGGGGGAACCGCAACGGTCACCAGCGCGCGGGTGACCGGCGAGAGCGTGCCGCGACCGGCCATCTGCCGCAATTCCGTCGGCAGCTCGACCGAGAATTCGTTCAATGCTCCGGGCGTGAGGCCGGGTGCCGCGAATGCCGCCGACGCGACGAGCAGCGCGGCCAGCCAGATGCTGATGGTCGGATGGCATGCTTCATAATGCGGCAAGCGCCGTGGCGAATGCGGTGGAAGCTTTCCGCCGAGTTGGTGACCGTGGTCCGCAGGTCGCGCACCAGCCCGTCCTTCAGGCCATAGACCCAGCCGTGGATGGCGAGTTCCTGTCCACGATCCCATGCGTCCTGCACCACGGTGGTCTGGCAGACGTTGGCGACCTGCTCGATCACATTGAGTTCGCAGAGACGGTCGATGCGCTGCGGCAGGTCGGAAACCCCGGCGACATGGGCATCGTGCTTCGAGTGCACGTCCTGCACATGGCGCAGCCAGTTGTCGGCAAGGCCGACGCGCCGGTTCTCCAGCGCCGCCGCGACGCCGCTGCAGCCGTAATGGCCGCAGACGATGATGTGCTCGACTTTCAGCACGTCGACGGCGAACTGCATCACGGAGAGGCAATTGAGGTCGGTATGGACGACGACATTGGCGATGTTGCGATGGACGAAGAGTTCGCCCGGGCGCAGTCCCGACGATCTCGTTGGCGGGCACGCGGCTGTCCGCGCATCCGATCCACAGGTAACGTGGCCGCTGCTGCCGCGAAAGGTCGGCGAAGAAGTCCGGGCTGGCGCGGCGGATGCGCTCCGACCATGCGCGGTTGTTGTCGAAGAGGTGGGAGAGCGAGCGCATGGGCTTGGACGAGAGCCGCATTCTACATGGCCACCACCTGGCGCAGCTTGCCTCCGCGCTTTTCTGGCTGCGGCTCGCCGGTGTCGAGGACGACTTCCACGTTGGACAACGCGTGGCGGTCGAGATAGGCGCGCAATGCCGCCATCGCCGCCGCGCCCGCGCGCGAGCGGTCGGCGTCCGTCAGCCGCAGGCACAGCCGGTCCGATGCCGTCTGCACGATCTGGAAGCGATGCACGTCCGCGGCATCCTCGACGACGGTGGTCAGCGCGAGCGGGACGAGGTGCTGCATGGTACCGTCCGGCGCGCGCAGCGCAATGACGTCGTCGCTGCGGCCCTCGACCTGGATCGCCGGCAGCGGACTGCCGCACGCGCAAGCGTCGGCCTTGACGCGCACGCTGTCGCCCAGGTCGTAGCGGATGATAGGCTGCAACGTATTGGCGAGATTGGTAAGCAGCACGGTGTGGGAGAGTTCGCCCGGAGGCGTGGGCCGAAATTGGCGATCGACGGGTTCGAGGATCACCCAGTCGGCATCGACGTGCAGGTAGCCCTCGCGACAGCCGTGGGCAATGGCCAGGCATTCCGACGCGCCGTACTCGTTCTGCAGCGGGCAACCGAACGCGCGCTCGATTTCGTTCCGGGCGCGCGCCGACAGTCCCTCGCCGCCGGACCACAGCGCGGCAGGGCGAATGGCCAGCCGCCCCGCTGCCTGTTCCTCCGCCAGCAGGCAGAGCACCGTCGGATAACTCGATACGAACGCGGGCTGGTAGGCGTTGAGGGCACGCACGATGTCCGCCACCGGTTGGGTGACGGCGAAACTCCGCATGTCGAGCCAGGGTTTGCCGCTGGCGACCCGCCGCCATGATGCGATGCTGGCGAAATGATCGGTGTCCGCCGTGATCAGCGCGGCGCGGCCCCCTTGCGCCGCCACGGCCTGCCAGTCGCATCCTGCGAATCCGGGGCCGGCGAGCTGCGCGCTGACCAGCGCGTCGTAGGCTGCGAGCGCGTTGCCGTCCTGCACGAATATGCCGGGTTCTCCGGTGCTCCCCGAACTGGTCCAGACAATGTAGCTGCCCAGGAAGCGCTCGCCGATATGGCTGCGTTGCGCGAGAAAGCCGTTATCGCGGCGCGCGACACCGACCGATCGGTGCACCAGTCGTCGAAGGACGTCATCAGCGAGCGCTTGGTGACCACCGGCAGTTCGGCGAGTTCCAGCGGACCGTCGGGCAACCGCGCCCAAGCCTCGCGGTAAAAGGGCGAATGGGAACGCGCGAACCTGACCAGCGCGTCGAAGCGCGCGTTCGCCGCCGCGGCAATGGCGACCGCGCCAAGCGAACGCACCCACAGCGACTGCGCGGCGAGCGCAGCGGTGCGCCACTGCTCGAAAACCGGAAGCAGCTGACCCGGTTGCATGGTTCTAATCCGGAGACCATGGCGCAGTCTAAAGGTTCCGGCGCGCGATGTGGCCGGATCGTGCACGATGCGCAGCAGACGCGTATGGCGTCATGCCTTTCGGGTGGCTGTTTGACCGCCGTCAACGTGGCCGCCGAGCGCCGGAATAAAATGAAATCGCGCCCCGGCATGCGGTCGCGAATCAGAGCGGAAGCCGCGGCGCAACGCCAGGATCGGCGTCCCCACACCGCAATGCAGAATGCCGATTCCCTGGCCAAAGATAGGAGCAGGGATCATGGCAGTCACAACCAACCTCAGGAC
The DNA here is from genome assembly GCA_963782625.1 of uncultured beta proteobacterium. GTDB lineage: Bacteria > Pseudomonadota > Gammaproteobacteria > Burkholderiales > Casimicrobiaceae > VBCG01. The sequence goes on along the minus strand of CAWAKN010000016.1, from coordinate 436,390 downwards.
ATACGAACCGTTCGCGGACATGGTGCGTGCCAGCCCGATGTTCGACTTGGCCGGCCTGTTCGATTTCCCGCGCACGCGTTACAGCTATCCGACGCTGCGTGCCGAACCCGAAATCAGGATGGATGTCACCGAGGACGCCAACGCGTATCGCGTGAAGGCGGAAATCCCCGGCGTGAATAAGGAGGACATTCATGTCTCGGTTGAGGGCAATACGGTGTCGATCAGCGCCGAATGCGAGCGCAAGCACGAGACCCGCAAGGACGAGACGCTGCTGTGCAGCGAGTTGTACAGAGGCAAGGCCGCGCGCAGCTTCACGGTAATGACCGATGTCGACGATTCCAAGGCCGAGGCGAAATACGAGAACGGCATCCTCGAATTGATGCTGCCCAAGAAAGCGGGCGCAGGAACCAAGGCGCTGGAAGTCAAGTAGTGGCAGGTGCCGACAGCATGCGTCCCATGCCGTAGTCGCAGACGCTTGCGGCGGGGATGTCCGGAGATGGGAGTGCATGAGCGGCGGCGGGCCCGCGCTGCGATTCGCGGGCCCGCCGCTCGCTCCGAGGAGGGAACATGAAACACGTCACGCATGCGCAGGTTGCAAAACCGATGGATTTCTACACGATGCTGGGCATGCACGCGCCGCCGCCGGACTTCGCTGAGCGGACGATGCGCGCGTGGCTCGACGGTGCGCAGGTCATGCAGGCGGAGGCGACGGAATTCGTGAGCGCCCGGGCTGGCAAGGACATGGCGGCGCTGTCCGAGTGGTCGCAATGCAGAACGCCGACCGATGCGCTCGAGATGCAGGCGCGCTACGCGAGTGAGGCCATGACCGACTACCTGGCCGAGGGCCAAAGGTTGTGGACGCTGATGGCCGCGGCAGGACAGCGCGGCGCGGAGGTCGCAAAGTAGCCTTTGACCGCGTCCGCGCATGGGCGCGGCTGCCATTGGCGGGGAGCGAGTGATGGATATGCGAATCAGGCCGGTGGTGTCTGCCGGACACTGGGGCAAGGTCGTGGCGCAGAGCGGAAAACGCGCGCGCAAACGTGGAGGACGCGCGGCATCCGTACCGAAGGACGCGCTGCAACCGGCGCCTGGCGTGGCGCCCGATCCGTCGTTCCTGCGGGACTCGTTCGCATCGACGGCGTTCGCGGAAGCCGTGGACCGGTCGCTCAATGCGACGGTGGCACGTTACAGCACGGGATTGTCGCCGATGGCACTGGTCTCGGCTTACTGGGATTGGGCGTCGCACCTCGCGTTCGCGCCGGGCAAGCGGCTGCAGTTGACCGAGAAGGCGGCCAAGAAGTCGCTGCGGCTTGCCAACTACGTGATGCGTCACGCGATGCACCTGGACGGCATGGCACCTTGCATCGAGCCGCTGCCGCAGGACCGGCGCTTCATCAATGACGCGTGGCGCGTGCCGCCGTACGACGTCGTCTATCAGTCGTTCCTGATGATGCAGCAATGGTGGCACAACGCGACGACCGGCGTTCGCGGCGTCACCAAAAAGCACGAAAAGATGGTCGCATTCGGCGCGCGGCAATTCCTGGACATGGTTTCGCCAGCCAATTTCATTCACACCAACCCCGAAGTTCTCGACCGCACGCTGCGGCAGGGCGGCACGAACCTGCTGCGGGGAGCACTCAACTGGGCCGAGGACTGGGACCGCGCGTCAGGAGGCAAGCGCCCGGCGGGCGTCGACGCGTTCCAGGTCGGCCGCGACGTGGCTGTCACGCCCGGCAACGTCATCTTTCGCAATCGCCTGATCGAGCTAATCCAATACGCGCCCGCGACGGCGAGGGTGCGACCCGAACCGGTGCTGATCGTCCCGGCCTGGATCGAGAAGTACTACATCCTCGACTTGAGCCCGACGAATTCCCTGGTGAAGTACCTGACGGAGCAGGGGCATACGGTATTCATGATCTCGTGGAAGAATCCGGGGCCCGATGACCGTGACCTCACGATGGAGGATTACCGCAAACTGGGCGTCATGGCGGCGCTCGACGCGGTGACCGCGATCGTGCCGGAACGCAAAGTGCACGCGGTGGGCTACTGCATCGGCGGGACGATGCTGGCGATCGCCGCGGCGGCGATGGCGCGCGACGGCGACCGGCGCCTCGCATCGACGTCGTTCTTCGCTGCCCAGACCGACTTCACCGAAGCCGGCGAGTTGATGCTGTTCATCGACGAGAGCCAGCTCGCGTTCCTGGAAGACGTGATGTGGGAACAGGGCTTCCTCGGCAGCCGCCAAATGGCAGGCGCCTTCCAGCTCCTGCGCTCGAACGACCTCGTGTATTCACGCGCCATGAGGACCTATCTGCTCGGCGAACGCGAGCCGATGACCGACCTGATGGCGTGGAACGTCGATGCCACCCGCATGCCGTATCGCATGCACACCGAATACCTGCGCAGCCTGTTCCTCGACAATGATCTGGCCGAAGGGCGGTTCAAGGCGGGGGGCCGCTTCATCGCGCTTGAAGGACATCGCCACGCCGCTTTTCGCCGTGGGCACAGAGCGAGATCACGTGGCGCCGTGGCAATCGGTCTACAAGTTCCACCTGCTGACCGATACGGATGTCACGTTCCTGTTGACCAGCGGCGGACACAATGCCGGCATCGTGTCCGAACCGGGGCATCCGGGCCGCCACTATCGCGTCGCGACCAGGAAGGCCGATCACACCTATGTCGATCCGGGGGTGTGGCTGGCCGAGACGCCGGTTCGCGAGGGATCATGGTGGCCGGAGTGGACGGCCTGGCTCGCGCGGCATTCCGGCGAACCCGTAAAGCCGCCGGCGATGGCGGCGCCGCTCTGTGCCGCCCCGGGAAGTTACGTGCTCCAGGCTTGAGTCCGATGCCGGGCGAGGTGAAGCGGCGTCCTCGACCGCGGCACCTTGCGCACGAAGTGATCGCGGGCGACGTGGTAGCTCGGGTCGAAGCCGAAGAAGTTCTGTTGCATGCGGGCGAGTTCCTCGTCCCGATAGGTTTCCAGCGGCTTGCGCGCCTCGTCAGTTCGGCGACGGGTGTTCTTGGCCTCCAGCAAGCGTGCGAACGCGGGATCGGCGGCGATGGCCTCCGCGCGAGCCTCGACTTCGGCGCGGAAGGCGGAAGGCGTCGCCCCGAAATGGCTGTCGACGAGGCCGAGCGCTGCGGCCTTGCGCGCGCCGATCGGCAGGCGGCTTTGCGTCATGCGTTGCGCCGCATCCGCGCCAACGCGGCGGGGGAGGAGGTAGGTCCAGTATTCCGACCCGTACAGGTTGCCCATCCCTTTGTAGTGGGGATTGACGACGATGCCGTCGCGAGCCCAGGCGTGGTCCGCAGCCAGCGCCAGGAAGGCGCCGCCTGCGCCGGCGTTGCCTTGCATCGCGGCGATGGTGATCTGGGCGTCGGCGACGATGATCTCGCGGACCAGGTCGTTCATGGCGTTGATGTTGCGCAGTGATTCCTCGGCCGGATGCGCGGCGGCCTCGATCAGGTTGAGGTGAATCCCGTTCGACCAGAAATCCGGCCCGCCCATGAGCACGAGTACGCGCGTGGGGCGCGCCTTGGCCGCGCGGACAGCTTGCCGAAGCGACTCGCACTGCGCCGTCCCCATTGCGCCGTTGCAGAACGGAAAGTGGAGGTAGCCGACGGCGTCTGCCTCATCGTAGCGAATGGGTCGCCAGGTGGGATAGTCGACGACAGCGTCGGCGGCCAGCGGCGCGTCATGCACGTCGGCGATGCGCTGCCCTAGGACCATCGTCGCGGGAAGCTTGAAGTGCGTGTCGCCGCCGGCGCGGCGCAAATGCGTGATCCATACGGCGCCGTCGGTGGTTGCGCGCAGTATGGCGCCGTCGCGGCGCGCGATCACGGCGCCCGGCTCGGCCAACGGCAATTGCGCGCGAAGCCGGCCCTCGGCGTGCGCATCGAACAGGTGCACGCTTTCGCCGCACACTTCGTCGAGGACGCCGGGCGAACCATCGGCCGCGCGAATCTTGCGCAGTACGGTGATGGTATTGTCCGCGTGCCAGTCGATGGCGCGATCCTGCTGGCGCATCGCAGGTCGCAGGATTCCACGTGGCGCGGGATGCGCGAGCGCCAGCGGCTGCGGCGACTCTCCCTTGGCAAGGCGTTCGAGCGCAAGGCGAACTGCGGCGACCGCGGCCTCCGTCACTTCGTTGCGATAGAGACTGCTCTTGCTCGCGTCGCGCATCGGAAATTCGACGCTGGCCCAGACGTCGCCGGCGTCCATGTCCGCATTCGCCTCGAGCACGGTGACGCCCCAAGTCGTCTCGCCGTTGACGATCGCCCAGTCGAGTGCCGACGGCCCGCGATCGCCCGTGACCCCGGGATGGACGACGAGGCACCTGTGCTTTCGCCAGACCGATTCCGGGATGCGGCGTTTCAGGAACGGTGCGATGATCAGGTCGGGGCAGGCGAGCGCGACGGCTTCCTCCGTCACGCGGTCGTTGACGTCGAACTCGATGGTGACGTCGTGCCCGGCCGCCGTCAGCTCCACGTACAGACGCTGCGCCAGGCTGTTGAACGCGTGCGTGAGGAACAGGATCCGCATCAGCAGATTCGGGGAAGTTGCTCCCCGGTCAGCCAGTCGACGACGCGGCGGCCGCCGAAGCTCGTGTCCATCTGCACGAAATGGTGCGGGTCGGCAATGACTTCGCCGATGATCGCGGCGTCGCTGCCCAGCGGATGGGCGCGCATCGCCGTCAATAGGTCGTCGGCATCGCCGGCCGCGCAGATCGCCACGAGCTTGCCTTCGTTGGCGACGTAGAGGGGGTCCAGTCCCAGGAACTCGCAGGCGGCATTGACCTGGGTGTTGATGGGTATGCGCTTCTCGTCGATCACGATCCCGCAGCCCGACTGGCTGGCCAGTTCGTTCAGCGTGGTCGCGAGTCCTCCGCGCGTCGGATCCCGCAGGCAATGAATGCGCGGCACCGCGGCGACCATTGCCGCGACCAGGCCGTGCAGCGCCGCCGTATCGGAGCGGATCGTCGTCTCGAAAGTGAGGTTCTCGCGCAGCGACATGATCGCCACGCCGTGGTCGCCCATCGTTCCGCTCACGAGGACCCGGTCGCCGGGACGCGCCGCGTCGCCCGATATTGCGATGCCCGGCGGGACCACGCCGACGCCGGTCGTCGTGATGAACACGCCATCGCCTTTGCCCCGTTCGACGACCTTGGTGTCGCCGGTGATCACCGGCACGCCCGCTTCGCGCGCGGCGGCCGCCATCGATTCGACGACGCGTTTCAGGTCGGCGAGCGGGAAGCCTTCCTCGAGGATGAAGCCCGCCGCCAGGTACAGCGGCACGGCACCCGCCATCGCCACGTCGTTGATCGTGCCGTGCACCGAAAGGCAGCCGATGTCTCCGCCGGGGAAGAACAGCGGTGACACGACGTGGCTGTCGGTCGCCATCACCATGCGGCCCGAGCTCACCGCGAACGCCGCCTGGTCGTTGGCCTGGCGCAGCCAATCGTTGTCGAATGCGCGCAGGAAGAGCTCATCGATGAGCTGCGCCATCGCGCGGCCGCCGCCGCCGTGCGTCATGTCGACATGACCGTGCTTGAAGTCCACGGGACGGACGTAGCCCGGGCGCACGTCGTTCATGCCGTGGCTCCAGCGGTGACGACGGGCACGGTCTTGAACCGCCCATACGTGTAGTGCGCGGCGCAGGCGCCTTCCGACGACACCATGCAGGACCCGATTGGATTTTCCGGCGTGCAGACGGTGCCGAAGACCTTGCAATCGGCTGGCTTCTTGATGCCGCGCAATATGGCGCCGCATTCGCAGGCCTTGTTGTCCGGCACCGACTGATAGGTGATTCCATACCGCGCCTCGGCGTCGAATGCGGCGTACTTTTCCTTGATCCGCAGCGCGCTGTACGGCACCTCGCCCAAGCCCCGCCATTCGAACGACCGGCGCAGTTCGAACACTTCGGCGACCAGCGCCTTGGCCTTGGCGTTGCCCTCGCGCGTGACCGCACGCGTGAATTCGTTCTCGACCTCGGCGCGCCCCTCGTTCAGTTGCCGCACCAGCATCAGGATCGCCTGCATCACGTCGAGCGGCTCGAAGCCGGCGATCACCACCGGCCGCCGATACTCCTCGGCGAAGTACTCGTAGGGCTGGCTGCCGATCACTGTGGACACGTGCGCCGGACCGATGAACCCATCCAGCGGCACCGTGCCGAGGTCGCGCACTTCCTTCGATTCGAGGATGTTGCTGATCGCCGCCGGCGTCAGCACGTGATTGGAAAAAACACTGAAGTTGTCGAGCCCCAGCGCCATCGCCTGCGTGATCGCGACGGCGGTGGGCGGCGTCGTGGTCTCGAACCCGATGGCGAAGAACACGACGTCGCGGTCGGGGTTTTCCTGCGCGATGCGGATCGCGTCGGCGCTGGAATAGATCATCCGGATGTCCGCGCCGCGCGCCTTCGCCTTCAACAGCGACGTGCCCTTGGACGCCGGAACGCGCATCGTGTCCGCATACGTGCACAGGATGAGGCCGGGCCGCGCCGCGAGCGCAATGGCGTTGTCGATGCGGCCGATCGGCAGCACGCATACCGGGCATCCCGGCCCATGGATCATGTTCACATTGGCGGGAAGCAGGCCGGCGAGGCCATAGCGCGATATCGCGTGCGTATGCCCGCCGCAGAACTCCATCAGGTTGTAGCTGCGCTCTGCCTTGACTTCCCGCGCGATTGCCGCTGCGAGCCTTTGCGCGAGTTCACCGTCCCGGAATTCGTCGATGTACTTCACGCGATCTCCGATTCGACCAGGCCGGCGTCGGCGAAAGTCTCAAGCGTGCGCTGCGCCAGCGCGGGATCGAGCTTGGTCAGCGCATAGCCGACGTGGACGATCACGTAGTCGCCGATTGCGATGTCATCGACGAGCGCGAGCGAGATGCGCTTCTGCACGCCGCCGACATCGACGACGGCTACGTCTGCGTCAGGCATGTCGACCACGCGGGCGGGGATGGCGAGGCACATGGTTCAGCGGTCTCCTCGGGAATCGGCAAGGGCAACCCAGGCCTGTCCAAGCGCCAGGCCGCCATCGTTGGGCGGCACCGCCTGGGCCTGGACCAGCGTTACGCCGCGCGAACCGAGCGCGGCATGCAGGCCTCGCGCGAGAATGGCATTGAGAAAGCAGCCGCCGCCTCCGGCGACTGTCTTCAGGTCGAATACCCGCGCGGCCTGCGTCACCCATTCGGCGAGAGCGTCGACCAGCGTGGCGTGGAACAGCGCGGCGCCGCGACCGATGTCGCGCTCGCCGTCCAATTGCATGGCCAGCGCGGTCAGGTCGAGCTCGTTTTCCGTGTTGATCGAATAGAGTGACCGGTCGGCGGGAATCGAGCCGTGACGCTCGGCCGCGCCCTCGAGCAGCATCGCCGCCTGGCCTTCGAATGTCATGCGCGGCATCAGGCCGAGCAGCCCGGCCGCGGCATCGAACCAACGGCCCATGCTGCTGGTTTCGGGCGCGTTGAAGCGGCGCACGAGCATGTCGCGCACCGAATGCGCAGCGCGCTCATCGGCAAATCTCATCGGGATCTCGTTGGCGCGGCCCGCCAGCGAGAGCGCGGCCGCACCCATGCGCCAGGGCTCGCGCGCGGCGCGATCGCCACCGGGCAGGCGCAGCGGGCGCAGCCGACCCAGCCGTTCGCAATGCGCACCGTCGACGTAGAGCAACTCGCCACCCCAGGCGTGGCCGTCCGGCCCCAGCCCCACGCCGTCCAGCGCCAATCCAAGCACCGGCCCCGCAATCCGATGCTCGGCGACGACGGCTGCGACGTGCGCATGGTGGTGCTGGACCGCCCGGGTCGGAATGCCCCACGCGCTGGCGAGGCGCGCCGCGTGGCGCGAACTGTAAAAGTCCGGATGCAGGTCATGCGCGACGACCTGCGGCTCGACCTCCAGTATCGAAACGAGGTGCGCCACCGTCGCATCGAGCGCTTCGCACGTCGGCGCGTTATCGAGGTCGCCGATATGCTGAGAGACGAACGCCTCGTCACCGCGCGTGACGCAGATAGTGTTCTTGAAATAGCCGCCGAGCGCGAGCACGGGCGGGCCGGCGTGCGCGAGCCGGATCGCGCGTGGCGTATACCCGCGTGCGCGACGCACGAACTGGAATGTCGTGGCCGTTCCCGGCACGGCGCGCAGTACGCTGTCGTCGCAGCCTGCGACGATGTCGCGGTCGTGCACCAGGAACGCGTCGGCGATCCCTGCCAATCGCGCATACGCCTCTTCGTTGCCCGTCACCAGCGGCTCGCCGCCGGGGTTGGCGCTCGTCATCACCAGGACGAGCGCCTGGGCGCGGTCGAGCCATCCCGTTCCGTCGGGCCGCGCCGCGGCCTCGTGGAACAGAAGATACTGGACCGGCGTGTAAGGGAGCATGACGCCGAGCCACGCAAGGCCGGGGGCAACGCCTTGAAGCGCGTCGTCGCATCCCTCGCGCTTGCGCAGCAGCACGATGCTCCTCTCCGCCGCGTCGAGCGTGGCCTCTTCGGTCGGCGTCGTATGCACCCAATTGCGCGCGGAAGCAACGTTGGCGACCATCACCGCGAATGGCTTTTCCTCGCGCGCCTTGCGCGCGCGCAAGCGCGCGACGGCATGCGCGTTGCGCGCGTCGCAGGCCAGGTGGAAGCCGCCCAATCCCTTAATGGCGACGATCTCGCCGGCGGCGATCCGCGCCAGCGTCTCGGCGATAGGATCGACGCGCGCGATGCTTTGTCCGGACGCGTCGCGAAGGTCGAGGCGCGGCCCGCAGGTGGCGCAAGCGTTCGGCTCGGCGTGGAAGCGCCGGTCGAGCGGCGAGCGGTATTCGCCAAGGCAGCGCGCGCACTGCGTGAAGGCGGCCATGCTGGTCATGCTGCGGTCGTACGGCAGCCGGCGGGTGATGGTGTAACGCGGCCCACAGTCGGTGCAATTGGTGAATGCATAGCGGTAGCGACGGTTGCCGGGATCGAACATGTCCGCCAGACATGCCGGGCAGACGGCGCTGTCGGGACCGATGGCGGTTTGCGCGCTGCCGCCGCCGCTCTCCAGGATCGCGAAACCGGCGCCAGGTCCCTCGGGCGCGCATTCGCACAGCGCCACGCTGTCGACGCGCGCGCGCGCCGGCGCCTCCTCGCGCACGCTGCGCGCGAGGCTTTCGATGTGCGCCGGCTCGCCCTCGACCTCGATGGTCACGCCGGCGGCGTCGTTGCGCACCCAGCCGTCCAGTGCCAGTTCCCGCGCGAGCCGGTAGACGAAGGGCCGGAATCCGACACCCTGCACGACGCCGCGCACCTCCAGGCGGCGGCGGACGGCTTCGCCATGCATTGTGGGTGGCATCGGCGCGCTCGCGTTCCGGTCAGGCCGCGGGCTGTGCGGCGGCGAGCAGGGCTTCCAACTCGGCCACGCGACGGCGCAATGCTGACAGGTTCAGGTCTCGGGCGGCCCGCGCAGTCGCGACTCCGCGCTCCAGCCAGGCGAGCCAGGCGGCAAAACCTTCGCCCGTGGATGCCGAGACGCAGATCACCTCGAGTCCAGGTCGTATGCGCCGCGCATATTCGATGGCCGCGTCGACGTCGAATTGCACGTAGGGCAGCAGATCGACCTTGTTGACGAGCATCAGGTCCGCCGCGCGGAACATGTCGGGATACTTCTGCGGCTTGTCGCTGCCTTCGGTCACCGACAGGATGACCACCTTGTGCGCTTCGCCCAGGTCGAACGCCGCCGGACAAACGAGATTGCCGACGTTCTCGATCATCACGAGGCTGCCGTCCACCGGACCGAGTTGCGTAAGTGCGCGCCCGACCATGTGCGCGTCGAGGTGGCATCCCTTGCCCGTGTTGACCTGAACCGCCGCGGCGCCCGTAGCGCGGATGCGGTCGGCATCGAGGGATGTCTGCTGATCGCCTTCGATCACAAACACCGGCACGATGCCCTGCAGCGCCTCGATCGTTCGTACCAGCAACGTGGTCTTGCCCGAGCCGGGGCTGGAGACCAGGTTCAGCGCGAAATTGCCGCCATCAGAGAGCATCTGCCGGTTGAGTTTCGCAAACGCATCGTTGCGCGCGAGGATGTCCTGCTCGATCCGCACGATTCGCTCAGCGGAGGTGCCGTGTTCATGCGCGGCGCCGAGTTCCGGCGCATCCGTTTCATGCACGGTCCCGCCACCATGCACGTGGCTGTGCCACGTTCCGTCCGGATGCAGATGGGCATGCGGCGGAATGGGCGCGCGGCTCGCGCCGCCCGGGCGGAGCCGCCAATGGGTAGCCGCCGGCGCGCCTTCGCGACCGGTTTCGTGCGCGTGTGCACCGCCCGTCAGGGTGACACCCTCGATTCTCGTTTCGCCGTCGCTACAACCGCAGGTCGTGCACATTGGTCATCCCTTTCATTTGCAAGCGCGTTGCCGCAGCCGCGGCGTCACGCAATTCCGATTTCCTTTACGCGCATCTCGTCCCCGTGCAACACCTGCAGCTGGTAGCTGCCGCAATTTGGGCAGGCATTGCCGAGCCTGGCGAGCGGGACCTGCACGCTGCAGCGCATGCACCAGGCAATCCCGGCGGTCCTCGCGATGTCGAGCCGCGCACCCTCGGCGATGCTGCCGCGCGTCACGGCATCGAAACAAAACGCGAGTGCATCCGGCTCGACGTGCGCCAGCGCGCCGAGCTCGACCCACACCGTGTGGACGCGCGAGGCTGCGGTAGACCGCGCCGCATCCACGACGATGCGCAGAACGCCTTCCGCCAGCGCGACTTCATGCATGGTCGGCCTCGATCCTGAACGCCACGCACGGATCCAGCGCATGCGCCGCCAGGCGCGCCAATCCAATTATCTGCGATTCATCGTCAGCCTCGAGGCCCGAGAGGCCGCTGACCAGCGCGCCGCCCGGATGAAAATTCCAATCAGTCGGCGCCACGATCTGATATTCGACGACGCGTTGCCCATCCAGGCGCGCGCGATGCAACAGCATGCCGCGCGCGGTCTCGACCGCCGCGAGTCCTTCGCCGGCGCTTAGCGGAACCGCGAGAACGCGCGCGGGGAGCTCCGTGGCCCCGGCGACCGCCGTCAGTTCGAGCAGCAGCCGCGCAAGTTCCACCATGCGGGCGACCACGCGCGTGACGACGGCATCGCCGAATCGTTGCCGCAAAGCGATTACGACCGGCTCGCCGCACCTCCGCGCAAGGCCGCCTGTTTCCGCAGGCGAACCGTCCCATGTGGGTGCGCGCGCGAACTCGATGCTGCCGCGCAGCGCGGGGACGATGGTCTGCAGCAACGAGTCGGCTTGCGTCGGTGGCATCAGCGGCGTCGCGCTGCGACCAAGCGTCGGCAACCGGCTCAGGACATGGCCGAGCAGCGTCGCGGGAACCGTTCCGCCTCGCTCACACCAGGCTTGCAGCGCCGCGACATCGTCTTGTTTCAACCAGTCGGCGGGCGACATGCCGAAGACCGCCTGTGACGTGACAGTGGACAGGTGCGCGCCGAGTTCGCTCATGGCCGCAATGTCGTTCAACCGCACCGTGCCGTCGGTCGCGCGCATCGCAGACGCGATCTGAAAGCGGACGGCCGCGACGGGTGTGGCGCACGGCGCCACGCCCATGGTGTTCGGCCAGTCGATCAGCAGATGCCAGAAGGTATCCTGCAGCGCCTCCAGCATCACTTCGCGTTCCCAGGTGCCGGATTCGAATGCCGCGCCCGTGGCTCCCGCGGCGGCGAGCGCCGTGGCCGAGGCGGCGCCCTGCGCGCCGCTGCAAATACTGAACAGCCGGGGTACCATGGCGGCGGCCTCGGTGGCGGTCCTTCCCGTCAGCACGCGCGCAGCGACAATCGGCCGCGTCGACCGCACCGTCACCCGCCGGACACGCCGACCCTCACAACCGAGATGAACGATCAGTTCACCCGCGCTGACCACGATCGTCCGCCTTCCACCGGGCGCGCAGGAAGTCGCGCCTGGATTGTGGTGCGTCCAGCTGGGCTTCGAGTGTTGCAAGCGGGCCGGGTTCGGGGAATGCGCCACCAACACTGGGCGACAGGTTGCCGGCGCGCGGGTCCGGTTTCTCGCCATTGTCGTCGTCGAACAGCGCTTCGCGCGCCAGCTGCGCCACGAGGCGCGCCGTCGCCTGATCGTCGAACTGCAGCAGCGGAGAGAACAGCGAGCACATCTGGTAGTCGCCCGCGACGGCATCGTGCGCGGCGATGAAATCAAAGTCTCCGGCGGGAAAGCGATGACACTGGATTTCGCCCGGCTTCCGCGTTGGCCATGTCGAAATCTCGCGCGGTGCGAGTATCAGGTTCATGAACCACGGCGTGAGCAGCACGCCCAGCCAGTGGTCCTGCCACGGCGCGAAAGCGACCGCTTCGACCGACAGCGCAGGGTTGACGACGACCAGGCCTTCCATGCGCGCCGCGACCGCGCGAAAGGAATCCACGAACGCGCGGGAAGGGTCCGCGCGCAGAATGCCCGGGCGAGCGGCACTAGTCATCGGACAGCACCAGGAACTGGTCCTGCGTCGCCGAACAGTTGGGGCACGTCCAGTGCGGCGGCAGGTCCGCGAACGGCGTGCCGGGCGGGATCTGCCACACCTCCGGGTCGCCTTTCGCAGGGTCGTAAACCTGCCAGCAGATTTTGCATTCGCGCCTCACGCCGGCCGAAGGCGGCGTTGCGCGGGCATTGGCTCCAGTCGCGCCCATGCAATCAGTTCGCCGTCGCGTCGGCGCACGATTCGCTCATCCAGTCGACCAGCTCGGCCAGCCGCTCGCGGCTGTCGGCCAGGTCTTCCGAAGCGGCGAGCACCACTTCCGGAACGGCGACGACTTCGATGGTGTTGAGGATCAGCGTGTTCATGTTGTTGAAGTACTGCACGCGCCAGACATCCGCGAGACCCGTGGACGTGACGTGGCAGTTGCCGAATCCGCGCGAGATCATCGCGACCTGGCCCACCGGCAGCGCCTGCGTCAGGACGGTGTGATCGTCGGGAGTCAGCGGAAACAGCGTCAGGTTGATCACATGCGCGGGATCTGCCGGAGACCGCGTCGCCATCTGGCTGGCGATCTCGGCCAGCAGCGCGGGTGAGTTCATCGCGCCGGCGGGAAGGTCGACCTGAAATGGAGAATCACGACCGGCATCGCGGGCCATCGGCGCGACGAACCCGGGCAGCATGCCCGCTTCGAGCCAGTCGCTGGCCAGGCGGCCCTCGCCATCGAGTGCACAGACGCGCCACAGTCCGGTGAAGACGCTTTCCTGTATTCGATACCGTTGTTCGCCCGAGACCTGGATCGAAACTTCGCCTTCGCCCAGCATCTGATTCACGATCTCAAGCGCTGGCGGCGATACCCCGGCCAGGTCGAGGCGCGGACCGGGACCCGTTGTCGTGGGATTCCACGCCGTGAGCTTGGCGAGAAACGCGGCCAGCAGATCGCACGCTTCGCCCAGAGCACCGGCGTCTACGCGTTCCGGCACGATTGGCATGCGGAAGGTGTTCATGCCCCGCGGCATCTCCAGATATTGCAGCTCCTCGTCCTCGACGGGCTGCGACCCCGATCCGACGCTGCGTACGGGAAGCGGAAAGTCTTTCATGTCAGTTCCTTCGATTTACCCATGACAGGTGCCGGCGTTCGTCGTGCCGCCCTTGATTGCGATGCCCACCGCAGGAGGGCGCGATGGCGAGGCGGCGAGCAGTGCACGCATTTCGACCAGGTATTCGTCCCAGTCGCGCAGGCCATCGATGGCGCCCAGGTACTGTCCCCGGTCGAGCATCACGAATGCCGGCCAGCGGCGGAAGCCGTAGCGCACCGAGAGTTGCCGCGCAGTGTCGGGCAGCAGGACGCCGACTTCGAACAAGCCGGGGAATGCGCGGCAAAGTTCGGGCACGATGACCGCCAGGTCGAGGGTTTCCTTGTAGCGGCCCGGATCCTCGATGAAGAGCAGCAAGGAGCGTCCGGCCGCCTTCGTCCACTCGTCGAAGTTCGTCGCAGTAACCTCCGCGAAATGGTGCTTCGTGAAGAGCTGCGCGACCAGTGGATACTCGGTGGCCGCCGCACCGGAGGGCAGCGGCATGGGGATCGTCATCGGGCAAGGTCCTTGAGATGTTCGGGAAGCGCTGGCTCGCGGTCGACCAGATCCGCGAAATGGGCGTCGACGTTTCTGGCGCCGGCCAGCACGGCCTCGAGCGCATCGAGTGCCGCATTCGTTTCGCCGGCGTCGGCGGCGCTCATCACGCGCATCGCGACGCCGCGGAACGCCAGCACCCAGGTGCCGCCGGGCTGGTCGCCCACGAGCATCAGGTCGAGCGTTTCACGCTGGCCGCGACCTTCGCATGGCGCGCGGCCGTTGCCTTGGGCGAGCAACTGCATGGGGATGCCGATGCACATGTCAGTCTCACTCGCGTCAGAGGTTCAAGCAGACGGGGATCACCGTCGCGGCGCGCATCGGCGATGGATGGACGCCCGGACTCGTAGACGTCGAGCGCCAACGGGTTGGCGTTCAACGGTTCGGCCAGCATGCCTGGCGCGCGCGGCGTTCCGGGAAATCCCCACGCGGCGAGTTGTTCTGCCGCAAGCTGCACAGTCTCGGCGAGGCGCTCCCGCACTTGGCTGCGCAGGCTGCCGCCGAAGTCGTTCAGTTCGACCGGTTGCACGCCGATGGCGACGATTTCGCTAGGCATGCGCCCATTCATCTGGGCAAGTGCGAGTACGTCGTTGAAACTGGTCTGGTGGGGTGAGAGCTTGGTGCGACCCCAGGCGGGCACGTCGCCATCGCGCAACACGCGCAGCGTGCCGGGCGGCAACCCGAAATCGATGACGTCGAACACCAGCACCCGCTTGGCGCAGGCCACCGGCTCGTAGAGCATGAGCCCCAGCGTGCCGCCGTCCTGCAGCGTGACACCGGCCGGAAACTCGTAGGCGGCGTGCAATGCCTCGACCGCGCGCACGCCAAAGCCCTCGTCGGCCCATAGCAGGTTGCCGATGCCGAGCACGAGGACTTCGCAACGCAATTCCACGACCTCACCCTGTTACTGCAATGGTTACAGGTGGAGGCTACAGCGGCTGCGGCAGCGCGTATTGCGCTACGTCAAGGCGGGGTCGGAAGACGCCGTCGGGGTGCGGGCCGCGCTATTTCCGGGCTCAGCGCGCGTATCTGGCGCACGGCTTCGTGCATGTCCCATGCCACCTGCAGGTGCATCCAGAAGGCGGCGTCGTTACCGAAGAACATGGCCAGCCGGACGGCCGTGTCGGGAGTGATGGCGCGACGGCCGTTGATGAGTTCATTGACCCGGCGCCGCGATACGCCCAGCGCCTGCGCCAGGTCCGTCTGCGTGATCGACAGCGGCTTGAGAAACCGCGTGGCCAGGAATTCGCCAGGCAGGGGTGGCCGCCGCGACGACAACGCAAGCGCACCGGACGGCCGCCTGCGTGCTGCGGGACTGGGTCGGGTAGGAGGGCTCACGGCCAACATGCGTGCGAGTCGCCGATCAGGCCTTCGGCTCGTTCTTCCACATGCGGATGCCGTTGGTCATCGTGCCGATCACCGATTGGCCGCTCATGATGTCCTCGCGGAACACCATGTACATGTGGATGACGGCGAACAGGACCAGATACCACATGGCGAGATGGTGCAGCGTGCGCACCATCTGTGGATCGCCGAACAGCACGAACACCCAGCCCATCAGACTCATCGGCAAGGATCCCCAGCCCCATTGTTCCGCGTAGAGCGCGAAGCCGGTGATGATGATGAAGATCGTGCCCAGCGTATACATCGCGAACATGGCGATCTGCGCGAGCGGGTTGTGACCGACCCAGAGCGCGGACTCCTTCTTCAGGAACAGGTAGTACGCCATCTGGCCGAACAGCCCCTTCCACCAGCTGCCGTTCCACACCGGCGGGATGAAGATCGCCCGCGCCGAGTGGTTGCCAACAACCGCCCAGTACACGCGGACCGCGAACGCCACGGCGAAAATCATCGCCGCGATGAAGTGGATCGTGCGGATGTAGCCGAACAGGTAATGGAACGTGGCCTCGCCGCCGATCGAGGGCAGCGGGCTGCCGATCAGGTAGCCGGTCCCGGCCAGCACGAACATCGCAATCATCATCACCCAGTGCCACAGCCGCACCGGCGCCTCGTACACGTAGACCGGCTCGAACGGACCGGCAAGCACTTCGCCGGAGACGGGATTGACTCTCATGGCAGTCTCCTGAACCGTTCAGCACACCTTGACGGAAACAAGCTCGTCACCTTCGGGCGACATGACGTGCGTCGCGCAAGCCAGGCAGGGATCGAAGCTGTGGATGGTCCGCAGGATCTCGAGCGGTTGCGCCGGGTTGACCATCGGCGTGTTCATCAACGCGGCCTCATAGGCGCCGATCTGGCCCTTGGCATCGCGTGGCCCCGCGTTCCACGTGGTCGGCACCACGCACTGGTAGCTGTCGATCTTCGTGTTCTTGATCTTGACCCAGTGCGCCAGCGCGCCGCGTGGTGCCTCGCAAGGCGCCACACCCATCGCTTCGGCCGGCCACGTCGACGGTTCCCACTTCTCGATGTTCGCCGTCGCGAAATCTCCTGCCTTGAGGTTGGTCATCAGCTGGTCGAAGAAATACTTCATCTTGTGCGCAGCCCACGACGCCTCGAGCCCGCGGGCGGCCGTGCGGCCGAGCGTGCTGAACAGCGCGGTGACCGGGACGTCGAGCGTCTTCAGCACCATCGTCACCTGCTCGGTGACTTCCTTGTTGCCGCGCGCGTACGCGACGATGTAGCGGGCCAGCGGTCCCACTTCGACCGGATTGCCCCTCCAGCGCGGCGATTTCACCCACGAATACTTGGCGCTCTCGTCGAAGTTCTCGATATTGGTCCGCGTGCCTTTGGTCTTGGGACCGAGGACGAAGTTCGGATTGGTCACGCCGTCGAAAGGATGCAACCCCTTGTTCTCGTCGCCCTGCTTGTACCAGGAGTGCGTGACCCACTCCTGCACCTGGTCGGCCGCCTTCAGGTCCACGTCGTAGACCTTCTTCAGGTCGCCGCCCAGGATGACGCCGGAGGGCATCAGCAGGCTCTTGTTCGAGTAGTCGTTGGCGATGTCCGGGAATTCCCCGTAGGACATCACGTTCTGGCCGGATAATCCACCGCCGATCTTCGCCCAGTCCTTGTAGAACCCGGCGATCGCCAGCAGGTCGGGAATGTAGACCTGGTCGATGAAGTCGATCGTGCGATTGATGATGTCGCTGATCATGTTCAACTGCGTCATGTTGATCGCGCCGACCGCCCCGGTGTTGTCGACGTTGATCGAGCACGGCATGCCGCCGACAAGCCAGTTCGGGTGCGGGTTCTTTCCGCCGAAAATCGTCTGGATCTTGACGATTTCCCGCTGGAAGTCGAGTGCCTCGAGGTAGTGCGCCACCGCCATCAGATTGGCCTCCGGCGGCAGCCGGTACGCCTTGCTGCCCCAGTAGCCGTTGGCGAAGATGCCGAGCTGGCCGCCTTCGACGAACCGCTTCAGCCGGTTCTGCACGTCGCGGAAATAGCCGGGCGAGCTGTTCGGCCATGGCGAGATGCTCTGCGCCAGTTCCGACGTCTTCTTCGGGTCCGCCGACAGCGCCGAGACGACGTCGACCCAGTCCAGTGCGTGCAGGTGATAGAAGTGGACGAGGTGGTCCTGCGCATACAGCGTCGAATGCATCAGGTTGCGGATGACGTTCGCCTGCTTCGGGATCTTGATGCCGAGCGCGTCCTCGACCGAGCGCACCGATGCCAGCGCGTGCACGCCGGTGCACACGCCGCAGATCCGCTCGACGAAGGCCCACGCGTCGCGCGGGTCGCGGCCCTTGAGGATGACCTCGAGGCCGCGCCACATCGTGCCGGTGGACACCGCGTTGCGAATCACGTTGTCCTTGTCGACGTTGACCTCGATGCGCAGGTGGCCCTCGATGCGGGTGATCGGATCGACGACGATGCGCTTGCCGCTGTCGTCAAGCGTGAAGCCCTGGGTTTGGATGGTCGCCATGATCACTTCTCCGTTTCGCTGACCTTGTCATTGCGGGTTTTGCTGCGTGCCTGCTTGATCGCGCTCACCGCGGCATGGGCGGCGACGGCCGCGCCAGCCACCGCGACGGCCGCGAGGCCGATCCGGTCGGCGGTGCCCTCGATTCCCAGCCCGCCCGGCGGCGTGATCGTCGTCAGGTGGTCGTAGAAGGAGCCCTTGTCCCAGAACGCGTCTTCCGAGCAGCCGATGCAGCCATGGCCGGATTGGATCGGGAACGACGTGCCCTCGTTCCAGCGCACGGTCGAGCACGCGTTGTACGTCACCGGCCCCTTGCAGCCGACCTTGTACAGGCAGTAGCCCATGCGCGCGCCCGCGTCGTCGAAATTCTCGACGAACTGGCCCGCGTCGAAGTGCGGCCGGCGATAGCACTTGTCGTGGATGCGCTGACTGTAGAACATCTTCGGGCGGCCCTGCGCGTCCATGTCCGGCAGCCGGTCGAAGGTGAGGATGTACGTGACCACGCCGGTCATCACTTCGGCGATCGGCGGGCAGCCCGGCACCTTGATGATCGGCTTGTCCGTGATCACCTTGTGCACGGGTGTGGCCTGCGTCGGGTTCGGCTTCGCGGCCTGCACGCAGCCCCATGACGCGCACGAGCCCCACGAGATGATGGCCTTGGCATCCTTGGCGACGCGGCGCAGCTTCTCTACGAACGGCTTGCCGCCCGGAATGCAGTAGATGCCGTCGTCGGCGAGGGGCGGGTTGCCCTCGACGGCGAGTATGTAATTGCCCTTGTATTTCTCGATCGTCTTCTCCAGCTGCTCCTCGGCCTGGTAGCCGGCGGCCGCCATCAGCGTGTCGTCGTAGTCGAGCGAGATCATCGACAGCACGACGTCCTTCGCCAACGGGTGCGCGGAGCGGATGAACGACTCGCTGCAGCACGTGCATTCGAGGCCGTGCAGCCAGATCACCGGCGTGCGCGGCTTGGTCTGCATCGCCTGCGCGATCTGCTGCGCGCCGGCATCACCCAATCCCAGCGATGCGGCGGTGAGGCTGCAGAACTTGAGGAAGCTGCGGCGTGAAATGCCCTGCCGGCGCATCAGGTCGTAATAGGTTTCGGTCATGGTCCACTCCCGGGATCGCGATTGCGCATCGACTCGTCCAACCGACGGAGCCGCTTCGCCTGCACCTCGCATTTAGAACGCATTGGAGCGTGGTGTGGTTGATGAAGATCAATGGAACATTGCGACCCATTTGCATGCAGTGAATACGCGCGAGGTTGTTACGAGGTCCGTTACACGCACCGCAGCGTGGATGTTGGTGTCCGCGGCGTTGCGGCGCGATGGGGCGACGCGCGGTGGCGGTGCCGCCTGACCTAGATCAACGCGGTGCCGCCCTGTGCCGCGCAGCATGTGTGCTGACGGCAGGCGCGCACCGTGGCGTAGCCGAGATCGAGACGAGAATTGGGAAGCACTTCGTGGCGCTCGACAACTCCAAGCCCTTGCCCGACGCAGTCGTCGAAGCGGCGATCACGCGCGTGCTCGAGGCAGAGGCGTCGGCACACGCCGACGTCGACGCGGCCCGCAACGAAGCCCAGCTGATCGCCGAACGGGCGCGGGAACAGGCGCGGCGATTGGTGGCCAACAGCGATCGCCGCATTCGCAGGATTCGCGCCGCCTTTGCCGCCAAGGTCGAGTCCGAGGTCGCTGCGCTGGACGCCGAGGCGGAGGCGCTGGGCGCGGTGCACGAACTCAGTCCGGCCGAGGTCGCGCAGGTCGACGCAGCCGTCGCGGCGTTAGCCGTGGCCATGACCGGAGGCGCGCCGTGATCGACGCGGGCAGCCTCGAGTATGCGCATGCGCGGCTGGGTGCGCGTTTCGGCGAACGGCCCGACGAACTCGCCTGGCGGCGCATCGCGACAATTCGCGATGTGGGCGGCATGCTCGACACGGCGCGGGTGTCGCCGCTGGGCGCGTGGCTTGGGGATATCGGCGCCGACGCGGATGCGCATGCGATCGAACTCGCGCTGCGCGCCCATTTGCGCGAGAGGGTGGCCGCGATCGCGACGTGGATGCCGGCGGACTGGCGCGCGTCCATCGAGTGGTGCGCGCTGCTGAACGACTTGCCGGTGCTGCAGCACCTGGCGCGCGGCGGCGCGCCGCCGCCATGGTTGCGCGACGACCCGCTCGGCGCCGCCTTGCGTGAAGTCGACGCGGTCCAGCGCGACAGCGTTCGCCGCATGGCGGGGCCGGCTGTCCTGCTTGCCGCGGCCCGCGGAGACCCCGATCGCCTGGCGTCGCTGTGGCGCGCCGAGTGGCAGCGGCGTTTGCCCGTTCGCCTCTCCGCATCCGGACGGCTCGCCGATCTCGTCCGGGTGCTCGCGGAGCATCTCGCCGCGTTTCGCGAACCACTGCAACCCGAAGGGTGGGCGCTGCGGCGCGCATTGCACGCGCGCCTGACCCAGCTGTTTCGACGCGCGACGCTGGAGCCAGCGGCTGCCTTCATCTTCCTTGCGCTTTCGGCGCTCGACTGCGAACGCATGCGCGGGGAACTGCTGCGCCGCGTGGTCTTTCCGCGCCTGCCGCTCGCGCCATGATCCGGCCCAAGCCCGCGCGCTGGTTCGAGTTGCTGGTCGCCCGCGACGACGCCACGCTGGCGCTCGAAGCGCTCGCTGGCACGGGGGCGGTCGAACTGGAAGCGCGGCCCACGGCGGTGTTGCCCGCGGCGTTGGCCGACATCCGTCCGCTGCTGCGGCAGTTCGCCGAGTTGTCCCTTCGCTACCATGCCTACTGGCCCGCCAACCACCATCCGGCTTCGGCGTTTCCTGAAGCCCCGCTGATCACACTCGAACGGTCGCTCGCCTGCATTCGCGCATGGGCGCAGGACGCCGAGCCGGTGATCCAGCAGCTGCAACGCGGCGAGTCCGAGCGGCAGGAACTCGCGCGCTGGCGTCGCGTGCTCGAAGCGATGGCCGAGAGCCATGTCGACTTCGCGCAGACGGTCAACGCCGGTCCGCTCGTACAGGTGCGGCTGTTCGTCTTTCCACCCGAGAGCGAGCCGGCGATTCCTCCGGGCCTGCTGGTCCGCCACTTTGTCGCCGAGGGCTGGCAGTACGCGCTGGCGGTCGGAACCGCGGAGGCGCTGCAGCCGCTGGCGCAGCAGGTCGTCCTGCTCAAAGGGCAGGCGCATGGCATGCCGCCTTGGCTGCACACTGACAAGGCGCACAACGAAACCTACGTTGCCGCGCGGATGACCGTTCTGGCCGACGAAGACAAGGTGTTGCGGGCACAGCTTGCAGCGCTGGACGACCGCCATCACCTGCGCACGGCGCTCGGAGATGCCGCGCGCCTGCAGTGGGTGCTCGAAAACGTGCGCGCACTGGAGACCGGCGATCTGTTCTGCTGGATCACGGGCTGGACCAGCGAGATCGCCGGACACCGGCTGGCCAGTGCGCTCGAGCGATCGGGCGCGCGCGCGATCCTCCACCATCCGCCGCCGCCGCCGTGCGCATCGGCGCCGCTGCTGCTGGCGAACCCATGGTGGGCGAAACCGTTCGAGGTGTTCAGCCGCGCGCTGGGCATGCCGTCGCGCAACGAGGCCGATCCGAGCGTGCTGCTTGCGATCGCCGTGCCGCTGATGTTCGGGTACATGTTCGGCGACGTCGGCCAGGGACTGGTGATCGCCGCCGGCGGCTTCCTGCTGCGCAAGCGCTGGCCGTTCGCCCGGCTGTTCGTGGCCGGCGGCATCAGCGCAGCGGTATTCGGCGTGCTGTTCGGCAGCGTGTTCAGCCTCCATGCATTCCACCCGCTGTGGATAGCCCCACTCGACGATCCGCTGACGATCCTTCTGGTTCCGTTGATCGGCGGCGGCATGCTGCTGACGATCGGATTGCTGCTCTACGCGGTCGAAGCCCTCTGGCGCGGCGAGCTCAGCCGGTGGCTCGCCACGGACGCCGGATTCATCGTCGTCTACGCGGCGCTGCTCTGCGGGTTGCTCTGGCCGCCCGCATTCATCGTCGCCGCAGTCGGCGCGGTGTGGTTCTGTCTCGGCCACGCGTGGCAGGCGCGAAGGCTCGGCGCAGCGTTCAGCGGGCTGGCGGAACTGATCGAGCGCACGCTGCAGATCCTGATCAACACGCTTTCATTCGCGCGCGTCGGTGCATTTGCGCTTGCTCACGCCGGTCTTTCGTCGGCCATCGCCTCGCTGATGGCCGCTGGCGCCAGCCCCGTCGTGCGCGTGCTGGTACTGGTTCTCGGCAACGCGATCGTCATTGCCCTTGAGGGACTGGTCGTCTCGATCCAGACCACACGGCTCGTGCTGTTTGAGTTCTTCACGCGATTCCTCGCGGCGGAAGGCCGCGTCTTCCGTCCCTTGCCCGCTCCCCCATCGTCTCTGCAGGAGAAATAGATGAAACCACCTATCAAGTTCGCCGCCGCGCTGGTCGCGTTTGCGTTGGCCTGCGGTCTTGGCGCAACTGCGCTGCTCGTGGCAGTGGGTCCGGCGCTCGCCGCGACACCGGCAGCGGCCGGCACGATCGTGACCAGCGATGCATGGAGCTTCGGGCTCCTGGCCGCCGCCGTCTCCACCGCCCTTGCTGCGCTCGGCGCGGGTTACGCAGTGGCCCGCGTGGGCACCGCGGCGATCGGCGCGCTCGCCGAAAAGCCCGAACTGTTTGGCCGGCTGCTGATCTTCGTCGGGCTGGCGGAAGGCATCGCGATCTACGGGCTCATCGTGTCCATCCTGATCCTCAACCGCCTTGCGTGATGCGCGCGCCGATCTACCTTGGCGACGAAGTGACTGCCGCCGGATACCGACTGGCGGGCGCGCAAGTGCGGACGCCGGCCGGCGGCGAAGAGAACACGGCTTTTGCCGACGCCCTGTTGCTGGCGCCGCTGATCCTGGTCTCCGCGGCCGTGGCGGCGCGCGTCGACGCGGCGCAGTTGCGCGCGGCGCTGACCGCGTTGCAGCCACTGGTGCTGATCGTGCCGGACGGGCGCGGAGAGGTCGTGCGACCGGATCTCGCCGCACGCCTGCGCGGACAAATGGGCATGGAAGCATGACGCTGGACAGCCGCACGCAGGCGCTGCTGGTCCTGGTCGAGAGTGACCGAGACAGCCGACGCGAGGCCATCCTGGCCGAGGCGAGGGGCCGTGCGCGGGCATTGCACGCGCAGGCGCACGCCGACGCGCGGGCGCGCGTGCGCGAGGCTTTCGCCGAGGAACGCCGTCGCGCGCACGAAATGGTCGCGGCGGCGCGGGCGAATCTGTCGACGCGACGCCGGCTGCACGAGCAGCAGCGCGCTGCCGCACTTCTGGCGCTGGGCTGGCAGCGGCTGCCGGCCGCGCTACGGCAACGATGGCAGGATGCGGCACTGCGCGGCCTTTGGGTCGACGCAATTGTCGCTGCTGCGGCGCGCGCGCTGCCGCACGCGCCGTGGGCAGTCATGCACGGGGCAGACTGGCCCGCAGCCGAACGGACAGCGCTCGGCGCACGCATGGCGACTGAGCTCGCGATGACGCCGATTTTTATCGCAGACGCCGGCATCTCCGCCGGACTACGGATTGCCGCCGCCGGCAATGTCATCGACGGAACGCTGGCGGGTCTCATCAGCGATCGCAGTGAAGTCGGGGCGCAGCTGTTGCGGCGACTGGAGCAGACGTCATGAGCAGCGCATTGATCCGCTCGATCGGTGGCCCGGTGCTGCACGCCACCGCAAGCGGCCCGTTCAAGCTGCGCGAGTCGGTCGAGGTTGGCCCGCTGGCGTTATTGGGCGAGGTCGTGCGGCTTCGCGACGATGAAATCACGGTCCAGGTCTACGAGGACACCACGGGATTGCGCCCGGGCGCCGCGGTCGTAGGTAAGGGGTTGCCGCTGACCATCCGCCTCGGCCCGGGACTCCTGGGACACATTTTCGACGGGCTGCTGCGGCCGCTATCAGGTTCGGATTCCGCGTTCGTCGCACCGGGCATGCGCCGCGCGGAACCGGGCTGTTTCGCGTTCGAACCGCGCATCGCGCAAGGCGAGCGGCTGTTGCCGGGCGCTGCGTACGGTGAAGCCACGGGCGCTGCCGGACGGGCGCAACGCTGCATTTGCCCGCCGAACGTAACCGGTGAAGTGATCTCGGTCGTATCCGCGGGTGACTATTCGGAAGCGGCGACTGTCTGCACGCTGCACGCGGACGACGGCCGCACGATCGACCTCGCGATGGGTCACGACTGGCCTGTGCGGACGGCGCGCCCGGTTTTGCGACGGTTGCCATCGATCGCGCCGCTGGTGACCGGCCAGCGAATCATCGATTGCCTGTTCCCCGTGGCGCAGGGCGGGAAGGCTGCCGTGCCTGGAGGCTTCGGCACCGGCAAGACAGTCCTGCTGGAAGCCTTGGCGAAGGGATGCAACGCCGACGTCATCGTCTACCTTGGCTGTGGCGAGCGTGGCAACGAACTGGCCGGTGTGCTCGAAGAGTTTCCGCTGCTCGTCGATCCGAAGACCGGGCGCCCGCTGATGGAGCGCACCGTCATCATCGCGAACACGTCGAACATGCCGGTCGCGGCACGCGAGGCGTCGATCTACAGCGCGGTCACGGTGGCCGAATACTTCCGCGATCAGGGGCTCGATGTCGCATTGATGGCGGATTCGACCAGCCGCTGGGCCGAGGCGCTGCGCGAAGTGTCCGGGCGATTCGGGGAGCTCCCCGGGGAAGGCGGCTATCCCGCTTACCTGTCGTCGCGTCTCGCCGACTTCTACGAGCGCGCGGCCATCGTCGACACGCTTGGCGGCGATCGTGGCTCCGTCACAGTGATCGGCGCGATCAGTCCACCCTCGGGGGACTTTTCCGAACCGGTGACGAGCCACACCAAGCGCTATGTGAAAGCGTTCTGGGCGTTGGACGTCAAGCGCGCGCAGGCACGCTTCTATCCGGCTATCCATCCACTGCAGTCGTACGCGGAAGATGCGCGCGACTTCATCCCTTGGTGGGCCGCGAACGGCAACGACGACTGGTGGAAGCTGCGCCGCCGCTTCCTGACGCTGCTCGACCAGCAGGCGCACCTCGAACGGATGGCGCGCATCATCGGCAAGGACGCCCTGCCGCCGCGCCAGCAGCTGACGCTGTTCTGCGCCGACCTCATCAACGACGCCTTTCTCCGCCAATCGGCATTCTCCGAGATCGACCGCGTCTGCAGTCCACGACGACAGGCGATGATGATGCGGCTGATCGGCAAGTTCGTGGACCATGCCGAGAGCGCCGTCGCTGCCGGTGTTCCTCCCGAGCGGTTCGCGCAGTTGCCCTCGCTGCGCCCGCTGCAGCGGATGGGCGAGGAAATCGCCGAGACGGATCTCACGCGCTTCACGGCGCTGGAGAGGAACATCGACCGCGAGTTCGCGGAACTCATACATGCCAGCGAGATTGGCGATGCGTCTCACGGTTGAAGGCGCCGCCTCGCGGCTGGAAGGCCCGCTGCTGTTCCTGCGGCGCACGCTCGACGTCGGCCTGTACGAGGCGGTGGAAGTGCGTGGAGGCGATGGCCGCAAACGTCTCGGACGCGTGGCGGCGATCGACGAGAAGTTCATGACCATCGAGGTGCTAGAGGCGACGTCCGGACTGGCGCTGCCCGATACCGTCGTCCGCTTCTTCGGCGAGCCGCTCACCTTTGGTCTCGCGCCGTCGATTCTCGGCCGCGTCTTCAACGGCGTCGGGCAGGTGATCGACGGCGGACCTCCGATCGCGGCGCGAGAGACCCATCGTATCGATGGCCTGCCGATAAATCCGGTCGCGCGCGCGGGGCCGCGCGATTTCATCGAAACCGGCGTCACCACGCTGGACCTGATGAACAGCTTGGTGCGCGGCCAGAAGCTGCCGATCTTCTCCGGCGGCGGCTTGCCGCACGATCGCCTGGCCGTCGAGATCGCGCGTCACGCACGGCTTCGCCAGGGACACGACGGTGGCGCCGGCGATGACTTTGCGATCGTGTTCGCCGGCATCGGCGTGCCTTACGACAGCGCGGAGTTCTTTCGCAAGAGCCTGGAGCAGAGTGGCGCGCTCGAACGCACGGCGCTCTTCCTGAACCTGGCCAGCGACTCGTCCACGCAGCGGTTGCTGACGCCACGGTTCGCGCTGACAGCGGCGGAATATCTAGCATTCGTCGAGGGCAAGCACGTCCTCGCGATACTGACCGACATGACCAATTACGCGGAGGCGTTGCGCGAGGTCAGTTCGTCGAAGGGCGAGATCCCGAGCCGCAAGGGCTTCCCGGGCTACATGTATTCGGACCTGGCAAGCCTCTTCGAGCGCGCCGGGTGCATTCGCGGTGTGAAGGGCACGCTGACCCAGTTGTCGATCCTGACCATGCCCGCCGACGACATCGGCCATCCGATTCCCGACCTGACCGGATACATCACCGAGGGACAGATCGTGCTCTCGCGCGACCTCGACCGGCGTGCGATCTATCCGCCGATCGACGTGCTGCCTTCGCTGTCGCGATTGATGAAGGACGGCACCGGCGGCAAATATACCCATCCCGACCATCCTGCGCTATCGAGCCAACTCTACGCCGCGTATGCGCGCGCAGTGCAGGCGCGCGTGCTGGCGAGCGTCGTGGGTGAGGAAGGACTCGCAGCGACCGACCGACAGTATCTCGCGTTCGGCACGGCCTTCGAAGACGGACTGGTCAGCCAGTCGGAATCGCGCACTCTGGAGCAAAGCATGGAGGTCGGCTGGCGGCTGCTGGCCGGGCTGCCGCTGACTGAACTCACTCGCCTCTCCGACGCGCAGATCGCCGCACATCTGGCGACAAAGCCATGACGCGGGACATGAGCACCGCAGGGCCGTCCCAAGGTGCGAATTGCGCCCCCTGCGGGGGCAGCGCAGCGGCGGCAGTTGTTCTTGCCGCTAGCGTGGGGGTTCAAGAGCGCACCGCAGGGCCGTCCCAAGGTGCGAATTGCGCCCCCTGCGGGGGCAGCGCAGCGGCGGCAGTTGTTCTTGCCGCTAGCGTGGGGGTTCAAGAGCGTACCGCAGGGCCGTCCCAAGGTGCGAATTGCGCCCCCTGCGGGGGCAGCGCAGCGGCGGCAGTTGTCGCCGCCGCAAGCGTGGGGGTTCTTTAATGGCAGAAGCCAGCCCCACACGCGCAGTCGTCCTCGAGTTGAAGGACGAGCAGCGCGCAATGCACGAGGGCTACGTCTTTCTGGACGAGAAATGCCTGCTGCTGGCGGGCGAAATCCTGCGTGAACTCGCGCGCTACGCGCAACTCGACGGCGTCCTGCTCGACGCGCATCGGAAGGCGATCGAAACGCTGCAGGCGGCGGTTGCCCGGCACGGATTGCACGACCTGCAGGTCTATCCGCCGCTCGACCAATCGACCGCAACGCTCGCGTGCGTCGCACGGTCGGTCATGGGCGTGCGCCTGCTGGACGCCAGCTGGCGGCCGGCGGACAATGCGCCGCCGCGGTCCGTTGCGGCATCGCCCGAGGCGGAAGCCTGCCGGCGCGCATTCCTTGTGCTGATTGCCGTCGCGGCGGAACTTGCGGCGGTCAGCGGGAACCTGGAGCGGCTATCGTTCGAATACCGGCGTTCGGTGCGGCGAGCACGCGCGCTGCAGGATGTCCTGTTGCCGGAACTCGACCAGTCGGTCTATCGGATCGAGACGCGGCTGGAGGAACTCGAGCAGGAAGACGCCATTTCGATGCGGCAACGTGTTTGAATGGAGCTCAAGCCAAGTGCCACAACCTGAGAAGAAGATGAACCTCCTCGACACCATCGTCATCGGCGCCGGCATCTCCGGCTTGACGGCCGCCTATGGCCTGACCAGGCGGTCCCGCAGTTGCGCGGTCCTGGATCCCGGACGTGAGGCCGGAGGCGTGATCGCCAGCCGGCGCCGCGATGGCTTCCTCTATGAAATGGGGCCGAACAGCACGCTCGACACGACACCGCTCATCAACGCGCTGCTTTCGGACCTGGGCATCGCGAAGGAACGCGTCGACGCGAATCCCGTGGCGGCGACGCGCTACATCGTCCGTGGTGGAAGACTGGTCCCGTTGCCGGGCTCGCCTGGCGCCTTCTTCACGACGCGCGCATTCACTCTCAGCGCCAAGCTGCGGTTGTTCGGGGAGCCGTTCATTGCCCGCACACCGGCCGGTGTCGACGAATCGATCGCGAGCTTCGTGCGCCGCCGGTTGGGGACCGAATTCCTCGACTACGCCATCGATCCTTTCGTTGCTGGCATCTATGCCGGCGACCCCGGGCGAATTTCGGTCGGCGCCGCGTTTCCGCGGCTGTTGGCATTGGAGCAGGCGCACGGCAGCCTGATCAAGGGCCAGATCGTGGGCGCGCGCGCGCGAAAGAAAAACAAGGAGGTGGCCAAGAATGTGGCGCCAAGTTTCTCGTTCCGCGGCGGGATGCAGACGCTTACCGACGCGCTGGCGAAGGCGCTGCCGTCGATCGAATACGGCACGACCGTGCAGCGCGTCGTGCGCGACGGCGACGGCAGCTTCGCCGTGGAGGGCATCCGCAACGGCGAGCCGGCCGCGTGGCGTGCCCGCTCGGTGGTTCTCGCGGCTCCGGCCTACGCATCTGCCGCAATGATCGAGGGGATCGCGCCGGATGCGGCGGCGGCGCTGGCCGGCGTCGATTACGCGCCGATCGCGATCGTCGCGTCCGCCTACCGGCGCAGCGATGTCGCGCACTCGCTCGCGGGCTTCGGCTTTCTCGTTCCGAAGCGCGAGCATCACCACATCCTTGGCTGCCTGTTCTCCAGCAGCATGTTCGACGGGCGCGCACCGGAAGGAAGCGTTCTGCTGACGTCGTTCGCCGGGGGTCGCCGCAATCCCGAGATCGCGTCGGCGTCCGACGTCGAGATCGCCACGTCGGTCCGCGCGGAGCTGGCGGCACGCCTGGGCGCGCATGGGGCGCCGCTGTGGCAGGAAGTCGCCCGCTGGCCGCACGCGATCCCGCAATACGATATCGGCCATCTCGACCGGATGCGCCGGATCGACGCCGCGGAGGCCGCGGTGCCAGGACTCTACTTCTGCGCGAACTATCGCAGTGGCGTCGCAGTCGGCGATCGCATCAAGATCGGGCAGTCCACGGCGGAGCAGGTCGCCGTGTTCGTCGCCGAGCGCGCCGATACGGCGGCAACGTGCGCTAGTCTTCGCCGCCCGCGGGCAGCTGCCTGCCGGCTGATCTGCCGGTGCAGCGCGACGTAGCGAGCCTCAGTGCGCTGGCCGAACAGCGGGTCCTCGATGTGCTGGATTGCAGCGTGGATGGCCTTCCAGTCGCGTCCCGTAAGCAGCTGGTCGGCCAGCGGCAGAATCTCGTTCTTCTTCGAGGAGCATGTGGCTGCGCAGCGTGCCGATATACTCGCGGGCAACCGCCTCGACGGCTTCGCGCGACGAGATCGTCCCGTTCACGATGTCGTCCAGTTGACGGACCAGTTCCCGCCCGGCGTCGTGCAGGCGCGCGTGCTGCGCCGCGAGTTCATCGACGGTTCAGGCGACGCTTTTCTCGCGCTCGCGGATCTTCGCGAAGACCAGATCCTCCTTGGGATGATGCAGAACGTCGGAGTAATGCGTCATGTAGAACATGATGTTCAGCATCAGTTCGTAATCGGGCGACCTGCCGCCGTGGAAGAGCATGAGCTGCCCGTCGAGAATGTTGAGCAGCTTGGCGAAGTTCACGTGTTCCGCGTGCCACAGGGCAAGGGTGGTTGGCATGGGACCTTCCGGAAAATGGGCATCGCCCACCGCGACGTGCGGCGCGCGTCCTTGGGCTAGATGCTACGACAGGACGTATGGCGAGAGAAGCGCGCGCGCCGCAACTCTTGATCCTGATCAGAATCAGGGCGGATTGCGCACGTCGTAGAAGAACTCCTGCATCATGAAGGTCTCGAGTTCGGCGTTGTCCCGCGCCCGCGCGGAGAGCGTGAGTTGCCGGCCCAGCCGATGCGACTCCCAGAGGAACTCGCCGGACTCGTGTTCGCGGATGATGCCGATCATCTTGCGCACGACCGCGATCTGGATGTCGGGGTTGTCGCCCTTGCGGACCTCGATCACCTGCTTGCTGTTGCGGCTGATGTCCTTGTTCCACCCGTAGAAGTAGAACTCCGCGTAGCTGTATTCCAGCGTCTTGACCTGGAATATGCCGCCGCCGTTCTTCGGATCCTTGCCGAACGTCGGCCTGCCGTTCATCCCGATGTTGGCGGCGATGATCCGGTTCTGGCGGTCGTTCTCGCTTTCGGTCGACGGCGCGGACGACGTGCTCAGCGATGTCGGAGGGCGCTTCGCCGCGCGCGCGGCGCCTCGCTTCGATGTAGGCGGCGAGATCGGTCGCGGCGACCGGCTGCGGCGGGGCAGGCTGCGGGCGGGGCGCGGGGCAATCGCCGGCGTGTCGGGCGCCTGCCTCGGTACGGTCATGACCGGCGGCGGCGATGGCCGGCGCGCCAGCGGTCTGGATGGCGCGGCCTCGCGTTCGGGAGGGCGCAACGCGACCTTCGGCTCGGGAGGCGGCGGCGGCGAGGGCATGCTCCCCGGGGTCGCCGGCCTTCGGCACGAGCTCGACGGCGAGCGGGCTGCCGGAGTCGCCTTTGTCCGTCTCCGACGGCGTCAGGAGCCGCATGTGCGGCAGGTAATGTCCACAGCGCCAGCCCATGGACGAGCAGCGACACCGCGAACGCCACCCGGATCGCGGAGATTCGTACGTCGTCGTGTCGCTCGGCCGGCGGGCGGCGCCAGGATTTCATCGGCTACTCAACGCGGGCACCGGCACCTGGAACTTGGCAATGCGAATCGGCATGGGCGGTCATCGGCAAGGGCTGTCGGAACGCCAAGGAAGGCGAATGCTGCAGGAGAATATACTCTTGCGCATCGCCGATCCTCCCGCGAACGCGAACTCCATTGACTACGACCGCCCCCAGATCGAAAGTTCCCCGCATGGTGATGTGGCTTGTGGTTTTGCTCGTATTGCTGCTTGCGGGTCCGCTGTTGACGCTGGCGTTCGGGCGGGCCTCGGTCACGCGGCGACTGGCGCAACGCCACGCATCGCTCGGCCGGATTGGCGCCCGATCCCGCGACGCACGAGGAGGCGATCGTGCAGGTCTACGCGAGCCGCGCCTTCAGCTGGCGTGGCGCGTTCGCCGATCACACGTGGCTCGCGGCCAAGGCGCGCGGCGCCGATCATTTCACGCGTTACGAAGTGATCGGGTGGTACGGCGGCGGCGGCCGTTCGGTGGTGTCGGTATCCGGCCAGCGCGCGCCGGATGCGGAATGGTTTGGCGCGCCGCCACGCCTGGTCAAGGACGTGCGCGGCGAGGCGGCCGAAGCGATCATCGCGCAAGCTGCCTCAGGCCGTCGCGACCTATCCCTACGCCACCACGTACCACGCGTGGCCGGGTCCGAACAGCAACACGTTCGTCGCGCATCTCGGGCGTGAAATTGCCGAGCTGAACGTGACGTTGCCGTCCACCGCGATCGGCAAGGACTACCTGCCCATCGCGCGAATCGTGTCGACGACTCCCAGCGGCACCGGCGTCCAGTTGTCGCTGTACGGCGTTCTCGGCATCCTCTATGGCAGCGACGAAGGGCTCGAGCTCAACGTTCTGGGCCTGGTGACCGGTTTCGATCTCCGCCATCCCGCGCTCAAGCTGCCGGGAATAGGACGCGTGCCGGGCAACGGCTAGATCGCGCGCACATTGCGGCGCGCGACGGCGATAGCGCAACGATGACGACGACACGCGAGACCTGCGAGCGTCTGGATCGCGACGATCCGCTCGCGGGCCTGCGTGAACTCTTTCGACCTGCCCGCAGGCGTCATCTACCTCGACGGGAACTCGCTGGGCGCGTTGCCCAGGGACGCGGCCGCGCGCGTGCATCGGGTCGTCGAGGACGAGTGGGGCCGCGGACTGATCCGCAGCTGGAACAATGCCGGCTGGATCGACCTGCCGCAGCGGGTCGGCGACAAGATCGCGCGGCTGGTCGGCGCCGGCGCGGGAGAACTGGTGGTGGCGGATGCGACGTCGGTGAACCTGTTCAAGGCCTTGAGCGCCGCGCTGGACCTGATGCGGGTGGCCGCGCCGGAACGCAACGTCGTCCTGTCCGAGCGGAACAATTTCCCGACCGACCTCTACATCGCCGAGTCCATCGCGCGCGCGCGCGGAGTCGATTTGCGGCGCGTGGACGCCGACGCGATTGTCGCGCAGCTCGACGGGCGCGTCGCGGTGCTGATGCTTACGCACGTCAACTATCGCGATGGCCGCATGCACGATATGGCCGCGATCAATCGCGCCGCGCACGCCGCGGGGGCGCTGGTCGTCTGGGACCTGTCGCATTCGGCCGGCGCCGTGCCAGTCGACCTGAACGGCAACGGCAATGTCGGACGAGGCCGCTGACTTTGCCGTGGGTTGCGGCTACAAGTACCTGAATGGCGGGCCGGGCGCGCCGGCGTTCGTCTGGGCGCACCCGCGACACACCGCGACGATGGATGCGCTCCACCTCGGCCAGCCGCTCTCCGGCTGGCTTGGTCACGCGGCGCCGTTCGACTTCGCGCCGGACTATCGGCCCGCCAACGGTATCGCGCGTTTCATGTGCGGCACGCCGCCGATCGTCTCCCTGGCCGCGCTGGAATGCGGCGTCGATACGCTGCTCGCAGCGGAGTCGCTGGGCGGCATCGCGTGCATTGCGCGCAAAGTCGCTGGCCCTGACCGAACTTTTCATTGCGCTCGTCGACGCGCGCTGTGCCGGCCGGGGTCTCGTGCTGCAGACTCCGCGCGAGCAGCGGCTGCGCGGCAGCCAGGTCAGCTATGCGCACGCGGACGGCGCGTACGCAATCATGCAGGCGCTCATCGCGCGAGGCGTCATCGGCGACTTCCGCGCGCCGGACATCCTGCGCTTCGGGGTCGCGCCGCTGTACACGCGATTCGCCGACATCTGGGACGCCGTGGAAAATCTGTGCCAGGTTCTGGACAGCGGCGAATGGCGCGACGCCCGTTTCGGCCAGCGCGCAGCCGTGACCTGAAGAGCCGGTGCCGGTCAGGGAAAGCGGGCGCCCCAGCCCAGGCCGCCGTAATACCAGTTGCCGGCGGAATAGGTGTATCCGCCGTTCCACCACATGGCCACGGCGTTGTCCTGCACGTCGTTCCAGTAGTTGTAGTACTCCGAACTGATGCCGCCGCTGCCGCCGAGCGTGCGGCTGTAGCCGCCGTCGCCCCGGTCCTGCGCGTTCCAGCCGGTGTTCGGCGCGCCGGTGAAGCGGTCGGCGTTGCTCATGCCGTAGCTGGCCGCCGCGAGCGGCGTATTGTTGTTGTTGCGCGCGTTGGCCTCCTGATCGGCCCAGGTCGTGTCGCTCGACGCGCTGCCCCAGTTGCCGCCCGATTGCTGCTGCCAGCCGTCGCTGCCCTGGCGATAGAGGTTGCCGTCGGGGTCGGCGTAGTAGACGTTGGGCAGCGAATACGGCTGCCACTGCGCCGACGGTGCGGAAGGGCCGCCGGACGGACGCGTATACCGCGTTGGCCCGCGCCGTACCAGCGGGGTTGCCGGCGAGGTTGGCAGGCGTCTGGTCGTAGCCGCGCGACCCGGCGCCGGTCATCTGGACTGGGCCCGCGCTGTTGACGTTCGCGCTGCGCACGTTGGCGTTGGCCGCGCTGCTCGGCCGGCGATAGACATTGGTCGCCGCGGTTCCGCAGCACGGGTAGCCGCCCCAGTAGCCGGGTGAAAAATACGCGCCGCTGAGGTAGGGCTGCGTCCATGCGGGGGTCGCGAGGCCGACGGCGAAGGCGTACGTGTATCCCGCGCCCTGGTTGTACACGGGAGCCGCGGCCACGCCATACGTCGACGGCGCCGGATACCAGGCATTGCCGATCCACGACATGTAGGAATAGCCGGTGCCGTAGACCACGGTGCCCCACGGCGACACGGTCGTCCCGAGATAGCCGGGCGTGTAGCCCTCGTGCACGACGTCGGGCGTCACGTCGTAGATGCGCACGAACGTGACGAAATAGATCGGCGACGAAGGCGGAATGGAATAGATCGCTTCAGGGACCGACGTGGCGACCGTCCACGGACCCGTCACTTGAGTCGCCGTGAACCAGACACCCGCGCGGACCGCGTAGTACGCGTCCGTCGCCACCTGGATCACCGGCGCCGACGCATTGATCACGTATTTGAGCGACGTGCCGGCGATCGGCCCGTATTGCGGCGCCCCGTCGAACTTCGGCGCGAACTTCGGCCCGTTCCTGCGCGGCACCTGCGCGGTCTGCGCGATGGAGTTTTCGTTCAGCGCCTGTTGCGCCTGCGGGGTTCCCGCCACCGTCATCAGGACGGCGCCGGCAAGCGATCCCGGCGGAATCTTCGCGAAGTCCGGCGGCAGCGCGTTGCTGGCCACCGACGTCCATTGGCCATTGAGCGCGGACGCGCGGAACCAGCGCCCGGCGAGCAGAACGTAGTAGTCGTTGCTCGTGGAGTCGCGCAGCACGTCGCTCGTGGTATTGGACGCCCACAGCAGGGCGGTCCCGACGATCGGCACGAAATCGGGAGTGCCGTTGAAGACGATGAGCTCGGTCGGAACCTGCGTCGTGTAGATGGCCGGCGCGCCGGCGGCAAGCGACGGCTTGGGATTGGCGGCCGGACCGCCGTCGAGCATGTCGACGACGCGCGCAGCGATAACCTTGGTCGCGGCCGCATTGATGCCGGATGGCGCGATGAACGACCGGCGACCACGGCCCCTGGATCGCAGCCGACGTCATCCAGCCGTCGAACACGTGGATGAAGAAATCCTTCTCGACGGCACGCTGCAGGATCAGGGCCTTCGTGTTGATGACGCGCTGGAAGCCGGCGACGCCTGGAATCGGCCGCAGCACCGGCGGACCGTCGATCGGCACCAGGATGGCCGGCGAATTGCTGACGATCACCTTCGGCACGTTGCTCTGCACTGCCGCGGCAGGCGCGGACGTCGCCGCGAGCGCCGGCGATTGCTTCAGCTGGTCGAGCGAGACGCGTGCGCACGCCCTGCGCGAATCGCTTCTGCAGTTCGGCCAGGTACGCGGCGCCGTGATCCGGAAGCGTCGGGAAGTCGCTCTTCGTGATCTTGAGGTCGTCCAGCACGACGCGGCGCGTGGTCTTGTCCACCCGCGTGCGGGCTGTGGCGAAGACGACGCCGAAACCCTCGCGCGTGGCCCCTTTGGGCAGGATCGCCATCGCGCAGCGGAAATCGATCCTGTTGTCGGTCCAGCTGCTCACCTGAGGCTGATAGATGAGGATTCCCGCGCTGGACAGCTTGATTTCGCGCGGCCAGGGCGCAGCCGCTGCGGGTGCCGGCGCGGACGCACCCGAAGGCGCCGGCGGAGTCGCGGCATGGGCCGGCAACACGCCAACGGCGAGGGCTATCAGGAGCGCATGGCGCACGATTCGAGCATTCATGGCGTCAATTTTCATCGGGAAGTCATGGAGACTAACATTTTCGCCGCCGGTCGACTCCGCCCGGGCCGTCGGTCGGAGTGTCCAACCCCCTTCGTTTGCGCAGGACGATGCTGCTCCCCGATAATGCGCGTCCAGAACGCACAATTCCAAACGCACAATCACGGGAGGAACACCTGCCATGACCGACGCCGCGGAAGTCAAGCCGGCACCACCTGCGCCCAAGGAACCCCAGGAGCGCATTGTCGTGACCGAGCACAGTCGGGTCATCGGCGGAAAGAAGCTCGAGTACACGGCGACCTGCGGGACGGTCGTGTTGCGCGATTTCGACGCCGACGACGACAGCAAGGAGCGCAAGAGCCGGGGCGACAAGTCGCGCGCCACCATCTTCTTCACGGCGTATACGCTGAAGAATGCGAAGGGACCGGAGTCGCGTCCGCTGACCTTCAGCTTCAACGGCGGACCCGGCTCCAGCAGCGTGTGGCTGCACCTGGGCATCCTCGGGCCGCAGCGCGTCGCCACCGACGACATGGGCAATTCGCCGCCGCCACCGTATTCGCTGGTCGACAACGAATACTCGCTGCTCGAGGCGAGCGACCTCGTGTTCATCGACCCGGTGGGCACCGGCTATTCGCGCGTCGCCGAAGGCGAGAAGGTGGCCGAGTTCCATGAATACCAGCGCGATCTCGACGCGGTCGGCGAGTTCATCCGCCTCTACCTGACCCGGTATGGCCGCTGGGGCAGCCCGAAGTACATGATCGGCGAAAGCTACGGCACTACGCGGGCGAGCGGATTGTCGCTGCACCTGCAGGACAAGCACGACATCTTCCTGAACGGCATGATGCTGGTGTCGCTGGCCGTCGACCTGCAGACGCTGTCGTTCGACAGCGGCAACGAATTGCCCTATCCGCTGTTCGTTCCGACTTATGCCGCGACCGCGTGGTACCACAAGGCGCTGTCGCCGGCGCTGCAGAAGAAGCCGCTGGCCGACGTCATCAAGGAGGCGGAAGCCTTCGCCGAGCAACGTCTACAGCGTGGCATTGCTGCAGGGCTCGCGGCTCGCCCCGGCCGAGCGCGAACGCATCGCCGGCCAGCTGGCTCGCTACACCGGACTGTCGAAGGATTACGTTCTGCGCTGCGACTTGCGGCCGGAGCCGTTCCGGTATTTCAAGGAATTGCTGCGGCACCGGGGCCAGACGGTCGGCCGGCTGGATACGCGCTTCCTCGGGCACGACCGCGACGACGCGGGCGAGCATCCCGAATCCGATCCGATGCTCGCCAACCTGATCGGCGCCTACGCCGCCGGCATCAACCAGGTGCTGCGCGACACGCTCAAGTACGAGGCCGACGCGCCGTATGTCGTGCACGCGCCGATCTGGGACAAGTGGACCTGGAAGGATTTCGCCAACAAGTACGTCAACGTCGGCGACAGTCTGCGGCGCGCGATGCAGGCCAATCCGCACATGCGCGTGTACGTGGCGAGCGGCTACTACGATCTCGGCACGCCGCATGCCGCCGGCGACTACACGCTCTCCCACCTGGGACTGCGCCCGCACATGCAGAAGAACGTGCAGGTCAGCTATTTCGAGTCCGGCCACATGATGTACATCCACAAGCCTTCGCTCGCCCGGATGGCGGCGGAATTGAAGGCGTTCGTCGCGCCGGCGATAAAAGCGACCTGAGTCGGCGATGTCCGATGCCGCCACGGTCGACGCGGCGAAAGCGTGCGTGAACTGTGGCGCGCCGGCCGAGCGCGCCTATTGCCCGGACTGCGGGCAGGAAACCGACGTCCGCCTGCCGTCGCTGCGGCAGTTCATGCGCGAAACGACCGGCAGCCTGGTCGCCATCGACGGGCGGTTGTGGCGCACGTTGCGCGTATTGCTCACGCAGCCCGGATTCCTCACGCACGAATATTTTCGCGGTCGCCGCAGATTTTACGTGCGGCCGGCCCGGCTGTTCCTCGCGACATCGCTGATCCTGTTCGCGGTGCTGCGCTTCACCACCGAGCCGATCCACTTCGACGAATCCGCCGCAAGCCCGAGCAGTCAACGCGGATGCGTCGGCAACGAGGATTCGAACGCCGCCGTGAACCGGAACGAGATTTCGCTCATCGGGAATATCCGGATCGGCATGGACCGCAACTTCAAGTTCACCGTGACGGGGCCGCGCAACGTGGTGACGGAACAGTTGCGTGCCCGCCTCGATCACTTCAACGCCATGCCCGCGCACGAGAAGGGCAGGCAGCTCACGTCCGGACTCCTTCAATACGGACCGTATGCGATGTTCATCCTGCTGCCCGTGTTCGCCTGGCTGCAGCAGATCTCCTACGCGGGCCGGTTGCGCCCGTACCCGGGGCGGCCCAAGCGCTACATCGAGCACCTGGTCTACGCGACGCACATGCACAGCGTCATGTTCCTGGCGGCGATCGTCGCGCTATTGATACCGGTCGCGTTTCTGCGCTGGCTGATCCTGGCGTGGCTGGTCGTCTACGTGCTGCGCAGCAAGCATGCGATCTACGGAGGATCGCGGTGGGGCGGCATCGTGCGCACGCTCTTCGTCGTTGTCGCCTACACGTTCTTCATGGCCATCGCGCTGCTGCTGCTCATGTTCCCGGCCATCCTGCTGGCCTGATCGGTACTGCTGCAAAGGCGAAGGGCCGGGCGGCGTGCGCCCGGCCCTTCTGCAGTCGCTCGTCTGGGAGGGGCCGACGACTGCGAAAAAGCAATGTCTTGCGGAATGCCCTAGCTTTGGAGCCTGGTGATCGTGCCGGCGGTCACCGTCGGCACGGCGCTGGTGCCGGTTTCGGCTTGGGCGACGAGCGCCACGGGTGCCACGACCGACAGGCTGAACGTGACGAAGGTCAGGGCGATGGCCAGAACGCCAAAGGCGGTGCGGGGCGTCGAAGGTTGGTAGCTGTTCATCGTGGTTCTCCTGGTTAGTCGTGCTGGTACTGATTGGATGCAGCGTCGGGCCTATTCGGATTCACCGGTTTTTTCAGCTCCCGTTCTTCCGGGCGCCGGGCCGTTGGAACGAATCCTAGGCAGGGGGGCGCGACGCCTCAAGGCGCAGGCGACGAAATCCTCGCCGGGGGCGACGAAAACCCGCTGCGCCGGATGAAACGCGCGAGTTCGGAGCGTGGAAGACCGCGGAATGGCGGCCCGGGGGCCGCCTGGTTCTACTTCACCGGCGGCGGCGCCGCCTGCGGGTTGCGCAGTGGCAGCGGATAGGTGGCCAGGCTGCGCTGGCCGCCGCCGCCTACGGCGCGGACCGAGAACAGGTAATCGTCCTTGGACATCGGCACGCTGGCGCGGGTGACGTTGCCGACGAATTCGGCGCCCTGCCAGAACGGCGCCGTGGTCTCGCGCCAGACGATTTCGTAGCCGGCGACGTCGGGTTCGGGATTGGCGCGCCAGGACAGCGTCGTCTGGTTTTCCAGCCGCATCGTCTCGATGCGCACGCCCACCGGCGCG
This sequence comes from uncultured beta proteobacterium, assembly GCA_963782625.1. Taxonomy (GTDB): domain Bacteria; phylum Pseudomonadota; class Gammaproteobacteria; order Burkholderiales; family Casimicrobiaceae; genus VBCG01. Next base: position 397,590 of record CAWAKN010000016.1, on the reverse strand, counting down.
GACGGTGCGCTCGCCAGCGACGCCAGCGCGGCCGCATTCACGCGCGCGACGCGGGACAGGTATTCGAAGTCGACGAATTGCGGCAGGTCGCCGAACTGCACGCCGTCGACCATGCGCACGTCCTGGTGCTGGTGGCGGAAGTCCTCGTGCGCCTCGGTGAAGCGCACGGCCGTGAACCCTTGCGCGAGGAACGGAATGTGATCGCCGCCGCGCAGGTAGCGGTCGCGGCGATAGACGACCTTCACGGTCATCTCCGGCGACGTAGCGCATGCGCGGCGTCGCGGATCGTGCGCGCCAGCTCGCGCGCCGCGGAATCGTTCTCGCCGCCGGTGGCCAGCCGCTGCTGCCACTCTTCGCTGACCTGCTTGTCGGCGGGAACGCCTTCCGCGAACAACCGCAATATCGTCGCGTCGCGGCGGCCGGTTTCGTCGTGCGCGTTGCCGACGATGTCGTTGGTGATCATCGCCTCGACGTTCACGCCGCGGTCGTGCGCAGTCTTGGCCCAGTGCGCGGCGCCCAGCAATCCCTGTTCCTCTCCTGCCACGGCCATGAACACCAGCGTGGCGGGAAAGCGGCTCTTGGCGAACACGCACGCGAGCTCCATCACGACGGCGGTACCCGACGCGTCGTCGTTGGCGCCCGGCGCGTCGCATTCGGAGTTCATCACGTTGCCGCACATCGAATCGTAGTGACCGGACACGACCAGCGTGCGCGCCTTGGCCAGCGGATCGACGCCTTCGAGCGTGGCGACGACGTTGACCAGCGTCGCCGGCTTCGGGACGCGAGGCGAGGGCTCCTGCACGAATTCGTCGAATTCGACCTTGAGGCGCGCGCCGGGCGCGGCGGCGCAGGCGTCGAGCGTGCTCTTGATCCACCGGCGCGCGGCGCCGATGCCGCGCTTCGGATCGTCGGTGGCGGAGAGCGAGTGGCGCGTGCCGAATCCGGCCAGCGTGCGGATCGTCGTCTCGAGCCGCGCGGGCGACACGGCGCGGACGAGGCCCGCGATTTCGGGATCGGTCGTCGCGGGCACGTCGGCCGCGGAGGCGGCGAGGCGGCGCTCGCCAGCAGTACGCTCAAGGGAAAGCACAAAGCGAAGGTTCACGGCACGGTCCCTGGCAGGCAATGTAGGTCGCCAATGCTACTCTTGCAATCGCGCTCCTGCCATCCTCGCCATGATCGCGCTCCATTCCCGGTTCCTGTTGCCGGCCATTGCATGCTTGGTCGCTGCCGGCGCGCTCGCGCAGCCGGCGATGTTCGACAAGGCCACCGAGGTCGTCGAGATCGCCGGCTATGCCGAGGAGGTCGACATCTACCGGCCGGTCGACCGCCCCGCCGCCGGTGTCGCCATCGTCGCGCACGGATTCACGCGCTCGCGCATCCGCCACAAGGACCTGGGCCAGGCGCTCGCTCAAGCCGGCGTGGTCGCGGTAATCCCGGATCTGCCCAGCGCCGTGGATCACTGGGGCAACGGCGACGCCATCGTCGATCTCGCGCAGAAAATTGCCGGTGGCGCGTTCGGCGTCGCGCCCACCTCGCGCTCGCGCGCTGGTGCTGATCGGCACGTCGGCGGGCGGACTCGCGACGGTGCTCGCTGCGGCCAAGCTGCCCGGACTGGCGGGCTGGATCGGCCTGGACCCGGTCGACCGCACCGGAAGCGGCACCAGGGCCGCGGCGGAGCTCGCGGCGCCCGCGGTGGTGCTGCTGGGCGGCGCGTCGAGCTGCAATCTTTTCGGCAGCGGGCGCGACATCGCGCGCGCGTTGCCACACCTGGTGCGCACGACGGCATGGAAAGAGGCATCGCACTGCGACTTCGAGGACCCGACCAACAACTTCTGCCGCGTGCTGTGCGGCAAGTCATCGTCGGCGATGCAGACGCGCATTCGCCGCGAAACGGTAAGCGCGACGCTCGAGCTGCTGGACCTTGCGACGGCCGCCGATGCTCGCTTGACGAGGCCGATGGGTCCTCCGGAAAGCGATGCGCCCGCGGCGCCCGATCCGCGTGGCCCGCCACCGGCAGACGACCCGGACGAGTGCGAGTTGCCAAATGAGTCGGCCGAATGAGCGGCCGAATGAGCGGCCGAACGAGCGGCCAGGTTCAGCGCTCTTCGAGCTGTGCCTTGTAGCGTTCCCGCGCTTCGTGTTCCTTGCGCACGTCGCTGATCTCGCGCATCACGCCCTGCAAGTCGACCGGCGCCGTGCTGGCGGCGAAGTGGCCGGTGAGGTCGATGTCGGCGTGCAGCGCGCCGCGCTCGTACAGCGCCCAAATTTCCTTGCCGTATTGCGTCGCGGCCAGCGCGGGCGCGAACCGGCTGAAATAAGTCGTGATGTTGGCCGCGTCCCGCTGCAGCATGGCGGAAGCGTTGTTGTTGCCGGCGGCGTTGACCGCCTGCGGCAGGTCGATGATCACCGGCCCGGTGCGGTCGACCAGCACGTTGTACTCCGACAGGTCGCCGTGGATGATGCCGGCGCACAGCATGCGCACGATCTCGCGGATCAGTACGGCGTGAAATTCGAGCGCCAGCGCTTCGGTGAGCACCAGGTCGTTCAGGCGCGGCGCAGCGTGGCCCTCGGCATCGGTCAGCAGTTCCATCAGCACCACGCCGTGCATGAAGCCGAAGGGCTTGGGCACGCGCACGCCGGCAGCGGCGAGCAGGTAGAGCGTATCGACTTCCACGCTCTGCCACGCCTCTTCCTGCGCCTGGCGACCGAAGCGCGTCCCCTTGGCCATCGCGCGCGCCTCGCGGCTGTTCTTGGTCTTGCGGCCCTCCTGGTACAACGCCGCCTGCCGGAAGCCGCGCTTGTTGGCCTCCTTGTACACCTTCGCGCAGCGCAGTTCCTCGCCGCAGCGGACGACGTAGACGGTGGCTTCCTTGCCGCTCATCAACTGCCGGACGACGGCGTCGATCATGCCTTCGTGGACGAGAGGTTCGAGGCGCTTGGGGTCTTCAACGAGTTTCCCTGTATGGAGGCCAGCATGCGCATCATTGTCGCACGGGACGCTATGCACGCGCGCCGTGCTGCAGGTACCATGCGCGCTCAACGTCACCGGAGGCAGGCCATGCAAAGACGCAAGCTGGGAAACACGGGATTCGAAGTCGCGCCGCTCGCGTTCGGAGGCAACGTTTTCGGCTGGACCGCCGACGAGCCCACGTCGTTCCGGCTGCTCGACGCATTCGTCGCCGCCGGCGGCAACCTCATCGACACGGCCGATTCCTATTCGCGCTGGGTGCCCGGCCATCAGGGCGGCGAATCGGAAGCGATCATCGGCCGCTGGATCGCGCGGCGCGGAAGGCACGACGACGTCGTCATCGCGACCAAGGTCGGCTCCGACATGGGATTGGGGCACCGGTGTCTTCGCGCCGACTACATCATGCAGGCGGCCGAGGCGTCGCTGCGGCGCTTGGGGCTCGACGCGATCGACCTCTACCAGTCGCACTGGGACGACGACAAGACGCCGTTCGATGAAACGCTCGAAGCCTACTCGCGGCTGATCGGGCAGGGCAAGGTGAAAGCGATCGGCGCCTCCAACCTGACCGCGGAGCGCCTGGCGCAGGCGCTCGCCGTCGAGCGCGCAGCACGGCTATCCACGTTACCAAACGCTGCAGCCGCACTACAACCTGTACGAACGCGCGAGCTTCGAAGGCGCGCTCGCCGACCTGTGCGTGCGCGAAAACATCGGCGTCATTACCTATTTCTCGCTGGGCGCCGGGTTCCTGACGGGCAAATATCGCAGCGAGGCGGATTTTGCCAAGAGCGCGCGCGGCGCGGGCATGCAGAAATACATGAATCCGCGCGGACTGCGGATCCTGGCCGCGCTGGACGCGGTGGCGCAACGTTGCGGCGCGACGATGGCGCAGGTCGCTCTGGCTTGGCTCATGCAGCGGCCCGGCGTCACCGCGCCCATTGCCAGCGCGACCTCCGTTACCCAGCTTGACGAGCTGATGGCGGCCACGCACGTGAGCCTCGACCCGGAAGCCGTCACGGCGCTGGACGAGGCAAGCGCCTGAACGAGGCTGGCGGACATTGACGGGCAGCGTCGCGGCGTGCCAGAATCGCGCCGCTTCGCGGATCCGCCGCGCGGCCCGCCCTATCAACCAACCTACAGGAGAAGTCGTATGAAGCCCATTGCCACGCCTTTCCTGTCGGCTGCCGCCTGACCTGATGGTCTGAAGTCCTTAGCGCCGTCGTTTCCGGCGCGCCACCGACGTTACTCCTGGCTGCTCCGCGCGCAAAGCGCCGGAGCTCTTTGGCGCTTGCGCGTTGCCGCGCGCGCCGCGAGAAACGAAGGATCAGAGCTCATCATGGTCGAATTCGAATTCGAAATGTTATCGACGCTGGGCCTCACGCCGGCGCTGGCGCAGCGCGCGGCAGCCCTGAGCGTGCCGGAAGGCGCTCAAGTCAACCTGTCGCGGGTCGCGGAAGTCCATCGCGAGTCCGTTCGCCTGCACGACGGCGGACGCGAGCTGAGCGCGCGTCCGTTGCCGCGGCTCGTGCGTTCGCTGCTGGAGGAAGGCACCGCGCTTGCTGTGGGCGACTGGGTATTGGTCGGCGAGGACACGCTGCACCAGGCCTGGGTCCACGAGCGCGTGCCGCCGTCGTCGCACATCGTGCGCCGCGATGGCGACGGCCGCCGCCACCCGGTCGTGAGCAATGTCGATACCGCACTGCTGGTCATGGGCCTGGACGATGACTTCAATCCGCGGCGGCTGGAACGCTATCTCGCATTGGTCCACGGCGACGCGATTCAGCCGGTGGTCGTGCTGACCAAGCGCGACGTCGCGGCGCGCACGCCAGAGGCGCTGGACCTGCGTCTCGACGCGCTGCGTGGACGAATTCCTTCGCGTGTCGACATCCTTGCGGTCAACGCGACGCACGGCAGCGCCGCGGACGCGCTGCAGTGCTACCTGGGACGCGGACAGACGCTGGTGCTGCTCGGGTCATCGGGCGCGGGAAAGTCCACGCTGACCAATACACTGCTGGGCTCCGCCGTGCAGGACACTGGCGCCGTCCGCGCGAGCGACAGCCGCGGCATGCACACGACGACGTCGCGCTCGCTGCATCGCTTGCCCGGCGGCGCGTGCGTCATCGATACGCCGGGACTCCGCACGCTGCGACCGGACGCCGATGCGGCGACGCTCGCCGGCAGCTACGCGGACGTCGAATCGCTCGCCGGGCAATGCCGGTTCCGCGACTGCCGGCATGCCGACGAACCCGGTTGCGCGGTTCGCGACGGCGTGGACGCGGATCGCCTGCGCAATTACCACAAGCTGCTGCGCGAAGTGCGGCGCGACACGCTCACGCCGCTCGACCGGCAGAAACAGGCTGCGTTATGGAAGGCGAGGGGACGTGCCGCGCACGCGCGCATGAAAGCCAAGCGCGGCGAGGGATGAGGCCGGTGACGGCCGTCCCTCGCCTTGTCGCTTGGTGATCAGGCGTCGTACTTGAACGACAGCGAAACGCGGGCGCGGTAGGCAACGACTTTGCCGCCCTCGATCTTCATGTCGAGCTTGCCGACTTCCGCGATGCGCAGGTCGCGCAACGACTTCGCGGCGAGTTCGACCGCGCTTTTCGCCGCGGCTTCCCACGAAACCGGGCTGGTGCCGATGATTTCCGTGACGCGGTAAACGCCGGAGTCGCCTTGTTTTTTGGCCATGAGTTTCGCTCCATCGATCGTTGGAGAGGCGCGAAATGATTTCGCCTGCCTCGGGAGGATCATCATAGCCGCGTGGCCGCAAAGGTCAACGGCCGCATTGATCGCGGTCAATTGCGCCGGGAAAGCGGGATGAATTGCCCCCGTCTGATCCACGTCAAACCGGGTTCCCGGCATTGCCGCTAAAAGGGAAGGCAATGCTCGAAGGAGGAACTCATGAAAGACGGCCGGAATACCCCCCTGCGCGGCGTCAGCCTGCTGCACGACCCGCTGCGCAACAAAGGCACCGCGTTCACCGAGAACGAACGCGATGCGTTCGGCTTGCGCGGCCTGCTCCCGCCGCACGTGCATACGCAGGACGAGCAGGCCACGCGCGTGCTCGACAACCTGCGCAAGCTTGCCGACCCCCTCGAGAAATTCGTCGCGCTGAACGCGCTGCATGACCGCAACGAGGCACTATTCTTCCGCGTCGTGTGCGACCACGTCGACGAAATCCAACCGCTCATCTACACGCCCACGGTAGGTCTCGCCTGCGAGCGCTTCGGTCACATATTCCAGCGGCCGCGCGGCATGTTCATCAGCATCAACGACCGCGGCCGGATCGCCGACGTCCTCGCCAACTGGCCGCTGCCGGCCGGCATCATCGTCGTCACCGACGGCGAGCGCATCCTGGGCTTGGGCGACCAGGGCGCCAACGGCATGGGCATTCCGGTGGGCAAGCTGTCGCTGTACACCGCGTGCGCGGGCGTGCACCCGGCCATCTGCCTGCCCATCACGCTCGATATGGGCACCAACAACGAGAAGCTGCTGAACGACCCGTATTACGTGGGTCTGCGCCGCCGGCGCGTCACCGGCGAGGCCTACGACGAACTGATCGAGGAATTCGTCATCGCGGCCTGCAAGGTGTTTCCGGGCGTCATCATCCAGTTCGAGGATTTCGCCAACCACAATGCGTTCCGCCTGCTCGAACGCTACCGCGATCGCATCTGCACGTTCAACGATGACATCCAGGGCACCGCGGCCGTGGCGGTAGCGGGCATCCTGTCTGCGCTGCGCATCAAGGGCAGCGCGCTCGCCGACGAGAAACTGCTGTTCCTTGGCGCCGGCGAAGCCGCGACGGGAATCGCGGACTTGACCGTCGCCGCGATGGCCGCCAAGGGTGTCGACCCGGCGGAGGCGCGCAAGAAGATCTGGCTGGTCGATTCGAAAGGCCTGGTCGTGAAGTCGCGCAAGGATCTCCCGGCGCAAAAGCTGCCTTACGCGCACGAGCACGCGCCGGTGGGCGATTTCCTCTCCGCGGTGAAGGCGCTCAAACCCACCGGCATCATCGGCGTCGCCGCCGTCGGCGGCACGTTCACGCAGGAAGTGCTGCGCGCGATGACGGACTGCAATGTGCGGCCGATCGTGTTCGCGTTGTCGAATCCGACGTCGAAGGCGGAATGCACGGCCGAGCAGGCGTACCAGTGGACCGATGGGCGCGCGCTGTTTGCCTGCGGCAGCCCTTTCGCGCCGGTGCCGGTGGCCGGCAGGACGCTGGTGCCGCGGCAGGGCAACAACTCTTACATCTTCCCCGGCGTGGGCCTGGGTGCGATCGCCTGTGGCGCCACGCGCATTACGGAGGAGATGTTCCTCGCGGCCGCCAACACGCTGGCCGCGCAGGTCACGCCTGCGGACCTGGATCAGGGAAGCCTCTATCCGCCGTTGGCCAATATCCGCGCAGTGTCAGCGCGCATTGCGGTGGCCGTGGCCGAGGTCGCGTACCAGCGCGGGTTGGCGGCCAAGCCGCGTCCGGCCGATTTGCTCGAATCCGTTGAAAGCCAGATGTACGACCCGCACTATTCGCCGCTTGCTTGAGTGTCGCCGGCGCCGTCGCGCGCCGGCCCGGTTGCCGTGAACACGTCGTCATCGCATGCCACGCGGACCTTGCTTCGTCGCGCGCCGACAGGAAGCTACCCAAGGCCAGCGGAGGTTGCACGGGTCGCCGCCATTTCGGTCACGTCGCCGTGAGTGCCGCCGTTGCGATGCCACCGTTGTGGCTGCTGCAAGTGGCGGTGGCCACCGTTTGGCTGTACGAAGGCCTGTGGTGCAAGGTGTTCTCCCGCAGCCCGCACCAGTTCGAGGTGGTCGAGCAGGTGCCAGGGCTTGCGCCGCGTACCGCGCATGCACTGCTGCGCCTCCTCGGCGTCGTCGAAACGGTCCTTGGCGTCTGGGTGCTCGCCGGCTGGCAGCCGATCGCCGCAGCCATCGCACAAACCGCGCTGCTGATCGGGCTCAATTCGGCCGGCATCTATTTCTCGCGGCAGCGCATTCCCGATCCCGCTGGCATGGTGCTCAAGAATGCTGCACTGCTTGTGCTCGCGTGGGTCGCGGCAAGCGTTGCGGCGGCTGGCGGCGCGTGAAGCCCGCGACGCCTTGGGAAGCGGGCCGCTTCGACACCCGCCGCGGTCCGCGCAAAGTGCTGTTCGGACAGATGTACGAGGATGTCGCGGTCGAACGCGCCGCGTTCGCGCCGGGCGCGCGCGTTTTCTGCATCGCGTCCGCTGGCGACACGGCGATGGCACTTTCGCTTGCCCACGACGTCACGGCGATCGACATCAACCCGGTGCAGCTCGACTACGCGCGCATGCGGCTGGCGGGCGCGCCGGCGATCACCGGCGCCGCGGAGCGCGTCATGGGCCTGGGCCGCGGCGCGATGACGCTGTTCGGCTGGCGCCGCGCGGTCGTGGAGCGATTTCTCGCGCTGGCCGACACCGCCGCGCAGAGCGCCTACTGGCGGATGCACCTCGACACGCTCGGCTTCCGGCTGGCCACCGACACCGCGTTGTCGATATCGGGACTGAAGGCCGTCTACGGCTCCCCGTTCCTGGCCATTCTTCCCGCGCATTTCGGGCGCGTGATGCGCGCACGCCTGGCGCGCTGCTTCGCTGCCTTTTCAAATAGCGGGAACCCCTATGCGCGCGCGCTTTTGCTGGGCGAGCCGCCGGCGCCGTTCGCCTTCGATGCCGGTCGCATCGCGCTGGTCGGCGGCGATGCCGCGGAGTACCTCGAGCAATGCTCGCCGGCGTCGTTCGATGCGTTCACGCTGTCGAACATCCTCGACGGCGCCGCCGCCGGATTCCGGCAGCGTCTCTTTGCCGCCGTGCGGCGCGCGGCCAAGCCTGGAGCGACGCTGGTGCTGCGCAGCTTCGCGGAACCGACGCATCCGACACCGTACGATGCCGCCGCGCGCGACCGATCGATTCTCTGGGGCGTGGTCGACGTTCGCCCCGTATCCGCGCTCGGCGATTCCCTGGGCGTGCCGATCCCGGCGATTGGATAGGCGCCCGAAAGGCTTCGCCAATCCGGCAATCGGATTTACACTTCGCGCAGGTGCGAAGACACCAGGAGGTTTGGCGCATGGCGAGCAAGATCTGGATAAGAAACTACCCTGTCGGCGTTCCCGCCGACATCGATCCCGACCAGTTCCAGTCCATCCCGGACTTGGTCGAGAAGGTCTGCGTCAAGTTCGCCGACAAACCGGCATTCCACAACCTGGGCAAGACGCTGACCTATGGCGACGTGGAACGCCTGTCGCGCGACTTCGCGGCGTTCCTGCAGGGCCTGCCGGGCATGGAGCGGGGCGACCGCGTGGCCATCATGTCGCCAAACCTGCTGCAGTATCCGGTGGCGCTGTTCGGAATCCTGCGCGCCGGCATGACCGTCGTGAATGTCAATCCGCTCTACACGCCGCGCGAGCTGGAACACCAGTTGCAGGATTCCGGCGCGAAGGCCATTGTCATCCTCGAGAATTTCGCCAGCACGCTGCAGCAGGTCCGCAAGAACACGCCGGTAAGGCACATCATCACCAGCCAGCTCGGCGACATGCTGCCCACGCCGAAGCGGCTGCTCGTCAACATGATCATCAAGCGTGTCAAGAAGATGGTTCCGGCATGGAGCATCGACGACACCATCCCGATCCGGACCGCGCTTGCGCGAGGCAAGGCGGCGACATTCAAGCGGGTCGAGGTGTCGCGCGAGGACAACGCGTTCCTGCAATACACCGGCGGCACCACCGGCGTGTCCAAGGGAGCGATGCTCACCCATCGCAACATTCTCGCCAACCTCGAGCAGACCGGCGCATGGATCTCGGCCAGCTTCAAGGAGGGCACCGAGATCGCCGTTGCGCCGTTGCCGATGTACCACATCTTCTGCCTGACCTCGACGCTGCTGTTCCTCAAGTGGGGCAGCCTGGTCGTGCTCATCACCAACCCGCGCGACATGCCGGCGTTCGTCAAGGAGTTGCAGCACTGGAAGTGGAGCGTGCTGACCGGTGTCAACACGCTGTTCAACGGGCTCCTGAATGCGCCCGGATTCGACAAGCTCGACTTTTCCGCTGTGAAGGTGGTCGTAGGCGGCGGCACCGCCGTGCAAAAGCCGGTGGCCGAGCGCTGGCAGCAGGTGACGGGGCATTACATCACCGAGGCCTACGGCCTGACTGAGTCGTCGCCCGGGGCGTCGTGCGTTCCGCTGAACTCGCCATGGAACGGTTCGATCGGCCTGCCGATGCCTTCCACCGAGATGTCGATTCGCGATGCGGTCTTCCACGAGTTGCCACCATGGACCGGTGTCGGCGACATCGAGAAGTTCACCGGCGAAATATGCATTCGCGGCCCGCAGGTGATGAAGGGCTACTGGAACAACCCCTCCGAAACCGCCAAGGTGATGGAGGACGGCTGGCTCAAGACCGGTGATGTGGGACACCTGGACGGCGATGGCTACTTCACCATCACCGACCGCAAGAAGGACATGATCCTGGTCTCGGGATTCAACGTCTATCCCAATGAGATCGAGGGTGTCGTGGCGGCGCATCCCGGCGTGCTGGAATGCGGAGTAGTCGGGGTTCCGGACGAAAAATCCGGCGAAGCCGTGAAGGTCGTGATCGTGCGCAAGGATGCGCAGCTCACCAAGGAAACGATTATTGCCCATTGCAAGACCCAGCTCACCGGATACAAGATTCCGCGTCATATCGAATTCCGCGACGCGTTGCCCAAGACGCCGATCGGCAAGGTCCTGCGGCGCGAGCTGCGCGACGTGCCGAAGGCTTAGTGGCGCGCTACGGCGCCCCGCACGTAGGCCACCTCCTACGCTAGCTTGCGCGGCGTGCTGTAAACGCGCGGGGCCGGGCAGGCGTTAGACTAGGCCATAAGGCCCGGAATTCGGGCGTCCTGGTCACGGAGAACATATGAAAAAAATATCCACGGCGGCACTGGGCATCGCCGCGCTACTGCTGGCCCCGCTGGCGTCCGCACAGGTGACGCTCTACGAATGGGACGGCCTGCGCGGACAGGTATTCACCGCCGACCGGCCGATCACCGACCTCACGCGCTACGGATTCAACGATCGTGCGTCATCGATGATCGTGCAGCGAGGCCAGTGGGAGGTCTGCGAGCATCAGAATTACCAAGGCGAGTGCAGGATCCTGCGTCCTGGCCAGTATCCGTCGCTGGCGGCGATGGGCCTCAACAACAAGATTTCCTCGTTCCGCCGCGTCGACGGGAAACCGTCGCATGCGTACGCGCCGCCGCCGCCGGTGTCCCCGGCGTATCCGTACTACCCGCAGCATAGCGAGACGCTGTACACGGCCGATGTGGTCGCCGTGCGCGCGGTCATGGGGGCGCCTGAGCAGCGGTGCTGGGTCGAACCGCAGCAAGTGGTGACGAATAGCGGACCGAACGTGCCGGGCGCGATCATTGGCGGCGTCCTCGGCGGCGTGCTGGGGCACCAGATCGGCAGTGGCCGCGGCAATGACGTCGCCACGGCCGTGGGCGCGGTGGGTGGCGCCGCCGTCGGAGCCAACGTCAACAGAGGGAGCACCCAGACCTACACGCAGAACGTGCAGCGCTGCACCACCGTGCCGGCATCCACGCAACCACAATACTGGGACGTGACCTACGTGTTCCGCGGCCTGCAGCATCGCGCGCAGTTGGGCTTCGCGCCGGGGGCGACGATAACGGTCAATGGCAAGGGCGAGCCAAGGGTCTAGCGCGGGTAGTGACAGGAAAGCGCGGGATGCGAATTGGGGTGATGGGGACGGGCGGCGTCGGAGGCTACTTCGGCGCGCGGCTTGCGCTCGCGGGCTGCGATGTCGCGTTCATCGCCCGGGGCGCGCATCTGGCCGCGTTGCGGGAGCGTGGCCTGCGCGTATTGAGCGCCGGTGGCGATCTCCATGTCGAGCGCGTCAACGCTACGGACGACCCGCGGGACGTCGGACCGGTGGACCTGGTGCTGTTCGGCGTGAAATTGTGGGATACCGAGGATGCCGCGCGACAGGTCGTCCCGATGCTCGGTCCCGACACCGCGGTCGTCTCGTTTCAGAATGGCGTGCAGAAGGATGACGTATTGCGCCGCGTCCTCGGGGAACGGGCAGTAGTCGGAGGTGCCTGCTACATCGCCGCGACGATTGCCGAACCCGGCGTGATCCGGCATACCGGCGCGATGCAGCGCCTGGTGTTCGGCGAATATGGGGGTGCCGCCTCCGCGCGCACCGAGGCTTTCCTGGCCGCCTGCAGGAATGCGGGCATCAACGCCGAAATCAGCGCCGATGTCCGCCGCGCGATCTGGGAGAAATTCGTGTTCCTGGTTGCATTTTCCGGAACCACGGCGGCGACCCGGATGCCTGTGGGCGCGCTCCTCGCTCATCCGCAGACGCAAATGCTGCTGCGTGACGCGATGCGCGAAGCGGTTGCCGTGGGCCGCGCGGAGGGCGTGATGCTGGAGGACGATTTCGTCGACGGCCGCATGGCATTTGCCCAAACGTTGCCCGCCGCGATGACGTCGTCGATGCACCAGGATCTCGAGCACGGCAATCGCCTTGAAGTCGATTGGCTGAGTGGCGACGTCGTGCGCCGCGGCCGTGCCGCCGGCATTGCCACGCCAGTCAACCGGGTGTTGCACGACGTGCTGGTGCTGCACGCCGGCGGACGCACCAAGGCGTAATCCGCGTCGCGCTTCCGGCGCGAGTCAGGAAAGCAGCAAGCGCGCGCCTTCGAGTCCAAACCTCGCGAGGCCGCTCACCAGCAGCGCCACGCCCACCGAAAGCGACACGGAGTACAGCGCCTCGCGCCGCCCGATCGTTTTCAGCATGACGGCAAACGTCGATATGCACGGCACGTAGAAGGTCAGGAACAGCAGGAACGTCATCAGCTGCACGGCATCCAGGTACTGGCCGACATCGAAGCTGCCGAGCGCCTGGTAGACCATCAGCAGCGACAGCTCCTTGCGCAGCACGCCGAACAGGATGGGCACGCCCAGCACCACCGGCAGCCCCAGCCACCAGGTGGTGATGGGCAGGAGCAGCGTGTTGATGTATCGGTCCGCGCCGACGTGCGCGAGCAGCGCCAGCACCACGCTGCCGCCGACAAGCAGCGGCGTGACGATGGTCAGGATGTCGCGGGTCCGCTCCCAGGTCTCCGCCAGCATCGGCCGCCAGCGCGGAAGCGCGTAGGGCGGTATCTCCTGCACCTGTCCGGGTCCGCCGCGCGGATAGCGGCGCCGCAGGACCTGCCCCAGCAACGCGATCACCAGCATCGTCAGCAGGAAGATGGCGATCACGCCGGGTCCGCCCAGGTATTTGCCCGCCAGCGCCAAGATGATCGCCGAGCGCGCCGAGCAGGGCACGAAAGTCACCAGCAGTGACGCCATGACTCGCTCGCGGCCGTGGGTCGTGGCGCCGATGGCGGAGATTGCCGGCACGTTGCAGCCCAGTCCGAGCAGGAACGGCACCGCCACGCCGCCGTGCAGGCCGATGCGATGAAACGCGCGATCCACGGCGAACGCGATGCGCGCCATGACGCCGGCCTCTTCCAGTGCCACCAGCAGCAGCACCAGCGGAATCATGTAAGGCACGACGATGCCCACCAACCCGATCAGGCCGTCCACCACTGCGCGCCCGACGACGCCGCTGGTGGATTGCGGTTGCCACCCCGACGCCAGCGTCACCAGCCGCGCGGAAGTCTCTCCGTCGATCCAGCCGCTGACATAGAACACGACGAAAAGCACGGCGGCAAACACGGCCACGCTGCCGATGAACCCCCAGCGCGAGCTCAGGAACAGCTGGTCGAGCCAGTAGCGCCAGCCGCGGTCTTCGTTCGGAGGTCCAAGGCGCGTCGCCGCTTCGAACAGCGTCGCTGCGCGGTGGTGACGGTCGGCGTGCAGCTCGTCAGGCAGCGGACGTGGCATCGCTTCGCCAGCCCTGGCAAGCAGGCGCCGCACCTCGGGCAGGTAAGCGGGAAAGTGCTGGCGCATTTCATCGAGGAAATAGGGATCGCCTTCGGCAATCTGCGTTACCAGCAGGTATGTCGGCACGCGAAACGCCTCGCGGATCTCGGCCGCGCCCAGCAGCGTGGAGAGCGGCGCGAGGGCGTCGGCGATGTGCCGGCTGGGCGCCTGCGCCACCGGGCAGACGTTGTCGCGCACCGAATTCACCGCCGCACGGAACAGCTGGGCGATGCCATGACCGGTGAGCGCCGCCGTCGGCACCACGGGGATTCCCAGCCGCGCGCTCAGCTCCCGGGCGTTGACGTACACACCACGGGCGCCGGCTTCGTCCATCTTGTTCAGCGCGATGACCAGCGGGCGGCCGAATTTAACAAGTTTCAGCGTCAGTTCGAGGTGATGTTCGAGCGTCGTGCCGTCAATCACCTGGACGATGACATCCGGCGGCGCGAATGGTGCTGGTGGGCCGCCGGGCTCATGCCGCGAAACTGGGGGTCGCTCGTCGCCCCAGAGCAGGTATTTCAGCGCGGCGCGATCGTCTGAATCGAGGTGGTGCGGCGAGAGGATGCTCGGCAGGTCGATGACGCGCGCCTCGTCCAGTCCGATCTGCACCGCGCACTCGTCATAGGCGCGCTTCGTGCCGGCAAGCGCTCCCGATTGCACCGACGTGCTGGCGACCGCCGCGAAGATTGTGCTCCTGCCGCTGTTGGGCAGGCCCACCAGCGCAATGCGCAGGCGGCGCGCGCCGCGATACAGCGGTTCGCGCAGGGAAACGCGCGTGACATGGGGGCTGGCTTGCGTCATCAGGGCATCGGGGCTTTGGTCCCGCGCCAGTGTACTTACTCCAGCACGACGCGCGCTTGACCAAGCTCAACGTCCCGACTAGTGCGCGTGAGCCAGGTTTCCTTCGCGATCCACGATGGGATCGAGCGCCAAAGGCTGGCGGCGTTCGGGCGTGGTTCCCGCGAGTCGCCAAAGGGCCGGGAAGTCCAGCAGCGATATTGATTTTCCCTGGACCTGGAGAACGCCATCCCGCTGCATGCGCGACAGCAGCCGGCTGACCGTTTCCAGCGTCAGCCCCAGGTAGCTGCCGATATCCTGGCGGAGCATGCTCAGCAGGAATTGGGAACGCGACCATCCCAAATGTTGGTAGCGCTGCGAAAGATCCAGCAGGAACAGCGCCATGCGCCGGTCGGCGCGCATCGTTCCGAGCGCCAGCATGTGCTGCTGGCCGCGGATGGTCTCCTGGGCAAGCGTACGCATCAGCAGGTGCTGTCCGTAGGCGGACTCCCGCGACCACTGCTCGAACTGCGCAAAAGGGAGGACAAAGACATCGGAATCCATCAGCGCGATGACATCCGATTGGTAGAACCCGGTGTCGATGCCGTCGAACCCGACGACGTCGCCGGCGATCTGGAACCCCGTGACCTGGATCAGGCCATTGCGCGACACCACGAAACTCTTGAAATTGCCGACGTACACGACGTAGAGCGCCCGGAACGACTCGCCGGCAGAACAAAGGGATTCGCCCCGGCAGACGTGCCGGCGCGAACATGCGTGCTGGTGCAGTGGAAGGATATCGGCGCGCAGAGGAACCGCCAGGGCGGCCCGGTGCTTGCGATCGAGGAGTCTGGCTTCTTTGGCCATTGGGGATTCACGCCGCGTTGGATGCGCGATATGGAGGGTGTATCCCGCCGCACCGGTTCCGATGCATTCGTGAACCCACATCTACGCTGCAATAGGGCACCGGCTCTGTACGTTAGCGAACATAGTGCGCCGCGACGCGCCGTCTAGCAACCTGTATAGCACTAAATATCGCCTGGGAAGCAGCTGGTATCAAAATTGCATCGGACACGTCATGATTGCGCCAAACCGGACCCTCGAACTGCAGCCGATGGACGTGCCCAAGCCGGATGCACCTCCCCAGAAGGCCACTGCGGAGATAGAAATCCATCCGCCGGGCGCCGCTGCGCCCAAGATTCTCGAGGTGAACCCGGACGATTCCACCGATCGCTTCCTCAAGGAGGCGACATTCCAATACTCGGAAGGGCACCTCGACCAGCCGCTGTGGGACCGCGCATTTGCTCAGGCCAAGGGGGACAAGGAGGCGGCGGTCGACACGTACCTGCATGCCCGGGCCATCGCCTTGCGCCTGCTCGATCGCGAACGCCGCACGCAATCGCGCACCAATGTGATTGCCAACGCCCGCAAGGAGCTCGTCGACGAGGTCGAGGAAATGGAGACCTTCGATGTCGACCAGGCTCTCCGCCTTGGAAATAGAAGTCCGTTCGCGCGGTACGGTACGATCATGATCGCCGTCGCCATCGTGGTCGCGCTGGCGGTGGGCGGCTGGTTGACGTTTCGATCCTCGAATAGCAAGCCTGTCGAGGTCCTCCGCACCGCGCCGGTGAGCGAGTCGGCGAAGACTGTTGCCCCCAGCGGCGCCGCGGCGGCCAAGCCGGCCGCATCCGTACCTCTACCCAAACCGACGGGCGCAAGTCCGGAGCTCCTCAGGAAGATCCAGGAACTGCGCGACGCGGGAAACGCGAACGTATTGGTGCTGTATCTGGTGGAATGGACGCGCAAGGAACCCTCCAATCCCACCGCATGGGATCAGCTACGCGCAGGATATGCGACCCTCAAGCAGTACGACGATGCGCTTGCTGCGGCGAAGAAGGCCCAGGAGTTCTCGCCCGAGGATGCGCGGCTATGGCACAACCTGGGCGTCGCTCACGCCGACGCGGGCGATCCCGTCGGTGCCCTGCGCGCCTTCGACCAGGCCGTCGCCCGTGACGACCAGGACGCCGACGCATTCAGGCAGATCGGCATCCTGAACGCCCAATTGAGCCAGATTCAGGAAGCGGGCCGCGCATTCGACAAAGCGTTGGCCATCCACCCCGGTGATCACGTCGTGCTGTGCATGCGCACGGCGGTGGCGTCATTGTCGTCCGCGCCGAAGGATACCTACGCAACGGCCAAGCAGGTGAGGGCGATCGACGCCAAGTGCCGCGGCGGCTAGATCAGGGAGCCCGCGACCGCATGGCCTCGCGCGACCGGGGCGATGATTCGCGCACGCAGCTGGCCACACCCTCCATCGACATCCTGTCCCGCCGATTGGCGTAACTTGGTCAGGATGCCGCGCTCGCACAGGTTGCGCGCCATGCGTTCCGCGCGCCCCCGCGCAGGACGCCTGAATGCGAAGCCTTCGACGGTGTTGTACGGAATCAGGTTCATCACCGCGTATTTGCCGGAGAGCAGCGCAACGATGCGCTCCACTTCGTCGTCGCCGTCGTTGATGCCATCCAGCAGCGTCCACTGGTACTGGATCGGATAGCCGGTCGCCTGCGCATAGTTCTCCGCCAACTCCACCAGTTCGTCGGGATCGATGCGCGCCGCGCGCGGCAGCAATTCGGCGCGGCGTTGGGCGAAGGTGGAGTGCAGCGACAGCGCCAGCGCCGGCTTGACGCGACCCTGCGGCAGGCGCTCGAATATGCGCCGATCGCCGACGGTCGAGAACACCAGGTTCTTGTGACCGATCGCGCCCAGTGTGCCAAGCAGCTCGATGGCGTCCATCACGTTGTCCAGGTTGTGCGCGGGCTCGCCCATGCCCATGAACACAACCTTGCGCACGTCACGCAGGCGGCGGCCAATCACCACCTGAGCGACGATCTCCGCGCTGCCCAGGTGGCGCTGCAGGCCGTCGCGCCCGGTCATGCAGAACACACAGCCCACCGCGCAGCCGACCTGCGTCGACACGCATAGTCCGTGCGGCGGCAGCAGCACGCTCTCCACCGTCTTGCCGTCGGCCAGCGCGACCAGCAGGCGCGCCGAGCCGTCGCGGCCGGCGTGCTCGGAATGCAGACGGGCGAGGGCGACGAGTTCCCCGGCGACGGCGGGCAGCGCGGCGCGCAGTGACCGCGGCAGGAAATCCTCCGCCGCGCGCGAGCCGCTGGCCAGCGGCAGCGCGTGTGTCCAGGCGCGGAGAACAGCCTCTTCGTGAGCAGGCTTGGCGCCCGCGTCGCGCAGGCGCTGGCGGAACGCCGCAACCGTCACCAAATTCGTGCCACCCGTCATTTCCCGTGCCTTCCGATCGTCGCCAGACTGGGACCATCTTAGCCCAGCGTGCAGGCGTGCACGCGCTGGGCCCCCGTCGCTCCCTCACAATTCGCTTGACAATGTGAATCGTCGCGAATAAAGTGAACCATATGGTTCAGTATAACAGCGGCCACCTCGACGCGATCTTCGGCGCGCTCGCCGATCCGACGCGGCGCGCGGTTCTCGCACGACTGCGCCACGGCGAGCGCTCGATCGGAGACCTTGCAGATCCGTTCGGGATGTCGCTGACCGGATTCATCAAACACCTGCACATCCTCGAAGAGGCGGGGCTCATCCAGCGCAACAAGGTCGGCCGTGTCGTGAACTGCCGGCTCCAGGGCGGCGCGCACAAGGGCGCGCTCGAGTGGCTGGACCGCCATGAGGAGTTCTGGAATACCCGGCTCGACCGGCTGGGCGCCTATCTCGACCGAAAGGAGAACGAGCAATGGAAATCGCCACCGAAGACAAGACCAGCCTCCAAATCCGGCGGATCTACCCGCAACCCGTCGCCGCCGTCTACGCGGCGTGGTCGGACCCGGAGCAAGTGAAACATTGGATGCGTCCGATCGACGCGTTCCGCGAGTCGGAAGTCGCCATGGATATGCGGGTTGGAGGGCGCTACCGCTTCGTCATGCATGCGCCGGATGGAGAGACGCATCGCGTCGGCGGCGTCTACAAGGAGATCATTCCTAACCGCAAGCTGGTCTACACGTGGGCATTCGAGAGTACGCCCGAGCGCGAATCCCTCGTCACCGTGGAATTCAGGCCGTCGGGCCAAGGTACTGAACTCCTACTCACGCATCAGCGCTTTGCCGATGCCCAGGCGCGCGACAGGCATCAGTATGGCTGGAACGGCTGCCTCGACGGGCTGGGCCGCCATCTCGCAGGTTAACCCCATCGGACTTCAGGAGAACATGCATGGCCAATCCATTTGTGCACGTGGAACTCAACACCACCGACGTCGCCAAGGCGAAGAGCTTCTTCAGCCAGCTCTTCGACTGGAAGCTGGAAGATCTGCCGATGGAGAGCGGCACCTACACGCTGATTCACGTCGGCGAGGGCACCGGCGGCGGATTGATGAAGCACCCGATGCCCGGCGCGCCGTCGATCTGGCTTGCCTACGTCCTGGTGGACGACATCGACGCCGCGACGAAGAAGGTCAAGGCGCTTGGCGGTACGGTGATGAAGGACAAGACCGAGGTCATGGGCATGGGCTGGCTAGCCATCATCGTAGATCCAACCGGCGCCCACCTGGGATTGTGGAAGCCGATGGCCAAGCAGGCGTAGCGCGTCGTCAACGTCCGGCCGCCGGCCTGCAACCTGCGGCGCAAGCGGGGGCTGCCGAGCCGACGTCAAAAAAAAGAAACCACGCCCGAAGACGTGGTAATCGCAAAGTGAACACTGCCTCGAAGGCGATCTGCGGGACCCGGCGGCGCCTGGCTGCCGCCGGATCCCCCTTGTCTTGCTGCTTCAGGTACGGTGCGGCACGGCGGTGCGACGCCGCAGCGCAAACAGCATCGCAGCCAATCCGGCACCCAGCAGCGGAAGCGGAGAGGGCTCGGGAACCAGTCCGGGGGTTCCCGGCGTGACGAAGTCCTGGTGCTCCCGGCTGGTCAATTGGGTAAGCGGAAATTGGGGATTGCCGCCTCCAAGCCCGGCCACATAGCCTTGCGCCATCTGGATCGTGGCGGCATTGCCGGCACTCAACCCGAACTGTCCGGCGCCACCGTAAGTCGAGATATTGGCGTCGTCGTCGAAGAGGACATCCCAGACGGCGATCTGGAACGCCGCCGAGTGCTGCGAGTCGGACATCGCCGTGCCGAAATTGTTGGTGAACAATCTCAGCAGATTGAGTTGGCGAGTCGCGTCGAACGTCAGCGGAGGACTTTCGTAAGGCGCGGCTGTGTAGCCGTCATAGGAGAAGGGCGGGAAGCTCACATGCTTGAGAATGTCCACGCACCAGTAGAAGATTCCGACCGGGCCGCTTCCAAAGTCGAAGGTTCCGGTAAACACGCCCGCCGTAGTACCGGCGTTCGCGTTGTTGTAGTTAATCGTGACGTTCTCGCCGCTGAGACTGCTGCTCGTCAATATGCCGGCCTGGGCGATCGGCGCAGCTGACAGCGCGAGGCCGGCCGCTGCGGCGAAAAATGCTCCCCTGATATTCTTCATTTTCGTCGGTCCGATCCTAAGGTTGCAGTTCAAACAAACTCCCTAACGCTGCTACGTCAGGCAGCGCGGCGTTTTAGCTTCAACCATCATTGAGCAAACCGCATGCCAAGCATATGACACATAATTAATGTAATGAAAACATTGTGTTACAGTGTGTTCGTGTCCATAACTTCGAGTACCGTACAAGTACTGTAAGGATATCCGCCGCCCGCGGTTCGGCGGTTCTGGCTCGCGCGACCGTTTGTCGGCTGGGGTTTTTGGTGCCGTTCCGACTGTGCCGCCGCGATGGCGGCGGTTCAGCCAGCAACCTTGCTTACGACGTAGCGATACTTTCCGGAAGCCTCGGGCGCAATGGCCGCTACCTCTTCGATGGCAACCTCCACGTTCGCGCCGAGGCGAGCGCGCAGGCCCTGCACGATGGTTTGCCTTGTCGCCGGCTCGAAGCCCGCGCCCGGCACGATCTGGACTCGCGTCAACGTGCGGGTTTCCTGGATGATCTTGAACGCCGCGATGCCGTTGAGGTCGCGAATGACATAGATAAGCGCGAGTCCGTGCATCGGCGTGCCGTCGGCTGCGACCACGAAATCGGTGCTGCGGCCCTGGAGTTCCCGCAATAGCGGCAAACCGCGACCGCAGGCGCACATCCGCGTATCGAGGACGCCGAAATCGCCGGTGCGGTAGCGGATGAACGGGAAGTCCCGGGACGCCAGATGCGTCACGACGATCTCGCCCGACTCCCCGGCACCCACGGGCCGGCCGTCTGCGCCGATCGTCTCGACGATGATGTCCTCGGCGGTGATATGCATGCCGCCCTGCGGGCAGGCGTGCGCGATGAAGCCCGCATCGCGGCCACCGTAGCCATTGGCGACGGGACAGCCGAATGCGCCCTCGATGGCAGCGCGCTGGTCGTCGTACAGGCGCTCGGACGTGACAAAGGCCACCTTGATGCCCAGCGCGTTCAGCCGGATGCCTCGCGCTGCCGCGTGACGACTGATGCGCGCCAGCGCCGACGGGTATCCGAACAACATGGCGGGACGCAGGTTGCGAATCGCCGCGACGAAATCATCGAGCTTGGCATCGGACATTTCGAACGCCGGCAAGAGTCGCGTGCGCAGCACGACATCGCGCAGCCTGCGCGCGAGGTCCTGCGCGTGCAGTTCGATTGGCGATCCCCAGACCACGATTTCGCGATCGCCAATGTCCACGCCCCACCAGCGCGTCGCCCGCCACTTGGCCGCGACGTCGTGGCTGACCCGCTCCTTGCCCAGGAAGAACACCAGCGGTTCGCCGCTCGATCCGCCCGTGTTGGAGCGCGCCAGACCGGTCGCGGTCGCCGCTTTCAGGGACTCGGTGTTGGCGCGAATGTCCGCCTTGGTCAGGAAAGGCAGGCGCTCGAGATCGGCGAGTGTAGTCATGGCCCGCGGGTCGAAGCCGATACGCCGAAACAGGTCGCGATAGTACGGCACGGAATCGTCGGCGTGGCGCAGCAACGCTTGGAGCCTGGCGAACTGCGCCGCGGCGAGGCGTTCGGGTGGCCACCACTGCGATGCCTCGAGGGCTTTGCGAACCGCGACCGTCGAGTGGCACTTGAGTCGCTCATGCAGAGGGAAGATCGCGCCGGACACGACACGCGTGTAGGTGGCGGCGTGCGCAACGGGCTGGCTGGACTTGCCTGGACCGTTGTGGCCACCGGCGATCGCGTCGCGATAGACATCGGCCCAGCGCTGCCGCACGTGCGTCCACGCATACTGTTCCACGTCCAGTGTCGCAGCCGCGGCAAGTCGTCGCGCAAGTTCCGGATCGCCGACGACGCGGAGCACGGCGTTGGCCATCGCTTGCGGGTCGCTGGCCGGCACCATGAGTCCCGTGACGTCGTCGCGCAGGATGAAGGGCAGGCCGCCGACGTTCGTGCTCACGACCGGAACGCCGCTTGCCATGGCCTCCAGAACCGAGTTGGGCATGTTGTCGACCTGGCTCGGATTGAGCAACACGGTCGCCGAGCGATAGAGGGCGGCCATTTCGTCGCGGTTGCGCGTGCCGCAAAACAGCACGCTCTTCTCGATGCCAAGCTCGCAGGAAAGCCGTTCCAATGCCGCGCGCTCGGGGCCCGAACCCGCTACCGTCAATCGGGCATCGGGCAAGGATTTCCGGATCAGCGCGAAAGCGCGCAACGCCGCGGGGATGTCGTAAATGGGCTCCAGGTTTCGTGCGACGACCAGATGAGGCGTCGTGGGGCGATCGTTGTCCTGCGCCGCGCGAAAGCGTTCGAGATCGATGATGTTGGGAACGATCCCGGCCGGCAAGCCATGGCGTTCGAACACCTCCTTGAGGAAACCGGACGGCACGACCAGCGCTGCCGCGCGGCGAAGCGTGCGGCGAATGGTCGTCGCTGAGCCTTCGAGGAAAGTGCCGGCCTCGCCGCCACGGTAATTGACCACGGCCGGGACACGGCGCCAATGCGCGATCCATATCGCGGGAGCGGCGCACAGGTGCCATGACCAGCCGGAATTGGCCATGACGTGAACGACTTCCACTTGACCGGCAACGCGCCAAAGCCGGAGGGCGTACGGCGCCAACCGAAACAGACCGCGCAGGCCGCGAAAGGACGCGATGAATCGCGGCCGGTACGGAGCATTGGTTTGCACGAGCGTTACTTCGGCCCCTTCGCGCTCGAGCAGTTCTGCGAGCTGCCGCGTCTGATTGGCCATGCCGCCGGCAGGGGGCGGCAGCGGACCGACCAGTCCGATTCTGCGACCGGACAGCGTCACCGCGCGGCGAGGCCGAGTGAATCGAATATCGGGCGATACCCGGCCACACTCGTTTCCCAGGTGCGCTCCTCTTCGACGAATCGGCGACCTTGATCGCGAAGCCGCGGCCACTGCTCGCGCTGGCCGAGCAGCCGAACGATGGCATCGGCCAGCGACTTCGCATCGCCGGCGCGAAACAACACGCCGGTCTCGCCATCACGGATGAGCTCCCTGTGGCCGCCGACGTCGGAGGCCACAAGCAGCCGTCCCTGGGCCATCGCTTCGAGTGGCTTCAACGGCGTCACGAGTTCGGTGAGCCGCATGGACTTCCGGGGGTAGGCGAACACGTCGACGATACCGTAGTAGCGCTGGACTTCACCATGCGGCACGCGCCCGGCGAACACGACGTAGTCTTCGATACCGAGCTTGCGCGCGAGGGCCTTCAACTCTCCTTCCTGCGGACCGCCTCCGACGAGTAGCACGCGCGCCTCGGGAATCCGGGCTGTGACCTGCGGCAACGCGGCAAGCAGCAGATCGAGACCTTCGTAGGCGTAGAAGGAGCCGATGAACCCCACGACCGTCTTTCCGGCGAGGCCGAGTTTCGCCTTCAGCGCTTCATCCGGCGCCCGACCGAACTCGAACGCGTCCACATCGACCGCATTCGGGATGAGGGTGACGCGGCGTTCGGGTATGCCGCGCGCGACGATGTCCTGCTTCAGTCCGGCGCAGATCGTCGTGACGTGGCGGGCATGGCGAAACGCGAAAGTCTCGAGCGCGCGGGAAAGGCGGTAACGCAGCCCGCCTTCACGACTCGTTCCGAGATCGACCGCCGCATCCTCCCAGAAGGCGCGCACTTCGTAGATCACGGGGATACCCAGGCGCCGGCCCACCCATAGCGCCGGCAGCGCGTTGAGCACAGGCGAATGCGCGTGCAGAACATCGGGCCGGGTCAGTCGCGCGACCTCGGCCAAGCGCCGCGCCAGCGCGAACATCAGCGCGAGTTCGCGGACGACAGGGATGCGGTTGCGCAATCCGGTCGACGGCGCGGTCCGGTAGAACCGCAGTCCGTCGACATCCTCTTCAGGCGCGCTCGACGCCGTATGCTTCGGGCTGGTGAGGTGGAACGTTTCCCATCCCATCCGGCGCTGTTCGCGCAGGATCGCCCGCGTGCGGAACGTGTAACCGCTCTGCATCGGGATCGAATGATCCAGGACGTGCAGGATGCGCACCGTCATCCAGCGGCTTTTTCCTGGAAGATCCGCCCATCGCCCTCCATCACATTCTTGAGAAAAGCGTCGAACATCAGCAAAGTCCAAAGCGGTGCGCTGTAGTCGCGCGCGCCCGACGCGTGGGCCTCCACGAGGTGCTGGAGGTAGTTCTGATTGAAGATGCCCGTGGCGGCAAGCCTTGGGCCGAGGATCGCGTCATGGACCCGCTGCCGCAAGGGGCCGCGGAACCAGCGGGCAAGCGGGACGGCGAATCCCTGCTTCGCGCGGTAGAGGAGCTCCGCGGGAAGGTGTGGCTCCATGGCCGCCTTGAGCAGGTGCTTGCCTTCGTTGCCCTTCAACTTCAAATCCGAGGGCAGGGACGCCAGCCATTCGACCAGCGGATGATCCATCAGCGGCTCGCGGACCTCGAGGGAGTGCGCCATGCTGGCACGATCCACCTTGGTGTTGATGTCGCCGACCAGGTAGGTCTTCAGATCCAGATACTGAACCAGCGCCAACGGGTCTTCGCCATTCGCCCGCTGCGCGTGCCGATGGAACACCGAGACTGCGTTGTAGCCTGCCAGCCGCGCCTTGAACGCGTTGCTGAAGAGCTCGCGGCGCATGTCGTCGCGGAGTATCGAGACGCCATGGAAATAGGCGTCCACCGAATCGCGCGCCAGCGCCTCGAAGGTCGACTTGGCGCGGAACACGCGTGGCGCCCAATCGGCCTTCGGGTAGGCTCGTCCGAGCAGCCCGAACAGCGGACGCCGAAGGGATTGGGAAATCGCCGAACGAAGGCGCTCCTCGGCCACGTGCAGTCGATACCGGCGGTAGCCGCCGAAGCTCTCGTCGCCGCCATCGCCGGACAGCGCCACGGTCACGTGCCGGCGGGCGAGCCCGCACACGCGGTAGGTAGGGATCGCGGAGCTGTCCGCATAGGGCTCGTCGTAGATCCGGGCGAGGTCGTCGATGAGGTCGAAATCATCGCTTTCGACGCGATCGACAAAATGCCGTGTCGCGTACCGGTCCGCGACTTGTTGCGCCCACGCCGACTCGTCGAATGTCGCGTCGGAAAATGCAATCGAGCAGGTGTTGACCGGCTCGTCCGAGACCTCGGCCATCATGGCAACCACGGCGCTCGAGTCCACGCCGCCCGACAGGAACGCGCCCAGCGGCACCTCGGAGATCATCCTCAGCTTGACGGATTCGCGCAGGCGTCCGACGAGTTCGGCGCTCGCGTCGGCGCTGCTTATCGGGTTGTCCAGCGTAAACCGGACGTCCCAGTATTCTTTAGGTGTGTTGACTGGAGCGCCGCGCCGAAGCGTCAGCGTGTGCGCGGGCGGCAGCTTTGCCGCGCCGGAGAAAATCGTGCGCGGCTCGGGAACGTAGCCCAGCGCGAAATATTCCTCGACGGCCTGCGGGTCGAGATCGCGGACCAGCCCGCCGTGCGCAAGCAGCGACTTGAGCTCGGAACCGAAGATGAACATGCCGTCGGGGAGGAACGCGTAGAACAGCGGCTTTACACCCAGCCTGTCGCGGGCGAGGAAGAGCGTTTCGCGATTCCGGTCCCAAAGCGCAAACGTGAACATTCCGCGGAACCGTTCGACGCAGGCTTCACCCCAGGCCTCCCACGCGTGGACGATGACCTCGGTATCGCTCTTGGTGCGGAACACATGGCCCAGCGCCACCAGCTCGGGAATCAATTCCTGGTAATTGTAGATTTCCCCGTTGTAGATGACGACGACGCTGCCGTCCTCGTTGAAGATCGGCTGCTGGCCCGTCGCGACGTCGATGATGGAGAGGCGACGATGGCCCAGCCCCAGTCCAGGCTCGATGTGGTAACTGCCTTCGTCGGGGCCGCGGTGATGCTGCGATTCGTTCATGCGCGCCAGCGCGTCGCGCACGATTTCGCTCTTCCCGCGCGTTTCGAATATTCCGGTTATGCCGCACATGGGTTGATTCTCCGTCTCCGGTATCGAGTGACCGCTTCAGCCGTGGACACGGGCGTGCTCCGCGCGGCCCTTCCGACCGGCGAGGAGGCCATCATAAAGCGATAGGTAGTCGGAGACCATACGGTCGAGGCTGAAACGCTGCAGGACCAGCTGGCGCCCGGCCCGTCCATGCCTTCGCGCAAGCACCGGATCATCGTAGTAATGGAACAAGGCTCCCGCCATCGCCTCGGCGTTGGCCTGCGGAACCAGCCTTCCCGTCATGCCATCCTCCATGAGTTCGGGGTTGCCGCCGACCCGGGTGGCGACGACCGGGAGGCCGCACGCCATGGCCTCGAGGATCGTGTTGGAGATTCCCTCCGCCAGCGAAGGGAGCACGAAGCAATCGAGGCCGCGCAGAATTTCCGGCACGTCGTCGCGGGCCCCCGGCAGCCAGGCAAGTTCTCGCATCCCGGCCTGATCCAGCACCTTCTCGACGCGCGTCCTGAGCGGCCCGTCGCCGATCATGACCAGGCGCATTTGCGCCTTGGCCGGACCGCGCTTGATCGCTCGCACGAAGGCCTCGGCCAGCGTCACCTGGTCCTTCACCTGCTGCAGCCTGCCGACGGTTCCCACCAGCCAGAGATCCTCGTCGGTGAACGGACAGCCTTCTATGCGGGCCCGGCCATTCGGGCCAGGCGAAAACCGCACCGCATCCACGCCATTGTAGATCTGTGCGATCCGCCCCGACTCGACCCCGACATTGCGGCCGAGATACTGCTCCAGATCCTTCGACAAGGCGACGTAGTGTCCGATGAAGGGCCGATACAGGCGGCGAATTCGCTGGTATTTGCGGCTCGTTCCATCGAGATCGCCCATGTCGCGCCCATGCTCGCCGTGAACGCGAATGGGGACGCCGGCCATCCATGCCGGTACGCTCGCCTCGAGTGCGGCGAGATTTCGCGTATGCACGACCGCCGGACGCATTTCGCGGAACAGCCGGAACAGCTTGGGAAAGAGCCGGATCCCATGCCCCGGCCGCTTGTTCAGCGCTACGAATCGGACGTCGTCGCGCAGGATTCGCGCGCTGAAATCAGTAACCTCCGTCAACGCCACCACCACGTGTCGGTACGACTCGCGCGGCAACTGGTTGATCAGGTTGACCACGCCGTTTTCAAGTCCACCGACGTCGAAGCGGTAGACGACATGCGCGATCAGCGGGCGCCGGTCTCCGGTTGCGAGCGTGGGCAACGGCGCACTCATGGGGCAGCCGCTTGCCGCAGCGCGGCGTTGATCGGGCCGCGCATGTCAGCGGTGAACTCGTGCAGCGCGGACATGGCGCCCGCCATGCCGCTATCCGCGGGCGTGTACGCAATCACCCAGGCCACCGGATCGCCGCGACCTTGTAACACCGACAGCACCTGATAGAACTTGGCCAGATACTCGCTGGACGTTTCGCGACCGTCCACCCAGAACCATTGCCATACCGCGAGGCGTTGGCGACGGCCGGCGACTTCCGTCGCCTGCGCGCTGAAAGTCTTCCCATCAATGGTCGTGTCGACCGTCTCCGTGCCGACCTGACCCCAACGTTCATTGCTGGTCTTCACGAGTTGGTTGGCCGACGTGATTGCCTTGGCATCGTTCGACTGATTTCGGAAGAATGCGATATGCAGTCCGACGTCGCGTCCGCTCTTCGCAAATGTCTGCCTCAGTTCCGCGCTCGCTCCCGCAACGTCCGGGCGCCAATCCGGCAGTCCGCCCGCTGCATCGGTCCACCCATTGTTCGAGGCAATCTGTGGAAGTGTGACGGCCTCACGCTTCGTCCCGCGATCCTGGTAGGCCTCGAGCGTCGGCCAGATCGCGGTCAGCGCAACCACCGCGAGCAACATCGGCCAGGCGCGCGTGGCCGGCAGGGCGGTTCTCGACGGGATTGGCGGCGCAACGCCGGACGCGGGGACCGGGATATCGTCTTCCCGCCAGCGCGATCCGACCCAGAACAGCAGCGCCATGACGATGCCGAAGAACACCCAGCCATAGATGAGATGGTCCACGCCCACGGCAATGCGGTTGTTGGAGAGGTGGCCGAGCATCACGATCATGTACGCCCGCAGCCAGTTCGCGATGATGGGAACGATAAACGAGGCGACGATGAACAGCAGTCGGCGCACCGGCGATCGGTACGACAGGTAGGCATACAGACTTCCCACCATCAACGAGGCGATCAGGTAGCGGATTCCGCTGCATGCTTCGACGATGGACCAGCGCCCGGAAGGGATGAGCAGATTGTTGCCTTCGCGATAAACGGGAACACCGCTCGCCTTGATCGCGGCTACCGTGAAGTCGGCGGTCCAGTTCATCAGCGGCGGAACGAGAAAATCGCCGAATGGGACCGCGAAGAACAGAAAGGCCAGAGGAATCCACAGGGCGGAGGCGATACGCGTGCCAAGGGTCGCCCATACGGAAAGCGGAATCATCGCGATCATGGCCAACTGCGAAACGACCGCCGCATTGACCCGTGCGCCGATGAACCATATCGCACCCGCACCGGCGACCCCCATCAGCGCAGGCAGGCAGGGCGTCCTTTCGATGTTGGCCAATGCCTCGCGTTCCCGCCAGAGAAGGTAAAGAAAGATCGGGAAGACCACGTACCCGTGCGCGAACGTTTCGGAACGTGCCCAGATGGCGATCATGGAGAGCGTCGTCGGCAGGTAGAGCGACAGCACCCATGCGAGCAGCAGGACGACGATCAGCGCGTTTCCAGGGTCGCGCCCAGGTGTCGCCGCGGTGGGGATCCCCGCGAGCGCAGGCCGCGAGGCCGTTGCGGCGTGTTTATCCTGCATCGGCAAAACCCATCGCTGTCGGCACCGCGGCGCTCGCGGCGATCGCCCGGGCTTCGTTGCGGCCGTGCAGCAGCGCGTCGAAAGGTGTCAGGTTTTTTGTCCAGTCGTAATCGGCAAGGACGCGTTCCCGCGCTGCCTTGCCAATGCGCGCGCCACGGTCCCCATCCATCAACGCGATCGTCTTGCGAATGAACTCCGGTGCACCGTCCGCGACATCGAAATCGGCTGCCGCCACGCCGGACAACGCACCTGCCGCCGCCGACGAGACGACAACCGGGCGCGCCATGGCCATTGCCTCCAGTACCTTGTTCTGAATGCCCCGCGCCACTCGCAGTGGGGCCACGACGACGCGCGCATGCTTGATATAGGGTCGCACATCGGGAACTCGCCCCGTGACCACGACCCGGGAATCCTGTGCCAGCGCCTGAACCGCCGGCGTGGGTTGGACGCCGACGATGTAGAAGCGGGCACGAGGCCGGTGCGCCACGATGTCGGGGAGCATCTCCTTTGCGAACCAGCTCACCGCATCGACGTTCGGCCAGTAATCCATCGCTCCGGTGAACACGATTGCCTCTTCCTCGGCGGGGAACGGCGTCGACAATGCGTGCTCAGGGGAAAAATAGTGTGTGTCGACGCCGTTCTGGGCGTAATGGACGCGCGCCGCGCATTCGGGTGCCAGCGTGCGGAACAACTGCGCCTCGGCAGGCGTTACGAAGACGCTTGCCTCGGTTGCACTGGCTACCGCGCGCTCGAAGGCAAGCAGGCGCGCGCCTTCGCGCTTGAAGATGGCCGACAATGGCCAAGGCCGGGATTGCGCATACTGGCTCCATTTCGCCGAATCCACGTCGACGAAATCCACGACGGTCCGGAGCTGCGCCAGGTTCAGCGCGTACGGAGCCATCGCGGACGAGAACACGACCGCCTTGGTGATCCCTTGCTCGCGCACGACCGATCGAACCCATGAGGCAAGCGCCGCATCGCGGTAGTACCGGAGGGTCATTGCTTCGCCGGTGACGAGGCCCGCGAGGCTGCGGATGCGGGCGAGGGCGGGCTTGAGCTCGATCACCTTCGACGCTGCGCAATACTCCTGCAATCGGGGGACATGCACCAGGTCTTCGGTGCTGTCGACAAAGGTGCCCAGGTGAACCCGATAGCGCGACGCCAGGAATTCGAGCAGATGGAACGAGCGCACCTTGTCCCCCTTGTTCGGGGGAAACGGAATTCGATGGACGAGGAGCAGAAGGGGTTCCATCGGGATGGGATTCAGCCCAGGTTTCGGACAATGTGCGGGCCGAGGACATTGACGACAGGAAGCGGCAGCCTGCGCCAAAGCGCAATCAGCATCCGGTATTTCGGATTGAGGGGATTGTTCTGCGGTATCCCGTCGCGCTTGAGAAGGTCAAATTCGTACGCAAGCGGCGCCGGCTCGAACCCCCAGTTCTTCTTGAAATCGAAAGATCCGGTGCCCTGTTTGCTGCGACCATAGTCGAACACGCGCAAGCCGCGCGCGCAGGCGCGCCGCATCAGTTCCCAATACTTGAAATCGTTCGCGGCCAGGTCTCTTGCCGCGACGGTATCACCTGCGTAGTAGGGAAGCACCTCGTCCCGGAAGTAGAAGCTCATGACGCCGCTGACCGGACGGTCCTGTGCATCGACGATGATCAGCACTTCGCAGGAATCGCCGAAGACCTTGCGCAGGCGCGCGAAATACTCCTTGGCGAATGGCGGCGTGCCGTGGCGGTGCGCGTTGTCGGCGTAGAGCGCAAAAAAGCGGTCGACCGAAGTATCCGTCTCGCCTCGCAATCCGTTCTTGATGCCTTTGCGGATCATCGCACGCTGCTTGCGTGGCACGGCAAGCAGGTTGGCTTCGGTCTCCGGAAGGAGTTCGCGGCGAAACGTGACGTAGATGTCCTGGCGTGCCCATGCCGGGCACTTGGCGGCGCGATTGCGAAGCTCGAGATACTCGACGTCGAGCGTACGCGCAAGGCGCGTCGCTTCTTCGATCAACGCGGACTCGGCCACGGCGTCGTCTGCCGCCGGTCCTCCGTAAACGCAGAATGGCAGCGATGCCAGCGAATGGCCGAACATCCGGCTCTTGACCTCGGCCAGAGGCAGGATGCCCGCGATCCTGCCGGCGCGTTCCGCGACGAGATAGTGGGAACGGTGGCGAAAGACGTCGTCGATGATTTCCCGCCATCCGTACCGGTGAAAGAAGGTGGCGTCAGGGCAGCGCTGTACGAACGCATCCCAGCCTGCGGCATCGGAAGCCGCGGCGGGCCGCACGATGACACGCTCGCTGGCGTGTTCCTGACACGCAATGCCTGCGGCGACCAGTTCCATCAGTCGGCGCCATCCAGGAATACACGATCGACACGATCCCATTGGAAGTCGGCCAACAGGCGGCGCAACCGCGATTCCATGTGTTGCAGGTTCACATAGTGGCGAAAACGCGCCTTGCGGCCAGCACCGTTCACGCGGGGCTGCTCCGGATCGAGTTCCCACGGGTGGAAGTAGAAGATTGCCGACGCGTTGTCCACGGCATTGACGCGCCGGATGGACCATCGCGATATGCCGTAGGGCAGCAGGCGGAAAAAGCCGCCGCCGCCCGCAGGCCAATTCTTGCGCAGGGCGCGGACCGTGGTCACCGGCACTTCGAGGAGGCCCGGCCGGACTTCATGCGCAAACCGTGGTGCGTCCGGCGCGCCGTAGTGATCATGGCGGATCGGATACACGCTCGAGCTGTAGCGATATCCGGCCTCGGCGACACAGTCGTAGGCCGACTGATTCGCCGGGCCTATCGAAAAGCTGGGTGCGCGATATCCTTTTACCGGTCCGCCGGAAATGTCCTCCAGCACGGCCTTCGCCAGGCGAATGTCGGCGAGAAACTGACCGTAGCCTTGCTCACTGGCGCGGGCATGTTCGTACCCATGGCTGGCCAATTCGTGTCCGGCGTCCACGATGCGGCGCACCAATCCCGGATAACGGTCCGCAATCCAGCCGAGCGTGAAGAACGTCGCCCTCACATCGTATTCGGCCAACAGCGCAAGGATTCGATCCATGTTGGCCTCGACGCGGCAGGGCAGGCTGTCCCACGATTCCCTGGGGATGTGCGCCGCAAACGCCGAAACCTGGAAATAGTCCTCCACGTCGATCGTGAGGGCGTTGAGCATTCCGCCCCCGGGCGAGACTCGCGCCGTCATGCGGGCACCTTCTCGCGAGCGATGCCTGCCGCACGAAGGAACCCGTGCAGCTCCTCCGCAATCCGGCCGGCCGCAAGGCCATCCCAGAGTTCGGGACTTCGGCCCCGCTTGCCGCCGGTCCGAAGGATGTCCTCCACACAATCGAGCGTGAGCCGGCGGCTGCGGCCGACCAGCGTGTTGGTTCCTTCGGCAACGGTGATTGGCCGTTCGGTGTTGTCGCGCATCGTCAGGCAGGGGACCGCGAGGGCCGTGGTTTCTTCCTGAATGCCGCCGGAGTCGGTAAGGACCAGCTTCGCGTTCGCGAGCAGGCCGAGCATCTCGAGGTAGCCTTGTGGCGGCAACAGCGCGATGCGCGAATTCGCAAGCAGCGGCGACAACCCAAAGCGCTCGATGTTCGCCTTCGCGCGCGGGTGCACGGGCCAGATCAACGGGATCTGGCCCGCCACATCGCGCAACAGCGCAACGGCCTCGCGCATTGCCGCCGGCGTGTCGACATTGGAGGGACGATGCAGCGTGACCACGCCAAAGCCCGCGGTGCCCTCCAGAAAGTCGGCCGCGATTCCCGCATTCGCCAGCGTGGCCGCGGGCGGCGTCGCACGCTTGCGATGGAACAGCAGCGAATCGATCATGACATTGCCGACAAAGCGGATTCGCTCCGGGGCAATACCCTCGCGCGCAAGGTTTTCGGCGGCGGCGCGCTCGGTGGTGAAGAGCAGGTCGGCGATCTGGTCGGTCAGGATCCGGTTGATTTCCTCCGGCATGTCACGGTCGAAGCTGCGCAGCCCTGCCTCCACGTGGACAACCGGCACGCCCTTCTTGATGGCAACCAGGCTGCACGCCAGCGTCGAGTTGACATCGCCGACGACAACGATGCAGCTGGGCCGGATTTCGTCGAGCACCGGTTCGAATCGGCGCATGATTTCCGCCGTCTGCACTGCGTGGGTCCCGGAACCCACTTCGAGATTGACGTCCGGCGACGGCAATTCAAGGTCGGTGAACAGCCGCTCGTTCATCGCGACGTCGTAATGCTGCCCGGTATGCACGAGAACGACTTCAGGAAGCGAAGGCTGCCGGCCGAACGCCCGCACCAGCGGCGCCATCTTCATGTAATTGGGTCGCGCTCCGACAATGCAGGCAAGCGGTCCCATCGGAGGCGATGCGCTATCCATCAGCTTCCCGAGGATTTGCCCGGTTTGGTGGCCGCCTTTTCCGGATGCAACAGCCGGTGCAGGAGGTCGACCGCGCCACCGACCGTCCGTTCCAGCCGGTCGATTCGCTCTTCGATCTTTTCGAAGTGCATGTGCCACATCTTGGTTTCCGTGCGCCGTGTTGCCGCGAGTTCCGTTGTCGAAGCGATCGCGTCACCGGCCCCGGCTGCCGATTGCAGAACAAGGTCGTGACCAAGCTCCTCGTTGATCTCCAGCGCGATGTCCTGCACGTCGGCGGCGTGCAGGACGTGCTTTTCGGTAAGGAACGCGGCGAGCAGCAGCCGATTGCAGAGCGTGTTGATGCGGCGGGGGATGCCGCCCGTGAGCCGGTGGATCAATTCGAAGCACTCCGGCTCGAAATGAGGATCATCCTTCCAGTCGACGTGTTTCAATCGATGCTCGATATAGGCCTGCGTCTCCGCCTGATCGAGCGGTCCCAGGTGGTAGGACGCGATGACCCGTTGCCGCAACTGCTGCATCGACGCGCTTTGCATCATCTCCCGCAGCTCGGGCTGGCCGACCAGGAAGCTTTGCAGCAGCGCCTGGTCGCCCAGCTGGAAGTTGGAGAGCATGCGCAATTCCTCGACCGCCCGGTTGGTCAGATTCTGGGCCTCGTCGACGATCAGCAGCGCGCGTTTCTTTTCCATGGCGAGCTGGCACAGGAACGCCTCCAGCGACGCCAGTAGCACCGCCTTGTCGACGTCCCGAACCGGCAGCCCGAAGGCGACTCCGACGGCGCGCAGCATGTCGTCCGCGTCGAGCTGGGTGCTCACGATCTGCGCCGCGACGACCTTTGCCGGATCCAGCTGCTCCTGAAGGCTGCGCACGATCGTCGTCTTCCCGGCGCCGATTTCGCCGGTGATGATGATGAAGCCTTCGCTCTGGTAAAGCCCGTATTCCAGGTAGGCGAAGGCGCGCTTGTGCCCGCGGCTGCCGAAGTAGAACGAAGGGTCGGGATTGAGCTGAAACGGCTTGCCGGTCAGCCCATAGAAGGATTCATACATGGCGCGATCACTTGAATGTGTAGTTCAATCCGGCGAAGACGGCTGCTTCGGTGTAACCCTGGTCGAGGTCTGGGCGAAACACTTGAAATCGCGCACCCGCGAATACCGTCGTTAACGCCGAAATCGGCGACGTCACGGTCAAATTGACATTGCCCTGCTTGGTGGTTGCGGTGAATGGCGCATTGGCAACCGTGCGCAGTGCGGTTGCGGTCACATTCATCGTGACCGATGGCGTCAGATTGTGCGCCCAGACCACG
The DNA here is from genome assembly GCA_963782625.1 of uncultured beta proteobacterium. Classification (GTDB taxonomy): domain Bacteria; phylum Pseudomonadota; class Gammaproteobacteria; order Burkholderiales; family Casimicrobiaceae; genus VBCG01. The sequence continues at coordinate 363,031 of CAWAKN010000016.1, read as the reverse complement.
TTGATGCCATGCTGCGTGTTGTTGAAGGCGGTGCCGGCGAGAACGGGGGGCAACGGCGTGCCCGATCCCGCAATGGGTTCCTGGTGCTGATGGAAAATCGTCGCAAACACGGAGTTGCGGGCTCCGAGCAAGCCGACGGTTGCGCTCGCATTCTCCTGCAGGACGATCTGCTGCGTATAAAGGTAAACCGGATTCGCAAGGTTCGCGGGCAGCCCCTGTTCCTGGATTACCAGGTCGATCGTGGATTGCCGCTGTGCCGGATCCGGAATGCGGGAAAGGAACAGCTGATTCAAGAGGCCCTGAACGTTGCCCGCGGGCAGCGATGCCAGCTGTTGCGGGTAGCTCGTGGTATTTCGCGATGCGTTGACGCTCCACACCGAGAGGGGGGTGCGGTGATCAAAGGTGAACAGGTACGAAGCACCGAAGTACCGGTGTTCCCAGTTGGCGACGACGTTGGTTCGCTCGGTTGGCCGCCATTGGAAACCCAGGCCATAGATGTAACCGCGGTAGCTTGAAAACGGAAATTGATTGTCCTCGTACCCGACATCCGCGCGCAGTTCAAGCTGCGCATTGTAGGCGTAATGTGGGCCCACGCGACCCAGATTCGTTTTTTGAGACGCCTGATTGTTGAACTTCACGTTGGTCAAATCAATTTCGGCAGACCATCCGAGCGGGGAAACCGGCCTATCGACCTTGCCGATCCACTCCGACGTATAGGAATTGTTGGTGGCGACCGGTGCGTCGCTCAGATTAACCCAATAGCTGTTGTTGCGTAGCTGATATTGGACATTGCCGGCGGTGGCGCCCTGAATGTACGGGCTTATGCTATATATGGACGACGTGTAGCGATTCTGCGTGGCGTTGGTCAGGCTCGCGGGCTGCGAGCCGAAGGGAGTCAGAAACTGTTGCGAGACGATTGCAGAGCCTTCGATGTAGAGGAATTTTTCGACGGCCTCGACTTTGCCTAGAATGTTGGCGGCGGGATACACGTTGTTGTTTTCGGCATTCGTCCGCGCGTAGTACAAGAGGGGGACTGAGATCGCGCCAACCAGGCTGGCACGCGGGCTCTTGCCGCTGAAGGCCAGTGACGGCGTCAACTGGGTCACCAGGTCGCCCTGCGCATTTTCGGAGGCCTGGAGATCGACATTGTTCGACAATGTTTCCATTAGGCCGATCGAGGGCGTCACCGTCCACGTCGCGGCGCTCGCGGGCGTGGCGCCATGAAGCAGCGCCATGGCGGCCATAAGCGCAGTCAGGCACCCACCGGCTTGCCGCAACCTACGCTTTGATCGTGTCAGGGCCGCGTTTCCGCGAATTCGTTGGCGAGCGGTGCCCCTTCTAGCGAAGGTCATCATCCGCTGGGTAGCCATAGTAGGTGCCAACGTCCGTCTTGCCCGCCTTGTTCAGCATCATCAGCACGACTTCGCAGCTCTCGATGGTAGCGAGTCCCTGTAGGACCGTGTGTTGCGCCGTCGAGTCGGCGGCGACCACCATGACGATTTGGCCCATGTATGTCGAAATGACCCGCGCCTCCGTAGTGGCGAGCAGTGGGGGCGAATCAAAGATGATGATGCGGTCCGCGTACCGGGACGCCAATCTGCGCAGCAATGTCGCCATCTTCTCGCTGGCCAGAAGCTCCGTGGCGCGCCGATGCCGCGAGCCGGCGGGAAGCACCGTGAGTTTTTCGATGTTGGTGTGTTGCACCACGTCATCGATGTCGAGATCATCGCGGATTAGCAAATCAAGGAGGCCAGGAGACGGCGACAGATTCAACAGGTCGGGAAGGGCCGGATGTGCGACATCGCCGTCGACTAGCAGCACGGTATGGTCGTATTCCATTGCCATGCTGATTGCGAGGTTGACCGCGGTGAACGTCTTGCCCTCGCCAGGGAGCGCGCTCGTCACCAGCACGAGGTTGCCATTCCGGAGCTTCGTCGCGGAGCGCGCGTTCTGCAGAATCGGACGTTTCAGAACTCGAAACTCATTGGCCATCTTGGACTGCGGAGCGTCGGGAGTGATGAAGCCGAGCTCCTTGAGCCGCGCCAAGTCAACTTCCACTCGCACCTTCGGCTTGCTTGCCGGCTCGATCCGGGGTTCCCGGAGTTCGGCGGAGTCGTCGCCGGCGGGGCCGCGCACTGCAGGCACGTGCGCGGCGCTCGCCTCCCTGGTGTTGAGTTCGCGAACCAGCGCTTCCGGCGTAGGGATGTGTTCGTGCCGCGCCTTCGCGCCGGCGTCCAGGATGGTCGGCGAAGCGGGATCGTCCGGCATTGCCGCCCCGGCGCGCCGCAATTCCTCGAGGCGCTTGGCGGCCTGTTCGATCAGGCTCATCGTTGGCTCCTCACCCCGCACGCCCCATGAGCAGGGCAAACGCCACGACTGCCGAGAATGCGGCAATCAGCCCGCTCAAGCCTCCCGCGAACACATAAACGTTACGGCGCTGCTTCCTGCGCGCCGTTTCGTTGGGCAGCAATGCCACCATGCCGAGCACCGGACGCTGGGAAACTTCGCGCAACGCGCGTGCGTCATGGAAGGTTGGCATGAGTTCGCTCGCCACGAAACTCGCCAGCAGGCCCGCGCCCAAGGCAAATGCAAGGGCGATACCCAGCATGGCAATGCGTGTCGGCGCCACCGGTTGCGGCGAGACGCGCGGCGGATCGATCACGCGGAACTGTGTTCCGCCAGTATCCTGCACATCGACGCCCATCGTCGCGGCTTCGCGCCGTGCGAGCAGATCGGCATAGGTCTTTTTCTGCACGTCATAGTCTCTGTTCAGTTGCGAGAACTCGGCTTCGACCTCCGGAACGAGCTTCGCCGACGCCTTCAGCTGTGTGTATTGATTCTCGTACGTTGCTAGCCGTGCGCGCAGCGACGCCACGTTGGCCTCGGCGTCGGCCAGAGAAACGCGCAATTGCTGGGACACCGGATTGCGGTCGACTGCCTCACTGGATTTTGCGTATGCGCGGGCGGCCTTTTCCCGCGCCTGCACGTCTTCCTTGCGCTGCTCCTCCAGCGCGGCGATGACGCGCCGTGTGCCAAGCACATCCGGGTGTTGTTCGGTATACATTCGCAACATTTCGTCGAGCTTGGCTTTCTGCGCCGCGATTCGGGCATCGATTTCCGGGGACGCTATCGGAGCGCCGGTCCCGGCGCCTTCGGCCAGCAAGTTGGGCAACTCCCCGGCCAGTTCGCGCTTGTAGGAGTCTCGTGACTCCTCCGCGGCGCGCAGTTCGAGCCTGGCGTTTGCGATGTCGTCTCCGAGCTTTGCCATTTTTCCAAAGAAATCCTGCCCGCCTTGCTGTCCTTGTCCGGGGACACCCATGTATTTCAGCTTGAATTCCTTCAGCCGACTCTCGGCGGTTTGCAGGCTTTGCTCGTACCGCCTGATTTGTTCATCGAGAAACTTGACGGCGCCGCGCGTATCCTGGCGTTTGTCGTTGAGGCTGGATTCGACGAAGATGGTGAGCATGGACTGCACGACGTCCTTTGCCTGCTGCGGTTTCGTATCGCGGTACGAAATGACATAGAGGTTGCTGGATACGTTTCCGTTGAGCTGGATCGTCTTCATCAGGTTGTCGATCAGCGCGTCGCGTTCGGCGCCGGACTTGATGCCGAGATCGAGATCCGCCATGCGTACCAGCTTTTCTACGTTGGGGCGGCTAATCAGCGTGCGGCTCATCAGCGCAACCTGCTGATCGAGATTAGGCTGGATGGCGAGCCCCGCCATCACGGGGCGCAGCAGAGACTGCGTGTCGACATAGACACGCGCGCTCGCCTCGAATCTTTCGGGAATGCGAAACACGACCGCGACCGCGATGATCATCGCGATCCATGCCGCGGCCAGCCCGATCCAGCGGCGCTGCCACATGGCACGCAAGTGCGTCAATACCTGCTGAAGCAGTTCATCCATGTTCAGTGCAGCCCGATATTTTGTGGTTGTCCCGCCCGGCAAGTCCGGCCGGCTAGAAATAGCTCTGCGGAATGATCAGAATGTCGCCCGGCTCTCATGTCGACATTTGCCGATATGTCGCCGCGCTTGACCAGGTCCTGCAGGCGCACGCTGTACAGCTTGCCGCCGTCGCCGACGCGAAAGATGTTGGCGCGGTTGCCGTCGGCGAAGTCGGTGAGTCCGCCGACCGCGATCATCACGTCGAGCAACGTCATGTACTTGCGGAAGGCCAGGATCTGCGGCTTGGTCGCCTCTCCGATGACCCGGATCTGTTCGCTGGCCGGGCCAACGAAATTGGTGACGATTACGGTGACCACGGGGTCCCGGATGTACTTGCCCAGCGCCTTCTCGATATCCCGGGCAAGCGCGGTTGGGGTCTTGCCCAGCGCATCCAGGTCGTCGACCAAGGGCGTCGTGATCTTGCCGTCGGGCCGTACGGGCACGACCAGCGAGAGCTCCGGATTCCGCCAGACGATGATGTTGACGGTGTCGAGCGGTCCGATGATGTAGTTGTAATCGGAGGTCGCGGCTTCCCGCGGTGCCGGCGGGTAGGGGGTGGCACAGCCGGCGATGAAGAAGGCGGCCAGCATGCCCAGCACGCACACCCGGAGGCGAGAGCCGTGCTTTAGGTGATTTCCAAGGATGATCCGGATCGAATGCATGTTGCCTCCCTTTCGGCCGCGACGAAGAGTGATGTTAACACCGCCCATCCGCAGATGCGCCGAAAACGCTGCAATGTATGCAGTTTACATGCCAATGGATTGCTCGCGTTCCTCTGCAGGGTTGCGTGACGTCGATACGACGCAATCATGGCGAACCGCCCGTCGCGGACCGGTCGCCGTTGTAACAGACAAGTTGTAATAGCGCAATCGATGACATTTCCCGGCGAAATACGCCGTGAATGGCCGTCAAGCGGAAAAGACCAATTCTTCCTCGCCATCGATCGCTGGCGACAGAGTGAAGGCGCAGCGGATCGGCTGGCCCGAATTTGGCGCTCACGACACGCCGGTCGGTGTCGCTACCCCGTGCCGCGCCGGTTCAGCATCGGCGTTCGTGATTTACCAGCAGCGCACACGGCATCCACCCAATGGTGTGGCCGACTCGACGAAACGGCCCGCATGCATCCTTCGCCGGGGTCGCTGGCAGCTTTGCCTAAGCCCGGCAAAGCTGGCGCATACCTCCTCCCCGGCGAAGGATATCAACGCAGGCGGGGCGACAGGCTACATGGGCGAGCACATGATGACGGCGTCGGAACCGTACCCTTCGGCAACGTAGCCCTTTGCCACCATCTGGTCGCGCAGCGAAGGATCGGTCATGTAGCGGTGGTTGGAATCCGGTCGGCCATTCCAGACGCGATACACCGGGACCATGTCCGCCGGACAGGCGCCCGATACCGCATCGGGCAAATTGACGTAGAAGACGCTTTCCGATTCGAGCATGAACATCGGGAACCGGACAACTGCGTCCGCACACTCCGCGGGAGACGCCGTATAGAAGTGCGAGTCACCCACGGCCGGCGGGATGTAGAAACGGCACACCGGGTTGGCGTTGCTCGCCGGATCCGTATAGACCTTGAACGCGTTGCCGGTTCGTGCCCAGCCGATGAACTGGCCCGAATCGAGCGCATTGATGTCGGAGGCGGACGCACTCACGAAGTAGTGATCGAGCGGCGCGTTGTAGTACTCGAGAGCATAGCCGGTAGCCAGGGGATCCGGCGCCGCCACCACAGGGTTGAACACCCAGACGCTCACGATCGGCGATTGGGCCAGATTGCCTGCGGCGTCGTAGGCAACGGTCTTCAATTGCGCAGGGCCGTTGGCGATGCTGGTCGTCTTCCAGGAGAACTGGTACGGCGCCGTCGCATCGATGCCGACGAGCGTGCCGTTGACGTAGAGCTCGACGCGGTTGACGCCGACATTGTCGCTGGCGTTGGCGGAAACCGTGATGGTTCCGACAACGCCTCCGCCCGTGGGCGAGGTGATGCTGACGGTGGGCGGTGTCTTGTCGTTGGCGATCGTCACCGCTACGCTGGACGATTGTGCCGAATTCGACTTTGCGTCGAAGGCCTTGGCGTAGAGGGTTGCCGCGCCGTTAGGCAGCGTCGTGGTGTTCCACGCGAACTGGTATGGCGCCGCATTGTCGGTACCGACAAGTGTGCCGTTGACGTAGAACTCGACACGGCTGACGCCGACGTTATCGGCCGCGTTCGCCGCAATGGTCACGGTTCCCGAGACGTTGCCGCCGGCGGCGGGCGAGGTAATGCCGACGGTGGGCGGCGTCGTGTCAGGCGGAGGCGCCACGACGTTGGCGATCGTCACCGCCACACTGGACGATTGCGCGGCATTCGAGTTTGCGTCGAAGGCCTTGGCATAGAGGGTCGCCGCGCCGTTGGGCAGCGTCGTGGTGTTCCACGCGAACTGGTACGGCGCCGAATTGTCGGTGCCGACGAGTACGCCGTTGACGTAGAAGTCGACGCGGCTGACGCCGACATTGTCGGCCGCGTTCGCCGCAATGGTTACCGTCCCCGATACGTTGCCGCTGGCGGGCGAGGTGATGCCGACCGTGGGCGGCGTCGTGTCAGGTGGAGGCGCCACGACGTTGGCGATCGTCACCGCCACACTGGACGATTGCGCGGCATTCGAGTTTGCGTCGAAGGCCTTGGCATAGAGGGTCGCCGCGCCGTTGGGCAGCGTCGTGGTGTTCCACGCGAACTGGTACGGCGCCGAATTGTCGGTGCCGACGAGTACGCCGTTGACGTAGAAGTCGACGCGGCTGACGCCGACATTGTCGGCCGCGTTCGCCGCAATGGTTACCGTCCCCGATACGTTGCCGCTGGCGGGCGAGGTGATGCCGACCGTGGGCGGCGTCGTGTCAGGTGGAGGCGCCACGACGTTGGCGATCGTCACCGCTACGCTGGACGATACTCCCAAATTCGACTTTGCGTCGAAGGCCCTCGCGTAGAGGGTCGCCGCGCCGTTGGGCAGCGTCGTGGTGTTCCACGCGAACTGGTACGGCGCCGCATTGTCGGTGCCGACGAGTACGCCGTTGACGTAGAAGTCGACGCGGCTGACGCCGACATTGTCGGATGCGTTCGCCGCAATGGTCACGGTTCCCGATACGTTGCCGGCGGCGGGCGAGGTGATGCCGACCGTGGGCGGTGTCGTGTCAGGCGGAGGCGCCGCGCCGTTGGCGACCGTTACGGTCACGCTGGACGATTGTTTCACACTCGACTTGTCGTAGGCCCTCGCCCACAGAGTCGTTGCGCCGTTGGGCCGCGTCGTGGTGTTCCACGCGAATTGGTACGGCGCCGAATTGTCGCTACCGACGAGTACACCCTCCACGTAGAAGTCGACGCGGGTGACGCCGACGTCGTCGGTCGCATTCACGGCAATGGTCACGGTTCCCGATACGGTGCCGCCGGCAGCGGGCGAGGTGATGCTCACCGTGGGCGGCGGGTCCTCGATGGTCATCCTGTTCGGAAAATTCAGGTAGCTCCTGAGCGTGTAGCCACTGTTGGACGGGGCGCCGGTGTACTCGGTCAGCACCATCGCAACGTAGTAGGTACCGGGAGGGGGCGGCGTAAAGGGGACCACTTCAGTGATCTTGGGAGTCTGCGCGCCCGCGGCCAGCGGCCCGACATCGTAAGTCGCCATCTGGTATTGGGATGCCAACGAACCGGCAAAAGGTTGCAACCCACCCCAGAATTCGACGCGCAGCTTGCCCGAGGTGCCGGTAGTGTCGTAATTGCGGATTCCATCGACGGTCAGGATCGCAAAGGTAGCGTAGTCGCCCGACCACCCCGCCGATCCGACAAAGTTGACGTTCGCCGCCAGGGCCGGCGCCGAAAGCGCTCCCAGAACGAGCGCGCCGCCAAGAAGCCTCCTCGAAAATCGTCCAAATCTCTTCAACCACAAGCCCATGTCGTCTCCTGATTCCCGCCGCGCGGGGGCACCGCCCCCGCAGAAATGCCGGCATCATACCATTTGAGGCGGCGGATATGACAACGGCATTAGTGGCGGTGCATTTGGGCCGACAGGCGTTGGTATTCGGCGAACAGGAGGCAGACTGACGCAGGAAACGCACCATTTACGGGCGGGACCGGGGCTGTCGTCCTTGGCGCGCCGCGCCCGGAATGCTGCGGCGCAAGAGCAAAGGCCAAAAAAATCCCCGCCACGCGGCGGGGATTTTCTTGGAGGGTATTACTGCAGTCAGGCTTGTTTGCGGCGCGCGAAACCCAAGCCGGCAAGCGCAACGCCCAGGAGGAGCAGCGTGCTTGGCTCCGGAAGAACACTCTCGCCCGCCGCCGCTAGGCTGTACGTATAGCCGCCGGAGAGGTTGCTGATGCAAGTGCCGGCGGCACCGTTGCAGGAGCCGGAGAGCGACAGGCTGCCCGTGAAGGCCGTCGGGTCGAAGCCGTTACCGCTCACGACGCCTATCAACGTGGCGATCAGCAGATTGTCGCTGCAGCTACCCGCGTTGCAGCTCAACGGGGTCGGTGTGATGAGGCCATGGACCACCAGGTCGAACTTGAAACCGCCCACGTCAATGATGACCGGGAACGGACCCGCGAAAACCCAGGCGGTCATCAACGCGTTGTTAGCGCCGCACACCCCGACAAAATTGCCATTGCAACCCTGTGAATTGCCATTGCCGTCGGGGTCGACGCCCAACAACCCGGAAACAATGCTCGTCGACGGTAATGCCGGCAGATTTTTCAGTCCGTCGCTAATCGTGATCGAGCCGTTGATGAAAGCGGCCTGCGCGGCACCGGCGCCAAGTCCCAGCGCCAGAACCAAGGCTGCCACTGCGGATTTGCCATATTTGAACATTTGACCCTCCTTGAAGTGCTGCGAATACCGAACATGATTCGGCGACGCAGAGCATAAAGCAGTTGGCATGCCACAATAAATAGCTATTGATATTCAATATGTTACGTGTTATTCGCCCGCGGCGGCCTTGGAATTTGTAAAAACGTTCGACATCGCCACCTGTTGCTTCCAGCGCAGCGGGTCCGCAGCCGGGAACCTGACCGAAAGATCCTCCCGTGCAGCCGACGGGATCCCGGAAAGGCCCATTAACCATTAACCTACTTCGAACGTGCCCGGTGGTCGTCGACGGCCAGCATGCCGAGGCGCGCAAAGAATTCGTACAGCACGTAATAGCTGACCTCGAGTCCGGCGATGCCCGGCACGAGTCCTTTGGCTTCGAATTCCGGATTCGGGATTCCCGTGGGGGCCTTGACGACCTCCATTCCCTCCTCTGCGAATTCCGCGGCCGCCCGGGGCATGTCGAAGGAATGTCCGACGAGCACCACGCGATGGATACCGGCCGAGCGAAGGATGGCCGCGGATCGGACCGCATTCTCGTGCGTGTTGAGCGACCGATCCTCGACCCAGCGCACCGGGACCCCGAATTCCTGCTGCAGGGCCTCCTGCATGAGCTTGGCTTCCCTTTCCCCGCCGGAAGGTGCGCCACCACTGACCAGTACAGGCAACTCCGTCATGCGTGCGACACGCGCGCCATAGCGCACACGCTCGAGCGTCAGGCGTCCGAGCGTGTCGCCACCGTATTCGGCAGCATTGTGGCGCGTCCCGCCGCCAAGGATCACGATCGCCTGCGCGGTGCGCGCGCTTTCGACATCCAGCGGCGGCGACGAATCCAGCAAGCGCAGCAGGAACGCGGCCATCGCAGGCGTCGACAACACAAGCAGCAGAAGCACGCCGGTTACGGCGCAGGCGCGTCCGGCGCGAGGATGCCGCCGCTGCAGCACCAGTCCCAGGACTGCGAGCAGCAGGGGTCCCGTCGGCGGAAGCACCACCGCCTTGAACATGGCCTTGAGCCAGATCGGGTAGGTCACATCGACGCCTGACGGAACGAGGGGCCATCGCACCCCGGTGGATGACCGCGCGTGCGCGCTATCGGGCTTTCTGCATCAGGTCCTGCAGGTATTTCGACGGAATCGCGTAAGTGATACCGCTGGGCTGGGTGAGGACCGACTCCTTGGTCCCCTTCACGAACACCATGTTGATGATGCCGACGACGTCTCCACTGGCCGGATCGAACACCGGGCTGCCGCTGTTGCCGGGATACGCGGTGGCGTCGAGCTGGAATATCGGAAACGTGCCGCTGGTCAGACGGCGAATTGTCTTCGGATCGAGTTCGGCGGAGCGCGCCTGCGGAATGGCGATGGGTGTAATTGCCGAAACCATGCCGCGATGAGTCGCCGGGAAGAGTCCGATTGCCGTCCCAATGGGAAACCCGGTGAACAGGATGGCCTGGCCTTCCTTGACGCTATCGGAATCGCGAATCGACAACGCTGGCAGCGCCGCGCCACCGATCTTCAACACCGCCAAGTCCGATCCTGGATCCACCGCGACCCGTCTGGCCTCGCGAAACTGCACCTTGGCGGGGTCGGCCTGAAGGAATGAGTATTCCCAGCGCCTCCAGTTTCGTGGTGTCGAGCACGCCCGGCAGGACATGAGCGTTGGTGACGACGAGCGTTCCGTCGCCCACGACGAACCCCGTTCCACGAAATTCGAATGGCGGCGTCCGCGAACGCTCGAGGGTACCGACGGCTACGATCGACCCCTTGACGCGTTCGATGGTGACGCCCGCATCCTGCGCTGCGGCCGAACCCACGGGCAGCCAAACCGCAATGGGCAGCGCGAGGCAGCACAATTTCCGGAGGATCGCGACGGGGGATGGCATGGCACGTCCTTACTTTGAGCTGCGGATTGACCCATCGGGCGGCGGAAGAAATGCCGCGGGTTTGACGATGCGCGGATCATAGGGATGCTGCGTATTTCCGTACAAGCGTAGCACCTGACGCACGTACTCCCGCGTTTCCGGGTACGGGGGAATTCCCTGGTAACGGTCGACCACCCCTTCGCCGGCGTTGTATGCGGCGGCTGCGAGCACGATGTAGCCCTTGTAATAGGCGAGCAGCCAGCGCAGGTAGGCGAGTCCGCCACGCACGTTGTCGCCGATGTTGTAGGAATCCCTGACGTTGAATCGGGCCGCCGTCTCGGGGATGAGTTGCATCAGGCCCCGGGCATCCTTGGCCGACCGTGCGGCGGGCTCGAAGTTCGATTCGACGCTGATGACTGCCAGCGCCAGCCGGGTGTCCACATCGTATCGAGGCGCGATCTTGGCAACCTCATCCGCGATCTTCTTCTTCCACGGTGGCATGTCGGAAAAGGGGTTGGCCTCGCTGACGCCCGCGTTCGGCTCTTGCGCCGGCTCCGGGTCGGGTCGATGCATGCAGCCGGGGAGGCGTCCTCGCTCCTCACCGACAAAGCCTAGCGCCTTTTGCGCGGCTGCATTTCCCGCCGCCGCCGCCAACGCGAAGAAGGATGCGGCGATCGCATCGTCGCGCGCCACGCCGCGGCCGTTCGCGTACATCCAGCCCAGGCCGTACTGCGCGTCGGGATCGCCGTCGCGAGCGGCCTCGCAGTAAAGCGCGGCGGCCTTCAGCGGGTCCTTCGGGACCCCTTCACCGTGCTCATAGGCAATGGCCTGGGCAACGAGCTCCGACGGCGCGATCGGGTTGTTTGCTTCCGCCGTTCCTTCGGCAGCGGTTGCCGCTGCGGCGAGCAGGTACGCGGCGGCGGCGATCCAGCGGGCAGCATTGCCGGGCGCGGTGCCAACCGGGGTTTCAGTCTTCGCCGCTGGCATGCAAGGATGCCCGCGAGGGCAGGGAAGCCGGGGATGCAAATCGCGCCTCGTACCAGGGCAATGCCTCGACCAATCCGGCGCGCACGTCGTATTTCGGGTCGTAGCCCAGACGACTTTTCGCCTTGGAAATGTCGGCCTGCGAATGCCTGACATCGCCGGGACGGAAATCCTCATGGACCGGGGGCGCGAAAGTCCGGCCGGAATGGCGATCGCCAAGCAGCGTTCGAAGCGTGGCGTATAGCTCGTTCAGCGACATCCGACCGCCCACGGCGACGTTGTAAACCTGATTGATCGCGCCGCGTTTCCGCCGTCGTCGCCGCCAGCAGGTTGGCCTCCACGACGTTGGCAACATAGCAGAAGTCGCGCGTGGTCTCGCCGTCCCCGTGAATGACCACCGGCGAACCGCGCAGCATCGTGTCGACCCAGCGTGGAATGACGGCTGCGTAGGCGCCTTCGGGATCCTGCCTCGCCCCGAACACGTTGAAATAACGCAGGCCGATCGACGCCATGCCGTAGCACTGTCCGAAGACGTCCGCATAGAGTTCGTCGACGTATTTGGTGACCGCGTAAGGCGAGAGCGGACGCCCGATCGCATCCTCGACCTTGGGCAGGCCCGGGTGATCGCCGTAGGTCGAACTCGACGCGGCATAGACAAATCGAGCCACGCCGGCGTCGCGGGCGGCGACAAGCATGTTCAGAAACCCGGTGGCGTTGGCAGCATGCGTAAGCAGCGGATCGGCAATCGAGCGCGGGACCGATCCCAGCGCGGCCTCATGGAGCACAATGGAAACGCCCTTGCACGCAGCGCGGCAGGCCGCGAGGTCGGTGATGTCGGCCTCCAGGAAGCGGTGCCGTCGCCAGGCGTCTTCGCCGACGGCGGCGCGAACTTCGTCGAGGTTGCGGCGATATCCCGTCGCGAAATTGTCGAGGCTGACCACGTCCTGCCCGAGGCGGAGCAGCGCTTCGACGAGATGGGATCCGATGAACCCCGCGCTGCCGGTCACGAGCCAGCGCCGGGGCCGCTCCCGCAACTCGTTGTGCAATGGCTCGAGCGCGGGCATTACAGCCTCCACACCTGAATGCCCCGCGCGCGCAAGGCCCCGACATCCGCCTTGGCCTTGACGTCCATGTACAGCCCGCCGGGGACGACTTTGCCGATCAGCTCGTCGACGGGTCGCTGCATGAAGGGACGGTGTGCCACGGCCGCGACGATCGCCTCCGCGCGGGGCAAGTCGTCCCACGCGGTAAGCGTCACTCCATATTCATGCAGGGTTTCGGCAGCATCGGCGAGCGGGTCATGGACGTGCACCGTGATGCCGAACGACTCGAGCTCGCGCACGACGTCGATGACGCGCGAGTTGCGGATGTCGGGACAGTCCTCCTTGAAGGTCAGTCCGAGCACATTGACGTGCGAGCCCTTGACGTGGACTCCCGCCTGGATCATCAGCTTTACGGTCTGTTCGGCGATGTACTTGCCCATGCCGTCATTGATGCGCCGGCCGGCGAGGATCACCTGCGGGTGGTAACCCAGCATGTCCGCCTTGTGCGTCAGGTAGTACGGATCGACACCGATGCAATGGCCGCCGACGAGGCCCGGCCGAAATGGCAGGAAGTTCCATTTGGTGCCTGCGGCTTCGAGAACCTCGAGCGTGTCGATGCCGATCTTGTGGAAGATGAGCGAAAGCTCGTTCATCAATGCGATATTGAGATCGCGTTGCGTGTTCTCGATCACCTTCGCGGCTTCCGCGACCTTGATGCTGCTCGCGCGGTGAACGCCGGCCGTGATGATGCTGCCGTAAACGGCCGCGACCTTCTCGAGGGTTTCGGCCGTATCACCGGAAACGACCTTGGTGATCCGTGTCAACGAATGTTCGCGGTCGCCCGGATTGATGCGCTCGGGCGAATAGCCGACAAAGAAATCGCGTTGCCACTTCATCCCCGAATGTTGCTCGATGATCGGGACACAGACTTCCTCGGTGGCACCGGGATAGACGGTGGATTCGAAGACCACGACGGCGCCGCGCTTCAGGTTGCGGCCAACCGCTTCGCTGGCACCGAGCAGAGGTCCGAAGTCCGGCTGGTGGGCTTCGTCGATAGGCGTCGGAACCGCGACGATGATGATGTCGGCCTCGCGGAGCTGGGCCGCGTCAGTGGTTATGGCAAGCAGCGAGGCGGCCCTAAGCTCGTCCGTGCTGACTTCGCCCGTCGGATCGACGAATTTCCGGTACGCCTCGACCTTTCTGGCAGACAGATCGAACCCGATGGTCGGGAAATGCTTGCCGAATTCGACCGCAAGCGGAAGCCCGACGTAACCCAGTCCAACGACGGCGATTGTTGTGTTCTTTGTCATCTCATGAACTCGAACTGACATTGCGCGCCCAAGTCTCATGGGCGCGCCGAATGGTTGGGGCGGCCCTGGATCGATTCCAGGGTCAAAGGCTCTTAAGCATTTGTTGTGCCTCGGTGCGGGCCCGCGACACGCTGCCCCGCAATGCCAACGTCTCGAGCTCGGTCTTGGCCGATGCCTTGTCGCCGGCCTTGAGGAGCGCCTTGGCAAGATGCAGCCGTATTTCCGGATCATCGGGCGCCTGGGCGCTCGCTTCGCGCAACAGCTTGAGCCCGCGCGCGGCGTCTCCGCGCTGTACCAGTATCCAGCCCAACGTGTCGACGACCGAAGGTATGTTCGAGCCAACGACGTAGGCGCGCTCGGCATACTCGAGGGCCTTGGGATCGCCGAGTTCGTTCAGCGACCAGGCAAGGTTGTTGAGCACCGTCACGTTGTCGGGCTCCAGCGCCAGGACAGCATTGGAATGCTGCACCGCAGTGCGGTAGTCCGCCGCCATGACACTCTGCTGCGTCTGGTAGGTGTACAACTGCGTGTCCTTCGGATTTTCCTTGTGCCAGCGTTGCGCCATGGCGGCCGCCTGGTCCGGCTTGCCGGCGCTGTGCAACGCTGCGTAGGTCATCACGCTGAGGAGTGGAACCGGTTCGCGCGACAGGCCTTCGCGGAAGACGGCGCTGGCCTCCGTGGGCTTCTTCTGGGCGAGCAGCATCTGTCCTTCGAGGGCGAAGCCGACGGCGCGGGTCGGATTGGCCTTCTGCATCTTGCGGGCATCGGCGATCCCGTCGGCGATCCGGTCGCTCGTCGCATAAACCCGGGTCAACATGAGCCATGTCGGTGTGTAGCTGGGTTGGAGCGCGATGGCCTGGCGCAATGTCTTGATCGCTCCGTCGTAGTCCTTGAGGAGCGTCTGGACCCCCGCGAGGCGAATCAGAGGGCCCGCACTCTGCGGCTGGAGCTTGGCCGCGCGGGTGAAACTCTCCAGCGCCTGATTGTTCTCGCCTGCGTTTTGCTGCGCGGCACCCAGCAATTCGATGATTTGCGGATTCTCGGGAAATGCGGCGTTGGCCGTCTGCGCCGCTGCTAGTGCCGCCTTGGCATCCTTTTGCTGTACGTAATACGCGATCAGGACCACGTGAGGCCGAATTGAGGTGGGATTGGCGGTGATCGCGCGCCCGATGACAGCCTTGATCTCGGCTTCCGGCGCCTTCGTTGCCGCGAGCAGTGCGGCCAGCGAAAGCAACGCCTGTTCGTTGCCCGGTTCCTTCGCGAGGATCTGCTCGTAGCGCTTGCGCGCGCCGGCGAGGTCTCGCTCCATGAAGTCGATCTGCGCCAGGCTGATCGCCGCCGCGGTGTAAGCCGGGTCGAGTTTCAGCGCCTGCTCGAAGCTTGCGCGGGCATTCTTCATATCGTGCAACGAAAGGTAGACAACGCCCCTGATGTTGCGAACCATCGGATTGTTGGGCTGCTTCTTCTCGAGCGCATCTACCGCGGCCAGCGCCTCCGCCGACTCGCGCCGACGCAGGTGCGCGCTGATCAGCGCCAGGTCCGCTCCCGAAACGGCGGGATTGGCCTCGGCCAGTGCCTCGAGATCCTTGAATGCCCGCGAGGTGTCACCGGACTCCAGGCGAACCTGCGCCAGTCGCACCCGGCTCGTGACGTCCGCCTTGTCCAATGCGGCCGCCCGCTCATACATTTCCGCGGCCTTCGTCGGGTTGTTCGTCGCGAGGTAGGCTTCCGCGGCTGCCTGCAACAGTGCGGGATCCTTCGGCGCGCGTTGCAATGCCGGTTCGAGCAATTCGAAAGCCTGGGCAGTTCGCCCCGTCCGCAGGTAGGTCGCGGCCAGCGTGCGGACTGCATTGCGTTCACCGGGCGCCTTGGCGACCACCGCTCGGAGTGCATCCTCCGCCGCCTGATACGAACCCATGCGATAACTGGCGAGTCCCGAAAGCAGCAGGCTGGGCATGTGGTCTGGCGCGACACTCAATACCTGCTGGACGGCGTCGCGGGTGGCCTGCATGTTGTCGCGCGCGTATGCGACGACGGCCTCGGCATAGAACGCGCGAAGATCCTTTGGCGCCAGTTTCTTGAGCGAGTCCACCTGAGCCACGGCGACATCGGGCTGGCCGGCGCGCACGAGTGCCAATACCAGCGCGAAACGGGCGCGAACCGAGTCCGGCCGGAGTTCCACCAGCCGCTCCAGCGTCTTGACTGCCTGCGCGGCCTGGTTTTGCGCAATTTCCAGGTCGGCCTTGAGCAGAACCGCCTGCAGGTCGTCCGGTGTTTGCTTCAGCGCCGAATTGACCAGTTCGAGGGCTTCCGGCAGCTTGTTCTCCGCTGCGGCGATTTGCGCCAGCGCCATCTGCGCGAGAGGATAGTCCGGGACCGCGACGAATGCGGCGTCGATTGCGGCGCGGGCGTCCGGGATCTTGCCCAATCCGATGTACGCAAAGGCGAGGGAGGCATTGAGATCGGCCTGGGCCTGCGGATCCGCTGGCTTCCTTTCGGACAGCTCCGAAATCACTTTATCGAATTGACGCTGCTGGATCAGCGTGCGGCCGAGGAGCGGATACGCGTCTTCCCCCGGATATTTCATGTCGATCGCCTTGCGGACCTCGGTCTCCGCTCCGGCGGCGTCGCCGGCATCCAGCAAGGCTTTTGCCAGCAACACGCGCGCTTCGGCGTTGTTCGGGGCCTGCTGCAGCGCGTTCTTCAGCTGGACGATCGCAGCGCTGGAGTCGCTCTTCGCGAGATAGGATTTCGCGGAGGCGATCATCGCTTCTGGGCTGTCGCGCCCGCAGGCCGAAAGCACAAGCGCAACCAGCATGACCGAAAGGTAACGGAGTGGGGTGTCGGTTTTTCATGGGATCGCTTCTAAAGATCTGACAATAGGGTGGTGGACGCGCGTTCGGCTTACTTGAGCCCGAATCGATGCATGAGATCGTACAGCGTAGGACGACTGATCCCCAGCAATTCGGCCGCCTTGCTCAGATTTCCATTGGCCCGGCTCAGCACCCGGAGGACCGCGGTCTTCTCGGCTTCTTCCCTTATTTGCCGAAGGTTGAGCACGTCCGCTTCTCCGTTGCCGGGCGCAATGCCGATGTCGGCTCCCGTGATCATCGAACTGTCGGCCATGATGACCGCGCGCTTCAGTACGTTCTCGAGCTCGCGCACGTTGCCGGGCCAGTCGTGCGCATCGATCGCATTCAGCGCGTCGGAGCTCAGCGTCATCGAGTTGCGGCGCTGTTCGGCGGCGAATTTGCGCACGAAGCCGTGCGCAAGGAGAACGGCGTCCCCCTTGCGGAAGCGCAATGCCGGAATTTCCACGACGATCTCAGCCAACCGGTAGTAAAGGTCCTCGCGAAATCGCCCGTCGGCGATCCGATCCTTGAGGATCTGGTGTGTCGCGCAGACGATCCGCACGTCGACCGGGATTTCCTGCCTGCCGCCAACCCGCTCGATGACCCGTTCCTGCAGAAAGCGCAGGAGTTTCGACTGCAGCGAAATGGGCAGGTCGCCGATCTCATCGAGGAACAGCGTGCCGCGGTGCGCTGTCTCGATCTTGCCGAGCGTCTGCTTGGCCGCGCCAGTGAATGCTCCCCTTTCGTAGCCGAACAATTCGCTTTCGAGAAGGTTTTCCGGAATCGCGGCGCAGTTGATGGCCACGAACCGGAGACCCCGGCGCGGCGAAAGGTCGTGCAATGCCCGCGCGACCAGTTCCTTGCCGGTGCCCGACTCCCCGAGGATGAGCACCGTCGCAAAGGTCGGCGCCAGCTTTTCGATGGTGCGGCAAATGCGCAGCATTTCCGGGTCGCGGGTGATGATTCCCGACATTTCGGGTGGATGCTGGGCTATCAGCAGCCGCCGGTTCTCCTCCTGCAGATCGTGAACCCGGAACGCCTGGTCGATGGTCCAGGTCAGAAACTCCGGCTCGAACGGCTTGGCACAAAAGTCATGCGCGCCAAGCGCTATCGCCTTGAGCGCGTTCTGCTGGTCATTCTGCCCGGTCAGGACGATCACCTTCGTGTCCGGTGCCATGGTGTGAATTTCATCGAGAAGTTGCAGCCCCTCGGTCGGGTCGTCCGGGTGCGGCGGCAGTCCGAGGTCCATGGTCACGACCGCGGGCTCGAAACGGCGCAGTTGCGCGATGGCGGATTCGCGATCGCCGGCAACGATCGTTTCGTACTTGTCGAAGGCCCACTGCATCTGCTTCTGCAATGCCGGATCGTCCTCGACGATAAGCAGAGGCTTGCGCGATTCGTTCATGCGGGAAGGCCATTTTGGGCAGCGGGCGCCGCAATGGCTTCGGCCAGCGGTAGATGGATGCGCACCTGCGTTCCGACGTTGGGTGTGCTGTCGATCAGCATTTCCCCTCCGAGGCCGGATATGTACTGCCAACTTTCATACACGCCTATCCCCATGCCCGCCGCCTTCGTGGTCTGGAACGGCTTGAACAGCCGTTCGCGAACGAATTCCGGCGTCATGCCGACACCGGTGTCCGAGACTTCAATTGTAGCGAAGCGGTCGTCACGGCGCAGTCGGACCGAGATCGCACCACCTATTGGCCGTGGCGTCGAGCGCGTTCTGAACCAGGTGTCCGATCACATGCTCGAGCCTTTCGATATGGCCGATCGTCCACACGCCGGACGCCAGGTCCATGTCGATTGTCGCGTGAGAGGCAGACTTGGCGGCGCAAACGTTGCGGACCACCAGTCCCAAGTCGATAAGCCGCGGCTTCTCGAGGGGGGTGGTGCCGACGCGCAACTGCAACATCAGGTGGTTCATCCGGCCGACGACGTGCTCCACCGTGGCCAGCATGTCGCGCTGGAATTCCGGATTGTTCCTGTGGCGTTCCGCATTGCGGAGCATGAGGGAGAGCTGCGCCACCAAATTCTTCAGGTCGTGAACGACGAATGCCGACATCCGGTTGAATGCGTCAAATTTTCGTGCCTCCAGTAGCGCCTCGGCCGCCTCGATCTGTCCCAAGTAGCTTGCTGCCTGCCGGCTTGCCGTCTTGAGGAGATCGAGCACCTCCCAGTTTACTTCTATGGCGACACGCGGGGTCGCCAGTACTGCGAAGCCCACCAGTTCGGTACCGGATACCAGTGGAACGACAAGCCATGCGCCCGGGATCGCGGTCAGCCATGCGGGCATTGCCAGCTCGTGATATCGCGCCGGATCCGACTCAAATTCGCGCAGGTTGATGACCCACCCCGTCCGTTCCAGGAATCCCACCAGCGGACCTTCCCTGGGCTCGGCCGCGGCGGCGTCTATCGGCGGCATATTCCACCGCGATGCCGGTCGAAAATTCCCGTCGTCGCGACGGAGCCACAATGCGCCGGCGGGACTTTCGACCAGATTGGCGAGTGCTTCGATGCAGCGCTCCTGGACCTTCTGGACAGATGTCTCCGCCGATAGCGTCCGCGTGAAACGGAGCCACTCCTGGCGGTAGTCGTAGCGATAGGAGAAGAAATGTTTGCTGATGAAGACCCTGAGCTTCGACCGGAAGCTGCCGGAGGAGGCGATCATCATGCCGACGAGCAGCGCGGCGAACAGGAGTTCGATCTGCAGGGCCTCGCCCCATCCGCCTCCGAAATACCGGACGAAGTAACCGGCGGCGGCGACCGCGATGATGAAGACGCCCGACACCAGAATTGCCGTGGTGTGGAATACGACGCCCCGCGACATGTGCAATTCGAGCGTCCAGCCGGTATTGCGGGCCGTCGCTATCGCTATGAACGGAATGACCAGCGCATTGGCAATTCCCCGGGCGACGAAGATATTGGCGTCGAGCACGCCGAACAGCATGGCCTCGGAGTAGAAGAAGATGTCGAACGCAAACACGCCGGCGAGTCCCACGCACAGCGGTTTCAACCCCCAGCGAGCGTGCGGAAGCGCCCGTCTCAGCAATTGTTCGACCATGATCAGGCCGATTATTGCGAGCCCGAGGCGCAGCGCGTATTCAGTCATTCGTCCCTGCGCTGCGGATACGTCGAGCGGCAGGTATCCGGCAGAAAGCACGAAACTTGCAACCAGGCCCGCCGCGACGAAGGCGGCCGCCCAACGGGGGATTGGCGGTACGGCAACGGCAGCGCCCGGTTGATCCATGGCGCGCCCCTTGAGCAGATAGGCGGCAAATGCAAACCACGCGGCGTATCGAAGCGCGTCGAATGCGTTCGCCGCCAGCAAGGCGAACGGGACAGCCCAAAGGAGTGCAGCGACCGTGCTCGCCGCCCACAGCGCCGTGGCGATCGTCGCCGCAATGAGCAGCGAGGCACGCGAAGATCGGCGCCAGCCGATTGCCAGACGGATCGCGAATATCGCGTAGCCGGCCGCGGCCAGCCCGTAACTCCAGGCTGCGGCAATGCCAAGTTCGCTTGCGTTCACGGCGTGGTCTGGTTCCGCTGAGAGTTTAGAAGTTTCTTTGCCGGGACTGGCGTCGGGGAGCAACCATGCTCCCGATCCGGCATTGGGCGCGGAGATTTCCGGGACGGCTCCTGCCCGACCTGGGCATGACGCCGATGCGGCAATCTCGGTACTTCAAGGCGAAGTCGACGTCATTCCCGCCTAACGCGCACCTTCCCCGAGCAGGACGACCCTGACGGTCTCGAGAAGGATCATGAGATCCAGGAACAGGGTGTTGTTCTTGACGTAGTAGAGGTCGTATTCGAGTTTCTTGACCGATTGTTCCACGTTCGCGCCATACGAGTAACGCACCTGCGCCCACCCGGTGATGCCCGGCTTCACGCTGTGGCGAACGGCGTAGAAAGGAACCTGATCGGTCAGCATGGTCACGAACTGCGGGCGCTCCGGGCGTGGCCCGACGAAACTCATTTCGCCCTTGAGAACATTCAACAGCTGGGGCAATTCGTCGATTCTGGAGCGCCGCAGTATCCGGCCCAGCGCGGTCACACGCGGGTCTTCGCGCTCGGCCCAGCGCGGCTTGCCGTCGCTTTCGGCATCGGCGCGCATGCTGCGGAACTTGAGTACGACGAAGGACTCGCCGCGCAGCCCGACGCGCTCCTGGCGATAGATCACCGGTCCGCGGCGCTCCAGGAAGATGAGTATGGCCACCATCGCCATCAACGGAAAGAAGACGATGAGCAGCGTCATGGCGACCGTGACATCGAAGACGCGCTTCACCACGCGCCGCAGCCAAGTTCTGCCGAAAGCCGTTCCCGTAAATGAGCCAGCTGGCCTTGAGCGACTCGATGGGAACCCGTCCGTGTACGCGTTCGAAGAACCGGGCGAGGTCAGTGACCTGGATGCCGTTCAGCCTGCATTCGAGCAGACCCCGCAGCGGCAATACGCCGCCGCGCTGCTGCCGCACCGCGACGATGATTTCGCGAACGCCGAGGCGCTTGACCAGGTCCTCGATGGGTCCGACCTTCGCCAGCACGCGATTGGCGGAGACCACCGTTTCCTGCACCTTTTCCAGCGCATAGAATCCGACCACCTGCAATCCCGGCGTATCTGCGTCGTTGAGCGAGGCCTCGACTACGCGCGCTTCCGCGCCCGTACCCAATACCAGCACCCGATGAGGCAGCAGCGTCGTGACCAGCGGGCCGACCACGGCGTGGCGCACGATGACCAGACCGCCGAAGGCCATGACGAGGACGGACCCGAGTATTTCCTGGAAGATTTCGCCGTTCGGCAGCAAAAGGGCAAGCAGGTACGCGGCCGGAACGCTGAGCAGCAGCGCGAAAAATATCCAGCCGACGTGCGCGACGAAGGGCAGTTTGCGGTCCCGCCGATAAAGTCCGACCCAGCCATTCAGGCAAACGATGAGGACGGCAAAGGCCAGGGCGGGCACTGCGAGAGCTTCGAACGGGGGCGTATGGTGGCCATGCAGGCGTACCGCCAGGATGACGACCAGGAACAGACAGGCCAGATCGGCACCCAGCCGCAGCAGCGTTGCGCTGGTGATGTTCTGACGCAGCAGACTA
Source organism: uncultured beta proteobacterium (assembly GCA_963782625.1). Lineage (GTDB taxonomy): Bacteria > Pseudomonadota > Gammaproteobacteria > Burkholderiales > Casimicrobiaceae > VBCG01. The sequence continues at coordinate 341,124 of CAWAKN010000016.1, read as the reverse complement.
ACCATGGCGACCCGATCGCAGAACCGCTTCCGCGCGCCGGCTACGCCATTGCCGACATGGGGTACAAGAATTCGCTCGCAAACTGCTCATAGGTTGCATTTGCCTTGACCGTGGCCGAGCGTGGGCTGACAAATCACGTCGGGAAGGGCAAGCGGCAAACGGCCACTTGCATGAATGCACTGCACTGCGGGACGGCGGCCCCACCCGGATAACTCCGTCCCCACAGCCGATCAGAAAAATGTCTCCTTTGCCGATCGACGCTAGTTGTACCCTGGCAATGTTGCGGTTGTGTTTTTCGTCGCAAGAATTGGCGACGATCAATTGATTGGGAGCGATCCCTGAGTACCTGGACACCGATACCAAATTACCGGACTGCGGAGTTTATGACGATGGGCTAGTACATTGCAAGGGGACACACATTGTGGTACGCAACCGGACATTGGCGGCAAAACTGCTAGTCTGGCCTCGCCGGCCTTGCGCGGGCATTCTGCCGTGCGGCAAATTCGGCAGGACGAACGGTTGCCGGACGCCTGGGCGCGGCAGCGCGCAGGCAAGAATCCCGGCCCAAACCGGCGCGCGAATCAATCACGACTGGCCGACGAACGGCGCCGGTCCGGCGTTCTTCTGGCAGGTCTCCGCTGTTCACCACATGGCGGAATGCCCTTCGGCAGCGCAAGGCCGACCATGAGCAGCAAGTAGTAGAGAAATGCGAGGCGGGGCACGTCCAGAAGGCTGTCGAACAGCCCCACCAGCAGAAATCCGACCAATGCGGCCGCGAGAAATGGCGCGAACGGGTGTCCGCGCGCGGCACCCGCGACGAGTCGGTACAAGGCGACGCCAGTCAACATGACGAACAGCAGCAAGCCGACCGCTCCCTGGTCGAACAATCACGTTCAAACCCAGATTCTTGATGTGCCAGGGCAGGTGGAAACGGTCGCTCGTCGTGAACCAGCCGGTCATGTCCTGCGCGAAATTGCCGTTGACGAGCAGTTCCCGCCCGTCCGGTCCGATGAGACTGACATTGTCGATAGCGACGCGCGTCGCGGGACTCGCCGCGGCCATAGCGAAGAACACCGGCCGCGGCGCGTACCACGGGCCACCGTGAAAGCTTCGTACCATCGAGATCGACGACCTGCCTGTGCCAGGACTCATCTGTTGCAGGAATCGTCACCGCCGTGGCGGCGCATCCCTCGACGTAAAGCAGTTGTCTTTCGCACACCTCGAAATGCAAGCACTGCTGCCTTCGCCGCATGAACGTCGAGTACGATGGAATACTGTGCGCGCGGCGAAAACGGTACTCGTTGCGCCACACGGAACATTTCGCCGAACCCCACTTCGTGGCGAGGTCCGGAGAGGACAAGATAGTGTTCGCCGTTGCGCGAGGCGATTCGTGAACTGCCAGGGAACTCGCGGTCAGCAACGCTGAACAGATACTCCTGTGGAAAGCGACCCGACCCCTTGCCAAGCAACCAGTCGGTGGGTGTCGTCAGCATGCCGATGCCGTCGCGCCAATGCTGCATGCGGCTGGCCGCATCGCGCTCGCTGGAGGAGAAGCGGTCAGCCATGTAGGCCCCGCCGCTGAATACCGCTGCTGCGATTGCAACCAGCGTCGCCACCGCTATCATCGCGCCTTGCATCGTCAATTGCGGGGACCACAGCGGTGTGCGGGCCCGCGCATTCCAAAGAGTCAATGCCAACAGGATCGACAGCACGACTGCATTGTCGTGCAGAGCGGAGACACCACCCCAACCCAGCGAAACACCGGCTGCCGCGGCGATCGACCACAGATAGGCGCCAAGCGCAGAGATCTTCGCCGGCAGTTGGCTTGATCGCTGCCCAAGGAGGAGGAGAAGCGCGCAGCAGGCGAATGCCAGCGCGAAATTGATATAGATGCCTTTGTACAAGAGCAATGCCATGGCGCTGCCCGCGGTACCTGCAAGCACTCCCAGAGCCAGACCCGCAACCCAGGCGCGTGCGGGAATGTCTCGCGTCACGCGGCCGAGCGGCAGCGTCAGAGCAAACACTCCCAGGACGGCAAGCAGCGAACGGTAGCCGCCGGCGCGAAACGCCCAGTGGGACACGATAGCCATCATGGCGATGAGAGCGCAGCCTTTCAGCATGATCCGCGCGGCCGATGGAAGTGAGCGGGCGTTGCCCTGAGTCAACAGCAAGACGGCCAGAAGCCCAAGGGAGACCGGAATGGCCAAGTAGACGCCACGCGAAAACGTCGTCAGGCATGCGTATGCCGCGAGCAGCGTAAACACTCCCGCCAGCGCCGCTCGCGCGCGCGTTGGCGCAACCAGAAGCTCGAATATCGCGAACGGGACAGTCAGGGCCAGGAACCCGTCCAGGGCTGCCCCACCGACGTGCATTTCCCAGAACAGCGCCGTTGTGCGGTAGTCGCTCGAAAAATTGAGGAGTCCCGGGAAGGCAAGGCGTTCCCAAAGGACCGCCAGCGACGCGAAGCCGAGTCCTGCGACCATTCCCGCAGTCAATGCATCCGTGGCGCGTGTTCCGGAGCGACGCATCTCGACGCACAGCGGCGGCAGCATCAGCAACGTCAACAGGTAGCTCTTCGCCACGCGCAGGCTGTTCGAGGCGTCGTAGTAGCCGGCGAACCAACCAAGTTCCGGCGATGCGGCCGCGCTGAATCCTCGATAGAGCCCTATCACTGTCCAGATTCCAAGAAGGCCGATCAGACCCAGTGAAGAAATGGAAAAATGCGCGCGATCGACCGGCGCCAACGCCGGTGCGTACGCCTTGGACTGCGCCGTGACGTGAGGGATCCCCAGGTCGCCCTCGGCGGCCCGGCGCCGTGCAATCGACGCGTAGGCGCCAGCGGCGGCGCCGAGCACCAGAATGTCGAACTCCTCGACGATCAGCCAACCCGTCCACGGCGCCAGATCGACGATCGGCAGCAACGCGGGCAGGACGAAGAGCCACGCGAGCGGCCGCAGGAAAACGAATCCGCTCCAGAGGACGAATGCCGCGGTGACCAGCGTTGGCGCAAGCGGATGGTGCGCGGCGAGCCATCCACCGAACGCGACGCAGCCCAGCGCTGCGGTGGCCGCGGTCGCCTGCACGATCCTGTCGTGGGGGGATGCCGATTGCGGCATGGCTTCAGCGAAGCATTCGCGCGTATCCTCGCGGTCGACAGTTCGCGTCGGGATCGGACGTCAAGGTGCCACGCTCTGCAACGCACCGGGATTCAGAGGTCCGGTGGGCACCGGACGCCCCTGCAGTGGGTGCACATATTCGCGCTCCAGCCTAAGTGACACGCCATTGGCCACGCCCGGCTCGACCGCCTTGCCAACCAGCTTGGATTTCGCGCGAAGGCGATAGTCGCCGATTTCCGTGGATGCCATGTCTGCCGGCTGGGCCACGGTGTTGGCCACCGCCTCCCATGAGCGCTCGATAGTAAGTGCCTCAGTTCCGAGCAGAACGTTGTTGATCAACACAATGCGATCCGCGCCCGGCGCCACGCGGAGAAAGGATCCGCCATGCGGAAGATCGTCAACCAATGTGTTGTTCGCCAGAAAGAGTTCGCGTCGCGGCCATCGGTAGCCCTCTGCGCCGAAGGAGATGAGATGCGAATTCTCCGTATGCGCGCCCTGCTGGATGACGTTGCCCAGAACATAGGCGATACCGCCGTTCGGAAACTCCAGTTCGTAGCTTGCCCGCCCGGCATTCTCGTCGGTGATACGGTTGTTGACGACGAGGTTCTCGCGTGCCCGCGATTTGACCAGGTGCCCGAACGCGCCGCGATGCACGTAGCTTTCGCGCAGCGTAAAGCGAGCGATCGAGCCGACGTAAATCTGATGACCGATCGGATCGCCGTGCTTGTAGGTCGAGGCCACCGCGTTGTCGCGGAATTCGGAAGCCTCGATGACCAGTTCGGCCGTCCGGCTGTTCCACGTGAGCAGCCCCATTTCGTTGCGTTCGAACAGGCAGTTGCGCACCGTGAGCTTGCCGCCTTCATGCCGTATGCCGGCGCCGTTCCGGTCGGGCACGCGCGCTCCGATGAACTCGATGTTTTCGACGAGCACGCGGTCGCCCTTGATGACCCAGATCGCCTTGCCTTCCGCGCTCGAGCTCCGTGAAATCATGCGTGCGCGCCCTCCAATCGCTCGAATTGTCAGGTCGCTTTGTGTCCAGGAGGCGACATCGTCATCGAAGTTCCCGGCCTCGATCTCCACCGTGTCGCCATCATGGGCAATCCGCGCCGCCTCTGAAATGGAAGTCACGACTTGCTCTGGTCCAACACGAATCACCCGCCCCGCGAGCCACGCAGCACGGTCCGTTGCGTGTCCATCGGGCGCCGCGAGGGCACACGCGAACGCCAGGGAAGCGGCACCTAATCCTGCCCGCATCGAACGGTCCGTTTCCGCCTTCGTCGCCAGCAAAGCGCAGGACTATCGCCCGGGCCTGCCTTCGTCATCGAAAGTCCGAAGGAAACATTCGACGAAGCCATTGCAAGGTAAGCCCCTCGACGTCTTCTCGTGACCCTGTGGTGGAGAAGGTGTGATCGGCGCCAGGAATGTCATGACGTTCGATGTTGGCGCGGGCAAGTAGGCCGGTCCATCGAGGGTTCGAACCTGCAAATTCCAGGAACTCTCTTGCCGTGAGATCGCGCTCACTCAAGAGTATCAGGACCGGGCGCGTGAAGGAATTCAATGCCGCCGCCATGAGGTCCTGAAACATAGCCGCCTTCCTGACCTTGGCCGCTGCCGGCTTGGCATTTGCGGTCTTGAGGTTGCCGGCCACGGAATTGAGCGCGCCGGCGATGTCCACTCCACCGCGCAAGAGCTTTATCCAGAATTGCTTCTCCAACAAGCGCTGGCCATAGTAATGCTTCAAATAGGTCTTGGCCATCGTCGCATCGGATCGCACCCAAGGGTTGAGAAGCACGATTCCGCCGACCCGGGCATCGAACGTGTCCTCCCAGTACAGCAGAGCGCCGGATGCCGCATCACAGAGTCCCCAAAGCACAATAGTCTCGACCGTCGGACAAGACGCCTGGAATGCTCCGATCGCGGCGGCGATGTCCGGGCCTGTCGCGTCGAACTGCTGGCTCGATCCCGTCGCGTCGCCCATGCCGCGGTAATCGAAGCGCAGAACCGCAACGCCGTCCGCAGCGAGCCGGCGCGCGAACAAAACAAACTGGCGATGGCTACCGGCTCGGTACTGTGGCCCTCCCACTATGACGACCACGCCCAGCTTGCCGGCAACAGCGGGCTCGGACACTACGCCGACAAGTCGCTCGCCGCAGCAATCGAACGCCAGCGCTCGCTCGATGAAGGTCATGTCCGCCACCCCGCAACCGCTGCCAGAGTGCCCGCGACAAGATCCGGACACTCGGCGATTTCCTGCGTTTGCCAGAAAGCCGGTCCCGCTATCGCGTGTGCTTCGACACGATGTCCTGCTGTCTGCCACAGCTGGACTTGTGCGCGTGCGGCGGGCGAAAGGTCTGCCGGCACATTCGGACCGACTTCGAGCCACGCGACGCGCACCATGGCGGTCGGTGGCGCCAACTCGGTTGAGGCGAGACCCAATGCCAAGCCTGGGGAGAGAACATAGCCAGCGATCTCGACAGCCATGCCGCTCACCAGCTGCTCGTGGATCTGACTTGTACCGACACGGTCCGAGGAGGGCTCCCCAAGCAGTTGGCTCGCAACTTTCAGGCGAAGAAACTGCTGCAAGGCCTGCCGGCCATGGATCACAGGCTGCCAAAAGAGGAGATTGGGCGTCGGTTGCATGTCCTTGGCCACATCGCATGCAAGCAGGCATCCAGCGCGCAATCCCCAAAGCGAAGGTCGACAACCGGTCTGTTCATCCAACCAGGTGGCAACGTCCACGATGTCGGACCGCCACTGCTGCCAGTCCGTCTGGCCGAAGTCACCTTCGCTATCGCCACAGCCATACAGGTCAGGCTGCAATACCGTCCAACCCGCGTCGGCAAGTGCGCGCGCCTGCATCGCCGCCATCCGGCGCGCCTTGTTCATCTCTTCCGCGAATGGATGGACGTAGACAATCGCGCCGAGATTTGCCACTGCACTTGGCGGCGCATATCGAACACAGAAACGCCGACCGCGCCGCGTCGGCAGGAAGAATGGTTCGGGATGGGCCAACTGCCTGGTAGCCTTTCAGACGGCCAGCTTGGATTGCACGAAATCGACCAGGGAGCCGATCGTGGCAAATGTTGATCCGTCGATCTCGTCATCGTCGACAATGAACCCGAAATGGTCTTCAAGCGATGTAATGAGGGTTGCCACGGCCATTGAATCGAGTTCCGGTACGCTGCCGAGCAGCGGGGTTTGCGGGCCGAAGGAATTCGACCGCTGGCCGAGGTCCAAAACGGTGCCGACGATGTTGATCACTTGGCGTTGCACATCCAAAGTCACTCTCCCTCTCTTACACGCACTCCGAGGTGCGCACCGATTGATGGGCGCCTGCGGGCTACAACTCGTTCAGGAGTTCGACCGGCCGGACAAACTCAGTATAGATTCGAGGGCATCCCGGGAACCCGGAAAGACTGTACATTCCGCAATCTCGTGCCCACCGCAAAGTCTATCGTGAATCGCAGCTTTCCGCGCCAACTGGCGAGCCTGGACGCCTACCGCTTTCCATGACTCGCTTCGTTTCAGCAGTTCGAGCAAACGTGGCTTCACTTGGTTGGGGTGACGGCTTGCTTTATTCGCTCGACCGCGCGCTCGGCGCCTTGACGGGAGGTCGCTGCAGGGTCTTCAAATACCATCTTGTCCTCCAACCGGTGCCCGCGCACGAATTGACTGCATTGCCGAAGTCGTCCAAGACCCGCGTCTTCCACGCATCACCCACGGACGATATCATTCGAGGGATCCCGCGTCCGGCAGATGTTATCGCTCGGCGGTTCAGGGATGGCGCGGTGTGTCTCGCGGCAGAAAATGCCGGAAATCTTGTAGGCTTCATCTGGATCGCTCTGGACCGGTATGACGAGGACGAAGTTCGCTGTGAGTATGTGCTGGCCCCGACCGGAGAGGTCGCGTGGGACTTTGACGCTTACGTCGCCCCCGAATTCCGGATGAGCCGGGTCTTTGTGCAACTATGGGAGGCCGCCAACGAATACCTGCGTGTCCACTGGACGGCCAGCAGGATTTCGGCTTTCAATCCAGCCTCGCTGGCCTCCCATAAGCGCTTTGGAGCCGAGCATTGTCACACCGCATTGTTTCTGGTCGTGGGCCCTTTGCAGTTGACATTGCTTTCGCTTGCACCGTACGTCCACCTGAGCGCCGGACAATCCGGTCGGCCAACACTGGTATTGCACGCCCCGTCCAAGCGTGCCGAGTCCGAAAAGCCATGAAGACTTTCCGCCAGCACAGCAGTTTGGTCCCCGTCGGCGCGAACTCAAGCGCGCAGCCTTGCAAATGCCGCGCCTTGCGTGCGGGCACGAACCAATGAGCGACGCATTCCTTCTGCATGACTTGATCGAGTCCGCGGCGATGCGCTTCGCGCACCGGCCGGCACTCACCTTTGGCGGCGAAACGCTTGATTACGCCGCTCTGCACAGGAACGTATCGGCGTTTGCGTCCGGCGTCCGTTCCCTTGGGCTGGCCCGGGCGGAACGCGTTGGCGTCTACGTCGACAAGCGCTTCGAGACCGCCGTGTCCTTCTTTGGAACTGCTCGCGCAGGCGGCATTTTCGTGCCGCTCAACCCGCTGCTGAAACCGGCGCAGGTGTCTTATATATTGAGGGATTGCAATGTCCGTGTACTGGTCACCACGGTTGAGCGGCTCTCCCTGTTGGCTGAGTCGCTCGGGGAATGCCCCGACCTGAAACATGTTGTGATAATCAACGCGGAATCCCCGATTCCGGCCGAGGTCGGGATGCTGGTACATCGCTGGCAGGAACTGATCTCGGTCGGGGTTCGCAGCGGCCATCGCGTGATTGACACGGATGTCACCGCGATTCTCTATACATCGGGGAGCACGGGAAAGCCCAAGGGTGTCGTCCTTTCACACCGCAACATGGTGGCCGGCGCGAAGAGCGTCGCCTCCTACCTCGAGAACACGCCCGACGACACGCTGCTCGCGGCGTTGCCGCTGTCGTTCGATGCCGGAATCAGCCAATTGACGACGGCGTTCCATGTTGGAGCGCGTGTGGTGCTGATCAACTATCTGCTGCCAAAGGACGTGATCAATGCGCTGAAGAAGGAGCGCGTTACCGGACTCACCGCGGTTCCCCCACTGTACATCCAGCTCGCGGAACTCGATTGGCCGGTTTCCATCGCCGAGCACCTGCGCTACTTTGCCAACACGGGGGGCCGAATGCCGCTGGCGACGCTCACGGCCCTGAGGGCCAGACTGCCCACGACGCGGCCCTACCTGATGTATGGACTGACCGAGGCGTTCCGATCCACTTATCTTCCACCGGAGGAGGTCGATCGCCGCCCAGACTCCATCGGCAAGGCGATCCCGAACGCGGAGATCCTCGTCCTCCGGGAGGACGGCACACCGTGCATGCCGAATGAACCCGGGGAACTCGTACACCGGGGCGCCTTGGTTGCGCAAGGCTACTGGAACGACCCCGATAAGACCGCAGAGCGCTACAAGCCATTGCCCGGGCGCGAGTCCGGTATGGTGCTGCCCGAGATTGCCGTTTTCTCCGGCGATACTGTACGGATGGACGAGGAGGGATTTCTCTACTTCGTCGGTAGACGCGATGAAATGATCAAAGTCTCCGGCTACCGAGTGAGCCCGACAGAGGTGGAGGAAGTGCTGTACGGCACGCAACTGGTTGGCGAGGTCGCTGCCTTCGGAGTTCCCCATCCCGGGCTTGGCCAAGGCATCGTTGTCGTGGCTACGCCCAAGGGGGCTGCCACTCTCGACGAATCGGTGCTGGCCGCGGCCTGTCGCGTCAGCCTTCCCGCATTTATGGTTCCCGCAAAGATCGCGATCCGCGAAGGACCGTTGCCCCGGAATCCCAATGGAAAGATCGATCGCAAGAGCCTCTCCACGGAGTTTGCCGACACGTTCGCGTCGATCGAATGAGCTTCGCCTGTAGAATATACGTGTACATTTCCCGCCTCAGAGAGTGAGCCCGACCTTGACCGCCATACCCGCAGTCGGCGATCCGGCAACGCGGTCACACGATGCCGACCAACCGAGCAAAGCAGCTGCCGCAACTCCACCTGAGCACGCTCTGATGAGCCAATGGCCGGTGGTCGACGACTGCGTGGTTGTCGGAGGCATGCCGCTCACGCGCCTCGCGCAACGGGCCGGCCGCACGCCGTTTTATGCTTACGACCGAGCCTTGCTCACGGGGCGCGTAGGGTTGCTGCGACGTCTTCTGCCCGCCGGAGTCAAGCTTCATTATGCGATGAAGGCCAATCCGATGCCGGCTGTGGTGGACCACATGGCGCGTTTGGTGGATGGGCTGGACGTCGCCTCGGGCGGCGAGTTGAGCGTGGCGCTCGATTCCGGAATGGATTCGCGGGAAATAAGTTTCGCCGGACCGGGCAAGAGCGACGGCGAACTCGCTCAGGCAATTGCCGCGGGAGTTCTTCTCAATGTCGAATCGTTGCGAGAGATCGAGGTACTTGGCCGGCTCTCTCGTGACATGAACCTTGTTGCACGTGTAGCCGTCCGGGTAAATCCGGATTTCGAACTCAAGTCTTCCGGCATGAAGATGGGCGGCGGCCCAAAACAATTTGGTATTGATGCGGAACGCGTTCCCGATGCATTGGAGGAGATCGGCCGCTGCGCGTTGGCATTCGAAGGCTTCCATATCTTCGGCGGATCACAGAATCTGAAGGCCGGTGCCATATGTGAGTCGCAACGGAAGGCCGTGGAGCTTGCGATCCGCCTCGCCGAGACCGCTCCCGCACCGGTCAAGGTATTGAACATCGGAGGCGGCTTCGGCATTCCCTACTTTCCCGGCGAACGACCGCTTGACCTGGCTCCCATCGGCGAAAACCTGCGCACAATTGCAGCGGAGGCGACTGCCGCGTTGCCTGGCGCCTCGCTTGTCATCGAACTCGGAAGGTATCTCGTCGGTGAGGCCGGAATCTACGTGTGCCGAGTCATTGACCGCAAGATTTCACGCGGTGAAATTTTTCTCGTGACGGACGGGGGATTGCACCATCATCTGGCGGCATCGGGGAATTTTGGCCAGGTGATCCGTAAGAATTACCCTGTTTGCATTGGGAATCGCGTCGCAGGAGAAACTCGTGTTGTCGCCTCCGTCGTCGGGCCACTTTGTACTCCGCTGGACTTGTTGGCAGACCGGATGGAAATGGCGGATGCACAGCCGGGGGATCTCGTCGTAATATTCCAGTCGGGTGCCTATGGCGCGACCGCCAGCCCGCAGAGCTTCTTGAGTCACCCGGGCCCTTTGGAAATGCTTGTCTAGTCTGCGGAGCCCAGCACCGAATTCCTCCCCAACGGCCATGATTAACCACTTCTTCCCAATTGCCGATGAGTGTCGCCTTCCGACCCGTGGCAATTCCTGCTGCCTTCCCCAGAGCAAGCCCCAATCGGTTGCGCCCATCAAGCGTACGCTTCGCCTGAAGTGTTTTCTGGCCATTGTGGCTGGCGCGTTATCACTGTTGCCGGCAACCACGGCAAACGCGGGCAAGCCGGTCAACATAACCAATGACGAAATGGCGTTGCTGCCAGCCTACTGCATGGATGTCCAAGGCATCAAGTACGGCGACGCGTACTTCAACACTTCACCAAACGCCGCAAAGTGGGTTGCGTTGATGGGAAAAGGCTTTTGGCACATGCACCATTACTGTTGGGCATTGATCAATCTCTCGCGTGTCCAGAAGCCGGCGGTGAATTCCTACATACGTCAGTCAATGAGGGAATACGCTATCGGCGACATGGAGTACGTGATTGAAAACACGACCGACGACTTCGTCATGCTGCCGGAAATCTACACGAAGATGGGCGAGGTGCTCCTTTCCCTCAAGCGTGCGCCGGAGGCATTCAAGGTTTTCGCAAAGGCCCGCTCTCTAAAGCCTGACTATTGGCTCCCCTATTTCTATTGGGGTCAATATTTGCTGCAGACCGGACAGAAGGCCCAGGCGCGCCAATTGGTGGAAGAGGGCCTTTCATACGCGCCGCAAGCAAAGCTCTTACGTAACCTCCTCGTCGAGCTTGGGGGCGACCCCGCGAACGTTCCGACGCTGCCCGTCCCCACAAAACCGACCGAGCCGAAGGAGTAGTGCTCGGCGCTGCGGGCAGCGGACCGGGAAGCAATAGCCTCATCGATGGACGTGTCCAACGCACCAGTTGCGTTCGGCGCATCAGTCGTTCTCGATGCGTCCCGTGGCTGAGAACCCACTCAACAATGCGTCTCCCCCTATTGGGACGCTAACGGAAGTCCGTAGATGAATCGCTCGGGTACCTCGCATGCCGATATTCTGAGAGGGTCGGTCGAGAAACAACCACGCCAGGAATGCAGTGGCGAAACGGGATTCCGCTCCTCGCTGAGGGCCGCGGAAGATGACCGATGGGAGTGCGTGCGGCCGGGATTTGCCGTCTCGTGGAACGGGAAACTGGCGACACATGCGGTCCAGGACGAAACGCTCTGCATTGTCTGGGGAGCGCCTCGCGCCGGGATTTCCGAAACCGGCGCAATTGCGGCACCGGCAACGGCGGAGCAGGTCATGAATCGGCTATCCGCGTCCGGTGCCTCCGCACTCGCGGATTTGAAGGGTGGATTCGGGGTCTTCTTTTTCGACGGCAAAGCGCAGAGAATCATTCTTGCCGTCGACCGATTCTCCATCGAAACGGTGTGCTTCGGCTTCGACGGCGGTCGTCTGTGTTTCTCGGATCGCGCCGATGCGGTTCCACTCGACTCCCGCACGCTTTCGTTGCAGAGCATTTACGATTACCTGTATTTCCATTGCGTTCCCGCGCCGGCGACGATCTTTCGGGAAGTCAGCCGCCTGGAAAATGGCAGCCACCTCTGCATTGACCGAGGCGAGTTGCGTCAGGAATCCCACTGGCAGCGGCGCTTCGAGGAGACTCGCGATGTACCCCTGGCAGCGCGAAGCGAGGAGTTTCGCAACCTGTTGCGCCAATCGGTTGCCATCGAGGCGGCAAGACCCGGCAAGCTGGGCTGTTTCCTGTCCGGGGGCACGGATAGCTCGACCGTTGCCGGGATGCTTGGCGCAACGGCCGGAGAAATTGCGCGGACCTATTCAATCGGGTTCGACGCTCCCGGATACGACGAAATGGCGTACGCGCGCGTCGCCGCGCGCCACTTCGGCACTGACCATCACGAGTACTACGTCACGGCTGACGACGTCGTAAGCGGCATCAGAGAGGTCTCGGCATTCTTTGACCAGCCTTTCGGCAACTCTTCGGTCGTTCCCGCCTATTTCTGCGCGCGGATGGCGCGTGCTGACGGAATCGATCGATTGCTGGCCGGTGATGGCGGCGACGAGTTGTTCGGAGGCAACGTGCGCTACAGGTTTCAGCAGCTACTTGACCTGTACCAAAGGGTTCCGATGCCTTTGCGCGAGCGGCTGATTGAACCGGCCCTTGCCGGAAGGCTGGGCCGAACCAGCATTCCCGGACTCAAGCACGCCGCCGCCTATGTACGGAACTCCCGCATCCCCATGCCGGATCGGATGCAGTCGTTCAACCTGCTGTCGCGGATCGGCGCCGCGCAAATTCTTGACCCGTCGTTGCTGGAGTTGCTCGATCCGGATGAGCCTGTGCGTGCACTGCGGCGTACCTATGCCGGTGCCGCGGCCGACAGCACACTGAATCGCATGCTCCAATACGACTGGAAATATACGCTCGCGGACACCGACCTTCCGAAGGTGCGCGGGGCGGTCGGGCTGGCAGGCTTGACGGTGGGCTACCCGTTGCTCGCCGATGAGATCGCCGATTTTTCGCTGCGGCTGCCTTCGGAATACAAGGTGCGCAACTTCAAGCTGCGGTGGTTCTTCAAGGAGGCGCTGCGAGATTTTCTGCCCGATGCCATCCTCAAGAAGAAGAAACATGGTTTTGGCCTTCCATTCGGCCTCTGGGCAACACAGCATGCGGGGTTACGAGATCTGGCAGGCGATTCCCTCGCGGAACTGGAGGGTCGCGGGATCCTGCGTACCGGCTTCAGGGACGAGTTGATGGGGCAACTGCTGTCGGCGCACCCGGGATATTACGGTGAGCTGATCTGGATTCTGATGATGCTCGAGCAGTGGCTGGCAAACCAAAATGACAACACGTGATTCTCGCCGTTGCGCACTTTCGAGCGAAGCGCGAGCGGGATAACGGCCAAGCCTTGAACGGAACGGTGGACTTTGCGGGCGGTTCGGGATTCCATTGAGTTCCGTCCGCCGATCGCTCTTCTACACGTTTGCCGAGGGCTACCTAGGCATCGGACTGCAACTCGTAGCCACGTTCTTCCTGGCGCGGCTGCTGACGCCCGCCGAGACGGGGGTTTGGGGGGTCGCCGCAGTTTTCGCGGCGATTGCCAGCACCCTGCGCGATTTCGGCGTAGGCGAGTACCTGATTCAGGAAAAGGAACTGACGGTCGAGAAGCTGCGCGCGGCGCTTGCGGCCAACATCATCGTCTCCTGGTTGATGGCGGTCTGTTTGCTTGTGGCCAGCGGCTGGATCGCGGACTTCTACAGTGAGCCGGGCATCGCAAGCGTCATTCGGGTGCAGGCATTCAACTTCTTCCTCATACCCTTCGGTGCGGTGACCTATGCCTATTTTCGCCGGGAACTGAACTACAAGCCGTTCTTCTGGGCGTCGCTGGTGAGCAATATCACGAGCATTTCCGTGGCAATTTCCTGTGCCTGGGCGGGGTTGGGATATATGAGCCTTGCATGGTCCTCGCTTGCCGGCGTCGTGGTGACTGTGGCCTTCGCAATGTTCGTCAGGCCAAAACAACTTCCGCGCATGCCTGGCCTGGCTGGCTTGCCCGAGGTCCTGCGATTCGGAATGCACGCAACCGGAATCTATTTCTTCGGGCAACTCGGCAAGAGTGCACCGGAACTCATCATCGGTCGCATTCTCGGCATGGCGCCCGTGGCGTTCTTCAGTCGGGCGAACGGCCTGACCGAATTGTTTCAACGCACGGTGCTGAGAGCGGCGGTCCCGGTCTGCCTGCCGTATTTTGCGCAGGAAGCGCGCGGCGGCGAGGATGTGCGGAACGGATATTTGCGCGTCGTTTCCTATCTGACGGCCATTGGCTGGCCGTTTTTCGTGTTCCTTGCCGTAATGGCCTTTCCCGCCATACGAATCCTCTATGGTTCGCAATGGATCGAGTCGGTGCCCTTGGCCCGAGTGCTGTGCGTTGCCGCGGCGATAGAGGTGGCCTACTTGCTGACCAAGGAGGTTTTGATTTCCAAAGGCGAGGTAAAGGTCGCCAACTACCTACAGGCCATGATGCAAATCATCCGGGTAGTCGGCCTTCTCGCCGTCATCCCTTTTGGGCTCATCGGTGCGTGCTGGGGACTATTGGCGGCGGCTCTCGTCGGGGGCATCTGGTCGCATAGGATCCTGGCGACAAGAATCGGTCTGACCTTCCGGCAAGTTCTCGGCGCCTGTGCGTCCAGCCTGGCGATCACCGCCATCAGTACGGGTCCCACAATCGTGTGGGCTACCCTGCGCGAAATCGACGAGCACAACTATTTCATCACTTTTGTGGTGGCGGGCCTCGGTACCTTGTTTCTTTGGCTCTCGTCGCTTCGGCTGCTTGGGCACCCGCTTTGGACCGAATTGCGCAATCTGCGCGCGCGAAGAGCAAAGGTTTAGAATTAACAACCTTTGGCGCGAAATGCGCATGCGTTTTGCTTACCATCTACCAAATTCTGACGAAAGTGAAGAAATGGACTGGGATCCGACTAACCACTACAAGGACGTTGCCGTTGCGGAGCGGTACGACCAGGAACGTTTCAGCGGCCTTCCGGGTCGAGTCTTCAACGCGTTGGAGCGAAGGGCGTTGCGCCGGGCCTTTGCGTCGACACCACGAACTCTCACCGTCATGGATTTGCCATGCGGGACGGGACGGTTGGCCGCAACATTGCTGGAAGAGGGATTCAAGGTCGTCGGCGTGGATATCTCGGCGGCCATGCTTGCCGTCGCCCAGCGCAAGCTGCAGCGGTTCGGGCCCGGTTTTCGTACGCGGGTCGGCGATGTTCGCGAATTGGCGCAAGGCGAAAAGGGAACCTATGACGTGGCGCTTTGTGCCAGAGTCTTGATGCACTTCCCGCTGGCACAGCAGACCGAGTTCCTGAGGTCTGTCGCCACGCTGGTCAAAGGCACGATCGTCTTTTCCCAATCGCTAAGTACGCCCTACCAGCGCATGCGCCGGCGAGTGAAGAACCTGCTTGGAAACCCGCCGCCGGCCATGTATCCGATCACAGAATCGCAGTTGAGGAGTCTGCTGCAAGGAGCCGGGTTGCGCGAGGTCCGTCGGTTCAGGGTATCCCGCCTAATTTCGGAGGGCATGTTCGTGGTGGCGGAACACTTACAGGATGTTTGACCGCGGTCCTTCGCGGAAAACTGGTTCACCGGATGGATAGCCGTTCTGCTCCCGCGGCAGTTGCCGAAAGTCTGCGCGCATTGTGGGGCGAGCCATGGACGGTGGAAGGGATCGTCGCGCGTCGTGCCAAGTCGCGCATTTTTCGCGCCCGTTCCGCGTCGCGAGCAGCCGCCATCAAGGAGTGCCTGATCCTTGAATCAAGTTTGCCGGATCCTGTGGCGGCGGAGCGCGAATTCACGGCCCTGACCACGCTGCTCGAAAGGACATCGAAATCCGACGTACCGCCGCTTGCGCCAACGCCCTTGGTACTATGCCGCGAGCACGCCGCCTATGCGATGACGTGGGTTTCCGGAAGAAGTGCAACCGAGGCGGTCCTCAGCCCTTCGACCGATCTCGACCGAGCCACGCGATTGGGCGAGTCCGCCGGGGACTGGCTGCGGCGGTTCCATGCGTTCCGGCCACTCCCCGTGCAGGGAAACGATTTCGAGGCGAAGGTGGATTATGTCAATCAGATCGCCGAGAAGGTGGGAAATAGGGAACCGCTGTTGCGGCGTGCCGCGGGCGTACTTGTCGATCGCGCAACGGACGCTGCTGCGCAGTTCATGCCGGCGAGTTGGCTGCACGGAGACATGAAGAGCGACAACCTGCTCATCGACGGAGACGAACTGACCGGTCTGGACGTTCAGATGGACATCGAGAACACCGTTGCCTACGATGTTGCCCCATTCTTGAACCACCTCCGCCTGTTGCGATGGTCGCCGCGCGGCCTTTTGCAGCGGCGCAAGCTCGACCGAATGGCGCAGGCGTTCCTGCAAGCGTATTCGCCTGACTCCAAGGACTGGAAACTGCCCCTTCTATGGCTGCGCACCTATCTGCTAATCCAGATCGCGGCGCCGTCCGCACAGACGCCGGCGTTGCGCACCAGGATGTCGCGGTGGCCGGCACGCATCGAACTGGGCATCGTATTGGACCAGATGGAGAAGTGCCAGTGAGCGGCGGCGTTAGTCTGGGCATGCCGCACGTGACATCGGGACAGGTATCGTGGGTAGATTAACCGAAATCGACGCGCTTCGAGGACTGGCCGCGTTGATGGTCGTGGCCTTTCACTACACCACCAAGTACGAGGAACTGTTCGGTTTCGCGGGATACGTACCGTTTCATGTTCCCTGGGGTTACCTCGGCGTCAATCTCTTCTTTGTCATCAGCGGCTTCGTGATCTTCATGACGCTCAACCGTGTGCGGGTAGCGATGGATTTCGTGGTTTCGCGCGCAAGCCGCTTGTATCCGGCGTATTGGGCGGCAATTTTGCTTACCGTGTTCATCACCCACATTCTCGGCCTGCCGGGTAAGGAACCCTCATGGCAGAACGCTATCCTGAACGTCGTCATGTTTCAGGGTCTGTTCCGGGTTCTTCCGGTCGATGGCGTGTACTGGACGCTTCTCGTGGAACTCCTGTTCTACGCGCTTGCCCTTGCCCTGTTCATGACTCGACAGATGCATCGCGTGTTGCACGCAGTATGCTCGTTGCTTTTGCTGCGCATGATCTACTGGGGTCTTGCGGAGTACGCGCATATCGATCTTCCTTGGCGGATTCGCGAAGTTCTGATCCTGGACTTCATCGCGTTCTTTGGCCTGGGAATCGTCGCGTACAGACTGGTAGCCAACCGCGACGGGCCCTACCGTGGCGAGCTGGCGACGGCCGCGTTGGCAATCGCGGTCCTGGCCATCACCGAGTCCATCTTCATTGCAGGAGTCGGATTGGCCTGTTTTGTCGCAATCTGGCTTGCGGCGAGGGGCCGCCTTGGATTTCTCCGGCTTCCCGTTTTCGTATGGTTCGGCTCGATTTCGTACCCGCTGTACCTGCTGCACGAAAACATCGGATGGGCAATCCTGCGGCAGCTTCAGATTCATGGTTGGACGCCGACCGCGGCGATCGCGACGACCGCATTGATCGCAATCGCGTTGGCTGCGGCACTCTCACGATACATCGAGCGCCCTGCCATGGCCTGGATCCGTGGCAAGTACAAGATGTCGCGCCGGTATGAATCGAGACACGCGACTTAGCGGGACCGTGAAACCCGCGTCGATGCCAAGCACCATCCGCTGGCGAGTTGGCGTAGTTGCCTTATGTGCGCTATGCGTGCTCATTGCGGCCGTCCTGTGGGTCAAGGGACGCAAGGCCAGTTTGCCGCAACCCGGTGCGGCGCAGCGCGTCTCGGAAATCCATCTTCCGTCGGCAAGCGACGAGATTGCCTGTCCGGCAGCATCAAGCGCCGGTGCACCCCTGGTTATCCTGGTGTTGGGGCAGTCCAATGCTGCCAATCAGGGCAGCGGACGCGGGCGTTCGTCCCAGGGCGCATTGTGGTTCGACGGGCATTGCTATCCGGTATCCGATCCCCTCGGGGGTGGCACGGGAACGGGAGGCAGTATCTGGAGTCGGCTGGCGCCGTCGTTGCGTGATCCCTCCAACCCAAGAGACCTCGTCATAGCCGTACTTGCCGTCGACTCTTCAAGCGCGTCGGACTGGACCCACGAAGGTGCGTTGTCGGATCAGCTGCGCACGCTGACCGGTAGATTGCGTGAAAGCAAACTGGACATCTCCGCAGTGCTTTGGCAACAGGGAGAGGCCGAAGCGCGGGCCGGAACTAGCAGGGAGGCCTATGCCGCTGCGCTGGACACTCTGATTCGGCATCTTCGCGACGAGGGAATATCCGCGCCGATATTCCTCGCGCAATCGACCCGGTGTCGCAATTCCGGCAGCAATGACATTCGGAATGGTGCTGCGCTCGTGACAATGCGCGAAGCCGGGGTCTTTCTCGGCCCCGACACCGACCTACTTGGTGACGAGTATCGCTACGACGGGTGCCATTTCAATAGCGCGGGCCTAAGGCGCGCCGCGGACGCGTGGCGAGAGGTTCTCCAGCTGCACGGAATCGTGCCGCGATTCAGGTGACGTCCCGCCGCGTCCTGATCGAACAGGCTCGCCGATCAAGCTGTTCCTTCGCCAATCGATGACGAGGCGGGCCGTGGCTGCTTGCTGGTCTGCTCTTGCCGACCCTCTGTCACGGTGATCTCGACGAGCACGACGATCGCCGCCAGATAATAGGGGAGATCATAGTGCAGCAATCCGAGGAACGCGCCGCCGGCCGCAAAAACCAGCAGACTGACCTGGATCATGTGCATGAGAGTCGGAACCCATTCCATGCCAGGCAGGTCCTTGCAGGTCTGCGCGAGTTTCTTGCTTCGAAGCCAGATCGCCACTCCCAGGCTCAGGAACAGCGCGAGTCCGACGAACCCATGTTCTCCCAGCGCCTGGAAATAGATGCTGTGCGGGGAGTAGACATTCATTTCAGGGTAGGGGGAGTATTGTGCGAACAATTGCTCGTTGGCAAGTTCGAAACCGGCGCCGACAATGGGCCTGGCTTGGACCATGTTCCATATTGTTTCCCAGGTTCGGAGGCGACTGACGGCTGAAGCGTCGTCCTGATAGGTCTCGATCGTGCCCATCCGCGTGAACCAGTTGTCTGGCATGAGTGTCGCGGCGCCAATTAGGGCCAGGACGAATATGATCGTCATCAATATCGGCCGGCGGCTCTTGATTCCGAGGAACAGCGCCGCGACGCCAATCGCGATGAATGCCCCCCGCGAATGGCTGCCCAGAATTGAAATGACACAGAGGGCCATCGCACCCCACATGCCATACCTCGCCCATTTCTTCGAGGACATCTGGGCGAGGTAGTACATCAACGGGAGCAGCATGGCCAAGGCCAGTCCCAGTTCGTTGTTTCCCTCGATGAATGATCCGGGCGGCCCCCAGACCAAGTTTCCCCCGCCACTCGTCAGCGTAAAGACTCCACCCTTTACGCCGAAATAACCGACCGAAATGACGATAGCCCAGATCAGCTGATCGATTTGTTTCCTGCCGCGGATCAGCATCATGGTCACGAACAGCATCAGCAGCGTCTTCATGACCTGACTCCAGATGTCGTAGACGACGTCCGCGGGTTGCATTGCGAATAGCGAGGTGATGCACATCCAGCCGGCCAAAGCCAGCATGAGGACGGTGATCGGTGTCAGGGGCAGGTTCTTGCGCTGCTTCGAGAACAGCAGACCGACGAGCGTAGCGATCGCTATGATCATCGCGAACGGAAATTGATAAGCGAAACCGTACGTGAGGCGATGTGGGTTCATCATGCTGATCCAAACCCACATCAATGCACCGACGTGCGGACGCCACAGGACGATGATCGGCAGCGATACCAGAACAATCGCGAGAACGAGAAGATCGCGCAAGTCAGGCGTCCCGTTGGGTAAGGATGAATGTCAGCTGGAGGCGGGCGTGCGGCAGCTTCACGGTCTGGACGCCGGTGCGAACCAGTTGCGCATCAGGTCCGAGAAGCCGCTCAAGGCCGCCTCGAACTCAAGGTGATGGATGTTGTCGCCATCGAGGAAGCGCTTCAGCGCGTGGTGCGGTGTCTCGCGGGAATTCAGCCCTGGAATGCAGGTCGTGGAGCTTTTCACCCGCATGTGATCGAGCCAGTCCCATTGCCGTTCTTCCCACAAACCACTAGGGTAGCAAAAGTGCCGTCTCTCGCCAGGAAGCCATTGCTGGAGCGCGGCCCGGTTGTCCGCAATTTCGCGCTCAGCCGCGATAGGGTCATCGCCCGAGAACGTGTGACGATGCGTGTGGAGTTCGACCGAAACGTCCGCGCTGGACAGGGCTCCCAGCTCCTCCGGGCTCATCAACTGGAGAATCCTCGCCTGCAAGATGTCGGCATATGGCACCTCGAGCAACGCGCCAAGCTGTTCACAGATCTGGCGACGCTGCACCTCGCTGCACCGCTGCTCGCCGTAATTGATGCAAGTCCACATGGCGTCCGCGGCGTCGGCGGGTTCGACGAGGTTCACGTTCCGGTCATGGCTGCTCCAACAAACGCCCCGAAGGGTGACTTCCCGTCTGCGGGTCTTCCAGAACATGTATTGCACGACGAGTCCGAAGATCGGATTCTTGTTCTGAACGTAATAGGTCGTGACGTAGACGGTCGCCGGAAATCCATAGCGCTTGAGGCAGGGAACGGCGATGTGGCTGAAGGAATGAAAGCCATCGTCCACCGTGATGACCAACGCATCTTCCGGAAGCATGCCGCTGTAGAGGCGCTCGATCGCTTCATCCAGGGACAGCACGTTGAAGCCGAGGCGCTTGATGGTCCGGAGCCGCCGCTCAAATCGCGCCGGCTTGATGAAGAGCTTTGGCCGGAAAGCGGATTCGTCCTGGAGTTCAAAGCCGTGATAGCACAGGATCTTCAATCGATTGCGCGTCAGGCGCCGAGCAAGATAAAAGAGCCCCACCAGTTTGCATGCGAACAGCAGCGTCAATTTTGCGCTACGCACCGGATGCCTCCTGGCGCGCGAATATGGGATCCGCCCACTTCCTCTCGGCGCCCAGGCGACGCGCCCGGTGAAGAGAACCCTGGTATTGGAATCCGATGGACTCGATGACGTGGCGCGACGGCAGGTTCTCCGCCAAAACGGAAATGTAGGCATGCTGCGCCGTCGGGTCCGAGAATGCCTCGCACAACATGTGCTTGATCATGGCGCGATAGAGCCCCCGGCCCCGGAAATCGGGATGGGTGTAGAAGTCATAGAGCACGACGCTTCCTGGTGGAAGGGTCATCTTCTGCTGCACCTCCGTCACGTGCGACTCGGTCTGATTCCGTACCAGCCACCCCGAATGGGCCAGACGATTGTCGATGCTGATCGTATAGGCGGACTCCCCCGACTCGATGCGCGAAAGCGCATTGGAGAGAAACGCCTGCCGGGTTTGCCACGACTCCGCGGGCTCGAATGCGAGCATCGCCGAGAATGAGTTTACGGCAGCCCGCTCATCGCGTGCAAAACCGCTGGCAAGAACACGGTCGCAGCGGTAGACGCGGAACTCGCGATATTCGCTGGCCCAGTTTCCCATCTTGCGCAGCAACGCGGCCGGGCCGGTTTGCCGGAGCTTGGTCAGCGCCGAGCGCGCATCCGAGGGACTAAGGCCCAAGCTGCTCAAACAGCGCTTTGCCCATTTGCGGGGTTGATCCAGCAACTCGGCGCGCCTCTTTCCCCAGCGTGTGCGGTACACAGTGACATCGGCCACTTCGTCGTGCGCGTTCGCGAAGCGTTCCTTCCATGGATCGCCGCCCGGCGTAAGGTCAAGCGTGTGCTTGCCCTCTGCCAACAAGAGGTCGCCAAGCTGCATCATGTGCAACTTGCCCGGTGAATGCTCGGCGAGAAACGGCGAGTGGATGAGCATCCCGATGTGGAGCACGTCTCCGCTTTCCGTGCCCCAGAGCCCGGCAATGGGTCGACCATCGAGAAAGGTCACGGTGACGTGGGTCTCGTCGGGGGCAACGGCAAAGAGCCTGCGGTGGAAGCGGTGCTTCAGTGGATCCTCGTGGAAGGGGGTTTCATTGTTCACCGCACCCTGTCGAAAGTCGTACCAGGCCATGAGTTCGTCGAACGTCGCCTCCAGTTCCGCTGGCTGGGATAGTCGGCGAAACGATACGTCGCCAAGCCGCTTGAGGCGGTTGAAGCGGGTCTGGCGACTCTTCTTGCTCTTCTTGGCAGGCGTTGCTTCGACCTCGTCCGGCGCGAGCCTTGCCAGTGGCCTGGAGCATATCCTCACGGCCAGTCGATTCTCCATTTCCGGTACGGCTCGCAGCTTGTCGACAAGACCGGTGTCTGGCAGGTACTTCAGTCGAATCGCGGGGAGGCGAAAGCGTCGATGGAGCGCGTCCAGCGCGGAGGCGAGGAACTCGGATTCCGCCTCGGGCAATGCGAGCCAGGCGTGATATTCAGCCTGGTGCGTGCCCGCCTGCGCCAGCCTATGTTCCACAGGATCATGGGCAAGGGGCCAGAGCCCAACAAGGCTCTCGTCCAAGCCCGCCGATCGGACCAATACCGGCTGCCATTGCAACCTGTACGTGTCGTACCAGGTGGAAACGAACCGGTTGGATTGGAAGCCTGTCGCATGGGGGCATTTGCCGTGCAAAGTTTGCCAGGCTGCCAGAAATCGGGTGTCGGATAATGCTTCGTGCGCGGCCTGCCCGACCAGTATCTCCACGGGTGCGATGTTCATGGTTCCTGAATCACAGGGCTTTCGAATTGCTTCATCGCTTTCGGGTTCGCGGACGAAAGGCCCGCAAGCGGTGTCGCCGCAATTCTAAGCTGTCCTGGCCGAGACTTGATCTGACGGACACGCGGACCTCCCGTGCACCTACTTGGCCTTGGTGGACTTCCCACGGTATCGTAGACGGGTCGGACCCTCAAATTGAGGCACGTTCAAATGCCTCGGCTGACCCCGCCGAGATGGCTGTGGCGGCGGGTTCGATTGTAGAACACCTCGATGTAATCGAAGATGTCCGAAGATGTCGGCGCGGGCGAGTTCGCGGGTCCTGTAAACGCGTTGCCGCAGGCGTTCCTTCTTCAAGCTGCTGAAGAATGATTCAGCACCGGTCCGCCTTCCGACTGGAATATCGCATGCGAATCAATGCCATCTAACTTCGCATAATGACACAACGCTCGACGTCGGGTCGGCCGCGAGAACGTGGCGCTGAAATACAGAATCCGTTGGGTGGCCTCATTCCGTGTCAATTGAACTCAGTTATGAGCCGCGGACGCCGTCCGAGCGTCATGGATCCGTTGTAGCGCACCAATTCCGCCGGTGTTCGCCGGCCCAGGAAGAGCAAGGGGCTTGCCGTTAGCCCATAGCTCCCCGATTTCAGAATTCCGAGGAGGTCCCCAAGTTCCGGCCGCGGTAGCTCCACATCAATGCCCAGCAGGTCCGTGGGGTTGCACGATGGCCCGGCTACCTGACACCGAATGGTCTGGGCATGGGGTCGCGTCAAGTTGCGCAACATGAAATTGGACCGGAACGCCGCGCCAAACGTACCCGCGGCCGCAAGATGATGATGCAGGCCCCCATCGACCATGAAGAATTGCTTGCCACGCGACGACTTGCTGCTGATCACACGTGAGACATAGATCCCAGCGTTGGCGGTGAGGTAGCGGCCAAGTTCGAACACAATTTCCCTCTTAACCGGCGACTCTTCGATGAATGCAGTGATGACAGGCCGAAGCGCGGCGGCCAGCGTGGCGAGATCCAACTCCCTTTGGTCATCGACGTGCGATACACCGAATCCTCCGCCGAGATTGATGGTCTGGCAAATCAGAGGCGCCATATGCTCCACCTCGCGCGCGATGCGAAAGGTATTCTGGACACCTTCCACCACGCCGGCCGGGTCAAAACACTGGCTGCCCGCGTAAATGTGAATGCCATGGAATTCAAGTTCGTTTGGGTGGGCAACAATCGCCCGAAGGACATCGCCGAGGTCCTCTTCATCGATGCCAAACTGGACAGCTCTGCCACCCATTTTCATGCCGAACGAGCGATTGAGCAGAAGAGGGTTGATACGCACCGCCACGTTTGCTTTGTTTCCCAGTTGCCGTGCAATTCGAACGCATTCCATCAACTCGCGCATGGATTCGATGCTGATGCAGCCTATCGATCGTTGGATGGATTCCTGGAGTTCGGCCGATGTCTTTGCCGGTCCCGCGAAGCTCAGCTTCGCTGCATCGAAGCCGGCCAGACGAGCCTGTTCCAGCTCTCCCGCCGAGGATATATCCAGTCCATCCGCAGTCGCGCTCACCGCACGCAGCAAGGCGAAATTCGGGTTCGCCTTAACAGCGTAGAAGACCTTGACCATTCCAGAGAAGGCCAGTTTGATCGCGTGGATACGCGCGTTGATCTCGTCGGCGTCGTACAGGAAGAACGGCGTCCCATAGGTCTGCGCGAGCTCTTCGAACGCGGCAGCGTCCATTCCTTCCCAGGGATCTTGTCTTAGTAAGGTCATTGCATTTGATCAAACGGAGTCAGATCGACGCATTACCGGACCAGGTGATGCCATCGATCCACATCTGATAGCGCCTGTCGATGAGAACCACCGGGACGCCGCTAGTCGCCGAGCGGAAGAGATCGACAATGCGCCCGACAACCTGTTCGCTCATTGTTTGTGAGGCTCCGCCGGTTAGAATGATCTGCGCCAGTCGAGTCAGATCTGCCGTAGGAAGCCCAGGGCCACGACCCTGCGCAAAGCGGTCCAAGGCAATGAACAGGCAGCCGTATGACAGCAGCAATGGCGACGGCTCGTACTCTCCTTCGCGTATCGACTGGTAGGCCACCTCGACGGCGTCATCGGTTGCTCGCTTCAGGAATTCGTAGAGCCGAGGGTGGTTGCGCAACTGAAGCATCAAGCTGTCGCGAGAAGCTACTATCCCGAGATCCGTGAAGACAAATCGGGCAACGGATCCACCGGCGGACGGTCTTTCCTCACTGTCGTCTCGAACAATTTCGACCGTGTAATGAAGATCTGTTGTAGCCCCCCCGATATCAAGGACCACACATGCTCCGGCGACCTCTATGCTGGACGATTTCGCAAGCGCTCGTTGAAAGCCCTGGCTGACAATTTCGGGAGTCGGTCGAATTCCCTTCGCCAGATTGCCTCTCAGTTCGCTTACGCCTTCCTTGTAAACGAGATCGTCGAGGTAGGCTCGGCGCACGGCCTCGAATACGCTGAGCGTCCTCCCCGCCAATGAGTCGGCGAGCGGATTGGGCACGAGTGTCGCCGCGGGGAAAAGCTCCGCGAACAGGTTGGCCAAGTGGCTGTTGCCGGCGTACACAAGGGAGCCGAATCGGTAACGTTCAGGCTCGAACTTTCGCAACCTCTGCTCGAGGGGCCCCGCGTCGTCGCAATCGATTCCGCCCCCCACTAACAAGATGTCGACATAGCCAAGATTGCTTCCGACTTCCTCGAAGTCATGGACGAAGAGCGGGTTGGCGCCGGCAAGCAACACCTGGTTGCGCAAGGCGGCACCGCTGTAATGTTTGGAAAGGCACACGATGCCGACGCGCAGGCCACCGTTAGCCGAAGAGCACACGAGGACGTCGTTGGCCTCCAATGAAACGCCGGAACTTTCCAGGAGCGCTTCGACCTGCCTGGCGACTCCCGCGTCAAAATCGCGCGGGAAGAGCTGTTGTGACTCGATCCCGCCGTCCGCGCCGATCCGGGCAATCTTCACCACCGTCGAGCCGATATCAACGGCGACAACAGCGTTTGACGAATCCGGCGAAACGCGAGCACTGTCCATCGTACGGTTCATATCATCATCATATTGATGTCGCCCAGCAATTGCCGGTAGGTCTTGTCCGGACGGCTGCCAGACGAGGCAAGCAACTGCTTTTCGTGCCGCGCGTCTGCCTCCGATATCGGAACGTTGCCGCGCTCGGCAATACGGATTGAGCGGTTTGCATCGCGCATGGAGATGAGCTGGTTCGCGTTGTCGGCGTGCGGCGAGAACGGGACATCCAGATAGCCCATCTGGAACGCCCGGAAAACACTTTCCCAGAATACATCGCCCGCCATTTCGAAAATCGCACCCAGGATGCTTTTGGTCTCGGATTCGATGAGCGCGGCCTCCCGCTCGATCAGTGGTGAAGTCACGGGCGCGGCGCACGCGAAAATTCGCAGCATATAGCTGACGGTGTCGACCGCTTCGGCGTTGATTTCCGCTCGTGGCACTCCGAGTGCTTCGTCGATGGTCTTGACGACAATCTTGTCAGCGGAAATCACGCTGGAAATGAGGGCGGACCCCGCGATAAGCGCTGCCGCCTTTTCTCGCTGCTGGGGGAACTGTCCCATCCATTGGTGATACACAAGATAGGTCTGGACATCGCCAAAGCCGAATTCGTCGAGATAATGGCGTGTCAGGTCTCTCAAAATCCTGGCCGTCGCGACGTCCTGAATCAACGATCCCGTCTGCCCGAAGCTTACCGCGAAGGACTTCACACCCTGCTCCGCCGCAAGCAGGGCTTCAATGATTTGCACCGCTGCCGCAATCGCCGGCGGCACCAGAGTTGCCGAAAGCGGCCCGAAGCTCTCCCGATGTATCGGGAGCTCCTTGGTGGAATTGATAGCACAAACCCGGTCGACGTACTGCCAGTAAAGCAGGCAGCGATCCAGCGGAAAACCTTCTGAATAGGGCAGGCAGTAGCAGATGCCGCCTCCCTCGATCTCGGCAATTCCGGAGGCCATCGCCACTTCGGCGAGCAATCGCGCGTCGGGAGTTCCGTGCCGCAGGCTGATCGGCTTCTTGATATCGTTGTAAAGTTCTCGGGTCAGTTCATGTCCGTGACTTACCAGGGGGTACCCGTTGAGGTAGTCCTTGCCTTCTTCTTCGCTGCGTCGCAAGAGTTGCGTCGCCGTGTCGTATTGATTGTGGCGTGTATAGCTGTCGATTGTCAGAGGTATGAAATCCGCGCCGGCATCGCTCAGCTGCCTGGTCAGCCGGTACTGGGCCTCGAATAAAGGGAAGCCTCCCCGCGGCTGTATGCACGGTGCGGCGCCACGCCCGCCATACGCGACGTTTGGAAACCGATTGCGAGGCACCTTGGCAAGAAAATCGCGCACCTCATCCGGAGAGATACCGCGCGCCAGCGGGTGGGAAAGAACCTGCTGGCGCGTGCGCTCGATGCCGGCAAGTCTTGCTTCAGCTCTTGGCCGCGCCACGTTTCAGATCCTCAAGCAGGTCAGCGATCGCGATCCCAATATCAGGTTGCTGGTGATAGACACGATCGAAGCCATAGTCATTGAACAGCGCGACGACTTCGTTAGTGGGCCGCTTGCCAACAACGATGTTGCCGCCGACGTAAAGCAGGACATCATCCAATCCTGCATCGTTGAACTGCCTGCGAAAATCCGCGCACCAATACTCACCCTCGCCGTTCAACGATGATACAAACACCGCATGCGCATTCGCTTCGAGTGCGGCCTGGCAAAAATGCTCGGGGCGATTTCGCGTCCGAAGATTAAATACCTGGAAGCCCGACTCCTCAAGCGCAAGCTGCATGATGCGATTGCCGACCACATGGATGTCGTCGCCGATCACCCCAATTACAACCCGTCCGCAGCGCGTGTTGCTCATGTCCTTCGATCAGAGCCGCACGGGCCGGGATTCGTCGGCATTAGGCGTGATACCCAACCGCTCAAATGCCGCCTGCTTGATGGTCTTGCGATCGAGCTTCCCGGCATTGCCAGTGACTGGAAAGCTGTTGAAATGCAGTAGGTATGCGGGAACCATGTGCGTTGGCAACGCCGTCTTCAGGAATTGGGTCAAACTATGCTCCGGAAGCGCATTGCCGGTGCCGGTGGTGTAGGCGCAGCCGACATCCTCTCCCACGGAAATATTGGGCACAGCAAATGCAACTGCGTCGATCACATCCGGATGCCGCACGACTTCTGTCTCGACTTCGGTGGGGCTCACGCGGAAGCCCTTCGTCTTGATCATTTCGTCGCCGCGCGAGACAAAGTAAAGAAATCCCTCGTCATCACGATAGACCCAGTCCCCACTGAATACCAACGTCTCCCCGGGAAACTTCGGATGAGTGCGAAAGACCTTCGCGGTATTCTCCGGATCGCGCCAATATCCCTTCGTCACCGTGGCCCCGCGATGCACAAGTTCGCCGACAACATTGGGCGGGCACTCGTCGCCATGCGGGTCCAGCACCATGACCTGACAATCCGGGATCGCCTTGCCGATCGATGTCGGGTGGGCGTCGAGCTTGTCCGGCTCCAGGTAGGTCGAACGGAACGCTTCCGTCAGGCCGAACATGGAAAAGATCTTCGCCTTTGGAAATGTTGTCCTAAGGTCGCGGATCATGTCTTCCGATACGCGCCCGCCGGTCGAGCACACGAACCGCAGCGCGGAAAAATCCTGCGTACCAGTCGCCAGCTTCAGCCGCTTGTCGAACATCTTGGTGATGATCACGGGCATTACCGGCAATGCGGTGATGGCTTCCTTGGCCAGTAGTGCGAATAGGTCGTTCGGAAGCGCCAGGTCGTGCAAATACAACGTTGCGCCCTTGCGGATCGTCTGCCAGATTTGATTCAGGCCGTAATCGAAATTGAACGAAAGCACGCATCCGATCCGGTCTTCCTGCGTTGTGCCGAGGTATTCCGCCACGATGTCGGCGCCATCGGCCAGGTTGCGGTGCGATATGAGTATTCCCTTTGGTCGTCCAGTGGAACCCGATGAATAGATGATCGCCGCGTTGTCGTGGGCGATGCGATCGAAAAACATGCGTGGCTGCATGAAGCGTCGCATGTAGGGAATATTGGGCCAGTTTTTGTCCACCTCGCCGTGGCCTATGACGAGTTTCGTGATAGCCGCGAACTCGGACACCTCGTTCAGGCGCTCGGAATCCGTGATCATCGCCACCATCCCGGAGTTCTCGATGATGTGGCGAATATTCGGACCCTTTAGCCGAGGGAGTATCGGGACGAAGACCGCATTGGCGAACATCGCGCCGAGAATGACCGAAATCTGGTCGAGCGTCTTTTCCATGCAAATGCCGATTCGGTCGCCTGGCTGGATGCCCAGTTCCCGCAGACATTCGGCAGTCGCGAGCGACTCCTCATGCAACTGGGAAAATGTGGCCGCTCGCTCCCGTGAGATTATGGCGGTCTTGTCGGGCAGTCGGTGCGCGGTCTCTTGAAGAAACCGAGGAATCGACGTAAGCATACTTACGTTCTCCTGTGCAAGTTGGATACGTGCTTTGGTGCTTCAGAGCGGAGGCTGCTGATTCAACTTCCGACGGCAGATCTTCTCCTGTCGATAAGCGCCACGATATTGGAAAGCGTCGCAAGGTTGGCCCTTGTCAAGTCGTCTGCCTCGAGTTCGACGCCAAAGCGCTCCTGAACGAACATTGCGAGCTGCACAATGCTAAAGGAGTCAAGAATATTGGCCTCCAGAAGGTCGACATTCGGGTCGAGGTTTCCCTTGTACCCACTTTCGTTGCGGATGTAGTCGCTGAGCGCTGTCAGTTCATCTCGCATTTGGGGACTCCGTTTGAGCTGGTCCCGGAATGTAGCAAAAGCGGTTCATCGCGAACTCCCAAGGTTAAATGCACCGGCGGTTCAAACTCGGGGCAGCAGCGGGTCTCGGGCGTGGATTTCCGCCCCGGTCCGGGGCATCGGGTCACCGCCCGCCTCCTTGCGTCGTCGAGGCATCGGGTCGTAGGGTCAGACGAACACGCCCTGACTTCGTGATCGAAACATGAACGTACGGGAAGAGCGTTGCGACCATTATCTCAGTCCCCCATGCCTTGAGAAATAGCGCGCGCGCGACTACCTTCCAGCCTAGGTGCTGATGGGCACGCCGTGACGCGACGTTGGTTCGCGTGAGCCGGCTGAATGTATGGCGGATGCCTTGGCGACCCAGGAATGCGTTAGCGCCATTCCAAAGACTGACGAATCCAAGCCCCATGCGATGTTCCGGGAAAAGGTAGAAATCGAAATCGAACACAGAATCCTGTGCTGAACCCAACACATAGGTGCACCGGACCTCATCCTCGTCATAGGTCCCGGAACAAAACCACATGTACCCGATCATTGTCTCCTTGTTGAACGCGCCCAGGCAGATCGCGTTCTGGGCCAAGCGCGCCTGCATCACTTCGGGGCGTACTGGCATCAGGGTCAATTCTTGGTCGCCTGCCTTGATTTCGCGGATTACTATGCTTTTGCTCAATCGGCTAGGCAGCAGGGGCTTTTCCGCAATTGGCTGCACCATCAGTTCATAGGCGTATAGGTGGAGTCCGCGCGACACGCCCGACAACAGGCGGTCGATCGCGTAGATAAGGCCGGCCGAAAGGCCGAATTCGCGAAAGGGGCCGGTGATTTTCCGAAACACAGTTATGGCGATTCAATTGACCGGCCATGCTCGGCCGAGATCGTGCGCACGCCCGCCGGTGAGACCGAGATCGCGCGCTTCTTCAGCTCATTGGCGACGCGGACCTGGCCGTACGCCGGTTGCTCTATGGCGAACTCCACCACCGCCTGCTCAATGCGAGGGTCGGCACGATTCTTCAGGTTCGGCTTCTTGCGTGAAATCTCCGCCAGCGCCGTTTCTCCGCCCGTCTCGTACAACTCCTTGAAACGGTAGAAGCTGTCCCGACTGAACCCAAGTACCTTGCATGCGTCCGACACGCTACCGAGCGTGTGTGCCAGTTTCAACAATCCAAGCTTGTTCTTGATAATCTTCTGTTCCTGCGTCATCTGACTTCTCCTCTTATGCCCCAAAAGGCAGGATAATGTCAGATCAAGTCGTAGCTATTACATCTAAGCCGACCGGTTTGTAATCGCGGGCGTCACTGAAAATACGCATCGGGCCACGCATGACCTTGGGGAGCCCATGGGCCGGTTCCTTTCGGAATCCGGCCCCGAAAATGGGCGTCGGTCACGCATCGTTCTTGCTTGCTCCGACAAATGGGAATGCACTACTTGTACACGACGGTGAGTTTCGGACGCAGCGTCGCATCGGTCAGATATTCGCTGGAGTTGAATTGCTTGGGGTTGTAGCCTGCGGTCGCCTGCGTCATCCGCCAGCCGTAGTTGGCGGTGACGTTGTTCGACCACTGCTGCACCCGCGGCGTCACGTCGAAGCTCACCCACCCCGGATTGAAGCCGGCCGCCACCGCCGCATCGGCGGTGATGTTGAAATCGGTCCCCGCCCCGGCGGCGCCGCCGGCGCTCCAGGCGACCCCGGTCTGCCTGTTCAGCCAGGTGGCCTGGGATTCCGACCACGGCTTGAGCAGCGAATTCAACTGCAGCGTGTCGGCATAGAATTGCTTGTACAGTTCGAGCTTCGCCGACTGGATCACCGCCCCATTGGGCACCGGACCGCCTTCCGATTGGAAGATCGCAAAGCGCAGCAGCGGCGCGTAGATGGCTGCATCAACGTACAACGGGCTCTCGGAACCATGGACCGTCGTGCGGGCGTAGTTGTCCAGATAGGTATCGCTGGCCCCGGCATACCCGGCCAGTCCGCGCTGCAAGGTCGTCGTCACCGACGACGCGACCGTCACCGTCGCGGGGGTTGACGTGGTCATCGCGCCGGCGTTGTCAGTTGCGCGTGCCGTCAGTATGTAGCTGCCGAGCGCTGCCGGAACCCAGGTAACGCTGTACGGCGCGGTCGTTGCCTGTCCGATCTTACCGCCATTCGCGAAGTACTCCACCAGTGTCACCGTGCCATCGACGTCACCCGCGGTCGCGGTCAGCGCGAAGCTCCCGCCCAGCGTCGTGCTTGCTCCGTTCAGCGGTGTCTTGATCGCCACGGTTGGCGGCGCGTTGGCCACCGGCGGCGTATAGATGACGGTCAGCTTGGGCCGCAGCGTCGTATTGGCCGCATACTCGCTCGAGTTGAATTGCTTGGGGTTGTAGCCTGCGGTCGCCTGCGTCATCCGCCAGCCGTAGTTGGCGGTGACGTTGTTCGACCACTGCTGCACCCGCGGCGTCACGTCGAAGCTCACCCACCCCGGATTGAAGCCGGCCGCCACCGCCGCATCGGCGGTGATGTTGAAATCGGTCCCCGCCCCGGCGGCGCCGCCGGCGCTCCAGGCGACCCCGGTCTGCCTGTTCAGCCAGGTGGCCTGGGATTCCGACCACGGCTTGAGCAGCGAATTCAACTGCAGCGTGTCGGCATAGAATTGCTTGTACAGTTCGAGCTTCGCCGACTGGATCACCGCCCCGTTGGGCACCGGTCCGCCTTCGGACTGGAAGATCGCAAAGCGCAGCAGCGGCGCGTAGATGGCTGCATCAACGTACAACGGGCTCTCGGAACCCTGGACCGTCGTGCGGGCGTAGTTGTTCAGATAGGTGTCGCTGGCCCCGCCGTACCCGGAGAGTCCCCGTTGCAACACTATCGTCGTCGTTACCGCCGCAGCGACCGTCACCGTCGCGGGCGTTGACGTGGTCATCGCGCCGGCGTTGTCGGTTGCGCGTGCCGTCAGTATGTAGCTGCCGAGTGCTGCCGGAACCCAGGTAACGCTGTACGGCGCGGTCGTTGCCTGTCCGATCTTGCCGCCATTCGCGAAGTACTCCACCAGTGTCACCGTGCCATCGACGTCACCCGCGGTCGCGGTCAGCGCAAAGCTCCCGCCCAGCGTCGTGCTTGCTCCGTTCAGCGGCGTGGTCAGCGCAATGGTCGGCGTATGGTTGGCCGCCGGTGGTGGTGCATACACGACGGTCAGCTTGGGTCGCAGTGTCGTGTTTGCCGCATATTCGCTCGAATTGAACTGCTTTGGGTTGTAGCTTGCGGTGGTCTGCGTCAGCCGCCAGCCGTAGTTGACGGTGACGTTGCTCGACCACTGTTGCACTCGCGGCCTCACGTCGAAGCTCACCCACCCCGGATCGAACCCGGCCGCGAACGCCGCATCGGCGGTGATGTTGAAATCGGTCCCGGCCCCGGCGGCGCCAGCGGCGCTCCAGGCGACGCCGGTCTGGCTGTTCAGCCAGGTGGCCTGGGATTCCGACCACGGCTTGAGCAGCGAATTCAACTGCAGTGTGTCGTTATAGTATTGCTTGAAGAGTTCGAGCTTCGCCGACTGGATCACCGCCCCATTGGGCACCGGACCGCCTTCGGATTGAAAGATCGCAAAGCGCAGCAGCGGTGCGTAATTGGCTGCATCAAGAAACAACGGGCTCGTGGAACCGTGGCCTGTGGTGATTGCGGTGGCATCGAGATAGGTGTCGGTGACCCCGCCGTATCCGCCCAGTCCGCGCTGCAGCGTCACTGTCGTGATGGGTGCATTCACCGTCACGTTCACGCCTGCCGAAGCAGTCATCCCGCCAATATTGTCCACAGCAACTGCGACGATCTTGTAGCTCCCGACGAACACTGGCGTCCATGAGAGAGCGTACGGTGCCACTGTCGCCTGACCCAGCTTCGATCCGTTCGCGTAATACTCGACACGGGTGATGCCGCCGCCTGGATCGGACGCTGACGCGGTAAGCGTGACCGGGGTGCCGGGCGCAATGGTGGTGCCGTTGGCAGGGGAGGTGATGCTCACGGCGGGGAGAGTGTTCCCGGGAGGATTGGGCTGGACCCAACCGACCGGTTTGTAGATCCAGACGTGGCCCTCGTTGCCGTCCTCCAGCCCGACAAATACGTCGTAGTAAGGCGCATACCGCCACTTGCCCAGGACACCGTTGCCGCCGGTGTCGCCTGGAGGTACCGGCGCTGCAGGCAAGGACATTTGCGATACCGTCCATCCTGACGTGGTGTTGCCGGCAATCGGGGGACGCAGCATCCATACCGTGGCGCCGCCGCACCAGAGTGGAAATGCGCTGCGCACCGGATCGAACTCGAGCGCGCAATTCTGCATGCTGAGACCCTGCGCTCCGAGCCAGGATTGCAGCCCCGATATCGTCGCGTCGATCTGGACTTGCTTGTCCTGGTTATTGACTCCCGGAGAAGTCAGATCCCAAAAGACGAATGGAATCGCATTGGAACCGGTGCGAACAAACAGTTTCCGGACAGGATCGTAACCGCAGGTCGTCTGACCGCCGGTTCCATTCCACAGGATCCCCACCTTGGAGATCTGATCGAGCGCCGGATTCGCGATGTCGGTGAGTTGGTACCGGTAGAGATCCAGATTCGTGGAGAGGACGTTCGTGGCCCCCACATAGACCACGTCGCGTCCTGATTCTATCGCGGTGGCCGTGCAGCCGTTGACGTGCGCGCCTGGGAGCATCTGACCGGCAAGATTCCGATAGATATCGCGGTTCTCCCACATCTGCCCACCCAGGATTTCGGGGTGTGGTGCCACGCGCATGACATGCGAACCGGTGATTCCACCGACCTTGTTCCCATCCGCCTTGTTCGGATTGAACAGATAGGGACCGATGGGGCGCGTCTTGGTAGCATCGGCTTCCGACACGCGAATATAGGGGCCGCCGTCGTTGTATCCGGCGCCGCCCCACGTGAGGAAACGATCGGCGATCGGAAGGAACAGGTTGTTGTCGTAGGTGTGCGCGGACCTCGGCGCCGAATCAACGCCGTCGATGGCTTGGTAACCCGCGACCGGATCGAAAAAGATTTCGCTCGGCAACGACGCGCGCTGCCACTGCATGCTGCTGCTGCGCCAGCGATAGACGTCATTGCCCGAATAATTGGCATGGCCCCCGCCGTAGATGATAAGGTCGCCGCGGTTGCTGTCCCATGCAAAACCGCTCCACGCCAGAATGATCTTGGATGGGGGAGCGGTGGCACCGTTGTTGAGCGGCGAGAGGTCGGGACTTGTCCAGACGTCGCTGAAGAAATTGGTGTTGACCTTCAGCCAAGAGTTCTGCGGGGCTTGCAGAATCAATGGCAACAACGGGCTGGAAAACACGTAACCTGGCACCGTCTGTGCCGCGATCCCGCCATGCGCACTGCAGAGCAGCAGTCCGAGCAGCCATGGCACGAAATTCGAACTGAGCATGCGGCCCAATGCCAGTTTCGCCATTGGGCTGGAACACTGCGGAGTGTCGGTTGCGTTCATGGGTTGGCTCGCAAACCTCCGACGGTAGTCTAAGGTAACCTGGCGGCGATTAAGCATTACCGACGACCGCGGAAGTCCTGCATCTCGGGTTCAAATTGATGAATATGATAATAGCATCATGTGCCCCAAAACCCGAATGTTGCCTGCGCCATGCACCGCGGGACGCGCGCGTCCTTGGTAATCGGAAGTCCTTGGACCGATTGGCGTACGTCATCGGAGAGATGAAGCCGCTATCCGTGACGTCACGTTGCGCGCAGTCGGGATTTGCGGCCAACATTATGGCGCGAGGTACCGTGCGCACGCCAGAAAAAATGAACATGCTCGTCCTTGTGGGCTACATGCACGGCACGCTTCCGAGTCCAGCGTATCGAATTCTCCTTGCGCTGTTTTGCGTCTGCGGTAAATTGCTCCCGGCAGAAGAGCAATCGGTCTCCAAAGCGCATGACGAGCAGCCGGCTCGGCGCGCCGCAGGCATCATCAGTGCGCGCGGCAGCGCTCAGGGCAAGGCATGAACGATACTTCAACGATGTCGCCGTCCCGCATTACGACAGCAAGCAAACGTGCCGATTCCGCTTACCGGCCGGAGATTGACGGGCTGCGCGCCGTGGCGGTCATCCCGGTTGTTCTCTTTCACGCCGGCTTCGCGTGGATGTCCGGCGGCTACGTCGGCGTCGACGTGTTCTTCGTCATAAGCGGCTACCTGATCACCTCGATCATCCTGGCCGAGCAGTCGGAAGATCGGTTCTCCATCGCCGCATTTTACGAACGGCGCGCACGCCGCATCCTGCCGGCATTGTTCCTGGTGATGCTGGCCTGTCTGCCCTTCGCGTGGGCGTGGATGACACCGCACCATCTCAAGGGCTTCGCGCAGAGCCTGGTTGCGACGGCACTGTTCGCGGCCAACGTCTACTTTTACCTCAAGAGCGGCTATTTCGAAGTCGACGCCGACGAAAAGCCGCTGCTGCACATCTGGAGTCTGGGAGTCGAGGAGCAGTATTACATCGGCTTTCCATGGCTCGTCATAGTTTGCGGCAGGTTCGGACGGCGAACGCTTGCCGGGGTCGTCGGGGCGATAGCAGTAATTTCGCTGGGTGTAAGCGAGTGGGCATCGTGGTTCCATCCAGTGGGCAATTTCTATTTGACGCCGACGCGAGCCTGGGAACTGGCGCTGGGATCGCTGCTGGCGATGGCGGCAATGCATGGATTCCTCCGCAGGCCGCCACTCGGTGTGGGCAAGCGCAACCTGATCACGATCGTCGCGATGGCCATGATCATCCTGCCGATGATCGTCTTCAATCAGCACACGCGATTCCCGGGACTGAACGCGCTGCCGCCGACGGTGGGTACGGCTCTGGTGATCGCTTTCGCGCGCGACGACACCGTTGTCGGCCGCTTCCTTTCGTGGCGCTGGGTCGTGGGACTGGGGCTCCTTTCCTACAGTGTGTATCTGTGGCACCAGCCCCTGTTCGCGTTTGCGCGGCTGCACAGCACAGAAAATCCCGCGCCGTGGGTTTTCGGCGCGTTGGGCGCGGCCTCGATTGTCCTGGCCTATATCTCCTGGCGTTTCGTTGAACGTCCATTTCGCGACAGGCGTCGTTTCAAGCGTCGGCAGATCTTTGCCATGGCGTTGGCTGGCTCATTCGCCTTCTGCGCGGTTGGTCTGGTCGGCCATTTCGGCGAGGGATTGCCTGGGCGGCTCAAGCCGGACCAACAACGCATCCTCGCATTCGGCGACCGCGCCGAGAACCGAAGCGAGGGCCTACCCGGGCCCGGTTGCATGCTGGAGCCTGGACAGGGCGCGGCGGCGCTCGGCCAGTGCGTCGAAAATCCTGCCGGAACGGGTCGTTCCGCCTTGCTCTGGGGCGATTCGCATGCGGCCCATCTCTATTCGGGACTCAGCCGACAACTGGCCGGCGCGTCTCGGTTCACCTACCTCACAGCCAGTGCGTGCCCCCCGTTTCTGTCGATCGATGTCGTGTCGGGGGCCGCGTGCCTCGAGGCAAACCGGGCGATCCTGGAGCGCATCACCCGTGAACGTCCTGACCGCGTGATCCTCGCGGCCGTGTGGGGCAACTACGAGTGGACGGCGTTGGCGGGCACGCTGGATGCGCTAAAGGCTGCCGGCATCGCGCAGATCCAGGTGGTCGGGCCGGTTCCGCGCTGGCATCCGTCGTTACCCATAGTGCTGACGCGTTTCGGCGTCAGCTTCGTCGACTTGCCCGATCGAATCCGTCTGGGCCTGGATCCCGCTACCAAGCAGTTGGACTTGGACATGAAGCGATTCGTTGAGGATCGCGGCGCGAGCTACATTTCGCCCTACACGATCCTTTGCAACCCGGACGGTTGCCTCATCCGCACGGGATCCGAAGTTGCCTCGATGATGCAGTGGGATGTGTCGCATCTGACGCGTCGGGGCTCGGAGTTCCTGGTTTCGCGCTTTCCGCGGGAGTAGTGTGTGAAGGCTCGGTTCAATTGCCTCAGGAATCGCTCGTGAACGACCACGATCAGGGCGATGGACAAGATTAACGATTACGTCGTCGTCGGTGGCGGCTTCTACGGCTGCTGCATCGCCGAGCTTCTCGCCCGCAAAAGCGCCCGGGTGACGTTGTTCGAGCGCGCGCAGGAATTGTTGAGCCGCTCGTCATACCACAACCAAGCGCGACTGCATGGCGGTTATCACTATCCGCGCAGTTTTGGCACGGCATACCGAAGTCGACTGAATTTCTCCCGCTTCAGGCGGGAATTCGGGCCCGCGATCGTGACGGACTTCGTGAGTCTCTATGCCATCGCCAGAACGAATTCCAAGGTGAACGCCAGTCAATTCGAGACGTTTTGCCGCAACATCGAAGCTCCGATTGTGCCGGCGCGCGATTCTCTCGCGCGATTGTTCAGGCCGCACCTAATCGAGGCGGCATACGAAGTGGAGGAATATGTATTCGACGCTGCAGTGCTGAGACGGCTAATGATGCAGCGGCTGGAACGCGCCGGTGTTCGGGTCCGAGTGGGACAAAGCGTGCGTTCCGTGCGGCATGGCGCAGATGCACTCGAAGTGGTTCTCGCCGACGGCGACAGGGTTTCGGCTTTCCGAATGTTCAACTGCACCTATTCCAACCTGAACGCCATCGGAAGTGTCGGTCGGACCGTTCACAAGCTCAAGCACGAAATTACCGAAATGGCGCTGATCGAAATGCCCGAGGAACTTCGCGGAATTTCGCTGACAGTGATGGACGGCCCATTCTTCTCGTTCATGCCTTTTCCCGATCGCAATCTTGCGACCCTTTCCCATGTCCGCTACACCCCTCACGCGGGATGGCTGGAAGAGCGCGATGGTATACTTGACCCCTACGCGACACTCGATGCGTATGACAAGAAATCACGCTTCCCACACATGATTCGTGATGCCATGCGCTACATCCCGGCGATTGCCGGTGCCGTCTATCGCGATTCCTTGTTCGAGGTCAAGACCGTGTTGCTCAAGAACGAATTCGATGATGGCCGTCCGATTCTGTTCGAGATCAACGCCGAAGATCCGCGCATCGTTTCAGTGCTAGGCTCGAAGATCGATAACGTCTACGACGCGTTGACCGCAGTTGAAGTCGGCTTGCCGGAGTTGTGCCCGGTTTGACGTGACGTCAACGGCGATGGCATGTCACCGGCGCAATTCCGAGGGTCCGACCGCTCAAGCGAACTTTGATCAGACTGGAGTGCCGTCTCTCCGTGAATTCTAACAGCCAAAAAAAATCTGACTTGTTCGTGTCGGTCATCGCGCCGGTACGCAATGCCGAGCACTACGTCGAGGCGTTTGTCCGCGAGTTGTCGCCGGTGCTGTCGCGCAATTTCAAGGATTACGAGATTGTCCTGGTTGACGACAACTCTCGCGACAAGACCGTGGCGTGCATCCAGGACATGCAGGCGGAGACGCCGAATCTGCAACTCTATTGCCTGGCGCGCCGCGTCGGTCTCGAAAGCGCCCACGTGGTTGGTTTGGAGCACGCCATCGGCGACGTCCTGATCACCATGGACGCGTGCTCCGACCCGGTGGGCCCGATCATGGAAATGATTGACAAGTATCATGCGGGGCGCGAAATCGTCTACGGATTGCGCCAGGACCGCATAAGGAAGGAGCGCGCGGGACTCTATCAGTGGCTGGCGCGTGCATATTACGGTCTGTACCGGGCGATTACCGGCGAGGACGTTCCCGTCGGGGTGTCATCGTTTCGGCTGCTGTCGCGCAGAATTGCCAACGCTTTTCTGGAAAACCGGGACCGCTACGATCTCTTCATGGTGATCGCCGCCTTTGCCGGCTTCCCCTACACGACCGTGCAGTACGAACGCACCAACCGAAGCGGTGAGCCGGTGCGCGTCGATTATGTCGATGCGATGGGCAGGGCGATCAGCACTCTCTTGCTGTCTTCCAAGCGGCCACTTCGCCTCATGACCTTCGGCTCTTTGGTGGGAGCATTCCTGAGTTTGCTCTATGGCGGCTACGTCCTGGTGGTGCACCTGGTCAAGGATGGCCTGGCCGAAGGATGGGCTTCATTGTCGCTGCAGATCTCGGGGTTGTTCGTGCTGCAGTTCGTCATCATGGCGATAATGAGCGAGTATCTGATCCGCATCTTTGTGCACACGCAGAATCGCCTTCCCTATTTGATCGTGGGGGAAAGTTCCAGTATGGTCCTGTCGCGCAAGGCGGAGCTCAATGTCACCCAGGGATGGCAGGAGTCCCCGGTGAATAGCAATTCAGCAGCCCAACCGCAGCCGCTGCCTTCCGCCCAATCGGAATGAAGAAACTTTCGATCGTCGTTCCGGTCTACAACGAGCCTGGCCTGCCGGACGCGGTTCCGCGCCTGCTCGCTCTCAAAGACAGCCTTCCAGGTTACGAGCTGGAGTTGGTCTTCGTGGACGACGGGTCACGCGACGGCACGCTGGCGAGCCTTCTGTCGTTGCGGAAACTGCATCCGGCGAAGATCAAGGTAGTGCAGTTCACGCGCAATTTCGGATCGATGGCGGCGATTCAGGCGGGCTTGAGCGTTTCGACCGGAGATTGCGTCGGCGTAGTCTCGGCGGATATGCAGGATCCGCCGGAGTTGTTCCTGCAAATGCTTCCTCATTGGGAGAAAGGCGTACGGGCAGTTTTCGCGGTGCGCAAGGATCGGGAGGACAAGCCAATGCAGAGGCTACTTTCCCGTGCCTACTATGTTCTGATGCGAAGGTTCGCGATTGCGGACTTCCCCGAGGGCGGGTTCGACTGTTTTCTCGTCGATCGACAGGTCGTCAGCGAGTTGAACTCGATCCGGGAAAAAAATACGGACCTCAGGTCACTCGTGTTTTGGCTCGGGCATCACCATGTACTCATCCCCTACGTGCGCCAACGCCGAGAAAAGGGAGAATCAAAATGGACGACCGCCCGTAAGATCAAGTTGTTCATAGATTCTTTCGTCGCCTTCTCCTACATTCCGATTCGATTCGCTTCCGTGCTGGGGCTGCTGTTCGCTCTTACCGCCTTTATTTACGGATCGATTGTCTTCGCCTTTTGGTTGACGGCTGGCGTAAAGGTCGAAGGTTGGACCGCTCTCATGATTTTCATTGCTTTTACCGCTGGCGTTCAGACGACCATGCTCGGTGTGCTGGGCGAATACCTGTGGCGCGCCTTGGACGAAGCGCGAAAGCGTCCGGCGTACGTTATCGAGCACATTTTCGAAGGGTAGATGAAGAAATTGCTCCTCTACGGAGCCAACGGTGTCGTCAACACCGTTGTCACCTATGTACTCTACGTGCTGCTAACGCGTGTCATCGATTTTAGAATTGCCGTGATAATTTCCTACTCCGTCGGCATAGTCCTTTCATACATCTTGAATGGTGCGATAGTCTTCGGAGGGCAGGGGCGATTCTGGCTATTCGTGTTTGTTTCGTTGTTTCTTATGATGCTAAATTTATCAATAACGTGGTTGATGGTCGACGCAGTCGGCTGGCCAAAGGAGATCGCGCAATTGCCGGCGATCGTCGTGGTGTTCGTTGTCGGATTTGTCGTGAATAGGAGTTTTGTATTTTCTCCACCTCGGGCGCCGAGGAAGGTGTGAGATCGTGACATTGCCACTCTCCAGCAAGGGTGATCAGACGGGGACGCCTGGCGATCTCGAGGAATCCCGCGCGATGGGTTCTAGCGCCCAGGATGTTGCCTTGATCAAGGCACAATGGCAGTCAGTGCTGTTTTCGGAACAGCCGTTTAGGGCCGATCTTTTAAAGCTGTCCGCAACGTGGCCGCGACGGCAGGTAGCGCTCCGGGTTCATCGTAATCATGCGTTTGAACATGTCGCCAGTGCGATGGACGTCTATGCGTCCTTTGGAGGTTGGCATGCAAACATTCTCTACAGCGATTATGACGATGCGTTGAATTTTTCCGTTTCAGTAGCGGCCGATATCGAGTTGGTCTGGCTTGACCTCGAACGCTACAGTAGCAGCCTTGGCGCGGCGGACCTGACGGAGTGGCTGCATCAGCGAGTGAAGCAACTTCGATCGCTCACCGACGCGCCGATTCTCTTTCTTGGCTGCGGACGAGATGTACAGTTTGCCGCGGCATTTGCAATCCGTGTTCAAGACGTGCCAGGACTAAGGGTGTGCAGCATTGCAGACATCGCGGCACAGCTTGGTTCTGGCCTGCTCGATGCGCGTGCTGCACGACTCAGCGGCACCCGGCTCAGCAACGCGGCAAATATCCTGATCGCTCGCGAGATGGCCTGCAGGTGGATTCCCGCGGCGATTTGGCCACCAATCAAAGCAATCGTGGTCGACCTTGATAATACGCTGCACCAGGGCGTGCTGGGAGAAGACGGCCCCAACGGAATTGTCCTTTCCCAAGGCCATGTTGCTCTGCAGCGGCGGCTACGCGAGCTGCGCCAAGCCGGGACATTTCTGGCGATTCTGTCCCGAAATGAGCTTTCTGATGTAAGGGAGCTATTTGAAACGCGTGAAGACATGCCGCTGAAATGGGATGATTTTTCCGCACACGCTATCAGCTGGGAGGATAAGGCGACTGCACTGAAACGAATTGCCAACGACCTGCGCATTGGCGTCGACGCGCTGCTATTCATCGACGACAATCCTGGAGAACTCGCTTCAGTATCGCAAAATCTGCCGGGCATAAACACGATCTTTGCCGATCCGGACGCCACTCGGACGTTGCAAGTCCTGAATTACTATCCGGGCTTGTGGCGGTGGTCTGGGAGCAGAGACGACGCACTGCGGGTGCGTGACCTGAAGGCCGCGCAAGAGCGAGAGGTATTGGCTGCTTCTTCTGTCAGTCTCGAGGACTACCTGAAGAGCTTGCAAGTTAGGCTGGAAT
The DNA here is from genome assembly GCA_963782625.1 of uncultured beta proteobacterium. GTDB lineage: Bacteria > Pseudomonadota > Gammaproteobacteria > Burkholderiales > Casimicrobiaceae > VBCG01. Next base: position 298,885 of record CAWAKN010000016.1, on the reverse strand, counting down.
ACTCCATCAATCCGATGAACGAGTTGCCACGCCTGCATGACCTGTGTCACAAGACTAACCAATTCAACACGGCACTGCGGCGTTTCAGCGAGGCGGAACTTGTCGCCTATATGGATTCTCGCAATTCCCGGGTGGTTAGCATCCGATTGAGCGATCGCCTGTCAGATAGCGGGACCATCGCGGTGCTCGTCGGATCCGTCAAGGACGACGCACTGGTTATTGAGGAAATCTGTGTTAGTTGTCGGGCCCTCGGACGCAAGCTGGAAGACTTCATGATTTCGCATGCGATCCGTTTGATGCTGACCAACCTTCCGCAAAAGACTGTCCTTATACCGTATCGGGTCGCTCCGAGAAATCAACCGGCACTGGCATGGCTTGCGGAATTTTCGGGCAATCCGCTAACTGGCGAGCAGGGGGCCATTGCGCTGCCGTCGCGTCGAATTGTGCAGATGCCCCGTCAAGCTGGAGTCGACGTTCAAATGGGTGCTCGCAGTGAAACAAACTGATACCGTCTTGCTCGTCCGGGAAATATTTCAGGCCGTGCTCGGCCGCCAGATTGTGCCTGAGGAAGATGTTTCCCGCGCGAACGAGCCGAAGTGGGACTCACTGAAGCACGTCGAGCTGATGTTCGCTCTGGAGGAAAGGTTCGATATCGAATTTTCCGAACGGGAACTGGAAGAACTCGAAAGCATGTCAAGGATAATCAGCAGAATCACGGCCGACCATGCGCCATGATTTCCACATCGAAGGCTATGCATTTGCGCTACGTCCCGTCGTGGTGGACGATGCCCGGTTTATCGTCGAACTTCGCACACACGAGCAGCGCAATAAACATTTGCATACGACATCATCCGATGTCGGAGCACAGAAAGAGTGGTTGAAAAGCTACTTCGAGCGCGAAGGCGATTTCTATTTTGTAATCGAGCGGCTGGATCCTGCCAGACGAGAAGGCTTGGTTTCCATAAGCAATTTTCAGGATACGCCGCGAACCGCTGAGTGGGGTCGATGGATCCTGGTGCCCGGATCATTGGCCGCACCTGAAAGCGCGCTCCTTGTCTATCGGATCGCTTTCGATGTTTTGTCGCTCGACGAGATATATTGCCGCACCAGCGCCCAAAATGCCTCGGTTGTTTCCTTTCACGACTCGACTGGCCTGGCGAAGCGCGCGGTGCTTAAGGACCATTTCGATCTGGGAGGGCGTCGCTATGATGCCGTCGAACACGTCCTGACGCGCGATCGCTGGCCTGCAGTCAGCGATAGACTTACGGCTGTCGCGCAGCGCGTTGCGCGCAGGACGATTCGACATCAAGTGACGGCATCGCATGATGAGCCCTGACGATCCTGGAACAGCGTCCGCAGCGCTTGATGCCGACGGGCAGGGCCAAACGTTGCGATTCCACCACATCGGGGTCGCGTGCCGCGATCTGGACGCGGAAACCCGCCGCTTGTCCCCTTTGGGTTATCGCGTTGAGGGAACAGATTTCTTTGATCCGCTGCAGGGGATCCACGGGCGCTTTCTCGTTGGAAATGGCCCTCGGTTGGAGTTAATCGTGCAAGCCGCCAATGGCGGTGTATTGCAGCCATGGCTCAATAGCGGCGTCAAACTTTATCATATGGCTTACGAAACGCCGGACTTGGAGCTTGGTATTGCCTACCTTCGTGGGCAACGGGCAAAACTGGTCGTGAAACCGGTGCCGGCCATAGCTTTTCAGAATCGCAAGATTGCCTTCTTGATGATGCCCAACATGCTATTAGTGGAATTGATCGATTGGGAAGCCCCTTCGGCCATTGCCAATGTTTCGTCCTGACAATTGCACAGCACTGTTGTCGCTGGCATTTGAATGGTTCGGGGTGATATGAGCAGCTACGCCGGCGTGGCGATAATGTATATGTCAGCTGCGATATCGGGGTAGCGCTCGCCAAGTTCCATAAATGCATCTATCAATGGCTGGGTCCAAGTTTGCTCTATTTGCGCGCCGGATAGCGGCTTGATCCAATAACCACCATACATGAGTATCTTGAAGCCGGAAGCATTGAAGTCAGCCCTCAGGGATTCCGGATCATAGACGCGGCGGTGGCCATGGTGCATATCGGTGTCGTTGAGAGCATGCTCCGTCGGAATCATGCCCATGATCACACCCGCTTGGCGGTGGAGGCTGCGTGCATTAGGCACCGCGGCACAAACCTTTCCCCCAGGAGCAACCCAGCTGCGTACCTTTTCGAGGATCGCTCGCGGCGAGTCAACATGTTCGAGCACGTGGCCCAAGACTACGGTGTCATAGAGCTGATCCGTCTGAAAATCTTCGAATAATGAGCACACTACCTTGACGGATGGGAACCGACGTCGCAGATCCTCGCAAAATTTGTCCGATCCCTCTACCGCTGTCAACTCGGGAAACGCCTGCGCCAGCATCTCAGTCATCATGCCTTCAGCGGGTCCCAGTTCGAGACAGTGCGTGCCTGACCAATAGCGGCTGAAAATTTTTGCGGAGTATCGGATAATGTCTGCATTCACGCCTTTGGCATACCAGCTGTCGGCTGCGATGCTCTTTAGGCGATCAATCTCCGAACGAGTGTCAATACTCATGACTGCGAGCCTCCGAGAAAAAAGCGACCATAACAAGGTGCTAGGATAGCACTACGAGGTGAGTTCCTCGAAGCGTGGTTAGGCAGTTGAAGACGAATGCGTCCGTGTCCGACAAGAATGAAATTCCAAATCCCTTTTCTGGATGTGAAGGCCGCATATTCGGAGTTGCAATCCGAGCTCGATTCCGCTTACAAGCGCGTTGCGGCTTCCGGATACTTCGTACTGGGCGCCGAACTCGAAGCATTCGAGGAGGAGTTCGCGCGTTACTGCGGGTCGAAATTCTGCGTCGGCGTAGGGAACGGACTGGAAGCGCTGCACTTGACGCTGCGGGCATGGGAAATCGGCCCCGGCGACGAGGTGATCGTGCCGTCGAACACCTTTATCGCGACATGGCTCGCTGTCACGTATGCCGGCGCGACGCCCGTCCCGGTCGAGCCGGTGGCTTCGACGTTCAATCTCGATCCGGATCGGATCGAAGCTGCGGTAACTCCCCGGACAAAGGCCATCGTGGCAGTCCATCTCTACGGCCAACCGGCCGATATGGACCCGATCTGCGAGGTTGCCCGGCGGCACGGACTGAAGATCCTCGAGGACGCGGCGCAGGCTCATGGCGCGAAATACAAAGGCCGCCGTACCGGAGCGCTGGGCGACGCCGCCGGATTCAGCTTCTACCCGGGGAAGAACCTGGGCGCGCTGGGGGATGCCGGCTCGGTGACGACCAGCGACGCTGAACTCGCTCGACGCCTGCGCCTGCTGCGCAACTACGGCTCGGCACGGAAATACGTGCATGAGATGGCGGGTTTCAACAGCAGGCTCGACGAGATGCAGGCGGCGCTGCTGCGGGTGAAGTTGAAATGCCTCGACGATTGGAACGACCGCCGGCGGCGGGTCGCAGATTGGTATTTCGAGCATCTGCCCAAGGTCTTTCCGAATCTTGCGTTACCCTTCGTGCCGGCGTGGGCCGAGCCGTGCTGGCACCTGTATGCGGTGCGCGCCCGGGATCGGGATTCGCTTCAGGACTCGTTGACCGCGCGAGGGATCGGCACGCTCATTCATTATCCCGCTCCCCCACATCTTCAGGACGCGTATCGCAACCTTGGGCATTCCGCCGGCAGCTTCCCCCTGGCCGAAACAATCGCGCGCGAAATCCTGAGCCTTCCCATGGGCCCGCATCTGGATTGCAACGCGCTCGCCGCAATCCTGCTCGCCGAACGCTGATCCGTACAAGTCGTCGTGGCCCCCCCGTTACGCGTTCGATCGTGCAGACGATTCGCGATGCCTTGAGCGGTTCGGCCGCCCCCACATGAGGTCCAGCGCGATGGCGCCTTCTGCTACGTCAATCGATGATGGCCGCACTTACATTTGGGACGCAATGGCCTGGTCCGGGCTGGTCGCAAGCATTGTCATGGCGGCGCTTACGCGAATTGTCTTCTTCACAGGCTTCTTCGGTTCCGACGAGCTCACTTATACCGAGGTCGCGCTGGCGATCGCCAACGGCCAATGGGACGTCTCTACCTACACGGGCGCGGTGCGGTATGGAGTCAACCTGCCGAACGCGCTATTCATGACACTGTTCGGCGCGAGCGAATACTCGGCAAACCTTTGGTCGCTGTTGTGCTCGGTAGGCGAAGTCGCGCTGATATTCGCACTTGCCTATCGGCTGTGGGGTCGCCGAGCCGCACTCCTCTCTGCGGCGGTAATGATCGTGCTGCCGCTGCATGTGCATTTTGGCGGGCGTTTGATGGCGGATGCGCCGCTTGCATTCTTCATCACGCTCAGCTTTGTGCTGTTCTGGGTTGCCGAGAAGCGACAAAGTGCCGCATGGTATTTTGCGACCGGCCTCGCCGCCGGACTGGCATTCTGGATGAAGGAAGTGACGGTGGTGTACTGCGTGGCGTTCGCGATCTACGCGCTGATTTATCGGACGTTGCGGTTCAAGTGGCTATGGATCGGACTTGGCGGAGCCATGGCAGTCGGCGCAAATTGCCTGCTCTTCTGGGCAATCACCGGAGATCCGCTGCACTTGTTTCACGTGATTCGTTCGCATACGGCGCAATACGCGCTACATCGCGAGCAAGTCCAAACATCTCCTTGGTACTATTTCAGACAGCTGTTCGTCGACATACGCCATACCTGGCTGATGCCGTTCCTGGCCGCGGCCGGAGTCGCCGTCTGGGCAAGAGGGGCGATTCGCACGCGGGTCATGGACAGGGACACCGGCTATGTGGTCGTCTGGGCGATAGGGCTGTTCATCGTGTTTTCCTTTGCGATAACTTCGACGAATCCGCTCACCCTCATCGCAAAGCAGACTAACTACATGCTGATGTTCGTTGCGCCGTTTTGCCTGCTGGCGGGGTACTTCCTGGCCTCTATGCCACGACGCTGGATGCTTCCCGTGCTGGGCGCCTATCTGATAGGAGGCATGATCCTTTCCGGCCTCGAGCAGCAAGCCATACGCGTGTTTACGGCCAACAGCAGGGCGACTGTGGCATTCGCACGCGATCATGTTGACTTGCCGGTGTACGCGCTGACCAACGGCTATCGCGCTGGAAAGTATGCGGAGATGCTGGACCGAAGCGGCGCGGGGACTCCGGCAGTAAGATCAATTGCCGAGCTCTTCCCTGAATTGGCGACGACGGACGGCAAAGGCGCACCGCCGGGACCCAAGGGCTACGCGGTCGTGGATCTTCAGACGATTGACTGGGGTTGGCACGATCCGATCAAGAAACTTTCGGATGTCCCGCCATGCTGGCAGCGCACGCTTACTCTGCAACCCGCGCCGGAATCGGGATTGGGGTACCGCATGGCCGCGTTGATGCTTTCCGCCGCACAACGCCTGCCTGACGCATTGAAGGCGCGAATGGTGCCACCCGTGGAGGCGCTGGTTATACCCAAACCCGCCTACGTTTTCTCCGTGCCGGCAAGTTGCGAACCTTCAGCCACACCGAAGGACGGAGGCTAGTTCAGTCGCGGACCGCTATTCGGGAGGACCGGAGACAACCGGCGGATCCGCATTCCTTATGTTGCGAATCAGCCGCAGCGCGAACCGACCGGGGGTCCGATCCCACGGCGTGAATCGCGGTAGCTGAAACCGGCCGGATCCTTCGGTCGCGACACCCCATCCGGTCGATACCGCGGCCGCGAATCCGGCATCACGGACCATTTGTACATGCTCGGGCCCGTAGTCCACTCCGGGCTTGCCGTTCGGATAAGCGAAAAGACGGACGGGCTCCCGGAGAATCTCGGCGAGACGGCGCCCGCTTTCCACGATCTCGCGTCGCGCGGCGTCGGGTGCGGTGTTCAGCAATATCGGGTGGGTCACCGTGTGGGCGCCGATCGCCATGCCGGCGCTATGCAGTTCGCGCACCTGTGCCTCGCGCATCATGAGGTCGCTGCGGCTCGAGATTCCCGCCATTTCGCCCAGACGACGGGCGTGGGCTTCGCGTTCGGGCGCCGGCAGGTATTTGAGTACCGGCAGGATTCGGGCAATCGCCGCACGCCTCGCCTCCATGGTGTCCAGCACGAATGTGCCAAGTCCCAGCGCCGCCAAGTCCAGCGTGGGCGTGGTGAGCGCGCGGATGGCCTCGGTCACCGTGTCGTTGAACATTCGTCCACCGTCCAGGTAACCGGTAGCGATGAAGAATGTCGCGGGGACGCGATGCTTCCGGAGAATCGGCAACGCCACTTCGGCGTTGTCCGCGTAGCCGTCGTCGAAGGTGACGCACACGGCCCGCGCCGGAAGACTTCGCGCGGCCAGCCTTTCCACGGCTTCGGACAGCGGCAACGGAGAAAACTGCTCAGCCAGCGCGCGCATCTGCAGTTCGAACTGGCTTGCGGTCACATCCCAGGTATTGAATGCGTCATCGGCGGGCAGTACGCGGTGATAGATGAGAATGGAGAGACGCGCGCGCGCGCCGGACGGCGACGCCAGCCCGGCGAGCCCTTTGAGCAGGAATGTCGATGCGGAAGAGGCCATGTTGAAACGCGGGATTCGTTGGCGGATTCACTATTCCAGCAGGTAGGCGCGGCTGTCGGCGAAAAAGTGCGGCCCCGCATCCGAACGCAGCGCGGTGCCCACGCCTTCGGCGGTCAGCACTTCGAGCAGCAGCGCGCTCGGCACGCCGCCGTCGATGATGTGCACGGAGCGCACGCCCTCGCGCACGGCGCGCAGTGCCGCGATGACCCGCGGCGCCATGCCGCCGTGGACGACTTGGTCGCGCAGCAGCGCATCGGCCTCCGTCGCCGTCAGGATGGGCGCGACCTTGCCGTCGCGGCCCTGCACGCCGGCGATGTTGGTCATCAGGACCAGTTTCTCCGCTTCGAGCGCGCGCGCGAGGCGGCCGGCGAGGGTGTCGGAGTTGATGTGGTAGCGTCGTGCCGTCCGCGGCGACGCCGATCGGCATGATCACCGGTACGAAATTGCGCGTGAGCAGCAGTTCGATGAGCGCCGATGTCGATGCTCTCCACATCGCCCAGGAAGCCTACAGTCCGGCGCAGCGGGGTCGTCGGCCGGCTTGGCCATCGGGCGGGCGCGGATGAAGCGGCCGTCCTGGCCGTCCAGCCCGACTGCGCGTCCGCCGTGCTGGTTGATGAGCGACGTCAATTCCTGGTTGAGCTCGCTCAATGCCATCTCGACGATGTTGAGCGTGGAAGCGTCGGTGATGCGATGGCCGCGATAACGCTGGCTCTCCTGGCCCATCTGCTTCATGAGCTCGTCGATGCCCCAGCCGCCGCCGTGCACGACGATGGGCTTCATGCCCACCAGACGCAGCAGCGCCACGTCGCGCGCGAAGCCCGCCTTCAGCGCCGGATCGGCCATCGCGTGGCCGCCGAAGCGGATCACCAGCGTCTTGCCGTGGAACGCGCGCAGGTACGGTAGCGCTTCCGAGAGGATGCCGGCTTTCTGGGACGGGTTCATGGAGAGGGCGGTGAAGGGGACCAGGCGAATGTTAACCCGACGGGTAGACCGTTCCCGTCATGCATCCACGCTGACCCGGCCGCGGCTGACGTTTTCGCCGTCGGCGCGGCGCAATGTCCAGAACGACAGCGACGACAGGATGGTCAGCACGCCGACGGTGACGAACGTGTGGTGCAACGCGCGCGGTCACCGCGAGCTGGTCTGTCTGCGGCAGGTCGCCCAAATACCAGCCGGCGACCAGCGAGCCGCAGGCGAGGCCGAAGCTCAGCGACAACTGCTGGAACGTGCTGGCGATCGACGTGGCCATGCTCGATTCGGAGGCCTCGATGTCCGCATAGGCCATGCCGTTGATGCTGGAAAACTGCAGCGAGTTGAAGAATCCTTGCGCCAACCCGAGAACCACGATCAGCGCAAGCGGCGTCGCCGGCGACACCAGCGAGTACGCGCAGATGACGGCGCCCACCAGCAGCGTGTTCACGACCAGCACCTGGCGGAAGCCCCAGCGACGCAGGATTCGCATACTCAGGAACTTCATGCTCATCGCCGCGGCGGCGGCCGGCATCATCAACATGCCCGACTGCCATGCCGGCAGTCCCATGCCCAGCTGGAACAGGAGCGGCAACAGGAACGGCAATCCGCCGATGCCCAGCCGCGTGATGAAGCCGCCGACGACCGAGACACGGAACGTGCGCACGTCGAACAGCGACAGCCGCAGCAGAGGAAAGGGGACCTGGCGCGCGTGCCAGGCGTAGGCGCCGAGCAGGCACAGTGACAGCAGGAAGAGCACGCCGGCCGACGTGATGTCGATGTTGTGTTCGCCGAAGATCTCCAGCAGCCAGGACAGGAGCGCCGTGCCGGTGCCGAACAGGACCAGCCCGACCACGTCGAGCTTTCGCGGCGCAACGCCGCGATAGTCGGGCATGTGGCGCGCGATGATCCACAACGCGACAATGCCCATCGGCACATTGACGAAGAAGATGTCGCGCCAGGAGAACCAATGCACGATCAATCCACCCACCGTCGGCCCGAGGAGCGGCCCGATCAACGCGGGAATGATGACGAAATTCATCGCCACCAGCAGCTCCGACTTGGGAAAAGTCCGGATGATGGCCAGGCGACCCACCGGGGTCATCATCGCCGCGCCGAACCCTTGCAGGATCCGCGCGGCGACCAGCATCGGCACGTTGAGTGCCAGGCCACACAGCACCGACGCGACGGTGAACAGCGCGACTGCGAATGCGAGCACGCGGCGGGTGCCATAGCGGTCGGCGATCCAGCCGCTGATCGGGATGCCCACCGCCAGGCTCAGGATGTAGCTGGTGACGACTGCCTTGAGGCTCAGCGGCGTCACGTCAAGGCTTGCGGCCATCGCCGGAACTGCCGTGTTGACGATCGTCGAGTCGAGCTGCTCCATGAACAGCGCGGTCGCCACGACCCACGGAAGGTAACGCTTGACGACCGAAGGGTCGAGGTCGGGGTCGGGCTTCGTGATCCTGGGCAAGCGCATGGAATGGCCATTGTATGTTCAGTGGGGCCAATGCCCGGACAATCGGATACGATGCTCGCCGTGGCTCCGGGGGTCGGTCCGCTTTCCGTCGCTGCAAGGAGGCGCTCAATGAGGAATGTACCGTTCGACCGAATCCTTGCGGTCGCCGCCTGCGGGGTCGTCATGACAGGACTCGGCGGTTGCGCGGCGCCGCCGCCGCGACCGGATTTGGCGGAACTCACGCGGCAGGTGACCGACACCGAGCGGGCCTTCGCCAAGACGATGGCGGACCGCGACCAGGCGGCCTTTGCCGCGTTCCTGGCGCCCGACACTATCTTCTTTGCGGGACCGAAGGCACTCCGCGGCAAGCAGGCGGTGGTCGATGCCTGGAAGCGTTTTTACGATGGGCCGGCGGCGCCGTTCTCCTGGAAGCCCGAGACAGTCGAGGTGCTGGATTCGGGAACGCTTGCGCTGAGTTCGGGGCCGGTATTCGATCCGTCGGGCAAGCATGTCGCGACGTTCACGTCCATCTGGCGCATGGAAACGCCGGGCGTGTGGCGCATCGTATTCGACAAGGGCAACGAGGTCTGTGACTGCCCCAAAGCGCCCTGACAATTCACATCTGGAGGAACGATGAAAAAGACAATCCTGTCCATGAACGCGATCGTGCTGGCGCTCGCCGCCTGTGCCACTTCGGTCTGCGCCCAGAACGTCAAGATCACGCCGCTGGGCTCGCATAGCGGCGAGCTCTGCTCGCGCGATCGCGCCATGGTCTTCGAGGATCCGACCGGCGTGCGCATCCTCTACGACGCGGGTCAATCGGTAACCGGCGGCGACGACGCGCGGCTCGGCACGTTGCACGCGGTGCTGCTTTCGCACGCGCATGGCGATCACATTGGCGATACCAAGCTCAAGGCACCGGAGGCAGGCACTTGCGGCAATCCCGAACTGGTCTCGGCGGCGCCGCATTCAACGACCGCCGAGATCGTGGCCGCCAAGAACGCCGCCATCATCATGATGACGCCGATGGCCAATTTCATCGGCAAGAAGGTCGAGAACATCCGTTCCAAGCCGACACCCAATTGCCCGCAGTCGGGAGAGGATCTCGTGGCGCCGTTTGCCGAGCCGTGTCTCGCTGCCGCGCAATTGGGCGGCATGCGGCCGGTGAAGATGGCCAATGCGTCGCGCGCGGTCGAGGTCACCGTGGTCATGGCCGCGCACGACAGCACGGTGCCGCGCAGCCTGCTCAGCGAACCGGAACGCAAGAATCTCGAGGCCGACAACGCGAGCCTGATTCTTGGACCCGCGTCCGGCTACATCGTCAGGTTCACCAATGGCCTCACCGTCTACCTGTCCGGCGACACCGGCTTGCACGCCGACATGAAGCTGCTGGACAACGAGTTCCACAAGGCGAACCTCATGGTGCTGAATCTGGGCTACAGCGCCATCACCGCCCAGGCCGGCGCCTACGCCGCGAACGATCTCGTGCGGCCGGCATCCGTGATCGTGACGCACGTCAACGAGGGCGCGACCGCGGGTGGCAAGGTGCGCCCCGCGTCTCACACGGCGGCGTTCATCGATCTGGTCAAGGGCCGGCCCGTGTACCCTGCGCTTTCGGGCAAGACGATGGAATTCGACGGCGGTGGAAAGTGCATTGCGGGCTGCCCCTCGCCGTAGTCTGATCCGCGCGGGAACTGACCATGGGTAGCGCCATTGGCGTAGCGGGATTCTCCCCGCTCGCAACGGCGGCCCGGCGCTGGGACCACGTCGGAATTCTCCTACGTTCACGCTGACATTTGTTCCAGGCGAGATAGGCGGGCCGACGGACAGACGGACGCGGGCCGGCGCGTCAAATTCGGCGCATTCGTCCATTCGTTGCGCGCCATGCCTTGGCTATCGACGCTGCTGCTCTTTGCCACGTTGTCCACGATTGGCTGGACTGAAGCATCGGCCGCCGACAAGGCGACCGTGTGTACGATCACCGTAAATTCGCCGGACGAGAAGGAAGCGTTTAGGCGCTATTTGCCCCCGGACAGGTACCAGTTCGTCGAGCTGGTGGAGCGGGGACGGTCCGACTGGCTGGATTCCGCCTGCCGCGCCGGTGTCCGCTGCGATGTGCTGGTCGTATCCGGTCACTACGACGGCGGCAACGAGTTTTTCTCGGACCAGATTGAAGCGCGCGAATTCCTGCCGGTGGACGAGATGGAGCGTGCATCGTGCAGCGGTTCGTGCGCCGGCCTCTTTTCGCAATTGAAGGAGGTCTATCTGTTCGGCTGCAACACGCTCAACCCCGGCGCCAACAGGAACGCATCCGCCGAGGTTGCCCGGAGCCTCGTCCGCTCCGGACACTCCAAGGCCGACGCCGAGCGGTTGGCGCGAGCATTGAGCGTTCGTCATGGCGAGAGCAGCCGCGACCGCATGCGCGAGGTGTTCAAGGATGTGCCCGCGATCTACGGCTTTTCATCGGTTGCACCGCTCGGGCCGACGGCGGCCGCGCTGTTGCAGCGCCACTTCCAGACGGCGGGTTCCACGGACGTCGGCAACGGGCGGACCAATGCGCGATTGTTGAGCGGGTTTGCCGCCCATTCGATGGTCGCCGTCAGCGGCGTGACCAATACCGATCCGATGGCGTCGCGCCGGCAGGACGTCTGCCAGTTCTCCAATGACCGCCTCGCCACCGCGCAGAAGTTCGACTTCATCCACCAGCTTTTCAAGCGAGACATCGCCGAGGCGCGCATGTTCCTCGATCGCATCGAGCGCTACGCGACGGCGCTGCCAAAAGCCGAGCGCGAGGTTCCGGCAGTCGCCGAGTCGCTGCAACGGATCGCCACTGACCGCGACGCGCGCGCCCGCTACCTGGAGTTCGCCCGTGACGCAGATCAAGTCGCCGTGCGCGCGCGGATGCTCGACCTTGCGCGTGACTTCGGCTGGCTCACCGACGGCGAGCGAAGCGACGAATCGGTGCGCATGCTCGGCGACACGCTGGCGCGCGATTCCGTCACCGCCTCCGATGTGGACCAGGTGTGCGCCCTCAACGATGATCACGAGCTGGACGCGATGCTCTTCCGGTTGCCGCCGCAGGGGGAGCGTGCCGAGCGCGTGCCGCAAGCGGCCATCCTGGCGTGCCTGGGCAATGAACAAGCCCACGCGCGCGTGCTGCAGGCGCTGACGAGTCCACGCGACGCGGACACCGAGATCGCGCAGGTCTACCTGCGGCACCGGCCGATCGGCGACGCGGGTGAACTTCGCGCGGTCACCGCGAGCGTCGCCCACATGAAAGGCGTCGACGCCAAGGTCCGCGCGCTGCAATCGCTCGCCGGGCTGCGGCTGGCGGACCCCGAAACGCTCGAGGTGCTGGCCCGGCTGTATCCTGTCGCCGAGTCGCCGCGAGTGCAGATGGCGATCGCCGCCGTGCTGATACGGGCTGACTATGACGCCATCGACCGGCCGGAGATGGTGCAGACGTTGCGCAATCACCGGCTGAAGGGCGGGACCGGCCCGGACACGATCGACGCATTGATCCGGCGATTGGAAGTGCAATAGGTCAATTTGTACACTTGTACAAGAAAGCGGCATGTAATACTTGCGGGTCGCGTACGCCCAGCGTCCCGCATCCATGCCCGTATTCCGCACCGCGAAGTTTGCGTTTGTTCTGCTTGTGTCGTTCGTGTTGGCGACCCCCTCGGCGCTTGCCGACAAGAAGACCGTTTGCAGCATCACCGTTAATTCGGCGGACGAACGCGAGATATTCAAGCGCTACTTGCCGGCCGACGAATTCGACTTTGTCGAACTGGTCGAGCGCGGCCGCCCCGACTGGCTCGCCTCCGCGTGCCGCACGGGCGTCAAGTGCGACGTCCTGCTGATTTCCGGCCACTTCGATGGCGGCACCGAGTTCTACACTGATCGCCTCGACGCGCGCGAATATCTGCCGGTCGACGAGATGGAGCGCGTGTCCTGCAGCGATTCGTGCCCCGGCGTGTTCTCGCGGCTGAAGGAGGTCTATCTATTCGGCTGCAATACCCTGAACGCAGACGCACTGCAGACGGCTTCGGCCGAAATTGGTCGCAGCCTGGTCCGCGCCGGTTATTCGGCGGCCGATGCGGAGCGCCTGTCGCGCGTGCTTGGCGAGCGCCATGCCGAGAGCAATCGCGATCACATGCGCGACATCTTCAAGGACGTCCCGGTCATCTACGGCTTCTCGAGCAAGGCGCCACTGGGCAAGAACGCGGGGCCGCTGCTGGAGCGCTACTTCCAGTCCGGCCCGAGCGAGATCGGAAGCGGCCGGCCCAGCGCCCGGCTAGCTGGGCCTCTTCGCCCCGGCGTCGATGGTGGTGACCGCCGGCCTCGACGACGCCGATCCCCGCGCCGGGTTCCGCGGCGACGCCTGCCGGTTTTCCGATGACCGGCTTGCGCCGGCGCAGAAAATCGCCTTCCTGCACGACCTGATGCGCCGCGACATGGCGGAAGTCCGGATGTTCCTGCGCCATCTCGAGAAATATTCGGCGTCGCTCGGGACCGCGGAGCGGACAACGCCGGCTGTATCGGCGGCGCTGGGCGAAATCAGCCGCGACACCACGGCACGTGCCCGGTACATGGAGTTCGCGCGCGACGCCGATGAGTCCACGGTGCGCGCCCGCATGCTCGATCTCGCGGGCAACCTGGGATGGCTGTCGCAGGCGGAGGTGCGCGCCGAAGTCATGCAGATGTTCAGTGAACAGATCGCAGCCGGCAAGGTGAGCGCCGCGGACGTGAACCTCGCCTGCACGCTCAATGCGGACCAGCGCCTGGCGAGCGAGCTGCCCGGGCTGACCCCGACCTCCACGCAGGCCGCCAAGGTGACCAACGCCGCGCTGCTGGCGTGCCTGGGCAACGCCGATGGGCATGCGCGCATGCTGCGGGCGTTGACCAGCGCCAACAACGACGACGTGCAGCTCGCGCAGGTCTACCTGCATCACCGGCAGCTTGCCAACGCCGAGGAAATGCGCACGGTGGCGAGCGGTATCGCGCGAATGAACGCCGCCGACGCCCAGGTGCGTGCGCTCAACACGCTCGCGCGGCAGCCGCTCACCGATCGCGAGAGCCTGCAGGAACTGCTGCGGCTGTTTCAGCAGGCGCGCACCGTCGATGTGCAGCGGGCGATCGCCGGTGTGCTGATCCGCGCCGACTACAAGTCCCTCGCGAAGCCGGAACTGGTGGTCGCGCTGCGCAAGACCCGGTTGAAATCACCGGATGGCAGCGACATGATCGACGTGCTGATCCGGCAGATGCAGGCCAACTAGGCTTACGGCTAGAAACCGTAGAGGCGCCCCGGATTGTCGACCAGGACGCGCTTGCGCGTCGCCTCGTCGGGCACCCAGTCCGGCAGCAGGTTGAGGATGTCCATGTTGTCCGGCGGCGGATTGCGTCCCGGATGCGGCCAGTTGGTTGCCCACAGGCATCGATCCGGATTGTGCTTCGCCAGCGCGCGGGCGAGGGCGCTGACGTCCTCGTACTTGGGCGCGCCAGTCTTCGAGGTTTCATAGGGCGCCGACAGCTTCACCCAGCAGCGGCCGGTGTCGAGCAGGCGCAGCAGGGTCTGGAACGCCGGGTCGCTCGGGGGCACAGGCTCCAGAAACTTGCCGTTGTGGTCGATGACGACGTTGGTGGGCAATCCGCGAATCAGCGTGTCGTATTGCGGCAGCGTGCGGCCGTCCAGCTGGATCTGCACGTGCCAGCCCATGGCTGCCACGCGCGCGGCGATCTTCGGCACGTCGTCCCACTGCACAAACGGGTTGGGCAACACGTAGCAGCGCGCGCCGCGCACGCCGGCAGTGTCGAGGCGCTTCAAGTCGGCGTCGGTGGCGTCGGGCTTGACGATGGCGATCCCGCGCGCCTGCGGTCCCAGGTCGCGAATGGCGTCGGTCGTACAGCTGTTGTCGTAGCCGTAGGCGTTGGGCTGGACGACGACGACGCGCTCGAGTCCGAGTTGTCGCTGAACCTGCTTGTAGTCGGCGGCGAGCCCCTTGGGTGGCGCAACGGTCCACTTCGAGTCGAGCGGATACCGATCGTCGTAGACGTGCATGTGCGTGTCGCAGGAACCGGGCGGAAGTTTGAGCATGAATTCGGGATCAATGGGGATCGTTGAATGTTACTCCACGGCGCTCGGACTCGTGCCATGAGGTACGATGGCGCCGATTTCCATCGTCGACGAGGCTTTTCGGTGATCACGCGCCGTACCGGGACAGTGGGTGAATGACCACCTGAAGGAAGGGCTGGAGCGCACGCTCGGGGCCGTGGAAGAGCCGTCTCGCGGGCTCAAGGCCGTGCTTGCGTTTGCGATACTCGGGTTGGCGATCGTCGTTGCTGCCGTGTACAGCCGCAGCCCGAACTTGTCGCACGTCGATGTCGCCTTTCTTTCCGGAAGCGAGCGCGGCAACTATTACGCCGTGGTCTCCCGGTTGGCGGCGGAGGTGAAGCGCCAGCGTGGGCAGATCAGGAACCTGCCGTCCGCCGGATCGGTTGAGAACATGACCAGGCTGAGCGCCGCCAAGGTGTCGTGCGACATCCAATTCGCGCTGGTCCAGGATGGGCTGCCGTGGCCGCAGGACCACCCGTTCGAATTGATCGGGCGGTTGTCGAGGCCCGAATCGCTCATCGTGCTCGGACGCGACGCGGACCGCATCCGCTCGGTGGCCGACTTGCAGGGGATGCGCATCGGCATTGGGCCGGTGGGAAGCGGCACCGAGGTCGTCGCCCGCCAGGTGCTCGCGCAGCTGTCCGAGCTGGACCTCAAGGTGTCGACGCAATCCGTGGAGTCCCAGCTCACGATGCTCCAAAGAGGCGAGCTCGACCTGGCCGCGATGGTCATCGATGCCGATGCCCAGTTGGTGGTCGACGCAGTGCGCGAGCGCAAGCTGCAGATCGTCGACTTCGCGGGCGCGGATGCGCTGGCCCACCGGCTACCGTTCGCGCGCGTTGGCAAGATCACTGCCAGTAATTACGATCCGGTGCGCCAGCTGCCTCCGGTCGACAAGCGCGTCATCCAAATCGATGCGCTGGTCATCGGCAACGGCTGCGCGCGCGAGTCGGTGACGCAGGGCATCATCACGGCATTCGTGCGTATATTTCCCGACTTCGTGCGCGTGAACCGGGAGAGTGCGAACCTGACCGGCCTGCCCGTTGCGTCGGCCGCGCGAAATTACTACGAAAACGACGGTCCGGATGTGGTGGGAGCGTACGTGCCGTGGTTCATCGACATCATGCCGACGGCACGCTGGCTCCAGGCTGTCTTCCTGATTTCGCTCGTGTTCGGCGCGCAGGCAGCGTGGCATCGCTTTCGGTTATGGCGAATCGACGCGCGGCGCGTCGACATCGAAAGCAAGGTGCTCCGCCTGTTCGGGCCCGGCATCACCGTCAGCGAAATCGAATCGATGGTGCCCGAGCCGCGGCACCACGAGGCGGCCGCACGCGCGTTACTGCAGAAGACGATCGACGAACTCGGCGAGCTTGCGGAGCGTTGCCGGCGGCAGTCGGTCTCGCTGCTGGTGCCGATGGGGCAGGAGATGGGCTACCGGATCCAGGAAGGCCTGATCGCCGATCTCGCGCACGCACTCAAGCGCTTTCGCGGACGCCTCCCCCAATAGATCAGGATCATGCTCCCGGACCTTGGCGACATGCTCCGCAGCCAATGCCTTGTGCGGATCCTGATTTGCGCGATCGCCCTCGCCGGTTGCGACGCCCAGCATCCGGTCAACGCGCCGATCGCAACCCAGGACCTCACCAAGGGATACCGGCTCCAGCGCGTCAAGGCCGACCCCGACAACCCCGGCGACGTGCTGGTCATCCTGACCTTGTCGGGCGGAGGCACGCGCGCGGCGGCGCTCGCCTACGGAACGATGGAAGCGCTGCGCGACGTGAAGCTCAAGATGGGTGGCCGTAGCCGGAGGCTGCTCGACGAGGTCGACGTCATCAACGCCGTTTCGGGCGGCAGCATCGTCGCGGCCTACTACGCCGTCCATCGAGAGGGACTCTTCCGCGATTTCGAGACCAAATTCCTGAAGCGCGATGTGGAACGCCAGCTCCGCGCCGAGATCTTCGCCAACCTGCCGCGGCTCGCCGGAGCACAATTCTCGCGCGGCGAGGTCCTCGCCGAGTACTTTGATCGCGAACTATTCGATGGCGCAACGTATGCCGATCTGGCGCGCGGCAACATGCGACCGTACGTGGTCATCAACGCCGCCGCATTGGCGACCGGTGCGCGGTTTCCGTTCACGCAGGGGCAATTCGACCTGCTGTGTTCGGACCTGGGCAGCTTGTCGGTGGGACGCGCCGTCGCTGCGTCCGCCGCGCTGCCACCTTTCTTCAGTGCGATCACGCTCGCGAGCTATGCCGGCTCCTGCGGACCGGTATCGCTGCCGGGAATCGCTGCGAGCGTCGATGCGTCCGCGAGTACGCGCGTCGTCCGCGTCGAGGAAGCGCGCACCTACATGGACCGCTCGCGACGTCCGCATGTCCATCTCGTCGATGGGGGGCTGATCGACAACCTGGGCTTGCGGGTTGCCGGCGATTTCGCCGTGGAGCAGGGCGGCTTCTTCCAGCTGGTCGATGCCCTCGGCTATCACGACGTAACCCATGTGGTCTTCATCTCGGTCAACGCCGAAACCGATCCCAACTATGCGATCGATCAGAGCGCCGACACACCCAACTTCCTCCAGACGCTGAACGCCCTCAAGTTGCCAGGACGGGCGCATTCGTACGAAGTGGCCGAGCAACTCAGGTCGAGTTTCGAAGGCTGGCGCGACGAGGTGAGGAAAGCGCGTCCGGTTTCGCGCGGCGCGGCGATCGGGGAGGGCCCGCAATTCTATTTCATCGATGTTTCCCTGCAGGCGATTCCCGACGAAACCGAGCGCAATGGTTTCCAGAAAATTCCAACAGCGCTGACCCTGGACGCTGCGACGGTCGATCGCTTGCGGGCCGTCGCGCGCAAGCTCCTGCTGGGTTCCGCCGATTTCAAGAAGCTCGTCGCGGACCTGGGGAGTTGATTCGCGCGGACATGCCGTACCTCGTCATGCCTGCGATTGCGCCTTCGCCATGCGGCGGCTTTCCGCAACGGTAGCCACCAGCAGCCCGACGATCGACAGCGCGACCGCATAGCCCTGCGCAGTGAGCACGGGGTCGTCGAAGATTCCCTCGTGGCCGATGAAAGGCCCGATCCCCCGTACGGTCTGCGTGATCGCAATCAGCGCGCCGATGACCACTGCCAACGTCGCGCCGCGCGCGCCCCACAGCAGCGCGACGAGGATGAAAAGCACGACGGGAAGATAGGTGAGTCCAACGGCATACGATCGCGGAAAACCGGCGGGATGGGCACTGAAGAGCGCATGCACGCAGAGCAGGAATAGAGCGCACGCCATCGCGCCACCGAGGAACGCGAACAGCGTCCGGGCGTCCGGGCGCTTGAGCCGGAACCGGGCCCAAGACGCGATAAAGGGCGCGACCAGCAGCATGGCGACGAAATTGCCCAGCAGCCAGACACGGAAAGTGTTCCAGGCATCGGGGCGGCCCACGAAATGGTCCCATAGACCCACCAGAATCGCGCCCGTCAGCGCCAGCGCGAATGCCCCGGCAACGATCGACCCGACATCGCGCGGCGACGCGAACTGGAGGGGCGGCGCTGAGAATCGTGCAGCCGCCAGACCGCCGACGACTGTCACGACGACTTCGATGAGCGCGTAGCCCAGCGCATCGCCGAGCGACGATCCCACGAGGGGCTCGAAAAGCAATGCGCCGAGAAATGCGCCGGCGAGCACGGGCCACCAATCGGAACGGTCCCGGCCAAGCACCAGGCCCAGCCCCAAGCCGCTGGTGAGCCACACGCCCCACGCATCCTGGTCCGAATATGCGAAAAAGGCGGAGAAGGCGCCGAGCGCGACATACGCCACGGCGACTACGACGATGGTCTGCAGCTTGCCCAACCAGGACTCCTTTGGCCATCGCGGCAACGGGTTGTTCTTATACCCCCGAAGCCCGCCTTCGGCTACCAAGCGGCGGCGCGACGGACGCCTTCTTACATATCGATTATCGATGTGTACAATATCGTTTAGCGATATAACAGGAGGTCCTTGCCATGACCCACGCCAGCACCCGTGCCCTCGCAGCCGCCCGACCCGTCATCCGGGGGCTCATCCTCCTCAATGCCCTCTATGCGCTCGCCATCGCGGGGCTGCTGGTCTTCAGTTTCTTCATCGAAGGCTGGCCGCAACGCCCGCTCGGCTTCGATCTGCTGCACAAGCATCCGATGGCGGGGCTCGGACTCCGCGCGATCGTCGTCGTCGGACTGATCGGCGCGGCAATCGTGCACACGATCCTGCGCCGGCTGCTGGCTATCGTCGACACCGTGCGCGTCGGCGACCCCTTTATTCTCGAGAACGCCAGGCGACTGGAGGCCATTGCGTGGAGCGTGGCGGCGCTCGAAGGACTGCGCATGGTCGTCGCGGCGATCGCGGCGGCGGTGTGGGAATCGGGGAAGGTCGACGCGTTCTCGTTCGCGCCGTGGTTGGCGGTGCTGCTGCTGTTCGTGCTCGCCGGCGTGTTCGCGGCGGGAGCGCGGATGCGCGCCGACCTCGAAGGCACGGTGTGACATGGCGATCCTGGTCCGCCTCGACGAACTGCTGCACGAACGCCGAATGACGCTGACCGAACTGGCCACGCGCGTCGACATCACCGTCGCCAACCTGTCGATCCTGAAAACCGGCAAGGCGAAGGCGATTCGCTTCTCCACGCTCGAGGCGATCTGCGTCGCGCTAGATTGTCAGCCAGGCGAGCTCCTCGAATTTTGCCGGGAAGACCTGACAAACGACGCGGTTTCTGCTGGCAGCTGCTGAGGTGTAACACTGAACGACAAAGCGTTGCTACAATCCGCCTTCCGCGGGTCAGCATCCGCCGCGCCGACGCTGGCCCCGCGATGCAAATGGTTGGCCGACTTGCCGCTTCGATTCGCCGCGCTGCGCGTGGATAGCAGGCAGTCCACCGTCGCACAAAGGAGACCAAATTGAGGCACAAATTCCTTGTCGTCGCTGGTGTGCTGGTGGCTGCGGGTGTCGTAGCGGGGGTTCTGTACCTGACCTTTCCGGTGCAGATGACGACCTACGGCGGCATGGGTCTCAACTTTCTCAGGTCGCTGTCTTCGCCAACGGGCACATTGACCACAGAAACAAATCCCGCCTACAAGGCAGCCGCAGCCGCGGTGCCCGCACCAGAGTTGGCCGCCGCGGCATGGCCAGGCGCTGCAGCCGGGGACTGGCCGAGCTACAACAGGACACCGACATCGCAGCGCTTCTCGCCGCTCGACCAGATCAACACGAAGAATGTTGGAAACCTGAAGGTCCTGTGCACCTACGACCTCGGCATATTCACTGCCTTCGAATCCGGTCTGATCATGGTGAACAACGCCTTGATCGGCACCGCCGAGTTCGAGATTTTCTCCATCAATCCGGCCACGTGCGCGGAGAACTGGCGCACGCGCCTGGACTACCCCGGCGCGCTGCTGCCTGCCAACCGCGGCGCCGCCTACATGGACGGCTTGCTGTTTCGCGGCACGCAGGACTGTCGCGTGCTGGCCTTCGATTTCAAGACCGGCAAACAGTTGTGGGAGACGACGATCTGCGACCCGAAACGCGGCGAGACGGTGCCGTCGGCGCCGATCGCTTGGGACGGCCTCGTCTTCGTCGGCAATGCCGGCGGCGACTTCAAGGGCGGCAAGGGCAAGGTATACGCACTAGAGGGAAAGACCGGCAAGATCGTCTGGCAGTTCTTTCTCGTCCCCCAAGTTGAGGGCGATGCGGTGCGAGGGCCGCTGGGCAAGTCGCCACTTGACACGAAGACCTGGAACAACGCGCCGGGCATCCCCATCAGCGGCGGCGGTGCCTGGACTTCGTACACGCTGGATATAAAGAACGGCCTGCTGTACGTCCCAGGGGGCAATCCGGCCCCCGATTTCGCTTCAGGGGCGCGTGAAGGCTCAAATCTCTTTACCGATTCGGTTGTGGTTCTCGATGCCAAGACAGGCGACTACAAGAACGACTTCAAGGTCGTGAAGAAGGACTGGCACGACTGGGACGTGTCCAACCCGCCAATCCTGCTTCAAACCATGGGAGGCAGGCAGCTCATGGCGGTCGCTCCGAAGGATGGGCAGCTCTATGGCTACGATCTCGCTACCAAAGATTTGCTCTACCACGTGCCTGTCACGACGATCGAGAATGTGGAGGGCAATTTCGCCGTCGGCCAGAAAGTTCATTTCTGTCCGGGTCCGGTAGGCGGCAGTGAATGGAACACTCCCGGCTTCGATCCGACCACGAATCTCATCATCACGGGTACCGTCGACTGGTGCGATACGGTGACGATCAAGACCGACGAGAGAATGCGGTCGGTGGCCGTCGGGCAACCCTGGACCGGAATGGCGACATGGAACCCGATCAACATGTTCGGCAAGGAAGACCCCACTGACGGCCACTGGGCCGGATGGATCTATGCCAGCGACGCGGACACCGGAGTCTGGAAATGGCGCGCCAAGTCCAACTATCCCATTGTTGCCGCCATCACGCCGACGGCCGGTGGAGTCGTGTTCGTCGCTGACCTTGGTGGCAACCTCTACGCGTTGGATTCCTCCACCGGCCAGAAGCTTTGGGGGGGCGCGCTCGGAACCGGAGCCGGGATCGGGGGCGGTGTGATCACGTATACCGTGGACGGCGTGCAGAAAGTTGCCGTGGCGGACGGATTCACCTTGGTCGCTTGGCCAACGAAACCGAGGCACGCGCGAGTCGTCATCCTCGGGTTGGACAGCGCCGCCGCGAAGAAGTGACAGGCGACTTCTGATCATGGAACTCGATCCCGTCTTCCTGTCGCGGCTCCAGTTTGCATTCCTGATCAGCTTCCACATCATCTTCCCGTCCTTCACGATCGGGTTGGGCGCCTGGCTCGCGACGATCGAGGGCGCACGCCTCTTCACGGGCAACGCGATCTACCGGCGCGTGTTCGATTTCTGGCTGAAGGTGTTCGCGGTCTCGTTCGGCATGGGGGTGGTGACCGGCGTGGTGATGGCGTTCCAGTTCGGCACCAACTGGGGCGTGCTGGCGCAGAAGTCCGGCGCGATCCAGGGTCCTCTGCTCGGCTACGAAGCCTTCACTGCGTTCATGCTGGAGGCGACGTTCTTCGGCGTAATGCTGCTCGGTCGCGATCGCGTGTCGCCGCGTTTCTACTTCTTCGCCTGTTGCATGGTTTCGCTGGGCACCATGTTCTCGTCGTTCTGGATTCTCGCCAACAACACCTGGATGCAGGTGCCGGTAGGACACACGATCGTCGACGGCAAGATCATCCCAGCGGATTGGAGCGAGATCGTGCTGGGGTCGGTGATGATGGTCCGCTGGCCGCACATGCTGCTCGCGGCATTCCTGACCACCGGCATGTGCGTGGCGGCCACCGGCGCCTGGTACGTGTTGCGCAATATCCATCGCGCCGAGGCCCGCGTAATGCTGAACTGGGGCTTGGGGCTGGTTGCGGTGATGATCCCGATCCAACTCTTCTTCGGCCACCTGACAGGCCTGTACGTGCTCAAGCACCAGCCGGCAAAATTTGCGGCGATCGAGGCGCGCTGGAAGACGCAGCAGCCGGCCAGCGAGGTGCTGATGGCGATTCCCGATGAGAAGAGCGAACGCAATCTCTTCGCGATCGAAATCCCGAAGCTCGGAAGCATGATCGCCTCGGGCAACTGGACCGCGAAAGAAATCGGACTGGAAGCGTTCCCGAAAGAGGACCGGCCACCCGTGGTGATCCCGTTCTTCGGCTTTCGCTTGATGGTGGGGATGGGGCTGATCATGCTCGCGGTCTCGTGGTTCGGTAACTTCCTCCGCTGGCGCGGCCGATTGGAGACGACGCGCTGGTTTCTCTGGGGAACGTTCCTCGCGTTCCCGACCGGCTTCGTCGCCGTCCTCTGTGGCTGGTTCACTGCCGAGGTCGGGCGTCAGCCGTGGGTCGTGTACGGGCTGCTGCGCACCAAGGACGCGGTCACGCCGTCGCTCACGACCGGCGACGTGGTTTTCTCGCTCGCCTGCTACGTTCTCGTCTACGCCGTGGTCTATTCGTTCGGCCTGTACTACATCTACAAGCTGTTGCATGAAGGGCCAACAGACGACGCGAAAGCCATACCTGGCGCCAGCGGCCGGCGGCCGATGGCGTTCGCCGACAGTGCCGAGACGGCGACCGGCAGCAACGTCCGCACGGGCGGATAGGCGCCATGGAACCCAGCAATCTCGCTTTGTTCTGGGCCGCGCGTGATCGCTTGCGCGATTCTGCTCTACGTCGTGCTGGACGGCCTCGATCTCGGCGTCGGGGTGCTGTTCGGCACGACCGGGAACGAGGCGCACCGGGCCCGGATGATGGGCACCATCGCCCCGTTCTGGGATGGCAACGAGACCTGGCTGGTAGTGATCGGCGCCGGGCTCTTTGCCGCGTTTCCCGACGTCTATGCGGTGTTCCTTGGCGCCTTCTACCTTCCGGTATTGCTGTTGCTGTTGGGCCTGATCTTCCGGGGCGTTGCGTTCGAATTCCGCTTCCGGAGCGAGCGCATGCGCTGGCTCTGGGACTGGGGTTTCTTCCTCGGCTCTACAGTAGTCACTTTTGTCCAGGGCGCGGCCATTGGCGCGATGATCCGGGGAATTCCCATCGCGAACGGCCAGTACGCCGGCAGTCCGTTCGGCTGGCTTCATCCATTTGCGATCCTCACCGGGATCGGGCTCGTGCTCGGGTACGCGCTGCTCGGCGCGGGCTGGCTCGTACTCAAGAGTGACGGCGAGCTGCGTGACTGGGCCTACGCGCGGATCCGATGGCTCGCCGCCGGTGTCCTGGTCGTTCTGTTCCTGGCATTCGCATTCACGTTCGACTACAGCGCCGCCGCGCGAAGCAATCTGCACGCAAGGTCGTGGGGCCTCGTGTTCCCCGCTATCGGTGTGCTGGCACTGGCAGGGATTTTCATCGGGGCGTGGCAGAGGCGCGATGGCTGGCCGTTCACAATGACCGCGCTATTCTTCATCGCTGCCTTCTTGAGCCTGGGCGTGATGCTCTGGCCGTACATGATCCCGTACTCGATCACGGTCGCGGACGCGGCGGCGCCGGAAGCTTCGTTGCGATTCCTGTTTTACGGTGGTGTCGTGGTCCTGCCGGTCATCGCCGCCTACACGATTGGCGTTTACTGGGTTTTCCGAGGCAAGGTTCGCACGGCCACATTCGGGCGGACAGGACCCGGGACCTGAGTGATCTCGCCAGAATGAAGTGCACATGCGACGCGCAACCATTGCTATAGGCAGGAGTTGATCGATGACCGATCAGGGATCGCAGGCACAACGATTCGAAGTCAGGCCGACCGCAGACACTAATTGGGGGTGGCTGCGCACTCGCATGGCCCTCGAGCGCACGATGATGTCGTGGGTGCGGACGGCGGTGTCGCTGATCGGCTTCGGCTTCACGATCGTGCAGTTCTTCGAACGCCTCCACGCGACGTCGGGCGTAGCCCCGGCTCTTCGGCCCGAGGCGCCCCGGTATCTGGGGCTGTCGCTCATCGCGGCTGGCGTGGTCTCGCTGCTCATCGCCATCTGGCAATACCGGTCGGTGGTGCATTACCTTTGGAGCAAGGAATTCGCATCCGTCGCCGGAATGGGCGACACCGTCAGGATGACGCCGCTGTACGGGATCGCGATCGCGTTGATCTTCATTGGGCTGTTCGCATTCGGAGCGGTGTTCATTCGCGCGGTATAGCTATTCACACAGACGAACGCCAACAAACGGAAATCGATGGTGGAAATAAACTCGCCCACGCAAGACGAGAAGCGCGTCCAAGGTTCGCCTCCGCCCGGCAAACCGCCGGCGCAAGGCATGGTCTGGATTCCGGGCGGCACCTTTCTCATGGGGTCCGATGTCCATTACCCAGAGGAGGCGCCCGCGCACAAGGTAACCGTGAGCGGATTCTGGATGGATCGATACGCGGTGACGAACGCGGAGTTTCGCCGCTTCGTCGAGGCCACCCGGTACGTCACGCTCGCCGAGCGGCCAGCGAACGCGGCGGACTACCCCGGCGCCAAGCCGGAATTGCTCGAGCCAGCGGCGGTGGTGTTCCGCAAGACCGCGGGCCCGGTCGACCTTCGGGATCCGCACAACTGGTGGACCTACGTGCGGGGTGCCGACTGGCGGCATCCGCAGGGACCGGGCAGCAGCCTCCAGGGGCTGTGGAAGCATCCGGTCGTGCACGTTGCCTTCGAGGACGTCGAAGCGTACGCGAAGTGGGCGGGCAGGGCGCTGCCGACGGAAGCCGAATGGGAATTCGCCGCGCGGGGCGGACTCGAAGGCGCGGAGTACGCATGGGGAGACGAGTTCACGCCCGGCGGAAAGTCCATGTGCAACAACTGGCAGGGCGAGTTCCCGTGGGAGAACTTGCGCAGCGACGGCTACGAGTGGACCGCGCCGGTTGGGTCTTTCCCGCCGAACGGTTATGGGCTTTACGAGATGGCGGGCAATGTCTGGGAGTGGACGACCGATTGGTATCAGGAGCACGGCAAGATCGAGCACGCGTGTTGCACGCTGGCGAACCCCCGCGGCGGAGACGCGGAGCAAAGCTACGACCCGCGCTTGCCGAACATCCGCATCCCGAGAAAGGTGATGAAGGGCGGCTCGTATTTGTGCGCGCCGAACTACTGTCGCCGATACCGGCCGGCAGCACGCATGGCGCAGCCCGTGGATACCTCGATCGGTCACCTCGGTTTCCGCTGTATCGTGCGCGCGACGGCATAGGTCGTGGAAGAAGCTCTGCACGTTGCCGCGCATTACATCGCGCTCCTGCTGGAGGCGCTGGCACTCCTGGTCATTGCGATCGGTGCCATCGAAGCCGCCATCGGGATATTCCGCGTCACGGTGCGGCAGGCGAGCAACGCGGCAAAGCGCTCGGTCTGGCTCGAGTTCGCGCGCTGGCTCGTCGCCGGTCTCACCTTCCAGCTCGCCGCCGACATCGTGGCCACCACCGTCACCCCGAGCTGGGACGAGATCGGCCGGGTTGCCGCCATCGCCGCGATCCGGACGTTCCTCACCTTCTTCCTCGATAGGGACATTGATCTTGAGTACCGTCGAGCAGGAGAGAGCAATGCCAAGCGCGCCTGACACGACCGCACTGATCGGCGTCGGCGCGATTTTCACGCTGTTTTTCATCACGCTTGGGCCTCTCAAGATCCTCGGCCCGTTCGCGCAGCTCACGCGGGAGACGGACGAGGCGACGATGCGGCGGATCGCCGTGCGCGCGTTCATGCTCGCGATGATCGCGGTCGTGTCCGGCGGCCTCGCCGGCCGAGCGCTGCTCGACTACTGGGGCATCTCTTCCTCGTCGATGCTGCTCGCAGGCGGCGTCATCTTCGCGCTTGTCGGCCTGAGCCTGGTGCTCGAGCAGTATCAGCCGACGCATCCGGTGCCGCCGCCGCTCCCGGCAGAGCCCATGGCGGCGGCGATGCGGATCACGTTTCCGACCGTCGTCACGCCCTATGGCATCGCCGCGCTCATCGTCGTACTCGCAAATAGCCGCGACGTCCAACGCACGGGCATCATTTTCGCGCTCCTCGCGGCGGTAATGATGCTCAATCTGCTGACGATGCTGTATGAGCGCAGGATCATGGACGGAGTCGCGGTCATGGTGCTGCAGGTCATCGGCGCGGTGCTTGGCGTGCTCCAGGTCGCCATCGCGACCGATATGATTCTTCGCGCACTTCGCGAACTCGGATTGCTTCATGGGTGAGAATATGGAAAACGCCCCCGGGGCGCGCATCACTTCGCAGGTGGATGAAGCTCGCATCTCAGTCGAGCTTTCGTCACGGCGAACCGGGATGTCGTTCCAGCGGACGCGCATGAGCGCCGACCGGACGCTGATGTCGGTCATTCGCACCTCGCTGTCGCTGATAGGCTTCGGTTTCACGATCTTCCAGGTCTTCCAGAAGCTGCACGAGTCGGAGCGTGCTTAAGAGCAGCGCGGCAGCGGCGCACTTCGGGGTGGCGCTCGTCGCGCTGGGAATTGCGATGCTCCTGGTCGGCATCGCCTATCACGTGTCGTTCATGGTCGGCCTGCGGCGGGAGCGCGCCGAGATGAAGGCGGACGGCCTGGTGCACGCGCAGAGTCAATTCCCGGTTTCGCTGACGCTGATGGTGGCCGTATTGCTTCTGGGATCGGCATCCTCGCCATTGTCAGCATGGTGTTCAATGTCGGGCCATTCGGTTGAGAGGGATCAAGGTCACAGTGAGAGGCAACACGGTCGCAAATGACGACCTGTCGCAAGCGCTTCATGACAATAGCAATAGCCCAGGGAGGGACGATGGAAGAGCGTCGTCCATCGCATGACGCATTACGTGGCGCTCGGGTGCGGGCCGCCAGGACGCAAGTCGCGGTCGCAGACGACCGCTAACCAAAGGAGCAAGGCATGGCAAAGACGGACAAACCCAACATCCTCATTCTTTGGGGCGACGACATCGGCATCTGGAACATCAGCCACTTCAGTCGCGGCATGATGGGCTATCGAACCCCGAACATCGACCGCATCGCGAAAGAGGGCGTGACCTTCACCGATTACTACTCGCAGCAGAGCTGCACCGCGGGTCGCGCCTGCTTCATCTGTGGCCAGAATCCCATCCGTACCGGCCTGACCAAGGTGGGCATGCCCGGCGCCACGGTCGGGCTGCAGAAGGAAGATCCGACCATCGCCGAATTGCTCAAGCCGCTGGGGTACGCCACCGGCCAGTTCGGCAAGAACCACCTGGGCGACCGCGACGAATATTTGCCGACGGTGCACGGCTTCGATGAGTTCTTCGGCAACCTCTATCACCTGAACGCGGAGGAGGAACCCGAACTGCCCGATTACCCCAAGGACCCCGCGTTCAAGAAGCAGTTCGGACCGCGCGGCGTGCTCCATTGCAAAGCCGACGGCAAAGGCGGGCAGACGATTGAAGATACCGGCCCTCTGACCAAGAAGCGCATGGAAACGATCGACGAGGAGATCACCGACCGTGCGATGGCGTGGATGGAGACGCAGGCCAAGGCGGACAAGCCGTTCTTCCTCTGGTACAACTCGACGGCGATGCACTTCCGGACGCACGTCGCCCAGAAGAATATCGGCAAGAGCGGCCAGGATCCGTACAGCGATCGCATGGTCGTCCATGACGAGCAAATCGGCATGATGCTGGACAAGCTCGATGAACTCGGCATCGCCGACAACACCATCGTCATGTACTCCACCGACAACGGTCCCGAGAACGACACGTGGCCCGACGGCGCCACCACGCCGTTCCGCGGTCAGAAGGATTCCAACTGGGAGGGCGGCTGGCGTGTGCCGTGTTTCATGCGCTGGCCGGGCAAGATCAAGCCGGACTCGGTACTGAACGGCATTGTCTCCCACATCGACATGTTTCCGACTCTGTTGGCGGCTGCCGGGAATGGGGACGTGACCAAGCAGCTACTCGATGGCTGCACGGTGGACGGAAAGAAGTTCAACGTCCATCTCGACGGCTTCAACATGATTCCCTATCTGACCGGCAAGGCGAAGGAAAGCCCGCGGCCCGGCATCATCTACTTCAGCGACGATGGGGAAGTCATCGCGGTGCGAGTCGGCGACTGGAAATTCAACCTTGCGGTGCAGCGCGCCAATACGATGAGGCAGTGGGCCGAACCGTTCGTCAAATTGCGGCTGCCTTACATCATGAGCATGCGTCGTGACCCGTTCGAGCGTGCCGAATACAACTCGAACACCTATCTGGACTGGATGGTCGATCACGTGCCTCAGATGTACATGATGCAGGCATTTGTCGCGCAACAGATCGCTGGCTTCGCCAAGTTTCCGCCGAGGCAAAAGCCGGCTTCGTTCAATCTGGACGCGGTACTGGCGCAGGTTTCGGGTCACGGCCATTCCTGACTTCCGCAAAGTCACGGAGGCAGGCCCGTGGATCTATGCGCCGCGGTGGAACCAACCCATGCAGGAGATCATCCCCTGCATGGGTTTCTTTCCTGCACTTCGAGTATCGTGAAAGACGACGAATCACCAAGATCGGATGTCGCGCGCGTCGGAGAGGATGTGCGCGCGTTTTACGAGCGTCATCCCTATCCACCCCCGGTCGATAGCCTCGAGAAATATCGTCAGCTCGGGCAGGACCGGCAGAAACGCCGCGCGGACTATCATCTCTTCTGGCCCGCAAGCCCCTATCGGGAGGACCAATCCATCCTCATTGCCGGCTGCGGGACTTCTCAGGCGGCCAAGCATGCCTTGCGCTGGCCTGCGGCGCGGGTCACCGGCATCGACTTCAGCGCAACCAGTGTGCGCTGTACCGAAGAGCTCAAGGCGAAATACAACCTGAACAATCTCCAGGTCCGTCAGCTGCCCATCGAGCGGGTAGGCGACTTGAAGGCGACCTTCGATCAGATCATCTGCACCGGGGTTCTCCATCATCTCGCGGAGCCGGATGCGGGGCTGCGCGCGCTGCGCGATGTCCTCAATCCGAACGGAGGCGCGATGCATCTCATGGTGTATGCGCCTTACGGACGGACTGGCATCTACATGCTGCAGGAATTCTGCAGGCGGATCGGCGTCAATGCGAACGATGAGGAGATCCACGATCTCATCACGGCACTCAAGGCGCTGCCGCGCGGCCATCCGCTGGAAGCCTTGCTGCGCGAGGCTCCGGATTTCCGCGACGTGGCGGCACTCGCCGACGCGCTGCTGAATCCGCAGGACCGTGCCTATTCGGTGCCGCAGCTGTTCGACTTGATCGAAAAGTCAGGACTGACATTCGGCCGGTGGCTCAAACAGGCACCCTATGCGCCTCAGTGTGGAGCACTGGCGAGGATTCCGCAGGCTTCCCGGTTGGCGCAGCTTTCCCTCGCCGAGCAATATGCCGCCGTCGAACTGTTTCGTGGAACGATGGTTCGCCACAGCGTGATTGCATACCGAGACGATGGCCCCGGCGCTGCGCAACGGATACGTTTTGCCGGTGATGCCTGGCTCGACTACGTGCCTCTTCGAATGCCGGACACGATATGCGTTCAAGACCGCTTGCCTCCCGGGGCGGCAGCCGTTCTGATCAACCCGACACACGCCTACCGGGATCTGATCATGCCAATCGACGCAACGGAAAAGAGCCTGTTCGATGCCATTGATGGGAACCGCAGCATCGGTGACATAGTGGAAAGAACGTTGCCATCCGCACAGGCAAGCCCGCAACTCGACATGGCGCGCGCTTTCTTTGAAAGGCTCTGGCACTACGATCAGGTCGTCTTCGACGCATCGCAATGCCGTGCATGAAGTGAGGAGGCCGTAGATGTCGGAGATTCAGGAAATCTTGACCCGATTCTGGGACCAATTGATCGCGCAACCGAGCGGACCTTTGGCGTTTCGCTTCATCCTGCAGCCCGCTCATGGCGGCGTTCTTCGCCACGCGCGACGGATTCAAGGACGCTCGAATCGGCCGGCCACCTTTCTTGCAGACCATCCTGTCTGATCCATCCCAGCGGGGCGCTTACCTTCGCGAAGGACTGAAGAGAGTCAGCAGAGTCATTATCTTTGCGTTTGTGATGGATGCGATCTATCAGTACATGGTTTTGCACAGGTTTTATCCGGTGGAAGCGCTGGTCACCGTGTTCGTGCTTGCAGTTCTTCCTTATTTGTTGATTCGCGGCCCGATTCGACCGTATCGCGCGACGCCGCTGACCGAGAGCCGCGATACTTGCAAAGGGAATTCCATGGGCGCTGTTGACTACACCACTCTCGTCAACAATCAGCGCACCTACTTCAAGGCCGGAAAGACAAGGCCTGTGTCGTGGCGGGTGGGGCAGCTGAAGGCGATCAAGGCGATGATCGAAGCGAGCCGCGGTGCGATACGTGACGCGCTTAGGCACGACCTTCGCCGCAACGAGACCGACGCCGATCTCATGGATATCGACATCAACATCCACGAGGCAGAGTTCGCGCTCGCGCACCTGCACGATTGGCTAAAGCCGCGGCGCGAGACCACGCCGTTGGTGCTCGAGCCCGGCCACGTGCGTGTGCGCCGCGATCCACTCGGGGTGACCCTGATCATCGGCGCGTGGAACGAGCCGTTCATGCTTACGCTCGGCCCGCTCGTGTCGGCCATCGCGGCGGGGAACACCGCGGTCGTGAAGCCATCCGAGGTCTCCGAGGCGTCTGCCGCGGTGGTGGCCGAGATAATTCCCAAGTTCCTCGACCCGGCCGCGGTCGCCGTCGTCACGGGCGGCGTCCCGGAGACGACAGCGTTGCTCGACCAGCACTGGGACCTCATCTTCTTCACGGGAAGTCCGGCCGTCGGGAAGATCATTCACCAGGCGGCCGCGAAGCACCTGACCCCGACCGTGCTCGAGTTGGGCGGCAAGAACCCCACGATCGTCCACTCGTCGGCGAATCTCAAGGCCGCGGCCCGCCGCATCGCGTACGGGCGCTTCTCCAACTCGGGCCACATCTGTACCGCCCCAGACCACGTGCTCGTCTGGCCCGAGGTGAAGGACCAATTCGTCTCGCACCTGAAAGAGGCGATCCGTGACTTCTACGGCGACGACCCCAAGACAAGCCCGGACTACGGCAGGATCATCAACCGCCGGACATTCGACCGCCTGGCCGGGATGATCTCGAACGGTAGCGTCGCCGCAGGCGGCGACACCGACGCCGGCGAGCTCTACATCGCGCCGACGGTCCTTGTCGACGTCCCGCTCGACTCTCAGATCATGCGGGAAGAGGTCTTCGGACCGATCTTGCCGGTGCTCGAAATCGATTCGGTGGAGAAGGTGATCGACTGGGTCAACGCGCGGCCCGCCCCGCTCGGACTCTACATCTTCAGCGATGACCCGTCGGTGGTCGATTCCATTCTCGAGCGGACGAGCTCCGGGGACGCGGTCGTCAACGACTGCGCCCTCCACCCGCTTGTGCAGCAGTTGCCATTCGGCGGCGTCGGCAACTCCGGCATGGGCAAGTACCACGGTCACTGGGGGTTCGAGGCATTCACGAACGCGCGCGGCGTCCTGTACCACAGCCCACTGATCGATCCCGGCGTCAGATACCCGCCCTATGGCGAGCACAAGCTCGAGCGCAAGATCATGAAAAAGTTGATGTGATGGCCGCAGCACCGCCGATGGTCACGTCGGCGCGTTGAATTGTCCGTTCATTGGAAAAGGAGACGACGATGAAAGCAGCACGTGTATCGCTGGCCGTAGCTTCCTTGGTCTTGGCAATGCCCCGTTTGGGCGCAAGCAAATCCGGAACTGCCGGAAAAGATTGCGCAAGCGACTTCGCCGAACCAGCAGGCGCAGCAGGATCTGAAGGCCATGGAGAAGGCCGGCCAGCGCGACGACATGCAGCCGATGACGGTAGCGCAACAGACGCAATACAGGGCCGAGTACGAGGCAGCGAAAGCGAAGTGGGCGGCCCTGACCCCGCAGCAGAAATCAGGCGACGATCGCCGCCGCGCGCACCAAGAAACTGAGCGAGCTGTCTGCCATGGAGCTCGTGGGGCAGCGGGATGACATGCAGCGCGAGACCGCGGCGCAGTCCGCCAAAGACAAGGCGGAAGCCGAAGCCGCCAGGGCCAAATGGGACAAGCTGACGCCGGCCGAAAAGCAGGCGCTAAGGAAATCGGCGTGGCAAAAGAAACGGTCAGAACTGACCGCGATGGAAGCGGTCGGCCAGCGGGACGACACCTACGTCGTGCCGTGGTAGCTAGCCTTCCGCAGATCGCGGAAACGAGCGGGATTGGTGACGAAGCGGGCGATCCGAATGGGCCGCCCACTTTTTTTGATCGAGCGCGAATCGCGCCTCGTCGAGTCCACGGTGCAATGATCCGGCGTTGCCATGACGGCTAGCCCACGGTTCAGGTAGTAGGGTAGGCTACCCGGCCTTATGGTGACCAATGCCAAGTCGGCAGTGCTTCGCTGCGTGGTGCGCGTCCTGGCGATCGCGTCGCTCTGCGTCGCCGGGCTGGCTACCGCGCCGGCGGAGGAAATGCAGCTGGGCCGCATCCCCGCACCGGGTGCGTCGCCGACCGGCCCGGTGAAGATTGGCGTGTACCTCTTCGCGATCCAGGAACTCGATTTCTCGAAGCACACGTTTCACCCGAAATTCGAAGTCTGGTTTCGCTGGCGCGGCGACGCCTTCGATCCGATCGCCAACCTGCACGTCGTCGGCGCCCGCTCGCAGACGGTGACGCTGGAGGACCGCCGCAAGCTTGCCAACGGCGAGAACTACGCCGTCGCGCGCGTCGACGCGGTGGTCAATGCGCGTTCGACACCAGCGCGTTTCCGTTCGAACGCCACCGGCTGCAAATCGAGATCGAATCGCCGTACGAGGATGACTATCTCGTGTACGACGTTGATCGCGATGCGAGCATGCTCGATCCCGACGCATTCTCGCCGGGCTGGCGGCTGTCGGGATTCCAAGTGACCGAGTACCGCAAGCAGTATGCGACGTCGTTCGGCCTCGCCGAGCGCACCAACGAGCGCTACTCGACGCTGGTCGTTGAAGTCGGGGCCGAGCGTACCAGCTGGCGCGCCGCCGTCGACTACTTCATCGGCTTCATCGTGTGCGTGCTGTTGTGCATGATCGGCTATTTCGTCCCGACCAACATGCTGCAGGTGCGCACGACGCTCGCGACGTCGGCGACGTTTGCCGCCATCGGCAACAAGTACGTCGTCAACTCGCTCACGGAAACAAGCTTCACCACACCGCTGGTCAACGTCGCCGTGATCGCGTCGTTTGCGATGCTGCTCATTTTCATCTCGGTGTCGATCCGCGGCGAGTGGCTGAACCGGGGCGGCCAGCCGGCACGCGCCGCGCGGCTCAACCGCAACGTCGGCATCGGCGCGGCGGTCAGCTATGGATTGCTGATGGGATTCTTCTTCTGGCGGGCGCTGACAGCATTGCCGGCGCAATGACAGGGCAGGGGGGCGAGCTTTAGCGCACCGGCGTTTCGGCCCGGCACCCGCGAAGGAACAGGTCCACCACCTTGTGCGACCACTCCTGCAATTCCTTCGCGCTCATCGGCGCGCCGAGGCCCATCGCGCGACGCTGCGGCATCGCCACCACCATCTGCAGGAACTGCTGCGCGGCGAAACGGATGTCGTCGACCCGGATTCGTCCGGCGCTGGCTTCGCGCTCGAGGATGCCCGCGATGAGCGCGGTCGCTTCCTCGGTTGCGCCTTCGTTGGCGAGCACGCGGGCGAGTTCCGGAAAGCGCGCTGACTCGGCCACGATCAACCGATGCAGCGCGATCGCCTGGAAGGAGACCGCGGCGTGCAGGATGAGTGCGGCGAGCCGCTCGAGAATCGTCTGGATGTCGGCGCCTTCGATCAGCGGAATGTTCGCGGCCGGACGCAACCGCTGGATGATGCGATGGACGACCGCGGCGAACAGCGCCTCCTTGTCGGGGAAGCGGTGATAGAACGTGCGCTTGGACATGCGCAGGTGCTGCGCCACGGCATCGATGCTGGTGGCACCGAAGCCGTGCGCGAGAAACATCTGTGTCGCCGCGTCCAGGATCAGTTCGCCCAATTTCTCGGACGCTTCGCGTGACGGACGCCCTCCCCGGCGCACCTGCTGCATTTCGGATCAGTTCGTTGCGAAGTTCGCCGCCCTTTAGCGCGGATAATTGTACGAGTAGTACGCGGGTGCCGGATCGCGCGGGCGCTGGTAGGTCGTGGTGCCCGGCGGATAGCTGGGCGGCGCGTTGTAGGTCGCGGGCGGCGAGTAAGACCTCTGCGGCGGCGGAGCATACCCTTCTTGGCCACGCATTGTTGTAGTACTGCGGCGATTGTTCTGAATAGTCGGACGGAGGCGTCGCGTCGCGGTATGAAGGCTGCGCGTTGTAGCCCTGAGGCGGGTAATACTGCTTGTTGAGGCGTGCGCGATACTGCGGCGGCACAGTAGTTGGGCTGTGGCGCGAATGTAGCCCTGAGGCGCGTAATACTGTGGGCGATAGCCTGCGGAGCGTAATACTGGCTGCGGCGCGTAGTACGGCGCACTGGCCACTGCATTGCCAAATGCCACGAATGGTGCAGCAACGATTGCCGCGGCGGTTCCCACGACCGCGCCGACGGCCGCGAACGGCCACCAGACGCCACCGCGCCAGTAACCGCCGCCGTGCGCATAGGCGGGCGCGGTAGCCGCCGCCATGCCAAACGGGGCCGTGGTAGCTGCCACCGTGGTACGCCGACCCATGGTGCGAGGCGCCTTTCGACCAGCGCGGGCCGTCGGCGAACGCAGACGATGCCGGGGCCAACAACAGCATGCTCGCGAAAAGGCCGGCCGTTGCGATTCGAGATGCAGTCATGGAGATTCCTTCCGAAGGTCGGGCAAAGACACCCGCTCGAAAGCAAATTACTCCTGCGCCGGGAAGAACGCAACGGCATCGTTGCGTTTTGTTACAAACTGCGTGGGTTCGGTCTAGGTCGTCTGGCAAATCGCATTGGCGCTCCGCGCGCAAGCAAGCCCATGACAATTACATGACATACGACCCGACTGAGGAAGTGACGCGGAATATCATGAAAAGCCGAATAACGGCAACTTAGCGTTGCAAATACCCCTTCGCAGGCAATCGCCAAAGCCCTATCGGAACGCTGGAGAGCCGCGTGCTAAAGGGCTTGCCGCCAAGCAGGTTTCTCTCGCCGGCCTTCTGGCTTGTTATTTGCTAGCGTGGGTCTCCGACACAGTGAAATGGCCACTTTCAATAAAATGTTTCTCGTACGCCCAATGCATTCAAGAAATATGGTTTCGTCATGGCACATAAAATATATGGCCATGTCATAATTGCTCGGTCTTGCATTTCTTTTTTGGATAGCTCTAGTGAAACTATTTCCTTCTGCCGTTCGCCGTTCCCTGGCCGCTCTAGCTAGCGGCGCGATCCTGTCCCTGGTGTCGGCGCTGGCCCATCGGCCATCGCGGCACCGGCGGGAGATCCGGCGGCGGGGATCCCGGCGGTCACCACCGCGCTGCCGAATTTGGCCAAGACGCTCTGTCTTCGGTGGCTGGATGAGCTACTGCAACCGCTACGAGCGGATGGAACAGCGCGGTCGTTCTTAGCGCCGGGCAAGTCCGCAGGTCAACGTGTTCACCTGCAACTTCACGACCGGCGGCACCAAGATCCCGTTGGGCGTCGATACCATGCTCACGCTCACGCTCGACGGCAAGGCGGTGGCGACGGCGGCGGTCAAGGCGGCCGACGTGGCGGTGACGTTCGACGTCAACATCGCGGGCATGGCCGAGGGCTGGTACCTGGCCAGCGTGACCGGGCTGGACCCGTCGTGGTCGGTGCTGGACTACGGCGTGTACGTGCGCAAGGGCGCGGTGGCGCAGCCGGGTCCCTGGATGCCGGTGACCACCGCCAGTCACGAGCTGATTTTCGAGGGGGCTCAGCGCTATCAGCAGGCCTGGGTACCGACGAAGTTCGAGCCGGTCACGGTGCCGTACCCCAGCCGCGAGTTCCCGGATCTGGCCGACGGTGCCGATGCGCAAGGATGTGGTCATCACCTCGCTGGCGGTGCCGCGGCCGGGCGACCTGTATCGGCCGGCACTCACCAAGGAAGGGGTGTGGACGACCGCGAACCGCGAGAACTACTTCTATTTCGACTTCGAGCAGCCGAAGCCGATGCTGCCGATGCTGGATGGTCCGCGCGGCCGGGGCTCGATCATCGCCCCGGTGCACCTGGAGGTCGGCAGCGCGGCGCCCGGGGGCGCCTTGCGCGGCAACGTCTACTTCATCGAGTCCTGGCGGATCGGCAAGGTGACGCCGGACGGCACGGTGGTCACGCTGGCCGGCTACCGGCACAAGGACATGGCGTCGTACTGGGAACGACCCGACCTCGGCCGAGCTGGTGGGCGACTGGTCGAGCATCCCGCCCGAGCGGCGCGGCTTCGCCCAGCCGTGGGGCATGGCCTGGGACCCGCGCACGCTGGTCATCAACGAGCAGGCGGCGCCGATCCCGAGCGAGAACAACGAGAAGCCGCACGTGCTGGGGCCGACGCTGTACGTCAGCGACACCTACCGCAACCGGGTGGTGAAGCTCGAGTACAGCGCGACCGCGCACGGGGTGCCGCCCAAGGTGACGGAGTTCGTCACCGGCCTGAATCGAGCCGTGGGACGTGATCGCCGTGGGCACCCAGCTCTACGTCAGCGACCGCATGAACAACGCCATCAAGGTGTTCGACATGGACACGGCGGCGCTGGTGAAGACCATCCCGGTGGTGCAGCCCGAGGGCATGGCGTTACTGGACGGCTGGCTCTACTACGCCAGCGTCAAGAGCAAGTCGATCCGCAAGATCAATCTCGCCACGGGCCAGGACGTGCTGATCGCCGACCCGACGGTGGCCGGGTCCGAACATGGACTACTTCATCAACGGCAACAGCCGGTTCATGAAGATCGCCGTCTCCGACGGCAGCTTCGGTCCGCGCGGCATGATCGCGTACACGACGTGGAGCAACAGCTATTACGGCTATCCCATCCTGATCGACGGCGCCACCGGCAAGTTGATCGACTGGATCCACGTCAACGGTGGCGATACGGTGAAGGGGACCACGCCCGCTCGGGCTCAGTTCGTACTCCAGTGCGGTCGGCATCGGTCACGGGCGCATGCTGTTCGGCACCGCGGAGGAGGGGCTGCATGTGGTGTCCAAGGCGCTGGACACGGATCCGGTGATCGACCCGGTGCAATACAAGACCGGCAAGGACCAATGGCAGGCGCGCGGCTACGGCCTGACCCACGGCCCCGCAGGCTACGGCTTCTACGGCCTGCCGCTGCCCTGGGGCGCCACCCCGGAAATCGACTACTTCCTGCGCGCCAACCTCCACGGCCCCAGCCTGCCCGGGAGCGGCGCAACTCCCAACGTAAGCACGTCGACTTCGTCGCTGGCCTTCGGCAATGTCGTGGTCGGGCAGCTGAGCGCCGCGCGAACCATCACGGTCACCAATATCGGCACTGCGGCGGCAACCAACATGTCGTACCCGGCCGCGCCCGCGAAGTTCAAGAGAGGCGGTACGTGCAGCAGCGCCACGCTCGCCAAGGGTGCGAGTTGCACGATCACGTTCACCTACGCTCCGACGTCCGCCGATGCGGACAATGCGACCTACACGATTACCGGAGGCGGCGGTAAGGTCAACATCTCTCTGTCGGGAAAGGGTACCGCCGCCGCGTCACCCAACCTGTCCGCATCCCCGCCGTTGGTGGAGTTCGGAAACGTGACTTGTCGGCCAGAAAAGCAGCCGCAACCACAGTAACCGTCAGCAATACGGGTGGCGCCGCAGCAACGCGCGTCACCTTTGCCAGCAGCAATGCCGCGCGCTTCCCGGTAAGCGGTAATGGCTGCGGTGCGACGCTCGCTGCGGGCGCCTCATGTTCGTTCGCCGTCGCGTACGCACCGAGCGCGGAGGCGGCAGACAGCGGTACGGTCACGATGACGCACGCGGATGGAGCGCTTGATCATCTCGTTCAGCGGGACTGGCGTGACCATCGACCCGCCGCCCGGAAGTGGCCAGCTCTCCTTCGTCAGCGCGCTCTCAATGCCGAACACGCCGCGTGGGCGCGACGAGCGCTGCCCAGCACGGTGGATGTCCGCAACATCGGCAGCAGCGCGGTAATCGTGTCGAGCGTACTGGGCAAAGGTGAATTTGCCGTGACCAACAACACCTGCGGCACCGTTGCGGCCGGTGCTACATGCACGTTCGGCGTCACCTTCAGGCCGTTCGCGGCCGGCAGTCGCAGCGGCGTCATCGCCGTCATGAACGACGGCACGGACGGCCCGCAGACGCTCCTTGTCAGCGGCACAGGAACGGCGGCGGGTGCGAACGCGAACACGAACGCGACGGTGACGGTCGTCGAGTACCACAACTCCGACTTCGATCACTATTTCATCACGCCGGTCGCGGCGGAAATCAGCTTGCTGGATGCTCGCACTGCCCCGTTCCAGGCATGGTCGCGCACCGGCTTGACCTTCAAAGCCTATGTCAGCGCGACCGCGATCCGCTTCATCGGTTGCCATCTGCCGCTTCTTCGACTCGACGTTCGCGCCGAAGAGCTCCCATTTCTATGCGCCGCACGATCTGGGTTGCGAAGCGACGATGGCGAGTTTCCCCGAGTGGCAACTGGAAGACGACAGGCTCTTCAATGCCATGCTGCCGGATGCGGCGGGAGCGTGTCCGGCCGGTTTCCTCCCCCTCTATCGCCTATACAACAATGGCAAGGGCGGCGCGCCGAACCATCGCTTCGTGATTAGCCTCGGTGAGCAGAGATACATGGTGAACCAGGGCTGGATTGCGGAAGGAGCCTGGCATTGGCGTTGGGATGTGCGTGCCGCAGTGATTGTCCAGAGAGCGCGCACATGATCGCCCGACCGCATTCGGGCGCATGAAAAACGACGGGGTCCGCGCGGGACCCCGTCTGATCTGCCATTGCGCTATCGCGTCAAGGCACCAACGCCAGCGCAGCGTTTACCTGGACGAGCAGGGCTTCTGGTGGCGCCGCCACGACGAGTATGAAGGGAACTGAGCGGGAACCGAGCGGAGGACTACGGCGCAGGCCCGAGGGCTGGCTCTCGGAATTGGGGGCCGACGCTACGTTTTTTTCCGCCGCCCCTTGCTGTCGTATCCCGACAACCATTCGAGCGCCTCCGCCTCCGTCGCGAAGGCATCGAGCGTCAGGCCAAAGCTCGTCGCGACCGTGACGCCGAATTTCTGCGGAGAAATGTTTCCGGCGGACATGGCGAGCGCCGACCACAACCTGGCCCCTCGCCACATGCGCCCAGTCCTCCACGGCGAGAAAACGGT
The DNA here is from genome assembly GCA_963782625.1 of uncultured beta proteobacterium. Taxonomy (GTDB): domain Bacteria; phylum Pseudomonadota; class Gammaproteobacteria; order Burkholderiales; family Casimicrobiaceae; genus VBCG01. The sequence goes on along the minus strand of CAWAKN010000016.1, from coordinate 259,035 downwards.
CGATCATTGTCGGCGGCGAAACACCCGTCACCTTGTGCGTCACCACCAGCAGCCGGCAGATTCGCAGCTCCCGACAATGCGCGATGGCGCCGATTGACCGCCTCCACGATGGACACCAGCGTATGTTTGCCGATCGGCCGGAAGGTGGCGAGGCCGTCGGCGTGGGAGAAGTGGTCGATCATCGCTAGCGCGGAGGAGCCAGCCGGTGCGGCGGCGTTCGGCAAGGTTAGCAAATTCGCCCTCGGCGTGGGGGGTCAACTGAGCCTGTTCACGGGTTCCTACAGACAATTCGGGCCGATGCCCGTCTTGCGTTTCGGTCTTCGCCGGTAGACTCGGTTGCAGTGCGAGAATCAACTTCATGAACGCCGATCTGATTGTTCATCGTCCCGAGGGCCTCTATTGCCCCGACGGCGACTTCTATATCGACCCGTGGCAGCCCGTCGACCGTGCCGTCATCACGCACGCGCATTCCGATCACGCCAGGGGAGGAAGTGCGCATTACCTCGCTGCGGCGCCGGCTGAATCGGTGCTTCGCGCGCGCCTCGGGGACATTGATCTGCAAACGTTGCCCTACGGCGAGTCGCACGACCATTTCGGGATCCGAATCAGTTTTCACCCCGCCGGCCACGTGCTCGGCTCGGCGCAAGTGCGGCTCGAGCGTCAGGGGCATGTCTGGGTTGCGTCGGGCGACTACTACCTCGCGGGATCGCATGCGGATTCGCGCGAAGACAACGCGACGTGCGCGCCGTTCGAGCCCGTTCGTTGCCACACTTTCGTCACGGAATCGACGTTCGGTCTCCCGATCTATCGATGGCAGCCGCAAGCCGAGGTGTTCTCCGCGATCAACGACTGGTGGCGCGGAAATGTCGCCGCGGGTCGCGCCAGCCTGCTGTTGGGATACAGCTTCGGCAAGGCACAGCGCATGCTGAAGGGCGTGGATTCCTCCATCGGTCCGATCGTCGTGCATGGCGCGGTCGAATCGCTTAACCAGGCCTATCGCGCCGCCGGAGTTTCCCTGCCGCCAACGCAGCTGGTCACCGAAATCGCCGACAAATCGCTGTTCAAGCGTGCCCTGGTTATTGCACCGCCCTCGGCGCAAAACTCGCTCTGGACGCGTCGCCTGGGCGACTACAGCGACGCCTTCGCCAGCGGATGGATGCAACTGCGTGGCGCTCGTCGCCGCCGCTCGGTCGATCGAGGCTTCGTGCTGAGCGACCACGCCGATTGGCCGGGACTGCAGCGGGCCATTGCCGCGACGGGTGCCGAGCGCATCATCGTCACGCACGGACAAGAGGCGGTCATGGTGCGCTGGCTCACGCAGCAAGGCTACGAGGCCAGTTCGTTTCAGACCGCCTATGGCGAGACCGACGACGGCGAAGCTTCCGCCGAACCCGAGGCGATCCGCGGTGCCGAACAGGCGGTCGAGACCGACGCCGGCACGGCGCCATGAACCACTTTGCGCGGCTTTTTGCCGAACTCGACGCGACCACCTCCACCGACGCGAAGATTGCGGCGCTGAACCGCTATTTTGCCGCAGCGAATCCGCGCGACGCCGCCTGGGCGGTCTACTTTCTCGCCGGCGGCAAGCCTCGGCAAGTGGTCCCCACTGCGGTGTTGGTTGCGCTCGCCTGCCAGCGCGCCGGCATCGACGCTTGGCTTTTCGACGCTTGCTATCAAGCCGTGGGCGATTTTGCGGAAACAGTGGCGCACGTCCTGCCCCCACCCGAACGCCAGAGCGATCTCGGGCTGGCAGATTGGATGGAGACGCGCCTGTTGCCACTGCGTGGCGCAGATCCGGATGTGCAGGCCGAACGCATCGCCTCCTGGTGGAATGAACTCGACACGGCGGGGCGTTTCCTGCTCAACAAACTGATCGGCGGCGCGTTTCGCGTCGGGGTCAGCAAGCTGCTCGTGCAGCGCGCGCTCGCCGAAGGCGCCGGCATCGACGCCAAGCTGGTCGCGCGGCGAATGATGGGCTACACCGACGGCACCGTGACGCCGAGCGAGGAGCGGTACCGGGACCTTACCGCGGACGCCGACGTCGGCCCGAAGGACCTGGGCCAGCCCTATCCATTCTTCCTTGCGCACCAGCTCGACGTTCCACTCGCCGACTTCGAGGCCAAGCTCGGCTCGCCGTCAGACTGGGGCGTTGAATGGAAGTACGACGGGATACGCGCGCAGATCGTGAAGCGGGGCGGCCAGGTCTGGATCTGGTCGCGCGGGGAGGAACTGGTCACCGATCGATTCCCGGAAGTCGTCGCGAGCGCCATGCCATTGCCCGATGGCACGGTGCTGGATGGCGAAGTGGTCGTGTGGAAAGACGGCAAGGTCGCGCCGTTCAACCTGCTGCAGCGGCGAATCGGACGCAAGGCGCTGACCAAGGCGGTGCTCGCCGACGCGCCGGCTGCTTTCATCGCGTATGACATTCTCGAGTCGGAAGGCGTCGATCTGCGCGAGCGTGCACAAAGCGAGCGGCGCGGGCTGCTCGAGCGCGCTGTGGCTCCTCATACGTCGATCCACCTGTCGCCGATCGAGTCGCGGCCGACCTGGGAGGCACTGTCCGCGCTGCGGGAGGAGTCGCGCGCGAGGGGCGTCGAAGGCTTCATGCTCAAGCACCGGGATGCGCGTTACGGCACCGGTCGCAGGAAGCAGGACGATCTTGCAGGCGGCGCCTGGTGGAAGTGGAAGATCGAGCCGCTGCGCGTCGATGCGGTTCTCATCTACGCGCAGGCCGGCCACGGGCGGCGGGCGAGCGTCTATACCGACTACACGTTCGCCGTCTGGAGCCGAACGCCGAGGGACGCGGCGGAAGCGGAGGGTGTCGTGGACGCGATCGTCCGGCGCGAACCGGCCGCCGCTGATGCGCTGCAGCTCGTGCCGTTCGCCAAGGCGTATTCCGGCCTGACCGACGCGGAGTTCCAGCACGTCGATCGCATCATCCGGCAGAACACCATCGAGAAATTCGGCCCGGTGCGCAGCGTCAAGCCCACGCTCGTTTTCGAACTCGGATTCGAAGGCATCAATCGCAGCTCGCGGCACAAGAGCGGCATTGCCGTGCGCTTCCCGCGCATGCTGCGCATCCGCGACGACAAGCCGCTGCACGAGGCGGACACGCTGCAGTCGCTGGAGGCGCTGTTGGCGCTGCAGCACAACGGCGGAGAGCGCGGCCGATACCGATGCCGGCAGCGCCGAGGACGTCGTCGACGCGCAATCCGTCCGCTGACCGCCGACCAGACGAACGTGCCGACGACGGCAGCAAAGCAGGACGCGGGAATCCTTGTCGGTTGTGCAGGCTGGGCGCTACCTGCGGTTGCGCGGGACCAGTTTCCCGGCGAGGGATCGATCCTTCATCGCTACGCCTCCAGACTGCCGGCGGTGGAAATCAATTCCTCGTTCTACCGGCCGCATCGACCATCCACCTACGCGCGCTGGGCCGACAGCGTGCCGGATACGTTTCGCTTCTCGGTGAAGGTGCCCAAGGCCATTACGCACGAGGCGCGGCTGATCGGTACCGCACCCTTGCTCGACGTATTTGTCGGCGAGGTCTCGGCGTTGGGGCCGAAGCTTGGCTGCCTGCTCGTGCAATTGCCACCCAGTCTCACCTTCGATGCCAACATCGCCCGCGCGTTCTTCGACGCTTTGCGCGACCGGTACGCCGGCATGACGGTACTCGAGCCGCGGCATCCGACGTGGTTCACGCCCGGCGCCGAGCACCTTCTTGGCGCTCATCAGATTGCCCGCGTTGCCGCGGACCCGGCGCTTTCACCTGGGGCCGGCGAGCCGGGCGGATGGCCCGGCGTCGTCTACTATCGGCTGCACGGGTCGCCGCGCATGTATTTCTCGGCCTACGACAAGTCCTATCTCGATCGGCTGGCAGAAACGCTGCGCGGCCACGCCCGCGCCGGTACGACCACCTTCTGCATCTTCGACAATACCGCGCTTGGCGAGGCAACGTTGAACGCGTTGCACGTGCACGCCGCCGCGATGTCGTGACCGGCGGGACCAAGATAGCGGCCGATTGCGTCCGTCGCGTTTCACGGTAGCATTCGATTGCGGGAGAGGGACGCTTGGGAGGCATGATGCAAGGCTTGTTCACGGCATGGCTCGCCTGGCCGGTGGCCGCGTTGTTCGCGAGCCTCTTCGTCGTCTACCTCGGCGCTGCGGCGCTCATCGTCTGGCTTTCGTTCCGGTCCCCGCTGTCCGGACACATCCAGAGCTACAAGGGCGTGGTCGCGCCGTTCTTCACGTCGACGGCCGTCATCTTCGGGCTCCTGATCGCCTTCCTGTCGAGCGACATCTGGATGCGCAACAAGCAGGCGGAGACCGTCGTCTTCACCGAGAGCGACACGCTCATCGGCCTCTACAGCCTGAGCGCGGCGAGCGCGGCCGACAATGCTGCGCTGCGGGCGGCGATTCGCGGCTACGTCAATGCCGTCGTCGAAGACGAGTGGCCGCGCATGGCGGTCCAGGACCGGTTCACCCCGCACCGATGCCGCGCTCAACGCGCTGCTGCGCGAGGTGGCGAAGCCCGCCAACGCCGTCGACCCGAGCGTCCAGCGCACGATGCTGGACATGGTCCTGCGCGTGCGGGCCGCGCACGAGGACCGCCTGGTGCTCAGCAACGACCGGACCGTGGTGATCGAAGTGGGCCGCGGTCCTGTTGCTCGCGTTCATCACGCAGATCGCGATCGCCGTCGTGCACCTCGAACGGCCTCGCCCTCAGGCGGCCGCGCTGGTCATCTTCACGGTGGCGGCGGTGCTGCTGCTCGGGTTGCTCGCCATGCACGAGGCGCCGTTCGAGCCGCCCATTTTCGTGCCGCCTGGGCCGATTGCCGATGTGTTGGGGCTGGTGCCGCCTTGAGCTCCGCAACCAAACGAAAATACCCTTACAGTTTTAGCTCGCGGGTCTCCGCACGATTGGCCTGACCACCGAAGCTGGTATTTCGACGCGGCGATCCGGTTGTAGATTGTAATTGGCTATTGCAATCGCTTCTCCGCTGCCAGCGCCGCCTGTGTCCTGCGAAGCGCATCTTCCGAAGCGCGCTTTGCGGCAAGCGATAGGTCGGACTTGAACTCCGAGTAACGGTCGGTGTGTCCGGTTCCGGTGACAAACGTTTCCGCAACTTTGGCGCCCGCGATGTCTGTGACCGTGCATGTGATCTGAACCTGGAAAAACGTCGGAGGCCACGTGAGCGCACTTTCGGACGAGGATTGCGTGATGATCGCCGGGTGCGCTATCACCGACACCCCGCTCTTCGCGAGCGTTTCGACGTCAGTGGGCGACTGCACGACTACGACGCGATCATAAAGATTGCCGAGAACCTTGTAGATCGGCGACTCAAGATCGCGGTACGGATAGTAGGAAACCTTGTCCCCGCCGCCGCCTGGCGTCGTGACCTGCCGTGTCCGATCCTCGGCTTAAATGTACAAACCAACCGTGCCCGGTCGAGCTGCCGCGGCCGGCGGGTCGAGCTTCGACATGTCCGGCGCCATGCTTATTGGATGCGCGCACGCCCCGAGTGCCAGCGCGCCACAGAGACACGCCAATCGTCGCCATGCATTCATGCTGTTTCTCCCCACGTCTCGGTCACTTAAGCGCCGCGACGAAATCCGGATCGGAAAAGAATTCGCCGACGAGCTTTTGCACGAGCCGGGAGTATTCCTGTTGCGCGCGCGGAATGGCGATGGCGCCGATGAAATTTGAGTCCCACTCGATTCTGCGCAAGCTTGGTCTTGTCGTAGCGCACCATGCCGTCGCGGCGGACGACGAACTTGGCTTGGATCGTACCGTTGCCGGTGACGGCAAGCCCGGTGTTCATCTCGTTCTTGATGAGGACACCCGAGATTTCCGTGCCGGAGGTCGCCGAGTACAGCTTGACGAGATCCAACTCCGTCTTCACGGCGTCGGCGAGGTACGCGGCATAGCTGCCTTGCGGCGCCTCCATGGTGCTGGCGCGCAGCGCGATACTCTTGTTCGCGGCACCGGGATCGGCGGTGAATTCGCCTACCCTGACGGGCTGCACCTTCGCGCTTTGCAGTGCCTGCGTGCTGGATGGGCTCGTAGTGTAGTTCGGCGCGCGCGCCGCGCAAGCCGCCAACAGCGCCGATCCAACGACGATCATTGCAACGCGTGTTCGTACCATGATGACGTCCCCTTTTGAGTGTTATGGAATTATGAAGAATGTGTCAGGGGCAGACGAACCTTCGCCAATGTCCGCTGCTGTTCTATCTCCGCCAGCCTCGCTCTCTGGCCGGCACTGGCTGCGGCGAGCTGGCGGTCGCACTCGGCGGCGGGACAGAGGGATTTGATGCGCCTTGTGGACTCCTCGTTCGCAAGGACGAATCTCTGCATCAAATGCAGGAAGAATGCGTCGCGTGCCGCGTCGCTGGCAAATTCGTGCGGCGCCAACGTGACGGATACGGTATCGGGATAGGTCGTCATCGCGCCGGTGGAGGCGTCGACGACTGAGCCTGAAAGACTCCCCCGATGAGGACGTTGCCGAGCGTCATTGCCTGGAATCCAGACTCCATGGGCGTTGCCGCGTCGAGATAGCCTTCCTTGCGGCAAAGCAGCGACAGCGCGCCCGCGCTTTTGCCTACGAGTGCCCCGCCGGGTGTCGGATCGACTCTTACAAGCGGTATGCCATCGCGCGAGAACGTGCAGTCCGCGCCTTCCGGCTCCGTTTGTACCGTGATTGTCTGGAAGCTGCGCGTGACGATAGTGGCGCAGCCTCCCGCTCCGAAGGCGACGAGTAGGCATAACGATGCAGAAATAATGATGCACGCACACTTACCCCTAGGCAGGACGAGCATGAAAAAGAGGGCAGAAAACCTGCCCTCTTATTTGATCCCGAACAATTGAACCGCGACACCTAACGTGCTGGAGGCGGTTACTGTTGGAACGAGGGGAGGGCATCGGAGCGAGGATCCAAAAGGACGGAGCGTGCATTGTAGGCTGGCGCGTGATGTGCATTGATGCACATCGCGGCGCACGTCGACCGCCACTCTCCACACAGATTCCCTAAAGGCGAAGGGACTGGGAGTATTTCTGGGTGCCGAATTCGACTTACCGGAATCATTTAGTCCTGCTAACGTGGCGAAATTCTTCAGATCGTCAAGTGTACCGTCCTGTATGGAGCGAAAACGGCGGACTACAACGCTTGTGACGAGGTTCATGGATATGGAAAAGGCCGCGATCTGCGGCCTTCCTGTTGAAGTTTCATCTGAGAGTCGGTGTTTGTATCAATCCCAGCTCAACGCGCCACCCGTCTGATACTCAATCACCCGCGTCTCGAAGAAGTTCTTCTCCTTCTTGAGATCGATCATCTCCGCCATCCACGGGAACGGGTTGTCGGCCTTCTCGAACAGCGGATCCAGGCCGATCTGCTGGCAGCGGCGATTGGCGATGAAGCGCAGGTACTCCTTGAACATCGGCGCGTTCAGGCCCAGCACGCCGCGCGGCATCGTGTCCTCGGCATAGCGGTATTCGAGTTCCACGCCTTTTTGTATCAGCACGGCGATCTCCGCCTTGAACTCGTTGGTCCACAGGTGCGGGTTTTCCATCTTGATCGTGTTGATGAGGTCGATGCCGAAATTGCAGTGCATCGACTCGTCGCGCAGGATGTACTGGTACTGCTCGCTCGAGCCGGTCATCTTGTTCTGCCGACCCATCGCCAGGATCTGCACGAAGCCGACGTAGAAGAACAGGCCCTCCATGATGCAGGCGAACACGATCAGGCTCTTCAGCAGCGCCTGGTCGGCCTCCGGCGTGCCGGTCTTGAACGACGGGTCCGTCAGCACGTTGATGAACGGCATCAGGAACTCGTCCTTGTCGCGGATCGACTTGATCTCGTGGTACGCGTTGAAGATCTCGCCTTCGTTCGAGCCCCAGGCTCTCCACGATGTACTGGTAGGCGTGCGTGTGGATCGCCTCCTCGAACGCCTGCCGCAGCAGGTACTGGCGGCACTCGGGCGCGGAGATGTGGCGATACGTGCCGAGCACGATGTTGTTGGCGGCCAGCGAGTCCGCCGTGACGAAGAAGCCCAGGTTGCGCTTGACGATGAGGCGCTCGTCCTCGGTCAGGCCGTTGGGGTTCTTCCACAGCTCGATGTCGCGCTGCATGTTGATCTCTTGCGGCATCCAGTGGTTGGCGCAGGCGGCGAGATACTTGTCCCATGCCCAGCGATACTTGAACGGCACGAGCTGGTTGACGTCGGCGGAGCCGTTGATGACGCGCTTGTCCTCGACGCGGACGCGGTGGAAGTCTTCGGGCACGGCCTGTTTCTCGATGTCGAGGTCGTGCACCGGCTCGTGCGACAGGCATGCCGCCGCCGATACTGCCCACGCCTGCGCGCGGATGGTCTCCGGCGTGCGCGGCGCCAGTGCGCCGGCGGCGGTGGGGGTGGCGGCGAAATCGTCGTCAAAACTCAGCATGGTGCGTCTCCTGATGCTCTTCTTTTATGTTTTTGCGGGGGCAGATCCCTGCAGCGCGCATTTCGCGCCACCGGAATTGCTGCCGCCCGACAGGGTAGGGAAGGCCGTCGCTAGTTCATTGCCTTCAGCCGCTCGTACAGGAACTCGGGCGCGAAATCGGCGCCTTCGAGCCATGCAATCGAGGCCAATCCGTGATCCAGGTAAAAGCGCGCAAACGTGTCGCGGTCGCGCAGCGGCGTGTGCTCGTCGCCGTAGAGTTCATCCGCGAGATCCACCACGCCTTTGCGTCCATCGTTGAATTCCAGCCAGACCTTGTAATCATGAAGATAGCGCGCCTCTACAACATGCCGGGGTGCGTACTCATATCGGGCCAACTGGTACCTCTCTTTCGCGATGTGGACGGAGTTCGTGCACGCCGGGAAGCCGGCCTCCGGAAAATGGGGCGCGCGGCTGTTCTCGCGCGCCTCCGGAGATCAAAGTCGCTGCTTCGGATCCGTGGCCGCGTACCGTCAGTTTCCACCTCGTTCCACTCATCCATGCCCTGGCCGACACGTTCGCCGGCCCCTTCGGCACTGCTTCCCTCAGTTTCCACCGTAATTGCTTCGCGCCATCGCTTAGCGCGTCCTGTCTGGGTGGTCGCGGGGTGTCGCTCAAGTCCGGGGGCGCCGCGCGGCGCTTGTGCTGCCGCCGCTGCCGTCGCGCGATCCCGGTCACCGAATGCTGTTCGCTCACTCCTTGCGCGCGCTATCGCGCGCCCATGTCCTCCCGCCAATTGCCGGCGAGCGGATCGTTCAGCTCCGCCATCAGGTCCTCGGCGGAGCGCATCAGATCCGGCCGATAGCGCGCCAGCAGGCGATTCACCGCAAACTCGCGCGCCGGCTTGTTCATCGCCGTGGTCAGGCAGATCGACACGAACAATCCATTGACCGCCTCCGGGTGCATCAGCCATCGCACGAACTCGCCGCCGCCATCGACCACCAGTTTCCGGTACAGGTTCGAGCTCTCACCGAAGTGGATCGGCTCGAATTGCCACTTCATCCAATGCCGCGTGCGGACGTGAATCGCAAAGAGCCCCGCCTTCGCGGGCACCGGCCCCTTGAAATCATGCGCTGGGGCGCTGAACTCCCATTCGCCATACCTGATGGCGGGACGCGCGGTCGAGACGTCGCGGCTCGGCAACGCGATCAGATCGATCGCTGCCTGCCGCGGCCAGTGGATTTCCGAATCGTCGTCATGGTGCCGCCTCCGTCCACATCAAATCAGCTCAGCAAAACCTCCCGGCAAATTCTTGATACAGGCAGATGCTTCGTCCGCGCCAACGTCATTGACACGCTTCGCACGTCGGATCGGTGATCAGGCACATCTTCGACGTTGCCGTCGTCCTGCCCGGTGGCCTTGGTGGACGCGACCGAGCCCAATGAGCCCGCGGCCGCGCCCTGGTGCGCGCCGGACGCCGACACGGCGTTCAATTCGCCGCCGCGTCCCGTGGACTTCTCGGCCGACGTCGCCGCCAGCGTGCGCAGGTAATACGTGGTCTTGAGGCCGCGCACCCACGCGAGCTTGTACGTTTCGTCGAGCTTCTTGCCCGAGGCGCCGGCCATGTAGATGTTCAGGCTCTGCGCCTGGTCGATCCACTTCTGGCGGCGCGCGCCGGCTTCGATGATCCACTTGGTGTCGACCTCGAACGCGGTGGCGTAGAGCTCGCGGAACTCGGCGGGCACGCGGTCGATCTTGGCCAGCGAGCCGTCGAAGTACTTCAAGTCGGCGACCATCACCTCGTCCCACAGGCTCGAGTTCCTTCAGGTCGCGCACCAGCTGCTCGTTGACGACGGTGAACTCGCCGGACAGGTTCGACTTGACGTAGATGTTCTGGTATTCGGGCTCGATCGACGCGGCCACGCCGATGATGTTGGAGATGGTCGCGGTGGGCGCGATGGCGACGCAGTTCGAGTTGCGCATCCCGTGTTCCTTGATGCGCGCGCGCAACGGCGCCCAGTCCATGCCGGCCGAGTCGTCGACCTCGACGTAGCCGCCGCGCTCTTCCTTCAGGAGCTTGAGCGAATCCTGCGGCATGATGCCGCGGTCCCACAGGCTGCCCGGATACGACGAATAGCGGCCGCGCTCTTCGGCGAGTTCGGTGGACGCCCAGTACGCGTGGTAGCAGACGGCTTCCATCGAGCGGTCGGCGAATTCGACCGCGGCGGCCGACGCATACGGCGTGCGCGTCAGGTGCAGGCAATCCTGGAAGCCCATGATGCCCAGACCCACCGGGCGGTGCTTGAGATTCGAGTTGCGCGCCTTGGCCACCGCGTAATAGTTGATGTCGATGACGTTGTCGAGCATGCGCATCGCGGTGGTGATCGTGCGCTTCAGCTTCGCCTGGTCGAGCTCCCAGCCGTTTGTCCGAGTTCGTCTTCACCATGTGCGCGAGCATGTTCACCGAGCCCAGGTTGCACACGGCGATCTCGGTGTCGCTGGTGTTGAGCGTGATCTCGGTGCACAGGTTGGAGCTGTGCACGGTGCCGACGTGCGACTGCGGCGAGCGGACGTTGCACGCATCCTTGAACGTGATCCACGGATGGCCCGTCTCGAACAGCATCGACAGCATCTTCCGCCACAGGTTGACGGCCGGAACCTTCTTGTGAAGCTTCAATTCGCCGCGCGCGACCTTCTCTTCGTAGCGCTTGTAGGTTTCCTCGAACGCGTGGCCCCACTTGTCGTGCAGGTCCGGCGTGTCCGACGGCGAGAACAGCGTCCAGTCGCCACCTTCCATCACGCGCTTCATGAAGAGATCCGGAATCCAGTTCGCGGTGTTCATGTCGTGCGTGCGGCGGCGGTCATCGCCCGTGTTCTTGCGCAGCTCGAGGAACTCCTCGATGTCCAGGTGCCACGTTTCCAGGTACGTGCACACGGCGCCCTTGCGTTTGCCACCCTGATTCACCGCTACCGCTGTGTCGTTGACGACCTTGAGGAACGGCACGACGCCCTGCGACTTGCCGTTGGTGCCCTTGATGTGCGAGCCCATCGCGCGCACGTTGGTCCAGTCGTTGCCCAGGCCGCCGGCGAACTTGGACAGCAGCGCGTTTTCCTTGATGGCTTCGTAGATGCCGTCCAGGTCGTCCGCGACGGTGGTGAGGTAGCACGACGACAGCTGCGAACGGTGCGTGCCCGAGTTGAAAAGGGTTGGCGTGCTCGACATGAAGTCGAACGTGGACAGCACGTTGTAGAACTCGATGGCGCGCGCTTCGCGATGCACTTCGTTCAGCGCGAGACCCATCGCGACGCGCATGAAGAAGCACTGCGGCAGTTCGAAGCGGCGCCCGCCGACGTACTGGTCGACGAGGAAGTAGCGGTCGTACAGCGTCTGCAGGCCGAGGTAACCGAACTGCGTGTCGCGCTCGGGTTTGAGCGCCGCGCCCAGCTTCTTCATGTCGAACTGCAGCAGCGCCTCGTTCAGCAGGCCGATCTTGACGCCGTGCTTCACGAATTGCGGGAAGTATTCCGGGTACTTGGCGGCCATCTCGTGTTGCGTGGCTTCCTCGCCCAGCGCTTCGAAGCGCAGCGCATCGAGCAACAGGCGCGCCGTGACGTACGAGTAGGCGGGATCCTTCTCGATCAGCGCGCGGGCAGACAGCACCACGCCCTTGCGCACTTCCTCCACGGCGACGCCGTCGTACAGGTCCTTCAGCGTCGCCTTGAGAATGCGGTCGGGCTCGACCTGGCCCAGTCCTTCGCACGATTCCTTGATGAGCAGCGTCAGGCGCTCGAGGTCGAGCGGCTTCTTCACGCCGTTGTCGGTGACGTGCAGCGTGGGTTCGGTCACCTTGCCCTTGGCCTGCGTCTTGGCGTGCGCGCGCTCCTGCGAGCGGCGCTCGCGATACAGCACGTAGGCGCGCGCGACTTCGTGTTCGCCGCCGCGCATCAGCTGCAACTCGACCTGGTCCTGGATTTCCTCGATGTGGATCGCGCCGCCCTCGGGCTTGCGCTTGACCAACGCCGCGACGACGCCGTCGGTGAGCTTGGTGACCTCTTCGCGCACGCGCGCCGACGCCGCGCCCTGGCCGCCGTTGATGGCGAGGAACGCCTTGGTCATCGCGATGGTGATCTTGGACGGCTCGAACGACACCACCGAGCCGTTGCGGCGGATGACCTTGTACTGTGAAAAGCGAGGGTCCGATCCATTACTGACCGGACTGCCAGGTTCTCCCACGATCAGGTCCCGCGGTGGTGCCGTAGCCGGGCTGGCAGAGGGAGCGCTGGCGATCTGCATGTGTTGTTTCTCCTGTACGTTTCTTGTCGTTGTGGCGTATTCGGTCGCGATTTCGCGAGGGACCGGCACTTATCGCCATGGCAAAGGCCCGTCCGGCGCGGGATTCCGAGGGATGGCATCAATGCCGCCTGCGGCCTTGCCCCGTGGCGTGGGGCTTGTCCGGTAAGGTCCATCGGAATCCGCTTGTAAATCAGAATCTACTATATCTTGTGTTCATGTGGCGACTCAACACCAAGCATAGTGGGTCGAGGCAAGCCCCGCAAGGTTTTTTTGTGCACCGGAAGGGGGCGCGAAAACGACAGCCAAAACAGTCGTCTGCGGCCATTCCGGCGGCATATCCACGGGCGATCCACCGGTTATTCACCGCTTTGTCCACCACATCCGCCGCCGACGAACGGCAAAGCGGACGTTGCAGATTTGCGACAGTCGGTCGGCGGACGCGGCGATGGCTAGGCGGGCGGCAAGGCGAAGAGGCGCGTCCCGGCGATCGCCACGAATCGGTCCCCGGTCACGGGCGCCGCGCGGGCCAGACCGGTGAACGCAGCCGAACGCCGGCAGGATCGCGCGGCTGCGGCCGAGCACGAAGCAGGGCAGGCGCTCCGCCTGGTCGGCCGGTCCATGCACGGTGACGCCCGGATGCACATGACCGCACAGCGCGTACCCCGAGCGCGGCGCGACGGGGACGTGACAGGCGAGGAAAGGCGCCAGCGGATGCGGCTCGGCGACGACGGTCACGCCCCATTCCGCCGGCGGGTCGCCGGCGCGCGTGTCGTGGTTGCCGCGCACGAGGACGACGTCGATGCCGGCGTGCGCGCCGCGCCAAGCGCGGAAGGCGCTGTCGAGCGCGCGAACGCGGCCCGTAGCGCCGTGCAGGAAATCGCCCAGCACCACCAGGCGCCGCGCGCCTGTCTGTTGCAGCACGTGCGCGAGGCGGGCCAGGTCGGCGGCCGTGCTGCCACGCGGCAGCGGCACGCCGCCGGCCCGGAACGCCGCGGCCTTGCCCAGATGCACATCGGCCACGAATACGGTGCGCTCGCGCGGCCAGTGCAGCGCGCGCATGGCGAGCAATTCGACCTGCTCGCCGCACAGCGCGGTCGCGTGCACACCCGCGACCACAGCGGCGGTGCATGCGCGCGGGAAGTTCGATATCGGAACGGGATCGTGGCATGATGAACGTCACCCAATTCTACCGCCCGGTCCTGCCGTCACTTCGCTCCTTTGCGTCGCCGCGCATCGTCGCGCGGTGGCGAGACCGACGATGCTCCGCTTTTCCGCCAATCTTTCGTTCCTGTTCAATGAAGTGCCGTTCCTCGAACGGTTCACGGAAGCCGCGCACGCCGGATTTCGCGCGGTCGAGTTCGCGTTTCCGTACAGCTACCAGGCCAAGGAGCTGGCGGCACGGGTCCAGGCGCAGAAGCTCGACGTGGTGCTGTTCAACATGCCGCCCGGTGACTGGGAAGCGGGCGACCGCGGCCTGGCTTCGCTGCCCGGCCGCGAACACGATTTCGCCGCGAGCGTTGTCGACGGCGCTGCGTTACGCGCAGGCGTTGAAGTGCAGCCGGCTGCATGTCATGGCCGGCGTACTGCCGCCGGGCGCGGATGCCGATGAACGTGTCCGGCGCCTGCGGATCTTCGTGCGCAACCTCAAGTATGCGTGCGAAGAAGCGGCGGCGCAGAACGTGTCGGTGCTGATCGAGCCCATCAATCCGCGCGACATGCCGAACTACCTGCTGTCAACGCAGAAGGAGGCGCACGCGATCCGCGAGGAGGTGGGCATGCCCAACCTGCGCGTGCAGATGGACCTGTACCACGCGCAGATCGTCGAAGGCGATCTCACCGACAAGATCCGGCGCTGGATACCGCATATCGGGCATTTCCAGATTGCGGGCGTGCCCGACCGTCACGAGCCGGACCAGGGCGAGGTCAACTACACGTGGCTGTTCCGGCTGCTCGACGAATTGAAGTACGACGGCTGGATCGGCTGCGAATACCGACCCGCGCGTACGACCGCCGCGGGCTTGGGATGGATGTACAAGCTGATCGATCGACGGCCGCAGGCGGCGAGCGACTAGGACCATGCGCGGACTCGGCCTCCGTTAGGCGCAAGCTGTGCAGATATTGAGCGTCGGCCTCGCATCGTGATTCGCGATCGCTCGACCCCCACGCGCTGCGCGCGCGGGTCCCCTCGCCGCTCACACGATTTCTCGCTGCTCACAGGGCGTCCGCCTCCGCTGCGGTCGTGCGAGTCACGCTTGCGTTGTCGGCGTCCCGCGCTGATTCGCACTTGCTCGACCCCCACGCGCTGCGCGCGGGGTCCCCTCTCGCTGCTCACAGCGCGACGCTCATCCCGCCATCCATCACCAGCATCTGGCCGGTCATGTAATCGGACGCGCCGGACGCGAGGAACACGGCCAGCCCCGCCAGCTCGTCGGGCTGGCCCCAGCGTCCGGCTGGCGTGCGCTTGCACACCCACGCATTGAACTCGGCGTTGTCGATCAGCGCGCGATTCATCTCGGTCGCGAAATAGCCCGGGGCGATCGCGTTGACCTGGATGCCCATCGGCGCCAGCTCGATCGCCATGCCGCGCGTCAGCTGCCGCACCCCGCCTTTGGCTGCCGTGTAAGGCACGACCGTCGGGCGCGCCAGTTCGCTCATCAGCGACGCGATATGGATGATCTTGCCGCGCTTCCTCGCGATCATGCCGGGCAGCACCGCCTGCGACACCACGAACGGCGCGGTGAGGTTGGTGGCGATGATGTCGTCCCAATCCTTCTCGGTGAAGTCGACCAGCGGCCCGCGCCGCTGGATGCCGGCGTTGTTGACGAGGATGTCGATCGCGCCGTGCCGGGCGATCGCCGCTTCGACGGCGGTCTTGATCGCGGCGCGGTCGGTGATGTCGAACACCGCGACGTCGGCCTTGTGGCCGGCATCGGTGAGCGTGCGGGCGGCCTTGGCGAGTTCGTCCGGCTTGCGGCCATTCAGGATGACGGTGGCGCCGGCCTGGGCGAGCCCGCGCGCGATGGAGAATCCCAGTCCGCGATAGGCCCCGGTGACGAGGGCCACGCGGCCGGTGAGGTCGAACGGCGAGGAGGGCATGCCGACTCCGGAGTAATTGGAAAGGTTGGCGGTGCGCGAACTACATCCCCATCGACATGCCGCCAACCGTCGTCGACATCATCAGGCCGCCGACGACCGCGGCGAGCACGATGCCGCAGACCACGACGACAAGCGTATAGGCGAGGGCCTTCTCCTGCGGACATTTCTTCATCACCGGCACGCCCAGGAAGAAGGTATACAGCGTGTAGACCGCGGCCAGCAGTTCCAGCACGCCGCCAAGCGCGCCGAGCAGGTGCAGGACGCCCGCAAGCCACACTGCGGTATACGAATACGCGGTGAGCTTCAGCGACTGCATGAAGTTCTTTTCGCCTCCGAAGGTCGGCGCGAGCACATCCACGATCAGGGCCATGATGTACGGCGCGGCGAGGGCGACGATGTACGCGACGATGGCGCCGGTGACGCCCAATCCCACCGAGCGGAGCAGCATCGCGATCGGCCCGATCGCCGCCAGGATCATGATGTAGCCGGTGTACAGCGATTGCGTGCTCGCGGCTTCTCCGGCGATCGTCGGCCATTCCGTTTTCGGGCTCAGCAGGATGTTCTTGACGCGGTCGACGATGCTCATGAGGCCCCCTTTGCTTGTATTCGTTCTGGTTTCGCAAGTTTAGGCGAATGCGCCGCGTCTGTCTTGTCGGCCGCCGCACCCCGACGTTCACTGGCTTTCGGCCGCGCGTTCGAGCGCCTCGACCATGCGTGCGACGCGCGCCTCCAGCGCTTCGGTCGTGAGTTTTTCGCGAAACATTTCCACCATCAGCGGAAAAGCGAAAGGCGTCGGTCGAGCGGGAGTGAGCAGCAGCGCGCGGCTGCCGCGCAGGCGAGCCAGCGCCTTGTTGAGGCGTGGCGCGTCGAGGTGGCGTTCAAGGACCTCCCGTACCGACTGCGCCAACAGCAGATTGTCGGGATCGTATTGCGCGAACACATCGTAGAGCAGTCCGCTGGATGCCTGCAGCTGCCGGTTCGACGGCGACTGTCCCGGGTAGCCCTGGAATACGAGCCCCGCGACGCGAGCGAGTTCGCGAAACTGCCGCCGGCCCATTTCGGCGGCGTTCAGTCCCGCGAGGATGTCGGACTCGACGTGGGGTGCGGCCAGCAGGTTTCCCAAATCGCCGAGCGAAAGCTCGACCGGGTCGGCGGACAGCAACCCGAAGCCATAGTCGTTGACCATCAGACTGAACGTGCGCGGCACCGCGCGCGACAGCCGAAACGAGAACAGCGTGGCCAGCCCCAGGTGCGCCAGGCGTCCCTCGAACGGATAGAAGAACAGGTGATGACCGTCGCGCGTGGCGATGCGCTCGATCAGCCATTCGCGTTCGTCGGGCAACGCCGACCAGCGCCGCTGCAATTCGAGCAGCGGACGCACCAGCCGCAATTCGGGCGACGCGTAGGTGCCGTGGCGCGCCTGCGCGATCAGGCCGCGCGTGCGGTCGGCGAGCAGCGACGACAACGCCATCTTGCCGCCCACCCAGCGCGGGACGATGGCCTTCGGTGTCTTGGCCGGGCATCACCCACGCCGTCATCTCCTTGACGCGCACGAATTCCAGCACCCGCCCGGCGAACACGAAGCAGTCGCCGGCGGCGAGCCGCGCGATGAACGATTCCTCGACGTGGCCCAGCCTGTGGCCGTTGCGGAACTGCACGCTGATGCTGGCCTCGGACACGATGGTGCCGATCGATGCGCGATGCCGGCGCGCGATCGCAGCGTCCGGCACGCGCGCGATGCCATCGTCGCCGATCACGACGCGGCGATACTCCGGATACGCGTTGAGACTGGCGCCGCCGTGCACGACGAAGTCCAGCGCCCATTGCCATTGCGCGTCCGACAGCTCCGCGTAGGCGTGCGTGCCGCGAAGTTCCGCCAGGAGTTCCGCCGGCACGAAGCCGCCGCCGAGCGCGCACGTGACCAGGTGCTGGACCAGCGCGTCGAGCGGGCAGCGAAGCGGCGTGCGCGGCTCGAGTTTGCGCTCCTGCGCCGCGTCGCGCGCCGCCGCGGCTTCGACCAGTTCCAGCGCCTGCGCCGGCACGATCGTCACCTTGGAGATCGCCCCCGGCTGGTGGCCGCTGCGGCCCGCGCGCTGCAGCAGCCGCGCGACGCCCTTGGGCGAGCCGATCTGCAGCACCTGGTCCACCGGCGTGAAGTCGACGCCCAGGTCGAGGCTCGACGTGCAGACGACGGCCTTCAGCTTGTTTCGGCGCAGGCCTTCCTCGACCCAGTCGCGCACATCGCGTTCCAGCGATCCGTGATGCAGGGCAATGCGTCCCGCCCAATCCGGCCGTGCCTCGAGGATCGCCTGGTACCAGATCTCGGTGGCGGAGCGCACGTTGGTGAACACCAGCGTCGATTGCGCGCCGTCGATCGCGCGAATGACCTCGGGCAGCAGCTTGAGGCCGATGTGTCCGGCCCAGGGAAAGCGGTCGATGGTGGGCGGATGCGCGGTGGCGATCTCGATGGTCTTGGCGTCCAGCCCCTTGACGATGCGTCCGCGCGTAGCGCGCACGCCGGTCAGGCACTGCAGCGCCTCGTCGAGATTGGCCAGCGTGGCCGACAACCCCCACACGCGCATATCGGGCCGCAGCGAACGCAGCCGCGCCAGCGCCAGTTCGACCTGCACGCCCCGCTTGCTCGACATGAGCTCGTGCCACTCGTCGACGATGACGGCGGACAAGTGCGCGAGGCGCTCCCGCCAGTCGGCGCGCGCCAGCATCAGCGTCAGGCTTTCGGGTGTGGTGACCAGCGCCGTGGGCAAGCGCTTGTTCTGCCGCGCGCGCGCCGACGACGCCGTGTCACCGGTGCGCACATCCACCGTCCAATGCGGCTGCAACGCGCTCGCCGCGCGCGCAAGCGCCAATCCGGTGTCCGCCGCCAGCGCGCGCAGCGGCGTGATCCATAGCGCGGTCAGTGGCGGAGCCGCGTCGGCGGCGCCGGCCGGGCCCAGCACCAGCGGCGGAATCCAGGCCGCGTAGGTCTTGCCCATGCCGGTCGGCGCGTGCAGAAGGCCGCTCTCGCCGCGCGCGAACGCCGACCACACGTCTTCCTGGAACGGAAATGGCGACCAGCCCTGCGTCTGGAACCACGCGCGCGCCGGGCCGAAGGCGTCGGTCGCGGGCTGCGTGGCCGCGGCCGGCGGCGCGTCGCCGAGAAGCGCTTCCGCGTTCACGTGCGCGTCGCGGCCAGCGAGAACATCATCGGGATTTCCCCGAACTCCCGCGGCAGCTCCCAGAAGAACGCGTCCCGGCGCGTCATCCAGGGCAGCCCCTGCCAGCGCAGCCAGGGATGTTCGTCGAAGGCCGTGATGGTGAGGCCCGCGCGCAACAGCGAGCCGATGATGTCCGCCAGTGGATAGCAGTACGCATGAATGGTCACCTGCGTGCCGGAATCCTGCGCAGCGTAGCTGCCCGTCTCCTTCAGGATGATCGGCGTGCGCGCGAAATAGTCGTACCGCAGGCGCATCGTCGCCGGCGGGTCCTCGTCGAACATGTACAACGTCGGATGACCGTCGAGCACGAAGAAGCGCCCGCCGGGCTTCAAGCATTGCGCGACGACGCGCGCCCAGCCTTCCAGGTCCGGCAGCCACGACAGCGCGCCGACGGACGTGAACACGACGTCGAATTGCCGCTGCAGTCGCGCGGGGCGTCGTAGACGTCGCAGCAGACGAAATCGGCGGGCAGCGCCAGTTCCGCCGCCAGTTCGCGTGCCTTGGCGATGGCGGATTCCACGAAATCCACGCCCGTAACGAGGGCGCCATGCCGCGCCCACGACAGCGTGTCGAGTCCGAAGTGGCATTGCAGGTGCAGCAACGTCTTGCCGTTGACGTCGCCCACGCCGGCCAGCGTGATGGGGCACAGCGTCTCGCGGCCCGCGATGAAACCGGGAATGTCGTATCCACCGGACGCGATGTGATGCGGCGTCCACGCGTCCCACACGGCGTGGTTGGCGGCGATGGCGTGCGCGGTGTCGGCATGATCGGTTGCCGGCATGGGCGGCTGGGGACCGGATTGCCTAGGATAAACCAGTGAGCGTAACGTCGAGGTATGCTGCCCGAACCTGCGCGCAGGACATCAGCACATACCTTGTCGATCCGTTCGCGTTGTTCTTGTCCCGGCCGTTCGGCGCCGCGCTCGCGTGTGCCGCGGGCCATGGCAGTGGCAGATCCCGTCCGACTGCAAGTTCTCGCGGGTCGCGGAATGGCCTGTTCGCATCGAGCGCGGCCACCTGATCACGGATGGCGCGATCAACGGCAAGCCGGTCGCCGTTCTGCTCGACACCGGCGCGATGCATACGCTGATCCTGCGGCCGGCGGCCGAGCGGCTCG
The DNA here is from genome assembly GCA_963782625.1 of uncultured beta proteobacterium. Taxonomy (GTDB): domain Bacteria; phylum Pseudomonadota; class Gammaproteobacteria; order Burkholderiales; family Casimicrobiaceae; genus VBCG01. Next base: position 238,904 of record CAWAKN010000016.1, on the reverse strand, counting down.
GCCTGACGCGATGGGGCGTCAACGGCGCGCGGCTGTTCGGCGTCGGCGGCGAAACCAGCGTCAGCAGAACGCTCGTCGACGAATTCCGCGTCGGCAGTTCGCGCGCACGAAACTGCAGATGATTGTCGCCGGCGAACAAGGACTTCGGCGCCGACGTCCTGCTGGGCGAGGACTTCTTCCGTCATTTCGACGTCGAATTCGACCTCGCGGCGAATAGCGTGCGCCTCTACCGTTCGGAGCATTGCGCGTCCACGCTGCTCGCCTACTGGGCGGGCACCGACGTCGGCCTGGTGGAATTCGAAGCGGCCGACGACGACCACCCCGAGATCGTCCTGACTGTCGAGGTCGATGGCCGGCCGATCAGGGCGCTGCTCGATTCCGGCGCGTCGGGTTCGATCCTGGACAAGGCGGAAGCTGCGCGGTTGGGCGTCACGCCGAATACGCCCGGCGTCGTCGCGGCGCAGGCGCGAGGTGGAATCGGCAACAATTCGATCAATTCGTGGGTCGGCTCGTTCAAGACCTTCACCATCGGCAACGAGACGATTCGCGACACCCGTATCGTGTTCGCCGACGTGTTCAAGGGCGCCTCGTTCAGGAGCACCGGCAGCAACATTCCCATCAAGGTGGAGGACCTGCCCTCGATGCTGCTCGGCTACGACTTCCTGCGCTCGCACCGCGTGCTGGTCGCCCACAGCCAGCGCAAGGTCTACTTCACCTACAACGGCGGGCCGGTGTTCGTGCGCCCGCCGCCGACGGTACAAGCGACGTCCGAGTCGGCCGACAAGTAAGCCGGCATTGCGCGCCCGCTCGTGGGCTCACTTCAGGACCGCAAGCTCGCGATTGGCCTGGCGCAGCATGCCGGTCAGGCCGAGCGCCAGGTTCTCCAGCAGACGGATCTTGATTGCCGGCGCTTCGCGATCGAGCCGCGCGAAGGTGTCGCGCGTGAGTACCTGGCACTCGACTTCGCTCAGTGCGGTGACGTTGGCCGAGCGCGGCGAGCGGTCGATGAAAGCGAGCTCGCCGAACGTCATGCCGGATGTGAATGCGTCGAGGCGGGCGATGCCGTCCTGCGTCGGGATGCTCACCATGGCCGCGCCATGCGTGATGACGAATAGCTCGTCGGAGGCATGGCCCGCCGCGATGATCGTCTGCCCCGCGCGAAAGGTGCGGCAGGCCAGCATTTCCACCAGAAGTTCCATGTTCGTCGCCGGTCAGGCCGGCGAACAGCGCGCACTTTTCCAGCGGCACGCGGGCTTCCCAGACGGCGTCGGGGAATCGCCTGGCGAGCAGCAGGTCTTCGCCGCGCTCGAGCGCGAAATCGTCGTCGGCATAGAACGCCTCGCGGTCCATGCCGGCGTCCAGCAGCATTTGCCACCACACGCCGGCCTCGGCGAAGACCAGCGTCTTGCCCAGGCGCAGCAGTTCGGCGCGGGTTTGCGCGAGCAGTCGCGCAGCAGCGGCATCGATGCGCTGCACGACGCCCAGGTTGACGATGAAATATTCCGTGTCCGCCGCGTGGGCCATCAGTTCGCGCACGACGCGCTCGACCGACGCGAAAGCCAGCGCGCCCTGCAGGTGGTAGAGGCGAAGCCGGTGGCCGACGCTGCGCAGGTGTTCCGCCGCCTCGGACGAGCGGCGCCGCTTCGACGCGACGCTGCGCCGCGTGGTCGCCAGGCGCATGGCCGGCACCGCGCGTTGCGAGGCGTCGAACATATGCAGCCCCAAGTCGGACGCCAATTCGCGGCACACGGCGATGCCGCGCACGCTGTTGCCCTGGGCGTCGAGGCGCGGAGAGTACACGCCGATGCCGATGCGGCCGGGCTGGACGGCAAGGATTCCGCCGCCCACGCCGCTCTTCGCCGGCAATCCGGTCCGGTACAGCCATTCGCCCGAGAAATCGTACATGCCGCAGGTCGCCATCACGGACAGGACGTTTTCCACGTAGTCCTCGGGCAAGGCGCGAATGCCGGTGACCGGATTGAGGCCGCCGTTGGCGAGCGTGGCGCCCATCAGGGCCAGATCGCGGCAGGTGACGCGGATCGCGCATTGCCTGAAGTACGTCTCGAGCGTGGTCGTCGGGTCGCCGTCGAGGATTCCGAAGTTGCGCAGCATCCAGCCGATCGCGCGATTGCGATGTCCGGTGCGGCTCTCCGAACCGTAGACCCTTTCGTCGACGTCGAGCGCCCGCCCGGCGTAGCGCGAGAACGTGGCGAGGACGCGTGCGGACCGCTTGGCCACCGTGTCGCCGGGGATGAGGCCGCACGCCGCGATTGCACCAGCATTGATCAAAGGATTGAACGGAGCACCGCTTTGGGGCTGAAGGCTGATCGCGTTGAAGGCGTCGCCGCTGGGCTCCACGCCAATCCTGGCAAGCACCGTCTCTTCGCCGTTTTCCTCCAGCGCCAGGCCATAGGTGAGTGGCTTGGAAATCGATTGGATGGTGAAGGGCTGGAGGGAATCGCCGACTTCATAGACGAATCCGTCATGCGTGGCGATGCAGATGCCGAACCCGTCGGGATTGACCCCCGCCAGTTCCGGAATGTAGTCGGCGACGCTGCCTTCAGAACGATCGAGAAGGCGGGCATGCAGCGAATCGAGGTAGTCCTGGATCGGGGAACGGGGCACGAGGCACTCGGAAAGCGGAGAATCGTGACCCCACAATGCAATATCGGTGCCGGTGGCGCAGACCGCGCGCCTTGACCGGCCCGCGCAGCGCGCTCACGATGGCACGCGCAGGCACGGCTCCCGTGCAGATACTCCGGTTCAGCGGCGGCCATGGCACCCACGACATCCGCGATGACGTTCCTGTTCACCGACATCGAAGGCAGCACGCGCCTTTGGGAGACCGAACAGACGCGGATGGCCGATGCGCTCGCCCGCCACGACGCCTTGTGCCGTCGCGAGGTCGAGGCGCACGGCGGTCGCGTAGTGAAAATGATCGGCGATGGATTGCACGCGGTGTTCGCCGACCCCGCGGCGGCGGTCGCCTCGACGCTCGGCTTGCAGCGCGGCATGGCCGATATCGGCGAGTCCTGCGGGATTCCGTTCAAGATGCGCTGCGGATTGCACGCGGGCGTCTCGCAGATCCGCGATGGCGACTACTTCGGCGGTACCGTCAATCGTGCGGCGCGCATTGCCGGCGCCGCGCACGGCGGGCAGATCCTGGTTTCGCAATCCGTCATCGACCTGGGCCGCGGCCGATTCGCGCCGGGCATCGAATTTCTGCATCTGGGTCGCGTCCGGCTGCGCGACCTGTCGAGCCCTGAAGACCTCTGGCAACTGGTATCGGACGAATTGCAGCGCACGTTTCCAGCATTGCGCTCGCTGGACTCGACGCCCAACAACCTGCCGCAGCAGCTGACGAGCTTCATCGGCCGCGAGAAGGAAATCGCGGAAGTGAAAGCGTTGCTGGCCAAGACCCGGCTGCTCACGCTGACGGGTTCGGGCGGCTGCGGCAAGACACGGCTCGTCGCTGCAGGTGGCCGCCGACCTCCTCGACGCATTTGCGGATGGGGTGTGGCTGGTCGAACTCGCGGGCCTGGCGGATCCCGACCTCGTACCCCAGGCGCTGGCAACGGTCCTCGGGCTCAAGGAAGAGCGCGGCGCGAGCCTGATGGAGACGATTGTCGTCCATCTCAAGCCGCGTCGGCTCCTGTTGCTGCTCGACAACGCCGAACACCTGCTTACCGCATGCGCGCAATTGGCAGATGCCGTGTTGCGCCAGTGTCCGCAAGTGGTGCTGCTCGCCAGCAGCCGCGAAGGACTTGGAACCGCGGGCGAGCTGACCTATCGCGTGCCATCGCTGTCGATGCCCGACCCGCGGCAGGACACGACGCCGGAGCGCCTGTCCGCATTCGAGGCTGTGCGGCTGTTCGTCGAGCGCGCGCAGTCCCATCACCCGCAGTTCACGGTCACCCGCCAGAATGCGCCGGCGCTCGCGTCGATCTGCTCCCGGCTGGATGGGATTCCCCTGGCGCTGGAACTGGCCGCCGCGCGTGTCCGCGCGCTGTCCGTCGAAGAAGTGAATCAGCGGCTGGACCAGCGGTTCCGCCTGCTGACGGGGGGATCGCGCACGGCCCTGCCGCGCCAGCAGACGCTGCGCTCGCTGATCGACTGGAGTTATGACCTGCTGCGCGAGGAGGAGCGGGCGCTGCTCTGTCGCTTGGCGGTCTTTGCCGGGGGCTGGACGCTGGCCGCTGCGGAGCGCGTGTGCAGCGACGATCTCATCGAAGAGGGCGCAGTGCTCGACTGTCTCACGTCGCTGGTGGACAAGAGTCTCGTGGCGGCGAAGGAGCGCGACGGCTCGACGCGCTACCGACTCCTGGAAACCGTTCGCCAGTATGCGCGCGACCGCCTGCTGGAGCGTGGTGACGGCCCCGCGTGGCGCGATCGGCACCTCGCCTTCTATGTGTCGCTGGGGGACGAGGCCGAGCCGAAGCTGTCCGGACCGGAACAGCAGGTCTGGCTTGGCCGCGTGGAGACGGAATACGACAACCTCCGCGCGGCACTGGCTTGGTCATCCGCCCCCGGCGGCGATGCGCAGCGCGGACTGCATCTGGTGGGCGCGATCTGGCGCTATTGGTACATGCGCGGCTTGTTCGGCGAGGGCCGCGGCTGGCTCGCCGCGCTGCTTGGCAATGTCCCCGGCACGCCTTCGCTCGCGCGGGCGAAAGCGCTCAATGCCGCCGGCACACTGGCGTGGCAACAGGCTGACTATGCGGCCGCGACCGCGGCGTACACGGAGGCATTGGCGATCTGGCGCGAACTGGGTGATCGCCACGGCGAATCGGGCACGTTGGCCAACATGGGCAACGTGGCCCACGGGCTCGGCGATTATCCGGCGGCTCGGGCGCGGCTCGAGGAGAGCCTGGTCATCCGGCGTGAAATGGGGGACCGCAAAGGCGTCGCCGACGCCTTGAACAATCTGGCCGTGCTCGCCTACGACAAGGTCGATTATGCGACGGCTCGTTCGCTGTTCGAGGAGTGCCTGGCCTTCCGGCGGGAAATGGGCGACCGGTGGAATATTGCCATTGTGCTGACCAACCTTGGCGCCATCGCCGACGCCGAGGGCGATTTTCCCGCGTGCCGGAAATTGTACGAGGAGAGCCTGTCGATCTTCCGGGACTTAGGTGACCGCTGGGGCATTCCCGGAACGCTGAACAATCTGGGCGAGATGGCATACGCGCTGGGCGATTTTGACGAAGCGTTGGCGCGCTTCGGTGAGAGCCTGGCGATCCGGCGGGAGATCGGCGACAGGCGCGGCGTTGCCGGACAACTCAACAATCTGGGCCGGGCAAAGTGCGCGAAGGGCGACTTCGCGGGGGCGCGCGACTTGCACGAAGAGAGCGTGCGAATCCTGTGCGAGCTCGGTGACCGCAAGGTTTTCGCCGAAGCGCTGGAAGGCTTGGCCAACGTGGCAGCTGGCAGCGCTGATCCGGTTCAGGCCGCCCGCTTTTGGGGTGCCGCGGAGCAACTGCGCGAGTCGATCGGCTGTCCGCTTCCGCCCAAGGACCTTGCCGGCTACGAGCAACGCGTCGCGGCGTCCCGTGTCCAGCTCGGCGACGATGCAGCATTCGCGAACGCGTGGAAGGAAGGCCGCGCGATGAGCATGGAGGAGGCCCAGGATTTCGCACTTCCCACGCGGACGGCCGCGCAGGAAGCCCAGCGCGCGGCCTAGCCTGGCGCGCGGATCGTGATCGGCACCGGCGCCGGCGCGGGCGACGGCGAGCGGAACTGCGCGAGCAACACCGACTCGCGCGCCTTTGCCGTCTTGAGGTGCGCTTCCTTCACGTGGCCGTAACCGCGGATGTGTTCGGGCACGGACGCCAGGTCCACCGCCGTACCGTGATTCTGCGGGGTCAGCTTGGCGATGATTTCCGCGACGATCGTTTCATATTCGCCGATCAGCGCGCGTTCCATCTTGCGCTCCGCCGTGCGCCCGAAGAAATCGAGGCCCGTGCCGCGGAACCGGCGCATCCTCGCCAGCACGCCGAAGGCCCTCATCATCCAGGGACCGTAGACCGACTTCCTCGGCACGCCAGTGATGGGGTCGGGCTTGTTGAACACCGGCGGCGCCAGGTGGAAGGTCAGCTTGTAGTCGCCCTCGAACTGCGCCGCGACGCGCCTGCGTGAAGTCGGACTCCGCGTACAGGCGCGCGACTTCGTATTCATCCTTGATCGCGAGCAGCTTGAAGTAATAGCGCGCGACTGCCTCGGTGAGTTCGGTGATGCCGGGCATCGCCTTGGCTTCCGCGGCGCGCACCTGCGCCACGAGGTCCGTGTAGCGCTTGGCGTACGCCGCGTCCTGGTAGTCGGCCAGGAACTTCACGCGTCGCTCGATCATTTCGTCGAGCGACTGCGACAAGCGTTGCGAGTCGGGCTTGGCTTCCGCCGGCATCGCGGCCGCGGCGACGCGCGCCGGTTCGATCGCGGCCAGCCGCCCCCAGTTGAAGCTCTGCTTGTTCGACTCGATGGCCTGCCCGTTGAGCTCGATGGCGCGCAGGATCGCCGCTCCACCCAGCGGAATGAGTCCGCGCTGGAACGCGTAGCCGACCATGAACAGGTTGGTCGCGATGGAATCGCCCATGAGGCCGGTGGCGAGCTTGGTAGCGTCGAGGAACTCGGCATCGCCGGGCGCGACGGCGTCCTTGATCTCCTGTTCCATCGATCCCGTCGGGAAGCGCAGGTCGGGTTCGCGCGTGAACTGCGCCGGCATGACCAGCGACGTGTTCACCAGCGCCTTGGTCACGCCTTTCTGCATCTTGGCCAGCGCCTCGTAACCGACGCCGGTCAGGATGTCGCAGGCGAGCACCAGTTTGGCTTCGCCGGCGGCGATGCGCGTGGCGAACATCTGCTCCGGCTTGTCGCCGATGCGCACGTGCGACACGACCGCGCCGTTCTTCTGCGCGAGTCCGGTCATGTCGAGCACGCTGCAGCCCTTGCCTTCGAGGTGCGCGGCCATGCCGAGCAGCGCGCCGATCGTCACCACGCCGGTGCCGCCGATGCCGGTGACCAGCACGCTGTACGGTTCGGCGGTCGACGGCAGCGACGGCGTGGGGAACGCCGGGAAGTCGCCTGCCTCGGCCTTTTTTGGCTTGCGCAAGCGTGCCGCCTTCCACCGTCACGAACGACGGGCAGAAGCCCTTCACGCAGGAGAAGTCCTTGTTGCAGGACGACTGGTCGATGGTGCGCTTGCGGCCGAATTCGCTCTCGACCGGCGCGATGGACACGCAGTTCGATTGCACGCCGCAATCGCCGCAGCCTTCGCAGACCAGTTCGTTGATGACGACGCGCTTGGCCGGATCGGGAAATTTGCCGCGCTTCCTGCGCCGGCGCTTTTCCGCGGCGCAGGTCTGGTCGTACAGCAGGACCGTGCAGCCCGGGATGTCGCGCATCTCGCGCTGGACCGCATCCATCTCGTCGCGGTGATGGATGCGGATGTCGCTCGCGAAGTAGTTGTCCGGATACTTGTCCGGCTCGTCGCTGACCACGATGATTCGCTTCACGCCTTCGGCGGCGACCTGCGGTGGCGATCATCGCCGGCGTGAGCGGCCCGTCGAACGGCTGGCCGCCGGTCATCGCGACCGCGTCGTTGTACAGGATCTTGTAGGTGATGTTGACGTCGGCCGCGACCGCGGCGCGGATCGCCAGGATGCCGCTGTGGAAATAGGTGCCGTCGCCCAGGTTCGCGAAGATGTGCTTCTCTTCCGTGAACGGCGCCTGCCCGATCCAGGGCACGCCTTCGCCACCCATGTGCGTGTACTCGGTCGTGCTGCGGTCCATCCAGATCGCCATGACGTGGCAGCCGATGCCGGCGGTCGCGCGGCTGCCTTCGGGGAGTCGGGTCGACGTGTTGTGCGGGCATCCGGAACAGAAGAACGGCTGGCGCACGAGGGCAATGTTGGGCTTGGCCAGCGCAGCTTCCTTGGCGTTGATCCAGTCGACACGCGCGCGCAGCGCCTCCAGCCGGCGCGGCTGCAATTGCAGGCGTTCGATGCGCTTGGCGATCACGCGGGCGATCATTGCCGGTGTCAGCTCGGCGGCCGCAGGCAGCAGCCAGTCGCCATGCGGGCGCACCCATTCGCCCTTTTCGTCGAATTTGCCGACGACCCGCGGACGCACGTCGTCGCGCCAGTTGTACAACTGCTCCTTCAGCTGGTATTCGACGATCTGCCGCTTTTCCTCGACGACCAGTATTTCCTCGAGGCCCTCGGCGAAGTGGCGCACGCCTTCCGGTTCCAGCGGCCACGACATCGCGATCTTGTAGACGCGGATGCCCATCTCCGCGGCGTCGGCTTCGGTGATGCCGAGATCGACCAGCGCCTGCCGCACGTCCGCGTAGCTCTTGCCCGAGGTGGCGATCCCCAGCCGCGGCTTCGGGCGAATCGATGACGATCTTGTTCAGCGCGTTCACGCGGCAGTAGTGCAGCGCCGCATACACTTTGTAATCCTGCATTCGCGCTTCGGTCTCGAGGAACGGATCGGGCCAACGGATCGAGAGGCCGTCCGGGGGCAACGCGAAGTCATCGGGAATGATTATTTTGGTGCGGGCCGGATCGACGTACACCGACGACGAACTTTCCACCGTGTCGGCCACGCACTTGAAGCCGACCCAGCAGCCGGAAAAACGCGACATCGCCCAGCCGTGCAGTCCCAGGTCGAGGATTTCCTGCACCGACGACGGATACAGCACGGGCATCATCGCCGCGCTGAACATGTGGTCTGACTGGTGTGGCAGCGTCGACGACTTGGCCGCATGGTCGTCGCCCGCCAGCACCAGCACGCCGCCGTGCTTCGACGTGCCGGCAAAGTTGGCGTGCTTGAACACGTCGCCGCAGCGGTCCACGCCCGGGCCCTTGCCGTACCACATCGCGAACACGCCATCGACCTTGGCGCCCGGATGCAGATTGACCTGCTGCGTGCCCCAGATCGACGTCGCCGCGAGGTCCTCGTTCAATCCCGGCTGGAACTTGATGTTGGCGCGGTCGAGGAACTTCTGCGCCTTCCACAGCGATTGGTCGAGCGCGCCGAGCGGCGAGCCGCGGTAACCCGAGACGAAGCCGCCGGTGTTGAGCCCGGCCAGCTTGTCGCGCTGGTGCTGCAGGATGAGGAGGCGAACGAACGCCTGCGCGCCGGTGAGGTAGACGCGGCCGGAATCGAGCTCGTACTTGTCGTCGAGCGCGACTTCGCGCAACGCGGGATGTGTTCTGGGACATGCTTTGACTCCGCAAAAAATCGTGTCTTTTGGGACGCGCGAAAGAACCGGTAGGTCTCGCGGCGTACGCGCAACTGGGATTGTGTCCCTGAAAGCGTCAGGGCGCGAATGATACGCGAACCCCCACTGACCGTCCACGAAAGTCAGGGTAAAATGCCATCGTTCAAGCGCGTTCCGGGTCCGGCCTGCCGCCGGACTTTTTTTGCTCGCGCGCAGACCAGCATTCACTGACGAAAGCCCTCGATGACGTCCGAGTTATTGCCCGCCATTCAAATCGAAACCGGCCCGCATTCCGACGCCTCGGTAATCTGGCTGCATGGACTGGGTGACGACGGCAATGGCTGGTCCCAGGTCGTGGCTTCGCTCGGCCTGCCCCGCGGCAAGGCCGTGCGCTTCATCTTTCCCCATGCGCCGGTCATGCCGGTCACGATCAACAACGGCATGACCATGCGCGCGTGGTACGACATCCGCGAGGCCAACTTCAATTCGCGCGCGGATTTGGCCGGCGTCCGGCGGTCGCAGGCGCAGATCGAGGCGCTGATCGCCAACGAGGTCAAGCGCGGCGTGCCGTCGCGGCGCATCGTGCTCGCCGGATTCTCGCAGGGGGAGCGATTGCGCTGTACGCAGGTTTGCGGCACGCCGAGCGGCTTGCCGGCATCGTCGCGTTGTCGACCTACCTGATCGACGGTCCCGGACTGGCTGCCGAGGCGGCCCCCGCGAATCGCGATGTCCCGATCTTCATGGCCCACGGGACGCAGGATCCGGTCATCCAGTTCGCGTGGGCCGACGTGTCGCGGCGCACGCTGGCCGACGGCGGCTGGAACGTCGAATGGCACACCTATCCGATGGCGCACGCCGCGGTCCTCGAGGAAATCGTCGCGTGCGGAAAGTTCCTGACCGCGGTTCTCGGGACCGATTGACGGGCGTCAATCGTCCGGTTCGCTCCCGCCAACCCGCCGGGCCTTTTTCGGGTTGACTCCGCGCCGGGCCAGCGCGTCGCGCAACAGGAACTCGACCTGCGCATTGGCGCTGCGCAACTCGGCCTGGGCCAGCCGCTCGATCTCCGCCCATAGAGCGGAGTCGATGCGCAGCAGGAAGGCTTTCTTCTCGGCCATCGTCAGCTCAGATGTTCGGGCATCTTCACGCGGTGGCTATTTGCCGGTCCGGAAATGCAGCATGAGCGTCGCCATCCAGAGCCCCATCGCGACCACGAAGGTCACCAGCACCGTGATGAATGCCTGGAAGGGCAGGCGGGGCGGCTGGGTTGCATTGGCTTCGATCAGCAGGAAATGGATCGCCGTGATGAAGATCACCATGAGCGAGCCCAGCCAGCAGGCGTGCGCCGCCAGGTAGTTGAGCGTGGCCTCGCGCCGGACCGGGTCGAGCCAATAGGCGCGATTTGGAAGGTTGATCGCGCCGGGCTTCCAGCGTGGCAGCGCGCCCATGGAGAGCACGACCACGATGGGCAGGATGACGGCGAACGCCAGCATGAACAGCAGGTAGAAACTGCGGCTCATCCAGCCATTGGGAACGCCGCCGGCGCCGAAATGCGATGCGATCTGCGCTGGAAGTTGGTCGGTGGTGGCGCCGATCAGGATCGTGCCCACGACCAGGAACACGATGAACAGCGGCCGGGCGAGCTGGGTCATGGCGACCTCCGGACGGAAGCGGGCGAGCGAGTCACGTGTAGAGCGTGCCGGTGTTGATGACGGGCTGCACTTCGGATTCCGCGCACAGCACGACCATCAGGTTCGACACCATGGACGCGCGGCGCTCGTCATCGAGTTCGACGACCTTCTTCGCCGACAACTCGGTCAGCGCCATTTCCACCATAGACACGGCGCCGTGCACGATTTTCTGGCGCGCGGCGATGATCGCCTCGGCCTGCTGCCGGCGCAGCATCACCTGCGCGATTTCCGGGGCGTACGCGAGGTGCGTGAGGCGCGCTTCCTCGACCACCACGCCGGCCTGCTCGAGCCTTGCCTGCAGTTCCTTCACGAGTGCCCGCGCGACGACGTCCGCGCTTTCGAGCAGCGTCGGTTCGCGTGCCGCGTCCAGCTTTTCCTCGGCGTCATAGGCGAATGACGAGGCCAGGTGCCGCACCGCCGACTCGCTCTGCACCTTGACGAACATCTCGTAATCGTCGACGTCGAACGCAGCCTTGGCCGAATCGTCCACGTGCCACACGACGACGGCCGCAATCTCGATCGGATTGCCGCGCTTGTCGTTGACCTTGAGCTTGTCGCCGTTCAGGTTGCGCGCGCGGAGCGAGATCTTCCTGCGCGTGTAGAACGGGATCGTGGCACGCAGCCCGGGCGTCCGGGACGTGCCCTGGTACGCGCCGAAGAGTTGCAGGATCGCCGCCTCGTTCGGTTGCAGCGAGTACATGGAAGCGAGCGTCAGTACGCCGAGCAGCAGCACGAGGATGCCGACGGCGAACTGGCCCCACGCCGGAAAGCCACCGGTCAGGGAACGCCACAGCATCCATGCGCCGCCGGCCATGAATGCCAGTCCCAGGACAATGGCGAAAAATCCATTCGCGGTGGCGGCGCTCCGTTCCTCGTGGGACGGGCCCCGGGTGCTCATTGCGCGTTCCATGGTGACCTCCGTGTCAGGGCGCGTCGGCACCGAACCGGGTGCCCGCGTCATGTATCAAAATGATATCATTATGATAACGGAAGTCACGACCGCTCGTCGGCCGTGGCAACGGGTTCCACAGACGAGGTCTTGCGTTGGGCCAGGGGAGATCGGACGCTGCTGGAGCTAACGGCAGGGCCGAGCACTGCGCAAAATGGAAGCGTCGCCGGAAGCCTTCCCGGCGACGCCCCGACGTGTTTCTCGTTACTCGGACTTCGGTTCGAACTTCAGCGACGCGGAGTTGACGCAGTAGCGCAGCCCGGTCGGCTCCGGTCCATCCGGAAAAACGTGGCCCAGGTGCGCGTCGCAGGCCGCGCAGACGACCTCCGTGCGGCGCATCATCAGCGAGCCGTCCGTTTCCTCGCGGACATTTTCCGCGGCGACCGGCTGGTAGAACGACGGCCAGCCGCTGCCCGACTCGTACTTGGTGTCGGACCGGAACAGCGGCGCGCCGCAGCACACGCACTTGTACGTGCCCTCGGCGTGGTTGTTCCAGTACTTGCCCGTGAAGGCGCGCTCGGTGCCTTTTTCTCGCGCGATCTTGTACTGCTCGGGCGTCAGCTCTTTCTTCCACTCCGATGCGGGCTTTTGAACCTTGTCTGTCATGGGGTCATTCTCCGTGGTGTCCAGCGAAGCCGTCGTCGCCGGTAGGCTATAGTGGCGACTTTGTCGCGAAGCCTCTTCTTTCCTTACACGCGTGTCCTTAGAGACCGTTCCCGTCGAGTCGTTCCGCCGCGATGTGCGCATTATCGGCCTCGTCGGCACCGCGCACGCGTTCTCCCACTTCTTCCAGCTCGCCCTGGCGCCGTTGTTTCCGCTGTTGCGCACGGAGTTCGACGTGTCATGGACCCTCCTGGGCCTGCTCGTCGGTGTGTTCTATGCCGCAAGCGGCGTGACGCAATTCGCAGCGGGCTTCGTCGTCGACCGCGCCGGCGCGCGTCCGGTGCTGTTGACCGGACTGGCGCTGCTCGCCTGCGGCACGATTCTCGCGTCCCTCGCACCCGGCGTCTACTGGCTGTTTCCGGTCGTGGCGCTGATGGGTGTGGGCAACGGCGTGTTTCATCCGGCCGACTTCGCGATCCTGAATGCCAACGTCGCGCCGCGCCGCTTGGGCTACGCCTACTCGACGCACGGCATCGGCGGCAACCTGGGTTACGCGTTGTCGCCGATCGTGAGTTTTTCCATTGCGTCGGTCTACGGCTGGCGCGTGGCACTCGCCGCGATGGGCATCATGGGTGTTGTCGCGCTCGGCGTGCTGGCGAGCCAGCGCAGGCTGCTGACGTCTCATCGCGCGTCCGACGCGCAGGCGACGTCGCATCGCGGCGCGCTGCAGTTGTTCCTGCAGCCCGCGATCGCGCTTTGCTTCTGCTATTTCGTTGCGCAGACCATGGCCTCAGTCGGCCTGCAGACGTTTCTGCCATCGGCGCTCAACGCCGGCTTCGCCGTGCCACTGGCATTGGCCACGTCGGCCGTCACCGCCTACTTGCTCGGCAGCACCGCGGGCATCGCGGCGGGCGGCTATTTCGCCACCCGCACCCAGCGCCACGATCGGATCGCCGCGGCGGGTCTCCTCGCCGGCGCCGCACTGCTGGCGTTGGTCGCCACCGGATGGGTACCCCTGTTGCTGCTCATTCCGCTCTTCGTCGCCGCGGGCTTTGCGCTGGGGGCAACCGGACCGTCGCGCGACCTGATCGTTCGCAATGCCACGCCGAAAGGCGCGGCGGGACGAGTATACGGATTCGTGTATTCGGGACTCGACCTGGGCGCCATGTTCGGGCCGGTCTGGTTCGGCCTCATGCTCGACAATGGCCACCCGCGCCAGATGTTCCTCGTCGTCAGCATCCTGCTCGTCATCGCGGTCGGAACCGTTCTACAGGCACGCCGCAGCAACGTCCTCGCGCAATCCACCTAGGAGTCATCCATGGATCTTGGCATTGCGGGCCGTCGCGCGCTTGTCTGCGCCGCCAGCAAGGGATTGGGGCGCGGTTGCGCCGAAGCGCTGGCGCTGGAAGGTGTCGACGTGACGATCCTGGCGCGCACCGAAGCGACGGTGAGGAACGCCGCGGACGAGATCGGCGCGCTGGCGGGACGCAAGGTGGCGTGGGTGGCGTGCGACATCACGACGGTGGAAGGGCGGGCGGCCGCGCTGTCCGCCTGTCCGCAGCCGGACATCCTGATCAACAACGCCGGCGGACCTCCGCCGGGCGATTTCCGAGACTGGGATCGTGATGCGTGGCTGCGCGCCATCGATGCCAACATGCTCACGCCCATCGAACTCATCAAAGCCACGGTGGACGGCATGATCGGGCGCAAGTTCGGCCGCATCGTGAATATCACGTCCGCCGCCGTGAAGGCGCCGATCGACGTCCTCGGCCTGTCCAACGGCGCGCGCAGCGGGTTGACCGGATTCGTCGCGGGCCTGGCGCGCAAGGTCGCCGGCAACAATGTCACCGTCAACAACCTGCTGCCCGGCTATTTCGACACCGACCGCCTGCGCGGCACGATGGCGGCGCGCGCAAAGAATGCGGGCAAGACGATCGAGGAGACCATGGCACAGGCGAAGTCGGGCATTCCGGCCGGACGCTTCGGCAGCGCCGCCGAATTCGGCGCGATGTGCGCTTTCCTGTGCAGCGCGCAGGCCGGCTATGTCGTCGGGCAGAACCTGCTGCTCGACGGCGGCGCCTATCCGGGGACATTTTGAGGATGCCCATTGAACTTCACGCGTTCGACACGCCGAACGGTCGCAAGATCAGCGTCGCCCTTGAGGAGATGGCGCTTCCTTACGCCGTCAAGATCGTCGATATTCGCAAGCGGCAGCAATTCGAGCCCGATTTCCTGAAGATCAGTCCAAGCGGCAAGATCCCGGCGATTGTCGATCCGGACGGACCCAGCGGAAAACCAGTCAGCGTTTTCGAATCGGGCGCGATTCTCATCTACCTCGGCGAGAAGACCGGCAAGTTCTGGCCGCGCGACCTGGAGGCGCGCATCCCGGTACTGGAATGGCTGATGTTCCAGATGGGAAATTTCGGGCCGATACCGGGACAGGTCCACCACTTCGCTGCGATGGAGAATGAAGCTGACCGTCGCTACGGACTCGAGCGCTACTCGAAGGAAACCCGGCGATTGTATGCGGTGATGGACGGCAGGTTGGCGGAACAGGAGTTCTTCGCAAACGAACTCTCGGTCGCTGACTTCGCCATTCTCGGATGGGCGTGGCGGCACCCCCGGCACAAGGTGGATCTCGCCGAGTATCCACACGTACGCCGGTGGTACGAAATGATGATGGCACGTCCCGGCGTCCGGCGCGGCTTCGAGGTGAAGCTGAGCTGATTCGCGGGCGCGCGGCCGGCCTTTCATGCGGCGAGCGCCTCGTGCCCATTAGCCGGGGTCGCCCTTGCAAGAAAAACGGGCCGCGGGGCCCGTTCTTGTTTCTGTTGCCGATCCGGCCCGATGGTGGCGCGTATCGGCTTGCGCTGTTACGTCGCGGTCATCGAGTACGCGCGCCGTGTACGCCATACGGCGAGGCCGGCCAGCGCAATGCCAAGCCCGACGAGCGGAAGTGACGAGGGCTCCGGCACCAACAGCTGCGGCACGCATCTAACGGTTTCCGTGTCGCGGCAGCCATTGATCACCAGATTGTCGATGGCGATAGTCGCCGGCCAATCGACGAAATCCAGAAAATGGCCGGCCCCCAGGTTCAATATTCCACTGGTTCCGATCGCCTGCGGATAATTGGGATTTGTGCCGGTTGCGATCGCTACCCGTGAAAACGCCGCCGTCGAACTGCCATCAACGTACAGATCGAAATCCGGCCAGTTGACGTTGGTTGAACCCTCGGCCGCACAGGCCCGGGTCGCCGCGCTGTCGCCAGGTCCCCTGAAACACGTGCCATCGGGGAAAATCTCCCAGTCGAACGAGAGCGAATAGATGTGGAACGAGGCTCCGAATTCGAATGTGAAGTGAGACGCGCCGGAGTTCCTGATGAAGGTATCGGAACCCAAAGTCGGCCCGATGACATGACCGTCACCGGTATAGGTTCTCGACGCACCCGATCCGGCTACATTGGTTCCGGAAATGATTGTCCGCATGTACGCCTGAACCAAAGCGTTCGAAGCATTGTCGGCCAGGGAATCGAAATTGAACGTGTAAATGGTCGCACTCGATGACGCCGAAACGACGAGCGCAAGCCCAGCGAGCAAACAGCGACCCGTTACGACGGCTCTCTCAGCCAGAGAACCGAACAGCGTTTGGGTCGTGACGTGACTTTTCATCCAACTTTCCTGTTTTGAGATAGGCACACAGTTCCTACACAGCAATAGCCGGACCAGCCAATGTAACTCTATACAAATCAATCGATTAATATTTCCATGCTTCGAAGATGCGGGACGCTGTGTAAATTGTGTCGACATACGGGGCGGCGTTCTCTGCGCCGAATGGCGACACAGTCTATAAATTATTGTGCCCTACAGGACAACGTCATACAGAGGGAGGCGTGAGCAAGCTGGCGCGGATCGACCTGCGCCCCGTAATCGTTGCCGGGCTGGGGCGCGCTTGATCGCTGGAACACAGGGCCGCCAGCGTAGGTTACTGAAGGAATTACGACGCATCACTCGCCGAATTTTGACTTCAGCTGTTCGGAGAATTTGGCAAGATTGATGATTACCCGTTCATGAGTGCCCGTACCGATCACCTCGGTGCCCTCGGTCGCCCGGATCGTGAACTCGATGCGTCGCCCATCGATCCTGATGACCTCGGCTTCGCCGGTCACGCGCCTGCCTGCCGGGGTTGCGGCAACATGGCGCACATCGACGCGAGTGCCGAGCGCCGTTTCGCCGGCATCGAGATAGGGCTTCATTGCATTGAGCGCAGCGTTCTCCATGACCATGATCATGACGGGTGTCGCCAGTATCGGAGGCAACATCGCGTCCTTGAATCGGTTGGCGAGGTGATCGGCGGTGACCAGCAGACTGAACGAACCTTTGGCTCCCAGCGGCATCGTTTGCATGGCATTCCCTTGGCATGAGTCACCCACTGCCGCGACGTTCGAAGCTCATCTGCACTTCGTCAAACCGCTTGAATTGCACGGTCCAGGTGGGGTGCGCCGCTGTTGTCGAAGTTGCTCGACCCAAGCGCGGCATATTGGTATCCGTTGCACCGCCTGCAGTTCCGGTTCTTTCCGAAACGCAACGCGGCCACGAATTCTTCGTGCTGGCGCGCAAGCCCGTCTAGCGCGCGGACAGGTCCTTCCATTCGTCCTTGCGCACGCGCGCGACGACGCGAAAACCTTCCGCGCCGCGCGGCTCGATCACGGCAGCTTCGCCCTCCGCCAGGTAGGCGCCGCCGACCACCGCGCGAAAAGGATTGCCGTGGCTCGCAATGGCGACGTTGGTGCCGCGGGGAACGGCCGTGGCGAGCAGTTCGCGTAATTCGGCATAACGCGCCGGCGAATCCGGTTGCGCCGACCCGCCACGAACGGCAGGCGTGGCCGTGGCGCGGCCGAAAATCAGGCGTGCCGTTTCCATGGTCCGGCAGAACGGGCTGGCGAGGACCTCGCCGATGGGGATGCCCAGTTCGCGAATCTCGGCGCCGATGGCGCGCGCCTCGGCGCGGCCCGCGTCCGTGAGATTGCGTTGCGTCGAGCAATCCTCGTAGCCCGTCATCCGCTCGTCGTTCTGGCCGAAGTCCGTCGACGTGTGCCGGAAGTACAGGACAAAGCCTCCCGCGCGCAGCGCAGCCAACAATGCGCGTCCTTGCAGCTCCGCCCCCGGCGCTGGCGTGGTGACCGCTTGCGCACGGGCAAGGGAAACAGGACCGGTGACTGCCGCAAACAGCGCGAGCAGGAGGGTCAGAGTGGCGCGGCGAAGCGATGTCATGGGTTGGTCAGCGAAATACCCAAAGTCGATACACGAGATAGTTTCCAAATGTCATCAGCACCGTGGTCGTCACCTGCGCCGGCCACAAGGCGAGCCCCAGCTTCAGGAACGACGCCAGCAGCAGCGTATTGACGACAAGCTGCAAGGCTATCGCAACAACGAATCGGGTGCCAGCCACCGTCATTCCGCGCGATGGCGCGAATACCCGCCAATACGATAGCGCGAACCTGGTCAGCGCACCGGCGCCGAATCCGAGCGCGCTCGCCGGAACGCCCGGCACGCCGGCGCGCACGAACAGGTACATCACTGCGTAGTGCGCGGCAACCGCGATTACTCCAGTGGCGACGTGCAGTGAAAAGCTGTGAATCCAATGCAGGATCCCGTGGCCGTGCGGGCGGCGGAGGAAGCGGCGGATCGGCATGGCGGGCGCGGACGAGCGGCCGGGAAGCGGCGCGTCACGCCGTGGGGCGCGCTTGCAGCTTGAACAGACGGTGGCGGTACACGCCGGTGCGTGCCAGGAACGCGAGCAGCGTGGTGCAGACGACGCCGATGCCGTAGTGCATCGAGCGCCGGAATCCGATCGAGCTGGCCTCCGCAAAATAGCGGGTCGGCACGGAGACCTCGCCGATCCCGTAGCCACCGACGATCGCCTGCGCGAGGATCTGATTGTCGAACACGAAGTCGTCGGAATTGCGCTGCCACGGCAGGGCATCGAGAAGCGTTCGCGAATACGCCCGATAGCCGGTGTGGTATTCGGACAAGTGTGCGCCGAGCATGACGTTCTCGAACAGCGTGAGCAAGCGGTTGGCCACGAACTTCCAGAATGGCATGCCGCCGCGCAGCGCGCCGCTGCCCAGGATTCGCGATCCCAGCACCATGTCGTAGATGCCGGAGGCGACCATGCCGGCCATCGCGGTCACCAAGCGCGGGTCGTACTGGTAATCCGGATGGACCATCACGACGATGTCGGCGGAGCGCGCCATGGCTTCCTTGTAGCAGGTCTTCTGGTTGGCGCCGTAGCCCATGTTGTGCGGATGCAGGATCACGTCGAGCCCGAGCGCGCGCGCGACCGCCACCGTGTCGTCGTCGCTCGCGTCGTCGACCACGACGACCTGGTCGACGATGTCGTGCGGCAGGTCCCGCCACGTCGCTTCCAGCGTGCGGCCCGCGTGGTAGGCGGGCATGACCACGATGATGCGCTTACCGAGGAGCATGAGGCGCCGGAGAGTCGCGATGCGCAACGGGAAACACGATGATATGTGAATCCTCGTATTGCGGCGGACCCAATCGCTCGCGCAACACGTTTTCGCATGCCGCGGTATCCGCGCCGATCGACTCGATATGCCCGGCAACGTTGAGACGGTACGGCTTTTGCCACACGACGTAATCGATGGCCTTGGCCGCCAAGTCCGCGGCGTCGGCCAAATGCACCGCATTGGCGAACCGGTACCGGGGGTCGCGGGGAACTTCGCCGCTACGCCGGGGAACGCACAGCCCCGTGAGGTAACCCGGGATCACGACCTGCCTGCCCAAACGCTCCCAGCGTGGCGCGTCCCAGTCGTAGCTTTCGAAATAGAACGGTGCCGCCGCGATGCGCACGCTGTCCGGCGGCCGTTGCGCAAGCCCCGCCCAGAACGGGGACAGCGGCATCGCCGCGAACTGCGGAAGATAGGGATTCTTGTCGGGCCGGAACTCGATGTAGTTCACCAGGTGCTGCGTTTGCGAATTCGGGTGCCGCAGCAGCGGCGCGAGCGGTGACTCGAGGATCAGCAGTGCGAAAGGCAGCACCAATACCGACGCCGCGAGCACACGGCGCGCAGGTGTTGGCGGAACGGCAATGTGCGTGGCGACGCGCCACGTCCCGGCCGCCACGGCGAGCAGCAGCAGCGGAACGAAGGGCAGCAGGTAGCGAGAGACGGTCACCGGCAGGCGGCTCCACATCGGGCCGGTCGCCGCGACGAGCGCAAACGTGAGAATCAGTCCAAGCACGCCCGTGCGCGCAGCGGGCAGCGCGCGCCATACCGTGCCGGCGCCCAGGACGGCGAGCGTCATGCAGGCGATGACCACCGAAGTGGCGGGTGTGCCAAGCCATGCGTACCAGACGCCCGCCAGCGTCTGCGCGTCCGGGATATCGATGCCGCCCTTGGACGCGAGCGACATCGGGTGCGAGAGCAACGGCGGCAGCACGACCGCGGCGGCGAGCGCGCCGGTGGCGGCAGCCAATGCCAGCCAACGCAGCAATGCGCGGCGACGTGCGTCGGGGCGCACGCTACACAGCGCGACGAGTCCCCACAAAAGCGGTGCCGCGACGAACGGCCCGATCACCGGATGCAGCCACGTCGCCAGCGCCGCGGTCACGGCATAGGTCGCGCCGGCCAGGAACGCGCCGCGCTCGCTCGCCGCATACAGCTGGTAGGCGCCGTGGGCCACCCACCCCAGCAACAGCGTGATCGCATAGGGTCGCGCCATGCGCGTGAAGATCACGAGCAATGGCGAAAAGGCGATCAGCAGCGCAAACAGCGACGCCACCGGCCACCCGAGCCTGCGCGCGACATACAGCGGCAGCACGACAAGCGTGACCAGGCCGCAGGCGAGCATCGGCCAGCGCAGCGTCAGTTCGGACACGCCCCACGCCTGCGCCTGATACCAATCCAGGATGCCGAGCGGGATGCTGTAGTCGGCGTAGCCAAAGTCGAAGAACATGTCGCGCGGCGTGCGCGCGATGAACTGGTGGACCGCGTGCCACTCGTCGTCGATCAGCACCTGCATGGCAATTTGGTCGAGACGCAGCCAGGCGCCGATGAGAACCGCCGCGGCTAGAACAACGAACCAGTAGCGGGGAGGGACGGGTAGGGGCTGGGACGTGCCGGTCACACGGCGCTCGCCACGGCCAGTTCCGTGGCGCGCTCGAGCGCGGCATCGACGTCGAACGCGATGTCGCCGTCGGGCTCGGGGTGGCCGGTGGCGCGCACCGCGAGGAAGTCATGGATGCGCCGGTCCATCAGGTGCGATGTCTCGACCTTGCCCAGCGCGTTGTAGATCGACTCGACGCGACCGGGAAACTTCTTCTCCCAGTCGCGCAACATCAGCGTGACCTGCCTTCGCTGAAGGTTCTCCTGTGACCCGCACAGCGTGCACGGAATGAGAGGGAACGCCATCACGTCGGCAAACCGCGCCAGATCGCGCTCGCGCACGTAGGCTAGCGGACGAATGACGACGTGCTTGCCGTTGTCGGAGACGAGTTTAGGCGGCATTGTCTTCAACTTGCCGCCGAAAAACAGGTTGAGGAAAAACGTGGCAAGCAAGTCGTCGCGATGGTGCCCGAGCGCGATCTTGGTCGCGCCCAGCTCGCCGGCGACGCGGTACAGCACGCCGCGGCGCAAGCGCGAGCACAGCGAGCACATCGTGGCACCTTCCGGAACGAGGCGCTTGACCACGCTGTACGTGTCTTGCTCGGCGATGCGAAACGGGACGCCGCGCTCGGCGAGGTAGCGAGGCAGCACATCGGCGGGAAAGCCCGGCTGCTTCTGGTCCAGGTTGACGGCGATGATGTCGAACGCGACGGGCGACTTGTCGTGCAGTCCGCGCAGGATCTCGAGCATGCCGTAGCTGTCTTTGCCGCCGGACAGGCAGACCATGACGCGGTCGCCTTGCTCGATCATTCCGTAATCGGCGATCGCCTGGCCCACCTGCCGGCGCAATCGGCGCTTGAGCTTGTTGGTTTCAAATTCGGCTTTGCGCGGATCGCGCGGGCCGGCACCTTCCCTGGCGATGGGGATGGTGAGCGGGTTGGCGGCTGCAATTTCGCGCGGTTCATCCATGGAGGCAATTTTACCCGCGTGGGCGCCTGACGTTCGCCGCACGAACACTAGTCACGCTGAAATTTGACCTCCACCTCGGCTTCGGACGCCATGCCGGCGGCATTGGGCTCGAACTGCCAGCGCAGCAGCGCGCGCCGCGCCGCACGGTCGAAGACCCTCGGTGGCTGCGAGGCGAGGATGTCGACGGCGGTGACGTTGCCGCGGGCGTCGACGTGGATGCGGGCATTGACCTGGCCATTGCGCAAGCCGTCGGCAATCGCCTCCTTCGGGAAATCGGGCGGCTCCCGCGAAATCGCCTTCAGGCTGGCAGGGGCCGCGGGACGCGCGGCCAACGTCGGCGGCGCGGCGGCGGCCAACTGCGCCGGCGTCTCCCGTTCGCCGGGCGGAGTTGTCGCCGGCGGTGGCGGATTGACCGCAACCGGGGAGGGAGCGGCCATCGATGCGGCTGCGGGCGGGGCCGCATTCGCGGCGCCCGGCGATGGCGCGGCGGCCGATGCCGGCGTGGCAGGCGGTGGCGCATTGATGACAACAGGTGGCGGCGTGGTGGCCGACACTGTCGCCGGCAGCGGCTTCGCTGTTGCCACTACGGACTCGGATCCGGAAATCGTTTTGGGCTGCTCGATTATGATCGGCGCGGCCGGCACCTTTTGCGGCGCCGCCGCGGATGTGATCATCGGACGCGCCGCGACGCGCGCGTCGGGCGGTGGGAGATTATCGCGTGGAACGCGGGCGACCGGCAAGGACTGTGCGGTCGCGATAGTAACCCTCGCCGAAACGGCAGGTAGCGCCGCGTCAGGCAAGGCTGCGGCCTTTGGCTCTGGTGTCGTCGCCGACGGTGCGGGTGTGGCAACGTTCGTGGCCGGTATTGTCGTTGTCGATTCGCCGGAGTGCGTGCCGTACCAGATGCCCACCGCCAGCGCGAGTGCGGATGCGCCGGCTGCCAAGGGCGCCATTGGAAATTTCCGCGTGCGCGGGCCGATGACGACGGGAGCCATCGAGGACGCAACCTGGGCGCTGGGAGAGGCCACCCTCGCCGGAGGCGCTCCACCGCCGGCCCTTGCAGCACGATGAGGCGCAACTCGGCGAGCCGCGTCAGGTCGCGCGCGAGCTTCTCCGGTTCGAGGCGGTGACGTTCCGCCAGTTCGTCGACGGCAACGGGGTCTTGCATCAACGCCAGCACCCGCCGCTGTCCAAGTGACAATCCCTGGCTGGCCGTCGCGAGTTCCGCTTCGCCGGCGGCAGTACGAGCGCAGAGGGTGGAGGAATCGAAGGCCATTGTTTTTAATGCTTAAAGTGTGTTTCCGGGCGAGTGAAATGGCGGCGGATGGTAGCATGCCGGCGCACGGCGGGAGCCCTCGACCGCTGTGTTCTTAGGTTGGAGGCAAGAGCGATGCCACCCGCGGCGATGATGGTCGGAAACTCCACCCAAACCAGCAGGAAACGATGATCCCCCGTATTTCCAGTCATTTCGATGGCGGCGCCATCAACGTGATCGACACGGCGCAACTGGACGACCTGCGCGTCGCGTTGCGCCCAGATTCGCACGCCGACATCAAGCAGTGGTTCTACTTTCGCTTGCAGGGTGCCGGCGAGCGGAGCACCAGGATTCGCATTACGAATGCCGGCGAAGCGACCTATGCCGACGGGTGGCCCGGCTATGCCGCGGCCGCCTCGTATGATCGCGTGACCTGGTTCCGGGTGCCGACCCGTTTCGACGGCGCCGAACTGGTGATCGAGCATGTGCCGCTGCACGACAGCATCTATTACGCGTACTTCGAGCCCTATTCGTGGGAACGTCATCTGGCGCTGCTCGGGCGCGCTGACGCTTCGCCTTGCGCACGGGTGCGCGACCTGGGCACGACGGTGGAAGGCCGCGACCTCAACGTCGTGACCGTGGGCGTACCGGGCGAGGGCAAGAAGGCGTTGTGGGTAATTGCGCGCCAGCATCCCGGCGAAACCATGGCCGAGTGGTTCGTCGAGGGGATGCTCGACCGGCTGCTCGACGCCAGTGATCCCGTGGCGCGCGCACTTGCCGCGCGCGCGACGTTGCACATCGTTCCCAACATGAATCCGGACGGCAGCGCGCGCGGCAATCTGCGCACCAACGCGACCGGAGCCAATCTCAACCGGGAATGGATGGCGCCGTCGCTTGAACGCAGCCCGGAAGTGTTTCACGTTCGCGCCGCAATGCAGGCGACCGGCGTCGACGGCTTTCTCGACATTCATGGCGATGAAGGGCTGCCCTACGTGTTTACGGATGGCAACGAGCGCCTGGCAAGCTATTCGCCGCGCATGGCGGCGCTGGAGCAGGGCTTCAAGGCGGCGCTGCAGTTCGCCAATCCCGAATTCCAGACGATCCACGGATACCCGGCGGACAAGGAGACCAAGGTCAATCTCACCATCGCGTCGAAGTGGGTGGGACATACCTTTGGCGGACTCGCGCTGACGCTCGAGATGCCGTTCAAGGACAACGCGGAGCGTCCCGAACCCGTGCATGGCTGGAATGGCGCGCGGTCACGCCGACTTGGGGCCGACGCGCTGACTGCATTGCACGCATTGCTGCCGTCGCTGTGAACCGCTGCAGGCGCCGTCCCGGCGTCCGCGTGGGTCCGGTTGCGGCATCGTAAACTTCGCTTTCGCGCTATACGGGGGAATTGCCTTGCAGACGATTCTGGTTGCCAATCCCAAAGGGGGCAGCGGCAAGTCGACGCTGGCTACCAACATCGCCGGCTGGCTGGCGGGTAAGCGCCAGCGCGTCGCGCTGGGCGACAGCGATCCGCAGCAATCAGCGAGCGACTGGCTGGCGCGGCGTCCGGCGTTGTTTCCGCCGATCGCCGGCTTCACGGGTGAACCCAGGAAGAAGGAGTTGAAGGACGTCGCGCCCACGTGGCTCGTCGTCGACAGCCCGGCGGGACTGCATGGCGAAGCGCTGCGCGACGCCGTGCGTCATGCCGACATCCTGCTCGTTCCGCTGTCGCCTTCGCGATTCGACATGGCTGCGACGCAACGCTTCCTCAAGACGGTTGCCGACCTGAAGGTAGTCAGGGAAGGCGCGGTCGCCGTCGGGATCGTCGGCATGCGCGTCGACGCGCGCACGCGATCCGCGGCCGAACTCGACGAATTTCTTGCGGGCTTCGATTTCCCCGTGGTGACCCTTCTGCGCGATACGCAGGTCTATGTCTATTGCGCGCGCGACGGGTTTTCGGTGTTCGACTTGCCGCGGTCTCGCGGCGAGCAGGATTGGGAGCAGTGGAAACCGCTGACGCGCTGGATTGCTCGGCACGCTCCGGTACGTGCCACTTAAGGCGCGCCATGCGAAACGGCCGGACACCTTGTGGTGCGCCGGCCGTCGACGTCGATGCGACGAAATTTACTTCTTGGGTGCTTCGGCCGGCTTGGCGGCTTCCTTGGCGGCCTCGACGGCCTTGTCCGCGGCTTCCTTGCTAGCGTCGGCGGACTTGCCCGCCGCTTCCGAGGTCTTGGCGGCTTCGGCGGACTTCGCGGCGGCATCCTTGGAGGCCGCGGCGGCCTGATCGGCCGACGCCTTCGCCGCGTCGGCGGCTTCCTTGGCCTTGTCGCCGCATGCGGTCAGCGTGAACGCCAGCGCCACGGCCGCAAGCGCGGCCAACAGTTTCTTGTACATGGGTTCCCTCCGGGGCAAGTATGAGTGGCGGCGGGTCAAGCGACCGCACCCGTCGAATGGAAATTTTACCGCAACTCGATGGCCATTGTCGTTCGCAGCGACCACCAGGGTGGCCACTAGCCTTGGTGTTCCCGAATGCGAACGTTTCGCGCGGATTGCGCCATTAATCAGGCTAAGGAAAGCTCCGCGCCATGCGCGCGCGTCTTCGTTCCTGCAGGGCCAGCATGAGGCCGCTGCCGACGATGATCGCCATGCCGACGGCGGACCACCCATCGGGAAGCTGGCCGAACACGAGGTAACCGAACATCGTCGCCCAGATCATCTGCAGGTAAGTGAACGGCGTGAGCAGCGATGCCGGAGCGATCAGGAAAGCGGTGATGATGAGCCAGTGCGCGATTCCCGCGAACAACCCCAGGAGCAACAGGAGCCCGCCTTCGCGCCAAGTCAGCGTGGCGCCATCCAATCCCCACGGCAGCGCGAGCGTGAGGCCGACCGCGCCGACCAGCGCGCTGTAGAAAAGCGTCGTGTGTGCGCTGTCGCCGGGCAGTTTGCGCGTCAGCAGCTGATAGAACGCGTTGCATATGGCAGTTCCGATCAGCAGCAGGACGGCCGGGTGCAGCACGGACGACCCGGGCCGCAGCAGCACGAGGATGCCGGCAAAGCCCGCGAGCGAAGCGATCCAGCGCGCACGTGTCGGCCTCTCGCCCAGTACCGGCTGTGAAAACACGACGATGAAGATCGGCGCCAGGAACGTGATCGCCGAACCTTCCGCGAGCGGGAGGTAGCGCAACGCCGCAAAGAAGCAGAGCGTGGCGGCCAGCAGGAGCGTGGAGCGGACCAGTTGCATGCGCGGGTTGTGCGTACGCCAGAAGCCCGGGCCGGCGCGATGCCAGACGAACGGCGTGACCACCAGCATCTGCCCGGCGTAGCGCGCCCATACGACGAGGAACAGCGAGTGGTCGCGAACCAGGTACTTCGCTGTGGTGTCGAGCGCGGTCAGGCACAGGCCGCCCAGCAGGAAGATGGGCAGCGCGTGGCGAAGCGGGTGGTGGGTGTGGGGCACGCGGAGGTCAGGAAAAGAAATGGGCCGGCCACCGTGAAGGCACCGGCCCGCGCATGCAGTGCTGATTAATTTCAGGCGGCTTTCACCAGGTCCCTCAGGACGAAGGGCAGAATGCCGCCGCCATTGTAGTAGTCGACCTCGATGGGCGTGTCGATGCGGCACAGGACGCTGACGGTCTGTTTCGTGCCGTCCGCGCGGGTGATCACGAGCGTGAGGTCCTGTTGCGGCTTGACGTCCTTCGGCACCACGATGTCGACTGTCTCGTCGCCCTGGATTCCCAGTGATTGCGCGGTGTCGCCACCCTTGAACTGCAGTGGCAGCACGCCCATGCCGACCAGGTTGGAGCGATGGATGCGCTCGAAACTCTTCGCGACGACCGCCTTGACGCCGAGCAGCTGCGTCCCCTTGGCGGCCCAGTCGCGCGAGCTGCCGGTGCCGTATTCCTCGCCGCCGAAGATCACGGTCGGCGTGCCCTGCGAGACGTACTTCATCGCCGCATCGTAGATGAACATCTTGTCATTGCCCGGCTGGAAGAGCGTCACGCCGCCTTCCTCGCGCGTGCCGTCGGCGCGCGGCGGCACCATGAGGTTCTTGATGCGGACATTGGCGAACGTGCCGCGCATCATGATCTCGTGATTGCCGCGGCGCGAACCGTAGCTATTGAAGTCCGCCTTGGCGACGTTGTTGGCCAGCAGCCATTTGCCGGCGGGTGAATCGGCCTTGATGGCGCCCGCCGGGGAAATGTGGTCGGTGGTAATGGAGTCGCCGAACAATCCCAGGATGCGCGCGCCCTTGATGTCGGTGGTGGGCGCGGCCGTCATCTGGAAACCATCGAAGAACGGCGGCTTGGCGATATATGTCGATGTGGGCCAGCTGTAGACTTGGCCGGTCGCGCCTTGAATCGTGCCCCACAGCGGATTGGCGGTGGCAAGGCTGCCATAGAGTTTGCGGAACGTCGCCGGCTCGCGTGCGAACGGAAGCACAGCGGCAATCTCGTGCGACGTCGGCCAGACGTCCTTGAGGAATACGGGCTTGCCGTCCTTGCCCATGCCCAGGGGTTCGGTCGTGAGATCGCGCAGCACCGTGCCGGCAATCGCGTAGGCCACCACCAATGGCGGCGACGCGAGGAAATTGGCCT
Organism: uncultured beta proteobacterium; assembly: GCA_963782625.1. Classification (GTDB taxonomy): domain Bacteria; phylum Pseudomonadota; class Gammaproteobacteria; order Burkholderiales; family Casimicrobiaceae; genus VBCG01. Next base: position 211,515 of record CAWAKN010000016.1, on the reverse strand, counting down.
TGAGGTTGGGGTGTATGCGCGCTTCGAAATTGCGGTTTCCGGAAAGCACCGCGGCGCAGATCAGGTCGTTGGCTACGATCGCGTCGTTGAATTCTGGCGCGAGGTCGCCCGCATTGCCGATGCACGTCGTGCAGCCGTAGGCGGCCACGCCGAAACCCAGTTGCTCAAGGTAGGGCAGCAGGCCGGCCTTGGTCAGGTAATCGGTGACGACGCGCGAACCCGGCGCAAGCGAGGTCTTGATGTGCCGCTTTACCGTCAAACCGCGCTCGACGGCCTTCTTGGCCAGCAGGCCGGCGGCGAGCAGGACACCCGGATTCGACGTGTTGGTGCACGATGTGATGGCGGCGATCAGCACGTCTCCGTTGCCGATGGCGATGTGCTTGCCATCGGTCCCCGCGACGTGATCAGGCGTTGGGCGGTTGTCCACCATTTCCACGAGATCGCGCGGCTGGCCGTTTCCGGGTACTTGCATCGAGGCGTCGCTGATGGCGCCCACACCGTCGGCCGCGCGCGCCGTCACGATGCGCTTGGTGAGGTCGGCGGCGTTCTTGGCAAAGCCGTTCTCGCCGATCGGTTTGCTGAAGAGCTCGGTGAACTTGCCCTTGAGATTGCCGAGCTCGATGCGGTCTTGCGGACGCTTCGGTCCAGCGACCGAGGGCTTGATCGTCGTGAGGTCGAGCGTCACCACGCTGGTGTAGTCGATTTCGCCGACGCGCGGTACGCCGAAGAGTCCCTGCGCCTTGAAATAGGCGGTGAACGCGTCGACTTCGGCTTGCGTGCGGCCCGTGGCGACCAGGTAATCGACGGTCGCTTCGTCGACGGGGAAGAAGCCCATCGTCGCGCCGTATTCCGGCGCCATGTTGGCGATCGTCGCGCGGTCAGGCACGGCGAGCGAGGCGGTGCCTTCGCCAAAGAACTCGACGAACTTGCCGACGACCTTCTCGCGGCGCATGAGCTCGGTGACCGTGAGCACGAGGTCCGTCGCGGTGATGCCCTCGTTCAGCTTGCCCTTCAACTCGACGCCGACGACGTCGGGCGTGAGGAAGTACACCGGCTGCCCGAGCATGCCGGCTTCCGCCTCGATGCCGCCCACGCCCCAGCCGACGACGCCGATGCCGTTGATCATCGTCGTATGGCTGTCGGTGCCCACCAGCGTGTCCGGGTAGTAGACGCCATCCTTGGCGTGCACTCCGCGCGCCAGGTACTCGAGATTGACCTGGTGCACGATGCCGATGCCCGGCGGCACCACGCCGAACGTGTCGAACGCCTGCATGCCCCACTTCATGAATTCGTAGCGCTCGTTGTTGCGCGAGAACTCGAGCTTCATGTTTAGATCGAGCGCCTCCTTCGTGCCGTAGTGATCGATCATCACCGAGTGGTCGACGACCAGGTCGACCGGCACCAGCGGCTCGATGACTTTTGGATTCCTGCCCATATCCTTGGCGACGTTGCGCATCGCGGCCAAGTCGGCCAGCAGCGGCACGCCGGTGAAGTCCTGCAACACGACTCGGGCGACGACGAAGGGGATCTCGTCCGCGCGTGCACCCTTCGGCGCCCAGTTGGCGAGCTGGCGCACGTGCTCCTCTGTGACCTTCTTGCCGTCGCAATTGCGCAGCACCGATTCCAGCACGAGGCGGATGGAAACCGGCAGGCGGGAGACCTTGCCGACGCCGGCCGCCTCGAGCGCGCGCAGCGAGTAATACTTGCCGGTGCCTTGTCCAGGGTTGAATTCCTGCAGCGACGAGAAGAGGTTATGGCTCATTGCGTGACCCTTTGCGAGGCGTGTTACTTCACGTTGGAGGGAGGAGTAGCCGGCGGGGCGGCGGGCGGGCGGTTCGCCATCGACTTCAGGTTGAATTTCTGGCCGGTGGCGGTAACGACGTCGCCAGGTTCCAGCCCGTCGCGGCACGGTCCGACGTTCCTGCCTTCGATCGTCGTCGTCGATTCCGTCATGCCCATGAACGGCGGGTCGTAGGTCGCGCTCACCACCGTCTTGTAGGCGGTATCGCCCTGGACCGTCATCACCGAGTGCGCTGTCATCGTGCCGGGGCCGATCTTGCACACCGACTCGCCGACGAATTTTCCGCCTTCGCGGCGGATCTCGGCTTTGGAGCACATATCGCGCCGCATGCCTTCGCCGATGTTCATCATCTGCTTCTGCACCGTGTCGTCGGTGCACATGGTGATCTTGTTCTGTGGCGCGCCAGGAATCTTGGACGACACGGTCGTCGTCTCCCACTGGCCGGGCTTGAGCTTCGGGTAGTCCTGGGCCGACTCCGGCGCGGCGTTTACAACCAGCGCAAACGGAAACATGAAGGCGAGGACGAGGACAGCGGGGCGCATGGAGGCTCCGATCGGCGGGCCGGAACTCAGATGACCATCATGTCGACGAATTCGTTCACCGGCAGCGCGGACAGCTTGTCTGCGTCGAGCGCGGCGGCGAGGATGGTCGCGCGCTGTTTTTCCGGAAAGCGGCGCGCCAGGTTGGTACGGAATTTCTCGATCAGCACGGGGATGCCTTCCTTGCGGCGGCGCCGGTGGCCGATCGGGTATTCGACGACGATTTCCTTCGTCTTGGTGCCGTCCTTGAACTTCACGGTGATGGCGTTGGCGATCGAGCGCTTGTCGGGATCGTGATAGTCCTTCGAGAACTGCTTGTCCTCGACGCAAACCATCTTGTCCCGCAGCGTGTCGATGCGCGGGTCGCGGGCGATGCTGTCTTCGTAGTCCCCGGCCGTCAGCCGTCCATGGATCAGCGGCACCGCGACCATGTACTGGATGCAGTGGTCGCGGTCGGCGGGATTGTCGAGCGGCCCCTTCTTATCGATGATGCGAATCGCCGATTCGTGCGTGCGGATCGTGATCTTCTCGATGTCGCCCAGGCGGTCCTTCACCAGCGTATGCAACTGCATCGCGCATTCCACGGCTGTTTGCGCGTGGAACTCCGCCGGGAAGCTGATCTTGAACAGAACGTTTTCCATGACGTAGCTGCCATAGGGGCGCTGGAACTTGAATGCATTTCCCTTGAAAAGCACGTCGTAGAAGCCCCAGGTCTTCGCGGTCAGTACCGATGGATAACCCATCTCGCCGGTCTTCGCGATCAAGGCCAGGCGCACGGCGCGCGACGTGGCGTCCCCGGCCGCCCAGCTCTTGCGCGAACCGGTGTTGGGGGAATGGCGGTAAGTGCGCAGCGACTGTCCGTCCACCCACGCGAGCGATACCGCATTAATGATTTCGTCGCGCGAGAGTCCCAGCATTTGCGCGACGACGGTAGTGGAGGCGACCTTCACCAGCACGACGTGATCGAGCCCGACGCGATTGAAGCTGTTCTCCAGCGCGATGACGCCCTGGATCTCGTGCGCCTTGACCATCGCTGTCAGCACGTCCTTGACCGTCAGCGGCGCGCGGCCGGCCGCGACGTTGTTGCGGGACAGCCAGTCGGCCACGGCAAGGATGCCGCCCAGGTTGTCGGACGGATGGCCCCACTCGGCCGCAAGCCACGTGTCGTTGAAATCGAGCCAGCGGATCATCGCGCCGATGTTGAACGCGGCCTGCACCGGGTCGAGGACGAACGACGTGCCCGGCACCTTCGCGCCATTGGGAACCACGGTGCCGGGAACGATCGGGCCCATAAGCTTGGTGCAGGCCGGGTAGGTAAGCGCCTCGAAGCCGCAGCCCAGCGTGTCGAGCAGGCAATAGTGCGCCGTCGAATAGGCTTCCTTGCTGGTGATCTTGTACTTGGTGACATAGTCGACGATGTCGACGAGCACCTTGTCGGGCTTGGGGCGGACGTTGCTGATATGTGCGGACATGTTGTCGGAGAGACTCTGGATGGAGGAGGCGAGGTCAGCTTTCGACGCAGTTGGTGAGGAGCGCCCGATGGGGCTGAATTTGGCTCAACGTGCCGCCGCTGCCCTTGCTCCACCATTCGAGATTGGAGAGGGCATTGAGGTAGCGCGCGCCGGAGCCCACCATCCGGGACGGGGAAAGCTGCACGGTGCGTCCCTGCCAGCCGACGCGGATCGGTGAACGCGCCGCATCGCGGTAGGCGGGATAGCCGACGACCAGGTGGCGGTCGCCATCGCAACGATAGGTGACGACGAAAGACGCGTCGCCGCGATCGGCTGCCGCGACGCTGGCGGCGACGACCGACGCGCAAGCGAGCGCGACGACCGCCGCTCTCACGGCCGGTCCTTCAGCGTCACGAACTTGCGATCCTCGGGGCCTGTGTAGTTGGCACTCGGCCGGATTATCTTGCCGTCGATGCGCTGCTCGATCACGTGCGCCGACCAGCCCGACGTGCGGGAGATCACGAACAGCGGCGTGAACATCGCCGTGGGCACGCCCATCATGTGATAACTGACCGCGGAGAACCAGTCGAGGTTCGGAAACATCTTTTTAGCGTCCCACATCACCGCTTCCAGGCGCTCGGCGATTCGATAGAGCTTGGTGTTGCCGGCGGATTCGGACAGCCTGCGCGCGACGTCCTTGATGATGGTGTTGCGCGGGTCGGCGATGGTGTAAACGGGGTGGCCGAAGCCGATGATGACCTGCTTCGCCTCGACCCGCTGGCGTACGTCGGCCTCCGCCTCTTCCGGCGTCACGTAGCGGTTCTGCACGTCGTAGGCGAACTCGTTCGCGCCGCCATGCTTGGGGCCGCGCAGCGCACCGATGGCGCCGGTGATCGCCGAATAGATGTCGGATCCGGTGCCAGCGATCACGCGCGCCGCGAATGTCGACGCGTTGAACTCATGCTCGGCGTAGAGGTTAAGTGACGTATGCATCGCCTTGACCCACAGCGACGGTGGCTTCTTGCCATGCAGCAGGTGCAGGAAATGTCCGCCGATCGAATCGTCATCGGTCTCGACCTCGATGCGGCGGCCGTTATGGCTCCAGTGATACCAATAAAGCAGCATCGAGCCGAAGGAGGCCATCAACCGGTCGGCGATGTCGCGCGCGCCGGGCACATTGTGATCGTCTTTTTCCGGCAGCGCGCAGCCCAAGACCGACGCGCCGGTGCGCATCACGTCCATCGGGTGCGCGGCGCTGGGCAGGGCTTCCAGCGCTGCCTTCACGGGCGCGGGCAATCCTCGCAACGACATCAGTTTCGCTTTGTACCCGGCGAGTTCGGCGACGTTGGGCAACTTGCCATGGACGAGCAGGTAGGCGATTTCCTCGAATTCGCAGACGTCGGCGATGTCGAGGATGTCGTAACCGCGGTAGTGGAGGTCGTTGCCGGTGCGGCCGACCGAGCAAAGCGCGGTGTTGCCGGCGGCAACACCCGAAAGCGCGACCGATTTCTTCGCCTTGGGCTCGGTGGACGTGGGAACTTCGTTGATCATCTTCTTACCTTATTGGGTCTTGGCGAACAGGCCGTCGAGCTTCTGCTCGTAGGCGTGATAGCCGAGGCATTCGTAGAGTTCCGCGCGCGTCTGCATTGAATCGACGACGGCCTTTTGCGTGCCGTCGCGGCGCAACGCGCCGTACACGGAGAGCGCCGCCTTGTTCATCGCCCTGAATGCGGACAGAGGATAGAGCGCGACCGCGACGTCCGCTTGGCGGAGTTCGTCCAGCGTATAGAGCGGCGTTGCGCCGAACTCGGTGATGTTGGCCAGGACCGGCACCTTGACCGCCGAGGCGAAACGCTTGTACATCGCGAGGTCCGTGACCGCCTCGGGGAAGATCATGTCGGCGCCGGCGTCGACGCACGCGCAGGCGCGATCGATCGCCGCGGCGAGGCCCTCGACGGCGAGAGCGTCGGTGCGTGCCATGATGACGAAGTCTGGATCCGTCTTTGCGTCGACGGCGGCCTTGACCCGGTCCACCATCTCGTCCTTCGCAACGAGCTCCTTGCCGGGACGATGCCCGCAGCGCTTGGCGCCGACCTGGTCCTCGATGTGGATGGCGGCCGCGCCGAATTTGATCATCGACTTCACGGTGCGCGCAACGTTGAACGCCGACGCGCCGAAGCCGGTGTCGACGTCGACCAGCAGCGGCAACGTGCAGGCGTCGGTGATTCGCCGGACGTCGGTAAGAACATCGTCCAGGTTGCTGATGCCCAAGTCCGGAACGCCAAGCGAGCCCGCGGCGACGCCACCGCCGGACAGGTAGATCGCCTTGAATCCGGACCGTTCCGCGAGGATGGCGTGGTAGGCGCATATCGCGCCCGGAACCTGCAGCGGACGTTCGGCGGCGACTGCGGCGCGAAAGCGCGCGCCGGCGGATGTGTTGGCCATGTCAGCGGCTCGCGTTCGCGAACGTGCCGCTCATGCCAGCAGCGCTGCCACGCCCGCGCGCTCGTCCTCGAGTTCCTTCAGCGTCGCATTCATCTTTTCCCGCGAAAAATCGTCGATTGGCAGGTCGGCGACGCGCGTGTACTCTCCGCCGGCCGTGGTGACCGGGACGCCGTACATGATGTCCTGTGGAATGCCGTAGCTGCCATCCGAGGCCACGCCCATCGTGACCCATTTGCCGTTGCTGCCCAGCAGCCAGTCGCGCACGTGGTCGATCGCCGCGTTGGCGGCCGACGCCGCCGACGACAGGCCGCGCGCCTCGATGATCGCCGCGCCGCGCTTGCCCACCTTGGGCAGGAATTCGCTGCGGTTCCAGTTCTCGTCGTTGACGAGTGCCTTGACCGACTGGCTGCCCACGGTGGCGAAGCGATAGTCCGCGTACATGGTCGGCGAGTGGTTGCCCCAGACAATGAGCTTTTCGATGTCACCCACCGGCTTGCCCATCCTGGCCGCGAGTTGCGACAGCGCGCGGTTGTGGTCCAGCCTCAACATCGCGGTGAAGTTCTTCTTCGGCAGCGACGGCGCGGACTTCATCGCGATGTAGGCATTGGTGTTGGCGGGATTGCCCACGACCAGCACCTTGATCCTGCGCGAGGCCACGGCGTCGATCGCCTTGCCCTGCTCGATGAAGATCTTTGCGTTTTCCAGCAGCAGGTCCTTGCGCTCCATGCCGGGGCCGCGCGGCTTGGCGCCGACGAGCAGCGCCACGTCGGCATCCTTGAACGCCACTTTTGGATCGGCCGTGCCGACCATGCCGGCGAGAAGCGGGAATGCGCAGTCCTCCAGTTCCATCATCACTCCGCGCAGCGCCGCCTGCGCCTTGTCGATCGGCAATTCGAGCATTTGCAGGATCACGGGCTGGTCGCGTCCGAGCATTTCCCCGGAGGCGATGCGAAACAGCAAGGCGTAGCCGATCTGGCCGGCGGCGCCGGTGACTGCGACGCGGAGGGGTGTCTTCATTGGGATGCTCCTGGAGGCGAATTCCTGGAAATCGTACGTGTTGTCGGCGGGGTGCCGATGCTGCGGTGCGGGAGGGCGTTGTCCATCGGGCATTTCCGGCGCGCCGAGAGGTCCCTGCCGCAGTGCACGATTCTAGGCGCGGGCCGGCGGATGTGTCAAACTATTCTTATAACTAATATAAGATATAAGATAAGTAATAGACAAATCGGCTGGCGGCTGCCGATAATGCTTCGTGGGCGGGATCCGATCTGGCGTTCCCCAGCATCCGAAACCTTTTCCGTCTGCCCGCGACACACCACCTCACCGATCCGCCAGGACGCCCATGCAGACACCCACCACGCCGTCGTTCCAGCCGCTCTACCTGCAAATCAAGGCGCTGCTGGAAAAAAGCCTCGAGGTGCGCGAGTGGGGGCCCGGCGCGGCGATCCCGTCGGAAATCGAGCTCGCCGGCCGCTTCGGCGTTTCCCAAGGCACGGTGCGCAAGGCGATCGACGCGCTGGCGGCCGACAACCTCGTTGTCCGGCGCCAGGGTAAGGGAACGTTCGTCGCCACGCATACCGAGGAGCAGGCATCGAGCTTCCGTTTCCTTCGCATCCGCCACAACGATGGCCACGACGAGTATCCGGCGAGTCGCCTGGTCGACCTCAAGCGGGGCAAGGCGGGCGCCGACGCGGCTCGCCTGCTCGAACTTTCGCCGGGGGACGCCGTGCTGATCCTCCGTCGTGTTCTGGAATGGGGCGGCGAACCGGTGGTGCTGGACGAGATCACGTTGCCGGCGGCGCTGTTCCGCGGCCTAACCCGGACCCGGTACGACGCGTATCACGGCTCGATGTATGGCTTGTTCGAGACGCAGTTCGGCGTGCGGATGCTGAAGGCCCGCGAACACGTGACCGCCATTGCCGCGGACGCGATCAGCGCGCGCGTGCTTGGCGTCGCAGTGGGTGCGCCGTTGCTCGCCGTGGATCGGGTTACCCTGACTTACGGCGATCGCCCGGTCGAAGTCCGCCGCGGGCTGTGCAACACGCGCTCGCATCACTACTTCAACGAGCTCTACTGACCTCGATAATGACGTCGGCCATTGCGGCGCCGAGTCCCGTGAACTCTGGCGCCGCCTGCATCGGTGAGGCTATAATTCATTGCTGTGCACAAAAATCCGGCCGAAAGCGTCAATTGGTGGCGGCGACGCGTCACTTTCGGCTGCCAAACAGTCCATTCCGTAAGGGTATGAGATGGCCGCTGTCGACCGCCCCGTCGCAAAGCCGCGCCCGGTCTATCTGAACCTGTTCGCGATTCGCATGCCGCTGCCCGCGGTCGTTTCCATCTTGCACCGGGCGAGCGGCGCCCTGCTTTTCGCCCTCGGCATTCCGCTGGCCATGTGCGCCGTGCAGAACGCCCTCGCGTCGCCGGAAGCCTGGACGCAGATGCGCGTCACGCTTGCCGCACCGCTTGCCAAAATTATCATCGTCGCCCTCGCGTGGGCGTTCATCCACCACCTGCTGGCCGGAATCCGTCACTTGCTGATGGACGCGCACATCGGCGTGGAATTGAGTGGCGCGCGCCAATCCGCCGCGCTCACTCTTGTGTTGAGCGTCGTCCTCACGATCGCCGTCGCGGTGCGCCTGTGGTGACGCCGCATCGCATCGTCGTCGGCGCGCATTACGGCTGGCGCGACTGGCTGGTGCAACGCGTGACCGCGGTCGTGATGGCGGCTTACACCGTGCTGCTGCTGGCCCTGTTGCTGTGGTTCGGTGGCCTCGATTACCCCGCATGGAAGGCCGCATTCGGCAACGAGGCTTTTCGCATTGCCACGTTCGTGTTCATGGTGGCCCTGTTCTGGCACGCGTGGGTCGGCGTGCGCAACATCCTGATGGACTATGTGAAGCCGGTCTATGTCCGGCTGACGCTGCAGGTTCTCGTGATCGGCGCGCTGGTCGGCTATGCCGGCTGGACGATCCAGGTGTTGTGGGGTGGAAAATGATGGGTCGCAAATGAGGGACGGCAGATGAGAGGCGGCCGATGAACACGCTGCCGGTCCAGAAATTCGATGCGATCATCATCGGCGCGGGTGGCGCGGGGATGCGCGCATCGCTGCAGCTCGCCGAAGCGGGACTGCGCGTCGCGGTGTTGTCCAAGGTGTTTCCCACGCGCTCGCACACCGTCGCGGCGCAGGGCGGCATCGGTGCATCGCTCGGCAACATGGCCACGGACAACTGGCATTGGCACATGTACGACACGATCAAGGGTTCCGACTGGCTGGGCGACCAGGACGCGATCGAATACATGTGCAGGATGGCGCCGCAGGTGGTGTACGAACTGGAACACTTCGGCATGCTGTTCGACCGCAATCCGGACGGAACGATCTACCAGCGTCCGTTCGGCGGACACATGGCGAATTTCGGCGAGACGCCGGTGCAGCGCGCCTGCGCGGCGGCGGACCGGACCGGCCACGCGATGCTGCACACGCTCTACCAGCGCAACGTGCGCGCGAACACGCAATTCTTCGTCGAGTGGATGGCGCTCGACCTGGTGCGTGACGCCGAAGGCGAAGTCGTCGGCGTGGTCGCCTATGAAATGGAAACCGGCGCGGTGATGATCCTGCAGGCGAAGGCGACGGTGCTGGCCACCGGCGGCGCCGGGCGGATCTTCGCAGCGTCCACCAACGCATTCATCAATACGGGCGATGGCCTCGGCATGGCCGCGCGCGCCGGCATTCCGCTGGAGGACCTGGAATTCTGGCAGTTCCATCCGACGGGCGTCGCGGGCGCCGGAGTCCTGATCACCGAGGGTGTGCGCGGCGAGGGCGGCATCCTGCTCAACAGCACCGGCGAACGCTTCATGGAGCGCTATGCGCCGAACGCGAAAGACCTGGCGTCGCGCGACGTCGTGTCGCGGGCGATGGACCAGGAGATCAAGGAAGGCCGGGGCTGCGGCCCGGACAAGGATCACGTGCTGCTCAAGCTCGACCACCTGGGCCCGGACGTGATCCTGAAGCGCTTGCCGTCGATCCGCGAGATCGCGATCAAGTTCGCCAACGTCGATCCGATCAAGGAGCCCATCCCGGTCGTGCCGACCATTCACTACCAGATGGGCGGCGTGCCGACCAACGTGCACGGCCAGGTCGTCGCCCCGAAGGGAGGCAATCCCAACGCAGTTGTCGAGGGACTCTACGCGGTGGGCGAATGCGCCTGCGTGTCGGTGCACGGCGCCAACCGCCTCGGCACCAATTCGCTGCTCGACCTGCTGGTGTTCGGCCGCGCGTGCGGCAACTTCATCGTCGACCAGAACCTGCGGGCGCAGGGCCAGCGTAGCCTGCCCGCCGATGCCGGCGATCTGTCGCGGTCGCGCCTGGCGCGCATCGACGGCGCAACGTCCGGCGAATCGGTTCCGGAAGTGGCGCAACAGCTGCGCCGCGTCATGACGCATCACTGCGGCGTCTACCGCAATCAGCAGCTGCTGGGCGAAGGCGTCGCCAAAGTGATGGAAATCGAACAGCGCGTTGCGCGCACGGCAATCGCGGACAAGAGCCGCGTGTTCAACACGGCCCGGGTCGAGGCGCTGGAACTGGACAACCTGATCGAGGTCGCCAAGGCCACGGTGGTCTCGGCGGAAGCGCGGCGGGAATCGCGTGGCGCGCAGGCGCGTAGCGACTATCCCGACCGCGACGATGCCGGCTGGCTCAAGCACACGCTGTGGTATCGCGACGGGAACCGGCTCGACTACAAGCCGGTCAATCTGAAACCGCTGTCGGTGGATGCCTTCCCGCCGAAAGCGCGGAGCTACTGACCTCACGGGCCCTGATGAAATTCCGCATATACCGCTACAACCCGGAGCAGGATTCGGCTCCCCGGTACCAGGACTACGACGTCGCCCTGGAACCCACGGACCGCATGCTGCTCGACGCGCTGATGCGCCTGCGGCAGCAGGACGACACGCTGTCGTTCCGGAAGTCCTGCCGCGAAGGCGTGTGCGGCTCCGACGCCATGAACATCAACGGCAAGAACGGCCTTGCGTGCATCACCAATCTGAACGAAGTCAAGGAGCCGGTGGAACTGCGCCCGCTTCCTGGCCTGCCGGTGATCCGCGACCTGATCGTGGACATGAGCCAGTTCTTCAAGCAATACCACTCGATCAAGCCGTATCTGGTCAACGACACGCCGCCGCCCGAAAAGGAGCGCCTGCAGTCGCCGGAGGACCGCGAGGAACTCGACGGCCTCTACGAATGCATCCTGTGCGCGTGCTGCTCGACCGCGTGCCCGTCGTTCTGGTGGAATCCGGACAAGTTCGTTGGTCCCGCAGGGTTGCTCGCCGCCTATCGCTTCATTGCCGACAGCCGCGACCTGTCTACCAGCGCGCGCCTGGACAACCTCGAGGATCCCTATCGGCTGTTCCGCTGCCACAGCATCATGAATTGCGTCGACGTCTGCCCCAAGAACCTCAATCCCACCAAGGCCATCGGCAAGATCAAGGACATCATGGTCAAGCGCGCGGTCTGACCCGCGCCCGACGATGCTAGAACAGGACCGCCTGAACCGCATCCGCTGGCGCAGCCGGCGTGGCATGCTGGAGAACGACCTGGTGCTGACGCGTTTCCTGGATCTCCGCGGGGCGCGCCTGACCGAGGACGAGGTGGCGATGCTGGACCGGCTCCTCGACCTTGCCGACAACGACTTGTGGGACCTCATATCCGGACGGCAGGAACCGGCCGACGCCTCGGTTGGGCCATTGCTGGATCAACTCCGAGCCGCATAAAGGGCGACCGCAGGAGCGCCGACCGGCGGATTCGGGTCCCGTGGGCGCCAGGACAGTTTCGACCTCGTTTGATCGACATCATTCGCCGCCGAATTACTTCAGCTAACCTCGTTTTTCGATCAACGGCCGGGAGCTACAGAAATGACTGATCGTACCGCCACACTCAATTTTTCCGACGGCTCGCCCGCCGTGACGTTCCCGGTCCTGTCCGGGTCCGTGGGGCCGGACGTCATCGATATCCGCACCCTCTACGGGAAGACCGGCAAGTTCACGTTCGATCCGGGCTTCCTGTCGACGGCGTCCTGCAATTCCGCGATCACCTACATCGACGGCGACAAGGGCGAGCTCCTGTATCGCGGCTACCCGATCGAGGAACTGGCCACCCGCTGCGATTTCATGGAGACCTGCTACCTGCTTCTCTACGGCGAACTGCCGGTGCCGGCGCAGAAGGACGACTTCGTCAGCCGCGTCACGCACCACACGATGGTCAACGAGCAGATGCATTTCTTCATGCGCGGCTTCCGGCGCGACGCCCACCCGATGGCCGTCCTGACTGGTCTCGTGGGTGCGCTGTCGGCCTTCTACCCCGATTCGATGAACCTGCACGACGCGAAGCAGCGCGACATTTCCGCAATTCGGCTCATCGCCAAGCTGCCGACGCTGGTGTCGATGGCGTACAAGTATTCAGTGGGCCAGCCGTACATGTACCCGCGCAACGACCTGCCGTACGCCGGCAACTTCATGCGCATGATGTTCGCCACGCCGTGCGAGGATTACGTGGTGAACGAAGTCCTGGTGCGCGCGCTCGACCGCATCTTCATCCTGCACGCCGACCACGAGCAGAACGCGTCGACGTCGACGGTGCGCCTGTGCGCGTCGTCGGGCACCAATCCCTTCGCGGCCATCGCCGCCGGCGTGGCGTGCCTGTGGGGTCCGGCGCACGGTGGCGCCAACGAGGCCGCGCTCAACATGCTCTACGACATCCAGGCGCAGGGCGGCGTCGCCAAGGTCGGCGAGTTCATCGCCAAGGTCAAGGACAAGAACTCCAGCGTCAAGCTGATGGGCTTCGGTCATCGCGTGTACAAGAACTACGACCCGCGCGCCAAGCTGATGCGCGAGACCTGCTACGAAGTGCTCAATGCGCTTGGCCTGCACGATGATCCGCTGTTCGAACTGGCGATGAAGCTGGAAAAGATTGCGCTCGAAGACGAGTACTTCGTGCAGCGCAAGCTGTATCCGAACGTCGATTTCTACTCGGGGATCGTGCAGAAGGCGATCGGCATTCCGGTGCCCCTGTTCACGGCGATTTTCGCGTTGGCCCGCACCGTCGGCTGGATCGCGCAGTTGAACGAGATGGTCGCCGATCCGGAATACAAGATCGGCCGTCCGCGGCAGCTGTTTGTCGGCGCCACCCGGCGGACCGTCACGCCGATCGCGCAGCGAACCTGAAGCCACGCGGCCGGCTTAGGAGGCACTGGCCGGCCGGCGCAGTTGTCGCGGATGGGATCCACCCCCATCTTGGGAATCTATTGGGCCGATCGAGGAAGGTGATGCAATGGGCAGCATGAAGGAATTCGAGGCGAGCAGCACACTTTTCGGGTCGAACGTCCCGTTCATCGAAGAACTGTACGAGCACTACCTGGCCGACCCCAACGCGGTGAGCCCGGAATGGCGGGCGTACTTCGATGAATTGCGCGAAGGCGCGGCCGACGTGGCGCACGCGCCGGTCATTGCGTCGTTCGTCGAACTTGCCCGGAACCGCAAGGTCGCGGGCGCGATGGTCGACGCCGAGACAATGCACAAGCAAGTGCTCGTGCTGCGGCTCATCAGCAAATTCCGTACGCTGGGGATGTTCTACGCCGACCTGGACCCCCTGCAGCGGCACGAACCGCAATACCTGCCCGATCTCGACCTGCGCACCTACGGTTTCACCGAAGCGGACCTGACCACCGAATTCGACGTCGGCTCGTTCAAGGCCGGCCCGGCACGGATGCGCCTGGCCGACATCATCGCGGCGCTCAAGGAAACCTACACGCGCACGCTCGGCACCGAGTACATGTACATCTCGGATACTGCGACCAAGCGCTTCTTCCAGCAGCGGCTGGAGCCGATTCGCGCCACGCCGAGCTATTCGCCGGACGAGCGCCGCCACATCCTCGAGCGCCTCACCGCCGCGGAAACGCTGGAGCGTTACCTGCACACGAAGTACGTCGGCCAGAAGCGGTTCTCGGGCGAAGGTGGCCTGACGATGATCCCGATGCTCGACCGGCTCATCGAGAAGGCGGGCGCCGCCGGCGTGCAGGAGATCGTGCTGGGCATGGCGCATCGCGGCCGGCTCAACGTGCTGGTCAATACGCTGGGCAAGATCCCGGCCGACCTGTTTTCGGAATTCGAAGGCAAGACGATGCAGGATCTGCCGGCCGGGGACGTCAAGTACCACCAGGGCTTCTCGTCCGACGTCTCGACGCCGGGTGGGCCGGTGCACCTGACGCTCGCGTTCAATCCGTCGCACCTGGAGATCGTCAACCCCGTCGTCGAAGGCAGCGTACGCGCGCGGCAGTTCCGGCGCGGCGACACCCAGGGCGACCAGGTGTTGCCGGTGCTGCTGCACGGCGACGCGGCGATCGCGGGCCAGGGAGTCAACCAGGAATGCCTGAACATGGCGCAAACCCGTGGGTTCTACACGGGCGGCACCATCCATATCGTGATCAACAACCAGATCGGCTTCACTACATCGGACCCACGCGACACCCGCGGCACGATCTACTGCACCGACATCGCGAAGATGGTCGAGGCGCCCATCCTGCACGTGAACGGTGACGATCCGGAAGCGTGCCTGCTGGCCGTGGAAATCGCGCTCGAATACCGGCAGCAGTTCCACAAGGATATCTTCATCGATCTCGTGTGTTTCCGGCGTCTGGGACACAACGAAGCCGATGAGCCGATGGTGACGCAGCCGCTGATGTACAAGAAGATCGCGCAGCATGGGGGGACGCGCAAGCTGTACGCGGACCGCCTGATCGCCGATGGCGTGATAACGCCCGAGGAGCCAGAGGCGATGATTGCCACGTACCGGGCGGCGATGGACCGCGGCCAGAACACGAACAAGACCATCATCGCGAACTACAAGCCGCCGTTCACGATCGACTGGACGCCCTACAAGAATCGGCACTGGACCGATCCGGCGGACACCGCCGTGCCGGTGAGGAAACTGCGCTCGCTCAGCCAGAGCGTGACCACGGTTCCCTCGGGCTTCAAGCTGCATTCGCGCGTGGAAAAGGTCATCGCGGACCGCCGGGCGATGGGCGAGGGCGAACTGCCACTGGACTGGGGCATGGGCGAGACGCTCGCCTATGCGACGCTGCTCGACGAAGGGCACGGGGTGCGCTTTTCCGGCGAAGACGTGGGTCGCGGCACGTTTTCGCACCGCCACGCGGTGCTGCACGACCAGAACCGCGAAAAATGGGACGACGGCACGTTCGTGCCGCTGCAGCACGTCAGCCCGAAGCAGGCAACTTTCGAGATCATCGATTCCGTGCTCACCGAGCAGGCCGTCGTGGGCTTCGAGTATGGCTATTCCACGTCGGACCCGACCCGCCTCGTCATATGGGAAGCGCAATTCGGCGATTTCGTGAATGGCGCGCAGGTGATCATCGACCAGTTCATCAGCGCCGGCGAAGTCAAGTGGGGGCGGATCTGCGGGCTGGTCATGCTTCTGCCGCACGGCTTCGAGGGCCAGGGACCGGAGCACTCGTCGGCACGCCCAGAACGCTTCCTGCAGCTGTGCGCCCAGCACAACATGCAGGTGTGCGTACCGACGACGCCGGCACAGGTGTTTCACATGTTGCGGCGTCAGATCATCCGCAAATACCGGAAACCGCTGATCGTGATGAGCCCGAAGAGCCTGCTCCGGCACAAGGAAGCGGTGTCCTCGCTCGAGGACCTTGCCAAAGGCGGCTTCCAGAACGTGATTGGCGAGGTGGACAAGCTCGCCGCGAAGAGCGTGCGACGCGTGCTCGCATGCTCGGGCAAGGTCTATTACGAGTTGCTCGCGCATCGCCGGGAAATGAAGATCGACGACATCGCGATCATCAGGATCGAGCAGCAGTACCCGTTTCCGCACGCGGATTTCAAGGCCGAGGTCGCGAAGTACCCCAACGCCAAGGAAGTGGTCTGGGTGCAGGAAGAGCCGCAGAACCAGGGCGCGTGGTACCGGCTGCGCGCCTACCTGCGCGGCGACATTCCGGACAAGCAGGTCCTGGCCTACGCCGGGCGCGCGATTTCCGCGTCCACCGCGGTGGGGTATAGCAGCAAGCACAATGCCGAGCAGAAGCAACTGCTGGAAGACGCCTTTGCGGTCAAGCTGGCCTCGGGCGAGATGGTCGTCGCTCACTAGCGGCGCGACGGCCCGCACAATTCAGGAATCATTCCAATGCGTATAGAAGTGAAGGTCCCGCAACTGCCCGAGTCCGTGGCCGAGGCCACGCTCGTGAACTGGCACAAGAAGCCCGGCGACGCGGTGAAGCGGGACGAGAACCTGATCGATGTCGAGACGGACAAGGTCGTGCTGGAGCTGCCTTCGCCGGGCGATGGCGTGCTGGTCGAGCTGGTGAAGCCCGACGGTTCGACCGTGACGTCCAATGAAGTGATCGCCGTGATCGATTCGGATGCGGCGCCCGCGGCTAAGGCTGCGGCGCCTGCCCCGACGAGGCCCGTTGCCGTGCCCGCTCCGGCACCACAAGCTGCTGCAACGCCGGGCGCGAGCGTGACGGTGATGCCGGCGGCCCGCAAGATGATGGCCGACCAGGGCGTCGCGCCATCCGCCGTCGAAGGCACCGGCCGTGGCGGCCGTGTCACCAAGGGCGACGTCATCACGGCCGTCGAGGCACGCGGCGACGCAGGCAAGGGTGCGGTCGCGACCGTCGCCAGGACACCGGCTCCGGTCGCGCCGCCGGCGGTATCGGTGCCGGTATCCTCGGGCTCGCGTCCCGAACAGCGCGTGCCGATGTCGCGCTTGCGCCAGCGCGTTGCCGAGCGCCTCCTTCAATCGCAGTCCACCGCGGCCATCCTGACCACGTTCAACGAGGTCAACATGCAGCCCATCCTGGACTTGCGCGCCAAGTACAAGGATCGCTTCGAGAAGGAGCATGGCGTCAAGCTTGGCTTCATGGGGTTCTTCGTGAAGGCCGCGGTGCACGCGCTGAAGAAGTATCCGGCGGTCAACGCGTCCATCGACGGCAGCGATATTGTCTACCACGGCTACTTCGACATCGGCATCGCCGTCGGCAGTCCGCGTGGACTGGTCGTGCCGATCCTGCGCGACGCCGACCAGATGTCGCTGGCCGAAATAGAGAAGCAGATCGCCGAGTATGGCAAGCGCGCCAACGAAGGCAAGCTGACGGTCCAGGAATTGACCGGCGGCACCTACACGATCAGCAATGGCGGCGTGTTCGGTTCGATGTTATCCACGCCGATCATCAATCCGCCCCAGTCGGCCATCCTCGGCGTCCATGCGACCAAGGAACGGGCAGTCGTGGAGAACGGACAGGTCGTGGTGCGGCCGATCAACTACCTCGCCCAGTCGTACGACCACCGGATCATCGACGGGCGCGAAGCGGTGCTTTCGCTGGTCGCGATCAAGGAAGCGCTGGAAGACCCCGCTCGGCTGCTCCTCGATATCTAAAACTTCTCATGGAGACGGGCCGGCGCGGCCGGCCCGAATCTGGAATTTATGACGGAACAATTCGACGTGGTGGTCATCGGCGCTGGCCCCGGCGGCTATGTCGCGGCGATCCGGGCGGCGCAGCTGGGATTCCGCGTCGCCTGCATCGACGACTGGACGCGGGCCGACGGCAAGCCCGCGCCTGGCGGAACTTGCACGAATGTCGGTTGCATCCCTTCCAAGGCGCTGCTGCAGTCGTCGGAAAATTTCGAACACGCCGGACATGCGTTTGCCGATCACGGCATCGAAGTGAAGGGATTGGCGATCGACGTCGCGAAGATGCTGGCGCGCAAGGACCGCGTCGTCGCACAGAACAACGACGGCATCCTGTACCTCTTCAAGAAGAACAAGGTTGCGTTCTTCCACGGCAAGGGATCCTTCGCCGGCAAAGAGGGCGAAGCCTGGCGCGTGAATGTCGCCGGGGCCAAGCCCGCCGAGCTGTCCGCCCGGCACGTGATTGTGGCGACGGGCTCGCGGCCTCGGCCCCTGCCGGGCGCGACCATCGACAACGTCCGGGTCCTTGACAACGAAGGTGCATTGGCAATTCAGGGCGTGCCTAGGACGCTGGGCGTCGTCGGCGCCGGTGTGATCGGCCTGGAGATGGGCAGCGTCTGGCGGCGACTGGGCGCCGAAGTGACGGTGCTGGAAGCGCTGCCGGCATTTCTCGGCATGGTCGATAGCGCGGTGGCCAAGGAAGCGCTGAAACTGTTCACGCGACAAGGCCTCGCCATTCACACGGGTGTGACGATCACCGAGGTGAACGCGGGCAAGAAGGACGTCACTGTTGCCTACACCGACGCCGCAGGCAAGGCGCAGAGCGCGACCTTCGACCACCTGATCGTTTCCATCGGCCGCGTTCCCTACACCGGGGACCTTGGCACGGACACCGTCGGGCTGCGGCTGGACCCGCGCGGTTTCGTCGAAGTCGACGGCGATTGCCGCACCAATCTGGCCAACGTCTGGGCCGTCGGCGATTGCGTGCGAGGACCGATGCTCGCGCACAAGGCGGAAGACGAGGGCGTTGCCGTCGCCGAGCGTATCGCCGGTCAGCATGGGCACGTCGACTTCAACACGGTGCCCTGGGTCATCTACACGTCGCCGGAAATCGCCTGGGTGGGCCAGACCGAGCAGCAACTCAGGGCCGCTGCCGTGGATTTCAGGTCCGGCACCTTCCCGTTCACGGCCAACGGCCGCGCCCGGGCGCTCGGCGACACCAGCGGGTTCGTGAAGATCCTGGCCGACCGCAGGTCCGACCGGATCCTCGGCGTGCACATCATCGGTCCGCAGGCGTCCGAGCTGATTTCCGAAGGCGTCGTGGCGATGGAATTCGGCGCCTCGAGCGAAGACCTGGCCCGCATCTGCCATGCGCACCCGTCGTTGTCCGAGGCGACCAGGGAAGCTGCGCTGGCGGTGGACGGACGGACGCTAAATCTCTAGCATTGGCGCAACACCCGACAGAACGCGACGCGAGTAGCCGATGACGAGCGCGGTGGGGCAAAACTTGGGGGAGCATTGAACGGCATCAACATTGCCCTTGCAGCTTGTGGTCGGACGGCGGGTGTCGCCGCCGCGCGCGGGGCATGAGCGGAGCCTTTGCTCCGAACCAAAAGGCGCGTCCATCGGGCGCGCTCAGCGAATATCTCGAACCGCTTCTTGCCCGCCGCCGCGCGCGGCTCGATGCCGCGCAAGTCGTGGCACTCGACAGGCTGCAGCGGCTGTGCGACGAACTGAAGGAATTCCGCGCCGCCCGGCAATCGACGCTTACCCGCCTGTTCGCCGCGCCGGACGTGCCTCGCGGCGTCTACCTGTGGGGCGGAGTCGGACGTGGCAAGAGTTTCCTGATGGACGGATTCTTTGCGCTGGTGCCGATCCGGCGCAAGGTGCGCATCCACTTTCATGCCTTCATGCGCAGCGTTCATGCCGACCTGCATACGCTGAAGAACGAGGTCGATCCGCTGGCGACTGTCGCCGCGCGCATCGCCAAGCGCTGGCGCCTCATCTGCTTCGACGAATTCCACGTGTCCGACATTGCCGATGCGATGGTGCTGGGACGGCTCTTGTCCGCGCTGTTCGACGCCGGCGTCGTGTTCGTGATGACGTCGAACTATCCTCCAGGCGGGCTCTGGCCCAATGGCCTGCAGCGCGAGCGGTTCCTGCCGGCCATCCGGCTCCTCGAGCAATGGCTGGACGTCGTCGAAGTTGACGCCGGCACGGATTACCGGCTGCGCGCACTGGAGCAGGTGAATACGTTCCACGTTCCTTGCGGGCGGGAGGCCGACGCCGCGCTGGAACGAGCCTTCGATGCGATGTGCGCGGGGCCGGACGAAGACCCCGACCTGGTCATCGAGCGGCGTCACGTGATCGCGCGCCGCCGCGCAGGAGGTGCCATCTGGTTCGACTTCGCCACGCTGTGCGACGGGCCGCGCTCGCAGCGCGACTACCTCGAGCTCGCCTGCAGCTTTTCGGTGATGTTCGTCTCGGACATTCCGGTCATGTCGGCGCAGCAGGGCGACCTGGCGCGGCGTTTCACGTGGCTCGTGGACATCCTGTACGATCACCGCGTCAAGCTGCTCGCCTCGGCCGAGGCGCCTGCCGGCGCCCTGTATGTCGCCGGACCCAACGCGCGTGAGTTCCCGCGCACCGTGAGCCGCCTCGCCGAAATGCGCACGCGCGAATACATGGCGTTGCCGCACTCCGCCGCTGCCGCCATCACTGCTCCCGTAGCCTGACCTCAACCTGCAACCACTGCCACCCAAGGAGACTCGCGTGCACAAATTCAGGGCCTACCGCACATTCGAGGAAGACAAGGTCGTATCGAGCCGGTTCGTCGAGATGTCGATCCCCGAGCTCGACCCGGGCGAGGTGGTCATCAAGGCTAAGTACTCGACGATCAATTACAAGGACGCGCTGTCGTTCAACGGCGCCGGCCGGATCATGCGCAAGTATCCGACCAATGCCGGCATCGACGTGGCCGGCACGGTCGAGTCGTCTGCGGATCCGCGGTTCAAGCCGGGCGACAAGGTGATCGTCACCGGCTACGACCTGGGCGTCGCGCACGACGGCGGCTATGCCGAGCACGTACGCGTGCCGGCCGCGTGGGTGGTCAGGCGCCCGGAAAGCATGACCGCGTTCGATGCGATGACGCTGGGCACCGCGGGTTTCACGGCGGCGCTCGCCATCCTCCTCATGGAACACAACGGCCTCACGCCGGCATCGGGACCCGTCGCCGTCACGGGCGCGACCGGCGGCGTAGGTTCGGTGGCGATCGAGATCCTGCGCAAGATCGGCTACCACGTGGTCGCCATCACGGCCAAGCCGGAAGAGGCGGCGTATCTGAAGGAGATCGGCGCATCGGAAGTCCTGCTGCGGCAGTCGCTGGACGTGACGAACATCCGTCCGCTCGGCAAGGCGACGTGGGCCGGCGTCGTCGACAACCTGGGGGGCGACCTGCTCGCGTCGCTCATTTCCATGATGAAGATCGGTGGTACCGTGGCGGCGGTCGGACTGGCGGCGGACACCAGGCTCAACACGACGGTCATGCCGTTTATCCTGCGCGGGGTGCGCCTGCTCGGCGTAGACAGTGCGAACTGCGACATGTCGATCCGGCAGAAACTCTGGAACAAGCTGGCGGTCGAGTGGCGTCCCGACCGTGTCCACGATCTCGTCCGGACGATCGATTTCGACGACCTGCCGACGCACTTCGACCCGTATCTCAAGGGCCTCGTGCGCGGACGCACGGTCGTGCGCATCGCTCCCGATTCGCACGGGGGATGATGTAGCGCAAAGCCGGAACCCGGCGCCCGGACGCACAATCACGCATGCCTCCCGGACGGGCCGGAGGTAGCCGCGTGGTCGAGCCGACGTCTTGGAGGAAGCAGCAATGCGCAAGTATCAGGAATTTCATCGCCGGTCGTTGACCGACCGGGACGCGTTCTGGCGTGAGCAGGCAGCGCTCGTGGATTGGCAGACGCCGTTCACGTCCGTCCTCGACTACTCGCACCCGCCGTTCGCGAAATGGTTCGTCGGCGGGCGCACGAACCTGTGTCACAACGCGGTCGACCGGCATCTTGCCACTCGCGGAGACCAGCCGGCGGTGACCTACATTTCCACGGAAACGGGCGCCACGCAACGCTACACGTATCGTCAGTTGCACGTCGAGGTCAATCGCTGCGCGGCCGTGCTGCAAAGCCTCGGCGTGGCGCGCGGCGACCGCGTGCTGATCTACATGCCGATGATTCCCGAAGCGATGTTCGCGATGCTTGCCTGTGCCCGTATCGGCGCAGTGCATTCGGTGGTCTTCGGCGGATTCGCCGCGGCGAGCCTCGCGACCCGCATCGACGATGCCCGTCCCAAGGTCCTGTTCACGGCCGACGCAGGCATGCGGGGCGGCAAGCCGGTGCCGTACAAGCACCTGGTGGACGAGGCGATGCGGCTCGCCTCGCACCCACCCAAGTCCGTCGTCATCGTCGACCGCGGCCTCGATCGCGACATGCCGCGGGTGTCCGGCCGCGATGTCGGCTACGCGGAATTGCGCGCGCAGCACATGGACGAAACCGTCCCGTGCGCGTGGCTCGAGTCGAGCGAGCCGTCGTACATCCTGTACACATCGGGCACGACTGGGAAGCCCAAGGGTGTGCAGCGGGACACCGGCGGTTACGCCGTTGCGCTCGCGGCGTCGATGCGCCACATTTTCTGCGTCGCGCCGGGCGAGACGATGTTCACGACCAGCGACATTGGCTGGGTCGTCGGCCATTCGTACATCATCTATGCGCCGCTAATCAACGGTTCGACGACCATCCTGTACGAGGGCCTGCCGATCCGGCCCGATCCGGCGATCTGGTGGAAGATCGTCGCGGAAGAGAAGGCCACGACAATGTTCAGTTCGCCGACGGCAATCCGGGTGCTGAAGAAGCAGGATCCGGCGTTCATGGCGAAGTACGACGTATCGGGACTGCGCTATCTGTTCCTGGCTGGCGAGCCGCTGGACGAGCCCACCGCGCGCTGGGCGTCCGACGCGCTGGGCGGCGTGGCGATCGTCGACAACTACTGGCAGACCGAGTCAGGGTGGCCGATCCTGTCGGCGCAACCGGGCATCGAGGACACTCCGCGCAGGTTCGGCAGTCCTTCATTTCCGGTCTTCGGCTATGACGTGCGCCTGCTGCACGAGGGCACCGCGGAAGAGGTTGCCGCGAACGAGAAGGGTGTGCTCATGATCATGCCCCCGCTTCCTCCCGGTTGCATGACGACCGTGTGGGGTGACGACGAGCGCTTCGTGACGACGTACTTCTCGACCTTTCCGCGCAAGCTCGCGTATTCGACGTTCGACTGGGCGATGCGCGACGACGACGGCTATTACTTCGTGCTCGGCCGCACCGACGACGTGATCAACGTCGCGGGGCACCGCCTGGGCACGCGCGAAATCGAGGAGGCGGTGCAGGCGCATTCGGGCATTGCCGAAGTCGCCGTCGTCGGCATGGCGGACTCGCTAAAGGGACAAATCCCCGTCGCGTTCGCGGTGGTGAAGGATCCGGCGCGGGTTGCGGATGCTGCGGGCGTCGCCCAGATGCGCAAGGAAGTGATGGACACCGTCGATCGTGAGTTGGGCGCGATCGCACGGCCGGGGGCGGTGTATTTCGTGACTCTGCTTCCGAAGACAAGGTCGGGCAAGCTGCTGCGGCGGTCACTGCAGGCGCTGGCCGAAGGAAGGGACCCCGGCGACCTGACGACGATCGAGGATCCGGCGGCGCTGGAGCAGATCAAGGCGGCGCTCGCGCGCACGGGCTAGTGCGACGCCGGCGCTGATCCGGCTTGTCAACCATTGCCGAAATCGCGGCGCGCCAATGCGCGGCGTGCCCGCTCCCAGGCAAACTGCGGCTTGCCGACCGAGGGTTTGGATCGTAGGCAGCGGGACATGAGCGATAATGCGAGGTTGACGTCCATCGTTGCCTCCCCATGTCCGCCCTGCAGTCATCGCATTCCATCTCCTCCCTATCATCAAACGCTCCACTCGCCGAAGTCACGCGAGGCGGCGTCGTCGAGAGCGTGCACGCGGGTTCCGTCGCCGTAGTCGATCGCCATGGTCGGCTGCTCTATTCCGCCGGCGACCCGGAAACGCTGACGTTCACGCGCAGCGCATTGAAGCCGCTGCAGGCGTTGCCGTTCGTCGCCGGAGGCGGCGCCGAGCGCTTCGGCTATTCGCAGCCCCAGGTCGCCTTGCTTTGCGCCAGCCATTCTGGCGAGCCGCGGCATGTAGCGGCTGTCGCCGACATGCTCGCGCGCGCCGGCAACGTGGTCGAGGACCTGCAGTGCGGCACCCATGCGCCGTCTTATTTCGAGTTGCGGGGTGAGATGCCTCCGCCTCCTCCTTACTCGCCGCTCGCGCACAATTGTTCGGGCAAGCACAGTGGCATGCTCGCGTACTGCGTCCAATGCGGCCATCCGAAGAACGATTACCTTGCCTTCGATCATCCGCTGCAAGTGGCCATTCGTCGCGCCGTATCCCGATTCACCGCGACGCCCGAGGAAGCGCTGGTGTCGGGCGTCGACGGTTGTTCCGCGCCGAATTACGCCCTGCCGCTGTCCGGGCTGGCGCTGGCGTTCGCCCGTTTGGCGACCGTGGATGTCGACGCGGAGTACGGACGCGCACCCAAAGCCCTTGCCGATGCCATGACCGCGCATCCGGAAATGGTTTCGGGAGAACGCCGCAACGACCTGGCGCTGATGCAGGCGGGGCGTGGCGATTGGGTCACCAAGATCGGTGCGGAGGGCGTCCAGGCCATTGGCGTGCGCAGCCGGGGGTGGGGCATCGCCATCAAGGTCGCCGACGGCCATCCGCGCGGGCTGCACCCGGCGTCCGTGGCCGTGCTCGGCCAATTGGGCTTGCTGGACGAGGCTGGGCAAGGAGCATTGGCGACTTGGGGGCGGCCGCCGGTCAAGAATTACCGTGGAATAGTCACCGGCGACATTCGTGCGACAGTTGTCTTGGACAAAATCCTTGGATGAAGCTGTCCGACGAATGACCATGCCGGCCAATGAACTAAACCCTGTCCTGGCAGTCTGTTACGCCAAGCGTGCACGCGTCTTCGCCCGGTCGACCCGCGCCGGCAGGCCAACGCGTCCGGCCGACGCAGGCGTCGCTGCGCGGGATAACAAATAATGACTCAGGGACGTCTTGCACGTGGGTGATCGCGAAGTCGATCAGCAGCTCGTGGAACGGGCGCAGAGGGGCGACAAGCGCGCGTTCGAGTTGCTGGTCGTGAAGTACCAGCGCAAGCTGGCGCGGCTCTTGTCGCGGTTGGTGCGCGACCCGGCGGAGGTCGAGGACGTGGCGCAGGAAGCCTTCATCAAGGCCTACCGCGCGCTCCCGAGCTTCCGGGGCGACAGTGCGTTCTACACGTGGTTGTATCGTATCGCGATCAACACGGCGAAGAACTACCTGGTGGCCCTGGGGCGGCGGGCACCGACGTCCACTTCCTTCGACAACGAGGAGGCGGAAGGCTTTGAGGAGGCGGAACAGTTGCGGAACAGCTCGACACCCGAAGACGAGCTGATCGGCAAGCAGATCGCGGCGACGGTGAACCGCGCGATGGATGCACTGCCTGAAGACCTGCGCACGGCGATCACGCTGCGCGAGATCGAGGGCTTGAGTTACGAGGAAATTGCCAGCGTGATGAATTGCCCGATCGGTACCGTGCGCTCGCGGATCTTCCGCGCTCGCGAGGCGATCGCCGCCGAACTGCGTCCGCAGCTCGGCACCGATGAAACCCGGAGATGGTGATGAACGAGAATATTTCGCGCTTGATGGACGGCGAGGTCGACGCGCAGGAATTCGATCTGCTCTGCGCGGAAATGAAGTCGTCCGAGGCCATGAATGCGTGGGCCTGCTACCACGTCATCGGCGACCAGCTGCGCGGCTCGCACGGGGTGTGCGCGGGGTTCGCGACGCGCTTCCGCGCGGCGCTTGCGGCCGAGCCCACGATGCTGGCGCCCCATTTGGCGCCATCGCGCCGGCGCACGGCGCAAGTGGCCACGGCCGCCTGGGCGATTGCGGCCACGCTTGCCGCGGTCACCGTCGTCGGCTGGACGGCGTTTTCGATGGTCGATGCCCCGCCCACGGCCGTAGCCAAGGCGCGCGAGGCTGCCACCGTGCGCGCCGCCCAGATCAAGTCCGAACTTCCCGCGGACTACCTGATTGCGCACCAGGAATACTCGCCGTCGACAGCCATCCAGAGCACAGGGCCGTATCTGCGTGCCGTGGCCGCGACCGGCAGCGAACCTCGCCCATGACTGGAAAGCGCGGCTGATCGTGGCAATCGTGTTCATTCCATCCGCGGCGCGTTCCGCGTCCACCGCCGCTGGTCGCGCGATTCTCGCCTTGGCGATATTTGCAGTAACGGCGTTTGCGGGCGAAGCGTGGGCGGATGATGCCGCGCGATGGCTCGAGCGCGCCGCGCGGGCCGCGAAGACCCTGAATTACAGCGGAACCATCGTCTACCAGCATAACGGTCACGTCGACACGTCTCGGCTCGTGCACATGGTCGAAGGCGGCCAGGAGCAGGAAAAGCTGCTGAGTCTGGACGGCCCGGCGCGCGAGGTGATCCGCAGCAGCGCCGAAGTGAGGTGTTATTTTCCGGATGCCAAAGTCATCCGGATCGAGCCGCGGACCTTCCGCAACGTCTTCCCGTCGTTGTCGCCTGAGCAACTGCGCAATCTCGGCCAGTATTACGAAGCGCGCATGGTCGTCAGCGAGCGAGTAGCGGGGCACTGGACGCAGGTCATGACGTTCGAGCCCAAGGACGGGCTGCGTTACGGGCACAAGTTCTGGGCCGACGCGAACACCGGGCTTCTGCTCAAGGCCCGCATGATCGACGATCGCGGTGAAGTCGTCGAGCAATTCGCGTTCACGGATGTCAGCATCAACGAAAAACTCGACCGGGAAATGATCAAGCCGACCTGGGCCGCGGCACCGCCCGATTGGCAGGTGAAGCAGGGCTCGTTTGGCGACATGGTGCCCAAGGAAACCGGCTGGTCCGTCGGCAGGCTGCCGGGCGGGTTCCAGAAGATCACCGAAGGTTACCGGACCTTGCGCGGCAAGCGCGACCCGGCCGCGCACCTGGTCTATTCCGACGGCCTGGTGTCGATCAGTGTATTCGTGGAATCGATTGCGCAACCGACCGTGCAGACGGGGGTATCGCAGCAGGGCGCGCTCAACGTCTACGCGACGAGGAACGAAGACCACCTGATAACGGTGCTGGGCGAGGCGCCGCCCGCGGCCGTTCGTCAGATCGCACAGTCGGTCGCCAAGCGCTGATGCGCTGGCGGCATGGGTCCACTCACGTAAAATCAGGAATGGGCGCCGGCAACTTTCCGGCAATTGTTCGTGCAAATCGCTTGATGCAAAGGATTTCCATGTTGAAGCATTTCCTCGGGCGCGGGGGCCGTGTCGCCGGTGCCGCCGCGTGGGCGACGACGTTTGCGGTCCTGGCGGCATTCGCGCCGCCCCTTTCTGCGCAGGGCCGGGCCGGGCTGCTGCCGGACTTCACGGAACTCTACGAAAAGAACGGCCCGGCGGTCGTCTCCATCGACGTGACCCAGAAAGCGCGCCGCGCCCGCGGCATGCCGGAGCTTTCCGAGGACGATCCGTTCTACGAATTCTTCCGTCGCTTCGGACAGGTGCCGCCGGGGCCGCGCGGCCCGCAGCGGGAGCCCGAGGCGCAATCCGTCGGCTCCGGCTTCGTCATCGGCACCGATGGCTACGTCATCACCAACGCGCACGTGGTGGACGGCGCCGACGAAGTCACCGTCAAGCTCTCCGACAAGCGCGACTTCAAGGCCAAGGTGATCGGCGCCGACAAGCGCACCGACATTGCGCTGCTGAAGATCGAGGCCAAGGACCTGCCCAAGGTCACCATCGGCGATCCGGACAAGCTGCGAGTGGGCGAGTGGGTGGTCGCGATCGGCAAGCCCTTCGGCCTCGAGAACACGATGACCGCAGGCATCGTCAGCGCGAAAGGCCGCGACCTGCCGCAGGAAAACCTGGTTCCCTTCATCCAGACCGACGTCGCCATCAATCCCGGCAACTCCGGCGGGCCTCTGTTCAACATGCGCGGCGAGGTGGTGGGCATCAATTCGCTGATCTATTCCCGCACCGGCGGCTACATGGGCCTGGCGTTCGCGATCCCCATCGATGTCGCGATGAACACGGTGAACCAGCTGAAGGACAAGGGGCGCGTCACGCGGGGCCGCATCGGCGTGCAGATCCAGCCGGTCACCAAGGAAGATGCCGACGCATTCGGCCTTGGCGCGCCGCGGGGTGCGCTGGTCAACGGCGTCGAAAAGGATGCGCCGGCGTCCAAGGCCGGCATCGAGATCGGCGACATCATCATCAAGGCGGATGGCCGTGACGTGAAGTCGTCGAACGAGCTCCCGCGCATCATCAGTTCCGTCCGGCCGGGCACCAAGATCAACATTACCGTCTGGCGCAAGGGCGCGCAGAAGGATTTACGTTGACGGTTGCCGAAATGAAGGAAGAAGCGGTGGCCACGCCCGCCCGTGGCAACCAGCCGCCGAAGGAGCGCGGCAAGCCCAACCGCATGGGGCTCATCCTCTCCGACCTGACCGACGACCAGAAGAAGGAGGCCGAGGTCAAGAACGGCGTGCTGGTCGAAGACGTGGCGCCCAGCGTCCGCGGCAACATCCAGCCTGGCGACGTGATCCTGGCTATCGTCAACCGTGGTCAATCCACGGAGGCCAGGAGTGCCGCGCAAGTGAACGACCTGATCGCGAAACTCGACAAGGGTGCTTCGGTGACGCTGCAACTGAAGCGCGGCGAGCAGCAGTTCTTTTCGGCGTTGCGCGTAACAACCGTCGAGTGATCGGATGACTTCGTCGCAGCGCGGGCGCACGACCCCGGTCGCGCGGCTCACGCTGCTCACTCGCGCGTATTGTCACCTGTGCGACACGATGCGCGACGCGCTGGGGCCGCTGGCCCTGGCGCACGGCGCGACGGTGCAGGAGATCGACGTCGACACCGAGCCGGAACTGGAAGCAATGTATGGCGAGCTGGTCCCCGTCCTTTTGCAAGGCGATGCCGACCTGGGGCAGGTTCTTTGCCACTACCATCTCGATCGCGCGCGGGTGGTCGAGGCACTGACTTCCAGATGACGCGGCAAGCCCGGCGCGATCGCGCATCGGAGAGAATTGTGCGGGTTGGACGGAACAGGCTTTTTCCGATATAATTCAAGAGTTTCCGATGTCATCCCCTCCGCGGCCGACGGGTGTCGACCGTGGCTTCCAGCCGGGCACCTTCGGGTGCCTTTGCTTTTCTGCCTCTAAAGTACGCGTGCGCCTAATCCGCAACTTCTCCATCATTGCTCACATCGACCATGGCAAGTCGACGCTGGCGGACCGGTTCATCCAACGCTGCGGCGGGCTGTCCGATCGCGAAATGAGCGACCAGGTCCTCGATTCGATGGACCTGGAACGCGAGCGCGGCATCACGATCAAGGCCCAGACCGCCGCGCTCTCATACCGGGCAAGGGACGGCGAGACGTACAGCCTCAATCTGATCGACACGCCGGGGCACGTCGACTTCGCGTACGAGGTCTCGCGGTCGCTGGCGGCTTGCGAGGGCGCGCTGCTGGTCGTCGACGCATCGCAAGGGGTGGAGGCACAGACGGTGGCCAACTGCTACACCGCTGTCGAGCAGGGCGTCACCGTTGTGCCCGTGCTGAACAAGATCGACCTGCCGTCGGCGGATCCGGAGCGCGTAATCGACGAGATCGCGGACATTATCGGCATCGATGCTACCGACGCCGTGCGCGCGAGCGCCAAGAACGGCGTCGGCATCGACGACATCCTGGAAGCCGTCATCGCCAAGATACCGCCACCGGATGGGGATCCCAGTGCGCCGTTGAAGGCGCTGATCATCGATTCGTGGTTCGACAACTATGTCGGCGTGGTCATGCTGGTGCGCGTGATGCAGGGCGTACTCCGCCCCCGCGACAAGCTGCTGCTGATGGCCGGCGGCTCCATGCACAACTGCGAACAGGTCGGCGTCTTCACGCCGAAGTCGGTCGCGCGCGACGAGCTGTCGGCGGGCGACGTGGGTTTCATCATCGCGGGCATCAAGGAGCTCAAGGCCGCCAAGGTCGGCGACACGGTGACCCTCGCCAACCGCCGCGCCGACTCGGCATTACCGGGATTCAAGGAGGTAAAGCCGCAGGTGTTCGCCGGCCTGTATCCGGTCGAGTCCAACCAGTACGAGGCGCTGCGCGACGCGCTCGACAAGCTGAAGCTGAACGATGCGTCGCTGCACTACGAGCCCGAGGTTTCCCAGGCCCTGGGCTTCGGCTTTCGCTGCGGCTTCCTGGGACTGCTGCACATGGACATCGTGCAGGAGCGCCTCGAGCGCGAATACGACATGGACCTGATCACGACCGCGCCGACGGTCATCTACCAGGTGCTGATGCGCGACGGCACGGTGCTCGAGATCGAAAACCCGTCGAAGCTGCCGGACCTGTCCCGCGTCGAGGAAATCCGCGAGCCGATCATCACCGCGACCATCCTGATGCCCCAGGAATACGTCGGCCCAGTGCTGACGCTGTGCACGGAAAAGCGCGGCACGCAGAAGAACATGCAATATCTCGGGCGGCAGGTCATGCTCACGTACGAGCTGCCGATGGCCGAGGTCGTGATGGACTTCTTCGACAAACTGAAATCGGTGTCGCGCGGCTATGCGTCGCTCGACTACGAGTTCAGGGAGTTCCGTGCCGCCGACGTGGTCAAGCTCGACATCCTGATCAACGGCGAGCGCGTGGACGCCCTGTCGGTAATGGTGCACCGTTCGGTGGCGATCTACCGCGGCCGCGAGGTCGCGTCCAAGATGCGCTCGCTGATTCCGCGCCAGATGTTCGACGTAGCCGTGCAGGCGTCGATCGGCGCCAACATCATTGCCCGCGAGACTATCAAGGCGATGCGCAAGAACGTTCTGGCCAAATGCTATGGCGGCGACATATCCCGCAAGAAGAAGCTCCTCGAGAAGCAGAAGGCAGGCAAGAAGCGGATGAAAGCCGTCGGAAATGTCGAGATTCCGCAGGAGGCGTTCCTGGCCATCCTGCAGGTGGGCGACAAATAGCGACGGTGGAAAGACGAACTGCCGGGATCAGGGGCCGGACGGCGGACATGCCGCGGCCGGCCCGTGCCACAATCCGCCGGCCCGGCTGCGCGCCGGTCCAACCAATTCACGCCTAGACTCCAATGAATTTTGCGCTGATCCTCTTCCTGCTGACGCTCGCCACCGGCGTCCTGTGGCTGCTCGACATTGTCGTGTTCAGGTCGAGGCGGCACGCCGCGTTGACCGCCTCGCTGGCCGACTTCGACGCGAAGAACCGGGCACTGGATGCCGACGCGGCCACCGTTCGCCACGAACGGGAACAGTTGGAAGAGCGCATGCTGCGCCAGCCGGCGTGGGTCGAATACGCGGCAAGCTTCTTCCCGGTGCTGCTGGTGGTGTTCATGCTGCGCTCGTTCGTCGCCGAACCGTTCAAGATCCCGTCGTCGTCGATGCGTCCCACGCTCGAGGTCGGTGATTTCATCCTGGTCAACAAGTTCATCTATGGATTGCGTCTACCTATTATCGAGGCGAAGATCGTGCCGGTGTCGGACCCGAAACGCGGCGACGTCGTCGTCTTCCGGTATCCGCTGAACCCGTCGCAGGACTTCATCAAGCGCGTCATCGGTGTGGGGGGCGACGTGGTTTCCTATCAGGACAAGGTGCTCACCGTGAACGGCAAGCCGTTGCCCCAGGTGCCCGATGGGACCTACAGCTACCTCGAGAACATGCGCTTCGAGACGCTGGACCGGATGCTCGTGACCGCCGATTCGGGGGACGGCGCGCGCACGTTCACGATCGGCGTCAATCCACGCGCACCGCCGGTCAATCCGCAGGCCGTGCGGCCGTTTCCGGGCCGCGAAAATTGCGACTACAATGAGCGCGGATTCACTTGCAAGGTACCGGCGGGACACTACCTGATGATGGGCGACAATCGCGACAACAGCGACGACAGCCGCTATTGGGGGTTCGTCCCGGACGACCACATTCGCGGCAAGGCGTTCTTCATCTGGTGGAACTGGGATGACCTGTCGAGCTTTGCGTTCAAACGCGTCGGCAGCGGCATACGCTGACGGAAAGGGAAGCCTGGACATGAACATGACGCACCCGGAGCGGCAACGCGGCCTGTCGTTGCTCGGATTTATTTTCGTGACCGCGGTCGTCCTCGTCGTGGCGCTGATCAGTTTTCGCGTGATCCCGGCCTACATCGAATACTTTTCGGTGCAAAAGGCGCTCGAGGGTGCTCTTAACGACACCAAGGACCTGTCCCGGGCGGACATTCGCAGAAACGTCGAGCGCCGGCTCGGCGCCGAATACATCGACTCGATCCGCGCCAGCGACATCGAGGTCGTCAAGTCCGGCAACGTGACCACTGCGTCGGCAAGCTGGCAGAACAAGTTGCATCTCATCGGCAACGCCAGCATCCTGCTGGAGTTCGACGCGTCCGCCTCGCGATAGCGGGGCCGCGCGCATCGGATGGGCGAATCCCTGCGCCTCAAACTGGACTATACGTTTCGCAGGGCCGAACTGCTGCGGCAGGCGCTGACGCACCGAAGCTTCGGCACGCCCCACAACGAGCGCATGGAATTCGTCGGCGACGCCGTTCTCAATTGCGTCGTGGGCGCGGCGCTATACGAGCGCTTTCCCGATCTCCCCGAGGGCGACCTGTCGCGCGCGCGCGCCGGCCTGGTCAATGGCGACACGCTGGCGCGCGTGGCGCGGCAGGTGGGCATCGGCCACGAGATCCTGTTGGGTGAAGGCGAGATGAAAAGCGGCGGCGCGGACCGCGCGTCGATCCTGGCTGATGCACTCGAGGCCCTGTTCGGCGCCGTCTACCTCGATGGCGGATTCGACGCTGCGCGCCGTGTCATCGTCACGTGCTACGCGGATGTCCTGCGCGACGCCGATCCAGGAACGTTGGGCAAGGATGCGAAAACGCGCCTGCAGGAGTGGCTTCAAGCGCGGCGCTGGCCGGTCCCCGAGTATGTGGTCACGGCGACAACCGGCGATCCACACGAGCAGCGCTTCACGGTGGAGTGCCGGATTCCAAGGCTCGCGATCGTCACGTCGGGTGAAGGCCTCAATCGCCGCGCGGCGGAGCAGGCGGCGGCAGAGGCCGCAAGCGCACTGGCGCGGGCCGCTGAGCGCAAGGGGGCCGGCGATGGCAAGTGACCTGGACGTCGATGACGTGGCCAGCGGGTCGACTCCAAATGAAGCACGAGCAACCTATCGCTGCGGACACGTTGCCATCGTCGGCCGGCCGAGCGTCGGCAAGTCGACGCTGCTCAATGCGTTGGTTGGGCAGAAGATCAGCATTACTTCGAAGAAGCCGCAGACCACGCGGTACCGGATCACTGGCATCGCGACCGACGCGCAAGCGCAGTTCGTGTTTGTCGACACGCCCGGATTCCAGACCAAACACCGCTCGCGCCTTAACGACCGGCTGAACCGAGCGGTGCGGGAAAGTCTGGCGGACGTCGACGCGGTGGTTCTGGTTCTCGACGCCGCGCGAATCACGTCCGCGGACCTTGCGGTCATCGC
The DNA here is from genome assembly GCA_963782625.1 of uncultured beta proteobacterium. Classification (GTDB taxonomy): domain Bacteria; phylum Pseudomonadota; class Gammaproteobacteria; order Burkholderiales; family Casimicrobiaceae; genus VBCG01. The sequence continues at coordinate 178,139 of CAWAKN010000016.1, read as the reverse complement.
GCTACTGCCACGCGGCGTCCCGGTTATCGCGGCAGTGAACAAGGTGGACATGCTGGCCGACAAGGCGACGTTCATGGGACGCCTTGCGGAGATTGCGCAATTACACACGTTCGTCGCGATCGTTCCGGTGTCCGCGGAGAAGGGGACGCAACTGACGGCGTTGAGGGGAGAGATCGCGAGCGCACTTCCCGTGTCCGAGCGACTGTATCCGGAGGATGACCTCACGGACCGCGATGAACGCTTTCTCGCCGCGGAATTCATCCGTGAGAAGATCTACCGCCTCCTTGGCGACGAAGTGCCCTACGCAACGACCGTCGGCATCGACAAGTTCGAGATGGACGGTGCGTTGCGGCGGATCCACGCGACCGTGTATGTGAACAAGCCGGGCCAGCGCGCGATCCTGTTGGGCGAAGGCGGGTCGCAGATGAAGGCCATCGCGACGCACGCGCGCGGGGACATGGAGAAACTTTTCGGCGGCCCCGTATTCCTCGAGATATGGGTGCGCGTGAAGAGCGGCTGGGCCGACACCGACGCGTCGCTCGCGCGGTTCGGCTACTAGCGGCGGGAAGGAGCCAGCGTGGCCGCGCGCCAGCCGATGGAACGGCGAGACGGGGAGCCGGCCTTCGTGCTGCATACCTATGCGTATCGTGAGACCAGCTTGATCGTCGAGGCATTCACCGCCGGATACGGCCGCGTGGCGATGGTGGCCCGCGGCGCCAAGCGGCCCCGGTCGGAGGTGCGCGGCCTGCTGCAGGCCTTCCAGCCGATCACGCTGTCGTGGGCCGGCACCGGCGAGCTCAAGACGCTGCTCAAGGCCGAATGGGGCGGCGGCCTTCCGCTCATTCGCGGCGCGGCGCTGCTGTGCGGATTCTATTTGAACGAACTTCTGCTCAAGCTGCTGGCGCGCGAGGATCCCCATGCGGCGTTGTTCCGCGACTACCACGACGCGCTGGCCGCGCTCTGCGCGTCCACCACGGCCGTCGAGCAGGGTGCGGTGCTGCGACGCTTCGAACTGCGCCTGCTGGCGGAACTGGGTTACGCGCTGCCACTGACGCATGATGCCGATACCGGCGCCGCCATCGATCCTGCCGCGCGTTACCATTACCACTTCGGACTGGGGCCACGCGCGCTCGCTACAGGAGGCGTGCGCGAGCCTGGCCTGCGCTATCCGCGCATCCGCGGCGCGACGCTGCTCGGCCTGGCCGCGAACGCAATGCCCGACGCCGAAACGGCCGCTGAGGCGAAGCGCCTGATGCGCGAAATCCTGGACCATTATCTCGAAGAGCGACGCATTTTCAGCCGGCGGGTCGTGCAGGACCTGCAGGCCATCGACGAAGAAAGCGAACCATCGTGATTGAACTGGGTGTGAACATCGACCATGTCGCCACGTTGCGGCAGACACGGCGCACGTACGAGCCCGACCCCGTGTGGGCGGCGGTCGAGGCGCACTTGGGCGGTGCCGACGGCATCACAGTGCACCTGCGGGAGGATCGGCGGCACATCCAGGACGAGGACGTCCGCCGGCTGCGCGAACTGGTGCACATCAAGCTCAACCTCGAAATGGCGGCGACCGACGAGATGCTGGCCATTGCTTGCAAGCTGCGGCCGGAGATGGCCATGCTGGTCCCCGAGGGCCGGCACGAGATCACCACGGAAGGCGGGCTCGACGTCGCCGGCCAGGAATCCAAGCTCAAGGCGGCGGTGGCGCGGCTCGCCGATGCCGGCATTGTCACGTCGGTGTTCGTCGACGCGCTGCCCGATCAGATCGACGCGGCGGCACGCATCGGCGCCCGCGTCTGCGAAATCCACACCGGACCGTATGCGCACGCATTCCATGGCAAGGGGCGCGACCCCGAAAGTCCGGCCGTAGTGGCGGAACTGGCGAATATACGAGCGGCCGGCGAGGCGGTGCTCGGCCATGGAATGCGCTTCAACGCCGGACATGCGCTCAATTATTTCAACGTGCAGCCGATTGCTGCGTTGCCCGGAGTGCGCGAACTGCACATCGGCCACGCAATCGTGTCCCGCGCAGTCTTCGTCGGATTGCGCGAGGCCGTGCGCCAGATGAAGGCACTGCTGCGCGAGGCGGTCGCCGCCCGTGCGGCCAGGGATTCCGGATCGTGAGCGACGTCCAGCTTGCGCGCGGTCCGGTCGTCCTTGGCATCGAGGGCACGACACTGACGGCCCCGGACCGGGCGCGACTGCTGCATCCGCTCGCCGGTGGCGTCATCCTGTTCACGCGCAATTTCTCATCATGCGCCCAACTGAAGGCATTGACCGAGTCGATCCGCGTGTTGCGCACGCCGCCGCTGCTCATCTGCGTTGACCACGAAGGGGGCCGCGTGCAGCGCTTTCGGGATGGATTCACGGCGATCCCTCCAATGCGCACGCTCGGCGAACTCTGGGACCGGGACGTCGCGCAGGCCGCTGCTGAATCGGCGCGCCTGGGGCAGATGCTTGCGCGCGAACTGCGCGCGCATGGCGTGGACTTCAGCTTCACACCCGTGCTCGATCTCGATTTTGGCGCCAGCGCGGTGATCGGCGACCGCGCGTTTCACGGCAATCCCAACGCGGTCGCGCATCTGGCGTCATGCCTATGCCGAGGGTTGAGGGCGGGCGGATGCGCCGTCGTGGGAAAACACTTTCCCGGACACGGATTCATCGCCGCGGATTCGCACACCGACCTCCCGGTGGACGAACGCACGCTGGACGCGCTGCAGGCCGACGATCTCATTCCCTTCGCCGTTCTGGCCGGGCAGGGCATGGAAGCCGTCATGCCCGCGCACGTGATCTACCCCGCAGTAGACAGCGTCGCTGCGGGATTCTCGAGGGTATGGCTGCAGAACATCCTGCGCGGGAGGCTCGCGTTCGACGGCCTCATATTTTCCGACGACCTCGAAATGGCGGGCGCGCAGGCCGCCGGCGATATCGTGGCGCGCGCCGAAGCCGCTGTCGCCGCAGGTTGCGACATGGTGCTCGCGTGCAACGACTTCGCGGCAATGGACGATCTGCTTTCGCGCTGGAACCCCCCGGTGCAATCGGATCTCGCACGCCGCGCGGCCCGCATGGAAGGAAAGTAGAGTTGAGGCTCAGCATTCGCGGCGCCTGCTTCTCTGGCGACGTGAAACTAAAGCGCCGCCTCGAGGGCGGCGTTTTCACGTTTCGGTGTTGCGTTTGGGGTGGACCGGCGGCGCTTTCGCAATTCGGTGTTGCGTCGCTTTACCTGCCGTGCGGCCACTTGCCTCCCAGACGGTGCGTCAACTCTTCCGCGGTATGTGCGACGAGCGGACCCAACTGCCTGATGCGCTCATCCGGCAGGCGCGATGATGGACCGGCCAGGGAGAGCGCGCCCAGCGTTTCCGCATGCTCGTCGTAGATCGGCGAGGCTACACACCTCGTGCCGAGCGCATGCTCCTCGTCGTCGAACGACCAGCCCCGCTGGCGAATGACGCGAATGCTCGCCCACATCGTCTCGGGCGTGGTGATCGTGTTGCCGGTGATGCGCGGCAGGCCGCGAACCTTCAGTATCGCGTCGATCTGGTCGTCAGCCAGCGATGCGAACATCGCCTTGCCGACACCGGACGCGTGCAATGGAGCTCGGCTGCCCAGCTTGACGATCGTGCGCATCATCTCGCGGCACTGGACCTGGTCGACGAACACGGCCTCGGTGCCGTCCAGGATCGCCAGGTTGACCGTTTCGCCGGATTGATCCATCAGGCGGCGCATGAACGGGTGGCTTTGCGCGACGAAGTCGCGGCTTGCCAAAAAACTCGATCCCACGGTGAATGCCTGCACGCCGACGTACCAGCGTCCTTGCTCGCCCGCCTGGTACACGTAGCCCATCTTCTCGAGCGTGGCCAGCAGCCGGTGAACCGTCGACGGCGGCAGGTGCACGCGTTGCCCGATGTCGGTCAGCGTGAGGCCGCCTTCAGCGAGCCCCAGGCATTCGAGGATCGACAATCCGCGCGTCAGGCTCTGCACCTGGCTCGTGACAACTGCCGACTTGCCGGGCGTGCGCCCGGCTTTGGCAGGCGATGGGCTGGGGCGATGCGTCATGGCTTCCTTGCGAAGAATCAATGGCTCAGGATCTTGGACAGAAAGTCTTTCGTGCGTTCGCTCTTGGGATTGGCGAAGAACTCCTTCGGCGTGTTCTGCTCGACAATCTGTCCCTGGTCCATGAAGATCACGCGGTCGGCCACCGACCTCGCGAAGCCCATCTCGTGCGTGACGCACAGCATCGTGATGCCCATGCCGGCGAGCTCGATTATCACGTCGAGCACCTCCTTGATCATCTCGGGGTCGAGCGCGGATGTCGGCTCGTCGAACAGCATGATCCTGGGCGTCATGCACAATGAACGCGCGATCGCCACGCGCTGCTGCTGGCCGCCCGACAGCTGCAGCGGATACTTCGTGGCCTGCTCGGCGATACGCACGCGCACCAGTTGCGCCATCGCGCGCTCCTCGGCCTCCTTCCTGGGAACACGGCCGACCCACATCGGCGCCAGCGTCAAATTCTCCAGAACGGTCAGGTGCGGGAACAGGTTGAACTGCTGAAATACCATGCCGACATTCTTGCGCACGGCTTCGATGGCCTTGACGTCGTCGGTGATCTCGACACCGTCGACGGTGAGCCGGCCTTCCTGGTGATCTTCGAGCGCATTGACGCAGCGGATCAGCGTCGACTTGCCCGAGCCCGATGGACCGCAAATGACGATGCGCTCCCCCTTGGCGACGGAAAGATCGATGTCGCGAAGCACGTGGAAATCTCCATACCACTTGCTGACTTTCTCGAAGTTGATGATGGGTTCGGTCATGGCGGTATCGTCAATGTGCGTTCGCGACATCAAGGTGCCGTTCGACCCATTGACTATAGCGCGACATCGCGAAACAGAAGCCCCAGTAGATGGCGGCGATGAACAGGTAGCCTTCGAGGTAGAACTGGCGCCAGTTGGCGTCGCCGCCCAGCGCCAGCGCCAGCGACCCCGTCAGGTCGTACAGGCTCACGATGGTGACCAGCGAGGTGTCCTTGAAAGTGCTGATGAAGCTGTTCATGATGGACGGGACCACCATGCGCAACGCCTGCGGCAGGACGATCTTGCGCTGGGTTTGCCAATACGACAGACCCATCGCCGCGGCCGCTTCGTGCTGGCCCTTCGGAATGGCCTGCAGGCCGCCGCGCACGACTTCGGCCAGGTACGCGGCCGAGAACAGCGTGATGCCGACCAGCACGCGCACCAGCACGTCGACGGTGATGCCCGGCGGCATGAACAGCGGGAACATGAACGAGGCCATGAACAATACCGAGATGAGCGGCACGCCGCGGATCAACTCGACATAGACAATGCACATCGAACGGATGGCGGGCAGGTGCGACCGGCGGCCGAGTGCCACAAGGACAGCGATCGGAAATCCAGCAGCGATGGACAGCGTGGACAACAGCATCGTGAGCGGCACACCGCCCCAGCGCGCCGTTTCCACGGGCGTGAGGCCCCCGACACCGCCGCGCATCAGCACGAAGAAAGCGGCCAGTACCGCAATCCATGCCACGATCAGCCAGCGGCTCCACAGCACGCGGGTGCAGCTCGCGATCAGCATGGCGACCATCAGCAGCGTCGCGACCAGCGGGCGCCACTGCTCGTCGAACGGATAGCGGCCGAACAGGATCAGCCGGTATTTTTCCGCGATGACGCCCCAGCAGGCGCCCGCGTGGTCCAGCGCCCGGCAGGCGTCGTTGTCCGGTTGCGTGACCGAGCGAACCACCGCCCAGTTGTAGACTTCCGGCACCCAGCGCACGAGCAGCGCCACGACGACGATCGTCGCCAGTGCGTTCTTCCAATCGGCGAACAGGCTCTTGCGCAGCCGCGCCAGCAGTCCCACGTGTCGCGCGGGGGGCGGACGCGCGATGACCGGCGAACGAAGGGCGGTGTCCATGCTCTAGCGCTCCTTGATCGCCGATCGCGCGTTGTACCAATTCATCAGCGCAGCGGTGACAAGGGACAGCGTGAGATACACAGCCATGATGATCGTGATGCATTCGACGGCGCGGCCGGTCTGGTTGAGCGTCGTGTTGGAAATCGATACCAGGTCCGGGTAGCCGACCGCGACCGCCAAGGACGAGTTCTTGGTGAGGTTCAGATACTGATTGGTCAGCGGCGGAATGATCACGCGCAGCGCTTGCGGCAGCAGCACGAGCTTAAGCGCCTGCGCGCGCGACAGCCCGAGCGCTCCCGCCGCCTCCGTCTGCCCCCACGGCACCGACTGGATGCCGGACCGCACGATTTCCGCGACGAAGGAGGCGGTGTAGATCGTGAGTCCAAGGGTCACCGCGAGAAACTCGGGCGTCACGGCGCCGCCACCCGAGACGTTGAGGTCGTTGCGTACCGGCAATTCCAGCGCCGTGGGTGCGCCGCCCGCGATCCATCCCAGCAGCGCGCCAAGGCTCGCGATCACGAGTGCCGGCCACACCAACGGGCGCGGCACCCCCGTCCTTTCGAAGGCGGCACGCGCCCAGCGCCGGTAGAGCCACGCGGCGCCGATGCCCACGGCGAATCCGGCGAGCGTCACGACGTGTCCTTGTTCCCATTCAGGGACGGGGAACGACATGCCGCTCTTGGAAAGAAAAATGCCGGGCAGCGGGTGCAGCGCCTCGGAGGCGGGAGGCAGCCAATCACCGTTCAGCAAGGTGTACCACATCAATAGCTGTATCAGGACCGGGATATTCCGGAACAACTCGACGTAGCCGGTGCACAGGCCGCGCACCAGGAAGTTGCGCGACAATCGGCCGATGCCGATGAAGGTGCCGAGAATCGTCGTCAGCACGATGCCGACAAGCGCCGCGCGCAGCGTGTTGGACAGGCCGACCAGGAACGCCTTCCAGTAGGAATCGCCCGAGTCGAACGCGAACGCGGACTCGCCGATGTCGAATCCGGCGGGCTGCGTGAGGAATCCGAAGCCGCTCTGTATCCCGCGCACGCGCATGTTCTCGAGCGTGTTGTGCGCGAGGAACCAGACGGCGGCGGCGATCATCGCCACCGCCACCGCTTGGTAAATAAGACCGCGTGTTGCGCGGCTGCGCCAGGACCAGTCGCGTCGCTTGGGCCGCACTCCCTAGAGACCGGAGGCGTTCAGCGGATCGGCGGCGCGTACTGGATGCCGCCCTTGTTCCACAGGTTGTTCAAGCCGCGGGGCAGCTTCAGCGCCGATTGCGGGCCGACGTTGCGCTCGAAGATCTCGCCGTAGTTCCCGACGGCCTTGATTTCCCGATAAGCCCATTCCTTGTCCAGTCCCAGCAGTTTGCCGGTATCCTCGGTGGTGCCGAGTATTCTCTGGATCGGCGGCTCGGTGCTCGATTTCATCTGGTCGACATTTGCCTGGGTGAGTCCGTATTCCTCGGCCTCGAGCAGTGCATAGATCGCCCACTTCACGATGGTGAACCACTCGTCGTCCCCGCGTCTGACCATCGGCCCCAGCGGTTCCTTGGATATGAGTTCGGGCAGGATCAGGTAATCGTCGGGCTTCGGCGCTTCCTTGTTGCGGATCGACGCCAGGCCGGAGGCGTCCGTCGTGTAGGCCTGGCAACGGCCGGCGAAGAACGCCTTGACGCTGGCTTCGAAACCTTCGAACACGACCGGTTTCATCTTGACGTTGATCGACTTGAAATAGTCGGTCAGATTCTTCTCGGTCGTGGTGCCGGATTGCACGCAGATCTCGGCGTTCTTGAGCTGCTTGGCGCTGGTGATCTTGGATTTCTTGGGGACGATGAAGCCTTGGCCGTCGTAATACGTCACCGCAGTCATGAACAGGCCCAGCGAAGCGTCGCGCGTCAGCGTGAACGTCGTGTTGCGGGACAGGATGTCGACTTCGCCGGATTGGAGCGCCGTGAACCGCTGCTGCGCGTTCAGGGGCACCCACTTGACCTTCTTCGCGTCGCCGAGCACGGCGGCCGCGAGCGCCTTGCAGATGTCCACGTCGAGACCGACCCAGTTGCCCTGGCTGTCCGCGGCTGAAAATCCGGCAAGCCCGGTATTGACGCCACAGACGACCTGGTCGCGCTGCTTGACCGCGTCGAGCGTCTTGCCGGCGTGCGCGTGGGAGGCGAACAGAGCGCCGCCCATGACCAGCGACGAAGCGGCGATGAACTGGAGGGTGGATTTGCGCATGGAAGATGTCCTTGAATGGAACGGAATGTGCCGACACACCTTGCGGGATCTCCGCGGGGGGCCCGCCCGTGGCGGATAATGACAAACCTTCCGCCGCAACACAAATGCGGCGACGTTGACAGCGCGGGCCCGCTCGCGCTATTCAACGACAGAGCTGCGTGGATTCTGATGCGCGGCGCGGATCGCGATTCTCAAATTTCGAGGGAGAATGGAAATGGCCGACCGGAAGATCATCGCGGTATTGGGCGCCACCGGTGCGCAGGGCGGGGGGCTCGTGCGCGCGATCCAGGCGAATCCAGACGCAGGATTCGTCGCGCGGGCCGTCACGCGCGACGTCAACAGCCCGAAAGCGCGGGCGCTGGCCGCGCTCGGCGCGCAGGTGGTCGCCGCCGACGTGGACGATGCGGCAAGTCTCGAACGCGCGTTCGCCGGCGCCCACGGTGCGTTTTGCGTCACCTTCTTCTGGGATCACTTTTCGCCAAGCCGGGAAAACGCCGAGGCTCGCAACATGGCGGCGGCGGCCAAGACTGCCGGCGTGCGCCATGTCATCTGGTCCACGTTGGAGGACACCCGCCACTGGGTTCCGCTGAACGACGACCGCATGCCGACGCTGATGGACCACTACAAGGTCCCGCATTTCGACGGCAAGGGGGAATCCGACATCTGCTTTACCGAGGCCGGCGTGCCGACGACATTTCTGCTGACGAGCTTCTACTGGGAGAATTTCATCTACTTTGGCATGGGTCCGAAAAAGGGTCCGGACGGCGTGCTTGCCCTTACGCTGCCGATGGCCGACAAGCCTTTGTCCGGCATGTCCGCCGGAGACATCGGCAAGTGCGCCTTCGGCGTCTTCAAAGGTGGTGACACCCACATCGGCAAGCTGGTCGGTATCGCCGGCGAGCACCTGACCGGCACGCAGATGGCGGCGTCGTTTACCCGGGCGCTGGGCCAGGAGGTCCGCTACAACTCGGTGACGCCAGCCGCCTATCGCGCGTTCGGATTCCCCGGCGCAGATGACCTGGGGAACATGTTCCAGTTCTACACCGAATTCGCGGACTATTTCACGGGCGCGAGGGACCTGCGGGTGGCGCGGGCGCTGAATCCTGAACTGCTGACTTTCGACGCGTGGCTTGCTGCCAACAAGGACCTCATTCCGCTGAGCTGATCCGGGAAGCAGCGGTTCATGCGAGCTTCATGTGCGGCGTTGCGGTGTACGTGGTCCCGGCGATGTCGATGACGTAATTGGCCGAAAGAATCTGCTCGTCAGACAGCGCGGGAACTCCGTCGCCTGCCCGCGCATAACCCATCGCCACCGCGCGCCCGTGCTTGCGGCTGTATCCGGCCGACGTGAGTTCGCCCACGTTGCGTCCGTCCATGATGATCGGTTCTCCGCCCCAGGGGAACGCAAGGGGATCGTCTAACGTGAACATGACCAGCCGCTTGCGGACCCCGGCGTCACGCTGCCTTTGAAGCGCGGCACGTCCGATGAACGGCGTGGGCTTGTCCATCCTTACCGCATAGGCCAGCCCGGCTTCCCACGGCGTCTCGTCGGGCGATAATTCGGGACCCCACGCGCGCCGCCCGGCCTCGATGCGCAACGCGTCGATCGTGTAGTAGCCGGCATCCTTGAGTCCGAACGAGTCGCCGACGCTCCAAAGCGCGTCGTAGAGCGTGACGCACTGGTCGGTGGGCACCACCATCTCGTAACCAGGGCCGCCGACATAACTCATCCGCGCCGCGCGCAGGCGGGCGTAGCCGACATCGATTTCCGCCGTCACCGAAAACGGCAGACCGGCCTTGGTCAGGTCGTCGGAGGAAAGTCGCCCGAGCAGCGCCTCCGCGTTGGGGCCCATCAACGAGATCACCGAGTAGGCGCTGGTGACATCGACCAGCACGGCAAATTCGGAAGGATCGATATGCCGTTCGATCCACGACGCGTCGCGCGTGACCTGGCCTGAGCCGGTCAGGATGAAAAAGGTGTCAGGTGCCCAGCGCGTGATAGTGAGGTCGCTCTCGAATCCGCCGCGTTCGTTGAGCATCGCCGTGTACACCATCTTCCCGACGGGGACATCGATCTCGTTGGCGCATAGCCGCTGCAGGACGCTCAGCGCGTCGCGGCCCTTGAGGACGAATTTGCCGAACGACGTCTGGTCGAAGACGACGACGTCTTCGCGGCACGCCCGCTGCTCGTCGAGCATGAAGGGCAACCAGCCCGGCACGGCAAATGTATAGGGTGGCGCATCGGCACCGGCGGGCAGGAAGTAGTTGGCGCGTTCCCAGTTGAGCTTGCTGCCGAACACGGCCCGCTTCGCGTGCAACCGGTCATAGAGCGGCGAGCGGCGCAAGGGGCGGACTGTCTGCAGTTCCTCGCGTGGCCAGCGCATCGCGTAGTGCAGGCCGAGCGACTCAACCGTGCGATCGGCAAGGTGCCGGCGATTCGCGTGGAAGGAAGCAAAGCGCCGGATGTCCACGTCCCAGAGATCGAGCGGCGCTTCGCCGCCCTCGATCCACTCGGCGATCAGGCGTCCCGCGCCGCCGGAATTGGCGATGCCCGCGGAGTTGAATCCTGCGCAAACGAAATAGCCGGCGACCTCGGGGGCCTCGCCGAGGATGAAATTGCCATCGCCGGTGAAGCTCTCGGGGCCGTTGAGCAGCATCCTGATTTCAGCGGTCTCGAGACAAGGTGTCCGGTGGATGGCGTTTTCCATCAGGATCTGGAACTGGTCCCAGTCTTCGGGAAACAGCTGGAACTCGAAGTTGTCGGGAATGCGCGGCGGGTTCCATGGTTTGGCGACCGGCTCGAAGCCGCCCATCACGAGGCCGCCGACCTCTTCCTTGTAGTAGATGAAGCCATCCGGGTCGCGGATGACCGGGAGCGTTGAAGTCACTCCTGGAATCGGCTTGGTGACGATGTAGAAGTGCTCTGCTGAGTACAACGGAACGTTCACGCCGGCCAGGCGCCCGAATTCGCGCGCCCATTGTCCGCCACAGTTGACCAGTGTTTCACAGGTGATCTCGCCGGAATCCTCGCCGCTCTTCCACGCAATCCCCGTCACTCGTCCCTTGGCGATGTGCACGCCGGTCACCTTGACGCCTTCGTGGATCGTGGCGCCGCGTTGGCGTGCACCTTTGGCCAGCGATTGCGTGAGATCTGTCGGATTGGCCTTGCCGTCGCCGGGAATCCACACGGCGCCCACGAGATCGTCCGTGCGCAGAATAGGCGCGAATCTGCCGGCCTCGGTCGGCGACACGTAGTCGAAGGCGATGCCAAAGCTTTTCGCCCGCGCCATCTGCCGCTTGATGAGCTGCATCCGCTCCGGTGTCTTTGCCACATTCAGGCTGCCGCATTGCTTCCAGCCGGTGGCCAGTCCTGTTTCCTGCTCGAGCGACGAATAGAGTTCGATGCCGTATTGGCTCATGCGCGTCGCGTTGCGCGTCGCACGTGTCTGCCCGACCAGGCCGGCGGCGTGCCAGGTGGTGCCGCACGTCAGCTTGCCCTGCTCGAGCAGCAGGACGTCGCTCAAGCCGAGCTTGGCGAGATGGTAGGCAGTCGAGGCGCCGGCGATGCCGCCGCCGACGACGATCACCTGCGCGTGCTTGGGAAGGGTGGGCATGGGAGTGGGTGGGCAGGCACAACGCAGGATCAGCAATTGGGCAGGATGGTCACAGCTTCAGCGCCGCGACGCCGATGACCACCGTCGCGGCGCCGGCGAGGCGCGCGAGACCGAATCCTTCCTTCAGCCATAGCGCACCGATGAGCGCCGCGAAGATCACGGAGGTCTCGCGCAATGCGGCGACCGCGGCCACCGGCGCGCGCGTCATCGCCCACAGCACGATGGCATAGGCGGCCACGCTGCAAAAGCCGCCCGTCAGACCGCGGCGCCACTGGCTTCGCACGTAACCGACGGCCAGCGCGCCGCGGCGCCTGCGGATCCACGTGAGGAAGACGATGCCCTCGATGAAGGTCAGCCACAGCACGTAGCTCAGCGCGTTGCCGGACGCACGCGCGCCGGTGCCGTCGACCAGCGTGTAGACGGCGATGATCGCGGCATTGGCAAACGCCCACCAGGCGGCGGCAGGCGGATGCCGTTCGCGCCGCGCAAAGGCGATACCGATGATGCCGATCGAGATCAGCAGGATGCCGACCATGACGTGGGGCTGGGGCAGTTCGCGCAGGAACACGGCGCCGAGCACCGTGACGAGCAGCGGCGCCGTTCCGCGCATCAGCGGATACGCGAACGACAGGTCGCCGGTCCTGTAGGCCTGCGCGAGTGTAAGGTAGTAGCCGAAGTGGATGAAGGTGGACATCGCGATGAAGAGCCATGCGCTCGAGTCTGGCAGCGGCAGGAATGGCAACGCGACCAGCGAGCACGCGGTGGAACCTGCGACGACCGTCGCCGTATCCAGCAACGGGTCGCCGCCGCCCGCGGACTTGAGCAGTGCGTTCCATCCGGCGTGGAGCAGGCCAGCGCCCAGGACCGCAAGCGTGACGCCTAAGGTTAGTTCCACGAAACGGGCCGGGTCAGCGAAGTTGCACGAAACGCACGGTCAGCGCGGCAAGAGGTCCGGAGAGGGGACTGCAGTGCGCTGTGCGGCTTCCAGCGTCGCAACGTAGCGCGCGAGCGGGGGCGTGACGGCACCCTCGACCTTGGCCAGGTCATCCCACAGCCGGAGCCGCACAGCATCCCCGGCATAGGGCTGTTCGATGAATGCCGCCGCCTGTTCCGGAGTGTAGATACCGCCCTGCAGGACCAGGCTGCGCTTGGAATCCGCGGACAGCGCTTCGAAGTAGCCGTCGCGCATCGCGCACAGGTAGCGCTTGGCGTCGACGTGCAGCTGGATGGGCGCGAGGACGTCGTCGCCGAACAGGGGCCGCAGGAAGGGCAGCGCCGCGTACTGATGCACGTCGTCCACGCCGCGCAACGTCGGCGAATCGCCCTGATCGTTCAACAGATGTCCGAGGTCGTGCAGCAGCGATGCGGCGACCAGGGCCGGCGCGGCGCCGTCGTTCTCGGCGCGCATCGCCGTCTGCAGTGCGTGCTCCATCTGCGTGACTGGTTCTCCGGCGTAGGCGCGGCCACCCTTGTGGGCGAACAGGACGCAGATGTCGGAAATGGAGAGCGCCATTGACGGTCAGGCGGTCCGCGGTCCGCGCTTCTGCCAGCCCGCCTTGGCGTCGCGCGGAGCCGGCACCGGATCGTCGTCAGGCACGATTTCCGGATCCGGTTCCTTCAACCGCGTCCGCGCGAGCACGCCGGCCTCCTCGAGGATCGGATACGCGATCGAGCAGATGTGCGAGTTCATGCGCTTCAGGTCGGAGATGAGGTCGAGGTGCAGCGACGAGGTTTCGATGCTCTCCACGGTATTGCCTGCGAGGCGCGTCAGGTGCGAGTCCGCGTAGGCGCGCTCCAGGTCACGGAACAGGACCTTCTGCGCCAGCAGCTGCTGCGCGCTCTTCAGGTCGCCGTTCAGGAACACGCTCATGCCAAGGCGGAGGTTGGCCACCAGGCGCGCATGCAGGTCGCGAATCTCGGCTGTTCCGGCCTCGGAGAAGTTGCGGTGCTTCTCGATCTTCTTTTCCTCGAGGTCGATCAGCACGCGCTCGATGATGTCGCCGACCTGTTCCAGGTTGATGGTGAACGACACGATGTCCGCCCAGCGCCGGCCTTCCTTTTCGTCGAGCGCTTCCCGTGATATCTGCGTCAGGTAGAGCTTTACCGCCGTGTACAGCTGGTCTACGATGTCGTCCTTCGCGCGCAGCCGCGCCGACAGTACCCGATCGTTGGTTTGCATCACGATCAGCATCCCGTTCAGCATGTCCTCGATGACGTCGCCGATTCGCATTGCCTCGCGCGCCGCATTGGCGATGGCCAGCGTCGGCGTTCCGAGCGCCGAAGGATCCAGATGGCGGGGCGTCGCGGGATTGTCCGCGGCGGGCTTGGCCGGAAGGAGGCGTTCGGCGATCCGGGCAATCCGCTCGGTCCAGAAGATGAACAGCAGCGCCAGCGTCACGTTGAATCCCAGGTGGAACAGCACCACCTCGCGCGCCTTGTCGAGTTCGAGGGCGTCGATCCAGCCGTCGACGTGGGGAAGGAAAGGGATGGCGATCACGCAACCGATCAGCTTGAACAGGAAATTGCCGAGCGTCACCCGGCGGGCTTCCGGCGGCGACTGCATCGTCGACAGCATGCCGAGCAGGCCGCTGCCCAGATTGGCGCCCAGGACCAGGCCCAGCGCGACCGGGAGTGCGATCACGTGCAATGATGCGAGCGTGGCCACCAGCAGCACGACCGCGAGGCTCGAGTAGCACAGCATCGTGAACAGCGCGGCGACCAGCATGTCGAGCAGCACGTCGCCGGTCAGTGACGCGAAGATCACCTTGACTCCGGCGGCCTGAACGAATGGCTTGGCGGCGACGGAGATCCATTGCAGCGCGAACATGATGAGGCCGAGCCCGATCAGGATGCGGCCGAAGCGACCGAGGTTGGTCGCCTGCATGGAGAGGAACAGTATTACGCCCGCGAAGATCAGCAGCGGGGCCAGCCAGGACAGGTCGAACGACAGGATCAGCGTGACGAACGAGGTGCCGACGTCGGCCCCAAGCATGACTGCCAGCGCAGGCGCGGTCCCGATGAGTCCCTGACCGGCAAACGCAGCGACGATCAGCGCCGTGGCCGTGCTGCTCTGGATGAGACCGGTGACGCCGAGGCCGGCAAGGAATGCGGTGAAGCGGTGGCTGATGCTCTTGCGCAGCACACGCCGCAGGTCGCCGCCGTACAGGCGCAGGATGCCCGTGCGCACGATGTGCGTTCCCCAGACGAGGAGGGAAACGCCGGCCAGCAGGTTCAACAGTGTTTGCATGCGTTAGGCGATCGTCACCGTGGCGGCGAGGTCATTCTTCACGGCAGTGCGGCGGATCACCACGGCAGCGAATACGTCTTGGTATTGGTGAAGGATTTCATCGCTTCCTGCACGCCCTCCTTGTACCCCAAGCCGGAATCCTTGATCCCGCCGAAGGGCGTGAGTTCCAGCCGGTAGCCCGGGACTTCGCGCACGTTGACCGTGCCCACGTGCAATTCGCTCACGAGCTTCGTTATGTAGTCGAGGCGGTTCGTGCACACGGCGGACGACAATCCGTACGCCGTGCCGTTGGCGATGGCAATGGCGTCGTCGATGTCGCGGAAGCGAATCACCGGCGACACCGGTCCGAAGGTTTCCGTCTTGACCACGTTCATTTCCGGGCGCACGTGGTCCAGTACGGTCGGCGAATACAAGGCGCCCCGGCGCACGTTGCCCGCGAGCAACTGCGCGCCCTGCGCCACGGCATCGCCGACGCGCCGCTCGAAGTTCTGCGCTGCGGCCTCGTCGATCACCGTGCCCATGTCCAGCGACGCGTCCATTGGGTCCCCGTACGTCCAGGCGCGCGTCTTCTCGACCAGGCGCGCGACGAAGTCCTCGGCGACCTTGTCATGCACGAGCATTCGCTTGACGGCCGTGCAGCGCTGGCCCGAGTTCTTGTACGAACCGGCTGCCGCCAGCATTGCCGCCTCCTCGATGTCGGCATCTTCCATCACGATCAGCGGATCGTTGCCACCCAGCTCGAGCACCTGGCGCTTGTACACGGCCTTGGCGGCGATGTACTTGCCCACGGCGACGCCGCCGGTGAAGGTCACCAGGTCGACGTCGGGATTGGTCAGCATCTCGTCCGCGATTTCCCGTGGATCGCCGGTGACCACCGAAAACATTTCCGGCGGCAATCCGGCTTCGTACAGAATGTCGGCCAGCAGCAGCGCCGACAGCGGCGTCTTCTCCGTCGGCTTCAGCACCATGCGGTTGTTGGTAGCGATGGACGGCGCGACCTTGTGCGCGACCTGGTTCAGCGGGTGGTTGAACGGCGTAATCGCCGAGATCGCGCCTTGCAGCGGCTCGCGCAGCGTGTACACCTTGCGCGATTTTCCGTGCGGCGTCAGGTCGCACGAGAAGATCTGGCCGTCGTCCGCCAGCGCGGCGTTGGCGGCAAAGGTGAACACGTCGCACGCGCGTCCCACCTCGTAGCGCGAATCCTTCTTGCCGATGCCGCACTCCGCCGTGATGAGATCGGAGATCGCCTCGGCACGCGCGCGAATCAGGCCGGAAGCCTTGTTGAGGATTTCCGAGCGTTCGAACCGGGTCAGCCTTGCGCGATAGGCGCGGGCAGCCGCGAACGCACCGCGGATGTCGTCGATGCTGGCCTTGGGCACCGTCCCGACGAGCGCGTTGGTGTAAGGATTGCGGACTTCGATTACGCGGTTCCCGCCAACTTCCCGGCCCGCAACGCGCATCTTGGCGCTCAAGACCGCGCCGCGCTTCACGTCCGCCAGTTCGGTCATCATGTTCATTGCAGGTGGTTGAGCGCGAGATCGAACGCATCGAAGTTGCGCCAACGACGTTCGCCGAGATTGCCGGCCTTGCGGTTGGCGATCAGCGGCACGCGCTGCTCGGAGGTGCCGCCGTGGGAACGCAGCGGCGCGTCGAGGCCCGAGAGGTCATGCCGGTCGCGGCTGGTGCCGATCACGGTCAGGCGCTCGGACACGACGACCAGGTCGCCGACGCGATCGGGCGGCAATTCGAACTTCGCGCATGCTTGTTCTCGCGTGTGCACGCCTTCGATGCCGGGCAACGCGACAATGTGCCGGATCGCATGGTCGCGCGTCGGCCCTTGGCCCAGGTACACGGTGGCATAGGAACCGAGGGCGCCGTGGTGCACGACGTAGGGGTCGGTGATGGGCAGGATCACGCGCGTCGTGCCCTTGCCGTACCACTCGTCGAGGCGATCCTGCAGGAAGATGATGTTGGGTTGTCCGAAGGCGTCGGTCTTGGCGTTCATGCCGTGGTCCGCGGTCAGGACCACGGTGGCGCCCAGCGCGTCGAGCTGCCCGAGATAGCCGTCCAGCATGGCCGTGAAGTCATTGGCCGCCGCGGTGCCGGGCGCCGACTTGTGTTGCACGTAGTCGGTCGTCGACAGGTACATGACGTCGGGCCGCTCGCGCGCCAATATCGCCACGCCAGCCTTGAACACGAATTCGGACAGGGCGGCGCTGTACACCGACGGCAACGGCAACCCGGTCAGCCCGAGCACGTCCTCGATACCGTTGGCCGCGAGCGTCACCTGGTCGGCCTTCTCCGACGAAAAGCAGATGCCCTTGAGCTTGTGTCCCAGCAGCGAACGCAGCTTGTCCTTGGCGGTCACCACGGCCACCTTGGCGCCGGCATCGGCCAGCGCGGCCAGCAGCGTGCCCGCGCGCAGGTATTTGGCGTCGTTCATCATGACTTCGGCCTGCGCGTCCGGGTCCCAGAAATAGTTGCCGCAGATGCCGTGCACCGACGGCGGCGCACCGGTCACGATCGACAGGTTGTTGGGGTTCGTGAACGATGGAACGACGCTGTCGGCGGTCAGGCAGGTGCCGCGCTCGCGCAGCGATGCGAGAAACGGCGCGCGGCCGGCGGATATCGCCTGCGTGATGTAGTCGGGCTCGCAGCCGTCCACGCAGACGACGACCAGCGGACGCTCCGGCCAGCGATAGATCCGCCCGTTCACGCTGACGGTGCGTGCGGTCGGGACGCTCACTGGCGTCTCCGGGGAACGGCACGCGCGGGCTTGGCCGGTGCGGCATGCGCGTCGTGCGCGCGGTGCATTCGCTCGCGGCTGCCCATCACGTGATCGTAGAGGGCGCGGCCGGCGGCAGCCGCTTGGCCGCTGGAGATCTTTTCCACGATGTCGTGATGCTCGCGCGTGGAGACCGGCAGCGCGCCGGCCTGCGCCAAACTGGCGCGGCGATAGAGATGAAGTTCATTGACCAGGCGTCGATAGGTCGCGAGAAGCTTTGCATTGCCGGCAAGCTCGACCAGCCGGTCGTGGAATTGGAGGTTGGTGCGGTGGTACGCGTCCAGTTCGTCGCGCGCGGCCGCCTTGTCCATACGTTCGACCAGGGCGCGCAGTTCGCGGACATCCGCCGCGGCGGCCCTCTGCGCGACGCGCCGGCCTGCGTACTCGTCGAGCGCGGCGCGAAGTTCGTAGATTTCGTCCGCTTCCTCCAGGCTGACCAGGCGAACGAAGACGCCGCGATTCTTCTCGAGCCGCACGAGGCCGGACTCCTCGAGCGAACGGAACGCCTCGCGCACCGGTCCGCGCGAAACACCCAGCATTTCGGCAATGGTGGCCTCGTTCAGCTTGGCGCCGGCGCCGAGCTCTCCGGCAAGGATCCTTCGCTCGAGCTCGCGCTGCACCAGCATGGACAGCGAGTTGGTCTGGAGCAGGGCGATGGTGCTGTCGGGCACACTGCGGCGGCGGCCCGCGGGAAGCGGAGCCGGCGCGCGGCCCGCACTTTGGGCGAGCGGGGATTTGAGCATGTTGCGATTAGACGGCGGAATGTGTAGATTGTCAACAATCTGCAATAGACAAGTCCCAGAATGGCGCCCAGGGCCCCAGAGGCTATTGGTGGCCTCGAGGCGGTTGCGGGGCCGGGCGTTGCCCGCCGTGGCAGGGGCGCGTAGCATCCTCGCACGCCGCTACCGCGTGCGACCGGCGCACTTCACGGAAAATGCATCTCCGCAGCACTGAACTTCCAACCCGTAGGCAACAAGGAGCACATTGATGAAATCCCACCGAGGCATTTTCTGGCTGTCGTCCGTACTGTCCGCCGCGGCGTTTGCTGTTTTTGCGAGTGGTGCCGCGTCGGCACAGAAAACCGAGCTGCTGGTGTACACGGCGCTCGAGACCGACCAGCTCAAGGCGTACGCGGATGCGTTTAACAAGGCGGTGCCCGACGTTGAGATCAAGTGGGTGCGCGACTCGACCGGCGTCATCACGTCGAAGCTGATCGCCGAGAAAGCCAACCCGCAGGCCGACGTTATCTGGGGCCTCGCGGCGACGAGCCTGCTGGTGCTGGAGGGTGATGGCCTGCTGCTGCCGTATTCGCCGGCTGGCATCGCGGCGATCGGCGCGGCCTACAAGGACAGCAAGAACCCGCCGGCATGGTTTGGGATGGACGTCTGGGGCGCGACGGTCTGCTTCAATACCGTCGAAGCGGCGAAGATGAATTTGCCCAAGCCGGAAACGTGGCAAGACCTGACCAAACCGATCTACAAGGGCAAGATCGTGATGCCGAATCCGGCGTCGTCGGGCACCGGCTATCTCGACGTCACGTCGTGGCTGCAGATCATGGGCGAGCAGAACGGCTGGAAGTTCATGGACGGACTGCATGAGAACATCGCGCAGTACACGCACTCTGGCAGCAAGCCGTGCGTGCAGGCGGGTGCCGGCGAATTCCCGATCGGCATCTCGTTCGAATACCGCGCCAACACGATCAAGGCCAAGGGCGGACCGATCGACCTGATCTTTCCCAAAGAAGGTCTCGGTTGGGACATGGAAGCCTTCGCGATCATGAAGAACACGAAGAAGCTCGACGCGGCGAAGAAGCTGGCCGACTGGGCATCGTCGAGGGCCGCGATGACCGAGTATGCGAAGAATTACGCGATCGTCGCGGTCCCGGGCATCGCGCAGCCGTTGCCCAACGTACCTGCCGATTACGAGCAACGCCTGGCGAAGAACGACTTCGCGTGGGCCGCGAAGAACCGCGACCGCATACTCGCCGAGTGGACCAAGCGCTACGACACGAAGTCCGAGCCGAAGAAATAACCGCTTGACGGCCAGCGGCGGTCCGGACCCGGGCCGCCGCGTTCACTTCCCTTGATGCTCACGCGTGACCGACGAATCGACCTACCTCAAACTCGACGGGATCCATAAGAGCTTCGGCAAGTTCGAAGCGTTACGGGACATCGCGCTCGCGGTCCGCCGGGGCGAGCTCATGGTGTTCCTCGGGCCCTCCGGATGCGGCAAGACGACGCTGCTGCGCATCGTCGCCGGCCTGGAAACGCAGGACAGGGGCACGATCGTGCAGGACGGGCGCGACGTCTCGCGGCTGCCGGCGATGAAGCGCGACTACGGCATCGTGTTCCAGTCGTACGCGCTGTTTCCCAACCTGACGATTCGCGACAACGTCGCTTATGGCTTGGTCAACCGACGGCAGGGCCGCGAGCGCATCGCCGCGCGCGTGAAGGAGTTGCTGACGCTGGTCGGATTGCCCGATTCGGGCACCAAGTACCCGGGACAGATGTCGGGCGGCCAGCAGCAACGTATCGCCCTCGCGCGCGCGCTCGCTGCCGCCCCCGGCCTGTTGCTCCTCGACGAACCACTGTCGGCGCTCGACGCCATCGAGCGGGTACGCTTGCGCGGAGAGATTCGCGCATTGCAGCAGCGGCTGGGCGTGACGACGATCATGGTCACGCACGACCAGGAAGAGGCATTGTCGGTGGCCGACCGGATCGTCGTGATGAACTCCGGCCGCATCGAGCAGGTCGGCACGCCGCGCGAGATCTACGGTGCGCCGGCTACGCCGTTCGTCGCCGACTTCGTCGGCAAGATCAACGTGCTGCCTGCGGTAGCCGAAGGCGGTGGCCGGTTCCGCGTCGGCACGGTGTCGCTCGACGTCGTCTGCCGCGACGTCGCCGCGGGAACCGCGGTCAAGCTTTATCTGCGGCCCGAGGAAATTGCAGTGAACGCAAACGGCGCCTCGCCGGGCAACACTCTGGGCGCGAAAGTCGCGCGCATCGAATTCCTGGGTGCGTTCTGCATGATCGGCATCGCGCTCGACGCCGCCGGCGCGCCCGCGCTCGTCGCCAACGTGCCTAGGCAGGCGGTCGATGCGGCGAAGCTCGCAACGGGGCAGGCCGTCACCGTCAGCCTGCCGCCGACGGCGCTGCGCGTCCTGGGTTAGGATGCCACGACCCCCACGCTCGCTGCGCTCGCTGCGCCCTTGGAGGGCGCAACAGTATCTTGGGTCGGCCCGGCGGTACTGATATGGGCCCCCCACGCTCGCTGCGCTCGCTGCCCCCTAAGGGGGCGCATCAGTACCTTGGGTCGGCCCTGCGGTACTGACGATGGCCTCTTCCGCCAGCGCGCTTGGCCGACAACCGGCGCCCGTCGTCACGCCGTACGTGCACTGGCACGACCGTCTCGCGCAAGCACTGCTGGTTGCCTGCTGTGTTGCGCTGTGCGTGTTCCTGCTGGCGCCGCTGGCGACAATTCTGCTCAGGAGCGTGCAGGACAAGTCCGGTGCATTCGTCGGACTTCTGCAGTTCCAGGAGTACTTCGCGACGCCGGCGCTGCGCAGCTCGATCTGGAACACGATGTGGGTGGCGACCATCGTCACCGTGATTACCGTTCCGCTCGCGTTCTTCTACGCGTATGCGCTCACCCGCTCGTGCATGCCCGGGAAGATGGTGTTCCGCGTGATCGCGCTGACGCCGATTCTGGCGCCGTCGATGATGTCCGCGATCTCGTTCGTCCAGTGGTTCGGCACGCAGGGAGCGATGAAGTGGCTGCTCGGTGGCGCGTCGGTCTACGGTCCGATCGGCATCATCCTCAGTTCCATCTACTCGACCTTTCCGCATGCGCTGATGATCGTACTGACCGCGCTGCTGCTGGCCGACGGCCGCCTTTACGAGGCAGCGGAATCGCTGCGCACGCCGCGCTGGCGCAAGTTCCTGACGATCACGCTGCCCGGAGCGCAGTTCGGCCTGGTCAGCGCGACGATGGTCGTCTTTTCCTACACGGTCAGCGACTTCGGTATCCCGAAGGTGATCGGCGGCAACTTCAACGTGCTGGCGCTCGACATTTTCAAGCAGGTAATCGGCCAGCACAATTTCAACAAGGGCGCCGTCGTCGGCCTGATCCTGCTGGTGCCGGTGGTGCTCGCGTTCGTCGTCGACTGGATCATGCAGAGTCGCATCCAGGCGCAGTTCTCCGCACGCGCGGTGCCGTACGCGCCCAAGGCATCGCCATGGTTCGACCGGACGATGCTGGTGTTCTGCGTGGTTGTGGCCGTGTTCCTGCTCGCCGTGCTCGGCATGGCCGTATACACGTCCTTCATCAAGTTCTGGCCGTACGACAAGTCGATCAGCCTGCGGCACTACACGTTCGGCCTGATCGACGGCGGCGTCATCTCGTCCTTCTTCAACAGCCTGAAGATGGCGATTTTCAGCGCAGTGTTCGGCACCATGTTCATTTTTGGCGTCGCCTACCTGCTGGAAAAGACGCGCGGCTCGGCGCCGCTCAAGTCGGTGGTGCGCCTGCTGGCGGCGATCCCGATGGCGGTGCCCGGAATGGTGCTGGGGCTGGGCTACATCCTGTTCTTCAACGAGCCAACGAACCCGCTGAATCCGCTGTACGGTACGCTGTCGATCCTCGTGCTGTCGACGATCGTCCACTACTACACATCGAGCCACCTGACCGCAGTGACTGCGCTGAAAGCGCTCGACAACGAGTTCGAGGCGGTCTCGTCTTCCCTCAAGGTGCCGTTCTACAAGACGTTTTTCCGCGTGACCGTTCCGGTCTGCCTGCCGGCAATCCTGGACATCGGCCGCTACATGTTCGTCAACGCGATGGTGACCATATCGGCCGTCGTGTTTCTTTACGGTCCGCAGACGCAGCTGGCCTCGGTCGCGATTCTCAACATGGACGACGCCGGCGAGATCGGCCCCGCCGCCGCCATGGCCACGCTGATCTTCGCGGCGTCGACGATCTGCTGCGTGGCCTACGCGATCGTCACGCGACTGATCGTTACGCGCACCCAGGCGTGGCGTAAGCCAGTCGTGTTGTAATTGGCAGATGACTCCGGACGTTGCTTCACCAGAAAGGAATCAGCGATGAGCCTCCATTCCCGCGATCCGATCCTGCTTACTCCCGGCCCGCTGACGACCACGCTGCCGACCAAGATGGCGATGTTGCGCGACTGGGGTTCATGGGACGCCGAGTTCAACGCCGTGACCGCCCGTGTACGCGAGAAGCTCACCGACATCGTCCATGCGCGGGATTCGCACACCTGCGTGCCGATGCAGGGCAGCGGTACTTTCGCCATCGAGGCAGCCGTGAATACCCTGGTGCCGCGATCCGGGCACGTGCTCGTGCTCATCAATGGCGCCTATGGCAAGCGTTTCGCGAAGTTGACCGAGATGATGGGGCGGCGCGTATCCACGTTTGAAACCGCCGACGACGTGCCGACGACTGCGGAGGATGTCGAACGGCTGCTGACGAAGGACGCATCGATCACGCACGTGGGCCTCATTCACTGCGAGACGTCGACGGGAATACTCAATCCGCTTCTGGCGATCGCCGCCGTCGTGGCTCGCCACGGCAAAGGCCTCATCATCGACGCGATGAGTTCCTTCGGCGCGCTGCCCATCGATGCGCGCGCAACCCCGTTCGATGCCTTGATCGCCGCCTCGGGCAAGTGCGTGGAAGGGCCGCCCGGCATGGGCTTCGTGCTCGTGCGCAAGGGGCTCCTGGAGCACTGCGCGGGAAACTCGACATCGCTGGCGCTGGATCTCGCCGACCAGTGGGCCTACATGGAAAAGACGACGCAATGGCGCTTCACGCCACCGACGCACGTGGTCGTGGCACTCAATGCGGCATTAGACCAATACGCCGCGGAAGGCGGGCAGCCGGCCCGCCTGGCGCGCTATGCGGCCAATTGCCAAACGCTCACTGCCGGAATGCGCGAACTGGGCTTCAAGTCGTTCCTTGACCCGGAAATACAGGCTCCCATCATCGTGACCTTCCACGCGCCTGCCGACGCCCGCTACGACTTCAAGGAATTCTACGACCGCGTGCGCGACAAGGGCTTCATCCTGTATCCGGGCAAGTTGACGCAGCTCGAGACATTTCGCGTCGGCTGCATCGGCGCGATCGGTCCCGACGAGATGCGCCATGCCGTCAACGCGGTGCGGGACACGCTGGCGGAAATGGGCATCAAGCACGTCGCGCCCGCTCACGCGCGGCGCGTCGCCGCCTGAGGATGCAGCAAGCGTTGCAAAGCGGGACGTATGGGCGACGCGGGTGCGATTGCGCCGTGCCGCAACAGGAAGTCGAGCACGACCAGGCTGGCATCGGCAGTAACCTCGTCGGGTCCGTCCGCCAGGCCAATGAGGCCCGCGACCTCGGGAAGCGAGACCAGCCGATGTTCGCACGCCTCGCCGTCCTGGTTGGCGGGCACGAAATCCGCGGACAGCCACAAATCGTGGACGTAGATGGTCTCCGATTGCAGGCCGTCGGGCTGATCGCGCCAGATGTGCGCGGTGGCCGCGGGCACCGCTCGCGTGGCGAGCTCCCGCGGGATACCGGCTTCTTCCCATGCTTCCTTGATGAGTGTTTCGGCGAGCGACGCACCCGCGGCGATGCCTCCGCCGACCAGGTTGTCGAGTTTGCCCGGGTCGATAGCCTTGTCGGCACTGCGTCGAGCGAGCCACATCGCCGTCGCCTTGGAACCTTGGACCACGCCGTTGATATGCGCGGCCCACGTATGCACGCCGAAGTAGCGGGCCGCGGCCCGCTCGAGAAGGAACCAAGGCTGGCCGCCGAATGTCGGCGCCACCGCGTAGAGTTCGTTGCGCCATGGCGTGAGCGCGCCTTCGGCAGCCAGCGTCGCTGTGACCATGGCCAAGGCCCTGCTTCGGGAGGAAGCCTCGCGCAACTCGGGAACGAACGCCATGCCGTCGCCATCCGCGGCAAAAACGCCCCCGAATTCCCCAATGCGCGCAGCGCGGTCGCGGTCCAGCCAGCCGACGATGGCGGAATCCACGCGCAGCGGGACGTGGTCCGCGGCCGGGGCGGCCAGCGCGCTTTCCAGCCGTATCAGAATCGCGGCTGCGGTCGTGTTGTCGATCACCCGACGGATTCTAGTCCGCTTTGCCGTTGCCCCGGCTGATCGATGAAACACGATGAAACACGACATCCTCGCGCTGTTCGACCTGGACCATACGCTGCTGCCGCACGACAGCGACGAGCAATGGGTGGAGTTCCTGCTGGAGCGGGGCAAGCTCGACCGCGTGGCCTACGAGGCGGCCAATCGTGAACTGGGCGAGCGCTACCGGCGGGGTGAGGCGAGCGCCATCGAGTTCACCGAGTTCTACCTGTCGACGTTGAAGCCGTTCACCACGCAGGAACTCGATGCACTGCACCGAACGTTCATGCGCGAGAAGATCCTTCCGTCGATCGCGCCCGCAGCGCGCAGCCTCATCGCCAAGCATCGTGGGCTCGACCACTTCATGATCCTGACCACGGCGACCAGCCGTTTCCTCACCGCACCCATTGCCCGCGAGTTGGGTTTCGAGCATCACATCGCCACGGAGCCTGAAGTGAAGCAGGGGCGCTACACCGGACGCGTCAAGGGCGTGCCCAACATGCAGGAAGGCAAGGTCGAGCGGTTGCTGGCCTGGCTCGCGGAACGCAGCATGAAGCTGTCCGACTTTCGCGAAAGCTGGTTCTACAGCGATTCGCAGAACGACCTGCCGCTGCTATCGCACGTGACGCACCCGGTTGCGGTGAATGCCGACTCGGTGCTCGCGGCCCATGCACGGCAAAAAGGCTGGCCGCAGATCATCATCGGTTGACCACGATTCCGGCGTCGCTCGATCGCGTGCATAAGGTCGCCCCACCTTAGGCGGGCGCAAATGACGCCCCATGGCCATGACTCCGGGCATGCGAAAATGAAAGTCTGCGGCCGACTTGAGGCCGGCAACCGACGACGGAATCCCGATGCCCGCACACCTCATCGACGGCAAGGCCATCGCGCAGCAGGTCACCGACCAGGTCCGTGCCGACGTGGCCCTTCACGTTGCGGCGGGGGGATTGGCGCCGGGCCTCGCCGTGGTGCTGGTGGGCGACAGCGCTGCTTCGCAGGTCTACGTCCGCAACAAGCGCAGGACGACGGAGGCGGTGGGCATGCGCTCGTACGCGTATGACTTGCCCGCGACGACCAGCGAGGCGGAATTGCTTGCGCTGGTCGACCGCCTCAATGCCGACACCGCCGTCAACGGGATCCTGGTGCAGTTGCCGCTGCCGAAGCAGATCGACAACGAACGCGTGATCGAGCGCATCGATCCGAAGAAGGACGTCGACGGGTTTCATCCGTACAACATCGGCCGCCTGGTGCTCAAGATGCCCATCCTGCGACCCTGCACGCCCTATGGCTGCATGCGACTGCTGCGCGAAACCGGCCAGGCCCTCGTGGGCATGCACGCCGTCGTGATCGGGCAATCCAACATCGTCGGCCGACCGATGGCGCTGGAACTGCTGATGGCGCGCTGCACGGTGACGATCTGTCATTCGGCAACGCGCGGCCTTTCCGACATCGTGCGCCAGGGCGACATCGTCGTCGCGGGCGTGGGCAAACCGAAGTTCGTCGCGGGAGACTGGATCAAGCCGGGAGCCATCGTCATCGACGTCGGCGTCAATCGCCTGCCGGACGGCAAGCTGTGCGGTGACGTCGACTTCGAGGCCGCGAAGCCGATCGCCGGCTGGATTACCCCGGTGCCCGGCGGCGTGGGTCCGATGACGATCGCGACGCTGCTCGCCAACACGCTGCGCGCCGCGCAGTGGCAGGCGGGAATCGAACCCAACTGATCTCGGCCGAAAACCGAATCAGGGCGAACGCAGGTGCCAGGCCTTCGGCCGGGTGAACGTCTGGATGCCGTACGTCGACAAGGTCAGGCCGATGCCCGAATGCTTGACGCCAGACCACGGCAGTCGCGGGCTGACGCGATCGCAGCAATTCCAGTAGACGCTGCCGGCATTCACCTTGGCCAGAATTTTTTTCGCGCGCTTCTCGCTGGTAGTGTAGACCCCCGCGGTGAGTCCGTATTCGGTGTCGTTCATGAGGTCGATTGCCGCTTCGTCATCGGCGACCGCCTGCAAGCCGATGATCGGGCCGAAGGATTCGTCACGCATCAGCAGCATTGAATGGTCGGCGTCGGCCAGCACGGTCGGCGCGTACCAGTTACCTTTGCCCTTCAACGGGTGGCCCCCGAGCAGCAGCTTGGCCCCTTTGCGCTTCGCGTCCGCGACCTGCGCTCTCAGCACGCCGAGCTGCGGCTTGCGGGTGATGGCGCCGACGTAGGTTGTCTCGTCCTGCGGATCGCCGATCTTGAAGCTCTTCACCTCCGCGACGAACGCCGCGACGAACTCGTCATAGATCTGCTCGTGGACGTAGATGCGCTCGACCGAGCAGCATGACTGCCCGGTGTTGTAGAACGCGCCATCCGCCACGCCCGCCGCCGCCGCCTTCACGTCGACATCCTCGCAGACGTAGATGGGATCCTTGCCGCCCAGCTCGAGCTGTGTCTTGATCATCCGGCGGCCGGTGCTCGCGGCGATCCTCGCGCCGGTGCGATACGATCCGGTGAAGAACACGCCATCGACAGGTTGCCGCAGCAACGCGGCGCCTGTCTTGCCATCGCCGATGACGGCGATGAACACATTGCGCGGCACACCGGCTTCGTGCAGCAGATCGGCGATGTGCTGGCCGGTCAGCGTCGCGAACTCGGAGGGCTTGTAGAGGACGGAATTGCCCGCAGCGAGCGCCGGCACGAATACATTGCCGCCGACAAAATACGGATAGTTCCACGCCGAGATGTTGGCGATGACACCCAGCGGAACGTGGCCGATGCGCTCCTCCATCGCTCCCTTGGCATCGGCGAACACTTTCTCGTCGCGCAGCGCTTTCTCGGTTTCTGCGAGGAAGAAGTCGATGCGCCCGGTCAAGCCGTTCAATTCGTTGCGCGACTGCCGGATCGGCTTGCCCACCTCCGCGGTGAGTGTCTTGGCCAGCAAGTTCTGGCGCTCGATCAGCAGCGTGCGGAACTTCTGCAGGACGGCAAGGCGCTTCTTGATTGGAACGGCCGCCCACTTGGGCTGGGCGGCTCGCGCCAATTCGTATTTCGCGCGTACGGTTTTGAGCGTGTCGGCGGCAACCTCGGCCAGGACGGCGCCGGTGGCAGGATTCATGATCTTCATGGCGGACTTGCCTACAGTGCGAAGGCAGCGGACTTGTGCCGCGCTGCCGTGGAAAGGAAATCATCGAGGATCGGCGTGTCGTCGATGAACGTGGTGTCGCCGGGCGGGTGGAACTCGGGATGCCACTGCACGCCGAAGACGTAGGACGGGCCTTGCCAGCGCAGCGCTTCGACGATGCGGTCCGGCTCGGACCAGGCCTCGACGTCCAAGTCGCGGCCGAGATCCTTGACGGCCTGATGATGCACGGAGTTGGTCTTCACGAGCGTCGCGCCGGGATACAGCTTCGCAAGTCCGGTATCCGGAACAATCGACGTCGCGTGACAATTGCGATCGTAGAGCGCCTGCATCCGGTGCCGCAGCGCATCCGGGCGCTGCGTCGGAATGTCCTGGTAGAGCGTCCCGCCCATCGCGACGTTGATCACCTGCGTCCCGCGGCACAGCCCGAGGGCGGGCTTGCCCGCCGCGACGAACGCGCGCAGCAACGCAATCTCATAGACGTCGCGGATGCGGTCGCCATTCCATGCCGGCTGCAGTGCCGTCTCCCCATAGGTTTCGGGGCACACGTCCGATCCGCCCATCAGCACCAGCGCATCGAGCTCGCGTGCGTAGTCGTCCACCGTGACGCCGCTGCTGGTCCGCCGCGTCGATCCGTCGGGCGAGGGCACCATGAAGGCGAGGACATCGCGCTGCATCAGCCAGTGCGCGACGTTCTGCTCGATGTACTGCAGCGTCATCCCCTGAAACAGCGTGCGCGGCTGATCGGCATGCAGGAACGACGCGGAGATGCCGACTTTGAGCATCGGAGCCTTCTTCAGAGGGCGGTGGCGAACAGCGCCGCGAAATCCGTCGCCGCGCACTTGCGCGGATTGGTCTGGTGGCAGATATCGGCCGCGGCAATCTCCACCAGACGCGGAATGTCCGCCTTCGTCACGGCGCGCGCGCCGCGGTAATCCGACAAGCGCGCCGGGATGCCCAGCGCCGCCTTGAGCGTGGTCAGCCACGCGATGAACGCAATCGCGCGAGCTTCCGTCGTGCCGTCTTCCGCTCCCGGGACGGCGGCCGCGTGCGCAAGCTCGGCCAGCTTTTCCGTCGCTGCGGGAAGGTTGAAGCGCATCACGTGGTCGATCATGATGCCATTGGCGAGGCCGTGGTGCAGGTCGGCCACCGTCGACAGCGCGTGCGCGCAAGAATGCACGGCGCCCAGGTCCTTCTGG
The DNA here is from genome assembly GCA_963782625.1 of uncultured beta proteobacterium. Taxonomy (GTDB): domain Bacteria; phylum Pseudomonadota; class Gammaproteobacteria; order Burkholderiales; family Casimicrobiaceae; genus VBCG01. The sequence goes on along the minus strand of CAWAKN010000016.1, from coordinate 148,878 downwards.
AAGGCGACCGCCCCCATCAGCGAACTCATCAGCATGTCGGAGCGCGCGTCGAGGTCATGGCCATTCTTTACGGCGCGCGGCAGCGCCCGCGCAGCGATGCGCACCCCTTCCAGTGCGATGCCGTCGCACAGCGGATGGTAGGCAGGCGACAGGTAGGACTCGACGTTGTGCGTCAGCGCATCCATCCCGGTCGCCGCGGTGATGGCGGCGGGCAGGTCAAGCGTGAGTTCCGGATCGGCGAACACCGCCTTGGCCAGAAGCAGTGGGGAAAAGATGATCTTCTTGACGTGCGTGACGTCGTCGCCGACCACGGATGAGCGTCCTACTTCCGAGCCCGTGCCGGCCGTGGTGGGAAGGGCCACGAACCATGGAATCGGCTGCGTGATCGCACGCACGTGCGGATGATCCCAGGCATATTCGAGGATATCGCCTTCGTGGTGCGCCATCAGCGCGATGGCCTTGGCGACGTCGAGCGCCGCGCCGCCGCCGACGCCGATGACGGCATCCGCGCGGTGTGTCTTGAACGCGGCCGCGCCGGCCATCACCTGGCCCCGTACCGGGTTGCCGAAGATGTCGGAAAACACCGCGACGTCCAGGCCGGGCAGGTCGGCGAGCAACGCGCCCAGCAATGGCAGCGCGGCGACGCCACGATCTGTGACGAGCAGCGGACGCGCGACGCGCTGCGCCTTCAGGTGGTCGGCGACGAGCCTGCGTGCGCCCGGACCGAAGTGGACGGTGGTTGGAAAGCTGAAGCGTTCGATGCTCATGGGCGTCTCAAAGGAAGAGAATCATGTGTTCTTTGTCAAAGTACTCGCCATCGACCTTGATCGCGCGGGGTTGGAGGCCGAAGGTGACGAATCCCACGGACTTGTACAGTGTCGCGGCAGCCTGGTTGGTGCGCGTCACGGTGAGCACCAGCTGCTCGAGTCTTGCCTCGCTCCGCGCGTAGTCGATCGCCGCCTGCAGCAGCGCCCGAGCGAGGCCGCGGCGCCCCAGTTCGGGGGCGACATACATCGCGACGATGTCGCCCTTGTGCAGCGTCTTCGTTCGCGGATCACGCGTCAATCCGATCATGCCGCGGATCTCTCCGTCGGCAAAGGCGCCCCAGAACACGTTGCCGTTTCCTCCGGCGATGCGCTGCTCGGTGGCGCTCAACGGCTTGCGCGCGTCCTCCTCAAAGCTCGACGTAAAGGCTTCCGGGTGTTCCTGCAGCGCCCGCAGGCGCAAAGCGCGAAATGCCGGGGCGTCTTCACTCGTCAGGATCCGGATCGACATCGATCGGTGTCCATCAGATGATTTCGAAATAGCGCTTCAGTTCCCAGTCGGTCACGCCGTCCAGCCACTGCCGCCATTCCCAATCGCGCGTCGCCGCGAAGTGATCGACGAAGTCGTCACCAAACCAGTCACGCGCCACGTCGGATTTCTCGAATATCCGCGTGGTCTCGATCAGCGTTCGCGGCGCGCGCGGAATGTTCTCGGCACCCTGGTTGGTGCCAGTGATCGGCTTGGCGGTGAGCTTCATGCCTTTTTCCACGCCATGAAGGCCGGCGGCGATCACGGCCGCCATCGCGAGGTACGGATTCACGTCGGCGCCGGGGCAACGCGTTTCCAGGCGGGTGGATTTGGGCGAGCCCGGAATCACGCGAAAACTTGCCGTGCGATTGTCCACGCCCCAGGTGGGCTTGACCGGCGCCCAGAAGCCATCGACCAGACGCTTGTAACTGTTGATCGTCGGCCAGAACATCGGCGCGAATTCCATCAGTACTGCTACCTGGCCGGCGAGATAGCTCTCGAACAGCTTGCTCATCCCGTGCTTGCCCTTGGGGTCGTAGAAGCGGTTGGTCTTGCCATCGGAGAGCGATTGGTGGACGTGGCCCGAGCATCCGGGATATTGCTGGCTCCATTTCGCCATGAAGCTGGGCATGATGTCGAAGTGCGACGCGATTTCCTTCGCGCCGGTCTTGAACAGGATTGCGCGGTCCGCCTGTTCAAGCGCCTCCGAGAACAGGATGGCGGCCTCGTAAACGCCCGGTCCGGTCTCGGTGTGCAGGCCCTCGATGGGCACGCCGAAGGCACCCATCTCATTGAACAGCGCCTCGAAGAACGGCTGTGCCGCGTTGGCGCGAAGCAGCGAATAGCCGAACATGCCCGACGTGATCGGGTCGGGGCCGACGCCTTTCTTCTCCGCCCACGATTGCGGCGTCTCGGAAAAATTGAACCACTCGAATTCCATGCCGCACATCGGCGTCAAGCCCAGCTTCTCTGCGCGCTTCAGCACGCGCTTCAGCACCTGCCGCGGACAGAGTGGAAACGGCGCTTCCTTCCCGTCCTTCTGCCATACGAATTCGCCGAGGAAGAACGGCACGTTGTCGTCCCACGGCACCTGCCGAAAGGTTCCGAGGTCGAGTCGTGCGAGAACATCGGGATAGCCCTTGTGCCATCCGGTGAGCTTGGTGTTGTCGTAGCAGACGTCCTGCGAGTCCCAGCCGAACACCACGTCGCAGAATCCGAACCCTCCTTCGACGGACGATACGAACTTGTCTTTATGCATGTACTTGCCGCGCAGGATGCCGTCGATATCCGAGCACGCAACCTTGACACGGCTGCCGGGGGACTTGCGGACGGCGTCGATGACCTTGGCGGGCGTGACCGGCGTGGGCATGGGCTGCTCCTGTTGTTCTGTCGTGGCGCGTGCGCGTTTCGGCAGCTCGGATTCTAACAGCCGCTCCGCGCGTCCGGATGGTTGGACCTCGACGCGGGATGGCGTCCTCCGCTGCGATTGGGTAGCATCGCGACATGATCATCCTGATGATGGGCGTGAGTGGCTGCGGCAAGACCACGACCGGCGCCGCGCTTGCTGCCGCACTTGACTGGCCGTTTCGCGATGCGGACGACTTCCATCCCGCAAGCAACGTGGCGAAGATGGCGGCCGGTCAGCCGCTGACCGATGCCGACCGCTGGCCGTGGATCGAGCGAATTGCAGAGGAAATGGCCAACGTAGTGGCGCGCGGAGAGAGCGCCATTTTTGCGTGCTCGGCGCTCAAGGCGGTTCACCGCGGCAGGATGCAGCAGGCGGGCGACGTACGCATCGTCTACATGAAAGGCGATGCGGAGACGATCGGCGCCCGCCTGGCGGCGCGATCACATCGTTTCATGCCGGCGTCTCTGTTGCCGTCGCAGTTTGCGGCGCTCGAAGAGCCGGCGGACGCGCTTGTCATCGACATTCGCGAACCCATTCCCGTACAGATCGGCCATATCCGGGACGCGCTTCGTCTCGACGTGCCGGAGCGGTCATGAGCGACACGCCGCGCCGCAAGGCGACGCAGGTCGGGCACCTCGGCCGCGCGCCGCGCAAATTCATGGGCGCGGTCAACACGCCGGTCTTCCGCGCGACGACGATGCTGTTCGAGTCGGTGGCGGAACTGGAGGCCTCGGTGCGCGGCGAATACGACGGCATCGGCTACGGTTTGCATGGCCTGCCCACGGTCACGGACCTGCAGGCGGCCATCGCGGCCCTCGAGGGTGGTCATGCCGCTCTTGCCGTTCCATCGGGATTGACCGCGACGACGCTGCCGCTGCTTGCCCTGGCCAATCCGGGCGACCATGTGCTGGTCACCGATTCGGTCTACGGCCCCACGCGGCGCTTCTGCGAGTTGCACCTGAAGCGCCTGGGCGTCGAAGTGAGCTTCTACGACCCGCTGCTGGGTGCAGGCATCGCGCGCGAGTTCAGGCCGAACACCCGGATTGTCTTCGTCGAGTCGCCGGGATCGCTGACGTTCGACGTGCAGGACGTCCCGGCCATCGCGAATGTCGCGCATTCGCGCAACGCGGTGGTCATCATGGACAACTCCTGGGCGACGCCGCTGAACTTCCGGGCGTTCGACTTCGGCGTCGACGTGTCGGTGCACGCCGCAACCAAGTATATCGGCGGCCACTCCGACGTCCTGCTGGGGCTCATCGTCTGCAGCGTGGCGACGTTTCCGAAGCTGCACCGTCTGTGGACCGACATGGGCGTCACGGCGTCGAGCGACGATTGCTTTCTGGGCCTGCGCGGCCTGCGCACGCTGGCCACGCGCCTGGCGCGGCAACAGGCCAGCGGCATCAAGGTGGCCGAATGGCTGCGCGCGCGTCCGGAGGTCAACGAGGTCATCCATCCAGCGCTGCCGGGATCACGCGGACACGAGCTGTGGAAGCGCGATTTCGCGGGCGCGACGTCACTTTTCGGCATCGTCCTCAATCCGGTTTCCAAGGCGCGCATCGATGCCATGCTCGACGGCATGCGCCTCTTCGGCATGGGCTGGAGCTGGGGCGGCTTCGAGAGCCTGGTCATTCCGATTTATCCGGAACGTGCCCGCACCGTGTCGCATTGGGAAGCCGGCGGACCGTCGCTGCGCCTCTACGTCGGCCTCGAGGACCCGGACGACCTGATCGCGGATCTCGCGGAAGGCCTTGCGCGGCTGGGCGGTCAGGCTTCCTCGCCCAGGTAGACCGCCTGCACGCGGGGATCGGCGCGGATCGCCTCGGGCGCGCCCTCAGCGATGATCCGGCCGCGGTCGAGGACGATCACGCGGTCCGCGAAGCCGAACACCACGTCCATGTCGTGTTCGGTGAACAGCACGGCGATGCGGTCGCGTTTGGCGAGCGTCGATGCGAGCCGCATCAGCTTGCCGCGCGAATTCTGCGCCATGCCGGCGGTGGGCTCGTCCATCAGCAGCAGCTTGGGTTCGCCGGCAAGCGCCAGCGCCAGTTCCACGCGCTTGGCGTTCCCGTAGGCAAGGGTTGCGCAATGGGTATCCGCGAGTTCAAGGCATCCGACGCGCGCCAGCAGTGCATCGGCTCGTGCCTCGAATCCTGCGGGGAGCGGCGAGAACATCGCGCCATGTCGTCCCTCATGCGCTAGCAGGGCGAGGATGACGTTCTGGCGCACTGTCATCGACGCGAACGTCGCCGCGACCTGGAATGTGCGGCCCACGCCGCGACGGGCGATGACCTGCGGCGGCAGCCCGCCAATGCTGCGGCCGCCGAGCTCGATGGATCCGGCGTCCGGCGCCAGCTGGCCGTTGACGAGGTTGAAGCACGTGGACTTGCCCGCACCATTGGGCCCGATCAAGGCAACCAACTCACCTTCCGCGACGGAGAAAGTCACGTCATCGACTGCCCGGACACCGTCGAAGGACTTGGCGAGGCCGGAAACCTTAAGCAACGGCGCGCTCATCGTCCTGTCACCCGTTGCCGGAGCCAGTGCGCGGCGCCGCCGATGCCGGCCGGAAATACCAGCACGATGGCCAGGATCAGTGCCCCGAGCAGCGCGCGCCAGTACTCGGTGCCGCGCGCCAGGGAGTCCGCGAGCCACGTGAAGGCGCCGGCGCCGAGCAGCGGTCCAAACAGCGCGTTCAGCCCGCCCAGCAGGACCATCACGATGGCGTCGACGGAGCGCGGGATTGCCAGGGTTTCCGGGGAAATGCTGCCCTTGGAGAATGCAAACAGGCCGCCCGCAATACCCGCGAATAGGCCAGCCAGCGCAAAAGCCCGCCAACGCGCGCGCGCTACGTCGATCCCGAGGGCGGCTGCGCGCAGCGGGGAGTCGCGCACGCCGCGCAACGCCAGGCCGAATGGCGAATGCGTGACGCGGATGAGGACAAACGCCGCGATGGCCACGACGCTCAACGCGAAGTAGAAGAACGCAATACGGCCGGCGAGCCAGGACGCGGGCCAGATGCCGACCATTCCATTCGAGCCGCCGGTCACGCTTTCCCACTGGTACGCGATGGACCAGACAATCTGCGCGAATGCCAACGTGAGCATCGCCATGTAGACACCGGCCAGGCGCACGCAGAACCAGCCGAACACGAGGGCCGCGATGCCGGCGGCGAGCGGCGCGATCGCGATGGCCGCGAGCATCGGCAGGCCGGCGCGGACCGCAAGCGCGGCTGCGTAGGCGCCGACGCCGAAGTATGCGGCGTGGCCGAACGACGTCATGCCACCAGTGGCCAGCAGGAATTGCAGGCTTGCCGCGAACAGCGCCGCGATCACGATGTCGGTCATCAGCACCGCGCTGTATTCATCGCGCACGAAGGGCAAGGCAACCATGGCAAGCACGAGGATTGCTGCGACGATTGCCGCGCGGCGCGTAGGCGCCACGACCAGCGCACGCTGCTCCGGCAACGGCGTCGTGACCGGGATGGGCGGCGGTGAGCCGAGCAGACCCTGCGGCTTCAGCGCCAGCACAACGGCCATGATCACGAACTCGACCACGAGCGTGAGCTTGGGGAAGGCGAGCGTCACGCCCAACACGTCGACGTCGCCCAAGGCGATGCAGAAAGCCTTGGTCAGGCCGATCAGCGCGGCGGCCAGAAATGCGCCGGGGATCGAGCCCAGGCCACCGACCACGGTGACGACAAAGGCGTCGGCGATGATCGACAGGTCCATGCCGAGGTTGGCCGGTTCGCGCGATAGCTGCAGCGCGCCCGCCAATCCCGCCAGGAAGGCGCCCAACGCGAATACCGCAGTAAAGAGTCGTGCCTCGTCGATGCCCAGCGCTGCGGTGAGAGCTCGGTTCTCCGCCGCCGCGCGGACCAGCATTCCGAAGCGCGTGCGCGTCACCAGCATCGTCAACCCGACCAGGACGGCTGGAGCGGCGACGATGAGGAACAGGTCGTACTGCGGAACCGAATGGCCGGCGATATCAACCGTTCCCGCCAATCCCGGAGCCCGTGGACCGAGCAGGTCTTCGGCACCCCACAGGTACAACGCGATGTCGCGGATGATGAGAACCACGGCAAAGGTGGCCGTCAGCTGCATGAGCTCTGGCGCATCGTACAGTCGCCTCAACAGGATGCGCTCGACCAGCGCGCCGATCAGCGCGACGGCGAGCGCCGCGCCGAGAAGGCCGAGCCAGAACGACATCGGCCCGCGACCCGCCACGCCTGCCAGCGCATTGCCGAACGTATACGCGCAATAGGCGCCAAGCATGTACAACGAACCATGCGCAAAATTCACGACGCGCGTGACGCCGAAGATCAGGGTCAGGCCGGCAGCCACGAGGAAGAGCGCGGAGGCCGAGGCCAGGCCGTTGAGGAACTGAAGGAGGAAGGAGGCGAGGGACAAGCTTGGGCAGCGCGAACGCCGGGATGCGCAGGCGCTGCCGTCGGATTCTAGCGGTTTGCGGTCGGCTAGTCGGGCGGCCGCATCCGCCGCACGTCTTCGTCGCTGGGAAGGTAATCCTTGCCGTTGGCGTAGCGCCAGTCGACCATCACGCCCTTGCCGTCCTTGACCGCGGTGCGACCCACGTAGGCGCCCATCGTGGACTGGTGGTCGATCGTGCGAAATGTCACCGGGCCAAAGGGCGTCGGAAAGTCGAGCCCCTTCATCGCCGCCACGACCTTTTCCGGATCGGTTGACCCGGCCTTGCGCAGGGCCGCCGCGGCCGCGATCACCGTGCTGTAGCCGACCACGGACCCCAGGCGCGGATAGTCATTGAAGCGCGCCTGATAGGCATCGCGGAATCGCTTGTGTTCCGGCGTGTCGATCGCGTACCACGGATAGCCGGTGACGTACCAGCCGACAGGCGCCTCGTCCTTCAACGGATCGAGGTACTCCGGTTCTCCGCCGAGCAGGTTGAACACCGGACGGTTGGTGAAAAGGCCGCGCAATTGTCCTTCCCGCACGAAGCGGGCGAGATCGGCGCCGAACAACGATGAGAAGATAGCGTCTGGCTGCGCATCGAGCATCGCCTGCACGACGGGCCCCGGATCGATCTTCCCCAATGGCACGGCTACTTCAATGAATTCCAGCCCACCACTTTGCCGGACATTGATCTGCTTCTTGAACGCGGCGGTGGCCGATTGCCCATACTCGTAGTTGGGGAACACGATCGCCCAGCGCTTCTTGCCGAGCTTTGCGGCTTCCGGCACGAGCATGGCGGTCTGCATGAACGTGGATGCGCGCAGCCGGAACGTATACTTGTTGCCGCTTTCCCAGACGATCTTGTCGGTCAATGGTTCCGCGGCGAGAAACGGGATCTTGCGCTGCTTGGCGAAATCCGCGACCGCCAGTCCCACGTTCGACGGGAAGGTTCCGATCAGCATCGACACCTTTTCGCGCGACGTCAGTTCCTCGGCCACGCGCACGGCGTCGCCCGGCGTGCCATTGTCGTCGCGCGAGATGATTTCCAGCGGCCGGCCAAGCACGCCTCCCGCCGCGTTCACTTCCGCGAGCGCCAGGTCCATTCCCTTCTTGTAGGGTTCGAGAAAGGCGGGGAAGACCTTGTAGCTGTTTAATTCGCCCAGCTTCACGGCCTGCGCAAACGACGGCGCTGCCAGCAGAAGGGCCACGGCGGCGACGGCAACACGGCGGCAGACGGTCATGCGGTTCTCCGGTACGGAAGGGCGGCTGGGAGGCAACAACGCCCTGGGGGACGCGGGGGTTGACCGCACGATAGGCAGTTCGCCTCCCGCAGGCAAGCATGGGCATCCGCCAGGAATGATAACCGGACTCGGATGGAACTATGCATATGACCCGGCCACCACCCGGGGCGTCGCCGGGAACGGGTAAAATGGAAGGCTTTTGCGCAATGCCTTTCCATCCGCTACGGCCGGACCTTCCGACCATTCGATGATCACGCTCGCTTACGGCATTCGGTTCGCAGACCTATATTCGATCGAGGGCGCCCACCGCATCGACCAGCGGTTCCTCGACCATCTTCGTGACGCGGACGGGAGCCTGCGCGATCAGCTCGACGCCGCGCGGCGTGCGCCGGAATCGCTGGAGCCGAAGGCAGAAGCGGCACTGTTGATTGCGTTGGGTCCTCACCTTGAGGATTTTCTCGCGCGGCTGTTCGGAATCATGCCGGAAGTCCAGGCACTCGAATCGGCCCACCACCAATTGGCGCCGCTCTATTCCGTGAAGCGCCAATTCGTGCAGCGCAAGGCGGCCAACGCGCACAAGGCCGACGAAGCCGCGACATTCGACGGCGCGGCGCTGAAGGCGGCGCTGGAAGCGCGCCTGGGAGCGCCACTGGAAGGGCAGGCCGGGGAACTCGCGTTCGCCCGGGCCGTGACCGGCTGGCTCCAGGATGAAGCGGCGCACACCGACGCTCTCGCGCTTGCCGCACGCTATGCGGCGTGGTCGCTGCACACGCCGGCGGGACGCGCAGCTAGCAAGCGCGGAGTACTGTTTCGCGCGCCGCGCAAGCTCGATTACATGAAGTTGGTGCCGGTCGAGGCCGTGTCTCAGGGCGGCGTCATCGCGTGGGCGCTGCCGGCAGACCATGCGCTGCGCCAACGCGAGGGATTCGCGTTGACCGACGCTGGGATGGACATGGTTGGCGGCCTCGACCAGGCGCACTACTGCATCTGGTGTCACGAGCAGGGCAAGGACTCTTGCGCGCATGGACTGCCGGACAAGAAGCCGCCCGACAGCGACGTGCCGTTCAAGAAATCCCCCTTCAACGTGACGCTGGCCGGTTGTCCGCTCGACGAGCGCATCTCGGAATTCCACAAGCTGCGCGCCCAAGGCTGGCCGCTGGGCGCCTTGGCGATGATGTGCATCGACAATCCGATGGTGGCGGCCACGGGCCACAGGATCTGCAACGACTGCATGAAGTCGTGCATCTACCAGAAGCAGGATCCCGTCGACATTCCGCAATCGGAAACGCGCATCCTGAAAGACGTGCTCGCGCTGCCATGGGGTTTCGAGATCTATTCGCTGCTGACGCGCTGGAATCCGCTCAACCTGCGCCGCCCGGTGCCGCTGCCTCGCACGGGCAAGCGCGTGCTCGTCGTCGGGCAGGGACCCGCGGGATTCACGCTGGCGCATCACCTGGTCAATGACGGGCACACGGTGGTCGGCGTCGACGGGCTCAAGATCGAGCCGCTCGATCCTTCGCTGTCCGGAATAACGATCGCCGGCGAGCGCGTGCCGTTCCAGCCGATACGCGACACCGCCACGCTGATCGAACCGCTCGACGATCGCGTGATGGCGGGCTTCGGCGGCGTGGCCGAATACGGCATCACCGTGCGCTGGGACAAGAACTTCCTCAAGATGATCCGCCTGCTGCTGGAGCGCCGCGACCGATTTGCATTGTATGGGGGCGTGCGTTTCGGCGGCACGCTGGACGAGGCGGGCGCGTTTGCGATGGGTTTCGACCACGTCGCATTGGCCACCGGCGCGGGCAAGCCCACGGTGCTGGACCTGCCCAATGGACTGGCCAACGGCGTGCGCACCGCCTCCGACTTCCTGATGGCGCTGCAGCTCACCGGCGCGGCCAAGCGGGATTCCATCGCCAACATGCAGCTGCGTTTGCCGGTGATCGTCGTGGGTGGCGGCCTGACGGCGATCGACACGGCCACCGAGTCGCTCGCGTACTATCCGGTGCAGGTGGAGAAATTCCTGCTGCGGCATGAAGCGCTGGTGGCGGAGAACGGAGCCGCCGACGTCGAGGCCGCGTGGACGCCACGCGACCGCGTCGTCGCGGCGGAATTCCTCGCGCATGCGCGGGCGATCCGGTCCGAACGTGCCGACGCGCTGCGCCAGGGCCGTGCGCCGCGGATCGTCGAGCTGGTGCAGGGGTGGGGCGGCGTGACCGTGGCGTATCGCCGCCGCCTGATCGACAGCCCCTCGTACACGCTCAACCACGAGGAAATCGAAAAGGCGCTGGAGGAAGGCATTCGCTTTGCCGAGGGCTTGACCCCGCTATCCATCGACGTGGATGCGGATGGCGCGGCGACCGCCCTCAAGGTGTCGGTTCAGCACAACGATGGCGACGGCGTGTGGCATGAAACCGGGCACGCGGTTCTCCCTGCGCATACGATCCTGATCGCGGCCGGGCACGCAGCCCAACACCGTTCTGGCGCGCGAGGACGCCACGCACTTCCGCCTGGACGGCAAGCATTTCCGCCTGCTGGACGAGACCGGGCAGCCGGCCAAGCTCGTCCGCGGACTGGCCAAGCCCGCGCATCCGGCCGTGCTGACGGAAATCCTTCCCGATGGTCGCGCGACCAGTTTCTTCGGCGACCTGCATCCGTCGTTTTCCGGCAATGTGGTCAAGGCGATGGCGAGTGCCAAGCAGGGCTACCCCATCGTCTCGCGCATGCTTGCGAAAATCGCGCCGGCGTCGCCGGCTTCGGATGCCGATTTCTTCGCGCTGCTCGATCGATCGCTGCGCGCGACGGTGGTTCGCGTGGAGCGCCTGACACCGACGATCGTCGAGGTGATCGTGCGTGCGCCGGCGGCGGCGCGGCGGTTCCGGCCGGGTCAGTTCTTTCGGCTGCAGAATTACGAGACGCTGGCGATGCAGCGCGAAGGGCACCCGCCTGGTGATGGAAGGTCTCGCGCTTACGGGCGCATGGGTGGACCGCGAGCAGGGACTGGTATCGACGATCGTGCTGGAGATGGGCGGCTCGTCCGACCTGTGCGCGCATCTGCGCCCAGGCGAGCCCGTCGTGCTGATGGGCCCGACTGGCACGCCCACGGAGATCGAGCCGGGCGAAACAGTCGTCCTGGTCGGAGGCGGACTGGGCAACGCCGTGCTGTTCTCGATCGGGCAGGCGTTCCGGGCGCCGGCTCGAAGGTCCTTTACTTCGCCGGCTACAAGAAGATGCAGGACCGCTACAAGGTGGCGGACATCGAGGCGGCGGCGGACGTCGTCGTGTGGTGTAGCGACGAAGCGCCGGGATTCATCGCCGAGCGGCCGCAGGATCGTGCATTCGTCGGCAACATCGTGCAGGCGATGCAAGCGTACGCGTCGGGCGACCTGGGCGAGCAGGCGATCCACTTCAGTGCGTGCGACCGCATCATCGCCATTGGTTCGGACAAGATGATGGCCGCGGTCGGCGCAGCGCGCCACGCCGTTCTGGCGCCGTACCTGAAGCCCGACCACCGCGCCATCGGCTCCATCAACTCGCCGATGCAATGCATGTTGAAAGAGATTTGCGCGCAGTGCCTGCAACCGCAGCGCGATCCCGTGACCGGCAAGGTGACCTACGTCTTCTCGTGCTTCAACCAGGACCAGCCGCTCGACCTGGTTGACTTTCCCGGACTCGACCTGCGCTTGCAGCAGAACGCGCTGCAGGAGAAGGTCACGGCGCAGTGGATTGAACACGTCACAGCAGGATCCTGTTGAGGCGCGTCTTCTTCGGTCGCAGCATTTTGTCGTACGCTCACGGCTACTTGGACGCGGGCAGGAAAGTCGGGTGTGCCAGACGGGAACTCCCGGGCCTTCCACCAGTCCAAAACCCGCGTGACGACTCACGTTGACACGTTGTCGTGCGAGCCCGGGACAGCAAACGGAGACTCCAATGCCAAGTTATCGCAAGACACCCGAAGCCATCGCGCGCCTCACGCCCGAGCAATATCGGGTGACGCAGCAGAGCGGCACGGAAGCGCCGGGAAGCGGCGACCTTCTCGGCAACCATGAGCCGGGCATCTACGTGGACATCGTTTCGGGCGAGCCGCTGTTCGCGTCGTCCGACAAGTTCGAATCGGGCTGCGGCTGGCCGAGCTTCACCAAGCCGATAACACCCGCGACGGTCAAGGAACTGAAGGACGCGTCGCACGGGATGATTCGCACCGAAGTGCGTTCGGTCGGCCGGCGACAGTCACCTGGGCCACGTATTCAACGACGGGCCGCGGGACCGTGGCGGCCTGCGCTATTGCATCAACTCCGCGTCATTGCGCTTCGTCCACCGCGACGACATGGCGGCCGAAGGCTACGGCGATTATCTTGACCAGGTTGAGGAGCGCTCATGACTACCGAACGCGCAGTGCTGGCCGGCGGCTGTTTCTGGGGCATGCAGGATCTCATTCGCAAGCTCGACGGCGTCGTGTCCACGCGCGTCGGCTATTCGGGCGGTGACGTTCCGAATGCGACCTATCGGCGCCACGGCACGCACGCCGAAGCCATCGAGATCGTCTTCGATCCCGAGAGGCTCAGCTATCGCGCGCTGCTGGAATTCTTCTTCCAGGTGCACGACCCGACGACGCGTAACCGTCAGGGCAACGACACCGGGACCAGCTATCGCTCCGCGATCTTCACGACCAGCGACCAGCAAAAGCGCGTCGCCGAAGACACGATCGCCGACGTCAACGCGTCAGGGCTGTGGCCGGGACGGGTGGTGACAGAGGTTGCGCCCGCAGGTCCGTTCTGGGAAGCGGAACCCGAACACCAGGATTACCTTGAGCGCATCCCCAACGGCTATACCTGCCATTTTGTGCGTCCGGGGTGGAAGCTGCCAGCGCGGGACAAGGCCAAGGTCGGCAGCTAGCGAACGTGAACCGATCGCTTGCCGGTGGGCGCGCTCGCCACCGGGGCGCGCACCTCGCGCTGGCGCCCGCGAGACTTGCGCCTTCAGGGAAGATTCTCGCGCAGCACCACGCTGATCCGGACCGGCTCGACACCGACGAGTGGATTCCTGCGCTGGCGCAGATTGGTGAAGATGCGCACGCTGTTCATGATCAGGTTCTGCGGCTGCTGATTGATCACGGCATCCAGCGTGCCGTCGATCAGCAGCGCACGCGTGTCCTGCGTCAAGCCGTGGCCGATGAACACCATCTTTCTGGTCGCGGCCGGCTTCCTTGAGTGCGCGGGCCACGCCATCGGAGGCGCCGCCCGTGTTGTAGATGCCCACGAGATCCGGATATTGCGCCAGCAGTCCGCGCGCCTGGCGGTAGTTGGTGTCCGCATCATCGCGCCCTTCACGCGAGTCCACCACGGGGATGGCAGGCAGCATTTCCTCCAGCATGCGGGCAAAGCCCAGTTCGCGTTCCTCGTGCGCGCGATAGCTCAAGCTGCCGGCGATCATTGCGATCTTGCCCTTGCGATTGCCGATGAACCGGGCCAGGAGGTAGGCAGCGGTGCGGCCCGCGGCGCGATTGTCCATGCCGACATAACTCGACGCGCTGTGAATTGGACACGTCGGAAATCAGCGTGAGCACGTGCACGCCGGCGTCAGCCAACGTGTTCACCGCCTCCCGGACCTGCGGATGCTCCAGCGCCATGAACGCTATGCCGTCGGCGCGCCGGCCGTAGTGACGCAACCGCTCGGCGAGCACATGCGGATTGAAGCCTTCGACAAAATGGTAGCGGCACCTGACGTTGAGGTCGGCCAGCTGCTCCTCGGCATAGTCGATGTAGTTCGCCAGCAGCCGGAAGTAGCGGTTGGTACCGGCCGGCAGCAGGAACACCAGCTGCATCGGCTTGGGGCGCAGACCGTCGATCAGGTCGGACGCGGGCAGGTAGCCCATCTCGGCGGCAACCTTCAATACACGATGCATGGTGGCCGTGCGCACGCCAGGCCGGTGGTTGATGACACGATCGGCGGTGGCACTCGACACGCCGGCCAGGCGAGCGATGTCGGCGAGCCGGGCCCGGGGCGCGGCGCGGCGGCCGCGGCGTGCCACAGGTTCAGGGGCTTCGTTGCGTCGCGCTTTCATACATCAAAACCAATCATTTATATGCGTTGACCCATTGTGACTGGTCCATTAACGTCCGCGTGCATTGGTAATCATTGTGCATCAAAACACATCAACCAAGCAACAGGAGGAGTTTCCATGCCCGGAGTCACCCGACGGGACGCGCTGCGTGCCATTGCCGCCGTATCCGCCACCGGCTTAGCCGGTTTCCCCACGTTCGCGCACGCCGCGGAGTTCTCGCTCAAATACGGCAACAACCTGCCGCTGACGCATCCGCTCAACATCCGCGCGCAGGAAGCGGCCGACCGCATCTTTGCCGAATCCGAAGGGCCGCGTCGAAATCAAGATCTTCCCCAACAATCAATTGGGCGGCGACACGGACATGCTGGCGCAGGTACGCAGCGGCGGCATCGACTTCTTCACGCCTTCCGCACTGGTCGTGGCAACGCTGGTGCCGGTCGCAGCAATCAATGCGGTCGGCTTTGCCTTTGCCGACTACAAGCAGGTGTGGAGCGCCATGGACGGCAAGCTCGGCGCTTACGTGCGCGACGCGATGTCCAAGCTGCGCCTGCATGCGTTCGAGAAGATGTGGGACAACGGCTTCCGCCAGACGACCACCAGCAACAAGCCGATCGTGACGGCCAAGGACATGGACGGCCTCAAGATCCGCGTGCCGGTCAGCCCGCTATCCATCTCGATGTTCAAGGCGCTGGGCGCTTCGCCGACCAGCCTGCAGTTCAGCGAAGTCTATTCGGCGCTGCAGACCAAGATCGTCGATGCGCAGGAAAACCCGCTGCCGATCATCCAGGTCGCCAAATTGTACGAGGTGCAGAAGTATTGTTCGCTCACCAACCACATCTGGGATGGCTTCTGGTTCCTGGCCAGCGGCCGCACGTGGGAGAAGCTGCCGCCCGACCTGCAGGTCATCGTCAGCAACGCGATCAACGATGCCGGCTTGAAGCAGCGCGAGGACATTCGCAAGCTCAACGAAACGGTGCAGGCCGATCTCGCTGCCAAGGGCCTGGCCTTCAACAGTCCCCAGCCCGAGACGTTTCGCGCGGCGTTGCGTCAAAATGGCTTCTACGAAGAGTGGAAGAAACGCTTCGGCGATGAACCGTGGGCGTTGCTGGAGCAGGCAGTCGGCAAGCTGGCGTGACCGGCGTTGGAGCAGGCCAATGCACTGAGTAGCCTGGCCGGGCGCGCCGAGCGGGTACTGGGCAGCGTGGTCGAATCGGTGACCGCGCTGCTCGTGCTGGTGGAGATCGTGGTGCTGTTCTCGGGCGTCACCACGCGCTACGTGTTCCACAAGCCGCTGGTATGGTCGGATGAACTGGCGTCCATATTGTTCCTGTGGCTGTCTATGCTCGGCGCGGTGGTGGCGCTGCGACGCGGCGAGCACATGCGAATGACGGCGCTGGTGGACACCCTCCAGCCCGCGATGCGCGCAGTGGTGGACATGCTGGCCACCGTCGCGTCCCTCACGTTTCTCGTCCTGGTGATGGCGCCCGCGTGGGAGTACGCGCACGAGGAAGCGTTCATCGTCACGCCCGCGCTGGAAATCAGCAACGCGTGGCGGGCCAGCGCCATTCCAGTCGGCATGGCACTGATGATCGTCGTCGCGCTGCTGCGCCTGCTGTGTACCAGCAGCTTGCGTCATATCGGCCTGGGCCTCGCGGGAGCGGCGGCGGTGGTGGCGGCGTTCTGGTTCTGCGGCCCGTTGTTAGCTCCACTGGGCAAGGCCAATCTCGTCATCTTTTTCGTCGTAATCGTGGCGGTAAATGTGTTCGCGGGCGTGCCGATCGCCTTTTCGTTTGCGCTCGCGACCTTCGGCTACCTTGCGCTGACGACGACCACGCCGATGTTGGTGATGGTCGGGCGTCTGGACGAGGGCATGTCGCACCTCATCCTGCTGGCGGTGCCGCTGTTCATCTTCCTGGGCGCGCTGATCGAGATGACGGGCATGGCGCGGGCGATGATCCAGTTTCTCGCGAGTTTGCTGGGCCACGTCAAGGGCGGCCTTTCCTATGTGCTGATCGGCGCGATGTACCTTGTGTCGGGTATCTCGGGTTCCAAGATCGCGGACATGGCGGCCATTGCGCCCGTGCTGTTCCCCGAGATGAAGAAGCGCGGCGCCAAGCCCGGCGACCTGGTCGCCTTGCTGGCCACCACGGGTGCGCAAACCGAGACCATTCCGCCCAGTATCGTGCTGATCACGATTGGCTCCGTGACAGGACTGTCCATCGCCGCGCTGTTCACGGGGGGCCTGCTGCCGGCCGTGGTGCTAGGGCTTTGTCTTTGTGCTGTGGTCTGGTGGCGCTACCGCAAGGAAGACCTGAGCCAGGTCAAGCGCTTCACCAAGCGCGAAATCGGACGCCTGTTCGTCATCGCACTGCCTGCAGTCCTGCTGCCGTTCGTGATTCGCGCGGCCGTGGTGGAAGGCGTGGCGACGGCGACCGAAGTGTCGACCATCGGCATCGTGTACTCCGTCCTGATGGGTATCTTCGTCTACCGACAATTCCCTTGGCGCCGGCTGCACCCGATGCTGGTGGAAACGGCGGCGTTGTCCGGGGCCATTATTTTCATCGTCGGTTGTGCCACGGCCATGGCCTGGGGCCTGACGCAGTCCGGCTTTTCGCAGGACCTGGCGCAGTGGATGCAGCGCATACCCGGCGGATCGTACGGTTTTCTCGCGGTGTCGATCGTCGCGTTCGTGATCCTGGGCAGCGTGCTCGAGGGCATTCCGGCGATCGTCCTGTTCGGACCGTTGCTGTTTCCCATCGCCAAGCTCGCGGGTGTGCACGAAGTGCATTACGCGATGGTCGTCATCTTCGCGATGGGCATCGGACTCTTTTCGCCGCCCTTCGGCGTGGGCTACTACGGCGCTTGCGCAGTCAGCAAGGTCAATCCCGCGGAAGGCATCAGGCACATGGGCAGCTACGTGATGGCGCTGTTCATCGGCCTGCTGATCGTGGCCTTCTTCCCCTGGTTCTCCGTCGGTTTCCTCAAGACCTGACCCGCGCATCCGGCGCACACGCATTTCAACGGGAGCTGCAACATGAGTCGATTCTTTGGCCAGATCCGCCAGGCCGGCTACGTAGTCAACGACATCGAGCAGGCCATGGACTACTGGAGTCGCGAACTCGGCGTGGGTCCGTGGTTCTACAACCCGAAGGTGCCCATCGAGAACTATCGCTACCGTGGCCAGGGATACGACGTACACAACTCCGTGGCATTGGCCAATTCGGGTCCGCTGCAGATGGAACTGATCCAGACCCGCAACGATGCGCCATCGATGTACCGCGACTTCAAGCAGGCCGGAAATCTCGGCCTGCAGCATGTCGCCTACTGGACCGAAGCGTTCGATGCCGACCTGGCGCGACTGGAGGGGCAGGGATTCCAGGTGGTGATGAGCGGCGAAGTGGGGAAGAACGGCCGCTTCGTCTACTTCGATCAGAAGGCGCATCCGGGCCTGCATCCCGGAACGGTGATCGAACTGTCGGAAGTGGCCGGCCCCAAGGGCAAGATGTTCAAGCTGATCCGGGAAGCATCGGAAGGCTGGGATGGACGCGAACCGGTGCGGCCCTTTCCCGATTTGAGCAAGCTCTGATGCGGTGGACCGCGTGAGCAAGCCATTGCGCGAGGGAACACTGCAGGCAACCTATCTGCTCGAAACGCCGCTGGAGCCGGCGAAGGTGGCCGACGTGCTGGCGGGCGAGCAGAGCAGCGGTACGTTTGTGCGCGTCGCCGGCGAGACCGACGATCTGCGTGCACGCAGCCGCGCGACGGTCGAGCATGTCGAAGAACTCGATCCCGCGCAGTCACCGAGCCTGCCCAACGCGCTGCTCGAACGCAAGGGAACCAAAGGTCCGTGGCGGCGTGCGCGCGTTACGGTGTCCTTTCCCTTGGCCAACATCGGCGCCAACTCTGACGACCATCGCCGCGACGGTCGCCGGCAACCTGTACGACCTGGGTGAAACCACCGGCGTACGGCTGGAACGGGTGCAAATTTCTCCGGAGTACCGCGCGCGCTTCGAGCGACCTCGCTTCGGTGTCGCCGGCACACGCGGACTGACCGGAGTCGCGCAGGGACCGTTGGTGGGGACCATCATTAAGCCGAACGTCGGTCTTTCCGCGGCGGCCACGGGCGCACTGGTCGGCCAACTGTGCGAGGCCGGTGTCGACTTCATCAAGGACGACGAATGCTGCGCCAATCCGGACCACGCGCCGATCTCGGAGCGGGTACCGGCCGTGATGTCGCGCGTGCGGCGCTGGCAGGAAAAAGGCGGCAAGAAAGTGATGGTCGCGTTCAACATCAGCGACGAGCACGACGCCATGTTGCGCCACGCCGACCTGGTCGCGCGCGAAGGCGGCAACTGCGTGATGGTGAGCCTCAACTGGTGCGGACTGTCCTCGGTGCAGGCGCTGCGCCGGCATTTGGGGAAGGACAGCGGTCTGGCACTCCATGGCCATCGCAACGGCTACGGTATGTTCTCCCGGCATCCGGCACTCGGCATGGACTTCCAGCCGTACCAACTGTTTTGGCGGCTGGCGGGTGTCGATCATATGCACGTGCACGGGCTTCAGGGGAAGTTCGCGCAACCCGATGCCGAGGTAATCCATTCCGCGCACGATTGCCTGACGCCGCTGGCGGATCCCGCAGACGCGGCCGATCGCGTCATGCCGGCGTTCTCGTCTGGCCAGTGGGCGGGCACCGTACCGGCAACGCGCGCGACGGTACCCAGCGGCGATCTGCTGTTCATGGCTGGTGGCGGCATCCTCGCGCATCCGCAGGGACCGCGCGCAGGCGTGCTGAGCCTGCGACAGGCATGGGCGGCTGCAAGCGCGGACCAATCGCTCGCCGACGCAGCGCGCGATGCGCCAGAACTGAGCGCCGCGCTGGCGTTTTATGGAAAATGAGCAGTCACAAAGCTGTGGCTGAGCGCGCGATGCCGGACCCTGCCACCGCGCCGCCGCTGCGGCTCGCGTTCTACGGCGACGACTTCACTGGCAGCACGGACACGCTGGCCACGTTGAGCGAAGCCGGCTTGCGCGCGACGCTGTTCCTTGGAATTCCGTCGCCCGAGTCATTGCAAGCCGCGGGTCCGCTCGACGCTCTGGGCATTGCCGGTGCCGCGCGATCGATGACGCCCGACGCGATGCGCGCCGAGCTCGAACCGGTCGGCCGGTTCTTGGCGTCGATGCGCGCGCCTGTCATCCAGTACAAGACCTGCTCGACGTTCGACAGTGCGCCGCATGTCGGCAGCATTGGCGTTGCCGTCGATGTACTGCGACACGTCGTGCCCAATCCATTCGTCGCGATCGTCGGAGGCCAACCCAACCTCGGCCGGTACTGCGTGTTTTCCACCCTGTTTGCATCCGTGGGCAGCGGAGGCCCGGTCGTACGCATCGACCGCCATCCGACGATGCGCGCGCACCCCGTCACGCCGATGCTCGAGGCCGACTTGCGCGTGCACTTCGCCGCACAGGGACTGGCCCAGGTCGTCGGCATCGACGCCAGGACGTATGAGCTCGCTGACGCAGCCCAGGAGGCCGCGGTTGAGAAAGTCCTGGCGGGTCGGCCCGACGCAGTTCTTTTCGACGTCGGACGGCAATCCCATTTGGCCGCGATCGGCCGCCTCGTTTGCCAGCACGCGCGGAGATCTCCGCTGCTGATGGTTGGGCCCAGTGGCGCCACGCAGGCATTGCTGGAGCATTGGAGGACGGAACGGGCGCCGACACCCGACGCACCGAATCGCATTGCGCCCTCGGCGGGTCCGGTCTTCGTGCTCGCGGGAAGCCTGTCGCCGATCACCGCGCGCCAACTCGAGGCGGCGCCATCGTACGTACTGCAGCCCCTGGATGTGGAGCGCGTCGTCGCCAACGATGCCGCCTATGCGGATGCGTGGGTCGGGAGCGTCTCGGATTGCTTGCGTGCGGGACAGAACGTACTCGCACATACGTCGCGCAGTGGCGACGCAAATGGGAGGCCAAGGGCTACGCACGCGCTGGCGGAACGATGCGGCGCGTTGGTCGCGCGGCTGCTGCGGGACGTCCCTGTCCGCCGGGTTGGAATTGCGGGTGGTGATACCTCCAGCCATGTAATGAAGGCGCTCGACATCGAGGCCCTGACCCACGTCGGCAGTCTCGCGCTCGGCGTAGCCGTATGCCGCGCTCAGTCCCGTGCTCCCCACCTAGACGGCATTGAGTTCATGCTCAAAGGTGGACAGATGGGGCCGGACGATCTATTCGAGCGGCTGTTGACAGGCAACTGACACGCAACGACCACAGTCCGCCGACACTTCCCTGTGGTGCGGTTGGGAAGAACGGCTAGGATTTTGGCGAATGCGCGGGGAGCGTCGGTGCCGGGCGGCGGCCATCAAGCACGTGCCGGATGGCTAGCACCGGGTGGCGCGAGATCATCCGCGGACCGGCGTAGCGCATTACGGTGCGGACCTCCTCGCGCTTCACGGCCGTGTAGCAATGCACCGTGCAATTTGCGCACGTCGGCTTGACGTCGCCAAAGACGCAGCGGTCGAGCCGGCGCGTCGCATAGGCGAGAAGCGCCGCGCAATCCTCGCACAATCCGTCGCCGCCGCCGTGCCGGTCATGACAATGGATTGCGATCATTGCCGACAGCGTCGCCAGTTCGCGGGCGAGCCGTGGGTGGCGCAGCGCGTCGTGGACGCGGCGAGTCGCCGCAATTCTCGGTGCCTCCTCCTGTCCGGGCGTCATGGTGGCGCAATTCTGCCGTGGCGGCCCGCACCGCCCCATGACCTGCGTCAAGATTCACTAAATACCGGCCGACACCACTATCGGTTTCCGCAAACGACATGCAGACTTCAGTTCGCGCGGTGACGGGCCAGGAGCGGCGTCGCCATCTTTCCTTCCCGGTTCAGTTCGATCCGCACCGTCATGTCGCATTCCGCCGCGTTGCAACTGTAATTGCCGCTCGAATCGATGTTGTCCACGCCGATTTGGTGCACCGTGCCCGGTGCCAACTGGCCCGCGCCGGTGCCGACCGTCAGCACGAATTGTGGAACGTAACCGCTGGCGTGAGCAACGTCGAACGTGCCGTTCGAGATGAAGCCATAGCGCTCGATCGTCGGCGTGCCCGGTGCCGGAAGGACTGTGATGACATAGGTTTGTCCAGGCGTTGTCGGCACCATAAGGTAAAACACCGCGACGTCGGTACGCGTGACACCGGCGGTTTGCGTTGTGGTGACTCCACTTTCATTCATGGCGGCCACGTCAGCGAAATTGGTCGCCTGACTCGACACGGCAACGCAAAGCAGCAATGCGGCGATGAGTTTCATGGCGTCTCCTTTCGGCAGCGGTTGCCTGCCGGATCGTTCGATGTCATGACGCTAAGGCTAGCAAGCATCGCGCGCGGCTCACATTCGAAGACTGCGGAATCCCGAGTGGGAAGGGGCCCACGCGGAAAAAAAAGCGGCCGCACGAGGGCGGCCGCCGGTCGTCGATGCAGGGGAGCATTCCAGTTCAGCCTGGGCCGTATGGGAATGGCATCGATGACGACTGCATTGTCATCGCTGAGGCATAGCGTGCATGTCGGCGGCGATCGGATTGCCGTGTCGGTGGCGTTCCTACCTTGAAATGGAGCCCGGCGTTGGCGCATAGCGAACGCGTTTCCTGGACTCGGCCGGTATCCGGATTGCGTCGATGAACGCGGCCAGCGCGGGTGATGCCTGGCGCCGACCCGGGTAATAGAGAAAGAATCCGGGAAACGGCGCGCACCAATCGTCGAGCGCTCGCCTCAGTGCTCCGGCGTTGAGGTGTGGGGCCACCTGGTCTTCGATCACGTACGCAAGGCCAACACCGGCCAATGCGGCATCGATGACGATGCCTTCATCACCGGAAACAAGCGGCCCTTCCACGTCCACCTCCACCTTGCGTTGTGCCTTTTCGAATTCCCACTTGTAGAGCGTTCCAGCAGACGGCATCTGCGTAAAGGCAAGGTCGGGGATTGAGCATCGCTCGGCCAGAGCGACGTCCTGGTGCGCCGTCTAGGACGCGACGGTCATACGGTCGGCGAAATGGCCCATATGCTCAATCGACCGGATGCGGAGATCATGGATGCGCTGTCAACGCTCGGACTGCCGATGCCCGGCGAGTTCGCCGCGCGGCGTCCTGAACCGTCTGACGACGAGCGTAAGGCGTTGCGCGATAGAATGCCCACGCGGATGCAGGACCGAATGGACCGTATCGCGAAGGGAGAAAAATGACCGTCGCCGAAGCTATCTCGCTCCTCCAAGCGCTGCCGTCGGATGCCCTATTTTGCGTACACCGTGGCGAGGGGATCAGAACAATCGATCCGGCGGAATCAATTTATTTGGTGCCTGTGGATGCACAAGGCCCGATATTTTCGGACGAGGACGACAGCGCGACTCCTGTCGTGGTCGTGGAGTGACGCTTCAGTTCGCCCAGTACCGCTGGTTCCAGAGATGCTCGGCATGACCTGGCGGATCGTCCGCCGCCGCTGTCGGCCCGACTGCGCCGCACGGACATGGACGAAGATCGATGGCTGGCATCTTGTTAGCGCTGGATTGTCGATACTGCGCGACCGCATGCGGCAGTATCAGCGAATCGACACATGAGATCGAACAATCCGCCGAGATGGTAATTCAGGCCGTGCAGTTTTACGTTGACCAGAAGTTCCAGCGCATGGCCGAGATGCTTAAACTCGATGAACGACTGGCGGCAATTGAGGCCGGGACAAACGGCGATACGAAAACGCTTGAACGCCGCATCAGTCGCCAGGGCGAACACCTAGGGCGGTTGGAGGATCGCGTGCGGGCGCTGGAAACCGGCCCCGCGCCGGCCGCATTGATGTTATCGGATCGCAGCAACCATGTCCGATGACGACCGCATCGAACTAACAAGTCTGGAAGCGCTGCGCAAAGTGACGGCCGAAGGCAATCGCGTGGTACTCGAGCAGCTGATCGCCGCCATCGTCCAATACCTTTACGAGGAAGGTGTCGAGCGTGACCGAATCGCCTCAATCGCTACGCCGGCCGTTTTCACCGCTTACAGAAAATATCTCGAATATGCCGAGCCAGGATGGGCAGCTATCGAGCGCGATATCGTCGGCGGTTTGCCGCATTGAGGTTTTGGGAGTACCTGGCTTCGGCCCGCGCCTCCCTGTCATAGACCTTTTTGCCGTTCCAAAAGTCTTCGAAGTTCCGTATGGTGATCGGCAGCTTGGGAGATTCTCGCCAGGACAGCAATTAAGACGGCTCCGCAAATCGCGCCGACGCCGAGGGTCACTTGCGTGAGCTGACTCGCGCCGTACAACGCCAATGCTACGGAGGCGAGAATGAGAAATACAATCACAATTGCCGAGACAATTCGGCTTAGCGTATTCATGTTGGGGGCCTCTCATTCTTGGTAAAGCGCCGATATGATTCGGACGACGGCCATGCGGTCGGCCAGCCTAGCGGCCTGCCGCACTAGTTTCCTCGCCGAAAGGCTAGAGCCGGCGGTGATGCGCCACGCGGTCGGCAACTCAACGACCGCTTTCGACTGTGGATTCAACCGGTGGATGCAACACATGCTAGGTTTAGCAAGCGCAACAGCAAGTGCTTGTCAAATCAATACTAATCGCGAGCAGTGCTTTTCCCTGGCCATTCTCACTCGTGCTTGCGCAACCTCGGATCGTCCCTACGTCACGCCACAGGAAAACCTTAGGCTTCAACCCCCTGTCTGTAAGGATGAAGGGTGTTGCATCGACCGGTTGAGCCCGCAGCCGAATGCGGTCGGTCGTCCGAGGGACCCGCGCCGCGATAGCAGTTGCTCGCTTCGCTGGACGTGTGTCGAAATGGCGAGATGCCTCCACGCGACGACCTAGCCAAGCCGGGAACGCTGTTCCTCTATCCCTTCCGCGTCCGTGATCCGCTGACCGGGAAATGGTATCGCGCAAGGTATAAGGCGCAGCGACACGAGATCATGGCCCGCTATGCCGAGTGGGAGATCATGGGGCCGCCTGAGATTCGGCAACCCGCCGGAGCGTCGTTCACCCCGTGGAAATAGTTGCCCGGAAGCGCGGGGTTGACGACTAGCACCGCCCAGCCGCAGGATGACGTTGGACCATGCGTAGGGGACGCCGTGGCGCCTCGCCTATCTGCACTTCTGTCTGCCTGTCTATTCGTTATCGCTCCTATGGCGTTTGCCATATGCGGCGGCGCGAAGGGTAGCTACCTTGCGGAGACACACGGCAGTGCCACTCCCTACTTCTAGTTGGCACGCTCGGGAAACAACGTAGGCGGCTCAAGGCATAAATGTCAGCACCGGTGGCATTCATCTCCTACGCATGGGAAACCAGCGCTGATCCGACACACCGTGAGTGGGTGAAAGATCTGGCTACTCGCCTACGGACGGACGGCGTAGACGTTCGCTTGGACCGATGGCTCGCTCGGCCGGGCACACAACTACCCCGGCTGATGGACAAGCAGATACGTGAAGCTCAGTTCGTCATTCTCGTCTGCACACCCGAGTACAAGCGAAAGTCCGATGATGAGGTGGGCGGAGTTGGGTACGAGGGGACGATACTGTCAGCACGGCTGCTTGCGGAGCACCCTGATAGGCGGGAGATGGTCATACCGCTACTTCGAAAGGGTGATTGGAATGAATCCGCTCCAACCCTCTTTCTGGGTGTCTACTACCTGGACTTCGCCGGTCGGCCATACTCAGAGTCCGCCTACCGGGAGTTGTTGGAAACGCTCTTGGGGACTAGAGAGGCGGCGCCCCCGGTTGGTGGCACGCGCATAGAACCGCCGGCCGAAGTCGGGTGGCACGACATTCAGTGGTTCTCGAAGGGCGTGACGATCGCGAAGGGTGTTGGTATTTTGACGCTCAATCACGGCTGGTCGGGGTGCTTCCTAGTGGCAAACGATCTCATTCTGACTCCTAGCAATGTTCTCCGGTCTGCAGGAGGCTGGGCGGGGGCTACGGTGGATTTCCCGGGAGAGTCCGACGCCGATGCGCCATTGCGCCACAAAATACGCAGGGAAGTTTGGATCGGCGACGTCGCGACCCATGACGCTGCTTTGCTCCAGCTGGAGACCCAATTGGGGGATGATGTAGTTCTCCCTTTGGCGCCGAACGCTTCGGCGGCGGTGACTCCCGGGGCACCTGTGTCGTTACTTGGTTACGGCGCTAGCTCGAAGCTCACAATGCACAGTGCGACGGTGCTAGCAACCACGCCAGATGAGCTCATATACGACACTCCACACAAACATGGCTCGTCGGGCGGCCCAGTCTTCGACAAAGATTGGCGGGTTGTGGCCATGCACCACAAGTGGGAGATGCACGCTCGGTACCAGGGTAGCTCCGGCGACGGCGCGGGTAGCGGAGTTCGCATCGATCACTTATGGCCATTACTAGCTCACCTTCTATCTTGAGCGACCGCCGGCGACATCATGCGCAGGCGAACAGCCGCATGAACGCGGACCGCCCGGCTGCTTCGCTGTCGGGTTGCTCGTCCCGCTCGCGCTGCTATCCAGGTGCCGTCGAGGATAGCTCCCTCGGGCCAATCGGGCGTAGTCCGATCGCGCGATCACGATGGCCACTCATACTATCGCGGCCACCGCCCTGCGGCACGAGTCGACGCCGTATCAGGAAAATTATCAACCTATCGAGCGCTCTCACGTCGCCGGCGTGAGGCGGTCCGACGCGACAGAGAGCGGATTCCATGCCCGTTTCTCAGAGTGCAATATCCACCAAGAGAAGGAGGGCGGCAATGCTCAGGCTCCACTTGTCGGATGAAGCATTGGCGCCGATCACGGCCTGCATGCTTACCGCCTCGATGCTCATCTCCGCGAGCGAAGGGCGCGCGCAACCGGTGACCACACCCGCATCGCCTCCAGTAACCTACGTCGCGCAGGGCTGGTCGACCGCGGATCGCGACACGTTCTACACCACCAGCCAGGGATCGCGCATGATCCCGTACATATGGTTCAAGGCGCTGCGACAGGCCGAAGTCGACGAGCCGTTCGCCGCGGATCAACTCCAGCGCTATGGCTATCTGCGCAACGACAGCCCGAAAAATATCGAAGGCTTGCCGGTTGGCTTCGTTGTCGAGAGCAAATCTGGCCAGCTCGGCATGACCTGCGCGGCTTGCCATACCGGCCAGCTTGAATACCAGAGGGACAACGTCACCTATTCGATGCGCCTTGACGGCGCGCCTGCGCATGCGGATTTTCAGCAGTTCCTCGTCGACCTCACGTTGGCAACGCGCAAGACCCTAGATGAGCGCGGCCGCTTTGATCCTTTCGCCAAGGCTGTGCTGGGAGCCAGTTTTTCGACGGCAAAGGCTGCGCAACTCAAGAGCGACTTTGGCGCCTGGGTCAAGCAGTTCGGCGATTTCATGGATGCAAGCCTTCCCACGTCGCCCTGGGGCCCGGGACGGCTCGACGCGTTCGGCATGATCTTCAACCGCGTAGCTGGGCGCGACCTCGGTCTAGAACATGACCCTCACAATAATTTCAGGCTCGCGAACGCCCCGGTCAGCTATCCGTTCTTGTGGAATGCCTCGCGCCAGGACCACACGCAGTGGAACGGCGGTGTACCCAACGGGCTTTATATCCAGGCGCTGGCACGCAACACCGGCGAAGTTTTCGGCGTCTTCGCCGACTTCAAGCCCAGAGTCAAGGTTCCGGGCACGCCGTTCACGCCGACAGTGATCGACTTCAGGAACACCTCGGCGGATTTCGCAGGGTTGCAAACGCTCGAGGAGAAGATTGCGTCCTTGCAGCCGCCGCCCTGGCCGCGTGACATCTGGCCGATCGACGAACGCCTGGCGGAAAGAGGCCACGCGCTGTTCACCAACCACTGCGCGACGTGCCATGCGGAACGCGCGTCGCCCACCCTCGTTCATGCATGGGCGACGCCGGTGCGCGCCGTAGGCACCGATCCGAAAATGGCGACCAATGCGGCGCGCACCTCGGAACCTGGTATCTATACCGGTGCGCTGCGGCCGCCACCAGCAATCGGTGCCCGCTTCGTGAATCCGGCGAGCACCGCCGAGATGCTCGGGGCCTCAGTCATCGGCAGCCTACTCGACGAAGCCTTCAGCCTGCCGATCACGCCACAGAAGCTGGAGCAAAACGGCGTGTGGCGGGCAATCCGCAAGGATTTGGCCGATCTGCAGCCCAATGAAAAGCTCGATGATATCGTCAACCCAAAGTTCGGCGCGCTTGCGGACTTCAAAGGCCGGGTTAAAGCGCAGCTGAGCAATATGTTCGTCAAACCGGCTTCAGCCGACGCGGGCGCGGCTTATGAATCGCGCGTGCTGTATGGCGTTTGGGCGACAGCGCCCTTTCTGCACAACGGTTCGGTCGCGAGCCTGTGGGAATTGATGCTGCCAGCCAATCAGCGAATGGCGAGCTTCAAGGTAGGCAGCCGAAAGTTCGACTCGAAGAACGTCGGTTACGTCACCGATGAGACGCCGTTCAATTCCGGTACCTTCGTGGTCGATCCCAACAACGCCAATGGCAACGGCAATGCCGGGCACGAATATGGCACCGATCTCTCGGACGCGGACCGCTGGGCCATTGTCGAGTATCTGAAGACTCTGTAAGCCGCCTCGTCCGTAGCAGCCTTTGTATCGCCACAGGACAGATCGCGAGCCTGACGCGTGCGCCGGTCGTACTAGCCCAAGTGCGCTCGACCACAACAGCCACAGAGTGGTTTTTGAGTGCCGGTCAAGGGTGATGACGCGCGCCTTCGGATCCCCGAAGACACCGCGCACCGTGGGTCGCGGACGAAAGCCGCGGAAAGCGTACGCATCCCACAGCCGCCGCATTCGCTTCGTCGACGTAGCCATGCAAACATGTTCGCCGTTTCCACCGCCTCTGAACATGCCCGAACGCCAGCATCCACGCCGCTTCCGGGTCATCACACCATCAAGCGACCCACGCGACTTCCTGAATACCCTTAAAAAGATGCCGGTTCTTTCGGGATGTGGCGAAAGCCGGCCGATGCTTCATACACAGCCCGCCGCAGCCGGTTGATTCCACCAATGGGGCGGTGTTCAGCGATTCCGTGCCAGGGTGTGAAAATTAGGTTCTCGCATATGGCACGCCGCTCGGCAGTTTCGAAATCCTGCGGTGGGATCGTGATCATCGCAATTGCGACAAACGGGTGCTGCGTCTCTTCCCATTGAAAGCAGACATCCTCAATCTCGGCGTCGATCTTGCCGACAAAGTCACTCGCCTTTCGGACTTGAACCTGAAACTCAAAGACCACATCTTGGGCGCCGTGTGCCGTCAAACGTTCATGCAGGGCTGCCCGAAGATAGTTTGGTTCTCCTAGATTGACGGCGCCGCCAGCGATTGGCGAGACCGGCTTGGCGGAAAACTTCATCACCCAGTCATCGCCGAAGAGAAATGGCGCGGCGCTGAAATACTGATTGTCGACAGGGCTGGCGGGCGGAGCCTGGTACGCCGGCGGCTGGGCGCTGAGGGATAGACTCTGAATTCGTTTGACGATACCCAAAGTCCGGAGTGCTCGTTGAGTTACGGGATCGGTTAGATCAGGAGTGTTGTCGGGTTTCTTGTGAATTCTGTCCGCAAAAAAGCGTGCTGGATTGTCGTTGTCCGTGACGAGGATCTGACTGAGGGCTTCATAATCTTCAACGTTGGCAAAAGCGAAAACGGGGTGATTCACCATGAGAAAGTCCTGAGTTAACGGTCCCATGGTTGGCATCAAAGCGGCACCGCTGACGCCCAGAATCTTCACAGCCATCCCGCGGCTGCCGTGAATGGGACCACCACTCTGGGTAGGCGAGTCCGGTCCGACGGATACCGCAGCGTTGGAAAAGCGAATCCAGGCTTGGTATTCTTGGCCGGGGGTTGCAAATACCCCGATTCGCAATTCCTTTGGAAGGCTGTCTAACACTCTGAACCTGGCCATGACGCATCCGTGATCTTTCGGATGCACCCCACGCAGAATTGGCCTTTCGCCAGGATAGCGTTTCTTAAACTGCTCAAGGGTCAGGCGAATTATGTTCTCGATCCGTTTCGCTTCTTCGGCCGGGACATGTTCGATTTCTGCCATATCGGTTACCTCGTCACTTCACGTGTAGTTGCTCGCTTAGCCTCCTACTTGGCGGTAGGAGGAAGGAACGGTGTCGGCGAGATGTGGAGCGTCGTCGGAATAGTACTGTGGCACTGCGATCAGATAGCCTAAACCGCTGAGATCCTTCGCAAACCTATAGTTTGGTCGCCATACGGAGGGCCGAGGCCGCAATCCCCGTGAACGAACATTACGACAGGGTACTTCTGACCACGCATCGGTACTCGTCCCTTGCAGCGTATACGCGCATGGTCTTGGGTTTGCAAGTTCGCGCGCAAACCTGGAGCGCGCGCAGCATTCGGACGGGGCTGAGGCACCAACTGCGCGCATCAGGACGATACACTTGCGGCACGGCGTGCGAAGAAGCTAAATTCAACGCGAGGGCACGTCCTGCGATGTCCGGTTTGGAGCGATCTCTGCGCCCAACTCATATGACAACTTTTGGACTTCCCCGGGTTTCGTGAGCACTCCGGGCCTATGATTTGAGCATAGGAGGAGGTCCCATGAGTGCCCAACGGTTTACTCCCGAATTCAAGCAAGAAGCCGTCCGCCAAGTCGTCGATCGGGGGTACTCGGTCGCCGAGGTTTCGGCTCGTCTCGGCGTTTCGAGTCACAGTCTTTACCAGTGGGTGAAGACGGTGACGCCTGACAAGACGGAGAAGCAGGCCGCCGAGCTGATCGAAGCCAAGAGCGAAGTCCTCAAGCTTCGAGCGCAGCTGCGACGTACCGAAGAAGAGCGGGACATTCTAAAAAAAGCCGCGCGGTACTTTGCCAAGGAGCCCGAGTAAAGTACCGCTTCATCAACGAGCATCGGCACGAATTCCGAATCACGACCATGTGCCGTGTGCTGGCAGTCGCGCGTGCGGGCTTCTATCAGTGGATTCATAAGCCGTTATCCGATCGCGCCATCGAGGATCAACGGCTGTTGACGCTGATTCGCGATTCCTACACGGCCAGCGGCGGCGTGTACGGCGCGCCGCGCGTTTTCGGCGATCTACGCGAAGCGGGCGAAACCTGCGGCAAGCATCGCGTGGCCAGGATCATGCGCAGCCACAAAATCCGGGCGATACGAGGCTATAAGGCGCCGCGGCACATTGCCGGCCGGCCGTCGATCCTCAATCCGAATCGGCTCAACCGCGAATTCACGGTCGATGCCCCGGATCGTGCCTGGGTGACCGACATCACCTACATCCGCACCTGGCAGGGCTGGCTTTACCTCGCGGTCGTGATGGATCTGCACGCGCGGAAGATCGTGGGCTGGTCGATGAAGCCGACCTTGGCGCGCGAGCTCGTTCTCGACGCGCTGCTGATGGCGTATGGCGTCGCAAACCGCAGCAGCGCGTGCTGGTCCATTCCGATCAAGGCACGCAATATGGCAGCGAAGACTGGTCGCGCTTCTGTCGCGCCAACAATCTCGACCCCAGCATGAGCCGCCGCGGCAATTGCTGGGACACTCAATATACGATGACGTTGAACGACCGGCCCAGCCTGACTCGTGCTGGGATTGGCCAACGTGCCTTGGCGTTGACTTGTCGACTGCGGTCCGGCGTTCCCCGAGCATTGCCGGGCCGCGCGTCGGTGACCTGATAGGAGCTTTGTTCTGCACCGTGAGTGTCCTGTCCTGCGAACGGGTTGGCAATGCATCCCTATGCATGCAGGAGGACCGGATGAGTGATCTGGCTGAAGAGCGCGAAGTAATTCTCGGTGTTGACACGCACCTCGACGTGCATGTGGCGGTGCTGATCGACGTGGTGGGCCGCGTCGTTGCGACGACATCCGTCCCGACGACGGCTTTGGGCTACGAACAACTGATCGAATGGGTACGCGGATTTGGTCGCATGACCCGAGCCGGAATTGAAGGCACTGGAACGTACGGCGCGGCGCTTGCGCGACGGGTGCAAGAGCATGGCGTCCAGGTGCTCGAGATCAACCGGCCAAATCGTTCACGGCGGCGCTTGCGCGGCAAGAATGATCCGACTGACGCCGAAAACGCGGCTCGGGCGGTACTAGCCGGAGAAGCCAATGCCATCCCGAAAGCGCAGTCGGGCGTAGTGGAAGCAATGCGGGCGGTGAGTTTGGCCAGGCGCAGCGCGGTGAAGGCAAAGACCCAAGCTATCAATCAAATGCGAGCGCTGCTGGTGACGGCGCCGGAATCGATACGCGCCGCGCTCTGGAGGGTTAAGCCAGAACAATGCGTGGCCCGTTGTGCTCGGCTGCAATCGCTGGGCGATACACCGCTGCTCAAGGCGCTAACCAGAACGCTGCGCCTGCTTGCAAGACGCTGGATGAGCCTGGCGAAAGAACTCCGTCAGCTTGACGCCGCGCTGGCGGAGCTCACCAAACGGGCAGGCCGCCGGCTACTCGCACGATTTGGCGTTGGGCCACAAACCGCGGCCACGTTGTTGGTAACGGCGGGCGACAATCCTGATCGGCTACGCAGCGAGGCTGCGTTGGCAGCACTCTGCGGTGCAAGCCCGTTGGAAGCATCCTCGGGAAAGACGACCCGACATCGGCTCAACCGGGGTGGCGATCGGGCCGCCAATAATGCCCTGTGGACGATCTCGATGGTACGCATGCGGAGCGATCCTCGGACGCGTGCATACGTTGCGCGCCGGACCGCCGAGGGATTGTCCACCAAGGAGATTCAACGTTGCCTCAAGCGCTACATTGTTCGCGAGCTGTATCCGCTGATCCTGGCAGACTTGGCAGAATCGGCGTGCCCGACTTGACATAGGAGCGTCAACGCGGTCGCTGAATCATTCTTCAGCAGCTTGAAGAAGGAACGCGTCCGGCAACGCGTTTACAAAACCCGCGAACTCGCCCGCGCCGACATCTTCGATTACATCGAAGTCTTCTACAATCGAACCCGCCGTCACAGCCATCTCGGTGGGTCAGCCCCGAGGCATTTGAACGTGCCTCACTTTGAGGGTCCGCGCCGTCCACGATACCGTGGGAAGTCCACACTAAATGCGTGGGTGATCGAAAAATGGCGCTCGAAGCGGATCAAGCATGGGGTCGCCGACGCAACGCTTAACCGCGACCTGGCGACTCTCCGCTCTGCGCTCTCCAAGGCCGTGGAATGGAAGATCCTTGCGGCGAACCCTATCGCCGGAGTCAAGCAACGCAAGGTCGATAACGCGCGAGTTCGATACCTAACCGCAGACGAAGAAAAGCGGTTACGAGACGCGCTGGCGAAGCGCGACAAGGATGCGATCGCCGCACGGAAGAGCGGCAACGAATGGCGCCAGCAACGCGGCAAAGAACTGTCTTCGCCGATTCCTTTGCATGGGTTCGCTGACCACCTGACTCCTATGGTCTTGCTGGCGCTTGCTACCGGGCTGCGCCGTGGCGAATTGACGGCACTGGTTTGGGAAGATGTCGACCTAGCGAACAAGCTGCTTACCGCGCGCGCGGCCGCTGCGAAGTCGAATAGATCGCGCGTTGTGCCGCTCAATCGCGAAGCCGTCCTCGTGTTGGAACGATGGAAGCGCCAACAGGGCGGCAACGGTCGCTTATTCGCCGTGCAAAGTATCAAGACAGCGTGGGGCGCCTTGATGACCGCCGCGAGTATCAAAGCCTTACGATTCCACGACACGCGCCATAATTTCGCAAGTCGGCTTGTATCTAACGGCGTCGACCTGAACACCGTTCGCGAACTGCTCGGACACGCCGACTTGAAGATGACGCTTCGCTATGCGCATTTGGCGCAAGAACACAAAGCGAAGGCCGTCGAAACGCTGGGGCGGCGATGACCGACCGCTCCCAATGGTTGCAGACGAAATGGCCGGCGTGACCGCGAAAAAGCCACCGAAGTCTCCAAGGTCCAAGCCAATTGGGACCAGAGAGGAATGGCTCGCGGCTATGCGTCGCGTGGAAGCGGAGGAGGATTCCAAACGGAGCAAGCTCGGACGACCACCAGCGGACAGGATCGATGATCTCGCTACCGGTACGCGAAAGCTGGTTCTCGATGTGTACTTTGCCGAGGCGCGATTGGGCGGCAAGCGAGGCGCCCACGCACAAGCCATTAGGGACGTAGCTGGCTCGAAGAAAGGGACGCCCACGGAACGCGAGCTGGCACGCGAGATGGCACTCAAGAGACACGTGTCGCGAAGAAAGGACCTTCGCGACATTGCCAGGCTGATGTGGTTCACGGACCCACAACATCCGGATTTGCTTGAGCTGCAGCGCCGCCTAGCCGGGATGCCGGATGATGTGCGCGAGACGTTGAAGTCGTTTTCCGCTCGCGGAATGCTCAAACTCTTGCGTGAAAATGACATCGACGGCACTGCGCCGGCGGCATTCGTCGACGCCATGCGAGAGTTTGCGCGTCGTAAAGCAGCCGCCGATTTATTGTCCCAAAGTAGTCCAAAACCGCGTCTATGCTTCCCCTAGCGTTGCGAATCGCAACGAGAAAGGGAAAGCATGGAAAAGCTAAAACTGGGACTTGGGGAGATCGAACAAACCACTAGCGAATCGGCGAGCGTCATTCAGGACGCCATCAGGGCAGGTCACCTCAAAACTTTCGTAGTGGGTCGTCGGCGGTTTGCCAGGCCGGCTGACGTTCGTCGTTGGATCGACTTCCTCGAACGCCAGAGCGACGCCGGTACTCCGGTCGTTTACCGTGCTCGCATTGCGGAACGGACGGTGGCCCGACCCGCATCGGGCGGCATCGTCGAAGCGGCAACGAAAGTGAGCGCCAAGAAAAGCAAAGTTCCGCCAGACGTTTCCGCGAAAAAAGCCGCAGCCGGAAAGAAGGGCGCGGAGGCGCAACGAGTGCTGCGCCGCGAATCGTCCGGAGAGGCAGCATGACCGCGCTCGAAATCGCTCAACTCGACGTCGAGTTCCACGCAGCCGCGCTGCAACGGTCGCTAGGACGCGGCGGTGCCGCGGTCGATCTGGATTTAGCGGCTTTGGAATTGGTCGCCGTATGGGGTGCGCTAGCGGCGCTGGCGACGGCGATCTACGTGGCTCCGATCTATCTCGATCCGCCCGAGTGGGGGCTGCTATGACGCCCACTTGCAAGCGCCACGCGGTTATCACCAACAAGCCGTCCGGAGCGCGAGTCGTGGTTGGCATTTACGGCTCGCTGTCTGAGGCCGAACGCATCGTTTCGATGCTCGGAAGGATTGGCTGCCAGGCCAGCGTACAGCCAGCGCGTGGCGACGATGCCCCCGGACTGGAACGCAGGGAGCGCACGCCGTGACATCGGTCGATTGGCTGTACCGCGTAAGCAATTCCTCGCAGAAGTGGACGAGGTGAATGCGTGAGCGAAGGCACAATCATCGTCGCCGGGGATCATGACGAAGCCGAACGGCTGGCATTGCGTGGGTGCGAAGCGATAGACGGTAGCAGGCTGGAACGTGCCTATTGCGCGCCTCATCGTGGCCGTCGAGTCATTGCAACGCCCCGGGGAAGCCATACCGCCGGGCCGGGCATTCTGCACTCCCATTCCTGTGAGGTCGTCGAACTCCCTGCCAACGTCGACCTAGACAACGACGACATCCTACAGGTCAAGTGTCGGCCGATGTTCTCGCGCGTCGTCGACAACTCGAGCGCCAGCGATCTCCCGCAGATCGAAACGGCACTGTCATTGATGGAGCGAGATATGCCACAAATCTCCTACCTATGTGACCCGTGGATTCCGGAAGGTCTGAACATCCTCGCCGGCCGTCCGAAGCTCGGCAAGACCACCCTGCTACGGCAAAAGCTAGCTGCAGTCGCCGGCGGCGACGCCATCATGGGACAGGATTGTGTGCAAGCGACCTGCTTGTTCATTTCAATCGAAGAGGGCGACCGCCTGACGAACAAGAAATTCCAGATGGCCGGGTTCGATGACGCGGCGCTTGCCAGCATCCTGATCGCGTACAAGTGGAGCCGTGGGAAGGATGGCGTCCTAGACCTCATGCGCGTTCTGGACGACAACGAATCTATCCGCTACATCGGTATTGACAGCCTCACACGATTTCGTGACTTGCCGGATTCCAAAACGCCCGCCTTTGTCTGTGACTATGAAGCCGTTTCGGAGTTGCATTCTGTCGCCAAGTCGCGGCCTGGCATCTGCATAGATGTTGTCCATCACACGCGCAAGGCGAAGTCCGACGACCCCATTGAGGACATCAGCGGCACGTTCGGTGTATCCGCGGCCTGCGATTCCTATTGGGTCATGCGCCACCATGAGGATGGCGCCGTCCTGCACGTGGGCGGACGCCTTTGGGAAAGCGACACATGCCAATTCCAACTGCGGCGAGCGGATCAGCGCTGGGAATTAGTCGGTGAGTTCATCGGCATCAATTCGATGCAGGCCCAGACTCTTGATGCAATCCGGGGCGCTAAAGGCATGACTCCCACGCAATTGGCGTCAACGTTCGGGATCCGACCATCATCGGCACACGCACGCCTGGACAGGCTAGTCCGAGAGGGGTTGGTGAAGAACGAGCATGGCTGCTACTTCGCAAGGTAAACCCTAGATAGATCGAATGAGTCTAACGAATAGAAATATTCTAATGAGTGGAATGAATCGAATCAGTCGAATGACATTCGATCCATTCGATCATTCGTATACAAATCTTCATTTCAGTGCGTCCAGCACTCAGTCAATGTGCAAGACGTCGGGGGCGCGGTCGGAGCAAAGCGTCCACTTCATCTGGAAACCGCGTGCCCTCTTATTCAGAGAATTTTTCTTGGCCTTTGAAGGGGCGTTAGACATGAGGGTGCGAGCGGAGGGACGCCTAGAGGCCCGGCAGCCGATCCTAGCCTTCCTCGCCATAGGGTTTGCATCCCTCACTGTCCTGCCGAGCGCTACCCGCCTATGCCTAGCCGCGAACGACCGCTATCGACTGTGGATTCAACGGGTCAGCGCAACACATGCTAGGTTTAGCAAGCGCAACAGCAAGTGCTTGTCAAATCAATACTAATCGCGAGCAGTGCTGTTCCCTGGCCATTCTCACTCGTGCTTGCGCAACCTCGGATCGTCCCTACGTCACGCCATAGGAAAACCTTAGGCTTCAACCTCCTGTCTGTAAGGATGAAGGGTGTTGCATCGACCGGTTGAGCCCGCAACCCGTAGCGGACGCACGGCTAGCTCGAAAGCGGTCAGCTAACATCTGACCCTCAAGCCGGCGCGCTCGTCCAGCGCCTCACGTCGAGATAACCGATGGGGGCATCGGGCGACGAAACTTAGCTCTCGCGTGATGCATGGCGTGCGCCTACGGTTTGCATATCGCGACAGCCTCTTGCATCTTTACAGTGATTCCTTAAGAATCCAGCCACCGCGGTGTAGACACACTGCGGCGGTTAGCGATTCCGACCAAGAAGGTGCATCTCGTCAATCCAGCAACCGAGTTCACGCGTTGCCGGAGACCATCACCAAATCGAGGAGCTCGACATGAAAAACGCAGGGAAATATGTCTGTGCCGCGATGGTCGTACTTGCCGGAGGTCTCTTCGTCGCCACTCATGCTTTTGCCGCAGTCTCGTGTCATAGGATCAATGCGAAGGGCATTGGACAGGACCTCGGCAACGGGGCCACACAGGCGCAGATCATCGGCGGCGGATTGCTGCACGGAACCACGGTGGGCCAATTCGCGATCACAGGGGGCGCTTTCCCCGTCTTCGACATCGCCGGAACGGTCGTAGTGACCACGCAGCAGGCGAGCCTATCGGTGTCGCTCACCGGGACGCTCGACGTCGCGACCGGCAACTTCCTCACTACTGGACCGGTGAGCGACTCCTCGGGCAAGCTTAGCGGAGCTACCGGAACGCTGACGCTCGATGGCGTCGAGGACCTTACCACCGGTCAGTTCGCCGAAGACATCACCGGGGTGGTGTGCGTCGATCTCGCACCGTAAGCGAGTCGGATTCACGCACGAGGCGGACCGACATCGAGCCGATATTCGGAGACTAGACCCACGATGATCGGTTCGTTGTGGAAAAGGCCCGCCTCGCCGCTGCCCCATCCGACTTTTGTTCGAGCGTCCGCTATGTAACGTTCCGACGAAGGCCGCTCTTGGCCGCAAGCAGTCAGTCGCCGTACCTGGCCGCACCGCGCAAGCGGTTGCTCGCTAACGTCGCTGCGTTGTACGTTCGCCCGATGCCCGGCCCTATCCACTTCATTCCTCCGCGTCCGCGCGATGCCAATCCGGCGGGCTGGATTCAGCCGCCGCCCCCATACAAAGGGCCGATGGCGCCGCCCCCGGCGTACCAATATCCTGACGTCTGGAAGAAGAACAAGGGGAGAAAGAAGTGATGGAGATTGGAGGTGTGCGCCCATTGGTTGCAATGGTCCGATGTCCCAAATGGACGCGGTTCGGGTAGCGACGATATTGACGGCCACGCTTGCAAACTTGTTACGCCATCACCGAATCACCACAGCCGCCCGCAGCAGCAGCGCCTGCGGGACCGTGATTCCCAGAGCTGTCGCGGTCTTCAGGTTGATTTTCAGTTCAAATTTGGTTGGCTGCTCGATCGGAAGATCGGCAGGCTTTGCCCCGCGGAGGATTCTGTCGACGAATGCGGCGTTGCGTTCCTCCTGCTCCAAGTCGGTGGGACCATAATAGAATAGCCCGCCAGCCTCCAGTATCGTGATTCCCGGAGCCATGATCGGCAACTTGTTTTTCATTGCAGCACTGGTGATGATGGCCCAATTGTCGGTGAATTGGTTTGGCACATCTAGTGCCTGCGCTCGCCGGCGAGCCAGCTCCGCGATTGCATTCTCCAGCTCGCCTGCCGTGGCGACTTCGATAAAGATCGGCTGGATGCCGAGCGACCGGCACGCCTGCTCTAAGTCTTTGCGCGCGGCGCGATAATACGGATTGGTCGAACTCTCCAGCACGCCGACGCGTTGTAAGCCCGGAAAGAACTCGCGCAGCACGGAGAGACGCTTGGCATCGATTTCTGGGCCAATGAGGGAATACCCCGTGATATTGCCGCCGGGCCGGGCCATGCTCGCGACAAGACCGCTGCGGACCGGGTCGCCTGCGGAAGCAATTACGATGGGGATGGTGGTCGTGGCGCTTTTGGCCGCCAGTGCGGCGTCCGTGCCCCACACTACGATGATCTCCACCTTGAGCCGAACGAGCTCCTCTGCCAAGGGTCGAAGAAGCTCAGGTGTTACGGCGTGGCGCCGTTCCACAACCAGATTCCGGCCCTCTACCCAGCCGAGCGCGCGCAAAGGCGCAATGAGCTCCTGTTCCTCGGGCGGCGTAAGCGGTTCAGCGGGTATTAAATGGCCGATGCGGCGGACTGTTGTCGCTCGTTTCTCTTGCGCGGCGAGCGGCGAGGCAATCATCCCTGCCGCCATAGCTCCGACGAAGGTGCGTCGATCCATCATTTCGACACTTTTCGTTTCACAACCGCGGGTCGGGTTCGGCGGGAGGGAATCGCACTTCCCAGGCACTTCCGACGATGTATTAGCTGTCCGGAATTTACGCTAAATCATTGATTTATTGGTGCCGGCGAAGAGAGTCGAACTCCCGACCTTCGCATTACGAATGCGCTGCTCTACCAACTGAGCTACGCCGGCGGTGCTGCAAGTGCTTGTCTGTCGCGGTTCGCGCGAAGCCCAATATTATAGCCGACCAACGAGGCGACTGCCAAGCGGACAGTGATTCGCGTATGTGACGATCCCGAACGTCGGATCAGGATCGCGGCACGTGCGCCGGCCCGGTCAATCCTGCCAGCGCGTCAATGCCGTTCCACATGATCTGGACCCCGATGCACAACAGGATGAATGCCGATAGCCGCACCACGACGGCGGTGCCGGTGCTGCCCAGGAAATTTGCCAGCCGCTCCGCATAGCGATAACAGAGATAGACGGACAGGCAGATCAGAACGACGCCGAGCAGCGATGACATCGACGCGGTGAGGAACGAGCGGACCGTCTGCGGGTGGTTCGCGCCGATGGTGATGGCCACGGAAATCGAACCCGGGCCGACGGTGAGCGGCAAGGTCAGCGGATAGAACGCCTCGGTGGCGACGGCGTCGGGGTCGTTCACGCCCTCCGTGCTGGATTTCTTCGAGACATCGGCCCCGCGCAGCAGGTCCCAGGCAACGGAACAGACGATGAGGCCGCCGCCCACTTGCACGATGGGAACCGACAGGCCGAAGAACTCGAGCACGTAGGTGCCGATGAGCACCGACGCCATCAACAGCACAAACGAATTGACGGTGACCTTGCGTGCCAGTACGGCGCGGGTTGCTCCGTCGGCATTGCGCGTCATGGCTAGGAACACCGGTGCCGCGCCGAGCGGGTTCACGATCGGCAGCAGCGCCGCGAACACCAGCAATACGCCTTCCAGGAAATGTCTGGCGTCCATGGTCAACGCGCGGGGCTCACGGATTTGGCCGGGGCGGCGGGTGAGGCAAACGGGATTTCCTCCACCAGCGCCTTGACGCCGTTCCACGCGATCTGCACGCCGATGCACAGCACGATGAATGCGGAGAGCCGCAGCACGACCATCAGCCGAGAGTGTCCGAGCCACTGGGCAACGCGTTCGGCGTAGCGGTAGGCCAACCAGACACTGGCAGAAATGATGACAACGCCGATAATCGCGCCCGCGATGGAAATCAGGATCCGGGTGATGCTGGACGAGTGGTTGGCGCCGATCGTGACAGCCACCGAGATGGCGCCTGGGTCGACGGTCAGCGGCAGCGTCAGCGGATAGAAGGCGCGCGAAATGACGTTGAAGTCCCGCGGCGCGTCGGCGGGAGCGGCCGCGACAGCCTCGTCGGTCAACAGCCGCCAGCCCAGCGAGCAAAGCACGAGGCCGCCGGCGAGCTGCACGACCGGCACGGAAAGTCCGAAGAGCTTGAGCACGAAATTGCCGAAGATCAGCGACGCCATCAGCAGCACGAACGAATTGACGGCGACCAGGCCGGCAAGCGTGCTGCGGGTCTTGCTGTCGGCGCCATGCGTCATCGCCAGGAACATCGGCGCGCTGCCGACCGGGTTGACGATCGGAAGGATCGCGCCGACCACGACAAGGATGGCCTTGACCAGCTGCTGCAGGTCTTCGTCGAGCATCGGGGCGTCGTGGGAATGTAGCGTCGGCACCAACGGGGCGCGCGTTACACTACCACAACGATTCGCGGCTTCTGCGGCCGCGCTCGTCCGTCGCGATCACCATTCGATGCCCGCCACTCGTTCCCTGTTCGGCTTCCACGCGATCACCGCGCGCCTGCGCCAGCGCGCCGATGCCGTGCATGAACTGTACGTGCTCGCCGGGAGACAGGACGCGCGGCTCCGCGACCTGGTCGCGCGAGCAGAAGCGGCGAACGTGAAGGTGCGACCGGTCGACGGCGCACGCCTCGATGCGCTGGCGGGCCATGGCCAGCACCAGGGCGTGGTAGCCGTCGTCGACGACGCGCTGCCGCACGTCACGCTGGACGACGTCCTCGAGCCTGCGGACGCACCGCCTTTGCTGCTTGTGCTGGACGGCGTCACGGATCCGCACAACCTCGGCGCGTGCCTGCGCAGCGCGGATGCGTTCGGCGCCCAGGCGGTGATCGTGCCCAAGGATCGTGCGGTCGGTGTCAACGCCACCGTGGCCAAGGCCGCCTGCGGGGCCGCCGACACCGTCCCGGTGGTGGCGGTGACTAATCTGTCCCGGGCGATGCGGGAGATGAAGGAGCGGGGGATCTGGCTTCTGGGCGCCGATGCGGGGGGCGAAAGCCTGTTTACCGCCGAACTGACCGGCCCGGTCGCGTGGGTGCTGGGCGCGGAAGGCCAGGGGCTGCGCAGGTTGACCCGCGAATCGTGCGACCGCATCATCGGCATCCCGCTGACCGGCAGCGTGGAAAGCCTCAATGTGTCGGTTGCCGCCGGCATCTGCCTCTACGCTACGCAAGCCGCGAGGACAGCGTTGTGATCTAATACTCGCGCCCTGCCGATGTGGTGCGAATGCTTCGTTTCCTGCTGACCCGGTTGTCCCTCGTCATTCCCACGTTCTTCGGAATGACGCTGCTCGCATTCTTCCTGATCCGGCTGGTTCCAGGTGACCCGATCGAGACGCTCGCCGGCGAGCGCGGCATCGATCCCGTGCGCCACGAGATGCTGCGCAAGGAGTATGGGCTCGACCGGCCGATCATGGTCCAGTACGGCATCTATATCTCACGGGTGCTGCACGGCGACCTCGGGAAGTCGATGATCACACAGGCGCCGGTGCTGTCGGAATTCGGCGCGCTGTTTCCGGCGACGATCGAACTCGCCCTGTGCGCAATCATTTTCGCGCTCGTCGTCGGCATACCGGCGGGCATCATCGCCGCAGTCCGACGAAATTCGATCTTCGACCACGGCGTGATGGGTGTGTCGCTTACCGGCTATTCGATGCCGATCTTCTGGTGGGGGCTGCTCCTCATCCTCCTCTTCTCCGTGCAACTCGGCTGGACGCCCGTCTCGGGGCGCATCTCGGTGCAGTACTTCATCGAGCCGGTCACCGGGTTTCTCACGATCGACGCGCTGCTGTCCGGCGAGAAGGGCGCGTTCAAGTCGGCCGTGTCGCATTTGATCCTGCCCACGATCGTGCTCGGCACGCAGCCGCTCGCGATCATCGCGCGCATGACGCGCTCGGCGATGCTCGAGGTGCTCGGCGAGGATTACATCCGCACGGCGCGTGCGAAAGGCCTCTCCACGATTCGCGTGATCGCCCTGCACGCGCTGCGCAATGCGCTGATCCCGGTCGTCACGGTCATCGGGCTGCAGGTCGGCGTGCTGTTCACCGGCGCCATCCTCACCGAGACGATCTTCTCGTGGCCGGGTGTCGGAAAGTGGCTGATCGAGGCGATCAGCCGCCGCGATTACCCGGTCCTGCAGGGTGGCGTGCTGCTGCTCGGGCTCGTCGTGATGGCGGTGAACCTTCTTGTCGATGTCACGTACGGCGTGATCAATCCGCGCATCAGGAAGGCGGCATGAGCACGGCGGGCGAGACCGCAGGTCGAGCCGAGGCCCGCAGGGCGCGGCGCCGGCGATTGCCGGGAGGCCGACAACTGACCGCTGATAACGCGAAGGCATGTCGGAGGCCGAGGGCATGAGCACCATGGCGCAGGTCGCCGCCGATCCGGTCGTCGTCCGCGCGCCGCGCGGCCCGCTGCGCGAGTTCTGGGGCTACTTCAGCGCGAACCACGGCGCGGTCGCGGGCCTGGTCTTCATCGTTTGCATTTTGCTGACGGCGGCGTTCGCGCCGTTCGTCGCGCCGCACGCGCCCGATCTCACCAACAACGCCGTGTTCCTGAAGCCGCCCGCGTGGCAGACGGGCGGGTCGTGGTCCTATCCGCTCGGCACGGACGCAATCGGACGCGACATCCTCTCACGTCTCATCTACGGCGCGCGCCTGTCGCTATTCATCGGCATCGCGGTGGTCGCGTTGGCGATCGTCGTGGGGATCGCCCTTGGCCTCATCGCGGGGCTCTTCCGCGGGATAGTGGAGATCGGGATCATGCGCCTCATGGACGTGATCCTGACGCTCCCGAGCCTGCTGCTCGCGATCGTCATCGTCGCGATCCTTGGTCCGGGCCTCATGAACGCGATGCTTGCCGTCACCGTCGTCGTGCTGCCGCACTACGTCCGCATCACGCGCGCGGCGGTGATCGGAGAATTATCCAAGGATTACGTGACCGCGGCGCGCAGCACCGGCG
Organism: uncultured beta proteobacterium; assembly: GCA_963782625.1. Taxonomy (GTDB): domain Bacteria; phylum Pseudomonadota; class Gammaproteobacteria; order Burkholderiales; family Casimicrobiaceae; genus VBCG01. Next base: position 105,754 of record CAWAKN010000016.1, on the reverse strand, counting down.
CGAGCCGCACGCGCCTCATGTTGCGGGAAGTGCTGCCCAATTGCGCTGCGCCGCTCATCGTCCAGGCGTCGCTCGGCGTATCGACGGCCATTCTCGACGCCGCCGCGCTCGGGTTCCTGGGTTTGGGTGCGCAGCCCCCGGCGTCAGAATGGGGCACGATGCTCGCGGACGCGCGCGAGTTCGTGCTGCGCGCGTGGTGGGTGGTGACGTTCCCCGGCATCGCGATCCTCCTCACAGTGCTCGCATTCAACCTCTTTGGCGACGGCTTGCGCGACGCGCTGGACCCGAAGCTCAAGCGCTGATGAACGGCCCCCACGCTCGCCTCGCTTGCGTTCGGCATCGCTGCCCCCCGAGGGGGCGGAGTCCGTCGCTCGGGGCTGCCCTTCGCGACGTGAACGGCCCCCACGCTCGCCTCGCTTGCGTTCGGCGTCGCTGCCCCCCAAGGGGGCGGAGTCCGTCGCTCGGGGCGGCCCTTCGCGACGTGAACGGCCCCCACGCTCGCCTCGCTTGCGTTCGGCGTCGCTGCCCCCCAAGGGGGCGGAGTCCGTCGCTCGGGGCGGCCCTTCGCGACTGACATGGCCCAACCACTCCTCGAGATCGAAGACCTGCACGTCGACTTCCCGACGCAAGGCGGCATGCTGCACGCCGTCGAAGGGGTTTCGCTGTCGCTCGACGAAGGCGATGTGCTCGGTATCGTGGGAGAGTCGGGCTCGGGCAAGAGTGTGACGATGCTCGCGGTGATGGGCCTCGTGGCGTTTCCCGGGCAGGTGCGCGCGAAGACGCTGCGCTTCGGGGGCCGCGATCTCCTGCACTTGTCCGAGCGCGCGCGCCGCAAGGTGATCGGCGCAGACGTGGCCATGATCTTCCAGGAGCCGACGACGAGCCTGAACCCATGCTTCACGATTGGCTTCCAGCTCGCGGAGACGCTGCGCCTGCACCTCAACCTCGATCGCAAGGCGGCGCGCAAGCGATCGATCGCGCTGCTCGATTCGGTAGGCATTCCGGCCGCGGAATCGCGCCTGTCCGACTTTCCTCATCAGCTCTCCGGCGGAATGAACCAGCGCGTCATGATCGCGATGGCGATCGCGTGCAATCCAAAGTTGCTGATCGCCGACGAGCCGACGACCGCGCTCGACGTCACGGTGCAGGCGCAGATCTTGGATTTGCTGCGCGGCCTGCAAAAGGACCTCGGCATGGCGCTCGTGCTCGTGACGCACAACATGGGCGTGGTCTCGGAGATGGCGCGGCGGGTTGCGGTGATGTACGCGGGACAGGTGCTGGAGGAACGCGCCGCCGATGCGCTCTTTGCCTCCCCCCAGCATCCCTACACCGAGGCGCTGCTTGCGTCGCTGCCGGAGCGCCACGTGGCCGGCGGGCGGCTCGCGACGATCCCCGGCGTGGTGCCCGGTCAAAACGACCGGCCCGCCGGATGCCTCTTTGCCCCGCGCTGCGCATACGCGACGCCGATGTGCGAGGAGCGCCCGGGCCTGCGGCAATGGCTGGATGGCCGCGTCCGTTGCCACTATCCGTTGGGCGAGCCCGGACGCGAGGAAGCCATCGCCCGCGATCGCGCCGGCGCGTTGGTGACGTCATGAGCGAAGGTAACGCGCCCGTCGTCAGCGCACGCGACCTGCGCCGCGTGTACGAGGTACGCCGCGGAATGTTCCGCGAACCCGCGCACCTCACCGCCGTGGGTGGCCTCTCGTTTTCGGTCGAAGCCGGACGCACGCTCGCCGTCGTCGGCGAATCGGGGTGCGGCAAGTCCACGCTCGGGCGCATGGTCGCGCTGATCGAAAAGCCTACGACCGGCGAGCTTGAGCTCGGCGGGCGCGATGCGGTGCGCGCGCGCCCGGGCGCGCAGCGCGCCTTGCGCAAGACCGTGCAGATGGTGTTCCAGAACCCGTACGGATCGCTCAACCCGCGCAAGAAGATCGGCGCGATCCTGGAGGGGCCGCTCGCGATCAACACGACGCTGTCCGCCACGGCGCGCGCGGAACGCGCGCGCACGATGCTCGCGAAGGTCGGATTGCGTCCCGAGCACTACGCCCGCTATCCGCACATGTTCTCTGGTGGCCAACGACAGCGCATCGCGATCGCGCGTGCGCTGATGCTCGAGCCCGCTCTGGTGGTCGCCGACGAGCCCGTCTCCGCGCTCGACGTGTCGGTGCAGGCGCAGGTGCTGAACCTCATGGCCGACCTGCAGCGCGACTTGAACGTCGCGTACCTCTTCATTTCGCACGATCTCGCGGTGGTGCGCTACCTCGCGCACGAGGTGCTGGTCATGTACTTAGGCCTCGTGATGGAGCAGGGGCCCAAGGAGCGCATCTTCGCGCAGCCGCTGCATCCCTATACCCAGGCGCTGCTGGCCGCCACGCCGGCCTTGGGCGGCGAGCGTAAGCAGCGTATCGTCCTGACAGGCGAGCTGCCGTCACCGCTCGATCCGCCCGCGGGGTGCGTCTTTTCCACCCGCTGCCCGCATGCGATCGATCGTTGCCGCAGCGAGCGCCCGCAGGCCCGCCCGCTCGATGGCCGCATGGTCGCCTGCCATTTGGCGGAGAATTTCATAAAATCCGGACCTGTCACCGATCCCGGTACACTGCTGCATTAGCCTTTTTTCGAGGAGAGACCCCATGATGAACCGCCACTCGGCCCCGTTCCGCCGGCGCGCCGCCCGTATTGCCACCTTTGCCGCGGTCGCCGCCTTTTCGTTCGTCGCCGCCGGGGCGCAGGCCAAGACCCTCGTGTTCTGTTCCGAGGGAAGCCCCGAAAACTTCTATCCGGGTGTGAACACGACCGGCACGTCGTTCGACGCCAACAGCCAGATCTACAGCCGCATCGTCGACTTCGACCGCGGGACGACCAAAGTCGTGCCGGGCCTGGCAGAAAAGTGGGATATCTCGCCTGACGGCCTTACCTACACGTTCACCTTGCGCAAAGGCGTGAAATGGCACAACCACCGCGCGTGGAAGCCTTCGCGCGACATGAACGCGGACGACATCATTTTCATGCTCGAGCGCCAGGGCAAGGAAGACAACCCGTACTTCAAGGTGACGAGCTCCAACCATTCGTACTACAACGACATGGGCATGGCGAAGCTCATCAAGTCGATCCAGAAGGTGGACGACTACACCGTGCGCATCACGCTCAACAAACCCGAGGCGCCGTTCCTGTCGAATCTCGCGATGGAATACGCTGGCGTGCAGTCCAAGGAGTACGCGGACGCAATGCTGAAGGCGGGCACGCCGGAGAAGATCGACCAGGAGCCGATCGGCACAGGACCCTTCTATCTGGTGCAGTACCAAAAGGACGCAGTGATCCGCTACAAGGCGTTCCCGCAGTTCTGGGGCGGCAAGGCGAAGATCGACGACCTCGTGTTCTCGATCACGCCGGATGCGTCCGTGCGCTGGGCGAAGCTGCAGAAAAACGAATGCCAGGTCATGCCCTATCCAAACCCAGCGGATCTCGACGCTATCCGCAAGGACCCCAACGTCGTCGTGCTCGAGCAGCCGGGACTGAACATCGGCTTCCTCGCGTACAACACGACCAAGAAGCCGTTTGACGATGTCCGCGTGCGCAAGGCCATCAACATGGCCATCGACAAGAAGGCGATCATCGACGGCGTATACCTGACCACCGGTGTGGCGGCGAAGAACCCGATCCCGCCGACGCAGTGGTCCTACAATGACGCGATCAAGGACGACCCGTTCGATCCGGCGGCGGCGAAGAAACTCCTCGCCGAAGCGGGCTACCCGAATGGCTTCGAGACCGATCTGTGGGCGATGCCGGTGCAGCGTCCGTACAACCCCAACGCGAAGCGCATCGCCGAATTGATGCAGGCGGACCTTGCCAAGATCGGCGTGAAGGCCGAGATCAAGAGCTACGAGTGGGGGGAATATCGCAAGCGCATGCAGGCCGGCGAGCACCAGGCGGGGATGCTCGGGTGGACCGGTGACAATGGCGATCCGGACAACTTCCTGGCCTCGCTTCTGGGCTGTGAGTCCGCCAAGAGCAATGGCAGCAACGTCGCGAAGTTCTGCTATCAGCCTTACGAGGATCTGATTCAGAAAGCAAAGGTAGTGAGCAACCAAGCCGAGCGTCAGAAGCTTTATGAACAGGCGCAGGTGATTTTCAAGCAGCAGGCTCCGTGGTACACGATTGCCCACGCGGTGCAGTTGAAGCCGGTGCGCAAGGAGGTGGTCGACTTCAAGCTGTCGCCGTTCGGCCGCCACACGTTCTACGGCGTCGACATCAAGGAGTGACGAAGGTGCGGGGAGGGCGCGCGCCGCGCCGCCCCGCGTTGGCGCGACGGGACCGCACCGGGCATGATCGGCCCCGAGACCTTCCGCCGTTCCCGTCGCTGTCCCCGCCTTAAGCCGACGTGCTCGCCTTCATATTGCGCCGCGTCCTCCAATCCATCGCCGTCATGGCCGTGGTGGCGCTGATCGCGTTCAGCCTGTTCAATTTCGTCGGCGATCCAGTCGTGTCCATGGTGGGGCAGGACGCCACAATGGAGGAGAAGGACCGGCTGCGTAGCGAACTCGGCCTGGACCAGCCCGTTGTTGTGCAGTTCTTTCGCTTTATCGGCAATGCCGTGCAAGGCGACTTCGGTCGCTCGCTGCGCCAGGGCCGCAGCGTGGCCACGCTCATCAAGGAGCGCCTGCCGGCGACGCTGGAGCTGTCGATTGGAGCAGCGCTGCTGGCGCTGCTCGTCGGCATTCCCGCCGGCGTCTATGCCGCGCTGCGCCGCGGGAGCTGGGGCGCGCAGCTGCTGCTGACCACATCGCTGGTCGGCGTCAGCCTGCCTTCGTTCCTGATCGGCATCCTGCTGATCCTGGTCTTCGCCGTGCAGCTGGGGTGGCTGCCGTCATTCGGCCGCGGCGACACGGTGGCGCTTGGGTGGTGGACGACCGGACTCTTGACCAAGTCCGGCCTGAAGGCGCTGATTCTTCCGGTGATCACGCTGTCGCTGTTCCAGATGACGCTGATCATGCGGCTGGTGCGCGCGGAAATGCTCGAAGTCCTGCGCACCGATTACATCAAGTTCGCGCGCGCGCGCGGATTGTCCGACCGCGCGATCCATTTCGGCCACGCGTTGAAGAACACGCTGGTTCCCGTAATCACGATCACCGGATTGCAACTGGGCGGCATCATCGCCTTCGCGATCGTGACCGAAACGGTGTTCCAATGGCCCGGGCTGGGACTGCTGTTCATCCAGTCCGTGTTTTTCTCGGACATCCCCGTGATGGCGGCCTACCTCTGCTTCATCGCGCTCGTGTTTGTGATGCTGAACCTGATCGTCGATCTCATGTACTACGCGGTCGACCCCCGCTTGCGCATTGAAAGGACGGCAGCCGCCTGATGAAACCCGACGAACACATCCGCCGCTGGCACGACGAATTTACCGCCATCCGCCGCGACCTGCACGCGCATCCGGAGCTGGGCTTCGAGGAACACCGGACTGCGCGAGTGGTCCAGGAGACTCTGGCGCGCTTGGGCATCGAGCATCACAGCGGCATCGGCAAGACCGGGATCGTGGCGGTGATCCGCGGCCGGCACAACGCCAGCGGACGCAGCATCGGCCTGCGCGCGGACATGGACGCACTGCCCCTGGTGGAAGAGAACGAGTTCGCGCACAAGTCGCGTTACGAAGGCCGCATGCACGGCTGCGGCCATGACGGGCACACGACGATGCTGCTGGCCGCCGCCCGGTATCTTCACGAGACGCGGAATTTCGACGGCACCGCGTACCTCATCTTCCAGCCGGGCGAAGAAGGCTATGCCGGCGCCAAGGCGATGATCGAAGACGGGCTGTTCGAGCGCTTTCCCGCCGAGCAGGTGTTCGCGCTGCACAACTGGCCGGGATTGGCGCCCGGTCGCATCGGCATCACGCCCGGTTACGCGATGGCGGCGGCGGACCGCATCGAGATCACGATCGATGGACGCGGCGGTCACGGCGCGCATCCGCATACCGTCATCGACCCGGTGCTCGTCGCCGGGCACATCATCACGGCAGCGCAGTCGATCGTCAGCCGCAATGTGAGCCCGATCGACACCGCCGTGGTGAGCCTGTGCGCCATGCACGCCGGCCATCCCGGCGCGATGAGCGTGGTTCCCTCTCACGCCAAGCTGGTGGGCACGGTGCGCACGTTCAGGCCGGCGACGCAGGACATGATCGAAAGACGGCTTACCGAACTTGTGCACTCGATCGGCGCGGCATTTGGCGCCGTGGCCACGCTGAAGTACGAGCGCGTCTATCCGGCGACGCTCAATCACGACGCCGAGGTGATGTTCGCCGCGGAGGTCGCCGAGAAGCTGGTGGGCGCGGACAACGTCGTGCGCAACCTCGACCCGTCGATGGGTTCCGAGGATTTCTCGTTCATGCTGCAGGTCAAGCGTGGCGCGTTCGCGCGACTGGGGCAGGGCGGCGCGGAGGGCGGGTGCTTCCTGCACAACAGCAAGTACGACTTCAACGATGCGGTGATACCCCTCGGCGCCGGCTATCTCGCAGCGCTGGCCGAGACCGCCATGCCGCTGGCGGAATAGCCATGGATCCGGTCCGCCACTTTGCCGGCACGTATGTCGAGGCACGCGACAAGTTCTTCGCCGCGACGAAGGCGCTTGGCCTGTCCGTGACACGCCACATCCACCCGGCTGCGCGAGGAGCGGCAGACGAGGAGCTCTCGCTCGATGTTGCGGTCCTGGGCGACGCGTCGGCCCCGGCCATGCTCGTGCTCGTCTCGGGGACCCACGGCGTCGAAGGGTTCTGCGGCTCCGGCTGCCAGGTAGGCCTGCTGCATGACGCCGAATTCGTCGCGGCGGCGCGCGCGTCGGGCGTCGTGGTCGTTTTCGTGCACGCGCTGAATCCGTTCGGGTTCTCGCATCTGCACCGGACGAACGAAGACAACGTCGACATGAATCGCAATTTCCGCGATTTCGCCATGCCGCCTCCCGCCAACACGGCGTATGCCGCAATACACGGTTTCATGGTTCCCGACACGTGGCCGCCATCCGCGGAGAACGAAGCAGCGATGGGCGCCTACGTGGCGCGACACGGCGCCAAGGCACTGCAGCAGGCAGTTTCCGGCGGGCAATGCGAGTTTCCCGATGGGCTCTTTTACGGCGGCGCGCGCGCGGCGTGGAGCAACACGGTGCTGCGCGCGGTCCTGCGTGAGCACGGCGCCGGCCGCCGGTGCATCGGCTGGATCGATTTTCACACCGGCCTCGGTCCGCGCGGCCACGCCGAGAAGATCTATTCGGGACGGGATGTTCCGGGTGACCTGAAACGCAGCAAGCAGTGGTGGGGCGACGACGTCACTTCCTTCCTGGACGGCTCGTCGACATCGGCCACGCTGACCGGCGTGAACTACAACGCGGTCTACGACGAATGCCCCGGCGTGACCTATGCGGGCGTGGCGCTCGAATACGGCACCATCCCCTACATCGAGACCCTGCAGGCGCTGCGTGCGGACCAGTGGCTGATGAATCATCCGGAGGCCGCCGCGGCGTTGCGCACCAGCATCAAGCGGCAGATACGCGATGCGTTCTACGGCGACGCCGACGACTGGAAGACAATGGTGTATGCGCAGGCTCGCGTGGCGTGCGAGGCCGCGTTGACCCAACTTGGCGCGCCGCATGCCTGACCCAATGCCGCCCACCCTGTCCGGCAGCCCCACGCTTGCCATCGCCCGGCCCGCGCTGCGTGCACGCATGGCGAGCGCATGGGACAGCGACGTGATGTGGAGCTTCCGGCATTCCCCGGTGGCCATTGGCGCGGTCGTCGTGCTGTTTGTTTGTCTCGCGGCCGCGTTCGCGGCGCCGGTGTTTGCGCCACACAATCCTTTCGACCTCAAGACGCTCAATCTCTCGGACGCGCTGGCGCCGCCGCGCTGGATGGCGGGAGGCCACGCGGGCTTCCTGCTGGGTACCGACGATCAGGGGCGCGACCTGTTGTCCGCCATCATGTACGGCGCGCGCGTGTCGCTGATCGTGGGGATCGCCTCCGTCGCGCTGGCGATGGCGCTGGGCGTGTCGCTCGGATTGCTCGCCGGCTACGCCGGTGGACGCCTCGACGCGTTCATCATGCGCGTGGCCGATGTCCAGCTGTCGTTTCCGGCCATCCTGATCGCGTTGCTGATCGACGGCGTGGCCCGCGCGGTCCTGCCCCGCGACGCGCATTCCGACGTGGTGCTGCCGGTGCTGATCCTGGCGATCGGCCTGTCGAACTGGGTTCAGTACGCTCGCACGGTGCGCGGTTCCACGATGGTGGAGAAGAGCAAGGAATATGTCCAGGCCGCGCGGGTCATCGGCAGGTCACCGTTGGAGATCATGGCCAAGCACCTGTTGCCCAACGTGCTGGGACCCGTGCTGGTGATCGCCACGATCAACATTGCTTCCGCGATCCTGACCGAGGCCGCGTTGTCGTTCCTGGGCGTCGGCATGCCGGTAACCGAACCCTCGCTCGGGACGCTGATCCGGGTCGGCAACGATTTTTTGTTTTCCGGCGAATGGTGGATTACCATCTTCCCGGGGGCCGCGCTGGTGGTGATCGTACTGGCAATCAACCTGCTGGGCGACTGGCTGCGTGATGCGCTCAACCCCCGGCTGCGCTAGACCTGGCGGCCGCATGATCACGGTGCGTTATCCACGGGGAAGTCGGCTGGCGTTGGGTGCCGTATCCCCGAAAGGCCCGTGAACATGCGCAAACCAATCTCAGCCATAACCGCCACGCTGCTGCTTTCGAGTTGCCAGACGTGGGGCCCCTCCTGGAGTGAAGTCACCGGCGAACGCTGGACGGTCCCGTCGGCCGAATTCAACACGGCACCCACAGCGGTGAACCTGATCGACGGCATAGGCTCGTTCCAGAGGACCCCCGGTTACGGCGGCATCAAGGTCGAACCGGGTTCGCACGTGCTGGTCCTCGCGGCGGCCCCGCTTTCCGCGGGATGGACCGGAGGAACCGACCTCGAGACTCTCAAGCTCGATTTCGCGCCATGCAAGCGCTATTACGTCAACGCCCGATACGACACCCGATTGACCACGTCCTGGAAACCCTTCGTCGACTATGTCGAGACCATCGCCGGGTGTACCGCCAGTGCCGCCAAGTAACGGCGCCTCGATGAACGGCGCGCCGGCTGCGGCAGCGACCGCCGCGCCGCCTGGACACCTTCCGGCCGCCGGCGTTTTGCCGTTGTTGTCGGTGGCGAATCTTCGCGTCGAATTCCCGACGCGCCGCGGAACGCTGGTGGCTGTGCACGACGTCTCGTTCGACATCGCGCCGGGTGAAGTCCTCGGCGTGGTCGGAGAGTCCGGTGCGGGCAAGTCGCTGACCGGCGCCGCGATCATCGGTCTCATCGATTCGCCCGGCCGCATTGCCTCGGGTGAAATCCGGCTGTCGGGCCGGCGCATCGACCACCTGTCGTCGAGCGCGATGCGCACCATTCGCGGCCGCGAGATCGGCGCCGTGTTCCAGGATCCGCTGACTTCACTCAATCCGCTGTACACGGTGGGCCGGCAGCTGGTCGAGACAATTCGCGCCCATCTCGACCTGAACGAAGGGGAGGCCCTGCGCCGGGCCATCGGTCTGCTCGACGAGGTCGGCATTCCCGCGGCGGCGCGCCGCGTCGACCAGTATCCTCATCATTTTTCCGGCGGCATGCGGCAGCGGGTCGTGATCGCGCTTGCGCTCGCGGCCAAGCCCAGGCTCATCGTTGCCGACGAGCCGACCACGGCCCTCGACGTATCGGTCCAGGCGCAAATCATCCAGCTTCTGAAGGGGCTGTGCCGCGAACACGGGACGGCAGTGATGCTCATCACCCACGACATGGGCGTGATCGCCGAAACGGCCGATCGCGTCGCCGTGATGTATGCCGGCCGCATCGTGGAGATCGGCCCGGTCGCCGAAGTGATCCACCGTCCGCAGCATCCTTATTCCGTCGGGCTGATGGGGTCCATTCCCTCGATCATCGACGAGCGCGAGCGCCTGACGCAGATCGAGGGCGCCATGCCGCGCCTGACGGCGATTCCCGCGGGTTGCGCGTTCCATCCCCGCTGCCCGCATGCATTCGCGCGCTGCCGGCACGAGCGCCCGGAACTGCTGGACGCAGGCGCCACGCGGGCCGCGTGCTGGCTGCGTGCAGATGATGCGCCGGCGGGGCCGCATGGCTGACGCCCTGCTGGAAATGCGCGGCGTCGTTCGCCATTTCGACGTTTCTCCGCCGTGGCTGAACCGCGTGCTCGAACGGCGCCAGCGCGCCGTCGTCAAGGCGGTGGACGGCGTCGACCTGACTATCGCCAAAGGCGAGACCCTTGGATTGGTTGGCGAGTCCGGTTGCGGCAAGTCCACGGTGGCGCGGCTGATCGTCGGGCTGTACGCGCCAACCCGCGGAACGATCATCTATGACGGCGTGGCCATCGCCGGCGACGGTGCCAGCCGCGGCGCGCTGCAGCGGCGTGCGCGGCAGGGAATGCAGATGATCTTCCAGGATCCTTTCGCAAGCCTCAATCCGCGCTGGCGCGTCGCGGACATCGTCGCCGAGCCGATGCGCGCGCTGCGGCCCGGGACGGACCCGGTCGAAATGGCCGGCCAGGTCGCCGCGCTGCTCGACCAGGTGGGGCTTGCCGCGGCTGACGGCGTCAAGTTCCCGCACCAGTTCTCGGGCGGCCAGCGGCAGCGAATCTCCATCGCGCGCGCGCTGTCGACCAACCCGGCGTTCCTCGTCTGCGACGAACCGACGTCCGCGCTCGACGTGTCGGTACAGGCGCAGGTCCTGAACCTGATGCGCGACCTGCAGCGGCGACTCGGACTCACTTACCTGTTCATTTCGCACAACCTGGCCGTGGTGCACCACATCGCCGACCGGGTGGGCGTCATGTACCTCGGCCGCATTGTCGAAATGGCGCCGACCCGTGTGCTGTTCCACGCGCCGCGGCACCCCTACACGCGGATGCTGCTCGACGCCGTGCCGGATCTTGAGATGACCGGCAAGTCGAGGATTGCCGTCGCGGGCGAGGTTCCCAACCCGCTCGAGCCGCCTTCCGGATGCACGTTTCATCCACGCTGCCCCTTGGCCAATGATCGCTGCCGGCGCGAAATTCCTGTGCTGCAGGGCGCAGCGACGGCGGATGCCGGGCAGGTCGCATGCCACGCGGTCGAGGAGGGCCGGCTTCCTCCGCGCCGGGAGACGGCCGTGCCGGCATTGCAAGGCTGACCGGCCCCGCGCGGGCGGTTAGCGGCTCCTTTCCGCTATAATTCGGCGTTTGGGCGCGCCGTTTGAGGCGCATTTCCACACGTTCGCGGCACGCACCTTGCGGCACGCACCTTACAAAAATTCCCCTTGCGCCTAACGCAGATCAAGCTCTCCGGATTCAAGTCGTTCGTCGACCCGACCACCATCTCGACACCCGGCCAGCTGGTCGGCATCGTCGGTCCCAACGGCTGCGGCAAATCAAACGTCATCGATGCCGTGCGCTGGGTGCTGGGCGAGTCGAAGGCGTCCGCGCTTCGCGGCGAGTCGATGCAGGACGTCATCTTCAACGGCGCCGGGGAGCGCAAGCCCGTCGGGCGCGCGTCCGTCGAGCTGCATTTCGACAACAGCCAGGGCCGGATCGGCGGCCAGTGGGGCCAGTACGCGGAGATCTCGATCAAGCGCGTGCTCACGCGTGACGGCGATTCGACCTACTACATCAACAATATTCCGGTCCGGCGCCGCGATATCCACGACCTGTTCCTCGGTACCGGCCTCGGTCCGCGCGCATACGCGATCATCGAGCAGGGAATGATTTCCCGCATCATCGAGGCCAAGCCCGAGGAGCTGCGCATCTTCCTCGAGGAAGCCGCAGGCGTGTCCAAGTACAAGGAACGCCGCAAGGAAACGGAAGGGCGGCTGTCCGATGCCCGCGAGAACCTGGCGCGCGTCGAGGACATCCGCTCGGAACTCGGCAACCAGTTGCTGCGCCTGGAAACCCAGGCCCGGGTGGCCACCGAATACCGCGAACTCGAAGGGCGGCTCAAGCAGTCGCAGCACCTGCTGTGGTTCGCGAAGCAGCAGGACGCCGTCCGCGTGCGCGAAAAATGCACGACCGAGATGGCCACGCTGACGGTCGCGCTGGAATCGCTGCAGGCGGAACTGCGCGCGACCGAGAGCAAGCTGGAAGCCCTGCGCGCCAGCCACTACACGGCTGGCGACGCGTTGCACGAGAAGCAGGGCGGGTTCTACGCGGCCAACGCGGAAGTGACGCGGCTCGAGCAGCAGCTCACCTTCGCCCGCGAATCGGAATCGAGGCTGACGCAGCAGGTTGCGCAATTGATGGAGGCGCTGGGCGCCATCGCTGGGCAGGAAGCGGCGTTGGCGACCGACCGCGGCAACGCCGAGCGCGAGCTCGAGGCGGCGCTCACCGCACGCGAATCGGCCGCCGAGGCGGAACATTCCGCGCAGGCGCTGCTGCCGGCGCTGGAGCAGGCGGTCGCGGACACTTCCCGGATTCTCGCGGAGCTTGCGGACAAGATAGCGCTGACCGAACAGGACGTGCGCGTCGCCGAGACCCGGCGCGAAAGCGTCGGGGCTACGTTGAAGCAACTGGCGGCACGGCAGGAGCGCCTGCAACAGGAACTGGCGGGGATTCGCGCGCCGACGACGGATCCGCTGAGCGAAGTCGAAGAGCAACTCGCCGTGGAAACGCGCGACCTTGCCGGCAAGCAAACGGCGCTGACTGCGCTTCAGCAGGCCGTGGAGGCGCTGCAATTGCGGCAGCGGGAAACCGCCGATGCGTGGCAGCGCGACAGCAAGGCGTTGGGCGACCTCGAAGCGCGGTCGCAGGCGCTATCGGCACTGCAGGCGAAGATCGGGCACGGACAGGATATCGACGGTTGGCTGGCGGGACACGGCTTGGCCAAGGCGCGCCGGTTGTGGCAATCGCTGGACATCGAGCGGGGGTGGGAAGACGCGCTGGAGGCCGTGCTGCGCGAACGTCTCGACGCGCTCGAACTGTCGCGCCTGGACGATGTCAGTCGTTGGGTGGACGGCGACGCGTCGCCGCCGAGGCGAATCTCCGCATACGAAGCCGCGCTCGCCCCGCAGTCCGAGCGCCAGGCGCCGCACCACGGCCACGATTCGCTGCTCGCCAAGGTACGGCTCAAGCAACCGGAAGCCAGGCGCCTGCTCGCCGACGGCCTGCACGGCATTCGCTGCCGCCCCGACCTGGGTTCGGCCTTGGCGGAGCGCGAGGCGCTCGGCGAAGGCGAGGCGTTCGTCACGCCGGCCGGCCACCTGGTCACTGCACAGGGGGTCACGTTGTTCGCCCCCGACGGCGAATTGCACGGCGTCATTGCGCGTCAGCGCGAACTCGATGAACTGGCGACGCTGATCGCGACGGCGACGACCGTGGCTGCCGCGGCTCAGCACGCCCGCGATACGGTCGACGAAGACTTGAAGGCGAAACAGCAGACCTGGCATGCCGAGGGGCTGGCGGTCAGTTCGCAGCAGCGCCGCGTGCACGATCTCGAACTCGAACTGGTCACGCTGAAGCAGGCCGCAGAAGCGGCGGAGCGCAGGCGCGCGCAAATCGCCCAGGAAACGGCGGACGTGGCGGCGCAGGAAGCGGGCGAGTCCGCGCAGCGTGATGCGATCAGCGCGGAAATCGCCGATCTTCAGTCGCGGATGCACGAAGAGATTGCCTCGCGCGAAACCGCACGCCACACGCGCAACGAAACCGAAGTCGAACTGGCCCGTGGCCGCGAGCGCGTGCGCGCCGCCGAACGCGCGGCGCAGGAGGCCGGATTCGCGGAGAGGAGCTGCCGCGATCGGCTGGCTGAACTCGAGCGTCGCCGCGAATCGCTGACGACGCAGGCCGCGCAGCAGAACTCGCTGCTTGCGCAATTCACCACGGAGCAGGCGGCCATCGACTGGACGCCGGTCGAGGAGGCGCTCCAGCGGCAGCTGGCGTTGCGCGGCGAGGCCGAGCAAGCGCTGGCCACGGCACGCGACCACGTGGAGGGCCTGACGGCTGACTTGCGCGCAGGCGACGAGGCCCGGCTTGTTGCGGAACAGAAGCTCGAGCCGGCGCGCGTCAAGATCCAGGACATGCAACTGAAGGAACAGGCCGCGGTGCTGGCCGAGCAACAGTTCTCGGAGCAGCTGTCCGAAGCGCAGGCGGAGGTGGCGGCATTGCCCGAGGCGCTCAAGGCCTGGGGCAGCGCGCGCACGCTTCCGGCAGAGATCGAACGCTTGGGAGTGGCGATTGCCGAGCTGGGCGCGGTGAACCTGGCGGCGTTGGACGAACTGGCGCAGACCACCGAACGCAAGGATTACCTCGACCGGCAGGCGGCGGACCTTGCGGAGGCGATGACCACGCTCGAATCCGCGATCCGGCAGATCGACCGCGAATCGCGCGACCTGCTGCAGCAGACATTCGATGCAGTCAACGCCAATTTCGCCAAGCTGTTCCCGACGCTGTTCGGCGGCGGGCAGGCCCGGCTCGTGCTGACCGGCGAGGAAATCCTCGACTCCGGCGTGCAGGTAATCGCGCAACCGCCGGGCAAGCGAAATACGTCCATCCACCTGCTCTCGGGTGGCGAGAAGGCGCTCACGGCGATCTCGCTGGTGTTCGCGCTGTTCCAGTTGAATCCCGCGCCGTTCTGCCTGCTGGACGAAGTCGACGCGCCGCTGGACGATCCCAACACCGATCGTTTTTGCGCGATGGTCCGCGAGATGGCGGGTGATACGCAGTTCCTTTTCATCTCCCACAACAAGATCACGATGGAGATGGCGAACCAGCTGGTGGGCATCACGATGCCGGAACCGGGCGTGTCGCGCGTCGTGGCCGTCGACATCAGCGAAGCGCTTTCGCTGGCCGAGAGTGCGGCCTGAAAGGGCGCACCAAGCGGTTTCCATGGCGCTTATGACTGGCCATCGCGCTATACTCCGCCTCTATCGAACATCCGCGAATTTCCTTGTAATGCCTGACGCGTCATGAATCCTCCATGCGCATGAGTTCGCTCCAGTTGGGCCTGATCGTTGCCGGCGTCCTTCTCGTTGTCGGCGTCATCGTCTACAACGCCTGGCAGGAACGGCGCATTCGGCGACGGATAGCGTCCGCTTTCCGAAAATCCGACGATGTGCTCCTGCAGCCTGCGCCTGGCCGCCGCGTTGAGCCGACGTTGCGAACTGCCCCGCGCGGTGACGACGACGACGCGAGCGCCGTCACGACGGACTCGGACAACCCGGCAGCCATGCCCGGCAGCGAATCGGAAGACGCGTCGTCCTGGGCGCCTCCGGTCGACTACGCCGAGCGGGAATCAGCGGACGCCGAAGCGTCCGCGCTACCGGCGGTGACGACGTATGCGTCAGCATTGCCTGACTCCGCGGGGCCCCAGCCGGATCGCGACATCGAGTGCATGGTGATCCTGCAGCCCGCCAAGCCGCTGGCGGCGGGCGCGCTGGCAGCAGGACTCCACGCGCGCATAGGCAAGCGCTTGCGCTGGTTCGGCCGGACGTCGCCAGGTTCGCCGTGGGTGCTGCTGCAGTCGGCGACGCCGGGCGAGTTCGTGGAACTGGCCGCATGCATGCTGCTCGCCGATCGCAACGGTGCCGCAAGCCACGCGCAACTCGACACATTCGTACGGGTGATGAGCGAGCTCGCCCCCATGCTG
This sequence comes from uncultured beta proteobacterium, assembly GCA_963782625.1. Taxonomy (GTDB): domain Bacteria; phylum Pseudomonadota; class Gammaproteobacteria; order Burkholderiales; family Casimicrobiaceae; genus VBCG01. The sequence continues at coordinate 90,108 of CAWAKN010000016.1, read as the reverse complement.
CCGGCGGCACTTTCAGTTCCCGATGTCGCGGCAGAAACGGACCGGGCCGAAGCGCTGGACCGCCTGTGCGCCGACGTGGACGTGCAGGTCGGACTCACGGTGCTGAAACAGGAACCCGCGAGCATTCCCGGCACGAAGTTGCGCGGAGTGGCGGAGGCCGCCGGCTTCAGGCTTGCGCCGGGTGGCCGCTTCGAATGGCCCCAAGAAGAGACCGGTGCCATCCTTTACACGTTGCAGAACGTCCGCAACGAACCGTTTACCGTCGACACGCTGCGCGCGTCGGCGACCAATGGGGTCGTGCTGGTGCTCGACGTTCCTCGCGTCGCGGACCCGTTGCGCGCTTTCGACCAGATGAAGCTGGCGGCGAAGCGGATCGCGCATACGCTGGACGGCGATCTCGTCGACGACAACCGCCGACCGCTCGACGACGTGGCGCTGGCTGCGATACGACAGCAGGTACAAATGGCCGCCGACGCGCTCAAAGCCTGCCGCATCGATCCGGGAAGTCCGCGCGCGCAGGCACTCTTCGGCTCGTAAGCGTGGGCAAAGGCGCACCGATCACGGTCGCCGTGCCTGCCGCGAAGGCGGCGCGTGCCGCGGCGTTGCGCACCGAGATTGCCGAGCACGACCGTCGCTACTACGAAGAAGACGCGCCGACGGTCAGCGACGCCGAGTATGACGCATTGTTTCGTGAACTCGAGGCCATCGAGTCGGCGTATCCGGCGTTGGTCACGTCCGACTCGCCCACGCAGCGCGTCAGCGGCGCGCGCGCGGCAGAGTTCGCACCGGTGGTCCACCGCGTGCCGATGCTGTCGATCCGGACCGAAACCGAGACCACGGAATCCGGCGCCATCCAGTTCGACGCGCGGATACGGCGGGAGCTCGCGCTCGGGGATGACGCGCCCCCGATCGCGTACATGGCGGAGCTCAAGTTCGACGGGCTGGCCATCAGCCTGCGCTATGAGCGTGGCGTGTTGGCCGTGGCGGCGACGCGCGGTGATGGCGAGACCGGCGAGGATGTCACTGCCAACGTGCGCACGATCGCCGCCATCCCGGCCAGGCTGCGCGGCAAGGCGCCGCCCGTGCTGGAAGTGCGCGGCGAGGTCTATATGACTCGCGCGGATTTCGCCCGCCTCAATGAACGGCAGGAAGCGGCAGGTGCCAAGCTGTACGTGAATCCGCGCAACACGGCGGCCGGCGCCGTGCGCCAGCTCGATCCCGCCATCACGGCGCAGCGGCCGCTGGCGTTCTTCGCCTACGGTATCGGCGAGACCCAAGGCTGGCCGCTGCCACCCACCCAAAGTGCGCTGTTCGACGCGCTGACCGCGTTCGGCTTGCCGGTCAACGGCGACCGACGAGTCGCGCTCGGGGCTGCGGAACTGGCTGCGTTCTACAGGGAAGTCCGCGACCGGCGCGGCGATCTCCCGTTCGAGATCGACGGCGTCGTCTACAAGGTCGACAGCCTCGAGCTGCAGCGCTCGCTGGGATTCAGGACGCGCGAGCCGCGCTGGGCGGTCGCGCACAAATTCCCGCCGGAAGAGATGCCCACGCGGCTCATCGCGATCGACGTGCAGGTGGGGCGCACCGGCGCGATCACGCCGGTGGCCCGGCTCGAGCCGGTGTTCGTCGGCGGCACCACGGTAACGAACGTGACGCTGCACAACGAGGATGAGATCCGCCGGCGCGACCTGCGCATCGGCGACACCGTCGTCGTGCGCCGGGCGGGCGACGTGATACCGCAAATCGTCCGGGCGATCCCGGAAAAGCGGCCACGCGACGCGCGCGAGTTCGTCATGCCGGGCGCATGCCCTGAGTGCGGCTCCGCCATCGCGCGCCTGCCGGACGAGGTCGTCGCGCGCTGCACCGGCGGCCTGATCTGTCCGGCGCAGCGCAAGCAGGCGCTGCTGCATTTCGCCGGCCGGCGGGCACTCGACATCGAAGGGCTCGGCGACAAGCTCGTGGATCAACTGGTCGATGCCGGCCTGGTACACACGCCGGCCGACGTCTACAAGCTGGGCATGCCGGAACTTGCCGGATTGGAACGGATGGCGGACAAGAGTGCCGCCAACGTGCTGGCGGCGGTCGACAAGAGCAAGGCGACGACGCTCGCGCGGTTCATCTTCGCGCTGGGAATTCGCCACGTGGGCGAGGCAACTGCCAAGGACCTCGCGCGCCATTTCGGCAGCCTCGACGCGCTGCTCGCGGCCTCGGAACAGGACCTGCTGCAGGTGAAGGATGTGGGTCCGGTGCTCGCGGAATCCATTGCCGGCTTCATTCGCGAGCCGCACAACCGCGAGGGAATAAAGCAATTGCGCGCGGCGGGGGTACACTGGACCGAAGGCCCGCCGCAGGGCGCGCCCGCGGGTGCGCTGTCGGGGCTCACGTTCGTGCTGACCGGCACGCTGCCGACGCTGGCGCGCGACGATGCAAAAGCGATGATCGAGGCACGTGGCGGCAAGGTGGCGGGCAGCGTGTCGAAGAAAACCGATTACGTCGTCGCCGGAGACGATGCGGGTAGCAAGCTCGCCCGCGCCGAGGAACTGGGCGTGGCGATTCTGGACGAAGCGCGGTTGCGGGCGATGCTTGCCGATTGAACGAACGTATAACCACGACTCCACGCATGCAGAAAATCACCAAGGCGATTTTTCCGGTTGCCGGCTTGGGCAGCCGCTTCCTGCCCGTCACCAAGGCAAGCCCCAAGGAAATGCTGCCGGTCGTCGACAAGCCGCTGATTCAGTACGCGGTCGAAGAGGCCGCGGCCGCGGGCATCACCGACATGATCTTCATCACGGGCCGCAACAAGCGCGCGATCGAGGACCACTTCGACAAGGCGTACGAACTCGAGACCGAGCTGGCGCTGCGCAATAAGGCGGAACTTCTGGAAGCGGTGCAGGCGGCGACCCCGCCGGGCATCAACTGCATCTACATCCGCCAATCGGAAGCGCTCGGACTGGGACACGCGGTTCTGTGTGCCGAACCCGTGATCGGGGACTCGCCGTTCGCCGTCATCCTGGCCGACGACCTGATCGATGCGCGTGTTCCGGTAATGCAACAGATGGTCGACGTGGCAGGGCGCATGGGCTACTCGACGATCGGCGTCATGGACGTGCCGGCGGACGCCACCGGCAACTACGGCATCGTGGAAACGGAAAAGACAGGCGAGCGCCTGGGACGAATCGTTCGCATCGTCGAGAAGCCGAAGTCCGGCACCACGGCGTCGACGCTTGCGGTGATCGGCCGCTACGTGCTGTCGCCGCGCATTTTCGGCCACCTGCGCACGATGGCGCCGGGCGCGGGCGGCGAGATCCAGTTGACCGACGGCATTGCACGGCTGGCCGCCGAAGAAGCCGTGTACGCGTATGCGTTCGACGGACGCCGCTACGACTGTGGAAGCAAGCTCGGATATCTCGAGGCGACAGTCGACTTCGGACTCAAGCACCCGGAAACCGGCGCCGGTTTCGCGCGCTTCCTGGCGCAGCGCAACCGATAGCGGCGGCCGCGTCGTGACGTTGACCGAGCTGCGCTATATCGTCGCGGTTGCCCAGGAGCGCAACTTCGGCCGGGCGGCGCAAAAGTGTTTCGTGAGCCAGCCCGCGCTTTCGGTGGCGATCCAGAAGCTCGAGGAAGAACTGGGCACGTCGCTGTTCGAGCGCGGCAAGAACGAGGTCACCGTGACGCCCGTGGGCGGGCAAATCGTCGAGCAGGCGCAGCGGGTGCTCGAGGAGACGTCCCGCATCCGGGAAATCGCGCAAACCGGCCGCAACCAGCTGGCCGGCACGCTGAAGCTCGGCATCATCTACACCGTGGCGCCCTATCTGTTGCCCGATTTGATACCGGCGCTGCACACACTGGCACCGCAGATGCCGCTGGACATCGAGGAGAATCTCACCGAGAACCTGGAGACCGAGCTGAAATCGGGCCGCATCGACACGGCGATCATAGCGCTGCCGTTTGCTCCCCCCGGCGTCGTGACCGAATACATGTACGAGGAGCCGTTCCAGGTCGTCGTGCCCGCCGACCACAAGTGGGCGAAGCGACGGTCGATCGCCCCGGGCGAACTGAACGGCGAGCATACGATCCTGCTCAACGTCGGCAATTGCTTCCGGGCGCAGGTCCTGGATGCCTGTCCGGAGCTCAATCGCGGAGACACGCACGTCACCCGCACCAATTCGCTGGAGACGGTGCGCAACATGGTCGCATCCGGCCTGGGTATTTCGGTGTTGCCGCGTGACGCTTTGACGCCCAAGTATCACAGCACGCTGGTGGTGCCCGTCCCGTTCACCAGGCCTGCGCCGTCGCGCCGGATCGCGATCGCCTACCGCAAGAGCTTTCCCCGACCCGCCGCCATCGCGGCCATCCGTGCGGCCGTTGCCGGAACCCGTATGGACGGCAAGCTGACTACGGCGCCATCCCGGTAGGCGCCTCCGCAGTTTCCAGCGCCGGAACATCAGGCACAATCCGTTTTTCCCTGGAGTGCACATGATCTCGGATCTCAAAGGCAGGGTTGTCCTCATCACCGGCGCATCCACCGGCATTGGCGCGGCCGCGGCAGTCGCCTTCGCCAGGCTGGGCTGCAGGCTTGTCGTCCATTACAACGAAAGCAAGGCGGCGGCGGAGGCCGTTGCCGCGGAGATCAAGGGGCTCGGCGCGGTGGTGACGCTGGCCGGAGGCGACGTCATGCAGGAGGCCGACGTCAAGCGCATCGTCGCGGAGACGATGGCGGCGCACGGCCGCATCGACGTGCTGATCAACAACGCCGGTGGAATGCTGGGGCGGGTCAAGATCGAGGACTACACGGTGGAGCAGATCGGCCGGGTGCTCGCGCTGAACGTGACTCAGGTCGCGCTGTTCATGCGCGAGGTGATTCCGGTCATGCGCCGGCAGAAGTCGGGCAACGTGATCAACGTGACGTCGATTGCCGCGCGCAACGGCGGTGGGGGTGGCGCGGTCCTCTACGCCGGCGCCAAGGGCTTCGTTTCGACGGTCACGCGAGGCTGGGCCAAGGAGGTCGTCGGCGACGGCATCCGCGTCAACGCGGTTTCGCCCGGCGTGATCACGACGCCGTTCCACGACCGGTACTCGAATGCCGAGCAGTTAAAGGCGATGCAGGCGATGGTGCCGATGAATCGGCTGGGCAGCGCGGACGAATGCGCTGGAACGTTCGTCTATCTGGCTTCGGATGCTATGAGCGGCTACGTGACCGGGCAAGTCATCGAGGTCAACGGCGGTCAGTACATGCCTTAGCCGCGAACGCGAGATTCAGTCGGAGTCGCAGCAAAAAAAGAGGGGTTACACTTGCGCGTAACCCCTTGGTTCAGTGTGGTGGGCATTGCTGGGTTCGAACCAGCGACCCCTCCCGTGTGAGGGGAGTGCTCTACCGCTGAGCTAAACGCCCCGCGAACCCAGACAGGAGCACGGATTTAACCATACCGCCGAAAGCAGGGTCAAACCGCGGTTTTGCACCTGTCCACGTCTGTCATGGACAGCGACGCACCATCCGGGTGCAATTACTGGTTGAATACATGATGCGAAGGTGGGGTCAGCCCCGCCAGTTCTCCCTAAGCCTTTGGAACCCCAAGCCTTTCATGGAATGGCTCACCGCTTGCTTTGTCGCTTAGATAGCCCGGAAACTATTGCATGTCCTCCCTCCCTTTTGACGAAATGTCCGTCACGGCCGGCGTAATCCGGCCCCATTACCGGGCATTCGCCGACTGGCTCGAACGGACCGACAGTGCCCGCATTGCACAAAAAAGGGACGAGGCCGAACGCGCCTTCCACCGCGTCGGAATTACGTTCGCCGTGTATGGCGAAGACGCCGGAACGGAACGGCTGATTCCATTCGACATCGTTCCGCGCATCATTCCGGGGGACGAGTGGCGCATCCTCGAATCCGGGTTGAAGCAGCGGGTACGCGCGCTCAATCTTTTCCTCGCGGACGTCTACCACGATCAGAAGATTCTCAAGTCCAGCGCCATTCCAGCGGAACGAGTTCTCGGCAATACGCAGTACCGGCGCGAAATGTCCGGCATGGACGTTCCCGGCGGCATCTATGCGCACGTCGCGGGCGTGGACCTGGTGCGCGCGGGGGCAGGCGAGTATTACGTGCTGGAGGACAATCTTCGCGTGCCGTCCGGCGTGTCCTACATGCTCGAAAATCGCCGGATGATGATGCGCCTGTTCCCGGAGTTGTTCGCCACGCGCTCGATCCGTCCGGTGCAGCACTACCCGGACATGTTGCTGGAGAACTTGCGCGGTGTCGGACCCAAAGGCGAGGAGGCGCCGACGGTCGCGGTGCTCACGCCCGGCGCGTACAACTCCGCCTACTACGAACACGCATTCCTGGCCCAGCAAATGGGCGTCGAGCTGGTCGAGGGCCAGGACCTCGTGGTCCAGAACGACACCGTCTACATGCGGACGACGCGCGGACCCCGCCGCGTGCATGTCATCTACCGCCGCGTCGACGACGACTTCCTGGATCCGCTGGCCTTCCGGCCGGACTCGATGCTGGGCGTCCCGGGGCTGTTCGCGGCCTATCGCGCTGGCCGCGTCACGCTGGCCAACGCCATCGGCACCGGCGTGGCGGACGACAAGTCGATCTACCCGTTCGTGCCGGACATGATCAAGTACTACCTGGCCGAGGATCCCATCCTCAACAACGTTCCGACGTTCATGCTGTACAAGCCCAAGGACTGCGAATACACGCTCGCCAACCTCGAGAAACTGGTGGTGAAGGAGGTCCACGGTTCGGGCGGCTATGGCATGCTGGTGGGGCCCGCATCGACCGCCGCGGAACGCGAGGTGTTTCGCCGGCGAATCGTGGCCGAGCCCGACAAATACATCGCGCAGCCGACGCTGGCGTTGTCCACGTGTCCAACGTTCGTCGAGTCGGGGCTGGCGCCACGCCACATCGACCTGCGACCCTACGTTCTGTCGGGCACCGATGTCGACCTGGTTCCAGGTGGCTTGACCCGCGTCGCGCTGCGCGAAGGCTCGCTGGTGGTGAACTCGTCGCAGGGCGGCGGGACCAAGGACACCTGGGTCCTGGCGGATTGACTGGAAAACTGAACATGGCTGCCTTGCTCTGCCGCACCGCGAACGAACTCTTCTGGATGGCCCGGCACATCGAGCGCGCCGAGAACACGGCGCGCCTGCTCGACGTCACCTACCGCACGTCCCTGCTGCCGTACCACATCCAGGAGCCCGGGCTCGCGTGGGCGGAGCCGTGGTCGGTGCCGCTCATTTCCACCGGCGTGGCCACGCCGTACTACAAGCACTACCCCGAGCTCACGGCCGAAAACGTGCTCAAGTTCATGATCATGGACGAGGAAAACCCGTCCTCGATCTATTGCTGCCTGCGCGCGGCGCGCGAATCGGCGCGCAGCGTGCGCGGCGCAATCACCTCGGAGATGTACGAAGACCTCAACAGCGCGTGGATCGCGATCCGCGAGCACGGCCACGAGCGCCTGCGTTCGCAGGGGGTCTCGGAGTTCCTGGACTGGGTCAAGATGCGCTCGCACCTGTTCCGCGGCGTGACCTTCGGTACGATGCTGCGCGATGAGGCCTACCATTTCATCCGCCTCGGCACGCACATCGAGCGCGCCGACAATACGGCGCGCATCCTCGACACCAAGTATCACATCCTGCTGCCGTCGGCGGCCGACATCGGCGGCGCGGTGGACTACTATCAGTGGGCGTCGCTGCTGCAATCGCTGTCCGGATTCGAGTCCTATCGCAAGATCTACAGCGACCTCATCTCGCCCAGGCGGGTCGCGGAATTGCTGGTGCTGCGCGACGACATGCCACGTTCGCTGCACAGCTGCCTCAACTTCATCGACGACACGTTGGAGCTCCTGTGCGACGACAACAGCCGCGAGCTGCGACGGCAGGCGGGAGAGCTACACGCGCGCCTGCACTACGGCAAGACCGATGAAATCATCCGTTTCGGCCTGCACGAGTACCTGATGGATTTTCTGGCGCGCGTATCCTCGCTCGGAGGCGAGATCAGCCGGCGCTTCCTCGTGCCGGCCTATTGATCCGCCGTTCCACGCTTCCACTTTAAGCCCGCCCAATGACCTACTGCGTCGCCATGTCGCTCGATGCCGGGATGATCTTCGCATCGGACTCCCGGACTAATGCCGGGGTCGACCAGATCGCCCGGTTCTCGAAGATGAAGGTCTTCGCCAAGGACGGCGACCGCGTGATCGTCACGTTGTCGTCGGGCAACCTGGCCGTCACGCAGAGCGCCCTCAACAACCTGGACCACCGCTCGCGCGCGGCGGAGGGCGAACTCAACATCTGGAACGCCGATTCCATGTTCGACGTCGCGCGGCTGGTCGGAGACTCGCTGCGCGAGATCAAGGCGCGCGACGGCCCGTACCTTTCGCAGAACAACATCGACGCGTCGGGCAATTTCCTCATCGGCGGCCAGATCCACGGTGAGCCGCATCGCCTGTTCAACGTCTATGGCGAGGGCAACTTCATCGAGGCCTCCCCTGACACCTGCTATTTCCAGATCGGCGAATCCAAGTACGGGAAGCCGGTGATCGACCGCGTGATCAAGCGCAACTCCAGCCTGCTCGACGCGACCAAGTGCACGGTGGTGTCGTTCGACTCGACGATGCGTTCGAACATTTCCGTGGGGCTGCCGATAGACCTGCTGGTGTATGAAGCGGATTCGCTGACCATCAAGATCCAGAAGCGGATCGAGGAGACCGACGCGTACTTCCAGATGATGCACCGCGAATGGGGCGAGGGTCTGCGCCGGGTGTTCGCAGCAATCTGCCCGACCCCGACTAGGAGCCTGCAGGCGCAGAGCGTTTCGCAACGAAGCGGGCACCCAGATGGCAATCCGCGTAGCGCTGTCCCACCGCACCACCTATCGTTTCGACCGCCACGTCGCCATTGCGCCGCACGAGATCCGGCTGCGGCCGGCGCCGCATTGCCGGACGCCGATCCTCAGCTATTCGCTGAACGTCAAACCCGAACCGCACTTCCTCAACTGGCAGCAGGATCCGTACGGTAACTGGGTGGCGCGACTGGTCTTTCCGGAGCGTGCCGATGCGATCGAGATCGAAGTCGACCTGGTCGCAGACCTCACCGTCATCAATCCCTTCGACTTCTTCGTCGAGCCGTATGCCGAGACTTTTCCGTTCACCTACGCGCCGGCGCTGGCGAAGGAACTGATTCCGTTCCTGGAAACCGCGCCGCTCGGGCCGCGCCTCGCCGCATGGCTGGACGAATTCCGCAAGACGATCGTCAAGGACGAGAGCCCAGTGCTGTTGCTGGTCCGGCTCAATCACCTGTTGCAGAGTCAGATCAAGTACCTGGTGCGCATGCAACCGGGCGTGCAGACGCCCGAGGAAACGCTGGGAAACGCTTCCGGCTCGTGCCGCGACACGGGCTGGCTCCTGGTTCAGATCATGCGGCACCTGGGGCTGGCCGCGCGTTTCGCGTCGGGCTACCTCGTGCAGCTGGTGGCGGACGTCAAGGCGCTCGATGGCCCCTCGGGCACCACCGTCGACTTCACCGACCTGCATGCGTGGGCCGAAGTATTCATCCCCGGCGCCGGCTGGATCGGCTTCGATCCGACGTCGGGGCTGCTCGCCGGCGAAGGGCACATTCCGCTGGCCTGCACCGCGGACCCGGGCAACGCGGCGCCGGTCATCGGCTACACGGATGTGGCGGAAGTGGATTTCGGCGTCACGATGACCGTTACGCGCATCCACGAGGACCCGCGCGTCACGCTGCCCTATTCGGACACGCAATGGAAGGCGATCGATGCGCTCGGCGAGCAGGTCGACGCGGACCTCGTCGCCAACGACGTCCGCCTGACGCAGGGCGGCGAGCCGACCTTCGTGTCGATCGACGACATGGATGGCGCGGAATGGAACTACACGGCGCTGTCGCCCGCGAAACGGAAACTGGGCGAGATCCTGATCAAGCGCCTCAAGGCGAAATTCGCGCCGGAAGGGTTCCTGCACTATGGGCAGGGCAAGTGGTATCCGGGGGAACCGCTGCCGCGCTGGGCGCTGGGCGTTTTCTGGCGCACGGACGGCATCGCGCTGTGGCAGGGCGATACGCTGATCGCCGACACTACGAAGCCGGGCGCAGCTGACGTTGTGAAGGCGAAGGCCTTTGGGGAACGCGTCGCGGTTGCCCTCGGGCTGCCGGCCACGCAACTGATCACGGCGTACGAGGACGTGCCCAGGCTCCTGCAGGACGAAGCCGCGCTTCCCGAGAATGTAGACCCGCTCAAGGCCGATCTTGCGAAGCCTGACGAGCGAGCGCGCCTCGCGCGCCTACTCACGGCCGGGCTGGGTTCGCCGGCCGGATTCGTCTTGCCGCTCAAGGCGACGGTCGCCGACGCCGCAGACATCCGCTGGGAATCGAGTCCGTGGCCGCTGAAGCGCGAGCACCTGTATGCGGTGCCGGGCGACTCGCCGCTCGGCCTGCGCCTTCCGCTGTCCTCCCTTCCGGAACTGCTGCCCGACGAGGCGGACCCGGAATTCCCGGTCGATCCTTTCGCGCCCCGCGAAGAGCTGCTGGCGGGGAAGGAATTGGCCAGTAAAGGCGGCAAAGTCCGCGGGCGCAAACCGCGCGAGGTCATCAAGACGGCCATGACTTTGCAGGTGCGCGGCGGGCACCTGTACGTGTTCATGCCTCCATGCGAGAAGCTCGAAGCCTACGTGGCGTTGCTCGCGGCCGTCGAGGACACGGCGCGCGTCTTGGCCACGCCGGTGGCCATCGAAGGCTACACGCCGCCGCGCGATCCGCGGGTCAAAGTGCTGAGCGTGACCCCCGACCCCGGCGTCATCGAAGTCAACATCCATCCGGCGGCGTCGTGGCGAGACTTCCTGGCCACGACCGAGACGCTGTACGAAGAAGCTCGCCAGTCACGGCTCGGCACCGAAAAATTCATGCTCGACGGGCGGCACACCGGGACTGGCGGCGGCAATCACGTCACGCTGGGTGGCGCCACGCCTGCCGACAGTCCGCTCCTGCGCCGTCCGGATCTGCTGCAGAGCCTGATCACCTACTGGCAAAACCATCCTTCGCTGTCGTACCTGTTTTCGGGAATGTTCATCGGGCCGACCAGCCAGGCGCCGCGCGTCGACGAAGCGCGCGACGATCGTCTGTACGAACTGGCGATCGCCTTCCAGCAGCTGGGACGCAAGGCGGAGGCCGGCCGCGAAACGCCGCAGCCGTGGCTGGTCGACCGGTTGTTGCGGCACATGCTGACCGACCTGACCGGCAATACGCACCGCGCCGAGTTCTCGATCGACAAACTCTATTCACCCGACACCGCGACCGGGCGCCTCGGTTTGCTCGAATTCCGCGCGTTCGAGATGCCGCCGCATGCACGGATGAGCGCGGTGCAAGTGTTGCTGTTGCGCGCGCTGGTGGCGCGCTTCTGGCGTGACCCTTATCGGGGGGACTTGATTCCCTGGGGCACTGCGCTGCACGACCGCTGGCTGCTGCCACATTTCGTTGCCGCCGACATCCGCGATGTCGCGGCCGATCTCGATCGTGCCGGCTATTCGTTCGACCCGGCGTGGTTCGAACCCTTCGTCGAATTCCGCTTCCCGCGCTTTGGCACGGCGACCTATGCCGGTGTCACGCTGGAATTGCGGCAGGCGATCGAGCCCTGGCATGTGCTGGGCGAGGAGGTGGCGTTGGGCGCCACGGCGCGCTACGTCGACTCGTCGGTGGAACGGATGCAGATCAAGGCCGTGGGCATGACCGGCGGCCGCCACGCCGTGACCTGCAATGGCCGCGCGGTGCCGCTCACGCCGACCGGTGTTCCCGGCGAGTTCGTTGCGGGCGTGCGTTTCCGCGCGTGGAGCCCGCCGTCGGCGCTGCATCCGACGATCGGCGTGCAGGCGCCGCTGACCTTCGACCTGATCGACACGTGGTCGCAGCGCGCGTTGGGCGGATGCACGTACCACGTCGTGCATCCGGGGGGACGCAACTACGACACATTCCCGGTCAACGCCAACGAGGCCGAGGCCCGGCGCGTAGCCCGCTTCTGGGCGCACGGGCACACGCCCGGTCCGATGACCGTGCATCCGGAGAGGCCCAATCCGGCCTCGCCGGCCACGCTCGATTTGCGGTGGCAGCCGGCGCGATAGTGCTCGCCCGGTAAGATGCGGTCTTTTGCATCAGGGGCGCCCGCGTGAAGGAAGTCAGAAGCCGCTTCGCACCCAGCCCGACGGGCTATCTGCATCTGGGCAGCGCGCGCACCGCGCTGTTCGCGTGGGCCTACGCACGGCATTTCGGCGGCAAGTTCATCCTGCGTATCGAGGACACTGACGTCGAGCGCTCCACGCCGGCGGCGGTGAAGGCGATCTTCGATGCGATGGCCTGGCTCGCGCTGGACTACGACGAGGGCCCGTTCTTCCAGATGCAGCGGATGGACCGCTACCGCGCAGTCATTGCGCAAATGCTTGCCGCCGGACAGGTCTATCGCTGCTACATGTCCGCCAAGGAGCTGGACGCGCTGCGCGCCGAGCAGATGGCGCAAGGGCAGAAGCCGCGCTACGACGGGCGCTGGCGGCCCGAGAACAGCGTCGGCAGGACGCCGCCGCCGGACGTGACCCCAGTGCTGCGCTTTCGCAACCCGGACGAGGGCGTCGTCGCCTGGGATGACGGGGTCAAGGGCCGCATCGAGATAGCCAACGCCGAACTCGACGATCTCGTCATCGCCCGTCCGGATGGCACGCCCACCTACAATTTCTGTGTCGTTGTCGACGACATCGACATGGCGATCACGAATGTCATCCGCGGGGACGACCACGTCAACAACACGCCGCGACAGCTCAACATTTTTCGCGCGCTCGGCGCCGAGCCGCCCGCGTACGCGCACGTCCCCACGGTGCTGGGCGAGGACGGGGCCAAGCTGTCCAAGCGCCACGGTGCCGTGGGCGTGATGGAGTACGAGGCACAGGGTTATCTGCCCGAGGCGCTGATCAATTTCCTGGCCAGGATCGGCTGGGGCCACGGCGACGAAGAAATTTTCGACCGCGAGCAACTGGTGCGGTGGTTCGACCTGCCAGGAATCAGCACGGCGCCTTCGCGATTCAACGCCGACAAGCTGAGATGGGTCAACCAGGAACACATGAAGCGCCTGTCCGAGGGCGAACTGGGCCGGCGACTCGTGCCGTTCCTCGAACGCGCGGGACTCGATCCCGGGGCGGGACCCGATGCCGGCGCGGTGGCGACCTTGTTGCGCGATCGCGCGGACACGCTGGTCGAGATGGCCGATGCGGCGCACTATTTCTACGCCGCGCCGAAGGTTGGACGGGATAAGCTGGCGGAGCAGGTGACCGCGGCAAATCGGCCGGCGCTGCTGGAATTGCACGGCGAATTCGCGACGGCGGACTGGAGGCGGGAAACGCTGATGGCCGCGCTCAAAGCCGCCGCGTCGCGCCACGGCCTGAAACCACCGCAGATCATGATGGCGCTGCGCCTGCTGGTGGCGGGCACGACGTCGACGCCTGCGATCGATGCGGTCCTGGCGCTGCTGGGCCGCGATGCCACGCGCGCGCGAATGGCCGAGGGACTGTCGTTGGGAGATGACTGATGAGCATGCTGATGGATGTCCTGCGCGACCTGCGCGCTTCGCGCAAGAGCCGAATCCAGTCGGCCCGGCCGGCGGCGCCCGAGCCCCCCAGCGATCTGTACATCGAACTGCTGAAGCGCTGCATCAGCAACTCCATCTACGACGACGATCTCGACCTCATGTCGGCTGCGGCGGCGCTTGATCCGGCATCGGGAAAGATGAGGGCGGTCGAGGCCGTGCCCGTCGCCGGCGAGGCGAAATTCTACGGGCACATCTGGCCATCGCGGGCGCACACGATGATCGGCATTCCGCGCCTCAACAACCTGCGCTACTGCGTCGAGACCGCCCTCAAGGACGCCGTGGCGGGCGACCTGATCGAGACCGGAGTCTGGCGTGGTGGCGCGAGCATTTTCATGCGCGGCATCCTGAAGGCGTACGGGATCACCGACCGGACGGTCTGGGTGGCGGATTCCTTCGCGGGCCTGCCGCCGGCAGATCGCGTCAACTATCCGAAGGAGTCCCCGCTGGACTTTCACTTGTCCGGCGATCTTGCCGTCTCGCTGGAGCAGGTGAAGAGCAATTTCGAACGCTATGGGCTGCTGGACGACCAGGTCCGCTTTCTCAAGGGCTGGTTCCGCGACACGCTGCCGACCGCACCCATCGAGCGGCTCGCGGTCATTCGCCTTGACGGAGATATGTACGAGTCCACGATGGACGGGTTCGTCAACCTGTATGCCAAGCTGTCGCCGGGTGGATTTCTCATCGTCGACGACTACGGCGCCGTGGATGCCTGCAACGAGGCGGTCGCCGATTTCAGGAACGCGCAGCACATATCGGCGGAGTTGAAGTTCATCACCGGTGGCGGCGCCTTCTGGCGCAAGGATGCCGCCTGACGTGCCGGCCGCGGTTTTTGCCGCCTCCGGGAGGATCGTGTAACATACCAATTTCCCGGGGCGAGAAGCACATGACCCAGTTCGTCTTCGTGACCGGCGGCGTCGTTTCCTCACTTGGGAAGGGCATCGCCGCCGCGTCGCTCGCCGCGATCCTCGCCTCCCGCGGCGTCCGCGTCACCAATCTCAAGCTTGACCCCTACATCAACGTCGATCCCGGGACGATGTCGCCGTTCCAGCACGGCGAGGTGTTCGTCACCGACGACGGCGCCGAGACCGACCTGGACCTGGGCCACTACGAGCGCTTCACCGATGTTCGGATGGGGAAGCGCAACAACTTCACCACCGGCCAGATCTACGAATCGGTGATCCGCAAGGAGCGCCGCGGCGACTACCTCGGTGGCACGGTGCAGGTCATCCCGCACATCACCGACGAAATCAAGAGCTGGATTCTCCTCGGCGCCGGCGATGCCGAAGTCGCCATCGTCGAAGTCGGCGGCACCGTCGGCGACATCGAATCGCTGCCGTTCCTGGAAGCCATCCGGCAGCTCGGCATCACGCTCGGCCGCGAAAACGTCTGCTACGTGCATCTGACGCTGCTTCCGTACATTCCCACGGCCGGCGAGATGAAGACCAAGCCCACGCAGCATTCGGTGAAGGAATTGCGCGAAATCGGTATCCAGCCCGACGTCGTGCTGTGCCGCGCAGACCGCCCGGTTCCGGATGGCGACCGCAAGAAGATATCGCTGTTCACCAACGTGCCGGAGGAAGCGGTCATCCCGGCGCTCGACGCCGACTCGATCTACAAGATTCCCGGGCTGCTCCATGCCGAGGGCCTCGATGTCATCGTCTGCAAGAAGCTCAACATCAACCCGAAACCAGCCGACCTCGGCATCTGGCACAAGCTCGTCGACGCGCTCGAGCATCCGCAGCATGAAGTGAACATTGCGATGGTCGGCAAGTATGTCGACCTCACGGAGTCGTACAAGTCGCTCTCCGAGGCGCTTACCCACGCCGGCATGCATACGCGCGCCAAGGTGCGCATCCACTATGTCGACTCCGAGGTACTGGAAAGCGACGGCATCAACGGATTGCGCGACATGGACGCGATCCTGGTGCCGGGAGGCTTCGGCAAACGCGGCGTCGAGGGCAAGCTGATGGCCGTGCGCCTGGCGCGCGAGAGCGGCATTCCCTACCTCGGCATCTGCCTCGGCATGCAGCTGGCCGTGATCGAATGCGCGCGGAACATGGCGGGGCTGCCCAATGCCAACAGCACGGAATTCGATCCCGCCACGCCGCATCCGGTCGTGGCGCTGATCACGGAATGGCAGAACCGCGACGGTTCGATCGAAAAGCGCACCGAGGCCTCGGACATGGGTGGGACGATGCGGCTCGGTGCGCAGCCTTGTGAGGTCGTACCGGGGTCGCTGGCGAACCGCATCTATGGGACCACGACGGTGATCGAACGTCACCGGCATCGCTACGAGGTCAACAACCACTACCTGTCGCGGATCGAAGCGGCAGGCATGTTCGTGGGCGCACGGGCCAGGAGCGAGACCGCCGGCGACTTGGTCGAGATGGTCGAGTTGCCGAACCACCCCTGGTTCTTCGGTTGCCAGTTCCACCCGGAGTTCACGTCGAATCCGCGGCGCGGCCATCCGCTGTTCATCAGCTTCGTGCAGGCGGCGCTCGAACACCAACGGCGTGCCAAGGGCAATGCGCCCCAGCCTGCCGCCGAGCTGGTCGCGTCGATCTAAAGGCCATGAAGCTGTGCGGCTTCGACGTCGGGTTGGACCGGCCGCTGTTCCTGATCGCCGGTCCCTGTGTCGTCGAGTCGCGCCAGCTGCAAGTGGATGTCGCCGGCGAACTCAAGGCGATTTGCGCGGCGCTCGACGTGCCGTTCATCTTCAAGTCTTCCTACGACAAGGCCAACCGCAGCTCGCACGCGTCGTTTCGCGGACCGGGCATGGAGGAGGGCCTGCGCATCCTCGAGGAAGTGCGGCGGCAATGCGACGTGCCGGTGCTGACCGATGTGCACACGGTGGACGAGATCGCGACGGTGGCCGCCGTAGTCGATGTGCTGCAGACGCCGGCATTCCTGTGCCGGCAGACCGATTTCATCCAGGCCGTCGCCGCCAGCGGCAAGCCGGTGAACATCAAGAAGGGGCAGTTCCTGGCGCCCGAGGACATGCGGCAGGTCGTGGCCAAGGCCAAGGCCGCGAGCGGCGGCGACAATATCATGGTCTGCGAGCGCGGCGCGTCGTTCGGCTATCACAACCTGGTCTCCGACATGCGCTCATTGGCGATCATGCGTGCCACCGGATGTCCCGGTCGTGTTCGACGCGACGCACTCGGTGCAGTTGCCGGGCGGGCAAGGGACGTCTTCCGGCGGCCAGCGCGAGTTCGTGCCGGTGCTGGCGCGCGCCGCGGTGGCCGCGGGCATCGCCGGCATCTTCATGGAGACGCATCCGCAGCCCGAAAAGGCATTGTCCGACGGACCCAACGCGTGGCCGCTGCCGATGATGCGCGCGCTGCTGGAGACGCTGGTCGAACTCGACGCCGCCGCGAAGCACGGCGGCTTCCCGGAAGACGCACTGATTGCGGCCGGTTGAACACAACACCGAATTACAACGCCAAGGAAATCCGATGTTCGTGCACCTGGTCCTGATCAAGCTGAAACCCGGCGTGTCTCGCGACGACCCGCGCGTCGCCGCCTGGCGCGCCGGTTTCATGGCGCTGGAGCACAAGTGCCAGGGGATCGTGCGCTTCGAGCACGGCTGGAACACGACCGATCGACCCATCGCGTACGACTACGGCGTGAACATGGCGTTCGCCACCCGCGCCGACCTCGACGCCTATGGGCCCCATCCCGATCACCAGGCTGTCGTGGCGCTTGAACGCGAGTTCGCCGACTGGATCATCTGCGACTATGAAGTTGCCTAGCAGCGAGGACCGCACTGCTGCCGATTTCGACCAAGACCACCGAGCCAGGAAACCATGAGCGCCATCGTCGACGTCATCGCCCGCGAAGTTCTCGATTCGCGCGGCAACCCCACCATCGAAGCCGACGTCGTCCTCGAGTCGGGGGTTTCCGGCCGCGCCGCCGTGCCGTCCGGTGCATCCACCGGGTCGAAGGAAGCGGTCGAACTGCGAGACGGCGATGTCGCCCGATATTCCGGCAAGGGCGTGCTGAAGGCGGTCGAAAACGTCAACACGGAGATCTGCGAGGCGATCCTCGGCCTGGACGCGTCGGAACAGGGCTTCATCGACAAGACGCTGGTCGACCTCGATGGCACGGACAACAAGGGCCGCCTGGGCGCCAACGCCATTCTCGCCGTCTCCTGCGCCGTCGCCAAGGCGGCCGCCGAGGAATCGACGCTGCCGCTCTACCGCTACCTGGGCGGTGCAGGGCAAATGCAACTGCCGGTCCCCTTGATGAACGTGATCAACGGTGGCGCGCACGCCAACAACAAGGTCGACCTGCAGGAGTTCATGATCGTTCCGCTCGGCGCGCCGACGTTCCGCGAGGCCCTGCGCTACGGGGCGGAGGTGTTCCACACGCTGAAAAAGCTGATCGACGCGCGGGGCATGCCCACCACGGTCGGCGATGAAGGCGGCTTCGCGCCCGACTTGCCGTCGAACGAGTCGGCGCTGCAACTCCTCGTGGAGGCGATCGACAAGGCAGGCTACACGCCGGGGAAGGACATCGCCCTGGCGCTCGATTGCGCAGCCAGCGAATTCTGGAAGGACGAGCGTTACCAGCTCGAATCGGAGAACCGCGCGCTGACGTCGGAGCAGTTCGCCGACGTGCTGGCGGCGTGGTGCGACAAGTATCCGATCATCAGCATCGAGGACGGGATGTCCGAGCACGACTGGGCCGGCTGGAAGTATCTGACCGAGCGCCTGGGCAGGAGCGTGCAGCTGGTCGGCGACGATCTCTTCGTCACCAACACCAAGATACTGAAGCAGGGCATCGCCAAGGGTGTCGCCAATTCGATCCTGATCAAGATCAACCAGATCGGCACGCTGTCGGAAACATTCGCGGCCATCACGATGGCCACGCGCGCCGGCTACACGTCGGTGATCTCGCACCGTTCCGGCGAGACGGAGGACAGCATCATCGCGGACATTGCCGTGGGCACCAATGCAGGCCAGATCAAGACCGGCTCGCTGTCGCGCTCGGACCGCATCGCCAAGTACAACCAGCTGCTGCGCATCGAGGAGGACCTGGGCGATGCCGCGAGCTATCCGGGCCGCGAGGCCTTTTTCAGCATCCGTTAGCTTCCGCACGCCGACATGCGCTGGCTTGCCTTCATCCTCCTGGCTCTGATCGTGGCGCTGCAGTATCCGATGTGGCTCGGGAAGGGCGGCTGGCTGCAGGTCCGGGAGACGGACCGCCAGATGGCGCTCCAGCGTGATATCAACGCCAAGCTGAAGTTGCGCAACGATGCGCTCGATGCCGACGTGCGCGACCTGAAGACCGGATCCGAAGCGATCGAGGAGCGAGCACGCGCGGAGCTGGGCATGATCCGCTCCGACGAAGTGTTCTTTCAGGTGCAGCCTGAGGGAGGCGCGCCGATCGTCACGCCGGCGCCCGCGTTGACGGCGCCAGGCGCCAAGTCTGCGCCCCATCGCTGACGGCGCAGCCGGCCGGCCATTCCATCGCACGGCCGATGCTCCGGGTCACCTCGCGCCATAACCCGCGCCTTGCCGAAGCGGCAGCGCTGATTTCCTCGTCGCGCGACCGCCGCAAGGCGCGCCGCTGCGTGCTCGAAGGCGAACACCTGATCGAGGTCTACCTGGACCGCGGCGGCGTGCCGGAGACGCTGATCATCGTCGACGAGCGCGTGGCAGATTCGCGGTTTGCCGCGCTCGTCGCGCGGGTCCGCGAGCGCGACGTGATCGCCGTCCCGGCGGCGATCTTCGACGAAGTTTCCACGCTGCCGGCTGCGGTAGGGGTGCTGGCCATCATCGCGACGCCGGCGCCGCCGCCGCCGCCATCCGCGTCCTTTCACTTGCTGCTGGAGGACGTGCAGGACCCGGGCAATGTCGGGGCGATCCTGCGCACCGCCGCGGCGGCCGGCGTGGAGCAGGTGCTGTTGTCGAAGCACAGTGCGTTCGCGTGGGCGCCGAAGGTATTGCGCGCGGCCCAGGGCGCGCATTTCCTCACGACGATCGTGGAGGATGTCGACCTCGTCGCCTGGGCGCGCGCATTTCGCCGCCACGGGCGGGTAGTCGCCATGGTCGCGCGTGGCGGCGCCGATCTGTATGCGACGGAAATTCCTTCCCGCGTGGGCATCGCGATCGGCAACGAGGGCGCGGGATTGTCGGCGGCGCTCGTGAATGAAGCCGACGCGCGTGTGACCGTTCCGATGCCTGGCGGCGCCGAGTCGCTCAATGCCGCGGCTGCCGCCGCCGTCGTGCTGTTCGAATGTGTGCGGCAGCGGCGCCCTCAGGCGAAGGGTGGCTCAGTTCCGCACCGCTGAAAAGCGTGTGTCTTCCCGGCAATTGCCTTGAACGGGCGCGGAAAACTGCCCTTCGATGCCTTGCGCGGTCTGCTTGATATTGAAAACCGACGCCGTGGTGTTGAGCCCGTCCGTGCAGACGTAGCTGGCGAACGGAATGCTGTAAAGGAGCCCGTTCTGAACGGAAGTGCCAGTCAGTGTGCACGTGGCCCCCAGGCCCTCGTACGCGAAAGTCAGCGTCAGTGCGTTGGCGCTCTGCGTCACCGTCAGCGGAAAAGTATCGGTAAAGATGGCGTTATCGGAACTGTTCGTGCAGCCGGAGTAGGCACCGGATTCCGCGCCGTAATAGTTGCCCGCCAGCGGGATCGAAGCGACAGTCAGCCGCTGCACCTGCTTGGTGAAGGTGCCCACGCCCGCTACCGTATAGACCAGCGTGCCTTGGTAATTGTTGGCGGATGACGGCTGGAACGACGCCGTGCCGGCGACAGCCGGGTCTCCATCAACAATGTCGGCCGGATTCCACGGCATTCCGAAATACGTGCCGCGCGGGGAGTAGAGGGTGCCGCTGTACCGGCTGGCGGCGTCGTAATTCAGCACCGCGGCGTACCAGACGGGCTTCTTGTCCGGACCGTAGATGTAGAAGGTGGCGTAGATGACGCTGCCCCATTGCACGAAATTCACGCCCCACGCGTCCTCGCCGGGTGTGACCCAGAGGTCGGTGTACTCGGCCGCGAGAGCGGGCTTCAACGGGAGCAGCAGCGCCAGTGCGGTAAGCACGGCGGCACAGAAAGATCGGATGGGCGATGTGGGCTGGCGCATGACTACCTCGAAATGGGCGTGATGATGGCGAATATTAACCCGCCGCATTTGCAACACCTGTAGGACTGCATGTAAATACGTATCAGAGTATTTCTGCAAGCGCTGCGATCGCGTCGCGCCCCGGGAGCGCCGCCTGGGCGCCGTGGGCGCCACAGGCGAGCGAGCCGGCGGCGATGCCTTCCGCCAGTGATGTACGCAGACTCGCGCCACGGTCGAGCGCTGCCGCGGCGGCGCCGGCGAGAGCGTCGCCGGCGCCCGTCGTGTCGATCACTCGGGTTGGAGGTGCTGCAATCGTGATGCGCTCTTTGCCGCACGCGGCCAGCGCGCCCCGCGGGCCGAGCGTGACGATGACGGCGCAGCGGTATCGCGCGGACGCCGACACGGCGAATTGTTCCGGCGTGGCCGGTAGCCCGTGTTCGTCGCCGATGCGCGTTGCTTCGCTTTCGTTGACGATCAGGACGTTGACCAACCGCAGCAGATCGTCCGACACGGCGGCTGCGGGCGCGGCATTGAGCATGACCCGGGCGCCGCGGCCGCGAGCGCGCCGCGCGAGCAGGGCGACCTCGGCCATCGGCACTTCCAGTTGCAGCAGCAGCGACGTTTCCGGGCCAAGGGCGGCGTCGGAAACCTGCGCCGCGCGCGCGCTGCCATTGGCTCCTGCGACGATGGTTATCGCGTTCTCGCCATGTGCATCCACGTGGATAAGCGCAACCCCGGTCGGCGCGTCGACCGCGGTCACGCCGGACAGGTCGATGCCCGACGCTTCCAGGTTCGCGAGCGCGGATGCGGCAAACGCATCGCGTCCTACGGCACCGAACAGGGCAACCTTCGCCCCGGCGCGCGCCGCGGCCAGTGCCTGGTTGGCACCTTTCCCGCCGGGCAGCGTCACGAACGACCGGCCGGCCAGCGTTTCGCCGGGCGCAGGAATGCGCGTTACCTGCGCGACCAGATCCAGGTTGATGGAACCGAAGACGACGACCATCAGTCGCTGGCGATCACGCCCTTGACGAGCAGGATGTTGCCGAAGCGCCGCGACTCGCCGGTGCGCACGATGGCATAGGCGCTGCGCGCACGCTCGTAGAACGCGTTGCGCTCCAGGTGGCCGATTTCCATGTCGGCCAAGTCCAAGTCCGTCATCACGGCGGCGAACTCCGCGACTGGCGGTGGTATTGCGTCCGGATCGCCGGTGACCTCCATCGTGAATACCGCCGGCGTGACGCGCGTGTCCAGCGGGAGCACCGTCAGCACGGCCTCCAGCAATGCCGGGGCCGGAGTGCCGGGAGACTCGATGAGCCGCTTTGCGTTGGCGGCGGCGGGAAAATTGGCATCGACGATGGCGATGGAATCGCCGTGACCCATCGACTGCAGTGCATGCAGCAGGTCGGCCGACAGCAGTGGATGAATGCCCTTCAGCACGGTTACCCTCCCTTGACGCCGCCGGCGGCCATGCCGGTCAGGATTTCCTTCTGGATCACGATGGTGAGCAGCAGCACCGGCAGCGTGACGATGATCGCGGCGGCCGCCAGCGGGCCCCACGCGAGCTGCTCGAATGTCAGCACGTTGTAGACGGCGACCGGCAGTGTCCGCGTTTCGCGTCCTGCCAGCACGGCGCCGAAGATGAAATTGTTCCACGAAAAGATGAACGCGAGGATGAAGCCGACGACGATCCCCGGCCGCGCCAACGGCAGCGCGACGTGGCGGAATACCGCCCACGGACTGGCGCCGTCGATCTGCGCCGCTTCCTCGAGCTCGCGCGGCTGGGTCTCGAAATGCCCGGCCATGATGTAGACGATGATCGGCACCGTGATGACCAGGTGCGTGATCACCAGCGCGGTCAGCGTGTTGTTGAGGTGCAGAAACTGGAAGACGGCGAACAGCGGAATCAGGTAGGAAAGCGCCGGCGTCATCCGCGCGATCAGGATCAGGACGGTGAGCCGATGCGCCCCCGTCCGGGCAATGCCGTAGCCGGCGGGAATGCCCACGAGCAACGCGATCAGCGTGGCGCCCCCCGAGACGACAACGCTGTTCCAGAAATACTTGAACATGGAATTCTGCTCGAACACCGAAATGAAGTTGGCAAACGTCGGCGGGCTGGGAATGAACACCGGCGGGTACGCGATGTTGTCGATCTCGTTCTTGAGGGACAGCGACAGCATCCACAGGAATACGAGGATGGCCGGCGACACGATGACGGCGACCGAGAAGGCAAATCCGGCCTTGCGCAGCCAGCGGCGAGGCTGGAAGCGCGAACGCCTGAGTGGCGGGGTCGCGGGACGCGCAGTCACGTCCATTGGGTTCGCTTCCGCACGTAGAGCAGGAGCAGCGCCAGGGCCATCACGATGAAGAAGAAGATGACGACGACGGCGGAGGCGTTGCCGATGTTGTAGAACGCGAACGCCTGCAGGTAAAGATACAGGTTGATGGTCTCGGACGCGGTGCCCGGACCGCCGGACGTGATGACGTAGATCGTGTCGAATGCCTTCAGCGCGTCGATCGTGCGGATCACCGCCGCGACCAGCAGGAAAGGCGCAACCAGCGGCAGCGTGATGTACCGGAACAGCTGCCACTCGGAGGCGCCGTCGAGCTTGGCAGATTCGTAAGGCTCGGTGGGCAGCGCCGCGAGACCGCCAAGGACGATGAGCATCACCAGCGGCGTCCAGTGCCAGACCTCCACCAGGACGAGACTGGGGATGACCCACTGCGGCGAGTACACCCACAGCGAGGGAGGCAGACCGACCAGTGACAACAGGTAGTTCAGCACGCCCTGTTGCGGGTGGAACATCATCGTCCACACCAGCGCCACGGCCACCGGTGTGGCCATCATCGGCATGATGAAGACTCCGCGCAGTACTCCGCGAAACGGAAACTGCCGGTGGAAAATGAGCGCGGCGATGGTGCCGAGGATGAGCGGCGCGACGACCGCGAGAGCCGTGAAGTAGAACGTTCGCACGACGGCTTCGAGGAACCGCTGGTTGCGCACCAGGCCCGTGTAGTTGTCGAGGCCGACGAAGTGCGCTTCGGTGCCGATCTTCCAGTCGAACGCGCTCATCCAGATCGTGAACAGCCACGGAAAGATGATGACCGCGCCGACGACGATCAGCGCCGGGATGATGAACCGGAAGTAGCTGCGTTGCCGCCGCGCGACGACGCCCAGCGGCACGGAATTCGCGGACATGAGCGGCGTCAGGCGCGCATGCCGCCGGGCGTGGCTGCGATCACTGCGCGCCCGGCAGCGGGTGGGGACTTCAGGCCTTCTCGCTCTTGTCCAGGACCGGCTGGAAGTCCGCCGTGGCTTTCTTCAGTTCCGTGGCGGGATCGGCGCCGTTGATCATATTGGTCAGCGCGATGCCGAACACGTCGCGGAATTCCGTCACCGGCACGATCACCGGCAGCCCGGGCTGCGCGATCCGCGCCGACGTCACCATGCACTCGACCCATTGCTTCGGGGACTTGAGTTCCCCGGAACTCTGCGCGAGTTGATAGGCCGAGTTGCGCACCGGCGCGCCGGCGGCATTCTGCAGCATTCGCGTCTGGTTGGCCTTGTTCGACGCCCATTGCAGGTAGAACCACGCCGGGCCCTTCTTCTTGCTGAAGGTCGAGATTCCCTGGCCGTCGCCGAAAAGCGCGGAGGCCTGCTGTTTCGGGCCCGCGGGCATGACGCCATAGCCCACCTTGCCGACAATGCGCGACTTGGTGGGATCCTCGAGCGGCGCCGCAAACCCGATGCCGTCCAGCCACATCGCGGCCTTGCCCTGCGCGAACAGGCTTTGCGACTCGTTCCAGTTATAACCGGCCACGCCCTGCGGGCCGTATTTGGCCAGCAGCGTCTGGTACATCTTGGCGGCTTCGATGGCTTCGGTGGTCTCGGTCGTCAGCTTGCCGTTGGCGTCGACGAATCCGCCTCCGTAGCCCAGCAGGAAGCTCGACCAGACCGGCACATTCGCATTCTTGAGTCCGCGGCCCACAAATCCGGAGACGCCTTTCGCAGGATCGTTGAGCCGGGCTGCGGCATCCACCATCTCCGCGAACGTCTTCGGATAGGCGATGTTCTTCGCGTCGAACAACTCCTTGTTGTAATAGACGACCCACGGATCGAGGTTCATGGGCAGGCTGTCGATGCGCCCGTCCGGCTGCGTCGCGTAGGCGAGGCCGCCCTTGGCAAAGTCGGCGAAGTCGAGATTCGGATCCACCAGCGACTTGTCGGCCATCAACGGCCGCACGTCGTCCAGCCACTTGTTCTTGCCGAACTGACGCTTCTGCACGTGATAGGAAAGCTGGATCACGTCGAAGCTCGTGCGGCCGGAATTGAATTCGATGACGGCCTTTTGTCGTTGCTGCTGCTCGGGAATCATTTCCGACCCGACGGTGATGCCCGTCATGTCCTCGAATTCCTTGTGGTACTTGGACAGCAAGTCGCCGCGCGGGCTCTTGACCAGGAAGACCTCGATCGTCTCGCCCTTGTATTTCTTCCAGTCGAAGGGCGCCTGGGCCTGCGCCGCGAACTGGTTGACGCCGGGCAGGGCGCCAAGCGCTATGGCGCCGGCACCTGCCTGCAGAAGCCGCCGCCGCGGGGATCCGGAAACCTTCGAGTCGTCACGATTTGCCACGGTTGCCTCCTTGCGTGTGGTCGCATGATTGGGCGCGCCTGACCATCCGCGCGCCGATTTTGATAACCGCGATCATACGTCACCCGCTCGCGCAATTCAGTGAATGGCGTCGAGATCGCGAAAAACGCCGACGAGCTTGTCCGCCGTGCAATCCGGTCCGCGCGCCACCGCAAGGATGCGAGCCTCGCGCGCGGCGACCTCCCGGGCCGCGGCCGGTAGTGCGCGAACCCATTCCTGCGGCACGATGACCGCGCCATGCCGGTCGGCATGCACGAGGTCCCCATTGCGCACGCGAAGTCCCAGGACCTCGACCTCACCGCCGACGCTTGTCGGATGGGCGTGCGCATGCGATGCGGCGATTCTCGCGGCGAGGAACTGGAAACCCGGCGCCCATTGATCGAGGTCGCGCACCGAACCATTGGTGAGCAGTCCACGGGCGCCCAGGCCGACGTGGATGGCCGATTGCACCTCACCCCAGAACGCGCCAATGCCCGCATCGGTGTCGAGGTCCTGGATCACGACCAGGGCAGGCTTGGGGCCGGTATCGATGGAACGGTAATAGTCGTCGCGAATGCGGCTCTGTTCGGCGGCCGCCACAGCGGAAGGTTGTGCGGAGCGGATCGTGGCCGTCCGCGCGTAGCCGATGACCGGCTTCATGTGCGGAAAGCCGCACACGAACGGCTGAGTCGTGTATCCGCGGGCTCGCGTTTCCGGCGCCAATTGCTCCAGCGCATTGCAAATGGTCGGCGTATCGAACGCGATGAGCGCGTCGATCTCGGCCAGCGTGACCTGCGGCGGATTCATCGTGTGGGTCCTTCCACTACTGGTCCTGGCCACCGGTCAGGAGGCCGGCATGGCGCAATGCGCCCAGCAGCGTCCTGCGCGATTCCACGGCCAGCGGCACCAGCGGCGCGCGCACGGCCTGCCATGCCGGATTGCGTGTCTGCTCGGCGAGGATGGCCTTGAAGCCGGCGAGGAACGGCTGGCGAAAGGCGATTTCGATGAACGTTGCCACGCGCTGCTCGTCCGCCGGGGTCACGGTGGGCAGCAGCAGCGCGCGCACCAGATCCGGGAACAGATTGGCCACGCCGCAGATGGTGCCGGCGCCGCCGCCGCGCAGCAGCCGCGGCAGGTGCGGTTCGTGGCCGACCAGGATCGCGAGTTGCGGCACCGCCGCGAGCAGCGCCAGAGTGTTGGACCAGTCGCCGGCGCTGTCCTTGACGCCCGCGATGATGTTCGGAAATGCGGCCGCGAGCTGCGCGATGAGATCGACCGACAACGGCGTGCCCGACACCTGCGGGATGTGATACAGGTAGATTCGCAACCGCGAGTCGCCCACCGCCTCGATCACTTGCGCGTACCACGCAAACAGGCCATCGTCGCTGGCGTCCTTCCAGAAGAACGGCGGCAGCACGAGGCAGGCCGCGCATCCTGCCTCGACGCCGTGGCGAGTGAGCGCGATGGTTTCCGGAAGCGCGGCGCACCCGGTCGCGGCCACGATTTTTTCCCGGGGTATGCCTGCCGCAAGCAATGCGTCCACCCCGGCGCGGCGTTCGGCAAGAGAAAAAGACTGGCCCTCGCCGGTGGTTCCGAATGGCGCGACGCCATCGACACCCCTGGCGAGAAGCGACTTCGCATGCGTGACCAGCAGTCCGTGATCGACGCCGCCGGACGCATCGAGCGGGGTCAGCGTGGCACACCACAGGCCGTGTACGGGTGCAGCAGGATTCATGGCGTCCTTAAAACGATGTCGGGTTCCGGTGTGGCCCGCGAGTGCGGGCCGGAGTCACGCTATTTTGCACCCATCACGACGCTCGGCAACCACAGCGTCAGCGGCGGCCACACCGTGATCGCGGCCAGCACGATGAGCAGCGGGACCAGCCAGGGGAGTATCGCGCGGGAGAGCTTCTCGAAGGTTACGTCCGCAATGCGGGCCATGACGAACAGCACCACGCCGATCGGCGGGTGGATCGTGCCCAGGATCAGGTTGAAGATCATGATCAATCCGAATTGCACCGGGTCGATGCCGAAGCTGATCGCGGCCGGCACCAGGATCGGGATCAGGATGAGCAGCGCGGCCAGCGCTTCCATGAAGCAGCCGACGACCAGCAGGATGAGGTTCGATGCAAACAGGAAGAGGAGCGGTGAATGGATCGCGGCCACCATCATGGGCGCCAGCGTCTGCGGAATACGCGAAATCGACATGCACCACCCGAGCGCGCCGGCGACCATGACCAGCACCATCACGATGCCCGTGGTCTCCGCCGTGTTGATCAGGATCGCGGGAAGATCCTTGATGCGCAGCGTACGGTACACGACGAAGCCCAGGAACAGCGCGTAGATGTCCGCGACCGCGGCGGCCTCGGTGGGCGTGAACCAGCCGCTGAACATGCCGCCCAGCAGGATGACCGGCGTCATCAGCGCCCAGACGGCACCCTTGAACGCCAGCCAGACATCGCGCGGGCCGCCAAACGCGTGGCGGGGCAAGCCCTGGCGCGGGGCGATGATCGCCACCATGATCATCAGCGACACGCCCATCAGCACGCCCGGGATGACACCGGCAAGGAACAAGCGGCCGATGGAGGCGTCGGCGCTCACGCCGTAGATCACCATCGGCAGGCTCGGCGGAATGATCGGGCCGATGGTAGCGGCGGCCGAACTGATTGCCGCGGCCGTCTCCGGCCGATAGCCGGCCTTCTTCATCGCGCGTACCTCGACCGCGCCGGTCCCCGCGGCATCCGCGACGGCCGAGCCCACCATGCCCGCGAAGATCATGCTCGACAGGATGCTGGCGTGGGCATAGCCACCGCGCAGCGAGCCGACCAGCGATGTCGCGAAGCGGACGATGCGGTCGGTGAGCTGGGACGCGCCGAGGATGCTGCCCATCAGGATGAACAGCGGCGCGGCGACGATCGGAAACGAGTTCATGGCCTGCGCCATCTTCTGCGGCACGATCGCACCGGAAAGTCCGCTCAGGATCACGAATGCAAACGCGGCCAATCCCATCGACGCGAACAGCGGAAATCCCATCAGGATGACCACCAGCCAGACGACGACGATTTCCACCATCAGGTGCGTCATTGCGGACTGCTCCCGGTCGTGGCGTCGCGCTGGCGCAGTCTCGTCAGCGCCGCGGCGAGCTCGCGCGCGCCTTGCGCGGCGGTAACGATGCCGGCCACCACCATCGGCACGTACATCCAGGCCATGGCGATCGGCAGCGACGTTGCCTCCAGGTCATGGTTCTTGGCGACCAGCCCGACGCCGTACCACGTGATCAGAGCGCCGAAACCTGCCATCGCAAGCTGGAAGACCACCTCGGCCGCGGCGTGCATGCGCGCCGGCAGCATGTCCTGGAAGTAGCGGATGCGCACATGGATGCGCTTGCGGCTTGCCAATATCCAGCCGAATACCGCGAGCCAGACCATCAGGAAGCGCGACAGCTCGTCGGTCCAGATGAGCGGATTGCCCATGGCGCGCGTGATGACGCCGAGCGCGACGCAACCCAGCAGCGCCACGACCAGCGCACAGGCGATTGCCGCGGCGGCTCGATCGAAGCCGCCGATAAGGGAACGAAGCATCGCGATCTTTCGGTGCGGGTGAACGCGCCGGAGGACACGGCGCGCTCTCTAAGGCTTGCGCGTCAGGCCGCCGAGATGCGCTCCCAGAGCCCCTTGCCCCACTTCGATTCGAACTTGGCGGGCAGCGTGGCCAGCACGGGCTTGCGGAACGACTCGATGTCCGGCTGGATCACGGTCATGCCGCCGGTCTTGAACGTGTCGACCAGTTTGGCCTCCTGCGCCAGGATCTCGTCGTCCTGGATCTGCGCGTTCACGGCGATGGCCGCCTTCAACGCCTGCTGCTGCGCAGCGCTCAACGATTTCCACGTGCCCTCGTTCACCGCGACCAAGCGCGGCGTGAGGATATGGCCGGTCAGGACCAGGTATTTCTGCACCTCGTTGAACTTGCCGCTCTGGATCGTCGGCAGCGGATTCTCCTGCCCGTCCACCGCACCCTGGCTCAGCGCGAGATAGAGCTCGCTGAAATTGAGCGGCGTGGGGCGTGCCCCCCACGCCTCGGCCATCGCCCGGAACGTGTCGACTTCCGGAATGCGCAGCTTGAAGCCTTTCATGTCGTCGACGGTGTTGATCGCCTTGTTTCCGGATGTGACGTGGCGCTTGCCGTAGTACGTCGAGCCGATGATGCGCATGGACCGCTTCTCGACGAGCGCGGCATTCATTTCATCGGGAATCGACGAGGCCATGACCCGGCGGATCTGCGCCGCATCCTTCCACAGGTACGGTGCTTCGAGGATCGAGAACTGCGGCACGAACTGGCCGAACTGCGCTGCGCCCTCATCGACGATCTGGATCGCGCCTGTCGACGTGGCTTCGATCAAGTCGCGCGACGAGCCCAGTTGGCCGGCAGGAAAGACCTGTATCTCGACTGCGCCACCGGTCTGGTCCCGGACCTGTTTGGCCGTGCGCTCGATCATCGCGATTTCGGGATGGTTGGCGGGAAGCACGCTGGCCCAGCGCAACGTCGTGGCGGCGCGGGCGCGTCCCGGCGTAAAACCTGTTGCCGCCACCACCGCCGTCGCCGCTCCGGCGCCCAGCAACCGTCGCCGCGTCACATGCGTGGAATCTCCCATGCCCTACCTCCGTATTTTGGTTGTCTCTCGATTCGCGGGCCAAGGCGCCGCGGTCGCAGGCGACAACTTTACATTGCCATGTCCCGGAGTCAACCCGATCACCGACAGGCGTCCCACTTGGCATACGCGTTGCCAGTGCTCTTGGTGTAATGACACTATCGCCCCGTGTCCGACGCCCCCGAAATCGATTTTCGGTTGTCCCCACCGATGCAGGGCTTCGGTGGCGCGCCTCTTGGCAACCTGTTCAGCGCGGTTGGCGACGCCGATGCCATCGCGCTGATCCGCCACGCTTACCATTCCGGAACGCGCTACTTCGACACCGCGCCGCACTACGGGCAGGGACTGTCGGAACGTCGCATGGGCGCCGCGCTGCGCGATTTTCCACGGGACACCTACAGGCTGTCGACCAAAGTGGGGCGGATGCTCACGCCCGCGCCCGATGCGCCGGGCGACCAGAACGGCTATGTCGACGTGTTGCCGTTTGTCGCGCATTACGATTACACGGGCGAGGGCGTAGTGCGCTCGCTGGAGGACAGCCTGCAGCGGATGGGGTTGTCGCGCATCGACTTCGTCTTCGTCCACGACATCGACGCGGCGACGCATGGTGACGCCCATCCCCGGCGATTCCGGGACATGCTCGACGGTGCGCTGCCCGCCCTGGCAGAAATGAAGGCATCAGGTGCGATCGCCGGCTTTGGACTCGGTGTCAACGACGTCGATGTCTGCCTCGACACGCTACGGCATGCCGACCTGGACGTTATCCTGCTGGCCGGTCGCTATACGCTGGCTGACCAGTCTGCGCTGACGGCGCTGCTGCCGGAATGCGAGCGGCGCAATGTGGCGATCGTGCTCGGCGGCCCGTTCAATTCCGGCATCCTGGCCAGTGGTTCCCGCCCGCGCGATGGTTCGCGCCCCTACTTCAACTACGCGCCGGCGCCGGACCGTGTCATTGCGCGCGTCGCGGCGATCGAACGCGTATGCACCGAGCATGCCGTGCCGCTCAAGGCCGCGGCGCTGCAATTTCCACTCGCTCATCCGGCGATCGCGTGCGTGCTGCCGGGGGCGCGGACGCAGGCCGAGTTCGACGATAATGCAGCCATGGCCAATTTCCCGATTCCCGTGGAATTCTGGAACGCACTGCGCGATCGGGCGTTGGTCGACGCGGCGGCACCATTGCCCATCGCCGTCGCATGACCGCGAAATCGGGGCACGTCGACGCGCACCACCACGTGTGGTCGCTCGCTCGGGGCGACTACGGCTGGCTCACTCCCGATCTGAAGGAAATCTATCGTGATTTTTCGCTGGCCGACCTCGCGCCGCTGCGTGAGGCGGCCGGGATATCCACCACGGTGCTGGTGCAGGCCGCGCCGACCGTGTCCGAGACCGAGTTCCTGCTCAAGGTCGCCAGGAACAGCGGCGGCGTGGCCAAGGGCGTCGTCGGTTGGGTGGATTTGGCCGGCGCCGACGCGATTCCGACGCTCACGCGCCTTGCGCGCGACTCGCTGCTGAAGTCGATTCGTCCCATGCTGCAGGACCTGCCGGACCCGGCCTGGATCCTGCGTGCCGACGTGGCGCGCGCGCTGTCGGCGCTGCCGCGTCTTGGCTTGCGCTTCGATGCGCTGGTGCGCCCCGGACAACTAGCCGCGTTGCTGATGATGCTGGAACGGAATCCGGACCTTGCGGTGGTCATCGATCACGGCGCCAAGCCCGACATCGCAGGCGGGATGTGGGAGCCCTGGGCACAGTCGATGCGCATGGCGGCGTCCAATCCGCGGGTTCGCTGCAAGCTGTCCGGCCTGTTGTCCGAGGCCGGACCGAACGCGACCATCGAAACGCTGCGGCCCTACTTCGACCACCTGCTCGAATGCTTCGGCCCCCAGCGCCTCATGTGGGGCAGCGATTGGCCCGTCGTCAACATGATTGGCACGTACCAGCGCTGGTACGCGGCGACGGTAGCGTTGATGGCGGGGCTGACGCCGCAGGATCGCGCCGCCATCATGGGCGGCACGGCGCGCAAATTCTACGGCCTCTAGCGGACCTAGTAGATGTGACGCGCCAGCTGGGCCCGGTGCATGATCGTCGTGGCGATTTCCTCGATCGACTTGGACGACGTGTCGAGCACGGGGATATTCTCCCGGTGCATCATGGCCTCCGCCTCCCGCACCTCGTAGCGGCAGCTGTCGAGTGCCGCGTATTTGCTCCCGGGGCGGCGCTCCTCGCGGATTTCGCGCAGCCGCTCCGGATGAATGGTCAGCCCGAACAACTTGTTGTGAAATGGCAGCACCGACGACGGCAGCTTCTTGTCCGCAAAATCGTCCGGCGTCAGCGGAAAATTTGCGGCGCGCACGCCGAATTGCAGCGCGAGATAGAGCGATGTCGGCGTCTTGCCGCAGCGCGAGACGCCGACTAAGATCACCTGTGCCTTGGACAGGTCGCGCGTCGCGGCGCCGTCATCGTGCGCCTGCGTGAAATTGATGGCTTCCATGCGCGCGAAATATTCGTGGCTGTTGGCCATGCCGTGGGTGCGGCCGGCGGCATGGGAACTCTTGGCGCCCAGCTCTGCCTCCAGTGGCTGGATGAAGATCTGGAACATGTCGAGCGTCAGCGCGCGCGCGTCACGGCGGATGATCGCGCTCATCGCTTCGTCGACGACCGAACTGATCACGATCGGACGCCGGCCTTCGCGCTCGGCGGTCTCGTTGACTTGCCGCATGGCCTCCGCCACTTTGTCCAGCGAATCCACGAAGGGAATAGTCACGCGACGGAACGTGAAGTCCTCGAATTGCGTGAGCAAGCTGTTGCCCAGCATTTCCGCCGTGATGCCGGTCCGATCCGACAGGAAGAACACGGTTCGCTGGTTAGGCATTCGACTGCCCGATCGGAACCGGCGCCTTGGCGCGGGTGGCCCGCATTGCCGCGAACAGCGCGATGACGACCAGCAACGCAGAGAGAAGGTAGGGCGCTCCCGGCAGGTGAACCGGGCCGTCCGCGCGAATGGCCGTGGCAAAGACCTGCGTGAACAGGAGCGGACCGATGAGGCCGGCCACTCCCTGGATGCTTGCCAGCGCACCCTGCAACTTGCCCTGGTCCGACGGGCCGATTTCGCGCGTCATCAGACCCTGCATCGCGGGGCCGGACAAGCCACCCAGCGCGACCAGCGGCACGCCGGCCATGAACCACAAACCACTGGGTGCCAGGCCATAAAGCACGAAACCACCCAAGCCGAAAAGGAGGCCGACGAGCAGGGTTTGCCGTTCTCCGAAACGCCTCACGGATGCGCCGACCATGCCGGCGGAGACGATCATCTGGGCGACGCCCACGGCCGCCAGCGCGAGGCCGACGGTTGCTGCGCTCCACTGATAGCGGTAGTCGGTATAGAGCACGAAGACGCGCGGCAGCGAATCGTGCGCGACGCGTTCCAGGAACAGGGCGGCGGCAAGGCCGATGAGGACCGGCTTCGTGCGCAGAAGCTTAAGCGATCCCACGGGGTTGGCCATGCGCCAATGAAAGCGCGCGCGCCGCTCGCGCGGCAGCGATTCCGGAAGCACGAAGAAGCCGTACAGCGCGTTGGCGAAACTCAAGCCTG
Source organism: uncultured beta proteobacterium (assembly GCA_963782625.1). Taxonomy (GTDB): domain Bacteria; phylum Pseudomonadota; class Gammaproteobacteria; order Burkholderiales; family Casimicrobiaceae; genus VBCG01. The sequence goes on along the minus strand of CAWAKN010000016.1, from coordinate 56,535 downwards.
CGGCGACCCAGAACGGCAGCCGCAGGTCGATGCCGCCCAGGAATCCGCCGACCGCCGGACCGATGATGAAGCCGAAGCCGAACGCGGCGCCCATCATGCCGAACTTCGCCGCTCGTTTGTCGGGAGGCGTGACATCGGTGATGTACGCGCCGGCGGTGGCACTGGTCGCGGCCGAGACCCCCGACAGCAGTCTTCCCACGAATAGCCACCACAGCGACGGCGCCAGCGCCATCACGACGTAATCGAGGCCCATGCCGATATTCGACAGGATGATGACCGGGCGTCGGCCGAAGCGGTCGGACAGCGCACCCAGCACGGGCGAGAAGACGAACTGCATCGCCGCCCAGGCAAAGCCGAAATAACCGGTAATCGTCGCGGCGCTGGCGATGTCGCCGCCCATGAATTCGACGACGAGCTTCGGCAGCACCGGCACCATGACACCGAGCGCCAGCATATCGAGCAGCACCGTGACCAGCACGAAGGCGAATGCGGCGCGCCCCGGCGCGGGCTGCGTTGCTTCATTCATGCGTTGTTGCGCAATCGCATCGGAGACACGACGCCTACCAGCGCGCCCAAATCGGCGTCACGCCGGCAGGCAGGTCGGGGAGGTCCCCCAGATCGAGCCACCCCTCGCCGGGTCCGTGGTAGTCGGAGCCGCACGACGCGGCCAGTCCGAACACGCGCGCGTAGGCGCTGTACTCCGCGAATTGCGCCGGCGTATGCGAAGGCGACAGCACTTCGATGCCATCGCCACCGGCATCGCGGAATTCCCCCAGCAGGCGTCGCATTCCAGTGGGAGAAATCTTGTAGCGGCCCGGATGCGCGATGACGGCAACGCCACCCGCGCCATGAATCCAATCCACGGCATCACCCAGCGTGGCCCAGGCATGCCTAACATAACCCGGCTTGCCGGGTGTCAGGTAGCGCTTGAACACGTCCTTCGTATCCTTCGCATACCCGGCTTCGACAAGATAACGGGCGAAGTGCGTTCGGGACATCAGGCGGTCGCTGGTGACGTATCTGCGCGCGCCCTCGTACGCCCCTTCGATGCCTGCCTCATCCAGGCCCGCCGCGATCCGTCGCGCGCGCGCATCGCGGCCCGACCGGATGCTTGCCAGCCCGGCGTCGAGGGCGGCGTTGGCTTCATCGATGCGCAGGCCAAGGACGTGCAGCGTATGCGATTCCCAGCTTACCGACAGCTCGGCGCCGGGGATGAGCGTTATTCCCGCGTCTTGCGCGGCGACGCGTGCCTCGGCCAGGCCCGCGGTTTCATCGTGATCGGTGAGCGCGAAGAAGTCCACGCCGCGAACGGCGGCGCGGCGCACCACCGCGTCCGGGGTGAGCAAGCCGTCGGAGTAGGTCGAGTGGGAATGCAGGTCGTATTTTGGCAACTGAGTGGGCAACTGAATAGGCAACTGGGTAGGCAACTGAGCGGACAAGGAGTGAACAACACCGCTGTGGGGACGCGCAAACGCCGCAGCGCACAAAACTTGAGATAAGTTGTTGATTCTAGCAGAATAGAGGGTTTCCCCGACGATCGGCGTCCGCGTGTCGGACTCCGCCGCTCCATTTTCGCCAGCCCAACCGAAATTCATCATGCTCACTGCGGCAAATCTCGCAATCCAGTTCGGCGCCAAGCCGCTCTTCGAAAACGTGTCGATCAAGTTCGGCGACGGCAACCGCTACGGGCTGATCGGCGCCAACGGCTGCGGCAAGTCGACGCTGATGAAGATCCTGGGGGGCGATCTCGAAGCTTCCAACGGCAATGTCGCTATCGACCAGGGCGAACGCTTGGGCAAGCTTCGCCAGGACCAGTTCGAATACGAGGAGCAGCGCGTGCTCGACGTCGTGCTGATGGGGCACGCCGAGTTGTGGGAAACAAAGAACGAGCGCGATGGCATCTACGCCAATCCGGACGCCAGCGAAGAGGACTACGTGCGTGCCGCCGACCTCGAGGCGCATTTCTCGGAATTGGGCGGATATACGGCGGAGGCGCGCGCGGGCGAGTTGCTGCTGGGGCTGGGAATCCCCACGGAACAGCACGAAGGACCGATGAGCGCGGTGGCGCCGGGCTGGAAACTGCGGGTGCTGCTTGCACAAGCACTCTTCGCCAATCCGGACATCCTGCTCCTCGACGAGCCGACCAACCACCTCGACATCAACACCATCCGCTGGCTCGAAGGCGTGATCAACGCGCGCAACTCCACGATGGTGATCATTTCCCACGATCGCCACTTCCTGAACAGCGTGTGCACGCATATGGCCGACCTGGACTTCGGCACGCTGCGCGCGTATCCGGGCAACTACGACGATTACATGATCGCGTCGACGCAGGCGCGGGAGCGCCTGCTGTCCGCGAACAGCAAAGCCAAGGATCGCATCGTCGAACTGCAGGAGTTCGTGCGTCGGTTCTCCGCCAACAAGGCGCGCTCGAAGCAGGCGACGTCGCGCATCAAGATGATCGAGAAGCTGAAACCGGACGACGTCAAGCCTTCATCGCGGCAAAATCCGTACATCCGCTTCGACTACGATCCGAAGCAGAAGCTGCATCGCCACGCCGTGGAAGTCGACGCGCTGACCAAGGGCTGGCCGGGCATGACGCAGCCGTTGTTCGTGGGCCTGTCCTTCACGGTGAACGCGGGCGAACGGCTGGCCATCATCGGACCCAACGGTGCAGGCAAGACCACACTGGTGCGCACATTGATCGGCGATCTCGCGCCCGACGCGGGAGCAGTCAAGTGGGCGGAGCGCGCGACGATCGGCTACTATCCGCAGGACCAGACCGCGGATTTCGAGCAGGAGATGAACCTGCTCGACTGGATGGCCCGCTGGATGCAGCCGGGCGACGACGAACAGATCGTGCGCGCAACGCTCGGACGGCTGCTTTTTTCAGGCGACGAGACGCAGAAGTCGGTGCGCGTGCTCTCCGGCGGCGAGCGTGGCAGGATGCTGTTCGGCAAGCTGATGATGCAGCGGACCAATGTCCTCGTCATGGACGAGCCGACCAACCACATGGACATGGAGTCGATCGAATCGCTGCAGCTCGCTCTCGAACTGTATGCCGGTACGGTCATCCTGGTCTCGCACGACCGCCAGTTCGTGTCCGCGCTGGCGACGCAGGTCCTGGAACTCGGGGGAGGGCGGCCGGTCCATTTTGACGGAAACTACGAGGACTACCTCGGTTCGCGCGGTCTGGCGTAGACTGTAGGACGCGGCCGGGCCGGGTGGCTTGTGCGCCACAGATTGCGCCGATTTGTGGCCGCTTGTCCGGATTCGCTTGCGCAACATGAATCTTTCGGTCAAAAATATGCCATTGGTATAGCGTCGCAAATGTTTTTTGGGCACACTGCGACGTCAATTTGTCCTAAGGTAAAGGTCCGCGCCCCGTGAAACTTCTCGACCGCGTCCTCAACCCCCGCGAAATCCGGCGGCGCCTCGGCATGAACCAGGAGCAGTTCTGGACGCAGATCGGCGTCACCCAGAGCGGCGGATCGCGCTATGAAAGCGGCCGCGACATGCCAAGGCCGGTCAAGGAATTGCTGCGCCTCGTCCACGTCGAGCAATTGGATCTGTCCCAGGTCAAGCGCGTCGACTTCGAGATCATCATTTATCTCAAGGAATCGCACCCGGACCTGTACCGCACACTGCGCCGAGCGGTCAAGAGCCGCCACAAGGCAACCGCCGATACCGGCATTGCGCTGGCTTCCGAGCTGGGCGAGGACGTGAGTTCGGATATCCTCGAACCGGAGGAGATTGACGCCGAGACAGAAGAGAAGCGATCCGCGTAGTCATTCCCCTGCATCGACCACGGCCGCCATTGCGCGGCCGTTTTCATTGGGGATGGCGCTCGCCGTGCCATCGCGTTGACATGCCGCAATGCAACACGTCGCGCCAAATCGTCGCTGCGAGTTAAAATGTCACGCTTTGCCCTGATTACTATTGCGGCGCACCAAGCGTGACGCCGGAGCCGGAGTACACCCATGCGCTTGCCTTTCGTCGTTCCCTTCGAACAGTTGCGCATGGCCGATGTCGAGCGCGTGGGCGGAAAGAACGCGTCGCTCGGCGAGATGATCAGCCAGCTGTCCGGCGTCGGCATTCGCGTGCCGGGCGGCTTTGCAACGACGGCGGACGCCTATCGCGAATTCCTGCAGCACGAGGGGCTGGCCGACCGCATCGGCGCCCGCTTGGCTTCGCTCGATATCGATGACGTGGCGGAACTGGCGCGGGCCGGGGCGCAGATCCGCGGATGGCTGGTCGCGGCGCCGTTGCCTCCCGGTCTGCAATCCGAAATCGAGGTCGCCTACGCGGAGCTGACCAAGGGGTCGCCGGGCGCTTCCTTCGCTGTCCGGTCGTCGGCCACGGCCGAAGACCTGCCGGATGCGTCGTTTGCCGGCCAGCAGGAAACATTTTTAAATATCAATGGTTTGGAGAGTATATTTCATGCGATAAAGGAAGTATTTGCGTCGCTGTACAATGATCGCGCCATCGCCTATCGCGTGCACCAGGGCTTCGCCCACGCCGATGTCGCCCTGTCGGCTGGCGTGCAGCGGATGGTACGCAGCGACCTGGGTGCCTCCGGCGTCATGTTCACGATCGACACCGAATCCGGCTTCGACAAGGTGGTTTTCATCACGTCGGCGTACGGACTGGGCGAAACGGTCGTGCAGGGCGCGGTCAATCCCGACGAGTTCTACCTGTACAAGCCCAACCTTGCTGACGGGCGCCCGGCCATCCTGCGCAAGACGGTAGGCGGCAAGGCCATCAGGATGACTTTCGGCGACGCCCAGACGGCGGGCAAGTCCACGGTCACCGGCGACGTGCCGGAAGCGGACCGGATCCGCTTTTCGATCAGTGACGACGAAGCGCACGAACTCGCGCGCTCCGCGGTCGTCATCGAGAAGCACTATGGACGCGCGATGGACATCGAATGGGGGCGCGATGGCCAGGACGGAAAGCTGTACATCCTGCAGGCGCGGCCGGAGACGGTGAAGTCGCAGCATGACGAGTCCGAGCGCCTGCGCCGCTATCGCCTGAGGGCCAAGGCGGCGGTACTCGCGAGCGGGCGCGCCATCGGGCAGAAGATCGGACAGGGCAATGTCCGTCTCATCAAGTCCTCCGCCGAAATGGACCGCGTGAAGGCCGGCGACGTGCTGGTCACCGATATGACCGATCCCGACTGGGAGCCGGTGATGAAGCGCGCGGCGGCCATCGTCACGAACCGCGGCGGTCGCACCTGCCATGCCGCGATCATCGCCCGCGAACTCGGCATTCCCGCCGTCGTCGGCTGCGGCGACGCGACGCGGGTGCTCAACGAAGGCGACGCGGTGACGGTGTCGTGCGCGGAGGGCGACACCGGGCACGTCTACGAAGGCCTGTTGCCCATCGAGATCATCGACGTGCAACTGGACAGGATGCCGCCCGCGCCGACCAAGATCATGATGAACGTCGGCAATCCCGAACTCGCATTTGAGTTCCAGCGCCTGCCCAACGAAGGCGTGGGATTGGCGCGTCTCGAATTCATCATTGCCCGCAACGTCGGCATCCATCCCAAGGCGCTGCTTGAATTCGATCGCCAGCCCGCGGAGCTGAAGCGCGAGATCGAGGCCAAGATTGGCGGATATGCCAGCCCGACCGAGTTCTATATCCAGAAAATCGTCGAAGGCGTGGCCACGATCGCAGCAGCGTTCTTCCCTAAAAAGGTGATCGTGCGGCTGTCGGACTTCAAGTCCAACGAATACATGAACCTCTTGGGCGGCAAGCGCTACGAGCCGGATGAGGAAAACCCGATGCTCGGGTTCCGCGGCGCGTCCCGCTACATCGCGCCGGAATTCTACGAATGCTTCGCGCTCGAATGCGAGGCGATGAAACGCGTGCGCGATGTGATGGGACTGACCAATGTCGAGATCATGATCCCGTTCGTGCGCACGCTGACGGAAGCCGAGAAGGTGATTGCGCTGCTCGCGCGCAACGGCTTGAAGCGGGGCGACAACGGACTGCGCGTCATCATGATGTGCGAACTGCCGTCCAATGCCGTCCTTGCCGAACAGTTCCTCGAGCACTTCGATGGATTCTCGATTGGCTCCAACGACATGACGCAACTCACACTTGGCGTGGACCGCGACTCCGGCGGACCGATCGCGTCCACGTTCGACGAACGCGATGGCGCGGTCAAGGCGATGTTGTCGATGGCGATCAGCGCTTGCCGCAAGCTGGAGCGCTACTGCGGCATCTGCGGACAGGGGCCGTCCGACCATCCGGACCTGGCGCTATGGCTGGTGGAGCAGGGCATCGAGAGCATGTCGCTCAATCCGGATACCGTCGTCGAGACGTGGATGGCGTTGGCAGGCGGCAAGACGCCCTAGCCACGGATCGTCGTGCCGCGTTCTCCCGCGGGTCATCCGTCCGGCCGATTTCGCAGCGCGGAACGGTGAAGTCAAATCGGTGGCATGCGCATGCCGCCGTCCGTCCATGTCGTCCTCGCGCCGTCGCGCATCGCCGGCGCGGGCATTGGTTTGCTTGCCGCGTCCACCATTGCGTTGGTCGTCGTCATGCCACTGGATCCGTTGCTGCAGGCGGGGATGATTTCCGCGATCGTCACGTGGGCTGCGGGGACGTTTCATGTCTCGGCACTGCATCGGGGACGTTACGCAATCACCGAACTGCGCCTTGCGCCGGACCTGACGGTAGCCGCGTGCATGGGTGACGGTCGCCTGGTGGCCGGCCACGTGCGCGCATCGACGTACGTGGGCGCCTGGATCACGACGATAATCTGGCGCCCCGACGGCTGGCGCTTGTCGCGCACGATCCTCGTGCTGCCGGACATGCTGCCGGACGAGGATTTCCGGCGACTGCGCGTGATGTTGCGCTATGCGCGCAGCGGCGAAGCGCAGGATGTGCCGGCCAGCCAGGCCTGAGCGTCGAGCAGCGCACCGCTTTCCGCCTTGGTCTGGCCCGCCAGCAGGTGCAGGTAGAGCGGCACGATCGATTCCGGTATGGGCAACGCATCGCGATCCTCGCCCGGGTGCGATTGATTGCGCAGAGGGGAACGAATAGGTCCTGGCACAACCGCATTGATCCGCAGGTTGGCGCGGTTTTCCCATTCGTCCGCGAGCTCGCGCGCCAGTGTTGCCACGCCCGCCTTGGTCACCGCGTAGCCGCCCCAGTAGGCGCGCGGTTGCTCGCCACGATTATCCAGCGTGAACACGACGCTTCCGTCCGGCGCGGCATCGAGCATCGGCATCAGCGCGCGGGTGAGGCCCATCGGCGCCGCGACGTTCACGCGCAGCAGCGACAGCCAGCTGTCGAACGATTGATGTTCGATGGGGCCGAGCGATCCGAGGAGCGCCGCGTTGTGCACGAGGCCGTCGAGGCGTCCCAGCTGCGCGCGCAAGGCGCTTTCCACGTTCGCGAAATCGGATGCCTCGGCCTTGGCCAGGTCAAGCGGCAGAATCACGGGCTCGGGGTGACCGGCTGCCATGATTTCGTCGTAAAGCGCGTCGAGCCTGCGTTCGATCCGGCCATGCAGCACCACGGTCGCTCCTTGGGCCGCGCAGGCCCGGGCGAGCGGCGCGCCGAGTCCTCCGGTGGCGCCGGTGATGAGGATCACGCGATTCGCAAGCGAATGGCCGGGTTTGGGGGCAGAGGGCGAGGGAAGCGTCATGCGCCGCGATCATAGCCGAAGGTCACCGCAACAGGGCTTCGACATGCGCCCGGATTGCCAACAATCGTTCGAAAAGCTATAATTTCAGGCTGTCCGTGGGGGTATAGCTCAGCTGGGAGAGCGCTTGCATGGCATGCAAGAGGTCAGCGGTTCGATCCCGCTTACCTCCACCATCGACACACAGCAAACGGCCTGCTTCGTGGGCTGTCGCAACAGCTTAGTCCCCATCGTCTAGAGGCCTAGGACACTACCCTTTCACGGTAGGTACGCGGGTTCGAATCCCGCTGGGGACGCCAATAAAATCAACTAGTTAACGAAAACGGCGCGGCGCCAGGTACAAGAATTGGTTCAAGAATTGCGCCGCACTTAGCCCGCGCCGAAAAAATCGGCCGCATCCCACAATCCATCCGAGTAACGGCAGGAGCCTAGTCTCGTGGCCAACTACCTCGTTCTGCTGACGACGGCGCCGGACTTTCGAGGGCCGGCCTTCATGGAGCACATGAAAGCGGTATGTGGCGAAGAGCCACGCGCCGCTTGGGCGAGCGATACAACTTTCGGATTTTTCGTGGCCGCAGAGATGAGCGCCCGATTGCTCAACGCGAACGTCTTGCACATAAAGGCCGGGATTCGCGCGTTGACAATTATTGAAGTCGGTCCCGATTGGAGCGCTACCGATTCTGAGAGCCGCGCGGCCGGCTGGCTGCAAAGTCACCTCGGAAGTCCGCGCGGGTTCTAGCTCCGCGCTACGCATTCGCCGACCGGGGTATCTCGACTACCCTGCGGCCATTGCGGCCGTCCTGGGCCGTTCTACGCGGTCGAATTACGGCCGGAGTTAATATCTCTCGATGCCAGCCGTTGACCTTCGTCCCTGTCCGTTCTGCGGAAACGAGAAGCCCGCGCTTGTCGCAATGGCCAATGACAACATCCAGCGCGTTAGCGTCGTCTGTACGGGGTGCGGCGCAGTATGGCCGACAGCGGCGGCGGACGATCCGCCAGGTCATGCCGAGCATCTGTGGAATCTGCGATACGGGGCGAATTGACTGCCACGCGCGATCCGTTAACGTCAGTTCAAATGGAAGCCACGAATGGACGCATTTGAAGCGCGTAAGAAGGAATTACTTACCCCGATCTACCTCGAGGCGGGCTGCGCGTTAGGTGATTGCCAGTTTTTCGAATACAGCATCGTGTATTTTCTTTTTTTACTGTCCAAACTCGGCGTGTCAGGCTTAGATACGCAGAGATTTATGGCCATTCTCGACGATGAAGAAAAGAAGACTGCAGGCCAACTGATTGTATTGTTAAAAAAGCACCTAACAGTTAGCGACGGCATTCAGGCAGGATTGGAAGCCGCGCTGCTCGCCAGAAACAGACTTGTACACCGATACTTTATCGATAACACTGAACGGCTACTTGAAGTCGGCGAGCATGAAGCAATAGTGAAGGAAATTCGATCGCTTCGATCGACGGTACGAAACGGTCGCGATTTGCTGGACCCTTTTGTCAATCACCTAGCAAAGCGGGTCGACGGACTCGATACGAATCAAATTTCAGAGGAAGCAAAGGCGCAGTTCATGCGCGGCGCGACTCGATATTAGTGCGTTCGCGCACGCATCTTCGCAAGAAAGACGTGCGGATCCTTAGCGCCCTTTTTACGATTGCAACGCCCGCAGGCTATGACAATGTTGGCGGCGTCATTGCGCCCGCCTTTGGCAAGTGAAACGAAGTGGTCTATGTGATAACCCGAATCTAGTTCGGTCTCGCAGTAGTAGCATCGGTTACTTTGCTTCGCAAGTTTTGCGCGTATGTCGTCCGCGTTAAATTTCCCTTCCGCCCCACGACGCTTGCTTTGCGTGGCCCGTAAATGTGCGGCGTGTCTGTCCTTGTTCTGCCTGTTCCACGCCAATACTCGTTCTACTGCCTCTTCCGAATGGGCTTCAGCATAAGCCAGCGATTTCGCCCTCATACAGTCACGACAGGTCGGACGCAGTCCAAGACGACAACCGCGTTGAGGTTGAAAAAAGTCGCTTGTCGCCGTCTTCCATTGCTCGCATGTTGTGCACTGTCGCTGCCGGACTCCCTCGTGGAGCCGGTCTGGTACTTGACGCTTCCTATCCGGCGTATTCGCATAGTAGTACTTGAGATTGTTTGCGGACAGGCAACTCCGACACCAAGGATGAAGTCCCAAACGCCCTTGTTTATAGGGAGAGAAGTTCGCAGCGGTTGCGGCTTTCCAGTTCCCACAACCTGTACAGCACTTCGAAGGCACTCCATCAATATCGCGTGGCAGTATCGGTGAAGGCGGTCGCTTACGCATACGCCGGACGCACTCCATGCATTTCGCGATGGGCTTACCGTTGCTAAAGTAGAAATACTCATCAGTAGCCGGTAGCCATCGGGCGCATTCCGAACACGCTTTCTCTAGAACACCAAACGCGTCAATGCGCGGCTTCGAGATACGCCGACCAGTCTTGTTCTTACGCGCCGCCTTACAGGCCTTGCAATACGTTTGCAATCCGTCGCGTTTATGCGCGTCACGCGCAAAATGCTCCGTTGTCGCCGGTTTGGTGACCGCGCATCGGGGACAACGCTTTGTCGTTTTAGCTTCGATTCTAGTTCCCGTTGCAGCTCACTACCGCTTGTGTTTCCAGAGCTAGTAGACCATGCCTGGACGGCCCGAAGCGAGCAACCGCTTGCGCGGTCAGGTCCAACGGCGGATGTTAGACGAAATTCTTTTGAGCCTCCTTCTTGGGCGAAATACTCCTTCGCACCGGTCGAAATGCACGATGCGTTCTCCTCGCATGTCGTCGACGCTATTTACACTTTTCCCCAGCGAACTGGACACGACATGTCCAAGCGATTGATTGCAATGGCAAAGTCTCTATGGAATAAATCGTGCTGTACCAACGTGATGGCCAAAAATCTATAGCAGATGGATTGAGGGCTGCTAGTTCCGCCCATGCCACGCTTGAGATTCGCATCCAAGCACTGAGAGGAAACAAGCGTGAAGAACGCAATTGCGTCGGTAGTGCTGGCGATTGGGCTGGTGGCTTCAATGTCAGCGGTCGGGTCGTTCTCTGGTCCGTATGCTCCGGCTACTTGGACGACTAGCTTCGTTGGCGACGTTAGTCCTCCGGGACCGGCCGACAACGGAACCGTCGATACCTCGGCTGCCCCGAATTCGATCACGATCATAGGAGGCAACGACCCGAGCAACCCAGACGGCTTGTTCAATTCGTGCGTAGGCGGGGGTCTCTTTGGATGCGAGATTCAGTTCAATCACGCGGCGATAACCGACCTTGTCTCGTTCTCCTGGTCGTACTCGACGGTGGATAGTTGCGGCGCGCAGTGCGACCATTTCGGCGTGCTGCTGAACGGTTTTGAGCAAATACTTTCGGACCCAGCCGGGCTGCCGACGCAATCGGGAACGTTCTCGATGAACTTGTCCTCGACTTTCGGCTTTTTCGTATCAACTATTGACGGCGCCGCGGGCGCAGCGAGCGTTACGATCAGGGATTTTGACGTCGGTCCGGCGGCGGCTCCAGAGCCCGGATCGCTGGCGTTGCTGGGGTTGGGCCTTGCCGGACTCGGCTTCTCGCGCCGCAAGCAATAGCAAACGCCGCACCGACACAGACCCCGCTACGGCGGGGTTTGTCTATTGTGGCGCTTGCTCTTCCAGACGTCTGGATATTTGTGAGCCGGCGGCGGCGCCATCGGACCTTTGTATGGGGGCGGCGGCTGAATCCAGCCAGCAGGATTCGCGTCGCGTGGACGCTGCGGAATGAAGTGAATGGGGCCGGGCATGGTACAAGTCGTACGCCGATCATGTCGGGCGATCTTACATATCGCCCCACAGCGAAGCGGAGTTATTTTGCTTGCGTCAATGCAAACAATGGATTGCAGTTGTGGCGTACAACGTGCTTGGGTCTAGTACCCGTATCTACGGGCGAAACAAAGAGGCCGCATCATGCGAAATTTCTCGCGCGTCGTTGAATGTAATGATCGTTTTTTGGGGGGGCACATTATGAAACTCGGATCTGATCTTCGCAGCTTTCTGCTCGCAGTTGGTCTTGCGACGGCGGCGACCAGTGCGCCCGCTGCTTTCATCAACTTCGTCGAGGACCAACCCACCGAGGAAGCACCGTTTACGGTAACCACCAACATGTCCAACACGGTGATCACCATTAAAGATGACGGGGTCACTTTTGATGGGATACACAGTCCATCCATCAGCCCAGCCCCACTTGCAGAAAATGCCACTTTTGTCGGGGGGCTGACGGAGCCCGGCTTCCCCAACATTGTCAGCGACTTGGTTGTGCTGATGTCTGGGGCTATTGCAGCGGGTCCAACTGGGCAATTCCAGCCGATTCACATCGACGTATTTTCCGTAGACGGCACCTTGGCCGACGTAATCGCATTTGTTCATAACACATATGGCCTCACCATCAGCCAGAGTAATTTCTTGGTCGAGACTGGTGGGTTGCAAGACATATCCAATGTAATGGGTACCTTGGTTAGCGGGCAGGAAGGCATCAGCGTGCGGCTGTCGTCAGCTCCCGAACCAATTCCCGAACCCTCCACGCTGGCTCTTCTCGGACTCAGTCTCGCTGGACTCGGCTTCTCACGCCGCAAGCAGTAACTGAATAAGTGCCAACGCAAGCCCCGCTCCGGCGGGGCTCGTTGTTTGTGTGCAGCAGCGCGGACCTTTGCGACCGATCTTCTTGTCGTTCCGCTTCGGTCATGCCACGACAGCGACCGGAATTGCCGCAGCATCGTCGAACGTAACGGCGTAGTGATCGCCGAAGGCGGAAATCGGCACCATTTCAATTTGCGACGCTTGCACGGTGGTTCCCGCCGCGTCACCGCAGGAATAACATAGCAAAGTATCGGCGGGCAGCGCCGCAAGGCGCTGCATTGCTTCGGCAACAGTCATTTTTCCCCTTTGGCGATTCGATTCATTCGATCCTGCATCCGCTTGGGCATTTTATCGTGCAACGCCTTGCGTTCTGCATCCGACAGTCGGGTATGCGGAACGTCGAATTCGCCTGGCAGCGGCAACCCAAGCATTGCCAGCCCCGCCATGATGTCCGCTTCCGGCCGCCCCAGCATATCGGCCATTTCGCCGACCGTATGGCCGTCGCGCCCTAGGCGGCGTATCTGGTTGGCAAGCTGGATGCTGACTTCCATCAGCGGAACGTACCGGCAACCGGCCGACGTAAGCAACCGCTTGCGCGGCTGGAACTGCCGGCGGATGATCTGTCAATCAATCTTGGCAGTCGGAATGGCGGTTCAGGTACTCGAAGCAATTCCGGCGGATAGCGCGTAGTTGAAAAGCAACACGACAGCCGAAATTGCGAAACAATTGTTGCGCTTTTATTCGGTCACGCCGCCAAGCAGCGACACCGTAAAGTCCACCCTGTAGTGACGGCCTACGCGCCACGGGCCGTGGCGAACGACAACCGCGAGTAAAGGCCGACAAGTAGTGAAACCGAAATCCGACAATCTTTTCCACTTCACCAAAAGCATTGACTATCTTAAAAGTATTCTTGTGAATGGCTTCTATCCGCGACATTGCCTGGAAGACGTCGAGTGGGTAACAAAGAGCCAAGCCAAATTCGCAGCGTATCCAATGGTTTGTTTTTGCGACATTCCAATTTCGCGAGTTTCCGACCATACGGCGTTTTATGGCCAGTATGGGTTGGGGCTTACGAAGGAATGGGGGCTCGCCCACAAGCTTGCTCCGGTTCTGTATGCGACACCGGGATCGCAGATACCCCGAGTAGCAGAATTCCTGTTGTCCCTCGCCGAGGACGCTGATCCGGTCGAAAAGAAGTCGGATGCGTGGCCAATTCACGCGTACGAAATACTATCGCTTACCAAGCCCGTAACAGGACAGATATTGGTCGGTGGCAGTCCGGTGGAAAAGGAGTTCTTTCAAGAAAACGAGTGGCGATTTGTGCCGTCGGAGACAGTAAGTGTGATGAACCGATGGAATTTCCTCGCCGTGCAGGAGCAAGCGAATGCTGATATGGAAAAATACGCGGTTAAATTCTCACCGGGCGACGTCAAGTATGTCTTCGTAAAAGCCGATAGCGAGATTCCCGATCTAGTGGACTTTATAAACACACGACTTGGTCACTTTCCGCATAACGCCATCAAGCTGTTGACCACACGAATTCTGTCGCTAGACACCATTTCTGCCGATCTTTAGTTCGACTATAGTTGCCGACCGCGTGGCGCTTCACCGCCGACTCTCGCCTTGCGGCGAGGTACTCCCACGAGGGCTAGTGAACTATGCGAGGCCGGCGAACGTGCTGTGGTTGCAACTGCAGCCGTAGCGGCGCCTGGTTCTCGTCGAGCTGGCGGAATATCGGCGCAAGTGTCGCCTCGATCTCCTGGTCGGTCGGACGCAAGCCGCATCCGGCACAAAATGCACGAAATTGTTGCCGTACCTGTTCCTTTGCGACCGCCGACGTTGGCCCCGTTTTGAGACAGTTCAAAGCAAGAAATTGGCGCCTTCGTCGATCCGCTTCTGCTGACCTTGCTGCGCGAATTCGTGCGGGGTCAGGTTCCGCAGCGAACTGTGGGGTCGAGTGTGATTGTAGTCCTGCCGCCACGCTTCGATCTTCCGCCGCGCATCGTCCATCGAAGTGAACTGGGTGACGTTCAGGCACTCGTCCCGCAGCCGGCCGTTGAACGATTCTATGTGCGCGTTTTCGTTCGGCTTTCCGGGGCGGATGAAGTCAAGCTTGATGCCACGCCGCCAGGCCCAGTCCTCGAGCGCCTTGGACATGAATTCGGTGCCGTGATCCACGGTGATCGAGGTGGGCACGCCGAGCCGCTCGACCACCCGCTCAAGGGCGACGGAGATGCTCATCCCGGAGTGCGCGAAAGCGGGCTCTATCAACGGACTCTGGCGACTATATTGATCCACTACCGTCAGCATCCGAAACGGTCGGCCGTCGAACAGCGCATCGTGCACGAAGTCCATGCTCCAGCGTTCATGCGTGCGCGTGGCCAACGGTACCGGTCCGCGCTGCAGACACATGTGCTTGCGCCGGCGCACGCGCATCCGCACCTGCAAGCCTTGCAGCCGATACAGCCGCCGCACCCGCTTGCGATTGACCGGCCAGCCCTCGCGTCGCAGCATCACAGTGATCCGCTGATAGCCAAAGCGCGGCCGAGCGTGTGCTATATCGCGAATCCGCAAGGCCAGCGCACTTTGATCCCGTGCCGCGCTCCGGCGGTACCACGCCGCCCGCGTGAATTGCGCCAGCCGACACGAACGCACGGTGCTCACTTGGAACGTCTCCTGGATCCAGGCTACGAGCTGTCGCCGCCGTGCCGGCTTCAGACTTTTTTTCGGATGACCTCGGACAGGATGTGCTTGTCCAGCGTCAGGTCCGCCACCAGCCGTTTCAACCGTGCATTCTCGTCGCGCAGCTGGCGCATTTCCCGCAGCTCGCTCACCCCAAACTTGCCGTATTTCTTCTTCCAGACGTAGAACGTTGCCTCCGAGACTCCCAGCTGCCGGCAGACATCACCGACCGGGGTGCCACCATCGGCCTGGCGCAGTGCGTACGCGATCTGCTCCTCCGAAAACTTCGACTTCTTCATCGACCTCTCCTCATCCTCCAAGGATCGATGAAGGCAGCTTACCTCTACTTATGAACTGCCGTACATTTCAGGTCCAACGTCGCGCGAAGCCGAAAGCAGGCATTGAAACCGATAGAAGCTGCCGTTCGGAACTCATCAGTAGGGTGAGAACGAATCTGACGCAGCTCACCCCGGTCTACGAGTTCCATTCCGCGGCGTCGCGACGTTTCAGCGACCCACTCCGTCATGTTTTTCCCTTGCAAACGCGGCGCGTCTTCGACTGTCAGGCAGGAGGCTAGGAGAATCCAACCCTACACTGGAAGACGTTTCGGAGACAGGAGCTGGCACTTGACCTTGGCTACGGTGTGTGCTACAAAAAAAGCTTGTGCCCGTCCTGTCCGCGAACACGCAAGGGGGTGGCTCATGCTCTTCATTCGTCTTGGTTTCACGACGGCGCTGCTTCTCATCCTTTCCGGCTGCTGTATCCCGCTCCTGTCCGAATCGCTGCCCACCCAGCTTCGACCGCAGGAGACGAGCATGTGGTGTTGGGCTGCGAGCGGTGAAATGACCGCCGAGTACATCGCCGGCGGCGACATCCAGCAATGCGCGGAGGCGAACCGCCGTTTCGGCCGCACCGATTGCTGCAACAGTCCGACGCCAGCCGCCTGTGTCATGGGAGGATGGCCCGACCAGTTGTATACCGCAGCCAATCTCACCTGGGATCGCACCACCGACGCGGCGCTCAGCCTGCAGGATTTAAAGCGCGAGATTTCGCAGCAAAGCTACTGCCGTAAAAAGCCGTTCGCATTCGCCTGGCACTGGAACGATGGCGGCGGTCATATGATGGTGGCGCGAGGTTTCCAGACCGTGGTCATTCCCGAATTGAGAGTGGGCCTGGTCTTTCTGCCGAGCGTGAGCATCAACATGGTTCAGTCGAACAATCCGTGGCCGCCTAACGTCGGCACTGTCGAATGGATCACTTACGCCAACTACGTCAGCGGCAGCGACCATACCCACTGGAACGACTACTACAACATTCGCCCGAGGTAATCGCTATGCGCAAGTCACATTTGTTGTTGTCGGTGCTCGCCGCGCTGCTCGTCGCTGGCGCACAAGGACAGGACAAGGACATGTCGCGCGAGAAGACCCAGGAAGCGGCCGCAATGCAGGGGCTTGCGATGTTGCGCGTGCTGACCCCGGAAAATGCACGAGAGCTGGGCCTGAGCACTGCCGATGCCGCGCGCGCGACACTCGGCACACCGCTTCCCATTTACAGCGTGGATTTGGCAGTGCTCAGGAATTTCCGGCCGGGCGCCGACGCGGCGGCGCTTATCAAACCATCGGCAGCGGCGTTTTATCCCGTGCTGCTCGATGGCGGCGTGCGCAGCAGCGTGCGCGTCGAGCGCGGGAATACAGGCTGGGAAGCCGCACGTGTGGGCAACGCTGGCGTGGCCACGGCCATAGACCGTGCGCGGCGTGCCCTTCCTGCGCCTGACGCCGCCACAACATCGCTGGTGCAGGTGCTCGCCCTCAATCTCCTGTTCGTCGCTCAGCAGGACGCAAGCGGCTGGCTGCTCGCGCCGGTTGTGGACGATGCGAGTGCCGGCCTCACGGTGGGCAAGGCGGAGCCTGCTGCGAACGTGCTTGCGCGGCTCGCCCCGATAGCCGCGCGTCACAATGGTGAACCCACCTGAGCATCGTCTCATATAAAACGCTAAACGGATAACGGATAGGAAATCCAACGGCACTTGCGCGACGTATCGGGCGTGAGGCGAGCCGAAGGAAGAGGCTTTGGTGGTTTTGGGGAAGCTGAACGCCTCATCTTCAAACACCCGCAGGAGCGACGATCATGGCTGGAAAAGCAGATCCCAAAATGAAAGGGGTGCAGATCTTCCCGCCGCCGCCAAAGGGTTTCGACGCGCTCGCTGCGACCCCCAAAGACCTCGCGCGGCACGGACTACCGCAGCGCCCGGATCCTCGAACGCAGCCTGCACTGGCGGCACTGTGGGAGCGGTGTGCACACCGCTATCAGGGTTATAAGCACCTCAAGCCCAAGCTTCTTCCTGCCGACAAGCCGACGAAGCCCGTTGCCGCGGCCTTCGGGCTGTTCCCGCTCGAATCTTGCGGGTTCGAGCTGTTCAACAGTGCCGGTCCGATCACCGTGCTATCGGGAACCTGGACGGTCCCGAACCTGAACCACAGCCCGAGTGGGAGCCTTCCGAACAACTTCCGTACCTTCTTCGGCCTCGGTTTCCTGGATCTCCACGTGGAAATGACGGTCGATACCGCCCAGAACGTTACGACCCTGGTGCGGATCCACACCGGGGCGCAAGTCGCCCTTCCGGTCAGACCCGGCGACTCGATCAGCGCCACGCTGTGCCTGCAGACCAACTCCGACGGTACCGCGTTCTACGGCCTCGTCAATGAGACCACGGCCCAAACCGTGAACCTCAGTATGGATACCGGGTTCCCGCCGGCCGTGACAATCAACGCGGGGATCAGTCGCGGCAGCCAATTCAACGGCCCGCCCGATCCGCTGGCCCGGTTCGGCGTGGTGTACTTCGACGAGATCGTCGCCTTCACAACCGGCGGAACAAAGTTGCTCACGGACGGCACACCGACCACGATGGTCGACTCCAACGGATCGACACTGGCGATACCACAGAGGCTCAACGATACGGCATTCAAGGTGATCTACCGAGGCCCCTGACCCTATCGCCGATTTCGGCGGTGACGATTCGCGACCCGAAACCCTGTCCTCGTTATTCGGTGAACGACGTACCCACGAATCGCCTCTGACGTCGAACGCCGCGGTTCACGCTTGGGCCGAGCGCGCAGCGCGAGGACCGTCGCGTGGAATCGCTTGTTAGGCGACCTTGTACTTGTGCAGCTTCGATACGAGTTGGTCATAAGAGTCGGATAGGGCTTGGGGGGCAGACGCCTACCTAATTGGCCAAGTCCGCTTGTTCAACGCTGTTCTTCAGGGCTTTGCTGGGGCCGGTCGGCGTTCGGTGGCCGGGCGCAGTAATGCAACAGCCGCACTCGGCCGGCGCGGTCAGGTATCGTGGTGACCGGGTTGATCCGTCAGGGGGACGTCCAGCAGCTTGGCGTGAAAGTCGGCGACCGGCGGCAACCCTGGCCGCGACGTCTACGTGAATCAGATCACCATCGACGTCGAAGGCTATCGGGCGCTCGCGGAGTGGTGCCCGTCCCGCTAGCCCGCGACGCCGATCGCGACTACCAGGTGCCGTTCGCGTTCACCGGCAAGATCGTGAAGCTCAACATCAAGATTGATCGCCCGCAGTTATCGGCGGCAGACATCAAGCTTCTGCCGGAAAGCCAACGGAACAACCGCAAGAGTGAGTAGCTCAGCCGGGCGAGGCTGCCGAGAACGGTCCAATGTGCCGGGTATCGCCCGGCCTCGCAGCGAGCGGACTGCGAGACGCGTTCGGTGCCGTTCAGTCTGTATGCTTCTTCAAGAATGCCAGCGTTTTCTCGTTGAACGCGGCCACGTTCTCGTACAGCGGCGCGTGCGAGCAGTCTTCGAAGATGTACAGCTCAGAGCCCTTGACTCCGCTCCTCAGCTGGTCGGCGAAGCGGGTGGAGGTGACCATGTCGTGGCGCCCGAAGGTGATCTGCGTCGGAGCGCGAATCTTGCCAAGCTGCGCCTCGGCGTCGTGAGCCATCACCGCATCGGACTCCTGGATGAACGCGTCGACCGGCTGCTTGGGGCGGCCACGCACAAAGTCGGACAAGGCTTGGATGTAGTCCGGTTTCTGCGCATACAGTTCGGGCGTGAAGCACCATGGGAAGATTCCTCGAATCACCATCTCTGGCACGCTGTTCATGGCCTTGGCCATCACTTGCCACCCTTGAACGACGGTCTTGATATAGGCATCACTCTTGGGCCAGCCGCTGTGCAGCGAAAGCGACTTGACCCGGTCGGGATACTTGGCGGCCAGCCAGATGCCGGTAGCCGCCCCCAATGACACCCCGTAGATGTGCGCATTGGGCACTCCGATCGCCTGCATGAGTGCGGCGACGTCGTCGGCGAACATCTCCGTCGAGTAGACGCCGGCCGGCTTATCCGACTCCCCAGTTCCGCGCAGATCGACAGAGATGCAGGTGAAGTGCTTCGAATAATCCGCGACCTGGAACGCGTAACACGCGTAGTCGGCCGCCAGATATGGGATGAGTACCAGGGGCTCACCGCTCCCCTGTTGGTCGTAATTCATCGTGATGTTGCCGGCTCGAATCTTTGGCATGGTTGACCCCTTACTGAGCGTTCTCGCCTCCCTACCAAGCGCCAATTGATCAGGCTATCACGGGTTGACGTGCAATCGCGGGGAACAAGATAATTGACCAAGTGCGGCCCATCGAGTCAGCCTGGTTTGAACGCGCTATCGATGCCGTCCTATGGCTCTACGAGTTGCCAACGGCCACATTCGTTTGTGCCGACCAGACGGCGGGTTATTTTTTATCGCGGGCATCGGTCGTTGCCACGTCAAGGCGCCAGGTCACAAATCCGCTCTTGGCCCTCGCAACCGCAGGCGCAGAGCTTAGGATCTTGCCATCTCTCCGAACTCTCGCTGCCGGGGTTGCCGCATCGTCTTTGGCCTTCTCTTGCATTCGCATGCGTAACGCGGCACCGTAAAGCGTATGCGCCCTAACCCGTCGCTCAACGCGGACCTCCAGTATGCGGGCCTTCGGCCCCGCACCGGTCCGTCGGTTAGCTTGTTTCGTTAGGCGTAAGGTGCATATCCGAAATGTTCTACCATCGGAAATAGAAGCTGCGCGCCAATTGCTGGCCGCGAGCGGTTGGGAGCATCGCGTTTCTGACCCTGAGCAATTTCGGGAACTGTTGTCGCGATCGCAAGTGACTTTGGTCGCGGTTGAAAACGGCGAGGTTATCGGCTTCTTGCGCGCGCTCAGTGACGGTGTAACCAACGGCTACATTTCCATGCTTGTTGTGTCCGAGGCGCATCGCCGCAAGGGTATCGGGCGTGCACTTGTGAAAGCAGCAATGGGTGAAAGTAAACAAATGACCTGGGTTTTGCGCGCAGGTCGCGATGGCGTCGCAAAATTCTACGAAAAACTTGGTTTTGTTCAGTCTCAGGTTGCAATGGAGCGGCCACGTGAGAAAACAACTGACGCCTAACCCGGCGCTCAACATGGACGTCCCGCACGCGGGGCTACGCCTCGTCGAATGACCGCTAACGACTGTGGATTCAACGGGTCAGCGCAACACATGTTAGGTTTAGCAACGCAACAGCAAGTGCTTGTCAAATCAGTACTAATCGCGAGCGGTCCTGTTCCCTGGCCATTCTCACTCCTGGGGCAGCCATCACTAGCGTTGGTGGAATCAACAATGCCGGGACGGTCGTAGGCGGCGCTGGCGATGCAGACGGCAATCCCATTGCCGTCTTCACCTACAATTCCAAGAAAGGGACCTTTACGACCCTGACGCCCGCGCCCGGCAGCCTCGCTACCGCCGCGTGGGGCATCAACGAACCTGGAGAGATAGTCGGCTCGACGTTCGATGGTGTCACCACTCGTGGCTACGTTCGCAGCAAGAAGGGGGCGTATACGACCTTCTCGTACCCAGGTTCGAGCGAGACCTCTGCCCGGTCGAACAACAACCACGGGTTGGTCACCGGATACTATGTCGACGACGCCGCCGACACCTTCAATCCGTTCATTTACGATACCGGCAACAACACGTTCATCGACGTCTTCCCGGACCTCGACGGCTTCAACGTTGCCCAGGGCGTCAACAACCAAGGCCAGGTCGTCGGCAATGTTTTTCTGGATGCGGGCGCTGCCTGCGCTGGTTGTATTGCGGGCCGTTATGGATGGCTGCGCGATCCAAGTGGAGCCATTTCACTTTTCCGGGTTAATGGTGCGAGCACCGCTGCTCGCGGCATCACCGACTCCGGCGTCATCACCGGCTTCGTCAATACCGGCCCCGGGACATCCGCAGGTTTCGTTACCCGGCTGACGGGCGCGGCCTCGTACGAGGCGATTACAATCCCCGCCGCTCAATTGCTGGTGGCAGACCCGGCGGCATTGGTAACCATTCCGGAAGGCATCAACGACGAAGGCACTGTCTCCGGGGGTTGGAATGCCGCTGACGGCATCTCGCACGGATTCATTGCGACCCCGCACTAGGGCAAATAATTCCGCATTGCGTGGCGACCCCGCCCGCATGGCGGGGTCGCCGTTTCTGCTCCCCTCACGCAGAAATCCTACTCGCGGCAGGGCGATGAATCGCCGCGTCAACCTAGCGTCCGCTCCTGGCCGACAGCGGACGGGTTCCGGCGACCGCTTCCGACCCTGAGCGGTCCTTCCGGAGCTTGGAAGGCAGACGCCAAGAGTTTGTATTCAGCGGCTGCAGGATTGGCGGGGCTAATTCACGGGATAAAACGGCACCGTCATTTTCCCATTCTGCTCGACCAACTGGTAGGTTTTCCCCTCTGCTTTTCGCGCGTGCCCGCACAATGACTTGTAATCACGACTTTCGCCCATCCACGTGAAGTCCCAGCAGAGCAAGTCGCCTTGTAGCTTCCATTTGCCGGTATCTGCGCACTTCGTTTTCGCCTTGCTACCATGAAGCCTGCCGCATACCGAGCCGTCCGCGTTGAAATCCCAGTAAGCCGCCCTACCTGGATCCTTAATCGTATCCTCACTCCCAAAATGGATGGCCAAGGTCTTGCCAGTGACGACCGTCTTCAGTTCCTCGGCTGTCAGGTCGCTCGCTGAGGTCTGGGCAGTCGCCCCGAACGAGACTACGAAAGCGAGTGACACAAAAGACGAAGCCAGAATTCTCATGACCATACCGTTCTCCTCATCGTTGTGGATGGTCTATACATAGGCGTTCGTCCACCGGAGTAGACGCTTCATTCTCTTACCCCGCAAGTGCTGCCCGTGAGTACGCAGCGGCCCGCTCTGGATACGAATGTTTAAGCGGCTGCTCTTGGCCGAAAGCAGCCGGTGGCAAAACGACCGCTATCGACTGCGGTTTCAACCGATCGACGCAACAGTTTGGTGGAATCGTTCGGCGGGTGTTTCGTAGTTTAGTGTCTTTCTTGGGCGCTCATTCAATCGCCTTGCCACTGCGTTGAGCTTTGCCTGTGAGTAGCCGGACAGGTCAGTTCCCTTGGGGAAGTACTGCCTCAATAGCCCGTTCGTGTTCTCATTGCTGCCGCGCTGCCAGGGATTCTGAGGATCGCAGAAGTAAACCTGGATGTCGGTCGCCAGGGTGAAGCGCTTGTGATCGGCCATCTCTTTGCCCCGATCCCAGGTCAGCGACTGGTAGAGCTCGTCCGGTAACTTGCGCGCGTTCTTGATCAACGCGTTGATGACCGTCTCGGTATCTTTGCCAGCAACCTTCACCAGCATCACGTAGCGTGTCTGACGCTCGACCAGCGTCGCAATCTGGCTGTTCTTGCTGCCGAACAACAGGTCGCCTTCCCAGTGACCGGGCACCGCCCAGTCTTCCACGTTGGCCGGACGCTCGCTGATCGAGACGGTGTCAGTGATGCGGCCGTGATCGTCCGTCTTCTGGGTGTGATGGCGCGACCGGCGCATCACTCGGCTGCGCCGCAAATGCGCCACCAGTTCCTTCTTCAGGGCGCCGCGGGCCTGGATGAACAGGCTGCGATAGATGGTCTCCGGTGACACCTGACGGCTCGTATCGTCTGGATAAGCGCGCTTGAGCCAACCGGCAACCTGCTCCGGTGACCACTGCCGTCGGAGCTTGCCTGCCACGAGGCGCGCCAGTACTCGGTTCGCCGTCAGTTTACCGGTCTTGGGCCGCCGGCCTCGATCCCAGGCTGCCTGGTCGGCCCGACTCGCTCGGTAGCCTTCTTGGCCACCATTGCGCTTGATCTCCCGACTGATCGTGGACGGCGCGCGGCCGAGTTGCGCTGCGATCGAACGCATGGAATGACCCGCAACCACCGCGCGCGAGATCTCTTCCCTTTCCGCTAGGGTCAGCGCCCATCGGGAGCGGCTGCGGGGGGCCGGACGGATCCCGCCCGTCGCGGCCAGAATCCCTTGTATCGACGAGTGGTTCCGATCAAACAACTGGGCGATCTGCTGGAGCGACTCACCCTTCTGCCAGCGCTCCCACATCAGCGCCTTCTGGCTCTCCGTGTAATGGATCCGAGGTCTCATCTGCAACACTCCTCTGATGGCTCAGGTCATAGTGTGTTGCATCCACCGGTTGAATCCGCAACCCTGACCGGCCGTTTGGCATGCTCCAAAGCGGTCGAAGAAATCGACTTGAGCTGCCGTTCAAATTGTAGCAACGAGACGTCCAACCCTACTCAGGTTGGATGCTCGCAAGAGGAGGCAACGATCGCACCCGCGCGCGGCCCGCCGCTGTGGGCGGCCACCGACGCCGAGCACGATCCCGCCGCTGATCCGCTGCTCCAGTCCGCCCCGGCCTTCGAGTTCGACCAGCGCCTCAGCTGGTAGCCACCACCGTCACCGCCGCCGCAAGTCGACGCTCGACCCGCCCCGTCGGCGCCTCCGCACTCAGCCTCGTGCGTTTGAAATGACTATCCGTGGGAGACGAGGCAGCATAGTCGCGGCGGCGACAGCGCGGGGTGGCCCGCGGGGCGGCGCATCCTGCGCGGCGGGCGGAATCGGCCAGAGCGGACGGCATCCGGGCAGGGGCGAGACAGCGTCCCAGCGCTCGATTCGGGCGTGGTGGGTGCCGCGGGAGGCCCCCCGAACAGCCCCGCGAGGGGTGAGGGGTTGACAAACGAATCGCCCTCGTATTACCTACGCTCCCTGGCCGTCCCAGGAGCCCGATGCCACAGCGATTTGATTATGCCGACCTGGCCGTCGCGAGGACCGCCGCCAACCGCACCTCTGTCACTCCGGTCGGCATACTCCGGACGTCGACATAAGGCACACAAACTCCGCAATGTGCTCGACCATCTGCCGGAACCGCAGCGACCGTGAGTCAAGCCCATTCTGCAACGCGCCTATCGCCAGGACGACGTCGCGACGGCCAAACGGTTAGACCGCCTGCTTAGACGTCGGGTCTCACGAACAGCTCACGCACCGCGCCGTTCGACAGGCCCACCGCGATATGCTCGATCTGGTCGGTCGAGCTGTAGAAGCCCGCCACGCTCCTGATGGAGCCGGCGCTGAACTGCGCGACCGTGCTGTGCGCCTCAATCCCGACGGTCGACGCCTTCCAGTAGATCTGGTGCACCTTGCCGTCGGCCGTGCCGACCACGACGACGTGCCGTTGTTTGTTGGTGTCATAGAAGCCCGAGACTGCGACGATCGACGATCCCAAGCTGACCGGCAGATCGTCGTGGCCTTCGACGCCGGCCGTCGTCGCCTTCCAGAAGATCTCATGCAGCTTGCCCGCGTGCGTGCCGACCACGACGACGTACTGCTGCTGGTCGCTGTTGTAGAACGCCGTCACGCCGACAATCGATCCCGCCGCGAACGTCACCGGCAGGTCGTCGTGTCCTTCGACGCCGACGGTGTCGGCCTTCCAGAAAATCTCGTGCACTTTTCCGGCAGTCGTACCGACCACCACGATGTGACGCTGCTGATTGTTGTCGTAGAGCCCCGAGACCGCGGCTATTTTGCCGGCACCGAACGTGACCGGCAAGTCGTCGTGGCCCTCGACGCCGACCGTCTCCGGCTTCCAGAAGATCTCGTGCACCTTGCCGTCCTTCTTGCCGACGAGCACCACGTGACGGTTCTGGTCGCTGTTGTATAGCGACCCCACCGAGACGATCGTGCCGCCGCCGAACGTCACGGGCAGGTCGTCGTGCCCCTCGATCCCCACCTGCGCAGGCTTCCAGAAAATCTCGTGCACCTTCCCCTGCGATGTGCCGACGACGACCAGGTGGCGCTGATCGCCGGTGCTGAAATGGCCCGCGACCGACACCAGATTGGCGACGGTCGTGAGGTCTCCCGGCCCCTGCCAGGCCGGCGGTGGCGGATAGACGCACACGTTCGTCAGGTTCGATCCCGGAATGGCGCACTCGGTATCCGGATTGTAGAACTCCGGCTGAATCACGCTGTTGATGTAGAAGCTGAACGGCGTCGGCGTCGTATTGGGATCGGTGGTGCCGCCGATGAAGTTGCCGCCATTGTCGAACAGGTCGAACTGGTTGTTGTTGCAGTTTCCCGCGCAGGCGTCGCACACCTCGGGGTTGTTCACCTTCCCGTTGGGATCGACGGCCATCTCCCCGATTTCGTGACTGAGGATCTGCGCGTAGACCGTGGGGACGTCCCTGATCGAGAGGCCCGTGCCAAACACCCGGCAGAAGCAGTACGGGTGTCCGCCGTCGTCAGACATCGAGTGGTAACCGCCGAACTTGCCGCCGTTGAACGTATTCGAGGGACCGCCCGCCACGGATGAGTCGTGCAGGATCACGATGCAGGCGCGCGACAGGTGGTTGTCGCTGACAATGCGATCCACCCAGCCCTGCACGTCGTCGTCTGAAAACGTGTTGCCCGTGAGGTCATGGGCGAACGGGAGGATGGTAGGCGAGACGCTGAGGCTGGTCGTGCCGTACTGCGAGGCGTATCGCTGGACGGGCACGACCGCGCGAACGGCATAGTTCAGAGCCGTCTGGATATCCGCGGCGGCAACCCCGAACGGCGGCTGCCCCTGCCGGTTCAACGTCAGCCTCACGAACACCAGCGTGCCGTTGAACAGCGGATCGGGCACCGAGGCTCTGGCGACGGGGATCGGATTGGTGGCCAGCCAGTCCTGCAGCTTGGCGCTCTTGGTCACCGTTTTCATGTCCGTGACGGCGTGGAGATTCGCCAGGATGTGGGGAGGCAGCTTTTCGAGAGCCTTCACGCTCGACCGTCGAATGTTCTTGGGTACCGTGCGGCGAAGGTACTTAATGACCTTCAGGGCTCTTGTTGCGCACAACGTCTCCATGCGACCTCCTCTTGATCGAATTGTAAGCACGTGCGCGTCGACCGTCCTTGCGATTGAGCGATTCTTTCTCGTCCGGAGGCTTCATGAAGAGGATAGCCAACATGCACGATCTCCGGAGGCGGTCACCCGTTCCTTGGTCCCCGGCAACTTGACGTAATATGCCACACTCGGACGCTGGCCGCCCCAGGAGCTGCCTGGCCGCCCCAGGAGCCCGATGCCACAGAGGCAGCGTAGGTAATACAAGGGCGATTGGCCGGTCAACCCGCATCCTCGGGGCGACCAACCTCTTACCTTAGGCCCCCCGATCGCACCCCGACACGTTCGATCGCCCCGCCCGGGAGAACTTCGTCGCGCCGATCACGCGCCGCACGCAGACCGGACCGCCCGGCGGTCTCCACGCTGTCGCCCGACCTGCTACGCCGCCTCGTCTGCCCCGCTGCCGCGCCGCCGCCCGAGCGGGGCAGGAGGGTGGGCTCGGCGCAAAGAGCGGCGCGGTCACCGTAGTGCAGAGGACCTCGTCCGATTTGCGGCTGAATCCGCACCTGCACCTGATCGTCCTCGATGGCACCTGGCGCGAGCAGGGCGGCGAGCTCTCCTGGGATGGGCTCGGGCACCTTGGGACCAGCGAGGTGGGCGACACGCCACGCCCCTTGCACGAGAACGCGATCAGGAAGTCGTGCCCGCACGTTGCGCACCGGGCGAAGCCATGCGCAAGGATGCCGCAGTCGAGGTAGCGGCGAAACTCGCGCTCCACATACTCCGGCACCGACCACTCCTCATCGTGACCGTCGCGGCATTGGGCGAGCCAGGTCTCGATGACCTGACCCCCTGTATCTCTGCCAATGATGACCTCAAAATCTGGGTTCGCAAAGAGCCTGGAGGAGGAGATGAAGAAGGCAAGGTTCAGCGAGCAACAGATCATTGAGATCCTGAAACTGGCGGAGGCGGGAGCGAAAGTCGCGGACTTGTGCCGCAAACACGGGATCAGTCAATGGACGTTCTATCAATGGCGCAATAAGTACGGCGGCATGGGTGTGAACGAGGCGAAGCGACTCAAGGAACTGGAAGAGGAGAACCGGCGCTTGAAGAAGATCGTGGCCGACCAGGCACTCGATCTGTCAGCGTTGAAAGAGGCGCTCCACCGAAAGTGGTGACGCCAGAGGCGAAGCGAACGGTGGTGCGCTTCTGGCGGGAGGGGATGGGATTGAGCGAACGCCGCGCTTGCATCTTGATCGGATTGGATCGGTCGACGCACCGCTACCGGCGTCGGACGGATCGCAACGCTGAACTGCGGCAGCGGTTACGCGAGCTGGCCGAGCAACGGCGCCGATTTGGCTATCGGCGCCTGCATGTGCTGCTGTGCCGAGAAGGCCGTGCGGTGAACAAGAAGCGCGTCCAGCGCCTTTACCGACAGGAAGGGTTATCGCTGCGTGGGCGGCGTCGCAAGAAGCGCTATGCCGGCTTACGGGTAGTATTGCCGGGGCCGGACGCAGCCAACCAGCGCTGGTCGATGGACTTCATGAGCGACGCGCTGGCCGACGGCCGCCGCTTCCGTTTGTTGAACGTGGTGGATGACTGGACGCGCGAATGCTTGGCAATCGAGGTGGGTCGCAGTCTCACCGGGCGCAACGTCATTGCCGTTCTGGAGAAGATCGCGATGCGGCGCGGGTATCCCACTGCAATTGTCTCTGACAACGGCCCGGAGTTCTGCAGCCGAGTGGTCGATGAATGGGCGCATCGGGTAGGGACCAGGCTGCAATTCATTCGACCCGGAAAGCCGGTCGAGAACGCTTTCATCGAGAGCTTCAACGGCAAGTGCCGTGATGAATGCTTAAACGAACGGCTATTCCTCACGATCGAGCAAGCACGCATGGCGACGGAAACCTGGCGAGTTGATTACAATCAAATTCGCCCGCATAGCGCACTCGGCAACCTGACCCCCGAGGACTATGCGAATCGCAGTCAGGTCGGAACCCCTGAACCCACGAATTTGAGGCTATCGGTGGTGGAGAAATAGGGGGTCAGGTCAATACGTCCCACTATCGCAGGTGGGTCCAGTCCCGTGGCTAGAAACTACAGGTACGACGTCGCGTTCTCCTTCTTGGCCGATGACAGCGCACTCGCTCTCGAATTGTCGGACGAAGTCGCGGAGACACATGAATCGTTTGTCTTTCCGCGCAAGCAAGAGGAACTGGCGGGCAGGGACGGCGTTGAAAGACTCAAGCTTACCTACGGGGTGGACTCTAGAGTGGTTGTCGTTCTGTATCGCAATAGGTGGGGACACACCCCGTGGGACCGACGTGCGCCTCGCTATATGTGACTCTCTTCTTTTAGCAGCGCATTGACGAAGTATTCGGCAAGCGTTTGAGACGTTAGCTCTAGAGATTCCGTCGTTCGTCGCCAGCCTGGCTGGCCGGCACCTGCTGCTCCCTCAGAGCAGTTGCCGCGGAGTGTCCGCAGACCCGCCCATCAATTTGCTGCAGCTGGAAGCGAAGCTGCGCCAGGAATGGGGCGGGGTAAGAGCAAAACACAATGCACCGCGTCCGACTGTCCGGCGGGAGGAAGTAGGCTACGACGCCGGAGGCGTACGATCGAATCGCGATACCCGACGATAGCGGTTGCTCGCTACGACCCGCTGCGCGGTACGTCGGTCAGTCAAAACAGGCGCGCGAGCAACAATGCCGCTCCTACGCATCGTAACGCCAAAGCGACCGCGTAGATCGTCCCGGGACGCCCGCAAATTTGCGGCAGGGGTGCAGACATCCAAAGGTATTTGCTGGCGCGATCAACGCGGTCGGCGGGCTTGTTGCTAGACTTCCTGGATGACTTCCGCTGAACTTCGCCCCTGTCCGTTCTACGCTCATGAAGCACCCACGCTCGTCGCAATGGGCGGCGACGAATCAAGCGCATCAGCGTGGTCTGTACCGAATGCGGCGCCGTCGGGCCGACAGCCGCGGCGGACGATCCGCCGGGGCACGCCGAACATTTGTGGAATCTGCGGTACGGGGCGAATTGATCGCCGAATCGCGGGGGCCGGATTCGACCCCTAGCTGACGTACGCGGCGATTCGGAACCAGGTCGTCCGCGAGACTCTGGCCGCCAGATCCTTCGCTCAATGCGCTGCTCATACGGCTTACTCTGTCTGTTCGCGGCGTCGGCTCTGAAGTGCATCGTAAGCCACCTTAGCTCTTTCTGCGAAGTCATCGACTGCAGCTTTGGCTGACACGTACCGCTTCGGGTCGCTGAGTGCAAGCATCAGCTCGTGGTGTGCATCTGCCATCGCTTTGAATACGACCGTGTGGTTCGTCGCAAAGAGAGCAAGATAACGGTCGCGGGCTGCGCTGGAATTGGCATACGCGAGCCCCCACGCCTGCTGATTTTGAGGGGGCTTTACAAGAGGATCGGGCAACGAATACAAATACGCACGCCCGGCTTCCTGCAATTTGATAGTTGTCATTGGCGCTGCGACGTGCGCCAAGAATATCGCGGACTTTGTAACGACAGGGTCAGCTGCCGCCATCACCTCGACGAGAGCTAGATAGCGTCGCTTCTCGAAGACAGCAATCAAATCAGCGCCAACGACATCTATCTGTCCAATCGTCGAAAGGTAGGGGGATGTCTTCCCGTCCAGACCCGCGATTCGCTTACCGAGCCTTGTTAGCTGGTCTTTGGCCTTGCCGACGGACACTTGCAACTCCCCACGATCCGCCGCTTGCCCAATGCCAACCAGGGCCGACGCGTATCCCTTGAGCGCGGAGAGCACTTTATTCCAAGTAAAAGAATCGAAAGCATCGAGACGGGCGGAGTCGAGACTGCCATCCCGTTTAATAATTCCGAGCCTACAAACGAGCGCTTCATTGTCGGCCAATGTGCTTAGATCGTAGAAGATATATTCACCACCGCGAATGCTTTCACTCGCACCTTTGCAGGCTGGTTTGGGGCCCTTTATCCCTTCGGGCGCGGCGCGAAATTGAGCCCAGTCGGCCAGACAATGGCTATCTGAAGACAGCTGCCCCTCCGTCACGACCCCGGTGCATCGAGGGGAAAGGCCAAATACTTCCTGGTTGTCAGTGAATTCGGCAATTTGCCAGGCTTTCCCCGCACACGGCCTGCGAGCCGTTGAGGCAGACGCGGACCAAATTGCGCCGTCCCCGTAAGTTGGGAAAACTCCAATCGGTCGAGTTCAATTGTGTCCTGGCCCATTGGCGCGGCGTCGCGCGGCATTGCAAATAGGTGGCGAGTGGCCGCTTGCGCGTCCCGATCGCCTTCGCGCTCGCGCCGGACGTGGCTGGCATTGAACGCCGGGCCTGCAACAGCTACAGCATCGGGTTTCGCGGTTATCTTCCCGCGCCGACCGACTTCCGGATTCGCTTGCGCTGTCGAATCGCCGGCAGCGCGCCTTCCGCGTGCCTCGGCATGGGTGTGTCTCCCGGCCCACGCGACCGGATTTCGACCCCCGCGGTATGCCGAGGCTCCGCTCGCGCGCCGGTCGTAAAACTCAACTCGCGCGCTGGAGCCAGCCCACCGCGTTGCGCTGCCGCTGCGCGCCTTCGAGCGTGCCGATTAGGCGATCGCGGTCGGCGGCAACAGCAGCGCGCACACGCTCGGCGTCGGCCGGATTGACGAATTCGCAACGGCCCGACGCAACGCACTCGTGCGCGCGCAGCGGCCCGGCCATCGGCAGCACTTCGCCAGGCTTGACCAACACGCCGCCAAGCAGCATCGGGCGCGTGCACCGTAGTCGAATTGGCGCGCTCATCAGGTAACGGCTGTGGCTGCGTTGACGGCAACCGGATGCGCAACGGCAACGTCGGCCGAAACCAGGCGACTGACCGCTTGCGGCCATGAGCGGGCATAAAAGGAAGGCGCCAATATTTCCGGTTAGCGGCCATTGAACCGTATACGTGCGCAGGTGTGAGGCGGATGGCGACGACGAATGGCGCGTTGATCCGCAACAAAACGAAGGCCCCACCGGAGCGGGGCCTGTGCTGGCGCGCAATCAGTTACTGCTTGCGTCGCGAGAAGCCGAGTCCAGCGAGGCCGAGGCTAAGAAGGGCAACGGTGGCGGGTTCCGGCACCACCGGCGCATCTGACACGGTAATCGATCCGGTATACAGCGACGAAATAGGATCGATCCCAATGCCCGCGATGACCAGCGTGTGCGGGCCAGCCGACATTAGTATGGGACTGGGCAAGGAAAGCTCCTCTAGGACCAGGTCGAATATCCCGTTTGACTGATCATGGGTCACAGACAGAGTGAGGGGAACGCCATCGAGCGCCCCTTGGAAGAGACTGATCAAACCCAGAGTGGGCCCCGCCGGAAGGATGAAGTACGACGTGTTTAGCGCAATGGCCTTCACGTCGGACAACGACGCCAAGTTGAAGTTGAACGTATCGGTAAACGGACCGGCGTCCACGGTGTTGGTAATTGGCACCGTACCCGCGACCGTACCGAGGTCGAAGGTCATGTCGGCATGCGCACCAGCGGACAGAGCAAACGCCGCGACTGCGATCAGCTTGAGCTTCATAGGAACTCCTTTCGACCCGCGATTGGAAAAGTTGTTCATGAGGGTCCACGCCAGATTTCGTCGCACCTCCAGCAACCATGGTGCCTTTCATATTCCTCGCGTCCCCACCCCCCGCGTCGGTGTCGGTGCGGGAACGCAATCTTCGTGCCCCGAAACCTTATCATGCGTAATTAATGAGTTGGCGGGGATATGGATTTTGTCTCATCATCATGTGTAAATGGCGCCGACACGTCCCCAACGGTTCGCGCTTCGAGATTTGCTGGTGCGTCGTCGGTTCGGGGCAGAGTTCGACTGAATAGTTGAGTTGCCGGCCGCGTGGCGCAACACCGCCCGCGCTTGGTTGTGCGAGGTTCTCCCACAACGACTGCAACAGGTGGTTGAATCGAGCAAGCGGTTGTGCGGCTTGCGCGGCCTGAGCCGCCGGCGGATGCCATGCCCCAATTTGTCGGCAGAAAACGAAACCCCGCCATTCGGGCGGGGTCGCGGTCGCATTGCGCGGGCAATCAATTCAACTTGCGCCGCCGTGAGAAGCCGAGACCGGCATGCAATGCGCATCCACATGTCATCGGACGATATTGAATTGATCGACCCGCGGGTCCGATCGATCTCCGACGTAATGCGTGGCTAAGCGATGACCGCGACCGGAGTTGCGGCGGCGTCGTCGAATGCCGCAGCGAAGTGATCGCCGAAAGCCATGCTCTGTGTTTCCGCGGTCGGCCAATACCTGCCCGGACGGCGTAGTAATATGACCGAACTTTCATTCGCGTACGAGATGACCCAGCCATGGACCGACGGACGTTGCTCGCGAGCCTCGGCGGCGGTCTCCTTCTCGCGCCGCTTCTCGCGAGAACGCAACCACCTGCAAAGCTTGCGCGGCTTGGATTTCTGAGCCCCGGCTCCGCTCAAAGCAACGCGCGGCGTTTGCAGGCGCTGCGGGCAGGTTTGAGCGACTACGGCTACGTTGAAGGCAAGAACATTACGATTGAATTCCGCTGGGCCGACGAGCAGTACGAGCGGCTCCCGGCGCTGGCAGCGGACCTCGTTCGTCTCCAAGTGGACATCATCGTGACGCCTGGTACGGCGGCGACCCTCGCCGCGAAGAACGCCACTGCAACCATTCCCATTGTCATGGTGAACTCAGGTGACGCGGTGGCGACGGGCCTCGTTGCGAGCCTCGCGCGCCCCGGCGGGAACGTCACCGGATTGACCATTTTCGGCCCGCAGCTCACCGCGAAGCGGCTGGAGCTGGTCAAGGAAACCTTGCCGCGCGCCCGTCAGGTCGCCGTCATCCTCAATCCAGCCAATCCTGCACAGGCGTTGAATTTCGAGGCAATAGAGAGCACTGCAAAGTCATTGGGGATCGTTCTGCACAAGTTCGAGCCACGGGGCCCGGGAGAATTTCATGGAATATTTTTGGAAATGGCCAAACAAAGCGTCGATGCGGTCGTAACTCCCCAGGACTCGATGATCGACGCCCATGCGCGAGAAATTGCCGAGCTTGCCGCAAAGTTGCGAATCCCTTCGGCCGGGAATAGGACACTTGCTGAATCAGGTGGACTTATCGGTTACGGAGTCAACATTTTCGAGAACTATCGTCGCGCGGGTACTTATGTGGACAAGATTCTCAAAGGCGGTAAACCTGTCGACATGGCCGTGGAGCAGTCTGCAAAGTTCGAACTAGTAATCAATATGAAGACGGCAAAGGAACTCGGAATCACGATCCCGAAGGATGTTCTGCTGCGAGCGGACGAAGTGATCCAGTGATCGGAGCGTCACGGGTCGCTCGAGGCGTCGGCGGAATTCCCTCGTCGCTTGGTAACTGCAATTTCTTGACAGTCCGCTCTGGAGAAGTTCGACCGGCCAATGAGGGCCGATGGCAGCCATGGGTTACCGGCACTGGTGGCAGCATCGTTGCTGGTCACGCTGAGGCGAGGTCGAACCTTGGTGGTGATGCTCTGCTTGCCGGCGCCGAAGCGCCACTCGAGGGAGGGCGACACTGAGCTTGCCGCCACGATGGTGTGCTGCGCCAGTTCCCCTGGCTTGCCCGGCTCGCCGTGCTTTTTCAGGTAGCGCGGCGACGCGCATACGAGGCGCCTGACAAAGCCGACAGTCATTGACGCGCACCGGGGGGCAGATCCCCACCTGCCGTCGCATACGCGATCCGACCGTCGTCGCGTGACCTGCAGAAGCGCAATTGCTGTCTCATCCGCCAACGTCCACGATCAATCGATGCGCAATTCGGGTTGCCGACATAATACAAGTATCACTTAAGCAGGCGTGACCGGGCTACGCCGCCGGCCGCTCTCCACGCTACGACAGTTCGTCCGGGCATGTGAAAATCGGATTTAAATTCTGATGGTATCGACAGGACGATGGACCAGCTGCGGTTCTCGAATACCTCCAGGGGCGCTCTGGCAAGAGCATGGCCGGTGCAATCCTGCCACGCGCCGGCAGCAGTGCCTGCGCCGCGACGGCGGAGCACGCTTGCGTTTTACAGGTTTCAGCAACGTGCCGACCGCCAACGCATGAGCACTGAATACGGCCCACTGACGCTTGCGCTTCTGCTGTCGCTGCTGATCCACACGCTGCTGTTGAGCCTGATTTTCGGCGGCCAGGGACTTTGGCCGGGTTTCGGCTTCCCTTGGCAGGCTCGACGGGTCGAGGCCCCGAATCTGCGCGTCGTCGTGGTTCCGGCGCAGGTCACAGCTTTGGAACCGGCGGTCACGCCGGTCCCGGAACCGCAGCAGGCATCAGCGGGGCAGCCTGTTGCCGGTGGGCCGGCGCTGGCGCCGCCAAGTGTGTCGATCGTGCGGCGAACCGCAACGGCGATCACGCCGGAGGCCAATCCGACGGCAGAGGCCAATCCAAAGGCAAAAGGCGTGAGTGTTGCCGCCCCCGCGCAAATGCCATTGCGCGCCGATCGTCCCGCTGACACGCCGCTCCCGTTGAT
Organism: uncultured beta proteobacterium; assembly: GCA_963782625.1. Classification (GTDB taxonomy): domain Bacteria; phylum Pseudomonadota; class Gammaproteobacteria; order Burkholderiales; family Casimicrobiaceae; genus VBCG01. The sequence goes on along the minus strand of CAWAKN010000016.1, from coordinate 21,877 downwards.
TCCCAGCCCGGCCGTAATCGCCTTGACACCGATCGACGAGGCCACGTTGCTTGTGCCCGCCACTCCAGCGATTCCAACACCCGTCATTGTGGCAACCCCAAGCGTTCCGATTCCGGAGACCGCGCCACCGCCGCTTCGAAATGCTGGCGATGCAGCACAGGCACGAATCGACCAACAGGCGCCGGAGCGGGCAGTTGAATTGGCCAAGCTCGATCTCCCCAAGCAAGATCCTTCCGAGCAGGAGAGGCGGCGGCAGGCAGAGCAGCTGGAAACGGCGCGGCAGGATGCAGGCCGTCAAGAAGCTGCGCGCGCCAAGAGCGCACGGCAGGCAGCAGAGCAGCAAGAGGCGGCACGGCAGGAGGCGGCGCTAAAAGAGGCCACACGAATCGAAGCAGCAAAGACTGAGGCGGCAAAGGTCGAGGCCGCAAAGGTTGAAGCGGCAAAGGTTGAAGCGGCAAAGGTTGAAGCGGCAAGGGTCGAGGCGGCAAGGGTTGAAGCGGTAAAGGTCGAGGCGGCAAAGGTTGAAGCGGCAAGGGCTGAGGCGACAAGGACCGAAGCCGCAAGAATCCAAGCTGCAAACGCTGAGGCCGCACGAGCGGAAGCCACCAGGGCCGAGGCTGCAAAGGCGGAGGCTGCACGGGTGGAAACGGCAAGGATCGAGGCCGCACGGGCCGAAGGCGTCAAGGTCGACGCTGCGCAAGAGGCGGCGGCAAGACGGGAAGCGACGCTTCGGGCGATAGGACGACAGCTGGACGAGGAAGCCGCGCGGCGTGAAGCGGCGCGCCAGTTGCCCTCGTCGAGCAACGCACGGCGCTACCGGCTCTTCGGTCGGACCGACCCCAACGCGGATCTGATCCTATATGCGGAAGCCTGGGCACGGAAGATCCAGCTGAACATGACGTTCGACCTGGTCCGCGAAGCGGCGAAGCAGCCTCACACCGATCCCGTCGTGACGGTGGCCATTCGTAGCGACGGCTCGGTGGAATCGGTGACCTTCGTCAAATCCAGCGGCGTGGCGGCCCTCGACGAAGCGATACGGCGCGTCGTGCAAAGTCAGACGCCGTACCAAGAGTTCCCGGCAGGCCTGGCCCGCGAATTCGATGTGATCGAAATCCGCCGAACCTGGTACTTCGACGTGGCGATCAGGCTGTACTGATGGGTCGGTGGGCGTCAGGCGATTCTCAACACGCTGTCCGGGGAGCCCAACCTGCTCCCCGGACCAGGTCGCCTCGACCGGCTAGGGCCGCTCGGTCATCATACGGCGATCGAGTAACTTGTACAGGTAGGCCCAGCCGAAGAAGGCAAGTCTTGACGGATGCCGGCAACGCCGCGAGGGTTCAGTGCGTGGACCGCGAAATCGAGCGCAGCGCCTCGCCCGCAGGCTTGGGTTCGCTGACGGCGAGGTCGCCCAGCGACACGATGCCGACCAGCCGTTTGTCGCGGTTCAGCACGGGCAGGCGGCGCACCTGCAAGAGGCTCATGTTGCGCGCCGCGTCGTCTACCGATTCATCGTCGTAGACGTACTTGACCTCAGTGCTCATGACATCGCGCACCCTGCAGCGATCGGGCGCGAGTCCGCGGGCCACCGCACGAATCGTGATATCGCGGTCGCTCAACATGCCGACGAGGCGGTCATCCTCACCGACGGGAAGCGCACCGAAGTCTTCCTTCGCCATCAATTGCGCTGCACGTTGCAGGTCATCGTCCGGTGAAGCGATCCGGACGTCCCGTGTCATGATTTCACGAACCTTCACGATTATTACCTCCAGGGCATCAGACTCTCCGATGCGGCGTTCGCGACGCGGAGAGATCGAGTTGAGACATCGAATTGAGGCGGATCGCGGACGCGCATCGCCGCGACAACGCGTTCGAATAGTGCGTCGTCGGCGTTGATTTGACCTCTCGCGCCGGCCGCGACGTAATCCTTAAGCTCGAATTCAAGGGCGGCGTTCGCGATAATGCCGATCAAGCCGCCGACCATTGCACCGATGGCCGCACCCGCCAGGGTCAGGAGCATCGGGCTCATCGCCACCAATCGGTTCCTGCATGGGAATGGTCACGCCGATCAGGCTAGCGACCAACCCAAATGCGCTCCCCGTAATACTGCCGGTCAGCGCCGCCGCTTCGGCCGTCGTCCCTGCGTGCGGAAGGCCTATACCTGGATACGGGAGACTTTCGGTCAGGACCATGATGACCTCCTACATCGGCGCCTAGGGGTGCCTCCGACTTCAAATCTAGGCGGGTCGCCGGTCGCCGGGCATAGGCCGGCCTGCTATTCGCATGTCCGCCGATGTCCCACTGGGTGTCGTTAGCACTTCAGCAATGCCGGTGGCATGACCGTCCGTGCAGGCAACGGGTTGGCTGCACGTCAGCGCAGTCAGTCAGTGCGGGCGGCTCGCGATCGCCGGTAACCCGTTCACCGGCGCCGTGCACCGCCCGGGGGCGCATCGGCGCGCGCTATCAATCCTCGTCGTCTTGACCCTTCGGCCCCGCCACGGCGGTAATCGAGCCGTAGAGGCCGTGGGCTTCCTCGTCGGGTCCAGCCGTGAAGTAGAGCGTGCTCGTGAGTTGTCCAGCGACGCCATTGCCAAACGCAAGGCCCCACAACCCCTCGATCTTGAGCGGCTTGCCATCCGTCCCGCGGAGTTGGCCTTTGAATGTTCCGTTGCTGGCGTCGTACGCGTTGATCGCGCCGTCGCCGAAATTGCCGACGAGCAGATGGTTCGCGAAGCGTCCGAACGACGCGGGCGCCAGTGCTACGCCCCACGGCGCATTGAGCTTGCCACGGGTTGCCACGCGGCGGATCAGCTGGCCGTTGGCGTCGAACACGTTGACGATGCCAAGGCCGGGCCCCGGCGTTTCCTCATCGTCCCCGGGCTCGTGGGATGCGTACGTGACATACAGGTCGCCCTGAATCGCCTGAATATTGAATGGCGAGAAATTGCGCGGCAGATGCGGGTCGACGAAGCGGCCGGTGGCATCGACAGGGTTGAACGCATTGTCGAAGATGTCGATCTTGCCGCCGAGGAAATCGGCGGCATAGAGGAAATTGCCGTTCCCGTTGCCGGCAAGCGCGAGGCCCTTGTAGACCGCGCCGGGCGTTTGCCGCATGAAGATCGCATGCGTTGCGTTGACTGCCGGCGCCCAGGCGCTGATGATGCCTTGCTCGGAGGCGAAAATGAACCGCGCGGGCGCGGCGGGTGCGACCAGGAATTCGTTATTGGATCCGCTGAACACGATGCCCGTCGGATTACCCAGCGGATCGTAGACGTTGTTGGCCGACGGAATCTGCACGACGAGCGGGTTTCCAACCGGCGCCGGATTGCCCGCGCCATCGTAGAGGACCGAGACGCCACCGTCGGCGGCGTTGACCCAGACGAATCCCGTGGGATTGAACGCGATGCCCCAGGCGTTGACGAGATGGGGGTCTACATGAGCGGCGGAGATCGTGCCGTCGGAGACCAGGTTTGTCTGCGCGTAACGCGTCGATTCGGCGAGCGAGGGTGCGGCGCCGGCCGCAAGCAGCGAGGCGGCCATCACAGGCAGCAGCAAGGTGCGAAGTCGATTCATGATTTTGCTCCTCGGTTTGAAGGTGTGCGCCCGTATGCGGGCGCGCTGTAGGCGCGACCCGGACAGGACTGTAGCCGTGGCACCGACGAAGATGTTCTTGTTCGCGGTTGCGTGCCGGAACGGCAGCGCTCGACGCGACAGAATCGCCGCTCGCGCTACTCTCGCAAACAAAGAGCACGCGCAAATTAATCCGGTCGTCGCGCGAAGGATTGGAAATTCAGCGACGCGAACGCCGGCGCCGCACCCAGGCGCATGCAGGTGGCGGTCGAGGGCGTGAAGCGCGTGGAGGTGTTACAGCGTCTCGATCGGGCCGACGCGCACGTGGAATCCTAGTGCGCGGAGGGCGTGCATATTGTTCCGGGTACCGATGATGCTGTGGATGCCCTCGGCCTCGGCTTTCGAAGCAATCCGGCCAGATCGCAGCTTCGGTCAGATCATCAGCTTCTTCAGCGCCTCGGGATCCTTGATCACCGCCTTCTGACGAGATAGCGGCGCGCCATACAACCCCGCCGGCGGATTGGTCTCCAGGCGCGACAGGATCGCGGCATCGCTGCAACGCGGGTCGAACGCTACGGTCACCCTGTCCCCGCTGACCGCGCCCGGCGCAAAGCACGCCTGGCCGAGCTGCGCGTTGAGCGGTTTCAATACGCCGGCCGCGACCAGATCACCCACGGGGCCGGTTCCGGCCAGTTGCATGTCGTAAATCCGCGGTCGTCCCGGCGAGCGCGGCGTGACATTCACGACAGTCGGCAATCCAGCAAGGAGGCGCGTGAACGTGGCATCGGCCACGGTATCGGGCATCGCGTCGATGACGAGCGTGACCTTCTGGCCAGTGCCGTAGACGTGCTGCAGGAAGAAATCGCGGGAGAACTCGCTCGCGACTTGCGTACCGATCGCCTTGAACGCTTCCTCTTCGCTGGCCCAGCTGCCCATGCCCGTCGGCAGCGTCGTGTTGTAGTAGATTTCTTCACCCGTTTCGCGGTCGATGGCCTTGATCGTCCACGAATTGAGTCCGAACTTGGTGACGACCACACCCGAAGCCGGGAGGCGCGCCGACAGCCGCTTGACCGCGACCTCGCCCTCCACGGAGAAATCGGCACTCTTGCCAGCTTCGTCGGTGCGGGCGCCGCCTTCAGACCACGTGCGGAAGCCGAACGACTTGATTCGTTCCTTGAGGATGTTTTCTGCTACCGGCGAGGGCAGCGGCGGGGCGCCCGGCTGGTCAGCGTCGCGGGCCGCGATGTGCACCGATACCTTCGGGTCGCCGCTGGCGCGAATGAATTCGATGCGCTCGTCGCGGGACATCTGGTTCAGTGACTTCTGCACCGCCTTGACGTCCACCACGGCTTCGGTCGTGACGTACATGAGGCCGTCCTTGCCCATCTGCGGTTCGCTTTCCTTGACCACCGCGGAAACGTACTTGCCGCTGTTGACCAGGACCTTGTCGCGAAGCAGATCGTAATTCTTCGTCAACGACGACCTGTCGACGAACAGGCCGAGCGCCTTCTCCACGAGCTGGCTGCGGGAATCCGCCCGGACATCGCTCTGGGCCAGCGCAGCGTCGGCCTTGTAGCGGGGGTCGCTCGGGTCGAGCATCCCGACCGCCGAAATCACGAGCTTGCCTGGTTCCGTCTTGGGTGCTGCAGCTGGTGGCGCAACGGCGGCGGGCGCCGCTGCCGTTGCCGCCGACGACGGCGCGACCTTGTCGGAGTCTCCCGAGCGCCGCGACAACCCGTAACCGACGACCAGCGCGACGCCCAGCAGGGCGATCGCGGCATACATCGGCGCGCGCGATTTCGCGGACGCCGCGGCGGCGCGGGAGGCATCCATCGGCATGGGACGTGCATCGGCCTTGGCGCGCGGCGATCCGGCAAGAGTGGCTCCGGCCGACGGCGGGGAGATGACCGTCGGGTCGGACGAGGCGGTGCTCGCCGAATTGGCGGCGGCCTGCAGCGCGGCAGCGAATTCATCGGCCGACTGGTAGCGATCGTCCGCGCGCTTTTCCAGCGCCTTGCGCACGACGGCGTCCATCGCGCCCGGAAGCTGCACATTGAATCGGGATGGCGGCAGCGGATTTTCCTCCAGCACCTTGCGCATGGTGATGGTCGACGAACCGGTGAACGGCCGCTCGCCGGTGAGGAACTGATACAGGATGACGCCGACGGAAAAGAGATCGGAACGTCCGTCGATGGGCAATCCCTGGATTTGTTCCGGCGACATGTAGCTCGGCGTGCCGAGGACCGCACCCACCTGCGTCAATTCCGACGACTCGATGTGCGCTATGCCGAAGTCGGCCACCTTCACCGAGCCATCGGCCAGCAGGATGATGTTGGCGGGCTTGATGTCGCGGTGGATGACGCCCAGCTTGTGCGAATACCCGAGCGCCGAGAGAATCTGCGTCATGATGCGCACGGCATCCGCGGTGGCGAACCGCTCGTGGGCTTCGAAGTACTCCTTCAGCTCGCGCCCTTTGATGAATTCCATCGCGATGTACCAGACGCCGGCATCCTCGCCGAAGTCGTAGATGGAGACGATGTTGGGGTGCGACAGGCGTCCCGCCGCCTGCGCTTCGCGGCGAAAGCGCGCGACGATCTCGCGCGCGTTCTCGCCCACCAACTGGTCCGCGCGAATGGTCTTGAGAGCGACCACGCGCTCGATCAGCGGGTCGTAGCCCTCGTAGACCACGCCCATCGCGCCGCGGCCGAGTTCGCCGCGGACTTCGTACTTCCCGAGCCTGCTGAAATCCGCCATCAGCGGATCATTTGTACTTGTTGTCGATTTCCCACACCGACTTCTGCACCAGGCGCTGGACCATCGTATCGAGCGAAACGCCGCCCTGCTGCGATTCCGAGATGCCAAGGACGGATGTGGACTTGGCGCCCACTTCCATCTTCTCCTCGGTGTAGCCCTGGGCCACCTGTTCGGTGGTTTCGGCGTTGATGATCTTGTAGCGCATGCCAATGATCCACACGCCGCTGGACTCGCCGGTTTGCACCGAGCGGACGCCTTCGCCGGCGACGGTACCAGCCTGCGCACCGCCGCGCGAACCGCTGAAGACACCCGCCAGGCCGATCATGTTACCGATGGCACGTCCATCGAAGCCGGATTGGGCGGCGGCGACCTGTTCGGTCTTCAGAATGTCGAACTTGACGACATATTTGGTGGCCTTCAACTTGCCCATCTTCAGCAGCTTGCGTGCCGCGTCCGGATCGCCCAGGTTGTACGCCAGGGCGAATTCATTGAGCACGGGACCGAGATTCGAACGCTCCAGCACCTGGAAGTTGGCGGCGGAGAGTTCGATCTCGCCGAAATCGGCGATGTTGTTGGTCGTGAATTTCTGCAGGAACGTGGCGTTGTTGCTCTTGATCTCGCCGGGGATGACCACGAGCGCCGGCCCCTTCTTGTTCACGTTGGTGTACTCGACCGGTTTGTACAACGCCTGGTCGGCGGAGGCGTTGGCCTTTTGCGACGTCGCGCTGCCCGCGGTCGGGGACGGATTGCCGAATGTAGGCTGTCCGATTGCCAGCGACGCGCAAGCCAGCAGGGCCGCGCCACACGCGAGTTGCGATACTTGGATCAAGGTGCGCTTGCTCATTGCGGTCTCCACGTTCTGATGCGATGGGTCGCGTTGCGGGTACGACTACTTCGCTTTCTGCTTGGCGCCGGCGGTCAGTCCGGCATTGCGGCAATAATCGCCATAAAGCCTGGCCACCACTTCGTCCGCGTTTTCGTTGACCAGTGTCAAGGCCATGCGCGAGACATCGGCGCCTGCGTAGGACGCGGAATAAGCGTCGGCGGTGGAGATTGTTCGGCCGTTGCCGCCGGTGAGCGTGAAATTCATGCCGACCGACACCTGGTTGACCGGCATCATCGGATTGCCGGCGGCCTGGGCCGTGATCAATCCCTTCAGCACAAAGCTCGCGCCAAGCTTTCTCGAGGCCGCCAGCGCGGCGTCGGGATCATTGCGGAAATACGCATCGATTTCCGCCTGCGCGATCTGCGCGCGAATCTCCTCCGGTGTGTACGTCCGCAGTCCCAGAGAACGCAGCCGTGAATTAATCGCCTGGAAGTGCGGCCCGTAATTCTGCTGGTGGGCGGCGATCACTCCGTTCGACTGCAGTTCGCCGATGATCACCATGATCTTCTTGCCCTTGAGGTCGGCGCGACACGGCGTGGCGAGGTCCGCCGCGATGCGGCCCTGGCGCGCGTCGGCCTCGGCCTTGTCCGCCGCCTTGTCCTGCGCCTCCTGCTCGGAGAACTTGAAGTTCTGCGCCGGGGCGGGGCCGGCGGCCAGCAGGAGCGACAGGAACGACAAATACAACGCGTGCCGCAGGCTCATGAGCGACCGATAAAGAAGCGATTCATGAAAGAAACAAAGATTATTCCATTGTCGTAGGAAAATCCACCCGAATCCTCGGCTTGCGAATATTCACCATGCCGTTCCATTTGTGAACGACAAATGTCGGCGACCGCCTGCGTCAGCTGCAACCCGTTTTGCCGCCTGAGCTGTTGAGCAACGGAGTGACGGTGCCGATCAAGCCTTTGCACGCAACCCACACGGCGCCGTTGTTGCTGCCACGCTTGTACTCCGGCAGGTTGTGCGTCGCCCCCGGACTCAGGCTGTCCAGGCGCCTGGTCCGGGGCGGCGACGGGCAATCGTATGCGCCACCTCCGCCGGCCTTGTAGCAATACGCGACCTCGACGGCAAACTTGCAGGTGTTGGTGATGGTCGCATCTCCCGACGCAGAGACGCCTCCTTCTGCAAATCGTATGCAACCATCGACCCGGCGCTCGTCGCCAGCCGCGGCGACTGCTTTGCTGGAAGCCGGCGCCGGCTTGGCGGCCGGGTCCGCTGCAGCGGCCCCCTTGTCCACGCTTGCGCGTCCAGGCGCAGATGGTGTTGGCGTGGCGGTCGTCATGGCGACGCCGTTCAGCTTGGCGTTGCGCGTAGCGAGCGACGCGACGCGAGGGCCATCGCATCCGGCGCGCCATACTTCGTAAACCGGGTCGCCGTCCTCGACGCGATCGAAAGGGTCCTTCGAGTCGGCGCGACGATAGCTGCGGGTGTCGCAACGAATGATCGCGACGAAGTCGCGTTCCTCGTTGAGTTCCAGGTTGCGCGCATGCATTTGCGCGACGAAGCTGATGCCCGCCGCGTCAGCCTGGAAGAAGTCCGCATTCCAGTACCAGTACACGTGGCGGCCTTCGGACACGACGCGGCTCCCGACATAACGATAGCCAACGGGTATCGCCAGTGCGACAGGCATAAACAACAGGAGGAGCAGGAGCGCCGGAAACCGCCGCATCATCGTCGATCGTCGCCTCGAGGCGGAAAGGTAAAATATGCGCGAGTTGGCGTGCGTCGTCAAAAGGCGCGAGCGCGCCGCGCCGCTTGCGTCCCGATGCGCGACCAAGGATGATCCGGGCTTCGTTGCCGGAAACGGAACCTTTTGGTGAACTCCACGAACCTGCTTGCGTCGATCAGTGCCCGATGGGACGAGGAAATCGTCCCGCAACTCATCGACTACATCCGCGTCCCCGCAAAGTCGCCGCATTTCGATCCGCAGTGGGCGGCGAATGGGCATATCGAACGCGTGATCCGTCTCGCGCAGGCATGGGTCAAGGCGCAACCAGTGCGCGGACTTGCGGTGGAGATCGTGCGTTTGCCTGGCCGCACGCCGCTCCTGTATTTCGATGTACCCGGAGCCGGTGATCGCACCGTCGTGTTGTACGGGCATTTGGACAAGCAACCGGAGATGAGCGGGTGGCGCGATGGCTTCGGCCCCTGGGACCCGTTACTGGAAGACGGCAAGCTCTATGGCCGGGGAGGCGCCGACGATGGCTACGCGGTGTTCGCGTCGCTCGCCGCCATTGGGGCATTGCAGGTCCAGGGCACCGCGCACGCTCGATGCGTCGGGTTGATCGAGACCTGCGAGGAGAGCGGCAGCTACGACCTTCCCGCGTATCTGGAAGCGCTTGCGCCGCGTCTTGGGAACGTCGATTTCGTCGTCGGGCTTGACTCGGGCTGCGGCGATTACCAGCGGCTCTGGGCAACCACGTCGTTGCGCGGACTCGCCGGCGGCACGCTGACGGTCGACGTGCTGACGGAAGGCGTGCACTCGGGAGACGCCAGCGGCATCGTCCCGTCGTCGTTCCGCGTTGCGCGGCTGATCCTCGACCGGCTCGAGGACGCCGCCACCGGTCGGATCCGGCCCGCCGAACTCCACGCCGACATTCCCGCGGAGCGCGTCGCTCAGGCCCGCAAGGCGGCGACCATACTTGGCGACGGCGTGGTCAGCAAATTTCCGTTCATTGGCGATACCCGGCCCATGGTGGAAGACCTGACGGAAGCATGCCTCAACCGGACCTGGCGGCCGGCGCTGTCGATCATCGGCGCCGACGGGCTGCCGCCGATCGCCAACGCGGGCAATGTGCTGCGCCCGACGACTTCGTTGCAACTCTCGTTGCGCCTGCCGCCCACGGTGGACGGCACGGCTGCTACCGTCGTGCTCAAGAATCTCCTGGAAGCGGATCCGCCCCATGGCGCGTCGGTGCGCTTCGATGGCGAAACGGGCTCCACGGGCTGGAACGCGCCGGACACCGAGCCCTGGCTCTCGCTTGCTCTCGATGAGGCGTCGCTGCGCCATTACGGTGAGCATTCGGCGGCGATGGGCGAGGGCGGCACCATTCCATTCATGGCTATGCTGGGCAAGCACTTTCCCGACGCGCAATTTCTGATCACTGGCGTTCTCGGCCCCAAGTCCAACGCGCACGGACCGAACGAATTCCTGCACATTCCTTACGCAAAGAAGCTGACCGCCTGCGTGGCCGAGGTGCTGGCGGCACACGCTGCAAGGACGATAGCGTAAGCCGGTCCACGCTCGCTTTAGGCGCCGGCGTTGCCGCGCCGCGTCTTGCACCCCACCAAGTGCGGGTATACGCTTTTTCGATTTGAAGGATGCGAGTCGCCGATTATTCGCGGTGATCGTGCTCCAGGGGTGCCCGCATTCCATGAAAGAGGGCACCGTTCCCGCCGCGCTGGCATGAAGGGAGGGATTCATGAACAAGCTCGTGTCCGTTGCTCTGTGGCCGCTGATTGCCATCGTCGGGGCATTTTCGTTTGCCGCGCTTGCCTTGGGACGCGGCGAGCACGTGAGCGCTGTCTGGCTGGTGACTGCCGCGCTGTGCGTCTACGTCATCGCCTACCGGTTCTACAGCAAGTTCATCGCGAATAAGGTGCTGCAGCTCGATGACACCCGGGTGACGCCGGCCGAGCGCCACAACGACGGCATGGATTACGTACCCACGAACAAGTACGTGCTCTACGGCCACCATTTCGCCGCGATAGCCGGCGCTGGTCCGCTCGTGGGTCCGGTCCTGGCGACGCAGATGGGATTCCTGCCTGGCACGCTGTGGATCCTGGTCGGCGTGGTGCTTGCCGGTGCGGTGCAGGACTTCATCGTGCTGTTCGCCTCCGTGCGCCGCGACGGAAAATCGCTCGGCGAGATGATCAAGATGGAGCTGGGTCCGACGGCAGGCTCGATCGCGATGGTGGGCATCCTCGCCATCATGATCATCATCCTTGCGGTGCTGAGCCTGGTCGTCGTGAAGGCGCTCGCCGACAGTCCGTGGGGCCTTTTCACCATTGCCGCGACCATTCCCATCGCGCTGATCATGGGCGTTTATATGCGGATGGTGCGTCCCGGACGCGTCGGCGAGGCTTCGGTCATCGGCGTCGTCCTGTTGATGGCCGCGCTCATCTACGGGCAATCAGTCGCCAACGATCCGGTGTGGGGCCCGTTCTTCACCTGGCACGGGACGCAACTGGCCTGGGCGATCATCATCTATGGTGCGGTGGCTTCCAGTCTCCCGGTCTGGCTCATGCTGGCGCCGCGCGACTACTTGAGCACGTTTCTCAAGATTGGGACCATCGTCGCGCTGGCGATCGGCATCTACTATGTCGCGCCACCGCTGGCAATGCCCGCCACGACACGCTTCATCGACGGTAGCGGACCGGTATTTTCCGGTTCGCTGTTTCCGTTCCTGTTCATTACCATCGCCTGCGGCTCCGTGTCGGGCTTCCATGCGCTGATTTCCTCGGGCACCACGCCCAAGATGGTGGAAAAGGAATCGCACATGCGGCTAATCGGATTCGGCGGCATGCTGACCGAATCGTTTGTCGCGATCATGGCCCTCACCGCCGCGAGCGTGCTCGATCCGGGGATCTATTTCGCCATGAACTCTCCGTCCGCGGTCATCGGCACGACGGCATCGAACGCGGCACAGGTCATTTCCAGTTGGGGCTTCACCATTACGCCGGAAATGCTCAAGCAGACGGCCGTCGACATTGGCGAGAATTCCATCCTGTCGCGCACCGGCGGTGCGCCGACGCTCGCCGTCGGAATGGCGCAGATCCTCGGCCAGGCCGTGGGCGGCAAGTCGATGGAGGCGTTCTGGTATCACTTCGCCATCCTGTTCGAGGCGCTCTTCATCCTGACGGCGGTGGACGCCGGCACGCGCGTCGGCCGCTTCATGATCCAGGACATGCTGGGGCACGTATACCAGCCGATGGGCAATACGGAATTCCTGCCTGCGAATCTCGTCGGCACCGGACTCTGCGTGGCGATGTGGGGTTACTTCCTCTACCAGGGCGTGATCGATCCCTTGGGCGGGATCAACACGCTGTGGCAATTGTTCGGCGTGGGCAACCAGATGCTGGCGGGCATCGCGCTGCTGTTGTGCACCAGCGTCCTGGTAAAGATGAAACGCGAGAGGTATGTATGGGTCACCCTTGTGCCGACCGTGTGGCTGCTGATCACCACGCTGACGGCCGGCGTTGAAAAAATCTTCAGCAGCGATGCGCGCGTCGGATTCGTAGCGCTGGCACGGAAATTCAGTGTGGCGGCGGCGGAGGGCAAGGTGCTGGCTCCCGCCAAGTCGATCGAGGAAATGCAACGCGTCGCGTTCAACAACTACCTGGACGCGGTCGTCTGCGGCGTGTTTGTCCTGCTGGTGCTGGCGATGTGCGTGTTTACGCTGAAGATCTGCCGCCAGGCTTTGCGGCAGGCGCTGCCGACCGCGCAGGAAATTCCACCAATGGCCAACATTCAGGGGGTCGCATGATCACCGAAAGCTGCACCGGCACCTGCGAAGCCTCGGGACGTGCGGCGCGCACCGCCTTTTTCAATCGCCTGCGCGACGTGCGCCAGGTCTGCCGGCAGATCTTCGGTATCCCCGATTACGAGCGATACCTCGCGCACGCGGCCGCACAGCATCCGGGCAGGCCGGTCCTGTCGCGGAGCGCGTACTTCGCGCGGGCCATCGAGCATAAATACGGCAAGGGCGGTCAGCGATGTTGCTAGCCGTCTGCCGATGCCGGGGTTGAAACAGGCGTCAGAGGAAGCGTTCCCGCCTTGTGGCGGCGAAGCAGCAACTTCACGATGTCGATGTCGAACTGCGGACGGGGTGGTGCCTCGATGATGCGCCCGAGTTCGCCTTCGTCCCGCGCGGTACCGAGCCAGCACCAGTCGCGCAGCACGTGGACGTCGATGCGTTCACTGTTCGCCGAGCATTCGCGCAGCGCGGCCATACCGGAACACGGCCACGCCGGGATCGCATGCGCAGCCAGCGCGTTCGCGAGGCGCCCGGCGTGCTCCGCGGCAGATTCGGCGCCGACGCACGCGCCGGCGCAGCGTTTCAACTGGCGCGCAAAGCACGGGCCCGGCCGCTTCTCCAGGCCGAGCGCGGTCCAGCACAGCGCATGTTGGTCGGCCAGCGAACGCAGCGCCTCGCGCGCCTGGCGCCGCGACGAAAATGGACCGTACTTGCCTGCCAGTTCTCCCATCGCGATGGCGTCTCCGTTCAGATAACGCGGAGGCCCCGGCGTCGCCGGCAATTCGAGCACTCCCGATTCCGCCTTCCTCCGCAGTGCATGGTTGTGCGCGGGAAGCAGCGCCTTCACCAATTGCGACTCGCGCAGCAACGCACCGACTTCCCCGGCGGTTTCCTCGAATTCGATGCGGCGGATCTCCTGCGAAAGGCGAAGGTCGGTCTCGCGCTGCCAGTCACCGCAGAAATGGGCGGCCACGCGGTCGCGCAGGTTGACGCTCTTGCCGACGTACAGCGGCAGCGGGTTGTCTCCGTAGAACAAATAGACGCCGGGCGTGTCGGGCACATGGTCCAGCGCATCTGGCGGCAATTGGGGAGGCAGGCTTGGAATGCGCAGGATGCGCTTGACCACCGTGGCGATGAGGTCCTCGGGAAATTCGCGATAGATCGCCTGCACGAAGGCCCAGATGGCCCGCGCATCGCCGAGGGCGCGATGCCGATCGCTGGCCGCCAGTTCGTGTCGCGCCACGATGGCGTCGAGACCGTGCCCCGCGGCCTCCGGAAACAGGCGACGGGAGAGTTTTACGGTGCATAGCGCCCGTGCCGAGAACGGCCTGCCGATGCGCGCAAATTCGTGTTTCAGGAATCCATGGTCGAAGCGCGCGTTGTGGGCGACGAAGACGCAGCCTTCGATGCGTGCCTCGATCGCCGATGCGATTGCCGGGAAGGCCGGTGCATCGCGCACCATGGCATCCGTGATGCCCGTCAATGCCTGGATGACGGGAGGAATGGGCTCGCCGGGATTGACCAGCGTGCTCCATTCACTGACGCGGACCGGACCGCCGTCGTTTGCGGCATCGACACGGACGATGCCGACCTCGGTCACTCGGTCGTCCGCGGCACGCATGCCCGTCGTTTCGAGGTCGACGAAGGCAATGGAGGGGGCGAAGAGTCTCATCGGTCTGGGGACGGCAATGGGGCCGGCGAGGCACGCCATGCGGGCAAAACGGCATCCTTTTCGTATGGGGGTTGACTTCCAGAACGTTCGTTCGCTATTCTACGCGCATGTCGAACGATCGTTCCTACCTGACGTCGCTGCAGGACTACTATGCCCGCTATCGCGCGCTGCCATCCTACGCGTCGATCGGCGACCTGCTTGGCCTGAAGTCCAAGTCCTCGGTCGCTGCGCTGGTAGCGCGTCTCAAGCTGGCCGGATTCCTCGATTCCACGCCGGACCGCCGTCTCGCGCCGACGCGGCGCTTTTTTGCGCGGCCGCTGGCTGAATCACCGGTGCGCGCGGGCATGCCCGATGCCGTCGACGACGCCGATGCCGACGCGCTGACTATCGACGACTACCTGATCGAGCATCCGTCGCAGACGGTGCTCATCCGCGTCAAAGGCGATTCGATGATGGATGCGGGCATTTTCGACGGCGATCTAGTCGTCGTGGAGAAGCGCCCGGCGGCGCAAAAAGGCGACATCGTCGTCGCCATCGTGGACAACCAGTTCACGCTGAAGCGACTCGAGCAGGAGCAGGGCCGTTTCGTGCTCAAAGCCGAGAACAAGGCCTACCCGGTCATTCGTCCGGAAGGCTCACTGGAAATCTTCGGCGTGATGGTCGGCCTCGTGCGCAAGATCTAACCGGTACGCGAGGCGCGTCAGCCCACCACGCGATTGCGGCCTCCGGCCTTGGCCAGGTAGAGATTGCGGTCCGCCGCGGCGAGCATGCGCTCATGGCCGGGAAGCGTCGGGTCGGCGCACACGCCGATCGAGATCGTCAGCGCAAGGCCAGGATGAATGGCATCCCACGCGTGGCGTTCCACTGCCAAACGCAGCTTTTCGCACACGCGCGAGGCGGCGGCGGCGTCCGACTCCACCAGCACCAGCACGAATTCCTCCCCGCCGAAACGCGCCACCAAATCGGTGTGCCGCACCTGCGATGACAGCAGCTTGGCGAGCGACCGCAGCGCCGCGTCGCCCACGGCGTGAGAATAGCGGTCGTTCACCAGCTTGAAGTTGTCGAGGTCGGCGATGGCCACGGCGAGCGGTCGGCCATGCCGCACTGCGCGCGCGAATTCATCGTCCAGTCTTTGGTCGAGCCGGCGCCGGTTGGCGAGCCCCGTCAACGCGTCTTCGTACGTCTGCCGTTCCAGCTGGTCCAGCAGCATCGTTTTCTGCAGGTTGGCCTCGGTCAGCGAGACGTTGAGCGCGTCGAGCTCCTCATTCGCCTGCGTCAGCACGGCCTGCCGTTCCCGTT
This sequence comes from uncultured beta proteobacterium, assembly GCA_963782625.1. Lineage (GTDB taxonomy): Bacteria > Pseudomonadota > Gammaproteobacteria > Burkholderiales > Casimicrobiaceae > VBCG01. The sequence continues at coordinate 6,222 of CAWAKN010000016.1, read as the reverse complement.
GCAGTTCGGCGTCGCGCTTGGCGGCATTGACCTGGAACTGGATGGCGAACGCGCGCAGCTTGTTGCTCGCCGACTCCAGCTGGACCTCGTGCTCGATCTCGTGAAAGCGGCGAAAATGGAGCAGCGCCTTGACCGGATCGCCCAGCCGCTCGTAGAGCTGGGCGAGCGCCTCGTGGCATTCATACCACGTGAGCTTGATGTTCTGCCGCTCGCAGAGTTGCAGCGCGGCGTGCAGCTTCTCCAGTGCCGCGTCGTGGCGCTCCTGCGCCGCGTACAACCGCCCAAGCGCCATTTGCGCATGTGCAATGCCTTGGACGTACGCGATTGCCTCCGACCGCGCCAGGGCATCGCGCAGCGTTCGCTCGGCGGCGGCCACGTTGCCCAGTTTCTCGTGGGCGAGCCCGAGGTTGTTCAGCGTCGCACACTGGAACAGCGGCATGCCAAGCGCCTCGAACAGCTGCAGCGCCTCCGCCAGCGCCGCCCGCGCCTCGTCGAACCTGCCGAGATTCTTCAGGTTGATGCCAATGTTGTTGAGCGTCTTGCCGCGCTCCAGCGCATCCTTCGCTTCCGAGCACAACGCAAGACTTTGCCGGTAGAACTCGAGTCCGGTGGCGTGGTCGCCGGTCTTGGAGCACACGAGACCGATCGTGCGCAGCGTCGCGGCGCGATTCGTCGTGGTGCCGAGGCGCTCGTCGATTTCCAGCGCCCGCAGCTGGTGGTCCAGCGCACGCGAAAAGTCGCCCAGCGCGTCATGTATGAAGCTGATCGCACGCAGCGTCTTGGCCGTGGCGACTTCGTCCGCCGCGGTTTCGAAGCCCGCGAGCGCTTGCTCGAAGAGATCGAGCGCGGCGCCTTGCTGGAGCAGCAGATCCTGGCAGCGCCCCTGCTGGTACAGGGCTTCCGCATGCGCGCCGCGATCAGACAGCTCCGTCGCGACGGCGGCGGCTTCCACCGCGTGGTCCAGCGCGCGCCGCGCGTCGATGACGGAGATTCCGTCGACGGCGGCGAGCAGCAACGGCAGGCGTTGCGCCGGTTCGCGCGCGGAGTCAAGCTCGGCCAGGATGGCGTCGACGGATGCCGCGTTGGCTGCCGTGTCACGCACGCTCGACCTCCACCAGGCAATCGTAGAACGTCGCCGCGCGTCCCATGTCGGTGAGCGCCTGCGACGTCACCGCATTGGCGTTGCAGCCATCGGGCGCGAGCTTCTGCCACCAGATCGACGGCGCCACCGCGACGCCCTGGCGCGCGCGATCGGTGACGCGCAGCGCTGCGGTGAAGCTGCCGCGATCGTTGCGGATCCGCACGATGTCGCCCTCATGGAGGCCGCGCGCGGCAGCATCGAGGGGATGGAGGTCGAGCTTGGGCGTCTTCTCCTCGGCGACGAATTGCGGGAGGTTGGCAAACGACGAATTGAGAAAATTGCGCGCCGGCGGCGAAATGAAGGCAAGGGGATATTTTCTCGCCAGATCGGGATTGGTGGCCGCCGATTCGCGCGGCGGAATGTAGTTGGGCAGCGGATCCTCCCCCAAGGCCTGCTGCGCCGCGCTCCAGAACTCGCACTTGCCCGACGGTGTGGGATAGTTGCCCTGCGCGAACGGCGCGTGGACCGCAGGCAGGGCCAGCCGCCGCCAACCGTCCTTCTTCAGCGCGTCCCAGTCGAGGTGCGCGGCGCGGGGATCGGTGCGCCGCCACGCCTGCCGCGCCATCGCATCGTCGCTGTCGGTGAAGCACGGTTCCGTAAAACCCATGCGCGCGGCCAGCCGCCGGAATACTTCGGTATTGGGCAGCGCTTCTCCCAGTGGCGCGATCGCCGGATTGTTGGCGACCGCATACAGGTGCCCGTAGGACAGGTGAACGTCGGTCTGCTCGAGCTGCGTGGTCGCCGGCAGCAGGATATCGGCGAAATCCGCCGTATCGGTCTGGAAAATTTCGTGGACCACGACGAAGAGATCGTCGCGGGCGAAACCCCGGCGCACCTTCGACGACTCCGGTGCGACGGCAACCGGGTTGGAGTTGTATACATAGATTGCCTTGATCGGCGGATCGCGTGCGTCGAGTAGCGCGTCGCCGATGGCGGACATGTTGATCGTGCGCGGCGTGCCGACAATGAGATCGGGACGCTCGAGCGCAGCGTTGTCGACAGGGAAGGTGCCCGATGACGAAAGCAGGGCGCCGCCGGCCGGATGCCGCCAGGCGCCGACCAGCGCCGGCAGGCACGCAATGGCGCGAACCGCATTGCCGCCGCCCCGGACGCGCTGCATGCCATAGTTGACGCGAATGGAGGCGGGCTTGATGGTACCGAGGTCGCGGGCGAGGGCGGCGACCTGCGCGGCCTCGATGCCGCAGGTCTGCGCAACGCGATGCGGCGACCATTCGGCGGCACGCGCCGCGAGTTCCGCGAATCCCACCGTGTACCGGTCGATGTAGTCGTGGTCGAGCAGGCCTTCCGCGATCAGGACATGCATCACACCCAGCGCGAGCGCGCCATCGGTTCCCGGCAGCAATGCGATGTGCTCGTGGCATTTTTCCGCGGTGGCGCTGCGGTAGGGATCGATGGCGATCAGCTTCGCGCCGCGACGCTTGGCCTCCTGCGCGCGGGTCCAGAAATGCAGGTTGGACGTCACCGCGTTGCTGCCCCAGATGACGATCAGGCGGCTGTGTTCGAACTGCTCGACGTCCATGCCTACCGACGCGCCGATGGCGGCGCCCCAACCGGCCTTTCCGGCGGATGCGCAGATCGTGCGCTCGAGCAGCGACGCGCCAAGGCGGTGGAAGAACCGGCGGTCCATCGACGCCCCCTGCAGCAGGCCCATCGTTCCCGCATAGCTGTACGGCACAATGGCCTGCGGGCCGTCGGGGGATCGTGCTATTTCGTCAAACCTGGTCGCGATCGTGGCGAGCGCCTCATCCCAGGAGATGCGGGCGAACCGGCCTTCGCCCTTTTTTCCTACCCGCTTCATGGGATGCAGCAGGCGCTGGTCGGAATAGGTACGATCGAGGTAACGCGCGACCTTGGTGCAGAGCACGCCCGCCGTCGCCGGATGATCCAGCGAGCCGCGAACCTCGACCGCGCGACCGTTCTCTACCGTGGTCAGTAGCGCACAGGTGTCGGGGCAATCGTGCGGACACGCACCGCGCACGACCTGCCTGCCTGCGATCAAGGGAACGTCGAGCGGCATGGCGTCGAATGCATCGCGAGGATGAAGTGAACCAAATCACATTCTACTGGACTATCCCCGCAGGCACCTTGCGGACTATTCCGGCGCAAAACCCTTGACCGAAGACGACATTCCCCGGGTGACGCTCCGCGATGGCACGCTGGTGCCCGCGCTGGGACTCGGCACGTGGACGATGGGAGAGCGGACGGCACGTGCCGCCCGCGAGGTCGTGGCGCTGCAGCGCGGCCTTGACTTGGGCATGACGCTGGTCGACACCGCTGAGATGTACGGCGACGGTGGTGCCGAGGAAATCGTCGCGCGCGCGATCACCGGTCGTCGCTCTTCCGTGTTTGTAGTGTCCAAGGTATATCCTCACAATGCCGGCAGCACGGACATGGCCGTCGCCTGCGAACGCAGCCTGCGTCGCCTCGGCATCGAATGCATCGACCTGTACCTGCTCCATTGGCGGGGCCGCGTACCGCTCGCGGAAAGTGTCGACGCATTCGAACGCCTGTGCGCGACCGGCAAGATTCGCAAATGGGGCGTATCCAATTTCGACACCGCGGACATGGAGGAGCTCCATGCGCTCCCCGGTGGCGCGAACTGTGCAATTAACCAAGTACTCTACAACCTCACCGAACGCGGCATTGAATGGCGCCTGCTTGATTGGTGTCGCGCTCGGAGCATCGCCGTCATGGCGTACTCGCCAGTCGCACAGGGCGCGCTGATGACGAATCGCAAGCTGATGGCCATTGCGCGATCGCTCTCCATCACGCCGGCGCAACTCGCCCTCGCATGGGTGCTTACCAGGCAGCAGGTGATCGCGATCCCGCAGTCATCGAACGTCGCGCACGTCGAGCAGAATCGCGCCGCGACCGCGGTGCGCCTCGACGCCGACATTCTTGCGGCGCTCGATGCCGCGTTTGCGCCGCCGCGAAAGGCCACGCGCCTGTCCGTGATCTGACGCGCATTGCCGCGCCCGGCATCGCCGGCTCGCACCCGAATCAATCCGGATTGTGCGTGAGCCTGCGGTCCGTTCTTGAAATCGGTCGTGATATCAGGCACTTGAAATCAGGCGACCAGCGGTGCCGGCGCTTGGCACGCTTGCTGCTCATAGTCGGTCATCCGGTGGAGTAATACCGCCGAACCCAAGACAGGAGAAGCATCGTGAACTATACGCACTATGACTATCTCGACCTGGCGCCCGGCGCGAGCACGGCGCGCATCGAAGCCGCGTATGCCGCGGTGCTGGAACGCTTCCAATACGGAATGACGGACGCCGGCCAGGATCTTTCCGGCCTCGTGAGGATGATCCACGCTGCCTACGAAGTCCTGAGCCATCCGGAGCTTCGTCGCAGCTACGATGAAAAGCTCGCGCACGAAGCGGCCGACGCGGATGCCGAACTGAAGACGACTCTAGACACGCTGCCGGCGGGACCTTCGCGTCGCGTGCAGGATGTGCCGGCGCCGTTGCGCGAGATGTTCGGGGCGCTTGCCGCCTGAAGCCATGTCGAGCTCATTCAACTCTTACGGCCGCCGGGAAGTAATACTTCCAGACTGCAAACAGCGATGCGGTCGGCGGCCGTAATCCTGACTCAGCACCGGAGGTCGTGCCGGCCGGTGACGCTTCGCGACGGTCGCACGCCGCTGCGGCGGATCGTGGCGATGCGCTGCAACCTGCGTCGCGACGGCGGCAACGAATCTCGCAGCGGCGCGCGTGTCCTGCCGCGCTCCAATTCCGCCCATGTGCGCTCCGCGCGGCGGCGTTACCGTCCCGACGTGCTCATTCCGCGCGGTTTCCTTCCGCTCGTCGTACATTAGGATCCGAAGAAAGTGACGATGCAAACGTCTTTCGCCGTGCTGGGTGTCATCGCTCGGCCATTTGGCGGATTGTCGCCTTCAGCAAGATCCAGTGAAATCGGTTTGGCAGGGGTATTGCAATAGCATCGATACGAAGGAATCAATTGCTGCGCCGGTAGCAACGGCGCGCTCGAGATGGAGGATAGGCGGTGGAAAAGTGCCAGATGTGCCAGTTCTACGACCGTCAGAACGTCAAGCCCAGCGATGGCAAGGTGACGCAATGGGGGCAGTGCCGCCGCGAGGCGCCCATGTTGCATCCCATCAACGCCAAGTCGTACATGATCGAAGGCGTCTGGCCGCATGTGCGCGACGACGACTGGTGCGGAGAATGGAAGATGGCCAGCCGGCGCGCGGATACGCGAATCACCGAGGTGAGCACGGGGCCTCATGTTCCGGCTGCGAGTCCGACACCGCCGACACCGATATCCCCATCGCTTCCACCACGCGTTTCACCCATTACCATGCCCACGTCGATCGGCAGCAGTCCGTCGATGATGCCGTTGCCGGGCATTGCGATGGTCGCCGGTGGTCGCGGCGACTGAGTTCTCCATCCTGCACGATCGAGCCGGAGGAAACGCAAACAGGCAACAGGATTAGGCTGACAGCGCAAATCGGCGTGCTGCGGCGCTGCATTGACTGCACGGGGTCGGCCCCTCCCGGCCCTGCTCGGTCAATCGCATCGCAGCACACCGATCTGCGTTGGCCCGGCCGCCGCCTCAGGCGGCAGTCCGCCGTGGAAACCTGTTAGAGTTTCACGCGTCCGGTCCGCCGACGCTTCTCGACGTGGCCAACGCTGGCCACTCCCATGATCGCATTAGAACTTGCCGCGGCGTGTGCCGAAGGCGCCACGCTGGTCACGCCGAACAACCGGCTGGCGCGCACGCTGGTCGCGCGCCACGACGCCGGCATGGTGCGTGCCGGACACCGGACGTGGAACGCAGTGCGCGCACTGCCGTGGTCCGCGTGGCTGGTCACACTATGGCGCGAGGCAGGCGACGCCCAGGCCATCGTTCCCGCGTTGCGGCTGCTGGCGCCCGTCGAATCAGATTTCCTGTGGCATCGGCTTGTCGCCTCCGACACCGAGGCGCGCGCGCCGCTGCTCGATCCGCAAGGTGCGTCGGTGCTGGCCGCCGAGGCCTGGTCACTGGCGCACGCATGGGGTGCCGGTGGCGACAGCTGGCGCGCGTGGCAAGGCACAACCGTC
>CAWAKN010000015.1:0-276446 GCA_963782625.1 uncultured beta proteobacterium | reverse complement strand
CGAGCGCGTTCCTCGCCATGCCGCTGCCGACCATCAGGTCCCCCAGCGCCAGCCCGTCGACAAATCCGGAACAGACGGCCTGTACGTCGAACGCGGCACCGCCCTTCGTGCCGAGCTTGGCCTGCAGGATCCACGCCGTCGACGGAAACACCATGTCGGGTGTGGTCGTCGCGACGATGACGACATCGACGTCGGCCGGCGCGATGCCCCCCGCGTCGAGCGCCGCGCGCGACGCGTGCAGCGCTAGGTCGGACATCGCCTCGTGGGGCGCCGCGATGTGACGCTGGAGGATGCCGGTCCGCGTGGGAATCCACCGTCGGCTGGTCTCCACGCGCCGCGCGAGTTCCTCGTTGGTAGACGTGCTCGGGCGGATAGCGGCCCGTGCCAGCGATTCGGCTAGACATCGGCCGAGGCGGCGGCGACGGAGTCCGCGTCCGGTGGGGCAGAGCCGTGAGGGTCGGCATGGCGGCGATCTGCTGGGCGATCCGGTCGAGCACGCCTGCATCGCCTCCGCGTACGCCTTCTGCAGCGCGTAGCGGAACGCAAGCGCATCGGCGCCGCCGTGGCTCTTCACCACGATGGCTTTCAGGCCAAACAGCGTCGCCCCGTTGTAGCGCCGCGGGTCGATGCGCCGCTTGAACGCCGACAACACGGGTCGGCAATGACTGCGGCGACCTTGGTCAACGGAATTTCGCGTGAACTCCGCCTTCAGGTAGTGATAGAGCATCGTGACCACCCCTTCGCAGGCCTTCAGCATGACGTTGCCGACGAGCCCATCGCAGACCACGACGTGCGTCGTTCCTTTGAAGATGTCGTTGCCCTCGACGTTGCCGAAGAAATTGAGTCCCGACAACTCGAGCAGTTCCGCGGTCCGCTTCACCACGTCGTTGCCCTTGATATCTTCCTCACCGATGTTGAGCAGTCCGATCGTGGGCCGGTCGATGCCGTCCACGGCGGTCACCAGCGCGCTGCCCATGACGGCAAACTGGACCAGTTGCTCGGGCGTGCAGTTCACGTTCGCGCCCAAGTCCAGCACCGTGGTCTCACCTTGCTTCGTCGGCAGCTGGGAGGCGATCGCCGGACGGTCGATACCGGGCAAGTCTTGAGCACGAAGCGCGCGATGGCCATCAACGCACCCGTGTTGCCGGCGAGACGCAGGCTTGCGCCGAACCGTCCTTGACGAGGTTGATCGCCACGCGCATCGACGAGTCTTTTTTCTTGCGCAGCGCGTCGGCCGGCGGCTCGTCCATCGCAACGACTTCACTGGCCGCGTGGACCGTCACGCGATCGCGTGCCGGCGAGCGGGAACGTGCAAGCGCCTGCGCGAGCGGCGCCTGGAGACCGACCAGGATCACGCGGGCTTCCGGCGTGTCCTCCAGGAATTTCAGCGATGCCGCGACGGTAACCGGGAGGCCGGCATCGCCTCCCATCGCATCAACGGCAACCGTGACGGGCAGGGTCATGTGGGAAACAAGCCGGCTGGTGGGCGGCATCGGCCACGGGTTCATCAACGCACCCGTAGACGCGTCCGCATAGATGAATCGCGCAGGCCGGAGTTTACCCGCCTGCGCGTTTCGGTGTTATCCGCCCCACGACGCGCCCGCAGACGCCGTCTGTTGCCTGTTACTCGTCGGCCTTGGTCTTGACGACCTTCTTGCCGCGGTAATAGCCGTTGGGGCTGATGTGATGGCGCAAATGGACCTCTCCGCTCACCGGCTCCACGGCAAGTGCCGGGGCGGTAAGGAAGTCGTGCGCGCGATGCATGCCGCGCTTCGACGGCGACTTCTTGTTCTGCTGGACTGCCATGTGGTTCTCCTTGTCTCGATTCGATTCGTCATCTACCACTGCGCATCGGCGGAAGGGTCCATCCCTGCGCGCATCCCGCGCGTAAAGCGCTATTCCGGCGCAGCGCATTCGCCGTCCGCATGCGTGGGCGCATACGGCAGCGACAAAAGCAATTCGTCCTCGACCAGCTTGAGCGCGTCCAGCGGTTCGGCAGCCACGAGCACTTCCTCGTCACTGCCAGCATCCAGCGCATCGCCTTCGGCCTCGCTGCTGGCCAGAAGCGCCACGGTTCGCTGCCGCACTGGCCACGTCATCGGGGCCAGGCAGCGCTGGCACTCCAGCGGACCCGAGCCGTCCAGTTCAATCGCGATCGCCGGACGCCCCAGCGCGTCGGCGGTTCCCGCTATGTTCCAGTCTATCGGCGCGTCGCCCGGCGCCAGCCAGTCGTACAGGCGCTCGGAGGCCGCCGCGTCGAACTTTCCGTGCACCGTCTCATGCTCGCGGGCCAACCGGAAAGCGTCGAACGTCCCCGGCTTCATCGTTCCCGGCTTGGGACCCGTTGTCATGACGTTCCAGTCCTTGGGGCCGCCGACGTAAACGGGAGATAATAGCGCGTTTTCCACCAGTTGTCAAAAAATGTCCACAAAAACAACGGCGAACGCGCCACGCAGGCTGGTGCTGGCGTCAACGTCGCGCTACCGCGCTGCGCTGCTCGAGCGCCTTGGGCTGCCGTTCCTGGTCGCCGCGCCGGGCGTCGACGAAACCGCGCTTCCGGGCGAAGCCCCGGCACAGACCGCCCTTCGCTTGGCCGAAGCCAAGGCGCGCGCCGTCGCGGTCAGGTTTCCTGATGCGCTGGTCATCGGCTCCGACCAGATCGCCGATTGCGCCGGCGCGCCGGTCGGTAAACCAGGCTCCCGGGACGCGGCATTCGCGCAACTGCGCGCGCTGTCCGGCAAGACGGTGGTCTTTCATACGGGCGTCGCGCTGGTCGACGCCGCAAGCGGCCGCTGCGGCGCCACGCTGGTCGATGTCGCCAGCACACTCCGATCGCTGGATGCGGCGGAAATCGGCGCCTATCTCGACCGCGAGGCGCCCTTCGACTGCGCCGGTTCCGTCAAGTCGGAGGGATTGGGCATCGCGCTCTTCGAGCGAATCGAAAGCAGCGATCCCACCGCGCTCATCGGGTTGCCGTTGATCGCGCTGTGCCGGCTGCTGCGCGGCGAAGGCATAGACATTCTCGCGCCGGCGGAAACGCTCACCGCCTGACCCATCACGTCCATGTCCGGCACGCTCTATCTCGTCCCCAACCTGCTCGGCGCGGTGCCGCCGGGCAATGTCCTGCCCGCACGGACCATCGACGTGGCGCGTGCGCTGACCCATTGGGTCGTCGAGACACCGAAGGCGGCGCGGGCGTTCATCAAGACGCTCGATCCTCCATTGCCGATTGCCGCGTTGGCGATGCAGGAACTCGGGGAATCGCCTACCGCCGCCCAAGTCGCGGCCCTGCTCGAGCCGCTCTCGTCCGGCGTCGACGTCGGCCTGCTGTCCGACGCGGGCTGTCCCGGCGTGGCGGACCCGGGCGCGGCGCTGGTTGCCGCGGCGCACGGCGCGGGGCTGCGCGTGGTCCCGCTGGTCGGGCCCTCGGCCATCCTGCTCGCGCTGATGGCGTCCGGCATGAATGGACAGAGCTTCGCATTCCACGGCTACCTGCCGGTCAAGGCCGACGAGCGCGCGGCGGCGCTGCAGCGCCTGGAAAGCGAATCGCGGGCGCGAACGCAGGCGCAACTCTTCATCGAGACCCCGTATCGCAACGAAGCGATGCTGGCGGCGATCGTGGCCGCGCTGCACCCGGCGACGCACGTGTGCGTCGCCGCCGATCTGACGCTACCATCGGAAACCATTGCGCGGCACAGCGCGCGCGAATGGAAGACGCGCGACCACGCGCAATTCTCGAGGCGCCCTGCGCTGTTCGTGCTGCAGGCCTGACGCCGACGCGGGCCGGCGGTCGCAGGCGACTGGTCGAATCAGGGACTGGCTTCGTCCGGCCAGTCCTTGATGTACGACTTCAGCATCCGGTTTTCGAAGTTCTGCTCGTCGTACACAGCCTTGGCGACGTCGTGGAAGGACACCACGCCCTGCAGCATCAGGCCGTCCATCACCGGCACGTAGCGGGCGTGCCGGTCGAGCATCGTCCGGCGCAGGTCCATGACATCGAGCGACGGGGCCGCCGTCAATGGATCGTGCTCGAAGATATCGGCGACCTTGACGCCGGCCAGCGAACCCTCGCGCGCGGCCATCGCCGCCAGGACCTCGCGAAATGTGAGCATGCCCACGAGCCTGCCGCCCTCCATGACGACGAGCGAACCGATGTCGTTGTCGGCCATCACCTTCACGGCGTCCATCACCGCGCCGTCGGGCGTCGTCGTGTACAGCGTATTGCCCTTGATCCGCAGGATTTCGCTGACGAGCATGGCCATTTCCTCGTTTTCAGGATGGTCTCACGGGCCAGTTACGTCACCGCTCGACCCATCCTTCTTGCGAGATTACCCCCGCCCGCTCGTCGCTTGCAATAGCTGCGGCGCGCTATTTGTACAGTGTCTGCGGAAGCCAGAGCCCGATGCCCGGGAACACGTACAGGAGGATCAGCGCGATGATCTGGATTCCCATGAACGGGAGCATTCCGGCGAAGATCGCATTGAGCGTGACGTGCTTCGGCGAGACGCCCTTCAGGTAGAACGCCGCCATGGCCACCGGCGGCGACAGGAACGCCGTCTGCAGGTTGAGCGCGACGAGCAGTCCGAAGAACAGCGGGTCGATGTTGAAGTGCGGCAGCAGCGGAATGAAGATCGGCATGAAGATGACGATGATCTCGGTCCACTCGAGCGGCCAGCCGAGCAGGAAGATGATCACCTGCGCCAGGATCATGAACTGAACCGGCGTCATGTCCAGCGACAGCACCCAGTGGTTGATGATCTCCTGACCGCCGAGCAGCGCGAATGACGCCGAGAAAATCGACGAGCCCACGAACAGCCAGCACACCATGGCGCTGGTCTTGGCAGTAAGGAACGAGGACTCCCTGACGATTCCGCCCCACTCCCTGGCGGTCGTCCGGACCGTGGCGCCGATCTTTCCCTCACTTGGTGCCGCGGCGCGCCAATGGGCGACAAAGCGGTAACCCGCGGCAAGCAGGCCCCCGCCGAGCGCGCCGACCGCAGCCGCCTCGGTCGGCGTCGCGAGCCCGAACACGATGGAACCCAGCACCATGAGGATCAGGATGGCCAGCGGGAAGAACGAGCTCAGCAGCATCTTGAACACTTCGAGCCGCTCCCAACTCCAGTACCGGTACAAGACGGCCAGGAAAGCGACGCCCAGGCCGAACACCACCCAGAGCCAGGTCGGGATGGGCAGACGCTCGGCCGGTGCCACCTCGACTGCCGGCGCCTTCTCCACGACCGCCGCCTTTGCGGCTTCAGCGGGGGGCGGTGCGACCGCGTCCTTCGCCGTATCCGACGGAGGCTCCTGCAGTCCTGAACTATCCTTGTCTTCCGTGGTGGGGGCGCTGGACAATTCCTCGCTGGCGTCGGCGGTATTCTTGGCGCCCGCCTCGACCAGTCCGGCAGTATCGACCAGGGCCTCGGGCGCGGTCGCGAATTGCCAGGTCACCCCCAGCACGGCGACGACGAACAGGGCCGGAATAAGCGTGATCACCAATTGCCCCAACATGGAGCCCTTCTTCACCCCGGCAATGCCGGCACCGGTCGTCGCGCGCCAAAGCCCGGCAAACGCGTTGCTGCCTTTGGTCGCGAGGCTCTTTAGCATCGGCGGAAGCGCCACGGCGCGTTCGCTCGCCGGCAGCGGCGGCATCAGGTCGGGCCGCAATTTCGCCAGCACGATCACATAGCCGAGGTACAGGGACGCGAGCATGACTCCGGGGCCGAACGCGCCGGCATAGAGCTTGACCACCGACACGCCCGCCACGGCGCCGTAGACGATCAGCAGCACCGACGGCGGGATCAGGATGCCCAGGCAGCCGCCAGCGGTGATGGCGCCCGCCGCGACCTTGGTGTTGTAGCCCGCCTTGAGCATCGCAGGAAAGGCGAGCAGCCCCATCAGCGTTACCACCGCGCCAACGATGCCGGTTGCGGTGGCGAAGATCGCACAGGTAACGATCGTCGCCACGGCAAGCGCGCCCGGCACGCGCGCAGTAGCGAGGTGCAGGCTCTTGAACAGGCGGTCGATCAGCGCCGCGCGTTCAACGAGATAGCCCATGAACACGAACAGCGGGATCGCGATCAGGACATCGTTCGACATCACCGAATAGGCGCGCTGCACCATCAGGTCGAGGATCTGCCGGTTGGCGATCTTGGGGTCGACGCTGTAGTACGCCAGCCATCCGAAAAACACGCCCATCCCCATCAGTGTGAAGGCCGTGGGAAAACCGAGCATGATCCCTACCACGATCAGCCCCAGCATCAGCAGTCCCAGGTGGCCGTTGGTCATCGCCGACGGTGCCGGCATCAGCACGAACAACATGACCACGACCAGGGCCATGATGGAGAGTCCGAACCACACTTCCTTCCTCATTGGCGGCCTTCCGCATGTTCATGCGCCACCACATACTTGTCGGCCGCGGCAATATCCGAGTCCTTCACGTGCACCATCTTCTTCAGCTTGTCGACGTCCACTTCCTGCACGTCATCCTCGCGCGACGGCCAGTCCCCGGCCTTGAGGCACATGACGCAGCGGATGATTTCGACGATTCCCTGCAGCAGCAGAAAGGCGCCAGCGATCGGGATGATCGTCTTGAAGGGGTAGTAGGGCGGACCGTCAGCGGTGATGTTCGAACCTTCCCGGATGGCCCACGACTCGGACGCATAGTTGTAACCTGCCCAGACAAACGCGACGACGCCGGGAATGAAAAAAAGCAGGTATAGCGTCAAGTCGAGCCCGGCCTGCAGCCGCGGCGGAAAAAATCCGTAGAGCACGTCGCCGCGAACGTGGCCATTGGCGGCCAGCGTATACGCGCCGGCCATCATGAACAGCGTTCCGTACATCATGATCATGACGTCGAACGCCCACGCGTGTGGGCGGTCGAGCGCATAGCGCGAAAACACTTCCCAGGAGATGAGCAGCGTCAGCGTCACGATCAGCCAGGAGAATGCATGGCCAACCCATGTGCTCAACTTGTCAACGAACAACAACAGCTTCTGCATGCCGCATTCCTAAAAAAAACACCATCCGCGCAATGCCGGATGGTGTCGTTGCGACGTGGCTCGCGTCAGGCCTTCTTCGCTTCCGCCTTCTTGGCACCGAAGTAATGGTTGTACGCCATGCGCCGGTTGACGTTGTTGTCCATGTCCCATTTCACCGCGCGCTCGGCGAAGGCCCTCTGTGACGCGACAATCTCCACAAATATTGGATTGTCCGCCGACTTCTTGGCGACGATCGTGTCGTAAATATTGAGTTGCTGCTGCAGTATCGCGTCCGGCGTCTTAAAGAACTTGACGTTGTCCTTGGTCTGCAGCTCGACGTAATCCTTCGAATACCGGTCGATTGCTTTCCACGTCAATTCCTGGGACGCAGCGGATACGGCCATGGAGATGACTGCCCGCAGCTTTTCCGGCAACGCGTCGAACTTGGTCTTGTTGAAGGTGATCTCGAACTGCTCTGCGTTCTGGTGGAAGCTTTGCAGCATGCAGGTCTTGGACACGTCGGGGAATCCCAGCAGCTTGTCGGAACTCATGTTATTGAATTCCGCCGCGTCCAGGAGGCCGCGGTCCATTGCCGGCACGATTTCGCCGCCGGGCAACGCATTGACTGCTGCGCCCATGGCCGTGAACATGTCGATCGAGATTCCGACCGTGCGGTACTTGAGTCCCTTGAAGTCGTCACCCTTGGTGATGGGCTTCTTGAACCAGCCCAGCGGCTGGGTCGCCATCGGCCCGTAGGGGAACGACACCACATTGGCGCCGACCGAGTTGTAAAGCTTGACCAGCAGCTCCTTGCCTCCGCCCCAGCGGTGCCATGCCATCAACATGTTGGCGTCCATGCCAAACGCGGGTCCGGACCCCCAGAGTGCGAGGGCATTCTGCTTGCCATAGTGATAGACGATCACGCCGTGGCCGCCGTCCAGCGTTCCCTTCGACACCGCGTCCAGCAGGCCGAATGCGGGAACCACGGAGCCGGCAGGCAGGACCTCGATCCTGAGTTCGCCGCCCGTCATGTCGTTGACGGTCTTGGCGTAATCCAGCGCGTACTCGTGGAAGATATCCTTGGTCGGCCACGTCGACTGGAAGCGCATCGTGATCGGGGTCGTCTGGCCCTTCGCGATCATTGGAAAGCCCAGCGTTGCGCCGGCCGCGGCAGCGCCCGTGGCGGCTTTCAGGAATTTGCGGCGTGTAGCCAGTGCAGACGGCTTCTGAGTCAGGTCAATCAACTTGCGCGTCATGTTGCCTCCTGGGAACAAATCCGCGCGAGAGTTCGCGCGGCAGATTTGAGTTGAAGTTCTCGGCGATTCTGTCGTCGCCTTGCCTCGAATTGTGGGTACGGCAAAGCACGCCAATGCTGCGCTCGGCCAGCCGGATCATTATATCCACGTCTGGAAAAATGCTATTGTGCGCCGCCGCAATCCGGGCGCCCATCAGCCCGCGAGCGGGCGCCGTTCGCGCAGCGCCTGTGCCAGCGTCCCGGCGTCGACGTATTCCAGTTCCCCGCCGACCGGCACCCCACGCGCCAGGCGGCTTACCTGGAGCCCGCGGGCACCCAGCAGCTCGCCGATGTAATGGGCGGTCGCCTCGCCCTCGTTCGTGAAATTGGTGGCGAGGATGACCTCGCGGACAACTCCGTCGGCGGCGCGCTTGAGCAGGCGGTCGAGGCCAATTTCCTTGGGGCCGATTCCGTCCAGCGGCGACAGCCGTCCCATGAGCACGAAATACAGCCCGCTGAAAGCTTGGGTGTGCTCCACCATCAGCAGGTCAGCCGGGGTTTCAACAACGCATAGTTGCGCTGGATCGCGCTTCGGCGAGCGGCACAGCGCGCAGATCGCGTCTTCGGTGAAGGTATTGCAGCGTTCGCAATGCCGGATGGATTGCGCCGCATGCTGCAGCGCAGAGGCCAGCGATCGGGCGCCGTCGCGGTCGTGCTGCATCAGGTGCAGCGCCATCCGTTGCGCCGCCTTGGGACCCACGCCGGGAAGGCACCGCAATGCCTTGGCGAGTTCATCCAGGCTAGATAACGGCTCCTGCGAAGGCAGGCGCCGCGGCTCGCTCGACCTTTCACTCACCTGGTGCGCTCATGTCCGCTGCCTCGGTTCCCGCTTCCCGGCCGTCAGAACGGAAGCTTGAAACCCGGCGGCAAAGGCAATCCCGACGTCAGTCCCGCCATTTTTTCCTGCGTCGTGGCTTCCGCACGGCGCACGGCATCGTTCATCGCCGCGGCAACGAGGTCCTCCAGCATGTCGCGGTCCTCGGCCAGCAGCGACGGATCGATCTTCACGCGCTTGACGTCGTGGCGGCAGGTCATCACCACCTTGACCAGCCCGGCGCCAGCCTGGCCCTCGACCTCGAGCAGCGCAAGCTCGTCCTGCGCACGCTTCATGTTGTCCTGCATCTGCTGGGCCTGCTTCATGAGACCCGCCAACTGATTTTTCATCATTGCATCCGCCCCCTCTCCGAGTGCTGCTCCTTAGTTGCCACCATTATCGGGTGCCAGCGGCGTGATCGTTTCCGTCTTCACCTTGCCATCGAACGTGACCAGCAGGTCGCGCACGAACGGCTCGTCGCGAAAGGCAGCCTCGCCTTTGGCCTTGGCATCGGCGCGCTCCCGTTTTTCGGTCGCCGCGAGGGAAGATTCGGTCGCCGCGCCGACTTCGAACGCCAGCAGCAGACGCCGCCCGGTCGCCTGCTCCAGCGCGACTTTGAGCTTGTCGGCGAAGACCTTGTCCGCGAGGTGCTTGTGCGCCACCGGCAACGCGAGCGTCAGCGCGTTGTTGTTGACGGCGATGAGTTCAGTCTGCGCGGCCAACTGCGCCGCCATGCCGGTCAACTTCAATGCAGCGACAAATCCGGTCCACGCGGCTGGGTCCTCGGGAAGCGCCACCACCGGCCCCGCCGGCGCGTTGGCCTTGCTCTGCACAGGCGTCGCCGGCGGTGGCAGGACGGCGGCAATGTTGGTCACGGGTGCCGCATCGCGCGATGGCGGCGCCGGCCGCGGCGCCGGCACAGTCTGGCGCGAAGCCGACGCAGCGGTCGCGGCACGTTCGCCGCGAGCGGCAACCGGCAGGGTTGCTGCGGCCGGTTCGAAGGCAAGCAGCCGCAACAGCGTCATCGTGAATCCGGTGGCCTCGTCGGGCGCCAACGCCAGATCGGCGCGCCCCTGCGCGCAAATCTGGTAAGCGAGCTGGATGCTTTCCGGCGAAAATGCAGTCGCAAGTGCCGCAACCTTCCCGCCGTCGTCATAATTCGAAGCCGCGCCGGCAACTACCTGCACGACGGCGATGCGGTGAAACAGCGACGCCAACTCCTCGAGGGCCGAGGCCGCGGCGAGACCGCGGCCCGCAAGCGCGTCGCTCTCGGCCAGCAACGCCGGGCCATCTCCCGCGACAAGCGCATCGACGATCCGGTACACGTAATCGCGATCGACCGCACCCAGCATGGTGCGCACGACGCTTTCCCGCACGTCGCCGTTGCCATAGGCGATTGCCTGGTCGAGCAGCGACAGGCCATCGCGCAACGACCCGCCCGCGGCACGCGCGATCAGCGCCACGCCGCCTTCCTCGAACGCGATGCCTTCCGCGGCAAGGATGTGGCCGATGCGCTCGCCGATCAACTGCGGCGAAAGCGGCTTCAGGTTGAACTGGAGGCAGCGCGACAGCACGGTCACCGGGATCTTCTGCGGGTCGGTGGTCGCGAGGACGAACTTGACGTGTTCCGGCGGCTCCTCGAGCGTCTTCAGCATCGAGTTGAACGCCGGCTTCGACAACTGGTGCACTTCGTCGATCAGGTAAACCTTGTAGCGGCCCACCGTCGGCGCATAGCGCGCGTTGTCGAGGATCGCCCGCATGTCGTCGATGCCGGTGTTCGACGCGGCGTCGAGTTCAAGCAGATCGACGAAACGGCCCGCGTCGATGTCGACGCATGCCGCGCAAGCGCCGCACGGCGTGGCCGTCACGCCGTTAGTGATGCAGTTCAGGCTCTTGGCAAGGATGCGCGCGATCGTGGTCTTGCCTACGCCGCGCGTGCCGGTCAGCAGGTAGGCATGATGCAGTTGGCCGCGGGTCAGCGCGTTCGACAGCGCCGTGACCACGTGTTCCTGCCCGGACAGTTCCGCGAACGTCTTCGGCCGCCACTTGCGGGCTAGAACCTGGTAGCTCATCCCCGAATTATCGCCGCATTTCGGAGAACCTCGGAGCGCTTTTTCGTCAGTTCAGGGTCAGGCATCCCCCGACCGAAGCGCGACCTTATGGGCCGCACGGGAAACGCCGGAGTTCTTTTGCGTCAGATCGGCGTCAGGCGACGAAGCCTGACCGGAGCGCGATCTTATGGGCCGCGCGTTGGCTTTCAGGCGAGGCGTGAGTCGGCGAGAACGCGCAGTGTACCTAAACGTACATGAGCGTTCGCAGCCGACGAGCAACAAAGCATGAAAGCCAACGCGCGAAACCAGAAGAGGTGGCGAGCCGTGATCCCGTCACTTACAGGAGTTCGCTGTGGCTGCTTCCTTCCGGACCTGACCAGATTCACGACCCTGCAATGCGGGGCGACCCGCCGTTGATCGGGTGCGCGTTGCGCAGAACCCGCATTATAGCCGCGATTGCCACGCCGCATCGGTGGTCGCCTCGCCGCCGCACCCGCGGTGGCTATAATCTCCCGCACATGCTCATCGTGGCACCCACGTATCGCATCTCCGTTGCCCGCGCCGCCGCCCGCCCTCAGCTACCCGCGTCGCATTCGTGCGCTGTGGGTGATATCGGTGCTCGCCGCCGTCGCGATCACCGCGTGCCAGCCTGAATCGCTTCCTCCTCCCGCCACGAACGAAAAACTGGTGGTCGCCGTGCGGCTCGGGCCCACGTCCTGGTATCCGGGGCCCGACGGCCAGCCCACGGGATTTGATCACGACCTGTTGGCGAAATTTGCCGAGGATCGCAAGCTCAAGCTGGAGGTCGTGGAAGCCGGCAGTGCCGCGGAGCTTCTTGCGAAGGTGGCGGACGGCGAAGTTCACATCGGTGCTGGCGGCCTGTATCGGCCTCCCGCCGGCGTAACCCCGGCTACCACCGCCAACGACGGGGCCCGCGTGCTGTGGACAGCCGGCTTTTTTGCGGTCGAGCCGGTTCTGATCTACACCACCGATGGTTTCAAGCCGA
This sequence comes from uncultured beta proteobacterium, assembly GCA_963782625.1. Classification (GTDB taxonomy): domain Bacteria; phylum Pseudomonadota; class Gammaproteobacteria; order Burkholderiales; family Casimicrobiaceae; genus VBCG01. The sequence goes on along the minus strand of CAWAKN010000015.1, from coordinate 264,304 downwards.
AGGACTGGAGGGACCTCGCGGGTGCGACCGTCGGATACGTCGAGGGAACCGGCATCGAGACGTCGCTGGTGAAAATCCGGCGCGAGCATCCGGAGGTCGAGTGGAAGCCGATGCCTCTGCACTCCGCTGAAGCGCTGATCGCGCAGGTGTCCGACGGGCATGTCGACTACGCAATCGTGCCCTCCATCGACGCCGCCTCGTCGCGCAACCTCTTTCTCGATTATGACGTCGGCTTTTCCGTCGGCGCCAAGCGCGACCTGGCGTGGGCGGTCGCGCCACTGCAGGGAAAGCTACGCGACGAATTGGATGCGTTCTTCGCACAGGCGCGGCGCGACGGCCTGTTGAAGCGCCTCGCCGATCGCTACTTCACCAACACGCGGCAGGTAGAGCGCATCGACGCCGGGATCCTGCTCGAGCGGATCAAGACGGTGCTGCCGGAATACCGAACCGCTTTTCAGCGCGCGCAAGTCGCTACCGGGCTCGATTGGCGGCTGCTCGCGGCGATCGCCTATCAGGAGTCGCAGTGGGACCCCATTGCCACCAGCGAGACCGGGGTGCGCGGACTGATGCAGATTACCGAGGACACGGCCAGGCACCTGAAGATCGATCGGCTCAACCCGATGGACGCCGTGGTCGGCGCGGCCAAATACGTGCAGGACCTCAAGGCCAAGCTGCCGCCGCGCATTCCCGAACCCGACCGGACGTGGCTCGCGCTGGCCGCATACAACATCGGGCTCGCGCACCTGGAGGACGCGCGGATCCTGGCGCAAAAGCAGAAACTCAATCCCGACGTGTGGACGGACGTGAAGCAGGTGTTGCCGCTGCTGGCGCTGCCGGAATACCACGAGGGCACGAAATACGGTTACGCGCGCGGCGGCATGCCGGTTGCGTTCGTCGATCGCGTCCGCGCGTATTACGACATCCTCCTGCGGCAGGAGCCCGCGCACCAGCCGCGGCTGCGGGCCTTCCCTTTCGCAATGTCGAAGTGAAGGGCAACTTGTCCCGGGTCAAGGAAATCGGCCACGACAAATGGATCGCCACCGCGGCATCGCCTAAGATGCGCGCATGACTTTCATGTTCGCAAGGTTCGTCACCCTGGCGTTGCTCGCCATCGCGCCGAATGCACTCTCCGCCACGCCGCCGACGGTGTTCCTAGAGGAGCTGACCTGGACGGAATTGCGTGATGAGATCCGCGCCGGGAAGACGACCGTCATCGTTCCGATCGGCGGCACCGAGCAGAACGGCCCGCACATGGCGCTGGGCAAGCACAACGCGCGAGTGAAGGCTCTTGCGGAAAAGATCGCGCGCGAACTCGGCAATGCGCTGGTCGCTCCTGTCATCGCCTATGTCCCGGAGGGCAGCGTGGAATCGCCAGCCGGACATATGCGCTTCCCGGGGACCATCAGCGTGCCTGATGCTGCGTTCGAAAAGATGCTCGAAGGCGCGGCCCGCAGCTTCAAGCTCCACGGCTTCCGCGACGTCGTGTTCATCGGCGACCACGTCTCCTATCAGAAAGTTTTGCAGTCGGCGGCCGCCACGGTCAATCGCGAGTGGACCGCGACACCCGTCCGCGCGCACGCCATCGTCGAGTATTACCGCGTGACGACGACGACGTACGTGGACGCCCTCGGGAAGCGGGGCTTTGCCGCCGACGAAATCGGGACGCATGCCGGTGTCGCCGACACGTCATTGACGCTGGCATTGGCGCCGGGCCTGGTGCGCAGCGATCGCCTGGGCAACGTGGGAAAACCCGCGGCCAGCGACGGTGTTTATGGCGATCCGCGCCGGTCCAGCGCCGAAGTGGGACAATTAGGGGTGGATGCCATCGTCGCCGCGACCGTGGCCGCCATCCGGCAGGCCACCGCCCGCCGCTGACGTGTTCCACCCTGCCCGACCCGTCAACCCCAATACCCAATCCCATTCAGGAACGTTCGTGAAGCACTCCAATGTTGTCCGTGCGCGCGTGGGCGCGCTTCCGCTCTTGCTGCTCCTTGTTATCTACGTCTCGCCGCCGTCGGCATTTGGCCAGGCGACCGCACCAACGCCGCCTTCCGTGACGACAGTTCCAGGCATGCCGCCGGTGCCGGATCCGACCAACCTGTACAGCGAGACCACTTCGGCCAAGCTGAGCCCGGCAGTGGCCGGCGACCCGCAGCGTGTCTATGTGCCGCACATCCAGTCCAACGATGTCTACGTCATCGACCCCGCCACGTTCCAGGTCGTCGACAAGTTCAAGGTCGGGCTCAATCCGCAGCACGTCGTGCCGTCGTGGGACCTGCGCACATTGTGGGTGGCCAACAACGCGGAGAACACCAAGCACGGCAGTCTCACGCCGGTCGATCCGAAGACGGGCAAGCCCGGCAAGCCGATCGCGGTGGACGATCCCTATAACATGTATTTCTCGCCGGACGGCAAGTCGGCGATCGTCGTCGCCGAGGCGATGAAGCGGCTCGACTTCCGCGATCCGAAGACGATGCAACTGCAGTATTCGATCGACGTGCCGCGCTGCACGGGCATCAATCATGCGGATTTTTCCATCGACGGCCGGTACGTGATCTTTACCTGCGAATTCACCGGTACCGTGGCCAAGATCGACCTGGTCGACCGCAAGGTGCTGGGCTATATCCAGGTGATACAGCCGGGCCGGCCGACCAAGGTCGTCAAGGGCCCGGACGGCAAGGACGAAATCATCTGCACGACGTGGAAGGGCATGCCGCAGGACATTCGCGCCTCACCCGACGGCAAGCTCTATTTCGTCGCCGACATGATGGCCGACGGCGTGCACGTGGTCGACGGCGACGCGTTCAGGCAGGTGGGCTTCATCGAAACCGGCAAGGGAACGCACGGGCTTTATCCCAGCCGCGACGGCAAATCGCTGTACGTCGCCAACCGCGGTTCCAACAAGATCCACGGCAACCCGAAGGGCAAGGGCAGCGTCTCCGTCATCGACTTCGCGACACGCAAGGTGGTGGCCAACTGGCCGATCCCCGGCGGCGGCAGCCCCGACATGGGCAACGTCAGCGCCGACGGCAAGTGGTTGTGGCTATCGGGCCGTTACGACAACGTCGTCTACGCGTTCGACACAACGGGCGGCGACGTGAAGATCATCCCGGTGGGCAAGGAACCGCACGGGCTGACCGTATGGCCGCAGCCCGGCCGCTACTCGCTCGGTCACACCGGAAACCTGCGCTGACTCGTGAGCGTGCGGGGCATGCTGCCCCCCCGGGCTCAGGTGCCGCCAAGCGTGTCGTCGCGTGCGTGTAACGGCACGCGGTGGGCAGTCAACACACGACTACCCGCCACGTGCCGCGCGCAAGGCGCCGACGGCGACACATTCGCCCGGAACGGGCAGCATGCCCCGCGCTTCCGTCGCGCTCCGCGCCACCATCGACGTGGTCAGCGTCGCGCCAACGCCCGTGGGTCGCGCCGGCCGCAGCGGGTGGCGCGGTCAGCGAAGTCGTATGTTGACGAGCGCCGCCGCGCCGGGTACCCGCAGGCCGGCGACTGCGGCCTTCGGGCGTTGGCGCGGTGCTGGCCGCGGCGATCTCTAGAATATCGGGGTAGCGTTGGGTATCAGGGCAGGCGAATGATGTGCGGCTTGCCGCCCATGTAGGGACGCAGCACCTCCGGGACCTCGATCGAACCGTCGCCGCGCTGGCAGTTCTCGAGCACGGCGACGAGCGTGCGACCGACCGCCAGCCCGGAACCATTCAGCGTGTGCACGTATTCGGTCTTGCCCTGCGCGTTGCGGAAACGCGCCTGCATCCTGCGCGCCTGGAAATCCTCGCAGTTCGAGCACGACGAGATCTCCCGGTAGGCCTTCTGCCCGGGCAGCCAGACTTCGATGTCGTAGGTTTTCGTGGAGGCGAATCCGATGTCGCCGGTGCACAGCGCCACCACACGGTAGTGCAATCCCAATCGTTGCAGGATTGTTTCCGCGTTCCCCGTGATCTCCTCCAGCGCCGCGTACGACTGGTCCGGATGGACGATCTGCACCATCTCGACTTTGTCGAACTGATGCTGGCGGATCAGGCCGCGCGTGTCCTTGCCGTAACTGCCCGCCTCGGAACGAAAGCACGGCGTGTGCGCGGTCAGCTTGATCGGCAGCGCCGCCAACGCCAGGATTTCCTCGCGCACGGTGTTGGCCAGCGTGATCTCCGACGTGGAGATCAGGTACTGCGTCTCGGTTTCTTCACCGCCCCGCCTCACCGCGAACATGTCGTCCGCGAATTTCGGCAGCTGCGTCGTCCCCACCAAGGTGTCGGCATTGACGATGTAGGGCGTATAGCACTCGGTGTAGCCATGCTCGCGCGTATGAGTGTCGAGCATGAATTGCGCGAGCGCGCGATGCAGCCGGGCAAGGTCGCCGCGCAGGAATGAAAAACGCGCGCCCGACATCTTCGCCGCCGACGCGAAGTCGAGCAGCCCTAGGCCTTCGCCGAGGTCGGTGTGGTCCTTGGCGGGAAAGTCGAATGCCGGCGGAGTACCCCACCGCCGGACCTCGACATTGTCCTCGGCGGATTTTCCGACCGGCGTGGACGCATGCGACAGGTTGGGCAAGTCGAGCAGGAAGTCGCGCAGTTGCGTCTGCACTTCCTCGAGCGCGTTCTCCTGGCTCTTCAGTTCGTCGCCCAGACCCGCCACCTCGGCCATGAGCGGAGCCGCATCGTCGCCTTTGCCCTTGGCAATACCGATCTGCTTGGACAGCGCGTTGCGTTTCGCCTGCGCATCCTGTGTCCGCGTCTGGATTTCCTTGCGGCGCGCCTCGAGTGACTCGAAGCGGGCGACGTCGACGACGGCGCCACGCGCGCGCAGGCCGGCAGCCACGCGTGCGAGGTCGTTACGGAATAGATTTATGTCGAGCATTTGCTAATTATATCAGAGACTTGCGCGGAACCTCACCAGCACGGCCCATGCCGCTCCGGTGTCAGCGCGAATCGTCGTCGCCCGCCTCGTGGTCGCGTGCGCGCAGCGCGTCGAGCTTTTCGCGAATCCGGGCTTCGAGGCCACGGTCGGTCGGCACGTAGAAGTTCTGCGGCTTCATGTCGTCGGGCAGGTAATGCTCGCCCGCCGCGTAACCGCCCTCCTCATCGTGCGCGTAGCGATACCCTTTGCCGTACGCCAAGCCCTTCATCAGCTTGGTCGGCGCGTTGCGCAGGCGCAGCGGCACCGGGCGCGACCCGTCGTCCGCGATAAAGGCACGCGCCGCATTGAACGCCACATAGGCGGCATTGGACTTCGGTGCGGCGGCGAGATACAGCACGCACTGCGCGAGCGCCAGCTCGCCTTCGGGCGTGCCGAGCCGCTCGTAGGTTTCGGCGGCGTCCAGCGCGAGGCGCAGCGCGCGCGGGTCGGCGAGTCCGATGTCCTCGCTCGCCATGCGGATCAACCTGCGCGCGACGTACAGCGGGTCCGCGCCGCCGTCCAGCATCCGGCACATCCAGTACAGCGCGGCATCGGGGTCCGACCCGCGGACCGATTTGTGAAGCGCGGAAATCTGGTCGTAGAACGCATCGCCACCCTTGTCGAAGCGGCGCAGGCTGCGCGCAATGGTGGCCTCGAGAAAGACCAGATCGACGGCATCCCGTCCGGCCTCCTTGGTCGCGATGGCCAATTGCTCGACCAGGTTGATCAGGCGCCGGCCGTCGCCATCGGCATAGGCGATCAGCGCGTCGCGTGCCGGCGCGGCGAACGCGATGCCGGGCATCGCGACATTGGCCGCACGATCGAGCAGAATCGACGAGGTCGTCCGGCGACAACGGTTCCAGCACGTAGACGGCCGCGCGCGACAGCAACGCTCCATTCACTTCGAACGACGGATTCTCGGTGGTCGCGCCGATGAATGTCAGCACGCCCTGCTCGACGAAGGGCAGGAACGCGTCCTGCTGCGCCTTGTTGAATCGATGCACTTCGTCGACGAACAGGATGGTCGCGCGTCCGTACTGCGCCCGCGTCGCCTCCGCGCGCGCCACCGCGTCGCGAATCTCCTTGACCCCGGCCAGGACGGCCGAAATGGCGATGAAATCGGCGTTGAAGGCATCTGCCATCAGGCGTGCCAGCGTCGTCTTGCCCACGCCCGGCGGCCCCCACAGGATCATCGAATGCAGCTTGCCCGATGCAAACGCCACTGCCAGCGGCTTGCCCGGCGCCAGCAGGTGGCGCTGGCCGGCCACGTCGGCGACGGACTTGGGCCGCAATCGCTCGGCGAGCGGTTGCTGCAGCGCTGGCAATTCCGGCGGAGGCGAAAAGGTCGTTCATTCGTGCATTAGAATGATCGGCGCGCGAACCTGACGCACGTCCGTGAAACTGTGGATTATGCGGCGTTGCGCGATCCAATGAAACATGGACGATGAATTGGCCGGGGCCCTTGTGCAGCATCGGCGGGCGCCCGCGGGACGGATTTCCATTCCCCGATTACATTGAAGACAGGATTCACGATGCGCGACAACCCGGTAAAGGCCCGATTGGCAGCAGGCGGACGCGCCTGCGGCGCGATGATCTTCGAGTTCTTTTCACCGGGATTGCCGCAGATCTGCCGCAACGCCGGCGCGGAATTCGTGTTGTTCGACATGGAACACACGGGACTCTCGTTCGAGACGCTCAAGACCCAGTTCGCGCTGTGCCGCGGATTGGACCTGGTGCCGATGGTGCGGGTGCCGCGCGGCGATTATCACTTCATCGCGCGCGCGCTCGACGTGGGGGCGATGGGCATCATGGTGCCGATGGTCGGGTCGGCCGAAGAAGCCGCGCACATCGTCGCGTGCACGCGGTACCCGCCGGCGGGCCGGCGCGGCGCGGCCTTCGGATTCGCGCACGATGATTACCAGGGCGGCGACGTCGTGGCGAAGATGGCCGCGCTGCATAAGCGCACGATGGTGATTCCGCAGATCGAGACGGTCGAGGGGCTGCGCAACGTCGAGGCGATCGCCGCGGTACCCGGCGTCGACGCGCTGTGGCTCGGTCACATGGACCTGACCAATTTCATGGGCATACCCGGCGAGTTCCAGCATCCGGATTATCTTGCCGCCATTGCGCGAATCGTCGCGGCCTGCGAAGCGCATGGCAAGGCGGCGGCGTTTATCGCCATGGACGACGACTGGGCGCGCGACTACGTTGCCAAGGGATTCCGGCTCATGTCCTACGGCATCGATCAGCTGATGCTGCAAAACGCGCTGCGCCACGGCCTCGACATCATGCGCGGCGCCGGCAAATGAAGGAGGACAGCGTGCGAGGCCCGTTTCGTGTCGGCATCACCCGCGACATCCTCGATTCCCGCGGCGAGCCCGCTTTCGGTCCGGCCGCGCTGGAGATACTTGCCAATGCGCCGAATCTCGAATGGGAGTACCTGCCGGCGATTGTGAGGGAACTCACGCCTGATCACGCGGCGCGCTACGACGCCGTCTACGTCAACATGGCGCGCACGCCCGCCGCTGCCGTCGCCCGCGCCGATTGCCGGCTGCGCGTCGTCGCCCGCCACGGGGTCGGCTACGATTCGGTCGACGTGCCGGCCATGACCCGCGCTGGCATCGTCGTCACCAACACGCCGATGGCGATGCCGCGCCCGGTCGCGACGATCGCGCTGACGTTCATCCTTGCGCTGGCAGGCAAACTGGCGCTGAAGGACCGGCTGACCCGCAGCGGCCGCTGGGACGAGCGGATGGACAACATGGGGATGGGCCTCACCGGCCGCACGCTGGGTGTCGTCGGCGCCGGCCGGATCGGCAAGGAATTGCTGCGGATGGCGCGCGTCTTCGACCTGAAGCTGCTCGCCGCCGACCCCTACGTCAACGCGGTCGAACTGTCGTACATCGGCGCGCGCAAGGTCGACCTCGCCACGCTGATGCGCGAGTCCGATTTCGTCGTCACGATTCCGCTGCTCAACGACGAGACGCGGCACCTGATCAGCACGCCGCAATTCGCGCTGATGAAGCCCACCGCCTATTTCATCAACGTGTCGCGCGGACCTGTCGTCGACGAGGCGGCGCTGATCGCGACGCTGAAGGAGCAACGCATCGCCGGTGCCGCCCTCGATGTCTTCGAACAGGAGCCGGTCGATCCCGCCAATCCGCTGCTGGCGATGGACAATGTCATCGTGACCCCGCACGCTTTGTGCTGGACCGACGAGTGCTTCCACAACATGGCGGCCACGGGATTGCGCAGCATCGTCGATGTCGCGAGCGGGCGCAAACCGGAGTTCGTCGTCAATCCCGACGTGCTTGCGCATTCGCGGGTGCAGGCATGGCTCGCCCACTGATGGAGATCCCGATGGCACGACTGCTCGCATTCGCGCTCATTTGCCTGTTCACCCAGAGCGCGGCGGCTGCCGAAAGCACCGCGACAATGGCCGCGCGCAATGTCCTTGCCGTCCAGAAAGACGCGTGGAACCGCGGCGACATCGACACCTTCATGCAAGGTTATGCGCGTAGCGAGGCCATTCGCTTTGCCAGCGGCGACCGATTCAACTACGGCTGGCAGGCGACGCTGGACAGCTACCGCAAGGGGTATCCGGACGCGGCGGCCATGGGCAAGCTCGACTTCGACCTGGTGGAAGTGCGCGAACTGAGTCCCGTCGTGGTCTATGTGTTCGGGAAGTGGCGACTGACGCGCACCAATGAGGCGGCCGACAAGGCGCCGCACGGGCTCTTCACGCTGATTGTCGAGAAGTCGAATGGCACCTGGTCCATCACGCGGGATCACACGTCCGCGGCGGGCAGCTAGGGAGTTCGGCGGCTCGATCGCGTCAAAGGACTCCGTGCCTCGCGAACACATCGGCTAGCGAGGCACCCCGCTCCAGTTCCTCGCGCGTGCGGTTCTCGCCGTGCACTTTCGAGAACGCCCGGTCCAGCGCGTCGGCCTCGACCGCCTGGGGGACGACGATGACTCCGTCGGCATCGCCGACGACCAGGTCGCCGGGCGCAATGCGCACGCCGGCACACGCGATCGGCACGTTGATGTCGGCGACCTTTCCGCGGCCTTTGGAATCGAGCGGTGCAATGCCGGCGTGAAACACCGGGAATCCCATGCGCCGAATCGCGCGAATGTCGCGGACGAAACCGTCGGTCACGCATCCCGCCGCGCCGCGCGCGCGGGCCGCCGTCGACAGCAACTCGCCCCAGGGCGCGATGCGCCGCGATCCGGAACAGCCGAATATCGCGACATCGTGGGGGCGCAAGTCGTCGACCAGCGCGATTTCGAGTTCATACGGGTTCTCGTCCGGCCGAACCTCGTACACCTCACGATACAGGCCGGTTCGGGCCAGTCCGACCATCACCCGGTCATCGTCGAGCGGGCGGATCGACGGCGGCATCGCCTGATCGGGAAGGCCGAGTCCATCCAGCACGTCGGAGAGCACGGCCGTGTACAAATCCCTGGCGATGGCCTCGAAGAATCCATCGCTTCCTCGCCGAATCATGGGGTCGCCTCCCGCGTCTGGTGCTGGCACGTCCTGCGTTGGCAGCCGTCGTTAGGCGCGCGGCTGTGGATAGGCGGCAAATGCTACCCGAAACGGCGGTTGCATTGGTTCCCTCACGGCGAATCGGACAAAACCTGATGCAGATCAAACGTAAAGGGGGTGTGACGCTTCCCGTGGCAATTCGTCGGCGTAGCATTTCCCAAATGCGAACGCTGTCCGGTTGCAGTGACTGGATGGGACGCTGCGGGCAACGCAACCAGGCTCAACCAAGGCTTAGCCGATATGTCGAATTTCGAGATTGTCGGACGCGAGGATTTCTCCGACGTCAGCTACATGCTGGAAATCCGCCATCCCGTGATGGCCAAGGCCGCGAAGGCCGGACAATTCGTCATTGTGATGGAGCACGAGCACGGGGAGCGCATCCCCCTGACGCTCGCCGACTTCGATCCTGAAAAAGGCACGATCACGCTGGTAATCCAGGCGGTCGGCAAGACGACCCGCGAAATGCAGCAGAACTGCCAGGTTGGAACCAGCCTGTTCGCGGTGGTCGGACCGATGGGCATTCCGAGCCACATCGGCAGCGTGAAGAAGGTGCTGTGCGTCGGCGGCGGGCTCGGCGTGGCGCCGGTGTACCCGCAGGCCCGCGCCTATGCACGCAACGGCGCCTACGTGATCGGCGTCGTCGGCTTTCGCAACAAGAGCGTGATGTTCTGGGAAGAGCAGTTCCGCGCCGTGTGCGACGAACTGATCGTCTGCACCGACGACGGTTCTGCCGGGCATCAAGGGTCTCGTGACCAAGGGCATGGAGCAGGCGCTGGCCGCGCATCCGGATATCGAAGAGGCCATTGCGATCGGCCCGCCCGTGATGATGCGCGCCTGCGCGGAAGTAACGCGGCCGCACCACATCAAGACGCTGGTCAGTCTTGAATCCTGTCATGGTCGACGGCACCGGCATGTGCGGCGGCTGCCGCGTGAAGATCGGCGACGGCATCAAGTTCGCCTGCGTCGACGGACCCGACTTCGACGCGCACCAGGTCGACTTCGACGACCTGATGGCGCGCCTGGCGCGGTACCGTCCCACGGAGCAGGAAGCACTGAAGAAGTGGGAAGAAAGCTGTCGCATGGGCGGCGCACCTACCAGCGCCACCGAATTGTTCTGACGCCACCGCAACGATCGCATCGCGAACCCACCCATGGCAAAGAAGAAAACGATCCGGACCATTCCGCAGGAGCGGACGCCGATGCCCGAACAGGAGCCGGCGGTGCGCGCGCGCAACTTCAAGGAAGTCGCGTGCGGATACACGCTGGAGAATGCGCTGCGCGAAGCCGAGCGCTGCCTGCAGTGTCCCGACGAACCCTGCATTCGCGGCTGCCCGGTCAGCATCGACATTCCGGCATTCATCCAGAAGATCGCCGACAAGCACTATCGCGGCGCCTACGACGTCATCACCGACACCAACCTGCTGCCGTCGGTCTGCGGCCGGGTATGTCCGCAGGAGAACCAGTGCGAAGGCGTATGCACGGTCGGCGACACGCTGGAACCCGTCGCCATCGGCCGGCTCGAGCGCTTCGTCGGCGACATGGCCATCCGCGAGGGATGGGTCAACCTGCCCCACATCGAAAGGAACGCGTTCAAGGTAGGCATCGTCGGCTCCGGTCCGGCGGGCATGGCCTGCGCGGCGGACATGGCGAAGGCCGGCTGCGAAGTCGTGGTCTACGAGGCCTTTCACGAGCCCGGCGGCGTGCTGAAGTACGGCATCCCGGACTTCCGCCTGCCCAACGAGGTGATCGACGTCGAGATCGACAAGTTGAAGCAGCTGGGTGTCAGGTTCGAATGCAACACGCTGGTCGGCAGGCTGTTCACGATCGAGCAGATGATCACCGAAATGGGCTTTCACGCCGTGTTCCTGGGCACCGGCGCCGGCTACCCGAGCTTCATGGGCATCCCCGGCGAGTCACTCAACGGCGTGCTGTCGGCGAATGAACTGCTGACGCGCTGCAACCTGATGCGGGCGCGCGATTTTCCCAACTACGACACGCCGATGCAGCCCGGCAAGCGGGTCGCCGTCATCGGCGCCGGCAACACGGCGATGGACGCGCTGCGCGTTTCGTTGCGGCTGGGCGCCGAGAAGGTGTACTGCGTCTACCGCCGCAGCAAGACCGAGGCGCCGGCGCGCGTGGAGGAAATCCACCATGCCGGCGAGGAAGGCGTGGAGTTCCACTGGCTGACGAGCCCGCTCGAAGTGCTCGGCGACGACCAGAAGCGCGTGCGCGGCATGCGCTGCCAGAAGATGGAGTTGGGCGAACCCGACGCATCGGGACGCCGCCGTCCCGTGCCGATCCCGGGCAGCGAGTTCGAGTTCGAATGCGACAGCGTCGTCTACGCGATCGGCACCAACGCCAATCCCATCCTTGGGCAGACGGCGAAGCTGGCGCTCAACAAGCGCGGCTACATCGAGACCGACGAGAACCTTGCGACGTCCATCGCGGGCGTCTATGCCGGCGGCGACATCGTGACCGGCGCGGCCACGGTCATCGAGGCGATGGGCGCCGGGCGCCGCGCGGCGCGCGAGATGAAGGCCTGGCTGGGATTGCGCGACACCGACGTCGTGTACGCGCCGGAGGAGCCCCACGCGGGGCGGCGCTTCGGCATCGCCACGGATCAACACGGCTACGCGCGAGTGCGCATAGCATGACTCTGGAACGACCATGACCGAGGTTGCCACGCTGGCCCCGAGCGCCGTTCGCGCATCGGCCCTTTCCAACAAGCTGCGCGAAGCGGAAACGCTGACCGAGCATATCGTCGAAGTCATCAGCGATTCGGGTGAAGGCGCGCAGCGTTGCGGCCAGTCGCTCGGCGCCATCGCCGCCAGGACCGGCAACGGCATCTGGACGACGGAAATCATCCCCGCCGAGATCCAGCCGCCCGCGCGCAGCGTTGCCGGCGCCTCGGGTATCCGTATCCGCATCGGCACCAAGAAAGTGACCAACGGCGGCGACGAGACCGACCTCGTGGTCGCCTTCAACGAACAGGTCCTGCTCGGACGCGTGAGAGCCGGCGAATTGAAGCCCGGCGCGCAGATCCTGCTGGAGAGCATGTGGCGCGAGCACCGCGATGCCACGATCGTCGCGTCCTACGTCGAGACCGTGAAAAGCCTGAACGAGGCCGGCTTCCGCGTGTACGAGGTTCCACTCGAGCGCGAGTGCCACAAGCTGGTGGCCGACCCGCGCAAAGGCAAGAACATGTTCGTGCTGGGGATCCTGTGCAACCTGTACAGCCTCGATCCGAAGCTCGGTCATGAGCAGGTTGCGCTGACGTTCGGCAAGAAGGACGCGAAAGTCATCCAGGTCAACCAGGGCTTGCTCGAGGCCGGATACGCGTGGGCCGAGCAGAATCTCGATTTCAAGTACCTCATTCCGGCGGTGCGCTCGACCGAGCCGCAAATCGTCGTCAACGGAAATACCGCAATCGCGCTGGGCGTGCTGGCATCCGGCATGGACATCTGCGCGATGTACCCGATCACGCCGGCGACGTCGGTCTCGCATTACCTGTCCGACGTGTTCGAGCGGGTCGGCGGCCTCGTGCACCAGGCGGAGGACGAGATCGCCGCGTGCGCATTCGCTATCGGCGCCTCGTACGCCGGCAAATGCGCGGTGACGGTCACGTCGGGACCTGGCTACTCGCTCAAGCAGGAGGGTATCGGTCTCGCCGTCATGGCCGAGATTCCGCTGGTCGTCGTCAACGTCATGCGTGGCGGACCATCCACCGGCCAGCCGACCAAAGTCGAACAGGGCGACCTCCTCACCTCGATCTACGGCAGCCACGGCGATGCGCCGAAGGTGGTGCTTGCGGTATCCGGGATCGAAGATTGTTTCTATTCGATGATCACGGCGCGGAAGATCGCGGAAATGTTCAATACCGTCGTCATCGTGCTGTCGGATGCCAGCCTGTCCACTGCGCAGCAGCCCTTCCCGCGGCCGCAATTCGACTCCGACTGGCTGGCGCCGCCGCTCGACCAGACGCCGGTTCCCGATGGAGTCAAGCCCTACGATTGGGATCCGGTGACCGGCATTGCGCATCGCTTCGTGCCCGGCCAGCCGCACGGCATGCACACGCTGACCGGCTTGGCCCACGACCGCGGCAGCAAAGTCGCGTACGACCCCGAAATCAACGAAGAGGGGCTGCGCAACCGCAGCCTGAAAATCGCCGCGCTGCAAAAGACGTTGCGGACGCCGCCCGTGTTCGGCGACCCCGAAGGCGACCTGCTGGTCGTCGGCTGGGGCAGCACCAAGGGCGCGATCGAGGAAGCGGTGGAGCGGATGCGCGCGGAGGGCCTGAAGGTCTCGTCGCTGCATCTCACGTTCATCCAGCCGATGCCCTCGGGCATCCGCGAAATCCTGAAGCGTTTCGGGAAGGTGATCACCATCGAGGGCAACTGGGCCGATCACCTCGAGGATGAACTGATCGACGAGGACAACCGGCGTTACGCCGCGCTGGCGATGATGCTGCGCTCGCGGTTCCTGGTCGACATCGACTGCTGGACACAGACGCGCGGACAGCCGATCAAGCCGTCCGAAATCGTGAACGTCCTGCGCAACAAACTCGCGGCGCGAAACGCCGCCGGAGCAATGACATGACCATGCCCGTCACCCAGTGCCTGATCAAGCTGCACGAGGCGCACCACAATCTCGAGGACTACCAGGGCGGCGTGCCCCGCTGGTGCAGCGGTTGCGGCGACAACGCCATCCTGGCCGCCGTGCAGCGGCTGTGCCGAGACGAGAACCTGGCGCCAGAACGCACGGTCTTCGTTTCCGGGATCGGCTGCTCTTCGCGCTTTCCGCACTACATGAAGACTTACGGGTTCCACGGAATCCACGGCCGCGCGTTCCCGATCGCGCAGGGCGTGAAAATGGCGCGCCCGGACCTGGCAGTCTTCGTCAACACCGGTGACGGCGACTGCTGCAGCATCGGCGCCGCGCACTGGATCCACGCGATCCGCTACAACACGAACCTCACGGTGATCCTGCACGACAACCACGTGTATGGACTCACCAAGAAGCAGGCATCGCCGACTTCACCGCGGGGACTCAAGAGCAACACCACGCCGCGCGGCGCGACCCTGGAGGCGCTCAACCCGCTGACGGTCACGCTCGGCATTACCAACGTGTCGTTCGTGGCGCAAGTGGTCGACTGGATTCCCGAGCTCCTGTACGACGTCATCCAGAAGGCCTATCACCATCGCGGCTTCTCGTTCATTCGCATCATCCAGCGCTGCCCGGAATTCCTGCCCAAGATGTTCGAGCCTTGGCTGCACGATCCCGGCCGCACGCTACTGCTGTCGCACGCCAACGGACTCACGATTTCGCCCGAGCTGTCGCGTACCTACCGTAACCAGATCGAGCACGATCCCGCAAACATCGACCGTGCGCGCGAGATTGCCTCGTCGGAGGATCCGATCCCCGTCGGCATCCTCTATCACAATCCCGCGGTGCCCTGCTACGACGACCTGCGCGCCGTGAGCCCGATGCGAACCTCGGAGCAGATCCGCGCCGGGCTCGAGACCGAGCTCGACAAGGTCACCGTGTGGCCGGACGACGACGCGCCGGCCCGCCGGGTCGCATGAGCTGAACGATCCCCACGCTCACTGCGTTCGCTGCCCTCCGAGGGGGCACTCAGCGCCCTTCGGGCGGCCGTGCGGGCACTGACTCTGAACACACCCTACGATTCCAGCCTCGCGAGTATCATGGACACGGCAACCCGACATCAGGAACAGCAGCTGTTCTTCTCGACCGGGAGGCGGCACGGCGAAGGCGTCGACGCCATTGACCGGCTCGGCCTGCGCCCGGCGCTTCTCGCCCGCTACCGCCATCTCGCGCACCTGCGCTACGACTTTCCGCTGGTGCTGGTCGACCGCGGCCCCGGTACGGGCACCATCCGCTCGCTATCGTCGGTCATCGACGAAGTACTGCAGGAGATCGCGCCGCGCGGAATCGACGGCGAGCGCCTGCGCAAGCATGTGCTGCGTCTCGAGCGTGAAGTGCGCACGCTGGTCGCGGGCGGCGCGCAAGGCGCGCTGACCTCGCTATGGGGCCAGGCCGCGCTCAAGCTCGCTGTGCCCGACGATCCCTCCGCGGAACGCGTGCTCGCCCATATCGCGGACAAGCTGCAATTGGATGGCGATGTTGTCGACTGCGACCGTGCCATGCCGGCGCGCGTGCTCACCCACGCATGGCACGCCGCCCAGCAACGCAAGGGCAAGGCGTTTCGCGCCGTCGTCGAGCGCCTCATGGTCAAGCTGGCCGACATCCTGCGCGCGGCCTACATCCACTCCGAAGCGGGCCAGCAGCCGGAGGCGCTGCGCGCGTCGCTGGGTGGCACCCACCGCGACGCATTCGACTTTGCGATGATGTCGCGCCTCGTCGGCCGCAACGCGCCCAAAGACGAGTTGCCGGCATCCCGGCGGCACCGCCTCGAGTGGGCGCTGGGCGTCCTTAAGGGACAGCCGTTCTTCCCCGATCCGCGTCTCGCCAATCGACCCGACGCTCCGGCCACGTTCAATTTCCTTTTCGACAATTGCGCAGCAGCAGCGGCAGCCTATCGCGAACGCCTGCCCAACCTAGCCGACGTCGTGAGGGCGCTCTCCATAGCCGAGCTGGAGGTTGCCGGCGCGTATGTAGAGAAGCAGCACGACCCCTTCTTCGCGCATTTCGACGACAGCGCACTATCGGCCGACGACATCGCGATGTTTCCCGATTACCTGGTGTGCATTCCGCTGGATCGCAACGATGCGACGGAGAACGCGGGACTGATGGACATCCTGTCGGCGGGGCTGCCGGTCAAGGTGCTGGTGGAGACCGCCGACTTGCTCGAGGAAGCGCCGGTCGGAACCGGGCACTTCGCGTTCGGCGTGCGCAGCTCGCGCCTCGCCAATACGGCGACCGGGCTGGGTGGCGTCTTCGTCGTGCAAACGGCAAGTTCGAATCTCTACGCGCTGGGAGAGCGTCTCGCCAAGGCATTCGCGCACCGGGGCGCCTGCCTCGTCAGCGTGTATGCAGGCGCCGGCGCCGCCGGCCCGCTCCCGCTCTACCTGACGGCAGCGGCGGCGATGGAGTCCCGCGCGTTCCCCGCCTTCACCTACGACCCTTACGCCGGCGATAACCAGGCGGCGCGCTTTGCGCTGGAGGACAATCCGCAGCCTGCCGCCGACTGGCCCGTCGAGCCTTTCGAGTTCGCCGACGAGAACCAGCAGCGCGTCGTCGAGGAGACACCGTTCACCGTCGCCGACTTCGTCCTCTGCGATCCGCGCTACGCCGCGCACTTCGCTCGCGTGCCGCGCGAGCGCTGGAATGCTGCGATGATTCCAGCCGACGAATGGCTGGCGCGGGATCCGGCAAGCATCGGCGACGCCATTCCCTTCGTGCTTGCCGTCGATGGCGAAGATGTCCTGCATCGCGTCATCGTCGATGCGCGGATGATGCAGTTGGTTGCCCGCTGCCGGACGTTCTGGCGCCGGCTGCAGGAACAGGGAGGTGTCCACAATTCACATGCGGAAATCCTGCTCGCGCGCGAAAGGGCAAAGTGGGAGCAGGCCAAGGCCCATGAATTCGACGCGCTCAAGGCCTCGGTGGCGAACGCCGTTGCCAGCGCCGACTCCAGCGCCGCGGGCCTGGCGTCGCCGGGTGCCGTTCCTCTAGCAGGCGCAGCGGCCGCCGCCACGGACGCCAAGCCGGTTGCTGTCGAGGCCGCCGCGCCAGAGCGCAACCCGGATGAGGCATGGATCGACACCGCGCGCTGCCCGAGCTGCAACGAGTGCCAGACGATCAACGACAAGATGTTCAAGTACAACGACAACAAGCAGGCCTACATCACCGACGTGCGCGCCGGGACGTTTCGCCAGATGGTCGAGGCGGCCGAAGTCTGCCAGGTGTCGATCATCCACCCGGGCAAGCCCTGGAATCCCAACGAGCCCGGCCTCGCCGAATTGCTGGTGCGCGCGGAGCCTTTTCAGTAACGGGGTAATTGCGAAAGGGCGCGGTTTCGCTCGCCGGCTTCTGCCGCTGCTCCCCTCCTCAGTATTCCCAGCCGCGGATGAGGCCGGTCCTCACCGCTGCATTGACCGTATGTCCATCGAGCGCTTTTCCAGCGCCTCTGCTTCGTCCTGTCGGCCCGTCTGGCGGCGGAGCTTGACTAGGGCGTCCAGTGTGGCGGCCACCAGCGGATGGTCTTTCCCAAGCGCGTCTTCGCGGATGGACAGTGCGCGGTCGAACAACTCTTCGGCCTGCGCATGCCGGCCTTGGGTCAACCGCAGCGCGGCGAAGTTGTGCAGGCTTTGCGCCACATCGGGGTGGTGCGGGCCATGCACCCGCTCGCGGATGGCCAGCGCGCGGGCGTGGTGAGTTTCTGCTTCCGCCGGCCGCCCTTGGTCTGCGCACAGCATGCCCAGCACATTGAGGCTCATCGCCACATCGGAGTGATCGGCGCCGAACGCCTTCTCCCGGATGGATAGCGATCGTCGGCACAAGGGCTCGGCGGCGGCCGGATCGCGTTCGGCGGCCAGCAGCGCGGCCAATGTGTGCAGACTTAAAGCCACCTCGGGGCTTTCCGGGCCGCACACCTTTTCGCGGATCGCCAGTGCCCGCCGGTACAACGCCCCAGCCTGCGTAAACTTGCCCTGGGTCTTGAGCAGCACCGCCAGATTGTTGAGGGTGTTGGCCAATTCGGGGTGTTCGGGGTCGAGAGTCCTTTCCTGGATCGACAAGGCTCGCTCGTACAACCATTCGGCCGCCGTGTATTGCCCCAGCGTGGCGCGCAAATGCGCCAGATTGTTGAAACTCTGCGCCACTTCGGGATGCTGTGCGCCCAGGCTTTCTTCCCTCAGGGCCAGCGCACGGACGTAGAGCGGCTCGGCCAGTTCGTAGCGGCCGCAGGTGGTGTGAAGCGCGGCCAGGTCGTTAAGGCTGCGGGCGACGAAGGAGCGGTCATGCCAGTCGGCGTGCTCGGCCATGGCCAGGGCTTCACTCGCCGCTGACACCGCCAAATCGTAGCGGCCTTGCCTGTGCAGGTCCTGCGCCCGCACGCCCAGGGCTTCCCAAGCCCCGCCGGGCGCAAGGTCGGCGGGAAGTTGCTGGTGCCGGCGCTCCCGGATCACGTGTCAGCCCATTGCCGCAAGAGATTGTGGTAAACGCCGGTCAATCTGACGGCGGCAGGATGATCCGCGTGGTCGCTGGACAACTGCTGGATGCCGACGTCGAGGTCGAACAGCAGCGCACGCTTGTCGTTGTCGCGGACGAGGCTTTGCAGCCAGAAGAACGAGGCGATACGGGTGCCGCGGGTGACCGGGGTGACACGGTGCAGGCTGTTGGAGGGGTACACCACCAAGTGGCGGGCCGGCAATTTCACGCTCTTGTCGCCGTAGGTGTCCTCCACGCACAACTCGCCGCCGTCATATTCGTCCGGATCGCACAGGAACAGCGTGCACGCGAGGTCGGTGCGGAGGCGCAGGTGGGTGCCGGGAATGTTGCGGATGGCTCCGTCCACGTGGGCGCCGAAGGCCTCGCCGCCGCTGTAGCGGTTGAACATCGGCGGCAGCACACGCAACGGCAGGGCGAACGACGTGAACAAGGAGCTACGGCCCAAGGCGGCCAGAATCACCTCACCCAGTTCAATGGCCAGCGGATCGCCTTGCGCCAACTGCTGGTTGTTCTTGACCCGCGCACCCTGGTGGCCGGCGCTCATGAGGCCGCTGCCCCATTTGGCGCGGTCGAGCTTGGCGGTTATGAGGGCGAGTTCTTCGGCCGAGAGGACATCGGGAACGGTGAGAAGCATGGGGAGCGGACGCCAGGGGCTTGGTCCGAGGTGATATCCGTCTCCTCTAGAAAGCGAACAGCCCAGTCAACACTGCCGAACGCGCCGATCCCGGAAGCACATGACCGCTGCTGCCGGTGTTGTACATAGCCGCCACATAGCGCTTGTCGGTCAGGTTGTAGACATTCAGTTGCAGCGAGAAATTGCCTGTCACGCGATAAGCCGCCATCGCATCGAGCGTCAGATAGCCGTCCACGTAGCGCGTGGCGGTGGTGTTGACCACGCGCTCTCCGACGTAGGTGGCGCCAAAGCCGAGGTCCAAGTTGAACGGGAAGGAATACGTTGTCCATAGGTTGCCCGAGTTTCTGGGGGCACTGCTCAGCGGCTGGCCCACTTCCAGCGGGTTGGCGGATGAGTCGATCTTGCCGTCCAGGTAGGCGTAGCCGGCCAACACGCTCCACTCGTTGGTCAACTTTCCGGTGGCGAACAACTCGATGCCCTGCACGTGCTGCTTGCCGTTCAGCGTGACGAAATCGTTGGGGTTGGCCGGGTCTTCGGTGCGGGCATTGGTTTTTTCCGTACGGAACAGTGCGGCGCTGAGCAGCAGGTCGCGGTTGAACTCCCATTTGGTGCCGATCTCGTAGGAGATGCTCTTCTCGGGCCCGAGGTTGGAACTGTTGAGCGAGTTGGCGGCGTTGGCCAGCGTCAATCCTTCTGCGGACGGATTGAACGACGTGCCGGCCGCGAAATAGATATTGCCGTTGGGCATCGGCTTGTAGGACACGCTGGCGCGCCAGCTGACCATATTGTCGACGCGGCTCAAGTTCGTCACCGCATTGCCGGTGAAGTCGCTGGAAACGTTGTTTGCTTCGGCGCTGAAACGGTCCCAGCGCAATCCGGCCATCACCGACCACTGCTCGTTGAAATCCACGGTGTCGAACGCGTACGCCGCCTGCGAGTGGGCCGTGGTGTCGGTGTAGGCGCCCGTGCGCAACACGGAATAGGCATAGGGCTGGTGCGGGTCCGGATTGAAGAGATCGGTGGTGGGGAAGGCCACGGCGGCCAACGGCGCCGAGTTGGCCGGCGAGGTGCCCGGATTGTAGGCGCCCCGTGCGTAGTTGAGCGAAGTCTCGTAGGCGAATTCCGCGCCGGTCACCACCGTGTGCTTCACCGAACCGGTGGCGAACTTGATGGTCACGTCGGTCTGGTTGGTAATATTGGTGTCAGTTTGATCAAGCGACTGCAGTTCGTGGTTGATGGCGGTGGTGGTCGTATTGATGAAACGCGGCGCCGACAGAATCGAATCGCGGTCGGTCGAACCGTACTGCGTGTGATTGCGGACGACGATCCCGTTCTGGAAGTCATACGTCGCGGTCATCCGTCCGATGTTGGTGGAGATGTTCTCGTGGTCGCGGTCGACCAGGCCGTAGTAGTTGGTGTAGTCCACCGGCGCAACCTTGTTGCCGTAACCGGCCACGCCCGGGACGGCATTGTTGCCTATCGGTACAAAGGGAATGCCGAAGTCCGGCTGGTTATCCTGCTTCATGTAGAAGTAGCCGAACGACAACTGGCCGGGCGAACCCAGCCCGAAAGTCATCGTGGCATCAACGCCCCCGCGCCTGTTGGACACGAGGTCGCGTCCTGCCTGGTCACCATCGAAGCCCACGGCATTGATGCGGAATGCCGCGCCCTTGATACCGCTGCCATCGCCAACGTTGTCGAGCGATTGGTTCACATCCAGCGTCAGGCGCTTGTAGGCATCGGTGCCGCCGCTGATGGAGCCGGCGTAGAAGGTGGTCGCTAGCGCCTGCTTCGTCACCAGGTTGATGGCGCCGCCCGACGAACCGCGGCCGCCGAGGAACGAAGAAGGGCCCTGGACGATTTCCACCTGCGACAGGTTGAAGGGGTCGCGCGAGTAGCTGCCAAAGTCCCGCACGCCATCGACGAAGATGTCCTTGCGCGCATTAAACCCGCGGATCGTGAAGCTGTCGCCGGGCGCACCGCCGGTGCCGCCTTCGCCGGCCAGCATGCTGATGCCCGGGCTGTTCTTCATAACCTGGAGCAGCGAGCTGGCGCCCTGCTGCTGCATTATCACGGCCGGAATGATGGTGATCGTCTCCGGGGTGTCCAAGAGGGTCTTGGTTTGCTTGGGCGAAGACAGTTGCAGGTCCCCCCATCCTTGCACCGTCACCTCCCCCAAGTGCTGCACGTCCTTGGCGGCGGGCTTGGGGTCGGGGGCAGCGCCCTCCGCCGGCGGGGGCGGCGTGTCCGCCGCAAGGGCGGTCGACGCTACCATCAGGGCGGAGAGCGCGAGACTGCTGGGTATCGGAGCCAGCGTTTTGCAGTGCATGTCAAATGTCCTTCAAGGCAAAAGGCGGTGGGCCAGCACGGGACAGACAATCACCGAAGACATGGGGCTCGAAGTCGATCGCTCCGTTCGGGATGACGTAAATGCGAGAGCCGGTGAAGAAGCGCTGCGCGCGGAACCGCGCGGCTGTGTCCGGTCGCCAATAAGCTCGTCATCCCTGAATCCCCTGATGATGCGAAACAGGACTTGGCAGCAACGCTTCAGAGCCGCGATAGTCGGTGCGCGCAAATATGCAGGACGCCACGGCGCCGCAGTCGCGAATTGCGTTGCAGCGAAGCCGAACGCAAGCGCTGTGCCACGCCGCGCGGACCCAGGTCACGGGCATTTTTGCCCCACATTGATGGAGACGGATGCTGCTGCGACAGCGGAGTTGTCCAATTTCTGTCATTGGACTGTGCGAAGACGCTACATTTCGTAGGCGCACACCTCTCGAATGATCGCTATCCCGCTGACCGTCGCGCATTGCGCGCGTACGTGGTGACGCCGACCGGACGCAGCCGGTTGGCCGAATGTGAACCGCGGAGACTTACTTCAAATCGCCGATGACGTCGGCGCCGGCCGGCGGAGCAAAGCGGAACAGGTCCGGAGCGAATTTCGGATTGCGCTCGACATTGAAGAAGCGCACGAGACTCTTCTGTCCGAAGGCGTCGACGATCTCCATTGCCGCCAGGCCTTTCGCGTCGAAGCCGATCCGGATCTCGGTGAATGCCGCGTCCGTCGCTAGCGGCGTCGCGCCGAGCCAGTCCAGTCCGTCCTTCGCCGGCAGATCGCTCCACGCGAATGCGCGCTCGACGTCCTGGTTGCCAGATAGCAGCGCGGCGGGTGTTCCGCCAAGTGCTTCACCTACCTTGCGCACGATCACCTGGTTCAGGTCCTCGTCGAAGATCCAGACCCGCTGGCCATCACCGACCAGCAGCTGCTTGTAGGGCTTTTCGACGGCCCAGCGGAATTTGCCAGGTCGCGATAGCTCGAACGTGCCGTTGGCGCTTTTCATCGCGCGGCCGTTCTTGTCGACTACCGACTGCGTGAACTGCGCGCGCGCCGTCTGTGTCTCGCGCACGAACGCGCGCAACCGGTCGAGCGTCGCGGCGTCCGCCAGGGAAACGGCGCCGAATGCGGATGCGGCAATGGCCAGCCGTCCGGCCCGCGATCGAAGAACGGCAAGAGTCATCATTTGGGCGCGCCGAATTCGGTTCCGGGAATGTTCGCGATGCAGTTGCCGACGGGATCGAGAATGATATACGTATGCGCAAGTCCACCGCGGTCACGCGCGCCCGCCCGGTCGCGATACTGGTGGAAATACATGCGCCACGCGCCCAGAGCGAACTCGGGCTCGGCGTCGCAGCCGGTGACGAAAGTGCTCGGTCCGCAGAAGCCGCCCGGCAGCATCGTCCGGGCGCGCTCGATCGCCTGCGCCTCCGACAGCACCGGTGCGGTCTTGGGCACATTTCGCGGACACAGTTCCGGTCCGTCGCGGTAGGTCTCGACCGGTCCGGCTTGGACCGACATCGCCGTCAATGCGGCAAGCGCCGCGGCAAGCGAGCGCACCGTCAGCCTTCGCCCTTGCCTGCCGGCACCAGAACTTCCCGATTGCCGTTGGTCTGCATCGGCGATACAAGTCCGGCGTTTTCCATCTGCTCGATCAACCGCGCCGCGCGGTTGTAACCGATGCGCAGATGCCGCTGCACCAGCGAAATCGACGGCCGCCGCGTCTTGAGCACGACCGCGACTGCCTGGTCGTACATGGGGTCCGACTCGGTGTCGCCTCCCTCGACGGCCGTGCCGTCATCGCCGTTGGCGCTCGCGACGCCACCTTCGAGCAGGCCCTCGATGTATTGCGGCTCGCCCAGTTGCTTCAGGTGCTCGACGACGCGATGCACTTCGCCATCGGACACGAACGCGCCGTGCACGCGCAGCGGGTAGCCGGTGCCCGGCGGCATGTACAGCATGTCACCCTGCCCCAGCAGCGCCTCGGCGCCCATCTGGTCCAGGATCGTGCGCGAGTCGATCTTGCTCGCGACCTGAAACGCGATGCGCGACGGGATGTTGGCCTTGATCAAGCCGGTGATGACGTCCACCGACGGCCGCTGCGTAGCCAGGATCAGGTGGATGCCGGCGGCGCGCGCCTTTTGCGCGATGCGCGCGATCAACTCCTCGATCTTCTTGCCGGTCACCATCATGAGATCGGCGAGTTCGTCGACCACGACGACGATCAGCGGCATTTCCTCGAGCGGCTCGGGGCTCTCCGGCGTCAGCGACAGTGGGTTCAATTCCTTCTTGCCGGACTTCCGGCCTTCGACGATCTTGGCGTTGTAGCCGGCCAGGTTGCGCACGCCGAGCATTGACATGAGCTTGTAGCGCCGCTCCATTTCACCGACGCACCAGTTGAGCGCGTTGGGCGCGAGCTTCATGTTGGTGACCACCGGCGCCAGCAGATGCGGGATGCCCTCGTACATCGACAGTTCGAGCATCTTGGGATCGATCAGGATCAGGCGCACCTGCTTCGGTTCGGCCTTGTAGAGCAGCGACAGGATCATCGCGTTGACCGCCACCGACTTGCCCGAGCCCGTCGTGCCAGCGACCAGCAGGTGCGGCATGCGCGCCAAGTCGGCGACCACCGGCTTGCCGGCGATGTCCTTGCCGAGCGCCAGCGTGAGCAGGCCCGGTGTGTCGTTGTACGTCGTCGACGACAGGATCTCGACCAGCTTCACCACTTGCCGCCGCGGATTGGGCAGCTCGAGCCCCATGCATGACTTGCCCGGAATGGTTTCGACCACGCGGATCGACACCACGGACAGCGCACGCGCGATGTCCTTGATCAGGTTGACGATCTGCGCGCCCTTCACGCCGACGGCGGGCTCGATCTCGTAGCGCGTGATCACCGGCCCGGGATAGGCGGCCAGCACCTTCGCGCTCACGCCGAAGTCCGCCAGCTTGCGCTCGATGAGCCGCGACGTGTATTCGAGCGTCTCGGTGCCGACCGATTCCTGCGTCGACGGCGCATCCTCCAGCAGCGCCAGCGGCGGCAACGGAGAATCGGGCATGTCGGTGAATAGCGGCCGCTGCTTTTCCTTCACGACGCGCTCGGACTTGGGCACGTACGCGGCCGCCGGCACGACCACCACCGGCGCGCGCTCCTCTTCGTCCTCCCGCAATTGCGAGACGACGTGTTCGCGTTCGATCGTGGCCTCGTCGCCGATCTTGCGGTCGAGGGCCGCCTCGCGACGGCGGCGCACCGCGCCAATCACTCCCTCGAAGCCGGCGCCGATGCGTTCCATCACCTTGAACCAGGAGATGCCGAAAAGCAGCGACGAGCCGATGGCGAAGAGCGCGAGAAGCAGCAGCGTGGCGCCGTTGAAGCCGATCGCGCGGGTCAGGCCCTGGCCGATCGTGTCACCGAGCGCTCCGCCCGGCGCCAGCGGCAGGGATGCCGGCAGCTTCCACATCCGGATCGCTTCCAGGGATGCGCTGGCGACCAAGGACGAGCGCGAATCCGAGCGCACCCAGACCCAGCGGATGGTCCGTCGCATCATCGGGCCGCACCACGCGGCGATAGCCGGCGACGACCAGCACGATGCCGCCGATCACCCACCACCACGCCGACAGTCCGAACAGGTAGAGCAGCAGGTCCGCAAGCCACGCGCCGACGGCGCCGCCGCGATTGGCAAGCGGCGCGCCCGACCCGGAAAACGACCAGCCCGGGATCGGTCTTTGCATAGGTCGCGAGGATCAGTGCAAGGTACAGGCAAGCGGCGACGACCAGGAACCACCAGGATTCCCTCACGAGCCGCGCGAACCGTGGCGACAGCGCCGGTTCGGACGACTGGAGGCGCCGATTCACGGAATCGTTTCGTTTAAAAACCATGGAGTTGCAGCCAATACTTCATAGGCCGCATTATACCCCGCAACGAGTTGGCGCATGGAAGCCAAACACGGGGAACGGCGTCTCGGGCACCCCGTGTTGGACTCCGCGGACGGCTCCCCCACATACGATAAACTGCGTTGTTTTACTTGCGAGAATTATTTCATGTCCGCGAAGCACGCCCGCCTGATCATCCTGGGCTCCGGCCCGGCCGGCTACAGCGCCGCAGTATACGCCGCGCGCGCCAATCTCTCGCCGGTGCTGGTAACCGGCCTGGCACAGGGCGGACAGCTGATGACGACCACAGACGTCGACAATTGGCCGGCGGACGTCGACGGCGTGATGGGGCCCGACCTGATGGCGCGCTTCCAGAAGCACGCCGAGCGCTTCGCCACCGAACTCGTCTACGATCACATCCACACGGTCCATTTGGGCGAAAGACCGTTCCGCATGACAGGCGACGCCGGCGAATACACGTGCGACGCCCTTATCATCGGCACCGGCGCGTCGGCACGCTACCTGGGATTGCCGTCGGAAGAGAAATTCATGGGCAAAGGTGTGTCCGCCTGCGCCACCTGCGACGGATTCTTCTACAAGGGACGGACGTGGTCGTCGTCGGCGGCGGCAACACGGCGGTCGAGGAGGCGCTCTACCTGTCGAACATCGCGAAGCACGTCACCGTCGTGCATCGTCGCGACAAGTTTCGCGCCGAGGCCATCCTCGTCGATCGGCTGATGGCCAAGACCAGGAACGGCGGCAACATGCGCGTGCTCTGGAATCACACGCTCGACGATGTGCTGGGCGACGCGTCCGGCGTCACCGGCGTGCGGGTAAAGGACGTGAAGAGCGGCGCCACGCAGGAACTCACCGTGCACGGCGTGTTCATCGCGATCGGCCACACGCCGAATACGCAGATCTTCGAGGGCCAGCTGGACATGGCCGGCGGCTACATCAAGGTGAAAGGCGGCAGCGAGGGCAATGCCACGGCGACGTCGGTGCCCGGCGTGTTCGCGGCGGGAGACGTCGCCGACCACGTCTATCGGCAGGCGGTGACCTCGGCCGGTACCGGATGCATGGCCGCGCTCGATGCCGAGGCGTACCTCGAAGGCCATTGACGCGGGCGTCGCGGGCGCAGCGATGGCGAAACTCTCCGACCTCAAGGCGCTGCTCGATGCCGCCGGCAGGACGCCTCGCCCGGAACCGGCAACGAACGCCCGACAAACCGGCCGTTCCAGCGCAGCCGCGCCGAGTCGCGCCTGCGAGCAAGCCCGAGATCGCGCCGAAGCGCGCGCTGGCCGCCGGCAAGCATGCGGACGCCGACATCGACCTGGCGCGCGCATTTGCCGATGTGCAGAAGCTGCCGCCGACGAACCGGGCCGACCTTCGCCTTCCGCGTCCCGAGCCGATCGCACGCCATACGCTTGCCGACGAGCGCGACGTCCTCGCCGACGCCAAGTACGGCGAGCAACCGGCGCCGCAGACATGGGAAGCGGGACAGGAGTTCGAGCACGAGCAGACGTTCGTCCGCAAGGGCATCGGCCGCGATGTCGTAGGCAAGCTCAGGCGCGGACACTGGGCCGTCCAGGCCGAACTCGACCTGCACGGCATGACCACCGACGAAGCGCACGATGCGCTGGCCGATTTCGTCGGCGGCGCGCGCGAACGCGGCATGCGCTGTCTGCGCGTGATCCACGGCAAGGGTCTGACCTCGCCCAACCGGGAGCCCGTCCTGAAGGGCAAGGTGCGCAACTGGCTGGCGCACTGGGACGAGGTGCTCGCCTACGCCGAAGCGCCGCAACACGCCGGCGGCGGCGGCGCCGTGTTGGTGCTGCTCAAGGGCAAGTGAAAATGTGATTCTGCCGTTGCAAAGTCCCGGTGTCATTCCGAGGAGCTTTCGCGACCGCATTCAACGCGCGCGCGGAAGGACCGAAGACGGCGGTTCATCTTGACGCCGCCGCTCCGGCGGTGCACTGTGATCAGTTCCTGTCGAGACTTGGCGGGAAGATTCAGAAAGACCGAACGAGCCATGCGCAGCTTGGCCCGGTGCCACTGAGTCCGGGACCATCACAAGGTCTGCTGAATCAAGACGTGTGCGACTCCGGGGGGCATCCTGAATCGTGTGTGTCGCCGGATGATCCGTTCGCCGTATCCCCTGCAGGAATCCATGCGCCACAAGCCAATGCGGGACGACGCTTGGCATAGAGCCCGTCCCCGAGCAAGCGTAACCCGTGGCGCCCCATGGGGTCGATTGACGGGGTGCTGGATTTGCGCGTCGCTGAACTGATGAATGTGCGACGTCGTGACGAACCGGATGCGCGATGCAGCTTCGCGCTCCGAGTGCTTGATGTACCGGGAAGTACCCTAGTTTGAAAGGAGACTCAAATTGGTCAATAACCTGATTCCAGCCAACCTGAAGGTATCCGGAACCGCGCTGGTTGCGGCTGTGGTGTTCGCCGTCACCGGAGGCGCCTGGGCAAAATCCCCGACGCCGAAATTCTCCGAGGCCAAGGCGTTCGACGTATCGCCGACCGTACGCAGCCTCAAGGTCAACGTGCCGTTTCGCGGCAAGCAGCCCCTGAACGTCGACGAGGTCTTCGAAATCCGGCCCGAGCGCGGCCCGACGGTCGCCAATCGGGGGCACTCGGGGGATGGGGCGCTTCAGAATAACGGCGCATCGTCGCTGGCCAGGTCGCTGGCCGCGCCGCTCGCACCGCTCGCACCGCTGCTGACGTTCGAAGGCCTGAGCAACCTGGACAACTTCAACCTGTACGGCTTCCGCGTCAATCCGCCCGACCCGGTCGGCGACGTCGGCCCGAATCATTACGTCGAAATGATCAACCTGGCCTTCGCCGTCTACGACAAGCAGGGCGCCATGCTGACGGGACCGACCGCGATCGGCGACCTTTGGGCAGGCTTTGCGGTTGACGACTGCACCGATGCCTCGGGCGACCCGATCGTCGTCTACGACCAGCTCGAGGACCGCTGGCTGCTGACCCAGTTCACGACGCGTGGCCCGCTCTACTACAACTGCGTTGCGATCTCGCAAACCGGTGACCCGACCGGTGCGTACTACCGGTACGCCTTCGTTACCCAGCCCGACCCGGACTTGCCAGGCGGCAGCTTCTTCCCGGACTACCCGAAGTACGGCGTCTGGACGCACTCCTACCTCATGACCAGCCGCGACTTCGGGGATGTCGACGAGTATGGCATCAGCGTCTATGCGCTGGAGAAGAACAAAATGCTCGCGGGCAACCCGAAGGCGCGCGCGGTGCAGTTTTTCCTCGACTCCAACGTCGTGCCGCTCAACCTGATCGGCGACGGCCTGCTCCCGGCCGACATCGACGGCACGCGCCGGCCGCAGGACCACGTGCCGGCGCCGATCGTCGGAACACAGGACGATGATGGGGATTACGGCGCGACATTCGACGCGTTGAACATCTGGGAACTCTTCATCAAGTGGAACGCCACGCCGGAAGCCACGCTGACGCTCGCGACGCAACTGCCTGTCGCCGCGTTCGACTCGGCGTTCCCGTGCGCGCCGACGGCCCGTGATTGCCTCCCACAGCCGGGTATCACGGACCCCGCGCAATACCTCGACATCCTGTCCTACCGGCAGCGGCCGACGCATCGGCTCGCCTACCGCAACTTCGGCACGCACGAAGCGATGGTGACCAACCAATCGGTCGAGGCGGCACCGGGAGTCGCGGGTGTTCGGTGGTACGAGATCCGCCGGAACTACACTCGGCCAACAAGAAAGAATGGGCCTATTCGGTCAATCAGCAGGGCACCTTTGCGCCGGGCGACGGCGTGCATCGCTGGATGGGCAGTGCGGCGATGGACTGGCAGGGCAACATCGCACTGGGCTACAGCGTCGTCAACGGCATCGATGTCTTCCCCGGCATCCGTTATACCGGCAGGCTCGCCAGTGACACGCCGGGCGAAATGACGCTGGGTGAGGGAACGATCGTCAACGGCACCGGTGTGCAGCGCACGACCAATTCCCGCTGGGGCGACTACTCGTCGCTGAACGTGGACCCGGCCGACGACTGCACGTTCTGGTACGTCAACGAGTACTACACGCTCGCCGGACAACTCTCGAGCACCGCCGGCTGGCAAACACGGATAGGCAGTTTCAAGCTTCCGGGCTGCGTGCCCAAGCAATAGCCCGCGGTGACGGCGCTTGCCTGCGGGCCGTGCTGTTCCCGAGGATAGCCAGAACGCTGCCGGCGCGAAGATGCACTCCTCGCGCCGGCAGTCCCCGGCTATTCGGGGTCGCGTGATGGAAGCAGCCAACGGCTGAAATGTGTACACACCGAAAAACCGTTCCGCCTCACGGGCGATGCCGGCGAATACACCTGTGACGCCGTTATCATGGGCACCGGCGCGTCGGCGCGATACCTGGGACTGCCGTCCGAGGAGAAATTCATGGGCAAAGGCGTGTCCGCCTGTGCCACTTGCGACGGCTTCTTCTTCGTCGGCAAGCTCCGGCGCGGGCACTGGGCCGTCCAGGCCGAACTCGACCTGCACGGCATGACCACCGACGAAGCGCACGATGCGCTGGCCGATTTCGTCGGCGGCGCGCGCGAACGGGGCATGCGCTGTTTGCGCGTGATCCACGGCAAGGGTCTGACCTCGCCCAACCGGGAACCCGTCCTGAAGGGCAAGGTGCGCAACTGGCTGGCGCACTGGGACGAGGTACTTGCCTACGCCGAAGCCCCGCAACACGCCGGCGGCGGCGGCGCCGTACTGGTGCTGTTGAAGGGAAAGTAAGGCGTCCGGCTGTACCGCTGAAGCGAAAGCGACTTCCGGACGGATGCCCGTTAGTTGTTGCCGCGCTTCGGTGCGCCCGATCTCTGGAACACCGGGCCGCCCGCGTATGTGAAATAGATCTTGCGCTGGCTGTGGGATACGAGCAGTCGATGCGCCAGGAGGAAATCCATTCCCAATACCATCTGGGTATCAGCGAGAGTGTCGCCAAAAGGGATCGACGTTGTTTTGATGGCTTCGTCGCCGATTTCAAAACTCTCGAACGGACCAACCCAGACGTCCGACGACTTTTCGCCAACGCCGAGGAATGTGCCACCGGCGACGACGCCAGGCGTATCCGGCCGCACACCCAGGCGGGCTGCAATGTTCTTGTGCAGGATCGAGCTGGTCGCGCCCGTGTCCAACAGCGCGGCAATCGGGAGTCCGTTGACCCTCACAGGCACGACGATCCGAGGCCGATCCGGGTCGAGCCATTCCATCTGAATCTGCTGCGCCGGGCCGGTAGTCCAGTACGCCAGCGATGTGCCATTGCAATTCCGGGGCTGGAACAGTCGAACCGCGCGGTTTGCCAAATCAAATTCGACATCGACATTCTGGAAGAAATCTTCGCCAAGAAGGACTCCGATGCCATCGCCGGGGTCGTGCTCGCCGGCAACCATCATGTGCCAGTTCCTGCGCGTGGATTCTCCGATCCTGAATTCGCCGACGGGGGCGGATTCGATAGATGAAAAACCGCCAAAGCCGCTTACATAGGCATTCCTGAGCGGACGCATCATCAGGCCCAGTCGCTCGGCCACCGGACGAAAGATCATCGTTCGCATGGCTCCGGTGTCGAGCATGATTCCGACTTTTTGACCGTTGATTGCGCCTTCGATAACCAACAATCGGTTGCGCGAAAACCTGACCAGCCACTGGTCGATCTTCACCAGCTTGCAATTCGAAGTGCCTGAAGCGACGTTGCCCTGCGTGGCGACGGGACCGGGATCGCTTCGGGCCGGGGCGTTGGCCTGGTCCGCTGCCTTTCCGTCCAACGGAGCCGCCTCGGTAGCATCCTTCGCGACAACGCGGCCGCTCTCGTGGTCCAATCTGAGATTGCCTTTACCCCTCGCGTAGTATTGTTCCGCCGCCTTCCGGAACCAGGCAGCCGCGGCTGCATCGTCCTTTTCGACACCGCGACCATCACGGTACAAGCGGCCGAGATTGTCCTGAGCCATTGCGAAGCCCTGTTCGGCCGTCGCGTAGTCGCCGCGATTGTAGGCCGCAGTGGCATCTTCGAAGGGTCCCGCGAGCGCCAGGCCGGACAGGGTGGCCAAAACCAGCGCCACGGCGAGTGACGTGCGCAGTACCGCGAAGTCACATATTCTGCGCTGGCTGCCGGCGGAGGGCATCCGGCATTATTCTCCAACGACCCACGTCCTCAAGACGCACGCATGGATCAACGCCGGGGCAATTCAATGGACGGCGGCATTGGCGCGAAGCGTCGCGGCCCGTGGTCCTTCGGTCCTCGCGCTTTTGGCGGACGCAGGCGAGCAGCGCCGGGAAGCCACCATCCCGCACCATAGTCGTAAGTCGGCAACTCATACTGAGGCTGATAGCCGTCAGTAATGTACCGACCTGCCCAATCTCGTTGACGCTGTTGATCCGCGATGCGCTGCGCGGCGCTTTGGTCGAGCGCATCGCGCTCGCGTTGAAGCCTCGCCATAGCCGCGGGATCGGCTTGCCCGGCGCGGATATCAAGTTTCTCCCCATTCGTGCAGGGCATGTCGGTGTAAACAACGCGCAGGTTCGCGTCGGCGCATTTGTAAATCGGCTCAGTCGCCGCCAATCCGCTGCATGGCGCGAGCCAGGCAAGTCCGATCAATACAGAAAGAATACGTGGTGGCATCGCTGTATCTTAAGCCTTCACCGCGGTTGGCGGGTCGACGAAGCTCCTCATCCCTGTAGCGCAAACAGATCCGGTGGGGCGTTCATTCCTCACGCTGCGCCGTAGAATCGCAGTCATGAAGCAATCGGCAAATGGAAATAGGTCGCGCTGGACGGGTGCCCTCATGGCCGGCCTCGTACTCACGGCCTGCGGGACCGCGCACCAAGCGGCCGATGACGCTACGGCGCGCCGAGCGCCGCTGGTGATCCAGGAACAGGGCAGCTTCGCCGTGGGCGGCACAATAAAAGAGAGCGCTGGCACCTTTGATGGCGTCCGCCCGGATTCAGGAGGCCAGACCCTGCACGGTGACCATGCGCATGTCTTTTACCAAGTTCCGGCGAACGCCCGCCAATTGCCACTCGTGATGTGGCACGGCTTCGGGCAGTTCGGCAGAACCTGGGAGACCACGCCCGATGGGCGCGAGGGCTTCCAGACCATTTTCCTGCGGCGCCGCTACGCCGTGTACCTCGTCGATCAGCCTCGGCGCGGTGGCGCGGCGCGCAGCACGGTGAGCACGACCATTGATACGGTGCCTGACGACCAGCGCTGGTTCAACATGTTCCGGCTGGGCCGCTGGCCGGACTTCTTCACGGATGTGCAGTTCTCCCGGGATCCGGAGGCGTTGAACCAGTACTTCCGCCAAATGGTGCCGGACACGGGGCCGCTCGACACGAAGGTCGCGATAGATGCAGTTTCGGCCCTCGTCGACAGGATTGGACCGACGGTGCTGGTCACCCATTCGCACAGCGGCGGCATGGGCTGGGGCGTGGCCATGAAAAATTCGCAGGTGCGGGCAATTGTTGCCTACGAGCCGGGCAGCGGCTTCGTCTTTCCCGAGGGCGAAGTGCCGCCGCCCCTGCCCAGCGCGACCGGTCCGCTGGAAGGCGTCGCGGTTCCGAAGGCCGAGTTTTTCAAGCTGACCCGGATTCCGATCGTCGTCTACTACGGGGACAACATTCCACTCCAGCCCTCGCCGAACTTTGGCGAGGATAATTGGCGTGTCCGCTTGACGATGGCCAGGCTGTGGACGGAAGCCATCAATCGGCACGGCGGCGACGCGACGCTGGTGCACCTGCCGGAGATTGGCATCCGGGGCAACACGCACTTCCCATTCTCGGACCTCAACAACAAGGAGGTCGCTGATCTGATGTTCGAATTCTTGGCCCGGAAGGGGCTGGACTGACGGGTGCGGGCCACTATTCGGCGTAGTACAAAACGGCGCGCACCTACATCACGCGATGGGTCAGTGCGGGCAGCTTCGATCTCGCCTCCATGATTCGTGCCGGATCCACGTCGCCCACGACAATCCCCTGTCCCTCGTCCTTCGACGCGACAATGGCGCCCCAGGGATCGACCAGCATCGAATGCCCCCACGTTCGCCGCCCGTTCGGATGCAATCCACCTTGCGCAGCGGCAAGCACGTAGCACTGATTTTCCACGGCGCGGGTGCGCAGCAGCAACTCCCAGTGGGCGGCGCCCGTCGTCGCCGTGAATGCGGCAGGCACGAGAATCAACGCGCAGTCGCCGAGCGCGCGATACAACTCGGGAAACCGCACGTCATAGCAGATGGACAAGCCCACCCGCCCGCAGGACGCGTCGAAGGCCACGACCGTCTCGCCCGGCTGAATCGTGCGCGTTTCGTCGTAGTCCTCGGCGCCGCTCGTGAAGCGGAACAGGTGGATCTTGTCGTAGCGCGCAAGACGCGTGCCCTCGGGTCCGTAGACAAGGCACGCGCTGCGAACCCGTGCGGGTTCGTCGCTGGCGATGGGAACGCTGCCGCCGACGACGGTGACACGGTGCTCGCGTGCCATGCGGGCAAGGAAATCCTGCTGCGGCCCGGCCCCGTCGCGTTCCTTGGCCGCGAGCTTGTCCGTCGCGCGGGCGCCGAGAATGCCGAAATACTCGGGCAGCACAATGAGCTGCGCCCCATCCGCAACCGCGGCGCGCACAAGCAACGCGGCCTGCGCGAGATTTTCCGCAACGTCGCCTCCCGCGATCGTCTGGATCGCCGCCACCCGCATTCGCTCGCTCATTGCGCCCCTGTCTCGTGTCCTGATGTCGGCGAAGCTTGCGCTGCCCGGCCGAAGCCACCTACTCGTTCCACCACGGGGTCGACCCACGACCCCGTCACGCGATAGTCGTAGCTGAACATCTGGTCGATCGGATTGTTCAAAAATTTCTGCGCCAGCAGCGCGCCCGCTCCCACAGCCGCGCCGACCAGCGGATTGGCGATGAACAAGACCGCCGCCCCGGCCGAGACACTCGAACTCAACGCCGGCTGCACGCGGACGTTTAGCATCTGTGTCTCGCGAGCCAGGTCGATGTCGCCCTTGATGGCAACCGCTGCCGCGGGACCGGCGAGTTTGAGGTTGTCCGTGCGCATCTGGCCGTTGTCGATGACAAAATCGCCGTTGATGTCGTCGAACGCGAAGCCTTCGCTGAAGACATCGCGAAAGTCGAGCGTGATACGCCGCGGCAGCGCCTGCAGCGACAACACGCCGAGCAGCTTGCCGATGCCTGGATCGATCTTGAGGAACTGTCCTGCGCCCGACTGCAGGTTGAACTTTCCGGACAGCGTCGGATAGTCGAAGTCGTTGGGCGCGCCCGTCCATTGCAGTTGACCCACGATCCTGGTCGGCGCATTTTTCACCGCACCTGCAGTGCCGAAATGCGCGAGGTAACCGCCGGCATCGGCGACGTCGATCGTCACGTCGAATTGCGTCTGCTGCCGCTCGCCGCGCACACGCCACCAGCCGTCGGCGTCGATGCGCCCATCGTCATTCGCCAGCGCCAGCCGCTCAATGCGCCAGTCGGATCCGACCGGCTTGGCGACGAGTTCGAACTTGCCCAGGTCGCGTTCCTTGGAGATGAATGCATCGGACACGATGTCCAATTCCGGCCATGGATTGGCCGCGCTCGTTGCCGGTTCCGGTTCGCCGCGCACCGGATGGAGCTCGCCGGGACCTGGCCGCACGAAGCGCGTCAAGCGTGCCATCACGCGTCCGTTGGGAAGTTCCGCGGATGGCCCGCGCCAGGTGGCATTGCCGTCGACCTCGCGACCGCGCATGGCTAGTTGCCAGTCCACGCCGGCGCGTTGCGCCGTCACGTGGAAGTCGTGCAGCACGCGCCCCATCGCGACGAACTTTCCCGCGTCGAGGTCGACACCATTCATCGTCAATGCGTAGCCACCGGACGCGGTATCCTCGCCGCTGGACAGTCGCGGCTTTTCCTTCGCGTACAAAGCCAACCACGCGTCGACGTCGAGTTCGGGAAGATTTCCACGCACGAACACGCCCGCGCGAGCGGGGCGCTCGCTGCCGGTTGCGGCGCCTCCCAGCAATATCACGACGCGATCGACCGTTGATACGGCTCCGGCCGCCACGGCTTCGCGATGCGCGATGGCGCGG
Organism: uncultured beta proteobacterium; assembly: GCA_963782625.1. Lineage (GTDB taxonomy): Bacteria > Pseudomonadota > Gammaproteobacteria > Burkholderiales > Casimicrobiaceae > VBCG01. Next base: position 228,759 of record CAWAKN010000015.1, on the reverse strand, counting down.
ACCACGCCACGATAATCGGCGGTCACCAAGTCCTCGTTCGGACGCCCAGCGACCGCGCGGCGTTCGATCTTCAATGGCGCAGTCTCGGCCGCCGTCTTGCCCATTGGCGCAGGCAGGTCGATGACCGCGCCTTTGAGCGTGCTCGCCAGCACCCAGGTCACGGCATCGTCGCGCGACGTCAGGCTCAGTTCCCAATCGGTAATGCCGGAAATGCGATCAAGCAGCGGCATGCTTACCTCGCGATTCAGCGTTGCCAGATTCGCCGTGCCCGAGCCGGTCACGCGGACTTCGCCGTCCACATTTGCGATGGCGACTTTCGCCGGCCCCCCGAGCGCCTCGAAAGCCACGTCCTGCGCCCGCAAGTCCTGTTCGGTGAACGCCAGCCGGCCGTTTACCTTCGCCAGCGTCGGCAGCTCGGCAAAGCGCAGGTCGTTGCCGATGAACAGATAGTCACCGGCGACCTTTGCGCCATCGCCTTTGCCCAGGGGAAGCGTGAGCTTGAGTTCGAGCTTCCCGGCACCGGTGGCGGTCGTGCCCGTGGTGGCATGGCCGATCCAGCCGGCAACCGGACTGTGTTCGATATAGCGGAGGAATTCCTGCGTCGGCCCGGTGGCGTCGCCGGTCACCGTGAGCACTGGAAACGGCGCCGACAGATTGGGAATCTCGGCCTTCGTTGGGCCGATTTCCGCGCCCAGCGACCGTCCACCCGCGGCGTCGATCGTCATCCGCGCTCCTTCGAACCTCAGGTCCGCGTCGAGTGCCTCGATCGGTGGCCACTCGGGAAGAAACCGCAACGTCCCATTGCGAACCTTGAACGCGATGAGGAACTTTCCAGCGCGATTGTCCGCGAAGGGAAATTGGGCGAGGTCGCCGGCCAGGGTGACGCGCACGTCGCTGGCGGAACCTTGCAGGATGCTGGCCTTGAGCCATGTGCGCAGGCCGCCGGAGAGCGTCAAGGGAATGTAACGGCTGACCTCGTCCACGCTGCCGCCCGCGAGCTGCGCGCGCAGATCCAGCGTTCCCGGACCGTCGCCTTTCGCGGTCCAGGAACCGTTCGCCGTGCCCGTGAACGGCGCACTGGCAAACCGCACGTTGTCGAATTCCACCCGCCACGGACCTGCCGCGCTTGTCCCACGTCACCGCGCCACCCATCGAGGCCATCGCAAGCGGTTCGCTGAACAGCCGCGGCGCGTCGAGTGTCAGGTCCTGGCTGTCGAGTTTCGCCGCGCCATGCGTTTGATCCAGGTCGAAGGTGCCGGAGATACCGGTTGCCCCCGGCATGCCTTCCGCCGCCGCAAAGCCGACGCGTTGCAACGTGCCACTCGCAGCAAAGGTGTCGAAACCGTCAGCGTTGGCCGTCCATCGGAACTTGCCATTGGCGATGATGCCGCGCGGCGCGTATCGCGCGAGATCGCGGCGCAAGCTCGCCGGCAACGGCAACTGGGCGGCCAAGGCCGTCAGTGGTTCCATGTCGAGCCGGTCGATGACGAGTTGGCCCCCTGTGACATTGCCATCGGCGCCCTCGCTCAATCCAAGGCTGAAGTTGGTAGGGGCAAGCACCAGGTTCGCGCGGGTCGTGAACGTGAGACTCGAGGCATTGATCTGGCGCTTGCCCCCTTCGCGCTTCCAGTCGACGTGCCCGCCCAGGTTGGCGAGGTCGAGTTGCGGCAGATCGCGCGCGAGCCGCGTGCGGACATCGGCCAGCTCAAAATCCACCACCATGCCGGTTGGTGCGCCTTCGGCGAAGTCGAACCACGCGCGAAGCGCGCCCTTGCCGCTGTCGACCCGGATAGGCAGCGGAATCCACTCCCGCCACAGCGCGATGTCGGCGTAGTCCAGGCGCACATAGAAGCGTCCACGCGCCTCACGCCAATCGTGCAGCGACGCGTCGGTCACGTCGCCGCGAAAGTCCAGCGGCGCGGCGAGATCCGCAGGCGGCGTGCCCACCAGGCCGAAGCGGTGGTGGCCAAAGCTGTGCTCGAGGCGAAACTGCACGTTGTCGAGCACGAGTTGCGGCGCGCGGCGCAGTTCATCCGTCCACGTCACCAGCGCGTCGGAGACCACGATGCTTGGCTGCCGCAGCAGCCAGTCGGTGACGCGCGAGTCGTCGTTCTGCTGCTCGGGATCGAATTCGATGCCGGCCACATGCAATCGGCCGCTCACGTCGCGCCGAATCGACAGGCGCGGACGTCGATCGACAGCTCCTTCAGGCGAAGGTCCAGGAATGGCAGCGACGTCCACGACACGACGAGATTGATCTGCGGGAAGCTGAGCACCGGCTCGTCGGACGTGTGTTCCCGGTCGTGGATCTGCAGCCCGCGTACCGTCAGCTGCGGATTCCATCCCTGCCAGCCGGTGTCGATCGCCGCAATTGCGACGGGCTCCCCCAGGGCAGCCGATGCGGTCGCCACGATGCGTTCGCGATAGTCGTCGATCCGGGGATACAGAATGAAGCGGACGATAAGCAGCAGCACGCAGAAAAGCGCGAACGCTGCGACCGCCGCGGCGCTCAGCAGGCGAAGAATCCGGGCAGCGCGCGGGTTGGACAAGGGAGAACCGGGAAGGATGTCGCGGCGAAAGGCATAATGTGTGCAGCCGGGAAGCCGAATTGTAGCTGAAGGACTCGGCCCGATTTGGGACTCCCGCCAACGCGGCGCGGGCCAATAGCCGTCAAGGCAACTCAATGGACATCACGGACGCGCTGGCGTTCAGCCGTTATGCGAATCGCGCGCTCGCCGTGGAGCCCGGGCTCGCGGATTTTCTCGCGGAATCGCGCGGCCGGCCGTTTGCCTGGGACGACGTACGCGCGACGCTGGCGGACGTCGGCGCGCAGGACGACCCGGAGACGCACGCGATCGCGCTGCGTGGCTTGCGACGGCGCCTGTTTCTGCACACGCTCGTGCGCGACTTGACCGGATTGGCGCCGTTGACCGAGGTCTGCGGCGCCATGACGCAGCTGGCGGAGGTGGCCCTCGAATCGACGGTTGCAACTACATGCGCGGCTGCTGGCCGGGAACCACGGGGAACCCCGCAGCGCGGATGACGGATTGCCGCAGCAGCTCATCGCCATCGGCATGGGCAAGCTGGGTGGCGGCGAGCTCAACGTCTCGTCGGACATCGACCTCATCTTCGTCTACCCCGACGAAGGCGAAACGTCCGGTCCCCGGCCCATCGCCAATCGCGAGTTCTTCGACCGGCTGGGACAGCGCGTCATCGGCGCGCTGCATGATGTCGCCGCCCAGCGGATACGTATTCCGCGTGGACATGCGTTTGCGCCCCTACGGCGAAAGCGGTCCGCTGACGACGACGTTCGCCGGGCTGGAGGCGTACCTGGAGACCCAGGGCCGCGCGTGGGAACGCTATGCGTGGCTGAAGGCGCGCGCGCTGACCGGCGATCGGCGCGGCGAGCTCGAATCGCTCGTGGATCCGTTCGTGTTTCGCAAGTACCTCGACTACGACGCTTACGACGGCCTGCGCGATGTGCATCGCCAGATCCGGGAACAGGGCTTGCGGCGCGACTACATCGCCAACGTGAAGCTCGGCGATGGCGGCATCCGCGAGATCGAATTCATCGTGCAGGCAATGCAGATCGTCCGCGGCGGCCGGGAGCGCGAGCTGCGGGTCAAGGGCACGCTGCCGGCGCTGACCGTGCTCGGCACGCGCGGCCTGCTGCCCCAATCCGCGGTGACTGCGCTGCGCGACGCCTACGTCTTCCTGCGCCGCCTGGAGCATCGGCTGCAGTATCGGGATGACCAGCAAACGCACCAGCTTCCGGCGAATGCCGAGGAACGCGCGCTGCTTGCGGCAAAGCATGGGTTTTGCCGGCCTGCGCGATTTCGACGCGGAGCTGGTTCGCCACCGCGCGCAGGTGAGCGAGCAGTTCGCGCTGGTCTTCGGCGATCGGGGGCGCACGCGACGCGGACGTCAAAGGAACGTTCACGGCGATCTGGGAGGAACCGAAGGCGTCGGCCGCGGCGCGCGAACAATTGCGAGCCGCCGGATTCACCGATACCGACGCGCTGCTGGCCACGCTCGCGCGGGTCCGCGGCAGCGGCCGCTACGTGCAGTTGCCCGCGCTGTCGCGACAACGCTTCGACGCGTTGATTCCGCAGCTGTTGGCCACGTCCTCCGCCAATCCCGGCGCCGCGGGCGCACAGGCGGTATTCGGGCGCCTGCTGACGCTGCTGGAGGCGGTGAGCCGGCGCAGCGCGTATCTGGCCATGGTCATCGAACATCCGCCGCTGCTGCCGCGCATCGCCAACCTGATGGGCGCGTCGGCGTGGGCGGCGGACTACCTGACGCGCCATCCGCTGCTGCTCGACGAGCTGCTCGACGCGCGCGCCCTCCTCGCGGAACCGGACTGGGATGTCTGGCGCGACGAACTGTCGCGGCAGATGGCGGCCCAATTCGGCGACGTCGAGCGCCAGATGGACACGCTGCGCCACTTCCAGCATGCGCAGACGTTTCGCCTGCTGACGCAGGACCTGGGCGGACGGCTCACCATCGAGCGCCTCGCCGATCACATCTCGGCGTTGGCCGATGTGCTGCTTGCTGCGACGCTCGACGCCTGCTGGGCGCAACTGGCCGGCCCGGAATCGCCGCCGCCGCGCTTCGCGATCATCGGCTACGGCAAACTGGGCGGCAAGGAGCTGGGCTACGTGTCGGACCTCGATCTCGTGTTCCTGTACGACGTCGACGCCGACGATCCCGAGGCCGAATCGAAGCAGGAGCGCTATGCCCGCCTCGCGCAGCGCCTGATCACGTGGCTCACCAGCAATACGGCCGCCGGCCAGCTCTACGACACGGACCTTCGCCTGCGCCCGGACGGCGCGTCCGGCCTGCTCGCGTCGAGCCTCTCCGCCTTCCGCAAGTACCAGCGTGAAAACGCGTGGACATGGGAACATCAGGCGCTGACCCGCGCGCGTTTCGTCGCCGGCGATGCGCAACTGGGGGCGGCGTTCGAAGCCGAACGCGAAGCGATCCTCACACTTCCCCGGGAACCGGAACCGCTGGCCCGCGACATCGGCGCGATGCGGGGCCGGATGGCGGCCGGGCATCCCAATCGCACGCCGTTGTTCGACCTCAAGCACGACCCCGGCGGCATGGTCGACATCGAGTTCGCCGTGCAGTACCTGGTGCTGGCAAATGCGCACCGCTATCCGGTGTTGACCGGCAACAAGGGCAACATCGCGTTGCTCGGCATGGCCGCCGACTTGGGATTGCTGCCGCAGGCGCTGGCCTCCGACGTGGCCGACGCCTACCGCGAGTACCGCCGCCTGCAGCATCAGATCAGGCTCACCGGCGCCGCGCACGCGCGGGTGGACCCCGAGGCGCTGGCCGCGCAGCGCGCGGCCGTCGCCGCGCTGTGGCGGCACATCTTCGGGGACGCATGGCAGGCAGCCGTGGATGCGCGGCCGGGGAAGTCCGAGGAAATCGGCTAAAATTGCGGTTTGCCGATGCTAACAGAAGGCTTCAGGAGAAACTCGCCATGTCGATGGCCGACCGCGATGGATGGATCTGGTATGACGGCAAGATGGTGCCGTGGCGCGAGGCCACGACACACGTCCTGACGCACACGCTGCATTACGGCATGGGCGTGTTCGAGGGCGTCCGCTGCTACAAGACGGTGGACGGCCCGGCCATCTTCCGCCTGCGCGACCATACCGACCGCCTGTTCCGCTCCGCGCACATCTTCGGCATGAAGATCCCGTACACACGCGAGGTGCTGGATGCCGCGCAACTGGCGTGCGTGCGCGACAACAAGCTCGAGTCCTGCTACCTGCGCCCGCTGGTCTTCTACGGATCGCAAGCCATGGGCGTTGCCGCCAAGTCCAACCCGGTCCGCGTCTGCATCGCGGCGTGGCCGTGGGGAAGCTACCTGGGCGCCGAAGGCATGGAAAAGGGCATCCGCGTGAAGACGTCGTCGTACACGCGCCACCACGTCAACATCACGATGACCGGCGCCAAGGCGGTGGCCAACTACGCCAACTCGATCCTCGCCAACCAGGAAGCCACGCACGACGGCTACGAAGAGGCGCTGCTGCTCGACCCGCAGGGCTATGTGTCCGAAGGCTCGGGCGAAAACATCTTCCTCGTCATCGACGGCGAATTGCACACGCCCGACCTGTCGTCGGGCGCGTTGAACGGCATCACGCGCAACACGATCTTCGTGTTCGCGAAGGAATTGGGCATCCCGGTTCACGAGCGGCGGATCACGCGCGACGAGGTCTATTGCGCCGACGAAGCGTTCTTCACCGGCACCGCGGCCGAGGTCACGCCGATCCGCGAACTGGACAACCGGACGATCGGCGAGGGATCGCGCGGGCCGGTCACCACCAAGCTGCAGGCCATGTTCTTCGACGCGGTCAACGGCCGCATGGCGTCGAAAAAAGCCTGGCTGTCGAAGGTTTGACGATGGGCGAACCCAGGGAAATGATTCCCGTCGCGGTCAAACCCGCGGACCTGCCCGTGTATTGCCCCAATCCGGCCATGGCGCTGTGGTCGTCGCATCCGCGCGTATTCCTGGACATCGCCGACACCGGCGAAGCCATGTGCCCCTATTGCGGAACCCGCTACATACTCGAGGGAGGGCCGCGCAAAGGCGGCCACTGACGACGTGACGCGCGGGCACCCCTTGCCCGCGACACGGGCAGCGCAAACCGGGCCGGGGCGCCAGCCTCTCGCCCGCGATCGACATGGCCGCCGAACGCATCCTGATCGTCGCACCGTCCTGGGTCGGCGACGCCATCCTTTCCGAGCCGCTGGTCGGGCTGCTGCGCGACCCTTACGAAGATCCTATCGTCGACATCCTGGCGCCTTCATGGTGCGCGCCGGTCTATGCGCGCATGCGCGGCATCCGCCGGATCGTCGAGACGCCGTTCGGCCACGGCAAGTTCGATCTGGCCAGCCGCCGCAAGCTGGCGCGCGAATTCAAGGCCGAGGGCTATACGCGGGCGTTCGTGCTGCCCAATTCCTGGAAATCCGCGCTGGTGCCCTACCTCGCGCGCATTCCCAAGCGCATCGGGTATCGCGGCGAAGCGCGCTTCGGACTGCTGACCGATGCGCGCAGGCTCGACAGGAAAGGCATGCCGCGATTGGTCGACCGGTTTGCCGCGCTGGCTGCCTCGCCCGGCGCGCTGGTGCCGCTGTCGCCGGCACCCGTCCTGGTGCCGAACGCGACCAATCGCGCCGGCGCCATGCGGGCGCTCAACCTCAAGACCGACCGGCCGGTGGTCATCCTGTGCCCCGGCGCGGAATTCGGCGCGGCCAAGCGCTGGCCGCCGAACCATTTCGCCGACCTGGCCGCGCTCTTCCTGCGGGACGGGATGCACGTGTGGATCGTCGGATCGCCCAACGACAAGATTTCCTCGGAAGCGGTATTGATGGCGATGGGCGAGCCGGCGACCCGCGTGCGCGACCTCACCGGGCGCACCGACCTCGGCACGACCATCGACATCCTGTCGGCGGCGTCGCTTGTGGTCAGCAACGATTCGGGCCTGATGCACGCCGCCGCCGCCGTCGGCGTTCCCCTCGTCGCCCTGTTCGGCTCCTCGTCGCCGGTGTATACGCCGCCGCTGTCGCCGGTCGCGCGCATTGCGAAGATCGACATCGTCTGCAGCCCGTGCTTCAAGCGCGAGTGTCCGCTCGGGCACTTCAAGTGCATGCGGGAATTGAAGCCGGACATCGTCTACAATCTCGCGCGAAGCGCTATTGCCGACCTACCTTCCGCCGAACACGCGGGCGTAGCGGCACTCACGGTTCCGCACATTCGACTCGACCATGGCCAAGGCACGCACAACCCCGATCTACGTATCGCCGCAGGATGCCGCGCTCGCGTTCTACCAGGCGTTCGAGGCGCGCGACCTGGATGCGATGATGACCGCGTGGGCCGACGACGAGGACATCGTGTGCGTGCATCCGGGCGGCGCGCGCATGGTGGGCTACGACGCCGTACGCGCCGCCTGGGAGCAACTGTTCTCCGGCGACACCAAGCTTTCGTTCCGCCTGGACGAAATCGTGGTCCTGGAGACCGTGGGCCTGGCGATGCAAAGCGCCATTGAGCACGTCGCGACCGCCGACGGCACGGCGCGCGGCGCCGCGGTGGCCACCAACGTCTTCATGCGCACGCCGTCCGGATGGCGGATGGTGTGCCACCACGCGTCGCCGATCGCGCAGGTCATAGCGACCGCCCCCTCTGGCCCTCTGCACTAGACTTCAGGTAGCAATTCCGCCATCACTGCGCCATGCGCCGACGCGGGCACTGAGCGTGACGAAGGGCCACCGCTCGCGTCCGTTGCGCGTTAGTCCGATCTTCGCGGTGCCGACACTGGAACCGGAACACTATGCGGCTCTCGCGCCCACCATCCGTTCCGGTTGTGGCCGAGTTTCCGAACACTCGCGTCGCAAATCACCTTGCCGTTGTACGGCCTGCCCGGTATGTTGAACATCGGTCTGCCATTGCAGATCATGGCCGCTCTGCCGACCCGCGCTTACGCCTTTTTTTGGGCCGTCACCAATATTCATGGAGCATTTCATGATGCTACTCGAGGTGCTGAACAGCAGGACTCAAGCCGTATCGCGGCTTCTTATCGCGGCGCTTGCGGGATTGCTGTTCGCGGGCAGCGCGACGGCACAGAATCTGGGGACGACGTTCACCGATCTTTGGTACACGCCAGGCGAGGATGGATGGGGCGTAACCATCGACCACCAGCAAAACGTGATGTTCCTCACGTTCTTTATCTATCGCGCGGACAGGTCCCCATATTGGGTAACTGCCGTAGTGACCAAAGTCGGAACAGGCGGACTTGCAAATCCGCCTCAAGTTTTCACCGGTAGCGTCTTCGAAAACCACGGCCCTTAATTCGGCGATCCATTCAATCCAGGCACCGTGGCAGAGACCACGGTAGGCACCGCGACCCTTACGGCGCCGACGCTCCTTACAGCAACCCTTCAATATTCGATCAACGGTGTCACGGTAACAAAGAATATCCAGCGGCTAACGCTGAGCCACGTCAACTATACTTCCGATTACTATGGCGTCATTTCGTACACTCTAAGCAACTGCCAGAACCCGGCTCAGAATGGCACTTCAGTTCTAGAAACCGGGGCAATGTGGGTCAGTCAGTTCGGCACGCAATTTCAACTCATATTGTTTGGTAAGGCAGCGACATGCAATTTCGCTGGTACGTACCGTCAGGCCGGCTCGATTGGTCAAGTTGACGGCAACTACGCGTGCACCGACGGGACTGGCAGCACGTTCTCGATCACAGAACTGCAGTGGACGCTGTGGGGCCTGACGGGTGCCATTATTGGGAACAATCGGTTTTGCAGTCTGAGCGGCTACCTTGGTGGCATTACCGGGCAACACCGAGAATGACCTTCGCCGGACCGCGCATTCGCGCGGCCCGCAGCATGATCGGGGGACGGTGTGAAAGGGCGCGATGCGAGGCTATTTCGCCGAGTGCCAGCGGGCGCGTTGCACGACGCCGATCAGGTTCGCGAGCTCGACGCCTTCGAGCACCCGCAGCCTCTTCTCGGCGGCGAACCGGCGCGCGTTTTCGGTGACGCCGCCGACGGCAACGTAAATGCCGTCGTCCGCTTCCCGTGCGCTCATCGCGGCGTCCAAGCTCGCGCAGCGGCTCGACGCCCGTGCTGGCCGCCTTCCAGCGCTTGCAGCTCACCAGCGACGAGCGTCCTGCCCTCGTCATTTCGAAATCCGCGGCACTCCCGTTGAGCCGCCGGGTATCATAGCCGTCACGACGAAAAGCGTTCTCGAGGGCGCTCGAAAATTCGCGCCATGACATCGACCCGACCACGTCGATCGCTGCGGCGACGCGTGCGGCATTCGGCGATCGCAACTGCCGCCAGGCCGCCACGATTCCGATTCCCAGGAACGGGATCGCCGCCAGCATGCCGCCAAGCATGAACGGCTCCGGCAGCGCCATCCGCGCGACAAGCGCGATGCAGGCCGCGACGGCAATGCTCACCCACCACGGCGAGCGCAGCAGGATCGCGAACAGCGATTTTTCCGACATCCTGAATTTCATGTGCGTCCGGCCCGCGTGGAACGACTAACCGGTTCCGCCCACCGTCAATCCGTCGATCTTCAGCGTCGGCTGGCCCACGCCGACGGGCACGCTCTGGCCTTCCTTGCCGCATGTACCCACGCCATCGTCGAGCGCCAGGTCGTTGCCGATCATCGACACCTTCGTGAGCGCTTCCGGGCCGTTGCCGATGAGCGTGGCGCCCTTCACCGGGTAAGCGAGCTTGCCGTCCTTGATCATCCACGCCTCGACCATCGAGAACACGAACTTGCCGCTGGTGATGTCGACCTGTCCGCCGCCGAAGTTGGCCGCGTAGAGTCCGTCCTTGACCGATGCGATGATCTCCGCCGGGTCGCGGTCGCCGGCCAGCATCATCGTGTTCGTCATCCGCGGCATCGGCATGTGCGCGAACGATTCGCGGCGGCCATTGCCCGTCGGGGCGACGTTCATCAACCCGGAATTGAGGCGATCCTGCATGTAACCCTGCAGGATGCCGTCCTCGATCAGCACCGTTCGCCGCGTCGGATTGCCCTCGTCGTCGATGTTGAGCGAGCCGCGGCGCCGTTGGAGGGTCCCATCGTCGACGACCGTGACGCCTTTCGCGGCCACGCGCTTGCCCACGCGTCCCGAGAAGGCGCTGGTGCCCTTGCGGTTGAAATCGCCCTCCAGCCCGTGGCCGATCGCTTCGTGCAGCAGGATGCCCGGCCAGCCGCTGCCCAGGACGACGGTCATGTTGCCGGCGGGCGCTGCCTGCGCCGACAGGTTGAGCACCGCCTGGTCGACGGCTTCCTTCGCATAGCGATCGATGACGTCGTCGGTAAAATCCGCATAGTCGAAACGCCCGCCGCCGCCCGAATGACCCTGCTCGCGACGGCCGTTTTCCTCGACGATCACCGTGAGGGACAGACGCACGAGAGGACGGACATCGGCGGCCATCAGGCCATCGCTGCGCGCGATAAGGATGGTCTCGTGTTCGCCGGCGAGCGCTGCCATCACCTGCGTGACGCGCTTGTCGCAGGCGCGCGCGCGGCGCTCGAGGCGCTCGAGCAGCGCGACCTTGTCTGCTTCGGCAAGGCTGCCCACAGGATCCGCTAGCGAATAGAGCGCGTGCGCCGAACCACGCTTTCCCAGCGGCGCGACAGCCGAACCGCCTTGCCGGCCGATTGCGCGCACGGCGATGGCGGCTTCCGTCAGCGCGTCGAGCGAAATGTCGTCCGAATAGGCGTAAGCCTGCTTGTCGCCGCTCACGGCGCGCACGCCGACGCCGCGATCGATGTTGAACGTTCCCGACTTGACGATGCCCTCCTCCAGGCTCCAGCTCTCGAACCGCGAATGCTGGAAGTAGAGATCGGCAAACGCGATGTCGTGCGCGTGGATGTCGGCAAGCACCCGCGACAACTTGGCCTGGTCGAGGCCGGACGGCGCCAGCAGCAGGCGCTCCGCATCGGCCAGCAGCACGGCGGAAACGGGAGGAACGGAGAGATCGGTCAAGGCGGCAGTCCCGAATGAGGATGGCGAGGCGCGAAGGAGCGCCACTGAGGGACAATTCTACCCTGCGCCCGGTGAGGCCCGATCCAGCGCGTCCCAGGCCGCACCATCGCACGGCGCTCTGCCCCAGATACGTCGCGGCGACCTTCGGATTCGACGCAAGCTCGACGCTCGGACCCTCGAGCGCCAGTTCGCCGGTTTCCAGCACATACCCGTAGTCGGAAACCTGCAGCGCCGCGCGCGCGTTCTGTTCCACGAGCAGGATCGACACGCCCGCGGCCTTCAGCGCGGAAACGATGTTGAATATCTCGCGTACGACCAGCGGCGCAAGTCCGAGCGACGGCTCGTCCAGCATGAGGAGTTTCGGCTTGCTCATCAGCGCGCGTCCCAGCGCCAGCATTTGCCGCTCGCCGCCGGACAGCGTTCCCGCAAGCTGCGCGCGCCGCTCCTGCAGGCGCGGAAAACGCGCATACACGTCGTCGAGCGTTCGCGCGATGTCGCGATCGCCGCGCCGGGCGCGCGCGAACGCGCCGAGTTCGAGGTTGTCCGACACGGTCATCGACGCGAACAGGTCGCGCTTCTCGGGCACGAGCACGAGTCCGGCGCCGACGCGCTGCTCCACGGACAGCGAGCCGATCGCCTCGTCCTGGTAGCGTATGTCGCCGCTGGCCGCCAGCGTGCCCATGATCGCCGCCAGCAGCGTCGTCTTGCCCGCGCCATTGGGGCCGATCACGCTGACGATGGTGCCCTCGGTGACGGTGAGCGAAACCTTGTGGACGGCTTCCACCTTGCCATAGGACACCGAGAGCTCCCTGACGTCGAGCAGCGCGGCCATGGTCAGACGACGCCTCCCAGGTACGCTTCGCGGACCGCATCGTTGTTCTGGATTTCGGCCGGACGTCCTTCAGCCAGCTTTTCGCCGAAGTCCATCACGACAAGCCGGTCCGTGAGTCCCATCACGAAGTCCATGTCGTGCTCGACCAGCAGTACGGTCATCCCTTCGGCCTTCAGCGATCGCAACAGCGTGGCGAGTTCCCGTTTTTCGAGATACCGCAAGCCGGCCGCCGGCTCGTCGAGCAGCAGCAGCACGGGGTCCGAAGCCAGCGCGCGCGCGATCTCGACGATCCGCTGCTTGCCCAGCGGCAGGCTGCCCGCCGCGTCGAAAGTGTGACCGCCGAGGCCCACGCGCGCAATGGCCCGCGCCGCTTCCGCCTTGGTCCGCGCCTCCTCCGCGCCGTCGAGCGCGAGCGCCGCGCGGAGGATGCCGGTGGATCCGCGCAAGTAGGCACCGAGCGCGACGTTGTCCAGCACCGTCATCTGCGGAATCAGTTTCACGTGCTGGAACGTGCGCCCGATGCCGCGCCGCGCGATTTCATACGGCGGCGCTCCGCCGATCGGCTCGCCGCGAAATCGAATGTCGCCGGATGTCAGTTCCGCCGCACCCGAGATGAGGCTGAACGTCGTGCTCTTGCCCGCGCCATTGGGGCCGATCAGGCCCAGGATTTCCCCGGAACGGATTTGGAACGACAGGTCGTTGACGGCGACCAGTCCGCCGAATTGCTTGCGCGCCTTCTGCACGTCCAGCAACGCGCCTTCCGCGCCGGGAATGGTCGCGCGACGGCAACGGCTCGGCCGGCGGCACGGGCGGCGGATGGCGTTTCGGTACAAGGCGCTCGATCCATGGCCACAATCCATCGCGCGCGAACTGCAGCAGCAGGATCATCAGGATGCCGAATACGATGAGCTCGAAATTGCCGGAGCGGCCGAACAGCGCCGGCAACCAGTCCTGCAGCACCTGTTTCAGCAACGTGATGACCGTGGCGCCGAGCACCGCGCCCCACACGCTGCCTGCACCACCGACCACCGCCATGAACAGGTATTCGATGCCCTGCGTGATGAAGAATGGCGTGGGATTGACGAAGCGTTGCAGGTGCGCGTACAGCCAGCCGGAGATGCAGGCAAGCAGGGCCGCGTAGACGAAGACGACGATCTTCAGGCGCGCGGCATCGACACCGAACGCCTCGGCCATCTGGAGTCCGCCCTTGAGCGACCGTATCGCGCGCCCCGGGCGCGAATCGAGCAGGTTGTCGGTCGCCCACAGGCACGCCAGCGTGATGCCCCAGATCAGGTAATAGTAACGGTGCTCGCTCTTCAGTTCGAAGCCGAACAGCGACAGCGCCGGAATGCCGCTCATTCCGGTATGTCCGCCGAGCATTTCCAGGTTGCCGAATACGTAGAACAGGCTGATGCCCCAGGCAATGGTCGCGAGTGGCAGGTAATGCCCCTTCATGCGCAACGTGATGAAGCCCAGGAACAGCGCGACGGCTCCGGTGATCGCCATCCCGATGGCCAGCGCGAACCACGGCGACGTTCCGAATTTCGTCGTGAGATAGGCGGTCGTGTAGGCGCCGAGCCCGACGAACGCGGCTTGTCCGAACGATGTCTGGCCCGCTACGCCGGTCAGCAGCACGAGGCCCAGCGCCACGATGCTGTAGAGCCCGATGTAATTGCCGAGGGTCACCCAGAATTCCGGCGCGAACAGCGGAACGGCGGCCAGCGCCACGACGAGTGCCGCGAAGGCCGCACGGGTCCATTGGGCCCTCATTCGTCTTCCTCGTGGTGCGTCGTGGTCAGGCTGCGCCACAGCAGGACCGGAATGATCAGCGTGAACACGATCACTTCCTTGAACGCGCTGGCCCAGAACGACGAGAACGACTCGATGAGGCCGACTAGCAAGGCGCCGGCCGCGGCGATCGGGTAGCTCGCCAGTCCACCGATGATCGCACCCACGAAGCCCTTGAGGCCCACCAGGAATCCGGAATCGTAGTAAATGGTCGTGATGGGTCCGATCAGCACGCCGGAGAACGCGCACAGCAGTGACGCCAGCGTGAACGTCAGCGCGCCGGCGAAATCGGGCGAGATGCCGACCAGCCGCGCCCCGGCGCGATTTACCGCCGTCGCGCGAAGCGCCTTGCCGTAGAGCGTTCGGCCGAAGAAGAGCGCGAGCGCGCCGATCAGCGCGACGCTCGAGGCCACCACCAGCAGGCTCTGCACACTGATGTTCACTCCGGCGATCGAGAGCGACGCCGAGGAAAACGCGGGCGTGCGCGAGCCTTCGGCGCCGAAGAACAACAGTCCCAGGCCGAGCAGCGTGAAGTGCAGCGCCACCGAGACGATAAGCAGCACCAGCACGCTGGCCTCGGCCAGCGGTTGGTATGCGACGCGGTACAGCAGCGGACCCAGCGCCGTGACTGTCGCCAGCGTCAGCAGTACCTGGACGACGAAGGGCAACTGCATCGGCGCCAGCCACCACACCAGCGCGGCGACGCATGCCGGCGCGCCGATCCACAGCGCGAGGCGCCCCGGCACCCGCTGCGCCTGGCCCCGCTGCACGCACCCCCACCCCTCCATGAGGCCAGCGATCACGGCCAAGCCGACCAGCACCTTCAGCGTCCCCGGCGCGGCGCCGTTCTGCAGTCCGGCCAGCGTCAGTGTGCCCCAGGCGACGAATTCGCCGGCGGGTATCCAGACAATCCGCGTAACGGTGAAGACCAGCACGAGCGCCAGCGCGAGCAGCGCATAGATGGCTCCGTTGGTGATCCCATCCTGCGCCAGCAGCGCGGCAATCGTCGGATCCATGGTCGGTGATCGCGGCGGAGGCTGCGTTCGCGGGATTCGGGAGCCGGCCGAAGCGCGGCCGGCCGCCGTCAGCCTTGCAGCCCTACTTGATCAGCACCCACTTGTCGTTCTCGACCTTCACCATCACGCGCGCGCGATTGTCGAGGCCGTTGTGGTCGTTGGCGTTCATCACGAACACGCCATGCGTTCCCACGACGTTGGAATTCTCGAGCGCGTCGCGAAGCGCCGCGCGGAATTCCTTCGTTCCCGGCTTGGCCTTCTTCAGCGCTTCGGGAATGGCCTTGGACAGCAGGATGTAGGCGTCGTACAGGTGCGCACCGAAGGTCGAGCGCGTGCCGAATTTCTTCTCGTACATGCTCACGTAGGCGGCGGCCGTCTTTTTGACCTCGTTCGAGTCGGGCAGCTGCTCGAACACCAGCATCGGGCCGGTGGGAAGTATCTCGCCGTTGCCGTCCTTGCCGACGACGCGCAGGAAATCGGGATTGGCGACGCCGTGCGTCTGGTAGACCTTGCCCTTGTAGTTGCGCGCAGCGAGCTCCTTGGCAGGCGTGGCGCCGGGCGTGCCGGCGGCGCCGATGAGGATGGCGTCCGGGTTGGCGGCGATGAGCTTCAGCACTTGCCCCGTCACCGACGGATCGTTGCGGTTGTATTTTTCCTCGGCGACGACCTTGATGCCCGCCGTCTGCGCGGAACGCTTGATTTCCGCCAGCCAGCCGTCACCGTAGGCGTCGGCGAATCCGATGTATCCCAGCGTCTTCACGCCGTTGGCCTTCATGCTGACCGCGACGGCGTCGGCCATCAGCGCATCGTTTTGCGGCGTCTTGAAGATCCACCGGGTCTTCGGGTCGGTCGGATTGATGATCTGTGCCGAGGCCGCCAGCGAAATCATCGGCGTGCCGGAATCGACGGCCGCTTCGCGCATGGCCAGCGAATTGGGCGTGGTGGACGAGCCGACGAGGACATCGACCTTGTCCTCGCTGATCAGCTTGCGCGCATTCGTCAGCGCCTTGGTCGTGTCCGACGCGTCGTCAAGCACGATCCAGTTGACCTTTTCGCCGCCGATGGACGTGGGCAGCAACTCGATCGTGTTCTTCTGCGGGATGCCGAGCGACGCGGCCGGGCCGGTCGCGGCGATGGTCACGCCGATGTTGATATCGGCCGTCGCGGGACCGGCAAGCATCACCGCCAGCGCCGCGCCGAGCGCGGGCAGGAACCAAATGCGTTTCATGGACTTCCTCCGGTTGAAATCGACTGCAAAGGCATGGGCGTCGCGCGGCGGCCTTGTGCATGCCCGCCGCGGACGCTCTTTCGTCGCCTATTCTGGCACGGTGGCCAATGATCGTTCAATTCCGGCCAAAAGGGAACCGCAGGGCGTCCTTGAACGATTTCATGGCCCGCACATCACGACTGCGTCGGGACCATATCCTTCGGCGACGTAGCCCCGCGCGACCATCGCGTCGCGCATCGCCCGGCTTGTCAGGTAGCGATGGTTGGAGTCGGGACGCTTGTTCCACACGCGATAGATGGGCGTCATGTTCGCCGGGCAGGTGCCACTGGCCAGGTCGGGCAGCGCTTCATGCATCAGCTCCAGGGACTCGAGGACGAAGCTCGGGAACAGCACCGGAGCAACAGCGCATTCCGTCGGGCTGGCCGAGAAGAAGTGCGAATTCCCGACGTCGGGAGGCATGTAATAGCGGCACACCGGGCGGGTCTCGATGTGCGGAGTGGACCAGGCCTTGAACGACTCGTGTGTCCGCGACCAGCCACCAAATTGACCGGCATCCAGCACCGTGATCTCCGCTGGCAACGGAGTGATGAAATAGTGATCGAGACCGGCGTGGTAGTACTCGATCACGTCGACGATGTCGAACGCCGCGATGCCGGTGCCGGTCAGGCTCATCGTCCGGTTCCCGGCGTTCGTCGCAATCGTGAGGTCTGCGCTGCGGCCGCCCAGCTGCGCCGGCGTGAACACGTAACTTACCGTACAGCTTTGCGCTGCCGCCAGCATCGAACCACCGGCGCACGTGCCGGTGCGCGAAAATTCTGCCGGGTTGAGCCCGCCGGGCGTCAGCGAGGTGACGCTCAGCGTTCCGCCGCCGCCGTTGGTGATGGTGAACACTTGCGCGGCGCTCGAACCTCCCAGCGCGACGTTGCCGAACGCCAGCGGACCCGCGGGCACAACCAGCAGCGGCGTATTGGCGGCGGAGTCCGCGAACTGGTAGATGTCGCCGGACGCATAGTTGGCGAAATAGAGTTCGCCCGCCTCATCCTCGCCGAATGTACTGATCGCGTATCCCGTCTCGCCCAGTGGAGTGCTTGTCCACGGCCCCGCGCCGAGGCGTTGCGCGGCCCAGATCCGGCCCGTGCAGTAGTCGCCGTACAGATATTGCCCAATCAGCGTCGGTACCGCCGTACCGCGATAGACATAACCTCCGGTCACCGAACAGCCCAGCGCGTGCGTGTACTCGACGACGGGCAGCGTGAGCGATGCGGCGTTGCAGGGAATGGGCGGCGACGCGAGTCCCGTGCAGCTGGTGCCTTCCATGATGCGCCAGCCAAAGTTCGTGCCTGCGCCGGTTCCCGCCGGCAGCATGTCCACTTCCTCGACGGCACCCTGCCCCACGTCGCCGAACCAGAAATCGCCGGTGATGCGGTCGAATGACATCCTCCACGGATTGCGCACGCCGAGCGCGAAGATTTCCCTCATGCCGCCGACACCGGATGCGTAAGGGTTGCCGGGCGGGATCGCGTAGGGATTGGCGCCGCCGTTGTCGACGTCGATGCGCAGGATCTTGCCGAGCAGCGCGGTCGTGTTCTGACCGTTGCCGATGGTGCCGTGCTGATCGTTGCCGCCGCCGCCGTCGCCCATGCCGATGTAGAGATAGCCGTCGGGTCCGAACTTGAGGGCGCCACCATTGTGGTTCGCCTCCGGCTGCGCGATCGTGAGAAGGATCGTGCCCGACGCCGGATCGGCGACGTCCAAGTTGCCCGCGCTGGCCCGATAGCGGGCGATAACCGTGGCGCCATCGGACTTGCGCGTGTAGTTGACGTAGAACTGGCGATTCGTGGCGTATTGCCGGTGGAACGCGATGCCCAGCAGGCCCCGTTCGCCGCCGCTCACGATGACATCGAGTCCGGCCGGGCCCAAGTCGATGAACGGCGTAGCCAGTACGGTGCCACCCTTGATGATCCGGATCTTCCCGGCTTGCTCGACCACGAACAGGCGCTGGCTGCCGTCGCGCGCCTGGGCAATCTCGACGGGATTGGAGAAACCGGTGAAGACTTTGTTCCAGATGACGGCGGCGGAAGCCGCAGGCGCGGACAGCGCCGCGAGGAACACGAGAACCATCGGAAACGATGTTCGGCGGGGGACGGCATCACGCATCGTGGTAACTCCCTCGCGACACTCCCCCCGGAGCCGCGCCAGGTTTGAAGGTCTACTTCTTCAGCGCGTCGCGAATCTCTCGCAGCAACAGGACTTCCTCGGATGGCGGCGCCGCGGGCGCGGGTGCCGCATCGAAGCGGGCCTTGGCGGCCGTCAGCTGCTTCACCATGACGAATATCACGAAGGCAAGGATGATGAAGTTCAGCACGATCGTCAGGAAATTGCCGTAGGCCAGCAGCGGGACGCCGGCCTTGGTCAGCGCTTCATAGGTCATCGGCCCGCTGTAGCCTGCCGGCGGGCTGCCGAGCATGATGAAGAAATTCGAGAAATCGAGGCCGCCGAAGATGCGTCCGATCACCGGCATGATGATGTCCTTGACCAGCGAGTCGACTATCTTGCCGAACGCCGCGCCGATGATGACGGCGACGGCGAGGTCGATGACGTTGCCCTTGATGGCGAATTCGCGGAAGTCCTTCAGCATTGACATGGTGCGATTCCGTGGCGGTGAGGACGTGCGTTTCGACAATGCGCGGGAGGGGCCGACTAAACGGCGGCTTCCCCCGACTCTCCGGTGCGGATGCGGATCACCTGCTCGATGGCGGTTACGAAGATCTTGCCGTCGCCGATCTTGCCGGTATGGGCGGCCTTGATGATCGCCTCCACGGCGCGCTCGACCATGCCGTCGGGAAGCACGACTTCGACTTTCACCTTGGGCAGGAAGTCAACGACATATTCGGCGCCGCGATAGAGCTCCGTGTGGCCCTTCTGCCGGCCGAAGCCCTTGACTTCCGTCACCGTCAGACCGGTGGCCCCCAACTCCGAGAGGGCCTCGCGGACCTCGTCGAGCTTGAACGGCTTGACGATTGCTTCGATTTTCTTCATGACCGCTCCAGCGCGAACCAAGGACCCGCTTGCGCGTTAGCTTACACGAAGGGAATGCGGCGTTCTACCCGTCACCCGCGTTCGGCGGCAGCGCGGCCCAGTCGTTCCAGGCCGACGTGATCGGATAGCGCCAGTCCTTGCCGAACCCGCGTGCAGTGATGCGGATGCCCACGGCCGATTGCCGACGCTTGTATTCGCTCAACTTGATAAGCCGCACGACCTTGGCCACCGCATCCGCAGGAAAGCCCGCGGCGACGATGTCGGCGGGACTCATGTCGCGCTCGACGTAGGCTTCGAGGATGCCATCGAGGATGTCATAGGGCGGCAGCGAATCCTGGTCCGTCTGGTCGGGGCGCAATTCTGCCGATGGCGGACGCGTGATGATGCGTTCCGGAATCACCCTTCCCAGGCTGTTGCGGTAGTGGCAAAGCCGATAGACGAGCGTCTTGGGAATGTCCTTCAGGACCGCGAAGCCGCCGGCCATGTCGCCGTACAGCGTTGCGTACCCGACCGCCATCTCCGATTTGTTGCCTGTGGTCAGCACGATTGAACCGAATTTGTTGGACAGCGCCATCAGCAGCGTCCCGCGTATGCGCGCCTGGATGTTCTCCTCGGTCGCGTCGGGCGCAAGATTCCGGAACTCCGGCGCAAGCGACTCGAGGAACGCCGAGAACACCGGCTCGATCGGGATTTCGTCGTAACGCACGCCAAGGATGCCGGCCATTTCGCGCGCATCTTCGAGGCTGATCGCGGCGTTGTACGGGGACGGCAGCATCAGCGCGCGGACCTGGTCGCGCCCGAGCGCGTCCACCGCGACCGCCAGCGTCAGCGCCGAGTCCACGCCTCCGGACAATCCCAGCAGCACGCCGGGAAACCGGTTCTTCCGCACATAGTCGCGGACACCCATGACCAGCGCGTCGTAGACGTGCGGCTCCAACCGCGCATCGAGCACGCCGCGCACGTGCCGCGGCCGCGCGCCATCGAAGTCGACGATGGCGACCGTTTCGTGCCACGCTGGAAGCTGCTGCGCCAGCGCTCCGTTCGCGTCGAGCACGAACGACGCGCCATCGAACACCAGCTCGTCCTGCCCGCCGACGCGATTGACGTACACGATGGGCAAGCCCGTCTCGCCGGCGCGCGCCGCGGCCTGGTCGCGACGCAGCGACTGTTGGCGCGTGTGGTAGGGCGACCCGTTGGCGACCAGCAGCACCTGCGCCCCGGCCACCTGTGCCCGCGCGGCAGGCGCGGGAAACCAGATGTCTTCGCAGATGACGAGGCCGAAGCGCACGCCCTCGACGTCGAACACGCACGGCGCGTTGCCCGGCGTGAAGTAGCGCTCTTCATCGAAAACCGTGTAGTTGGGCAGGCACTGCTTGCGATAGACCTGTGCGACGCGGCCATCGCGGATCACCGCCATCGCATTGTGGCGCTGTCCTTCGTGCCGCTCCGGAAATCCCACCAGCAGCACGCCCGCCGTCACCTGCGCCGCCAGGGCCGCGAGTTCGTTCGCGCAAGCATCGACGAACGCGGGACGCAGGATCAGGTCTTCCGGCGGATACCCGCACAGCGACAACTCCGGGGTCACGACCAGCGCAGCGCCGGCGGCGCGCGCCCGCGCCGCCGCATCGAGTATGCGACGGGCGTTGGCCGGAAGATCGCCGACCACCTGATTGAGTTGCGCGATCGCCAGTTGCATCGGCCAATTTTACACCGGACCTTGCCGGTTCCGTCCGCGACAACGCGGACCTTGAGCAATGGCGCCAATACCGGGAGAATCTGGCGTCACGCCCATGCGTTCCCCGGTTCCTTTCACTGCACCGTCCCTGCCCGTCGTCGCATCGGCGCTCATTCGCGACGACGTTCCGCTGAGCGACATCGCGCCCGCGGCATGGAACGCGCTCGGCCATTCGCAGCCGTTCCTTTCCCATGCCTACCTGAGCGCGCTGCACGATGCAGGCTGCGCGTCACCCGAAACAGGATGGTCGCCGCATTA
Source organism: uncultured beta proteobacterium (assembly GCA_963782625.1). Classification (GTDB taxonomy): domain Bacteria; phylum Pseudomonadota; class Gammaproteobacteria; order Burkholderiales; family Casimicrobiaceae; genus VBCG01. The sequence goes on along the minus strand of CAWAKN010000015.1, from coordinate 207,329 downwards.
CCTGACCGCGTGGCGCGATGGCGCGCTGGTGGGCGCGCTTCCGCTGTACGCGAAGGCGCACAGCTACGGCGAATACGTCTTCGACTGGGGCTGGGCGGATGCCTATCGCCGCCACGGCCGCCGCTATTACCCCAAGTGGGTGGTCGCGATTCCGTTCACGCCGGTGCCCGGACCGCGCGTGCTCGCTCCGGACGCCGCGACGCGCCGCGAACTTCTCACTCACGCCATCGCCTCGGTGCGCGATGGTGGGCACTCGTCGCTGCACGTCCTGTTCCCGACGTCCGCTGAAGCGGCGGAAGGCGAAGCGCTGGGAATGATTCCGCGGGCAGGCCTGCAATTCCATTGGACCAATCCTGGTTACCGCGACTTCGCCGACTTCCTCGACTCCTTCGCTCACGCCAAGCGCAAGAAGGTGAAGCAGGAACGGCGCCGTGTCGCGGAGGCCGGCGTCACGTTCGAACGCCGGCGCGGCAACGCCATCACGCCGGAAGACTGGGATTTCTTCTATCGCCGCTACGAACAGACTTATCGCGAACACCTGTCGACGCCCTACCTTTCCCGCGAATTCTTCGAGCGCATCGGCGCCGCGCTTCCCGACCACATGCTGTTGGTAGTCGGCTGGCGGAATGGGCGCCGGATCTGCGCGGCGCTGGGCCTCCACGACGAAGCAACCCTCTGGGGGCGCTACTGGGGCACCCGCGAATTCGTCTCCGGCCTGCACTTCGAAGCCTGCTACTACCAGTCCATCGAGTTCTGCATCGAGCATCGCTTCGCCCGCTTCGAAGGCGGCGCACAGGGCGTGCACAAGCTCGCGCGCGGACTGCTGCCGGTCGCCACGCATTCGCTGCACGTCATCGGCGATCCCGGCTTCGCATCCGCCATCGCCGACTACTGCGCGCGCGAACGCGTCGACATCGCGCACACGGCCGGCGAATTGGAGGCGGCATCGCCATTCCGGCAGGCTCCGGATCGCTGATCCATTACACTGACGCTCCCTCCACGCTGTCGCTACGCCATGGCCGCCCCACTTCTCGTCGAACGCAATGGCCCCGTCGCCACGCTCACGCTCAACCGGCCCGACGCGCTCAATACGCTAGACTTCACGCTGATGGACGCGCTGATCGACGCTGCCGCCGACGTCGCGGCCGATACCACGCTGCGCGTCGTCGTGTTGCGCGGCGCCGGCCGCCACTTCATGGCCGGGGGCGATCTGCGCACGTTCGCGGCGGAGCTGGCCAAACCGCCGGGGCAGCGCGACGCCGATTTTCGGCGGGTCATAGGCCGGCTGCACTCGGCCATAGAGAACTTCCATCGCATGCCGCATCCGGTTGTCGGCCGCGTGCACGGCGCCGTCGCGGGTTTCGGCTTGTCGCTCATGAACGCCTGCGACCTGGTCGTCGCCTCGGACGACGCCTACTTCGCGTCCGCGTACCGCAATATCGCGCTGACACCCGATGGCGGCGGATCGTGGTCGCTGCCGCGCATCGTCGGGGCACGCCGCGCCATGGAAATCATGCTGCTGGGCGAGCGCTTCGACGCGCGGCGCGCGCTCGAGCTCGGCCTCGTGAATCGGGTGGTGCCCGCGGCGGAACTGGACGGCGCGGTTTCCGCCATCGTCGAGTCGTTGACCGCGGGCCCGGTCATGGCCATCCGCAACGCCAAACGGCTGTTGCGGGACTCGCTAGGGCGGAGTCTGTCGGAGCAGCTCGACGCCGAAGCCGTGAGTTTCGGCGCCTGTTCGGCCACAGCCGATTTCGCCGAGGGCATCACGGCGTTCCTGGAAAAGCGTCCCGCGGAATTTGGAAAATGAACCGGCCAGTGAGTCCGCCATGACCGGCCTCGGCGGCAAGACGCTGTTCGTCAGCGGTGGGTCGCGCGGCATCGGCCTCGCCATCGCCCTACGGGCCGCGCGCGATGGCGCCAACGTCGTGATCGCGGCCAAGACGGCGGAGCCGAATCCGAAGCTTCCGGGAACGATCCATTCCGCCGCCGCGGAAATCGAGCAGGCCGGGGGCCACGCCTTGCCGGTCGTCTGCGATATCCGCGACGAAGCAAGCGTACGTTCCGCCGTCGACGCGGCCGTGCGCCATTTTGGCGGCATCGACATCCTGCTCAACAACGCCAGCGCCATCAGCCTGACGGGAACGCTGGACACGCCGATGAAACGCTTCGACCTCATGTTCGGCGTCAACGTGCGCGGCACCTACCTTTGTTCCCAGGCGTGCCTGCCGCATCTCAAGCAGTCGGCCGGCCTCAACCGCAATCCGCACATCCTCACGCTCTCGCCTCCGCTCAACCTCGACCCGAAGTGGTTCCGCGATCACGTCGCCTACACGATGGCCAAGTACGGCATGAGCCTGTGCGTGTTGGGCATGGCCGAGGAATTCCGCGACGTCGGCATCGCCGTCAACGCGCTGTGGCCACGCACCGTCATCGCGACCGCCGCGTTGGCGATGATCCCGGGCGCGCGCGAACAGCTCGACCGCACCCGGCGGCCGGAAATCATGGCCGACGCGGCCCATGCGATCCTGATCCGCGATGCGCGCACGACGACCGGAAACTTCTTCCTGGATGATGAGGTTCTGCGCGAGACGGGTGTCACCGACTTCGACGTCTACGCCGTGAAGCCGGGGATGCCGTTACTGCCCGACCTGTTTCTCTAGGGCCCGTTAACAGGCCCTAATCCGCGGCAGCGCGCAGTGCCGCGACGTCGCCAGCGGTGTCTGCGCGCGCGCCGATTCGTGCGAGCAGGCCCGGGGCCAGGGTCTCCAGCGCCGCAACGGCGTGCGCATGTCCCTGCTTCACGATGTCGTCGAACTTGTCCCATTGCATCATGCCGACGCGCTCGAGCGGCGGGTTGAAGTAGACGTCGGTCAGTTTGCGCGCATGCGGCTGGCGCGATGTGCTGTAGAGGATCTGGACGTTCATCAAGTACGCCACTAGCGACGGGAGCCGATAGCGGCGGCGCGCGTAGGGTCGCAGCCGATCGCGCAACAGCGCCCAGTTGCCGGGGACCTCGTCGATGTCCAGCGCGCGCGGGATGCGCGAGTTGAGGTCGACACCAATTACGGTACCGACGCCGTGCATCCGGCGCATCACGTCCACCGGAAAATTGTTGAACGTGCCGCCGTCGCACAGCAGGTCGCCGTCGAGCACCACCGGCGGCAGTGCGCCGGGTATCGCGATGCTCGCGCGCATCGCGCGGCTCAAGCTGCCACGGCGCAGCACCTTTTCCCGCGCGTGCGAATAGTTGCTCGCCACGCAGTAGAAGTTCTTCCACAGATCCTCGACGTCGGCGTCGAAGCCGACGAGTTCGGTCAACGCGACTTCGATAAGGCGGCGAAGGCGCACGCCCTTGATCAGCGACATCAGCGGGATGAAATTGATGTCGCCGGTGGGGTTGATGGCGAACGACCTGCGGGCGATCGCCGTGATCTCGGACACCGGCCGGTCGGACGCTACCAGGGCCGCCGTGATCGCGCCAATGCTGGTCCCGCCCACATAATCGATCTCGATGCCGCGTTCGCGCAGCGCCCGATACACGCCCAGGTGCGCAAGCCCGCGCGCGCCACCGCCTGCTAGGACGAGTCCGACGGCGGTGCGGCTCTGGATTCGCGCGAGCCGCGCCATGTCGGTATCCAGCTCGGGCCGCAGGTGCAGATGATCGAAGACCGGCCGGCGCGCCAGCCACGCCTTGGTGCCGCGCGGGCACACCCGGTCTTTCGGATGCAGCAGCAGCAGGATCTCCGCAGCCTCACTGCGCCCCGGACGCTGCATCAGGTATTGGGTTTCCGTGGGATGCAACGCCGGCGGCTGCTCCGCGTCGGCGAGCAGCAGAATTTCGTCGGCCCCGCTGCAACAGCGCCGCGTCCATGGCGACGGCCGGTCATGCGCCACCAGCAGCACGAAATCATGCGCAGCCTCGATCTCGTTCAGGTACATCGCCACGCGCCGGCTGGGCTCGGCCGCGTCGCCATCGCTATCCGCGATGCCGAGTTTCTCGAGGTCCGCGTCGATTGCCGCCGCGTCGACAACGCGCACCCGGCCGAATTGGCCCAGATGTACTGCAAGCCGTTCCGCGAACGCTCCCGGGGCCACGCCGGCCGAGACGGGAACCACGCCGATCGTAACGGGTCGCGACGCGCCCACTCGTTGGGGGTCGGTACGCAGATGCTCGATGATCTGGCGCATGATCACCGTCGACAGCTGCGGACTCGTCGCGAGCATGCGATTGAATTGCGCCTTGCCCAGGCGCACCATCACGCAGTCGCGAATGGTCACGACCGTTGCCCGCCGCGGCTGGCCGGTGACGAGGCTCATCTCGCCCACAATCTGGCCGCGCCCCATCTCGCGGCCGATTCGCGGCGTGCCGTCCTCGTCGTTCACATATGAACGCAGCCGGCCGCTCAGCACCAGGTACATGGCGTCGCCAGCCTCGCCCTGGGTCATGAGCGTATGACCGCCAGGGACCTCGACCCATTCCAGGCTTGCGCGCATCTCGTCCAGCGCCGCCGGCTCGACGTTGCGCAGGTAGGTCCTCAGATGCCGGTCAAGCAGGTCGTCCTGGTACGGCTGGCGCATGGTCGCAGTAGTGGTCGATGAACACGAGAGCGGCCGCGGCCGTCCTCGACGGGTTTTTCAGACCGCGGAATCAATCGTCGTCGTCGCGAGGCAATCCCGGATAGCGCGCGGCGATGTTGCCGTTCGCCTCTTCCCGTGGCGCGCGATTGCCGTCGACTTCACGCGGCGCGCGATTGCCGTCGGCTTCCTGCGGCGCGACATTGCCGTCGGCCTCGCCCCTGGGCGGGCCCTTGCGTCGGGGACCATTGCCGGCAGTCTGCCCGCCTCCATTGTTGCCACGAAATTGACCGTTACCCTGACCGCCTCCGGGCCGGCCTCTCGGTCCACTGCGGTTCCCGCGATTGGCGAACCCGCCTTGTCCCGGCGGTCCACCACGCTGTCCGCCGCGCGGGCCGCCTGGAACGCCCATCCGCTGGCCCGCGAACGGCGACGCGTTGGCGTTGCTCATCGGCTGCTGCGTGTCGAAGTCGGCACGCGATCGCGGCGGGCGCGGGGATTGCCCCTTGCCCCCGCCTTGTCCCTGTCCGCCTTGCCCGCCGAAACCCTCCGGCCGCGGCCCACCCTTGGCGCGCGGACGGCCGCCGTGCTTTCCGTGCGGACGTTGCCCCGGCTGGCCGGCGGGTCGCGCGACGACATTGCCATCGACGATGGGCTGCGCATCCGGATTTGCGCCTGGCTCAACGGGTTGGCTTTGCGGCCCGGGTTGGCCTTGCCGCCTCGGCTGGCCCTGATGCCGTTGCTGACCTTGATGTCGTTGCTGCCCGTGCTGACGCGGCTGGCCGGGTTGGCGCGGTTGTCCTTGTGCGCCGGGCTGGCCTTGTGCGCCAGGCTGGCCTTGCTGTCCTTGCTGCCCTTTCGGGCGACCGTTCTGATGCCGGCCGCGGTTGTTCTTGCCGCCGCCGGGACGTTGTTGCCCCGGGGACCCACCCTGTGCCTTGAGTCCGGCCGAGTCCATCACCGCAGCGACTTCCGCGGGTTCCAGTTCCAGCGTGTCGGCGCGTTTCATGACCGACGGCATCGACAGTGTTCCGTACCGCGTGCGAATGAGGCGGGACACGGTGAGTCCCAGTGCTTCGAACAACCGCCGCACTTCGCGGTTGCGGCCTTCCTTCAGCACCACGTGATACCAGTGATTGGCGCCTTCCTCCTCGCCGCCGCCGTCGACGACCGACTCGCACTTCGCCTGGCCGTCGTCGAGTTCCACGCCCGTCGTCAGCGCAAGCGTCTGTTCGTCGCTCAAGCGCCCCATGATGCGGACCGCGTATTCGCGTTCGACTTCGTAGCGCGGATGCATGAGGCGGTTGGCGAGTTCACCCGAGTTGGTGAACAGCATCAGCCCTTCCGTGTTGTAGTCCAGGCGCCCGACGTTGATCCATTTGCCGTTGCCGATATTCGGCAGCTTCTCGAACACGGTGGGCCGGCCCTCCGGGTCGTCGCGCGTGACGATTTCGCCCGTAGGCTTGTGATACATGAGGATGCGCGGGCGCGGCTCGGAGAAGCGCACCTTCACCAGTTCCCCGTTGATGCGCACCTCGTCGCCGGGACCCACCTTCTGGCCGACTTCCGCGGGCAGTCGATTCACGGTGATGCGGCCGGCGATGATCATCTCCTCCATGGCGCGACGCGAGCCGAAGCCGCACGAGGCCAGGACCTTGTGCAGGCGTTGCGGTTCGCTGAAGATTTCGTCAGTGGAGCGTTTGTGTTTCGCCGGCGGGAGGCTCTCTTGTATCGCTGTCAGCGCCAGGCTCGGCTGCTGCATCGTTTCCGAGGAGCGGACTCGCGTGTGCGAATGCCGTCTCGGCGGCCTTGGTGGGGGCATCAGGCATCTCCAGGAGGTGGGAGGAATCGAGCTCGGCAAGAGGGGGCAGTTCCGCGAGGGATCTGAGGCCGAGGTCGTCAAGGAAGGCCTTGGTCGTCGCGAAGAGTGCCGGGCGTCCCGGCGTCTCGCGATGACCGACGGCCTCGACCCATTGCCGATCCTCGAGCGTCTTGATGACGTTCGTGGAGACGGCGACGCCGCGGATAGCTTCGATATCGCCGCGGGTTACGGGTTGCTGGTAGGCGATGATCGCCAATGTTTCCATCACCGCACGCGAATAGCGCGGCGGCTTTTCCGGCGACAGCCGGTCGAGATAGGTCTGCACGGACGTCGAGCCCTGGAACCGCCAGCCGCTGGCCACCTGCGTGAGCTCGACCTTGCGGCCGGACCAATCGCGCTTCAAGTCATCGAGTAGCTTGCGCACCGTGTCCGGCGCGAGCGGCGGTTCGAAGAGTTTCGCCAGCTGGCCCAGGGGAACGGGTTCTCCGGCCACCAGCAACGCGGCCTCCAGGATGCCCTTGATTTCCGCGATCTGGTCGGGAAGGAGCGTGCCGGGCGCGTCGTTGCCCGAAAGGTCGTGTTCGTCGTTCATTCGTCCGCGGCCAGCGCAAAAGCCGCCTCCGCCTTCAGTTGTACGTAGATCGGCGCGTAGGGTTCCGCCTGCGCGACGCTCACCAGTTGCTCCCGCGCGAGTTCGAGCATGGCCAGGAACGTCACAACGAGATGCGGGATGTCCGCGTGTTCGGAGAACAGCGCCGTGAATTCGGCGAAACGCGACGGCGCCAGCACCTTCAGGATCCTGCTCATCTCGCTGCGCACCGACAATTGCTCGCGCGAGACCAGATGATGGCGGTTGACGTGCGCCCGCGCAATGAGCACGGCCCATGCGGCCTTGAGGTCCTCTGGAGACACATCCGGCAGACGTGCCGCGACGGAGTGGTCGAACCAGACGCGGACCGTCGCGAAGTCGCGATCGGCCAGCGGCAGCTCATCGATCGCGCGCGCTGCCTGTTTCATCCGCTCGTATTCGAGGAGTCGCCGCACCAGCTCGGCACGCGGATCTTCCGCTTCGGCGCCGGCGACCGCCGGCGGCTTGGGCAGCAGCAGGCGCGACTTGATCTCGATCAGCACCGCGGCCATCAGCAGATACTCGGCCGCGAGCTCCAGCTGCGTTCGCCGCATCATCTCGACGTAGCCCAGGTATTGCCGGGTCAGTTCCGCCATCGGGATGTCGAGAACGTTGATGTTCTGCCGCCGGATGAGATAGAGCAGCAGGTCCAGCGGCCCTTCGAACGAATCGAGGAAAACCTCGAGCGCGTCCGGCGGAATGTACAGGTCGAACGGCAGGTCGTTGAACGCCTCGCCATAGACGCGGGCCAGCGGCTTGGCTTCCGGTGACGGATGTTCGAGGTCGAGCGCGATGTCAGTCATAGCGAAGGCCCATTGCCTCGCGCACGTCGCGCATCGTCTCCTCGGCCAGCTTGCGCGCGCGCTCGCAGCCGTCGGCGACGATGTTGCGCACCAGCGTCGGGTCGTCCATGTATTTCTGCGCGCGCTCGTGCAGCGGCAACTGCTCCTTGATGATGGCGTCGATCACCGGCTGCTTGCATTCCAGGCAGCCGATGCCCGCCGTCGTGCAGCCCTTGACGACCCAGTCGCGCGTCGCCTGGCTCGAGTAGATCTGGTGCAGCGGCCACACTGGACACTTTTCGGGGTTGCCGGGGTCTGTCCGGCGCACGCGCGCAGGGTCCGTCTGCATCGTGCGGACCTTCTTCGTGACTTCCGCCGGGTCCTCGCGCATCAGGATCGCGTTGCCGTACGACTTCGACATCTTTTCCCCATCGAGGCCGGGCACTTTCGGGTTCTCGGTCAGCAAGGCCTGCGGCTCCGGCAGGATAACGCGGCGCGAACCCTCGAGGTAGCCGAATAACCGCTCGCGGTCGCCCAGCGCCAGGTTCTGCGTTTCGTTCAGCAGGTCGCGCGCGGCTTCCAGCGCGGCATCGTCGCCCTTCTCCTGGAATGCCGTGCGCAATTCGTCGTAGCGGCGCGCCTTCTTGCTGCCCAATTTCTTGATCGCGGCCTTGGCCTTGTCCTCGAAGCCCGGCTCGCGGCCGTAGATGTGGTTGAAGCGGCGCGCGATCTCGCGCACCAGCTCGACGTGCGAAACCTGGTCCTCGCCCACCGGCACCATGTTCGCGCGATAGATGAGGATGTCCGCGCCCTGCATCAGCGGGTATCCGAGAAAGCCGAAGGTCGACAGGTCGCGATCGCCCAATTTCTGTTGCTGGTCCTTGTACGTCGGCACACGTTCGAGCCAGCCGATCGGCGTCATCATGCCGAGCAGCAACGCGAGCTCGGCGTGTTCCATCACGCGGGACTGGATGAACATGGTCGAGCGTGTCGGATCGAGCCCCGCGGCGAGCCAATCGATGAACATTTCCCACACCGATGTCGCGATGTCCTCCGGCGCCTCGTAGTGCGTCGTCAGCGCATGCCAATCGGCCGCGAAGAACAGGCACTCGTGCTCCTCCTGCAGGCGCACCCAGTTCTTGAGGGCGCCGTGGTAATGGCCGATGTGCATGCGGCCCGTGGGGCGCATGCCGGAAAGCACGCGGTCAGCAAACATGGTTTCGTTTTTTCGTTTTCTTGGTGCCGGTCGCGCTGAAGCCTAGTTGCCGGTAAGTACGCGAAGCAGCGACAACGCCCCGCCGATGATCGGCGCCAGCAGGCGGTTCAATGCGCCTGGAATCAGCAACAACGCCAGGATGACGAAGAATCCATAGGGCTCGAGGCGCGACAGGGCGTACGACGCGCGTCCGGGCAACAGGCCCACCGCGATGCGGCCGCCGTCCAGCGGCGGAATGGGCAGAAGGTTCAATGCCATCAAAACCAAGTTCACCATGATCCCATACTGAGCCATTTGCTGCAGGCCGGTGCTCGCCAGCACGCCATCCGGCACGGCGGCGCCGAAGAGCAGCACCCACAGCAATGCCATGACGAAGTTCGCCGCGGGACCCGCCCCGGCCACCCAGATCATGTCGCGCTTGGGATGGCGCAAGTTGCCGAAATTCACCGGCACCGGTTTCGCCCAGCCGAACAGGAACGGCGCGCCCGTCAGCAGCAGGACGCCGGGCACCAGTATCGTCCCGATAGGGTCGATGTGCTTCAGCGGGTTGAGCGTCACGCGGCCCAGCATCCAGGCCGTCTGGTCGCCGAAAAGCCGGGCGACGTAGCCGTGCGAGGCTTCGTGCAGGGTAATCGCGAAGACCACCGGCACAGCCACGAGCGCGACGGTCTCGAGCGATAAATCCATATTACGGTCGCATTTTACCCGACTACCGGCTTCCCTGCCGATTCCGCTGCCGGAAGGCTCATTGCGGCCTCCTTACGGCTACCTGCCATGTCGAGCGCAGCGCGTCGGCCGCGCTCATTCCCGCGTCAGTCCGAGCCGCGCCGCGTCGCCCCTTCCCTGGCGGACGATCACGGCGGGCTCGACTGCGAGATCGACGATTGTCGTCGGTTCTGCCACGCAGGGGCCGGCGTCGATGACGCCATCGATCCTCGTTTCCAGACGCGCGCGGATGACCTCCGGGTCGTTGAGTGGCGCGTCGTCCCCCGCGACGATCAATGTCGACGACAGGATGGGCTCGCCAAGCTCGCCGAGCAGCGCGGACACCACCGGGTGGTCGGGAACGCGGAAGCCGATGGTGCTGCGCTTGGGGTGCAGGAGACGCCGGGGGACCTCGCGTGTTCCCGGCAGCAGGAATGTATACGCGCCCGGAACACCCTGCCGGACGATGCGGAACTGCCAGTTGGATAGGCGCGTGAAACGCCCTGCATCCGCCAGGTCGCGGCATACCAACGTCAGATGATGCGCATCGTCCACGCCGCGGATCTGCCGGATGCGCTTGGCTGCCGCCAGGTTTCCCAGCTGGCACCCCAGTGCGTAACTGGAGTCCGTCGGATAGGCGATGACACCGCCCGCGCGCAGGATCGCCGCCGCCTGCCGGATCAGACGCGCCTGCGGATGCGTCGGATGCACGCTGAAGAACTGGGCCACGGGAAGGGTCGCGAATTTGGGGTTTTTACATACGGGTTCAGCTATATAATGATCTCACATTCGACCATTTCGGTTATAACGCCGTGAATCTCCAGCAAATCAAGTATCTCTGTGCGGTGGTCGACCACGGGCTCAACGTGTCCGTAGCGGCGGAAGCGCTTTTCACATCGCAGCCGGGCATCAGCAAACAGGTCCGGCAGCTCGAGGACGAGCTCGGCCTGTCGATCTTCGTGCGCCAGGGCAAGCGCCTGGCATCGCTTACACCTGCGGGCGTCATCGTGGTCGCGACCGCGCGCCGCGCGCTGCGCGAAATCGCCAACCTGAAGCGCGTCGCCGACGAATTCCGCGGCGAGGATGCGGGCACGCTGTCGATCGCGACCACCCACACGCAGGCCCGCTACGTGTTGCCGCAGGTGTTGCGGGAGTTCGCGACGCGCTACCCGAAGGTGAAGGTGGTTCTGCACCAGGGCAACCCGCTGCAGGTCGCCGAGCAGACGGCCAAGGGTGACGTCGACATCGGCATCGCCACGGAGGCCCTGGCCGACTACCCGGAACTGGTCACGCTGCCCTGCTACGAGTGGAATCGCGTCGTGCTTTGCCCTAAGCGGCACCCGTTGGCAAAAGTACGTCCGCTGACGCTCGAGGCGCTGGCAAAATTCCCGATCGTGACCTACGACTTCAGCTTCACCGGCCGCTCAGCCATCAACGCCGCATTCGCTGCGAGCGGGCTCGAACCCAACATCGTGCTTACCGCGCTCGACGCCGACGTCATCAAGACCTATGTCGAACTTGGCATGGGTGTCGGGATCGTCGCGCGGATGGCCTACGACCCGGTGCGCGATACGGCGTTCGAGATGCTCGACGCGGCGCACCTGTTCTCGCCGTCGACGACGCGGCTCGGCCTTCGCCATGGCGTTTTCCTGCGCGGGTTCGTGTATTCGTTCATCACGATGTTCGCGCCGAAATACGATCGCGCGGCGATCGACGCGGCGCTGGAAAGCAACGCCACGCGATGAGCGTCGCGCCGGACCCGCGGCCGGCGAAAGGCCCGCGCATGCGACAGCAATCCTGGGGACTGGCGGGACTCATCGCGTCGCTCTCCATGATCGGCCCGTTTTCGATCGACCTGTACCTGCCGGCCTTTTCCGCCATCGCCAAGGAATTCTCGGCATCCCCGATCGCCATGCAGCAGACGCTGTCGGCCTACCTGTTCGCCTACGCTTTCATGATGCTGTGGCATGGCGCGCTGTCGGATGCGGTGGGCCGCCGGCCGATCATCATTGGCGGACTGGCCGTCTACGCGTTCGCGACGCTGGGCTGCGCGATCGCCGGCAACATCGAGACTCTCTGGCTGTTTCGCACCGCGCAGGGCATCTCCGCGGGAACCGGCATGGTGGTCGGCCGGGCCATCATCCGCGACCGCTTCCAGGGCGCGGAAGCGCAGCGGCTGATGGCGCAGGTGACGCTGGTCTTCAGCATCGCGCCCGCCATCGCACCCATCATCGGCGGCGCGCTCCTGAATACGCTCGGGTGGCGTTCGATCTTCTGGGTACTCCTGCTGTGGGTGCTGGTCATGCTCGTGTGGTCAACCCGCTCCCTGCCGGAAACGTTGCACTCATCGCATCGCCATGTGTTGCGGCCGAGCGTCCTGTGGCGCAACTACAAGAATGTCCTTGCGGAACCCCGGTTCACGATGCTTACATTGATCCCTACGCTGAACTTCGCGGCATTCTTCATCTACATCGCGGTCGCGCCGGCGTTTCTGGTCGAACTCCTCGGTGTTTCGACGTGGGGCTTCGCGTGGCTGTTCGTCCCGATGATCACCGGCATCGTCGCCGGCGCCACGCTCTCCGGGCGCATGGCGGGCCGGATATCCCCGCAGCGGACCATTCGCTTAGGCTACATGTTCATCGCCGCCGGTGCCATCGCCAACGTCCTGATCTGCCAATTCGCGCCACCGTTCGTGGCCTGGAACGTGGCGCCCATCCTCGTCTACGCGACGGGAAGCAGCCTGGTGGCGCCGAGCGTGATGCTGGCGCTGCTCGACCTGTTTCCGACGATGCGCGGTCTCGCGTCGTCGTTGCAGGGATTTGTGCAATTCTCCGTCGCGGGCATCGTGGCTGGAACCGTCGCGCCGTTGCTGGCGCGATCACTGACGGCGCTGGCCTGGGGCATGGCCGCGTTCTCGGTGGCAGGCTTCGTGTCGTGGCTTTTCTACCAGCGCCATGCGCGCGCAACTTTGAAAGATTGGCAACCATGAAGCGTCTGTTGCTTTCCATGCTGGCGGCATTGGCGCTGGTGGCGGCACAACCCGCATCTGCCGCGGAACTGCCGACGACGACAGCTGACGATCGGCAAGCACACGCTGACGGCGGAACTGGCGGTCTCGCCCGCGCAACAGCAGACCGGATTGATGAACCGTTTCAGCCTGAAGCCCGATCACGGCATGCTGTTCCTCTACGAGCAGCCGCAGCCGCTATCCTTCTGGATGCGCAACACCTACGTCGCGCTGTCGATTGCCTTCATCGGCGCCGACGGCCGCATCGTGAACATCGAGGACATGCTGCCGCAAACCGACGACACGCACTGGTCAAAGGCCCCGGCCATGTATGCGCTGGAGATGAAGCGAGGATGGTTTGCCGAGCGAGGCATTGTCGCCGGCGACATGGTCAAGGGTCTGCCGGCGGCGTCAGGAAGACGCTGACGCGGCGGTCCCTGCTGCGGTGCAAAGCGAGTCCGGGAACTCATCCGGCTCGAGGCGGGCCGCCACGGCCTTCACCCTGGACAAGCCCGCGGCTAGCCGTTGCCCGCCAGCCACTGCCGCAATTCCGACACCGTGTGCACGGTTGCGAGCGGTTCGAGTTGCGCGAGCTCGATGTGCGGGTGAGCGCCATACGCCACGGCGATCGCCGACGCGCCAGCGCTCTGAGCGAGTTCCAGGTCGTGCGTGGTATCGCCGACCATCAGCGTCTCCTGCGGCCGCACTTCGAGCCGATCCATGAGGTGCAGCAACATGTCGGGGTGTGGCTTGGGCAGGCCCTCGTCGGCGCAGCGCGTTGCATGGAAGATGCCCGTCAGGCCATTCAACTCCAGCACCCGCGCCAGTCCCGCGCGGGTCTTGCCGGTCGCCACTGCTAGCAGATACCCGGCGGCGTCGAGTTCGGCAAGCAACTCGCGCACGCCGTCGAACAGCGGAATTTCGCGGCTCGCGCTCGACATAGTGGTGGCGGTAGCGCGCGCCCAGTTCCGGGTAGCGGTCCGGCGGCAGGGCCGGCGCCACGGTCTTCATCGCGTCTGCCAAGCCCAGTCCGATGACATAGCGAGCGGCAGCGTCGTCGGGAATGGCGAGATCGAGATCGCGGCACGCGTTCTGCATCGCCGCTGCGATGAGCGAAGTCGAATCCGACAGCGTGCCATCCCAATCGAACACGATGAGATCGAAGCGGCGCGAGGCGGCATCAAGCATCGCCCACCTCCGCCACGTTTGCGTCCAGGCGCGCGACAAAACGCGCGAGATCATCCGGCAGCGGCGACTCGAATGCCATTGCCTCGCCCGTGAGCGGGTGCACGAACCCCAGCGAGAAGGAATGCAGGAACATCCGCTTCAAACCCTGCTTCGCCAGCGTCTTGTTCCACGCAAAATCGCCATACTTGTCATCTCCCGCGAGCGGAAACCCGAGATGTGTCAGGTGCACGCGGATCTGGTGCGTGCGGCCGGTGAGCAGTTCGGCCTCGAGCAGCGCCAGCGGCGGATCACGATCGAACCATGTGCGGCGGCGATGAAAGATGGTCTCCGCTTCCTGGCCGTCCTCTCCCACCCGGACGCGGCGTTCCCCGTCCTGGGTGGCAAACTTGTGCAGCGAAAGCCGGACCCGGCGCTTTTCGTCGCGCCAGCGCCCGCGCACCAGCACCAGGTAACGCTTATCGAACCCGCCTTCGCGCAACTGCTCGTGCAACCCGACCAGCGCCGCGCGCTTCTTGGCGATCAGAAGGATGCCCGACGTTTCCCGGTCGAGCCGATGGACCAGCTCGAGGAATTTCGCCTCCGGACGGGCAGCGCGCAATTGTTCGATCAGTCCCTGCGAAATGCCGCTGCCGCCGTGGACGGCGAGCCCTGAGGGTTTGTCGAGGACGATAAAGGCGTCGTCCTCGAACAGGATCGGCAGTTCCGGTCCGGTGCGCGGCAAAGCCGCCGCCGACGAGCGGCGCGCGCGCGGGCACCGCGGTTCGGACCGGGGGCACGCGGACCACGTCCCCCAAGGCCAGCCGCGCGTCCGGACCCACCCGCCCCTTGTTGATCCGGACCTCTCCGCTGCGCAGAATGCGGTAGATGTGGCTCTTGGGGACGCCTTTCAGGACCCGGCTCAGGAAGTTATCCACGCGCTGGCCATCAGCGTCCTCGCCAACCGTTAGCCAGCTGACAGCATCCTTGCTTAACTCGTTCATTCGCTTATAATTGTCGGCGTACTGCGCGTTTGCCGCACCCTGAGTCTTAGGCGGCCCCCTGATGGGCCTGCCGCCTTAGGAACTCCTTGGCGCTACGCGTGGGCCCGCCAAAAGTTGGCGGGAACAATCCGGCTTTAGTCGCTCACCGGTCGGGGCCATTATTCAAAATGAGCCCCGGAGAAGTAGCGATGTTAAAGGAAGAGCGCAGTCTCCGCACCCGGCAGTGGCCGGTTCGAAGCGGTCTCTTGCGCGGCGCCCGAAGCGAGAATCCTTTGCTCCCGGCTGCCCCCTCCGTCGCGCAAGCGATGCCGGACCGGGCGACCGAAAGCACCGCTTGTTTGCGAACCGACGAAAGACACCGGATAACGAGAGTCGACCCGCCCCGCCATCCGCGGGGCCCGCAAGATGCCGATGCCAACCATTTCCTCGCGCACCGCTCTCGTCCGCCGGCAGCCCATGCTGCCCGTATCCGTATCAGTGTCTTCGCCCGCAACCGCCGTTAGCTAGACGCGACGCCGCGAGAGTTTCGCGGCGTCTTTGCTTCGTACCACCCGCTTGCCTGCGGCGCCTTTCGCGCCTTAGGAAAGCCCATGAAACGCATGCTGTTCAATGCCACCCAGGCGGAGGAACTCCGGGTGGCGATCGTCGACGGCCAGAAACTGGTCGATCTCGACATCGAATCCGCCGCCAAGGAACAACGCAAGAGCAACATCTACAAGGCAGTCGTCACCCGCGTCGAACCCTCGCTCGAAGCCTGTTTCGTCGATTACGGAACGGAACGCCACGGCTTCCTGCCCTTCAAGGAAATCTCCCGCCAGTATTTTCGCGAGCGCGATGCCGATCCGGGCAAGGCGCGCATCCAGGACCAGATCAAGGAAGGCCAGGAGCTGATCGTCCAGGTCGACAAGGACGAGCGCGGCAACAAGGGCGCCGCGCTGACCACGTACATCTCGCTAGCCGGCCGCTACCTGGTCCTGATGCCGAACAACCCGCGCGGCGGCGGCGTGTCGCGCCGCGTCGAAGGCGAAGAGCGCAACGAGCTGCGCGACGCGATCAGCGGCCTCGACGTCCCGCAGGGCATGAGCGTCATCGCCCGCACCGCGGGCATCGGCCGCAACACCGAAGAACTGCAGTGGGACCTGAACTACCTGATGCAGTTGTGGCGCGCCGTCGAGGACGCCGCCAAGATGCAGTCGGGCGCGTATCTCATCTACCAGGAATCCAGCCTGGTCATCCGCGCGATCCGCGACTACTTCCATCCGGACATCGGCGAGCTGTTGATCGACACGGAAGCGATCTTCGAGCAGGCGCAGCAGTTCATGGGTCACGTGATGCCGGCCAACGTGAACCGCGTCAAGCTCTACAAGGACGACGTCCCGCTGTTCTCGCGCTTCCAGATCGAGCACCAGATCGAAACCGCCTATGCGCGGCAGGTCGCGCTGCCCGCTGGCGGCGCCATCGTGATCGACCATACCGAGGCGCTGGTCTCCGTCGACGTCAATTCGGCGCGCGCCACCAAGGGCGGCGACATCGAGACCACCGCGTTCAATACCAACTGCGAAGCCGCTGACGAAATCGCCCGGCAGCTGCGCTTGCGCGACCTGGGCGGCCTCATCGTCATCGACTTCATCGACATGGAGAGCACCAAGAACCAGCGCGAAGTCGAGAACCGCCTGCGCGATGCATTGAAATACGACCGCGCCCGCGTGCAGCTGGGCAAGATCTCGCGCTTCGGCCTGATGGAACTGTCGCGCCAGCGGCTGCGCCCGGCGCTCGCCGAATCGGCGCACATCCCCTGCCCGCGCTGTCACGGCATCGGCCACATCCGCGGCGCCGAATCGACCGCCCTGCATATCCTCCGCATCATCCAGGAGGAGGCGATGAAGGAGAACACCGCGCAGGTCGTCGCGCAAATGCCGGTCGACGTCGCCACGTTCCTGCTCAACGAAAAGCGGCAGGACGTGCTGACGATCGAGACGCGCTTCAAGGTCAATGTGCTGCTCGTACCCAACCGCCATCTCGAAACGCCGAACTACACGATCGAGCGTCTGCGTCACGAAGACCTGAACCAGGCCGAGCCGTTGCCGTTGTCCTTCGACATGGTCAAGCAGCCCGAGCAGGTCGATCTCGCCCGGCAGAAGAAGGACGAGGCCACGGCGCCGCCGCGCCAGGAAGCAATGGTCAAGGGCATCACACCGGCGCAGCCCGCGCCCGTGGCGGAAGAGCGTCCTGCGGCCGCCGCACCTGCGCAGACAGGCGAGGGTTCGTGGCTTTCGCGCATGATGAGCTGGTTCACGGCGAAGCCCGAAGTGCCCGCCGTTACGCCGGCACCGGCGCGCCGTGAAACGCGCGGTGACGACCGTCCGCGCGACGGCCGTCGCGATGGGCGCAACGGCGACGGCCGCGACCGCAAGCGCACGGATGGCCGCAATGAGGGCAGAAACGAAGGTCGCGAAGGCCGTCCCGAGGCACGCCGCGGCGAAGCGCGTGACGGCAGCATGGGTGACTCGCGCAATCGCCGCGACGGCCGCGGTGGTGAGCGAAACGAACAGCGCGGAGACAAGCGTGGTGGCGAGCGCAAGGATCCGCGGATCGAAGGCGCGCGGCCAGCGCCGCAACAACGCGACGGCAAGCCGCAAGGCGAAGGCCGGCGCGACGGCAACCGTCCGCCGCGCGAACCACGCGAAGGAGGCAAACCGCCACGCGAACCGCGCGGTGAAGCCGTTCTCGTCGCCGACACCGTGAGTCCGGTGGCGGCAGCTCCGGCGGCAGCGCCGCAGAATGAGGCGGGTGGCGAGGCGCGGGAAGGCAATCGCCGTCGTCGCGGCCGCCGTGGCCGTGGCGGCGATCGTCCGGAACAAGGGGCGGGCCCCGTCGATGGTGGTGCACCATCGGATGACCAGTCACCCAGCTTCGTCGACGCGATGTCGATGGTGGCGGCCGTCGACCCGGTGACGCCGGACAACCTCGCAGCAACCGCAACCTCAGGAAGCACGGGCACCACGCGAGCCGCGTCCGCCCCGCGAACCGCGGCAACCTCGCGAGCAGCGCGAACCGCGTCCTCCGCGCGAAGCTTCCGACGTCCCTGTAGCGCAGGTCGTGCCGGAGGTGGTGCACGTAACAACGTCGCTGTTCGACGAAGCGCCGGTGGCTTCACCACCGGCGCCCGCCGTAGCGCGCTCGCAGCCCACGCGCCCAGCGCCTGTTCCGGTGCCGCCGATCGCGCTGACGTTGCCCCCTGACTCCGGCCTGGAACTGGTGGAAACCCGTTTTGCGCCTGCCCCGATCGGACGAACTGCCAGAGACCCCGCGTCCCAAGCGCGTGCGGCCGCCAAGGGTGGAAATCGCCAGCGAACCGCTGGAGATCGTCGAGACGGTCAAGGGAGTTTCGCCGCCGGCCAGCTGAACGAACGCAGATGACACTGATCAGGGGTGGACGTTCGCGTCCGCCCCTTTTCATTTGTCCACTGCACGCTTTACTTTGGGAATGCGAATCGTTATCATTCGTGAATGCATGACGATTCCACGAACTCGGCACCAACGCACTCCCCAGCAGCGGCCACGCCCGTCCCGGGCCCGCCGCGGCGCATACGCAGCGAAGACATCATGCGTGGCGCCCGCGAAATCGTCATCGAACATGACGGACGTCAGTACCAGTTGCGCATCACGCAAAACGGAAAGCTGATCCTGACAGCGTAGTTCTGAACCGCATTTCCGCAGCAACCCGACCCAGCCAGCCACGCGCCCGTTGCGCGAAGCCAGCCAGGACCCTCGACAACAGGTACTGGCCATGCTGGCAATTCGTTCCACGTTCCAGATCAATTCGCGCGGCGTCGGGCTGGCGGCCACCGTGCTGCTGCACGCCGTCGCTGCTCGCCGCGCTGCTGAGCCATCCGCCGTTGCGCAACGCAATGCGCAACGCCGCGCCGATCATCGTCAGCCTGATCAGCAGCGCCCGAAGTCGAGAAGCCGGTCGAGCCGCCCAAGCCGCTGCCGCACGCGCCCCGACGCCAAAGGCCGTAGCGCCGCAGCAGTCGCGCCGGTTCCGCATGCCGCTGGTTCCGACATGCCGGCGCCGGCGACGTTCGCGACGATCGCCCCCGCCGACGCGCAACCGGCGCCGGACGCGCAGCCTGCACCCGCCCCGGTCACGCCGCTGCCGATCATCCCGCCCAATTTCAACGCCGCCTACCTCGACAATCCGGCGCCCGATTATCCGCCGCTGGCGCGCCGCAATCGGCGAGCAAGGACGCGTGTCTGCGCGTCCTGGTGACCGCGAACGGCGGCGCGGACGCGGTCGAGTTGCGCACGAGCAGCGGCTCCTCGCGCCTCGACCAGGCGGCGATCGAAACGGTGAAGCGCTGGCGCTTCGTGCCGGCACGCCAAGGCGATCAGGCCGTTGCCGCGTGGGTGCTGGTACCCATCGCCTTCGCTCTCGAGCGCTGACCACCGCTTGCTGCAACCGCTGCAACTCAGCACTTCTCTGCCACCCAGCCCGCCGCCAGGTAGCCGCAACGATTCACAACGACTACCGATAGGGAGATCACCTTGGGACCAGGGACGTTCCGCTTGACACCATTGGCGGCGGCGATGCTCGCCGGCATGACGTTGACTACTTCGCACGCGCAGGCACAAAGCGAAACCACGCTGCCGGAGGTCAAGGTCAAGAGCGGTGCCGCGACCGACGACTACGCCGCGGGCACCGCGACCATCGGCGGCGGCGTCCCGGTGCCTATCCGCGATGTGCCGCAGTCCGTCACCGTCATCAACAGTGCGCTGATGCAGGCGCAAGGCGCCACCAGCCTGGGCGACGCGCTGCGCAACGTGCCGGGCATCACGATGGGCGCCGCCGAAGGCGGCAGCATCGGCAACAATTTCAACCTGCGCGGATTCTCGGCGCGGACGGACCTCTATCTGGACGGCATGCGCGATCGCGGCCAGTACTACCGCGATGTGTTCTCGCTCGACGCGGTCGAGGTGCTGCAGGGACCTTCGTCGATGCTGTTCGGCCGCGGCTCCACCGGCGGCGTGATCAATCAGGTGAGCAAGCTGCCTACGCTCGCGAACTTCGGCACCGCCACACTGAGCGTCGGGACGCAGCCGTCGGTGCGTGGAACCCTCGACTACAACCAGCAAATCGACGACGACGTCGGCGTTCCGGGTCGCCGCAATGGCGCAGGACGTGCATTCGACGCGCGACGTCATGAAGAACCAGGACTACGGCATTGCGCCGTCGGTCCGCTTCGGCATCGGCACGCCGACCGAGGTCACGCTGTCCGCGCTGCTGACACACTACGACGACATGCCGGACTACGGACTGCCGCCCGTCAACGGCGCGCCCGCGGACGTCAAGCCAAAGAATTTTTACGGCGCCACCGACGACAGGACGCTCCAGGATGTCGTCAACCTCAATGCCACGATCACTCACACCTTCACGCCAACCATCAAGCTGCGCAACCAGACGCAGTATTCCCATTACACGATCGGCGCGCGCGAGTCGGGGCCGAACAACGTCGGCACGGTGACGAACGGCGTCTACACCCCGTTTGTGGCGACCAACCTGGGCAATGCCACACCGCTGCCGCTGGATCAACTCTATGTCGGCCTGGGCAGCCACGATCGCAACATCACCGACACGTCGCTCTACAACCAGACAGACCTGATCACCGACTTCACGACGGGACCGGTGCGGCACTTGCTGATCACCGGGCTGGAACTTGGCCGGGACACCAACAACACGCAGAACTACTCGCGCAACATCGCGGGGGCAACCTGGTTCCGGGTCCTGTCGCTGGTCGACCCGGTGTATGAACCGGCCGCCGGCATTCCGGCCGCGACCACCAACCTCGTGCAATCCAGCGCCACCGACGTCGCGCCGTACATCAACGACACCATGTCGTTCGCGCAATACTGGAAAGTCGTCGCGGGCGTGCGTTACGACCGCTACAACGCGAGCCTGACCAACTCGATCAACCTGCCCGCATCGGCGAGCCAGAGCATCGGCTTCACCAGCGTGCGCGCCGGCGTGATCTACCAGCCGACCGAACTCGCGTCCTACTACGTCTCTTACGGAACGTCGTTCAACCCGTCGCTGGAGACGCTCGCCCTCACCAGCGGCCAGCAAAGCCTCGATCCGGAAACGAGCCGGCAATATGAAGCAGGCGCGAAGTGGGACCTGCTGGACGGCGACCTGTCGGTCACGTCGGCCATTTTCCAGATCGAGAAAGACAACACCCGCTCGCAGATTTCCACCGGCGTGTATGAACTGACCGGCAATGTGCGCGTGCGCGGTTTCCAGGCGTCGATCGCCGGCCGGATCGCGCGCGACTGGCAGGTCTTCGGCGGCTACACGTTCCTCGACGCGGAGATCGTCAAGGCCTCGGCGCTCGACGGCACGCAGGGGAAAGTCCCCGCGAACACGCCCGAGAACAGCGCGTCGCTGTGGACGACCTGGAACTTCGCGCCGTCGTGGCAGGCGGGAACCGGCGTCAGCTACATGTCCGACCGCTATGCGTCGAACAACAATGCCGTGAAGGCTCCCGACTACTTCCGGTGGGACGCCATGGTCGGCTACGCGCTACCGACGTGGGGCGTCCAGCTCAACGTGTTCAACCTGACCAATCGCCTGAATTACGACGCGCTGATTCCGTCGGATCGCGGACGTTCGGTGCCGGGGACGGACCTGCAGGCGATGCTGACCGCGACGTACAACTTTCGTTGACAGCGAGGGGCGTCGCACACTCATGATGATCCGCATTCCGGAAGTGCTCACCCGCGAGGAGGTCGCGCAGGTGCGCGGCCGCCTCGACGCGCGCCGCAAGCGCCTGGGTCGACGGCCGCGCGACCGCCGGACACCAGGGCGCGCAGGTCAAGCGCAACCTGCAGATCGCCGAGGACTCGCCCGTCGCGCGCGAACTGGGATCGGTGATCCTCGGCGCGCTCGAGCGCCATCCGCTGTTCCTCAGCGCCGCATTGCCCGGTACCGTTTATCCGCCGATGTTCAATCGCTACGAGGCCGATGGCGGAATGCATTTCGGCCGTCACGTCGACGGCGCCGTGCGCCTGCTGCCGGGGACGGGCATGAAGATCCGCACCGACGTCTCGGCGACGCTGTTCCTGTCCGCGCCGGAGGACTATGACGGCGGCGAACTGCAAGTCGAGGACACGTACGGTGCGCACAGCGTCAAGCTGCCTGCCGGCAGTCTCGTTCTTTATCCCGCCTCGAGCGTCCATCGCGTGACGCCGGTAACGCGCGGCACACGAATCGCATCATTTTTCTGGATCCAGAGCCTCGTGCGCGACGACGCGCAACGCGCGCTGCTATTCGACCTCGACATGGCCATCATCCGCCTGACGCAGGACGCCGCGGCACACGAAGCGCTCGTGTCGCTCACCGGGTCGTATCACAACCTTCTGCGCATGTGGGCAGGACCATGATTGGATTTCGCGCATGACGAACGGCAAACCATTCCGCCTGCGCGCGTTCTGGGTGCAGGTCCACCTGTGGCTGGGTCTCACGCTCGGCAGCGTGGGCGTGCTGATCGGCCTCGTCGGGAAGCATCCTGGTCTATGACCACGAAATCGACGCGCAGCTCAATCCGCAGCGCTACGCGATTTCGGGTCCGCAGGTCGCGCTGCCATATGCCGAGTACGCGCAGCGCGCCGAAGCGGCGCTTGAAGGACGCGCGCGCGCCACCGGCATCCGCCTTCCCGACCAGCAGCCGGGACCGGTGATGGTATTTGCCCGCGCCAAGGCGGATGCCGGTCCGTTCCTGCGTGTCTATCTCGATCCGCCAACCGGCACCGTACTGGACACCGCCTCGGGCCGCGATTGGCTGGGCTGGCTGCACAGCTTTCACGAGTCGCTGACGCTGCGTGAGTGGAAAGGCCGCGAGATCGTCGGCGTGATCGGCATCGCCATGCTGATCTCGTCGCTGAGCGGCATCTACCTGTGGTGGCCGGCCGGCCGGCTGCGCGTACGCGCCTTGGGCTTCAGGCGCGGCTTTGCCTGCATCGCAACCTGCACTACACGTTCGGAATCTTGGGCGCGCTGGTGCTGGCCACGCTTTCCTTTACCGGACTCTTCCTGGCCTATCAGGATGCGGGACGCGCGGTCAGTCTCCGCCTTCGCCACCGTTTCGCCGTCGCCGCGCGGTATTCAAAGTGCGGCCGATGGCGGTGACACCATTGCGCTCGATGAGGCCGTCGCCATTGCGCGGACGCGCGTTGCCGGCGCCAGCGTCATTGGACTGGGATTGCCGGCCGGTCCACGCGGCGTCTATCGGGTGAACCTGCGCGAAGCCGGCGACACTTCGGCGCGATCCACCACCGTCGTGTTCATCGATCCGCGCTCGAGCGCCATCCTGCAGACGTTGGATCGCCCGACGCGCGGCGGCGGCGACACGTTCCTGGCGTGGCAGCGCATGCTGCACGAAGGCAGCGCCTTCGGCATCACTTGGCGCTTGCTTGCCTTCCTGGGTGGCCTGCTGCCGGCGCTGCTGATGGTCACGGGACTGATCATGTGGCTGCGCAGGCACAAACGCCGCGAGCGAGGCGCGGCGTCGCCTGCGCGCGCCGCAGCCGCCGACTAGCGCGGCAGCGTGAGGCGAATTTTTGCCACCAGCGCCTCACTGGCCCGTTCGATCAGATCGAGCACGCGCTCAAACTCTTCCGGACCGCCGTTATAGGGATCGGGCACTTCGCGCACACCAAGTTCCGGCATGACATCGAGAAACAGCGAAAGTTGGCCAAGCGTGTCGCGCGGCCGCAATGCCTCCAGCTGGCCGAGATTCAACCAGTCCATCGCATATATGCGGTCGAAGCGCTCAAAATCCGCAACTTCCACCTGACGCGCGCGCAACGGCGAGAGATCATAGCCGCGCTTCTGGGCTGCCTGCGTGGCGCGCCAGTCGGGCGGACCACCGGCGTAATAGTCGTGCGTGCCCGCGGAATCCACGTGGATGTGACCGATGATGCCGGCGCGCGCGGCCATTGCGCGAAACACGCCTTCGGCAGTGGGTGATCTGCAGATGTTGCCCGTGCAGACGAACAGTATGCCGGTCTTCTCCATGCGGATTTCAATGCGCGCCGTTGCAGTTCAAAGGGACGCGCGCTTCATGTCTCGACAGGCAGGGCCACGCCGAACATCTGTTCCTTCAGCGCATAGAGCTGGTCGCGCAGCTCCGCGGCCTTTTCGAATTCGAGGTTCTTCGCCGCATCGATCATCTGCTTTTCCAGCGCCTTGAGTTCGCGCTGCATGTCCTTCTCGGGCATCACCTCGTATTTGGCCTTGGCCTGCGCGGCCTTTTGCTCCTTCCTGGCCTCGTCCGGATCGTAGGCGCCCTCGATGATGTCCTTGATGCGCTTCTGCACGCCGATCGGCGTGATGCCCATTTTCTCGTTCCACATGAGCTGCTTCGTCCGCCGCCGGTCGGTTTCGCCGATCGCGAGCTTCATCGAATCGGTCACGACGTCGGCATAGAGTATGGCCATGCCGTTGATGTGCCGCGCCGCGCGGCCGATGGTCTGGATCAGTGAGCGCCCCGAGCGCAGAAAGCCTTCCTTGTCCGCGTCGAGGATCGCCACGAGCGACACTTCCGGAATGTCCAGGCCCTCGCGCAGCAGATTGATGCCGACCACGACATCGAATTCGCCGAGGCGCAGGTCGCGGATGATCTCCACGCGCTCGACCGTCTCGATATCCGAATGCAGGTAGCGCACCTTGACGCCGTTCTCCGCGAGGTAGTCGGTCAGGTCTTCGGACATGCGCTTGGTCAGCGTGGTCACCAGCACGCGCTCGTTGCGCTCGACGCGCAGGCGGATTTCCGACAGCAAGTCGTCCACCTGCGTCGCGGCGGGCCGCACGTCCAGCACCGGGTCGACCAGTCCCGTCGGCCGCACCAGCTGCTCGACCACCTGCCCGGTATGCGTGCTCTCATAGTCGGCCGGCGTGGCGGACACGAATATCGTCTGCGGCAGCAGGCGCTCGAATTCGTCGAAGCGCAGTGGACGGTTGTCCAGCGCCGACGGCAAGCGGAAGCCGTAGTTGACCAGGTTTTCCTTGCGCGCGCGGTCGCCCTTGTACATGCCGCCTACCTGCGGGATCGTGACGTGGCTCTCGTCGACGAACATCAGCGTATTCGTCGGCAGGTAGTCGATGAGCGTGGGCGGCGGCTCGCCTGCCTTCCGCCCGGAAAGGTAGCGCGAGTAGTTCTCGATGCCCTTGCAGTAGCCGATCTCGGTCATCATTTCGAGGTCGAAGCGCGTGCGCTGCTCGATGCGCTGCGCCTCGATCAGCTTCATCTGGCCCACGAAGAAATTCTTCTGCTCGTGCAGTTCGGCCTTGATCTGCTCGATGGCGCCCAGCACCTTGGCGCGCCCCGTGACGTAGTGCGACGATGGAAACACCGTGTAGCGCGCCAGCTTCTGCTTCAGGTGGCCGGTCAGCGGGTCGAACAGCTGCAGCGTCTCCACCGCGTCGTCGAACAGCGAAACGCGGATCGCGTTCTCCGCATTCTCGGCCGGGAAGATGTCGAGCACGTCGCCGCGCACGCGGAACACGCCGCGCTTGAACTCGACGTCGTTGCGCGTGTACTGCATCTCGGTCAGGCGCTTGATCGCGTCGCGCTGCGACAGCTTGTCGCCCTGCCGCAGGTGCAGGATCATGCTGTGGTACTCGGACGGGTCGCCGATGCCGTAGATCGCCGACACCGTCGCGACGATCACGCAGTCGGGCCGCTCGAGGATCGCCTTGGTCGCCGACAGCCGCATCTGCTCGATGTGCTCGTTGATCGACGAGTCCTTCTCGATGTAGAGATCGCGCGACGGAACGTACGCTTCGGGCTGGTAGTAGTCGTAGTACGAAACGAAGTACTCGACCGCGTTGTTCGGGAAGAATTCGCGGAATTCCGAATAGAGCTGCGCCGCCAGCGTCTTGTTCGGGGCGATCACCATCGCCGGGCGCCCGGTGCGCGCGATGACGTTGGCCATCGTGAACGTCTTGCCCGACCCCGTGACGCCGAGCAGCGTCTGGAACGACAGTCCGTCGGTGAGCCCTTCGATGAGCTTCTCGATGGCCGCCGGCTGGTCGCCGGCGGGCTCGAAGGGCTTGTGCAGTTCGTAGGGACTGTTGGGAAACGTGAGCAAGGACATGGGGTACGATGGAATCGGCGGAGAACCGATCATTGTAACGCCGCCGGCGCGGCCGGCGCGACCTCCTCCTGCGGCGACCTCGCCATGCCGGCGCCGAACTGCAGCGCCGCCAGCCGCGCATAGAGCGGATTGGTCTGCGCGAGTTCGTCGTGACTGCCGGTGGCGATGATCCGCCCGCGCTCCATGACGGCGATGCGATCGGCGTGACGCACCGTCGCCAGCCGGTGGGCGATGATCAGCACCGTGCGCCCGGACATCAGCCGCTCCAGCGCCAGCTGCACCATGCGCTCGCTCTCCGCGTCGAGGGCGCTGGTGGCCTCGTCGAGAAGGAGCACCGGGCGGTCGGCCAGGATGGCCCGCGCAATCGCGATCCGCTGCCGCTGTCCTCCGGAAAGGCGCACCCCTCGTTCACCCAGGAAACTGGCGAAACCGTCGGGTATGCGCTCGATGAATTCGGTGGCGTACGCCGCATCGCACGCCGCCCGCACTTCTGCTTCCGTGGCATCCGGGCGGCCGTAGCGCACGTTTTCGAGGACGCTGGTCGCGAAGATCACCGGATCCTGCGGCACGACCGCAAGGTGTGCCGCGCACCGCGGCAGGGTCGGCGGCCGTCAGGTCGACACCGTCGATCGTCACCGCTCCCTGTTGCGGATCGTAGAACCGCAGCAGCAACTGGAACACGGTGGTCTTGCCGGCGCCGGAGGGTCCGACCAGCGCCACGATTTCTCCGGCTGCGATATCGAGCGAGAAGTCCTCGAGCGCGGCGGCGTCCGGCCGCGATGGATAGTGGAACGTGACGTCGCGGAACGCCACGGTTCCCCGTGCCGGCACCGGCAAAGGCACGGGATTGGCGGGTGCCTTGATGCCCGCGTCGACCTCGAGCAGTTCGAACAGGCGCTCCGTCGCGCCGGCCGCGCGCTGCAGATCGCCCACGACCTCGCTGATGGCGCCGACGGAACTGGCCACGATCACCGCATAGAACACGAACGCAGACAGCTGTCCGGGGCTGATCCTGCCCGAGACCACGTCGTGGCCGCCGATCCACAGAATGATGCCGACCGCGCCGAACACCAGAAGGATCACCGTCGCCACCAGGAATGCGCGCTGCCGGATGCGCTGCCGCGCGGTCGCAAAGGCGCTTTCGACGCGCCCGCCGAACTGGCGCCGGTCCTCAGCCTCGTGTCCGTAGGCTTGCACGGTGCGGATTTCGTGGAGCGCCTCGTCGACGTAGGCGCCGACGTCGCCGACGCGATCCTGGCTGGCTCGCGCGAGCTTGCGCACGCGGCGGCCAAACAGGATGATCGGAACGACGGTCAGCGGCACGCCAACCAGCACCATCACGGTCAGCTTCGCGCTCGTCAGCGCAAGCAGCACCACGCCGCCGATCATCAACAGGAAGTTGCGAATCGCCATCGATGCGCTCGTGCCGATCACCGTTTCCAGCATCGTGGTGTCGTTGGTAAGCCGCGAGATGACTTCGCCCGTGCGCATGACCTCGAAGTAACCGGGCGGAAGCGACAGCAGGTGGTCGAAGACCGCGCGCCGCAGGTCTGCCGTGACCCGCTCACCCAGCCACGATACATAGTAGAAGCGCGTATACGTGGCCAGCGCGAGGACCACGATGACCAGCAGCATCAGCACCAGCAGGCGGTCCAGTTCGGCCGCGTTGCCCGCAGCAAACCCGCGATCGATGACGAACTTGAGGCCCTGCCCAAGCGCGAGAACGGACCCCGCAGCGAACAGCAGCGCAATGCCGGCAAGAATCACCTGCTTCTTGTAGGGCCGCACGAACCGGCCGACGCGCGCGAGGACACGCAGCGCGGTGACGGGAGGAAGCTTGGGGGCGTCGATGGGAATTGCGGCGTTGAAACGGGCCATGGGACCTTGCTCGAGACTTTGATCGATTGCGTCAGGCGGCGGCGCCACGTTAGCCTTGCGCACGGCGAAAGTCGAGCCTGCCATAACCTGCTAAGGAACCGCCATGCCGCTTGCCCTGCCCGCGCTGATGACGCTGCTCGCCATCCTATGGTACTTCTGCACTCTGGCTCATGTGGCGCTCGCGCATGGCAAATACAAGATCTATGCGCCGGCCATGACGGGTGATCCGGCGTTTGAGCGGTCGTACCGCGTGCAGATGAACACGCTGGAGCAACTGGTCGCGTTTCTGCCCCGCGATGTGGATCTACGCCTGGTACGGCAATCCGCGCTGGGCCGCGATCGCCTGCGCCGTGTGGATCGTTGGCCGGATCATCTACGCCGTCGGCTACTGGCAGGACGCGAAGAAGCGCACGCCCGGCTTCGCCATTACGCTGCTCGCGCTGGTCGCCGTGTGGATCGCCGCGCTCGCCAGCGTGGTGAGGGTGATCGGTTTTGCCTAGGCGACGCCGAAACCGGGGCGTTTGGGCCGGTTCGGCAGTCGGGTAAAATGGCGGTTTCGAGCACCAATCCGACCCGATGAACGCGCCCAACGCTCCCCTGCTCCTGTCCGCCGTCGAACTGGCGCCGCGCGACCCGATCCTTGGCATTTCGGAGGCGTACGCGGCCGACACCAATCCGCGCAAGGTCAACCTCGGCGTCGGCATGTACTACGACGACGCCGGCAAGCTGCCGCTGCTGGAGTGCGTCAGCCGCGCCGAGCACGAGATGTCCGCCCGCGATGCCCCGCGCGGCTACCTTCCGATCGACGGCATCGCCGTCTACGACAAGGCCGTGCAGAGGCTCGTGTTCGGCGCCGACAGCGAGGTCGTGCAATCCGGCCGCACGATCACGCTGCAGGCGTTGGGCGGCACGGGTGGTCTCAAGATCGGCGCCGATTTCCTGCGCCGGTTCGCACCCAGCGCGCAGGTTTACATCAGCGATCCGAGCTGGGAAAACCACCGTGCGCTGTTCGAGGGCGCCGGCTTCGCGGTCAACAGCTACGCGTATTTCGACGCGACGACGCGCGGTCTCGACTTCGACGGCATGCTGGCCTCGCTGGAACTGATTCCGCACGGCTCGATCATCGTGCTGCATGCCTGCTGCCACAACCCGACCGGCGTCGATCCCACGCCCGAGCAATGGACGCGGATCATCGATGTTGTGCGTTCGCGCGGGATGGTGCCGTTCCTGGACTTGGCCTACCAAGGCTTCGGCGACGGGACCGAGGCCGACGCGTCAGTCGTACGCCGCTTCGCGGCCACGCCGGGACCGCTGTTCGTTTCCACATCCTTTTCCAAGTCGTTCTCGCTCTATGGCGAGCGCGTGGGCGCGTTGAGCGTCGTGGCCGGCGACCGCGACGAGGCGCAGCGCGTCCTGTCGCAGATCAAGCGCGTGGTCCGCGCCAATTATTCGACGCCGCCGACCCACGGTGGCCAGATCGTCGCCACGGTGCTCGGTTCACCGGAACTGCATGCGCTTTGGGAAGCCGAACTCGCGATGATGCGCAACCGCATCAAGCTGATGCGCGCCGAACTCGTGGAGCGGCTGCACGAGCGGCTGCCGAACGTCAGCTACCGCTTCATCCTGGCGCAGCGCGGCATGTTCTCGTACACCGGACTGACCAAGCCGCAGGTGGAGCGGCTGCGCAACGAATACTCGATCTATCTCATCGATACCGGCCGCATCTGCGTCGCGGCGCTCAATTCAGGCAACGTCGACGCCATCGCCCAGGCAATCGCCGCGGTATCCGCCTAGCGTCGGGGATGCCCGGCCGCGTATTTTGACAGGAAGGAGTTTTCCGCTATAATTCAAGGCTGTCCGATGCGGGAATAGCTCAGTTGGTAGAGCGCAACCTTGCCAAGGTTGAGGTCGGGAGTTCGAGACTCCTTTCCCGCTCCATTTTTCGAGGGAGAGCCGCTGACCTGGCTCTCCCTTTTGGTTTAGGCGCCCGCCGCGACGGCGCGCGCCCACCTCATGGCGGGGTGGCAGAGTGGTCATGCAGCGGCCTGCAAAGCCGTCTACGCCGGTTCGATTCCGACCTCCGCCTCCATGACCCTATGATCGCCGAACGCGTTGCCCAGAACCGGTCCCCGCCGAAGCGGGGCTGATGTTGGCACGATGCGGTTACTGCTTGCGGCGCGAGAAGCCGAGTCCAGCGAGGCCAAGAACGAGAAGCGCGAGAGAGCCGGGTTCGGGAGCCGCGCCCACCGGGTCAAGACGGACCAATGCTCCATTAGATAGCGCGATCATGACGTAAGGATCGACGGAGAAATTCGACGAACCGAAGTTCGCAATCCAGAGCGAAAAGATCCCGTCCAAGAACACCGCGTCTGACCACGGGCCCTCAATGAATGAGTCGCACTCGGTGAGAGTATTTGAAGGACCAGTACCGCAACTGAACCAAAAGTCTATTCCATCTGCCTCACGGGCACCGCCGATAGACATCAAGTCAGGTGGAACGTCGGTATCGACGTGTTGCACGAAGAACGAAACGGCACTGTATGGCATAAGGCCCGTGGCATCGAAATTGAAGATCGCAATCGCGTTAGGGCTGAGTACGATGGGCGCGGCGACGACCGCCAAGGGTGCGAGCAGAGCAGCAGCGGACATACAGACCAGTGTCACAAATCTCCGAATCGAACAGTTCATGAGGTTCCCCCTAAGCAAGCGATACCGGACAAGAGACATCATGCTCGGCAATTCACCGGATAGACCAACCGGATGGTTGGGCATCCCTGGCATGGCGGTTCACTTCAGAATTTCGAGAGACAAATCGTGCGGCCTCCGGGCGGCATAATGGGTTAACTCGGTTTTGACTCCATTCTCCCCGCTTGGTCTTTCTAGGGCGGCACGCACATTCCCACGCCGATCCCAGCACCTTCGGCCACGAAGCCCTGGTCGAGCATCTTCTGCCGCTCGGCAAGACTGGTCACGAAGCGGTGGTTCGGCGCGGCTCCCATACCCTGGTTATACATGCGATACACCGGAATGGTCCCGGCCGGACAAGCGCCGGTCGTGCCATCCGGCAGCATCGTGTTGAAGAGCTTGTCGTCTTCCAGCCCCCAGTCCGGGAACTGGGCGATCGTCGCTTCGCAGCCGAAGCCGTGGGCGGCGTAGAAATGCGAGCTCTTCGGGAAGAAGTGGTCGTTGAAGAAGCGGCAGATGGCGACCGAGCCCGCCGGCGCGCCAGCGTTCACGTACGCGTTGAACGAGAACCCGGTCCGCGACCAGTCCTGGAATGGCGGCGCGTGGGCGTCGAGCAGCGCGATTTCGGCGGGGACCGGCGTGATGAAATAGTGATCGAACGCCGCGTGGTGAAATTCGACGACGGTCAATGTCGCCGGCGCTCCGCCCGCACCGCCAATACCGGATACTGAAAATGTATACACACCATCGGTAGTTCCGACGGAAAGCCCAAGCACCAGTTCTGTCGAGCGCGGCCCGGATGCAGTTGGAACAATGCCGATCGTGGCATCGCAGCTTCCCCCGGAACTCAATCTCGTTCCGACGACGCAGGTCGACGCCAGTGTGAAATCTCCGTTGTTGCCGCCTACGAGGCCGATGCTCGATATCCTGAAGTTGATCGAGCCGGGATTCGAGATCGTCATAGTTTGCGGAGCCGCGGCGGTTCCTATCGCCTGTGGAGGAAAGTCGACCCAAGCAGGCGTGGGCAACGCGGGCAAGTAGGGGCCAAGATTGTCCAGCAGGCCGTCCAACGCGATATCCGGAGACGGCGGCACGGAATCGGACTGCAACGCAAAAGTGGCCGAATGGCTCCCCCCACCGGTCGCCTGCATGGTGAACTCGAGACGGCATCGGGAATTAGGCGGGAGCGTCATTGTCGCCGCGCAAGTCCCGGCAACAGTGAAATCGGACGCGCGGGCGCCGGTGATCGAGCGCCCGGAAAGAGTCAATGGCGCATCGCCGATGTTGGTGAGGAAGACCGGCTGCGCCGTGCTGATGAATCCAGGAGGAATGTGGCCGAAGCTGACCGAGGTGCGGCTAAGACTGACCACCGGGCCGGCCAACGCCGGTGCAATCGCGGCTGCAAAGACAAAGGCGAGCGCTGCCTTGAGAAATGACCCGATTCTGTGCTTGCCGCGGCCAAACATTATCGTCCCCTTGTTGATTTAAGCTGGACCTCTGCGTACGTTTGATCGACCGGGACGCAACCATTGTTTGACGGCTCTCGGCCTCATAGGCGGCGTGGTCATCTCGACTCCAATCAGCCGGTCAATAGCTAATGGATCCGAGTACGGTAAGAAACCCGCGGTTATCGACCAGCGAGCCCTCGCCCGCGGTGTGGCTCGTGCCTGTGGCTCCGTGGAATCGTCCCGTTCCGCCAACGAAGGTTTCGGTTCCATTGAATGTGGCCTTGCCAGTGGCAAAGTCGATCACACCCGGCCCTTCAAAAGTCGACCAAAGTTCATCGCCATTGGCCGCGACGTAGGTGACGCGCTGGATGGAGATATAGACCGGCAGCATGGTCCCGACGGGCGGACCAACAGGAACTACAATCTCTTCATCAGTTCCGCCGAATGTCAGGCCCAGGTGGCGCAGGTTGCATTGGGAGGCAACGGCAAGTACTACCGGGAAAGCGCCGGGCGCGCTCAGCGGAGTAATTGCCGTGTCACAGGTGCCCGCAATGGGACGCTCGGTTCCATTTGGACCGGCCTGTGCGCCGGGTGCCAATGCGATGAAGGATAGGGCCGACACCGCAACGACGCCAAGTCTCCGAATCGATGTGCCCTTGGTCCGTCTGTCGTTTTCCATAGCAACTCCCCCGTTTTGGTTTGGAAATGATGCGTCGCCCGACATGGCGTGAGCGGTCGACCCGACCTGCTCACGCCGATGGTCTACCGAGATCAAGAAAGGGCCGCACAGATATCGGTCGACGTTCCGCTGTCGTTTTGCAGGGTCCAGTTGCCGAAGGCGTCTATCGTGATGAGAGTGCGGCCGACGTACAGAGTAGTGGACGGCCCGGGCGGAAAGTCGGTCGGGAAAAGAATGACAACGACGTGGCCGGTGGTGACCTGGGTGCTCGTCCCGTCGGAATTGTACGAACTGTGTTGAACGGCCCCGTTGCCTTTCAGGGTCAGCGTGGCTTGAGTCGATGGGTTGCTGAACACAAGCGTCGAGCCCTTGCCTGCAAGCACTGAACGAACGACATTGCCATCCTTGTCGGTGAATCCTCTGTAGTGCTGGTTGCCGCCAAAGCCTTCAACGTGCAGGTCGAAAGCGCACGCCAGGCCGGCCGGGAAATCATTCACGAAATCGGGCGGATCGACCGCGTTTGCCGTGCTTACGACGCCCAGCGCGGCAATGAACAGCGATGGATAAAGTCCGCGAATCTTCAGTCCTTGGAAGTAATTCATTTTGTTCCCCTGGTGAGATACGTGATTGGGCGGAACATAGTTCCGATGGTTCTCAACCGTGATACACACCGCACTGCCTCGACTCTGACAACTCGAGTAGCTACCCTGCGCGCCAACGCCTTTGGCCAGCGATAGCGGCGCGTCAGCAAGAAAGAATGTAACTAATGGAGTTACAAAGGCGAGGTGCCACAGCGTCCCCTACGCATGGTCCCGCCGCATCCTGCGACTTACGCCCACTAATAGTCAACACCGCGTGTCCGCGTAGTTAACGCCAAGGCCTAAGCGTCGCGCCAATCGCTGCCTGATTTCCGGTTGTCGATAATTTCCCACTCTGCGTGCCGTGCGGCGATTTCGTGCAGCTCGGCCCGCACCCGCCGTGCTCGATCCTAGCGTGCTGCTCACCCTGGCCGGGTCGCTCGACCCGCGAGGAGGTCGTTCATGCGCTCTGTGTCATCGGGGCCAGTGTTGAAAATGGGTGCTATTCTGTCTACGCTCCCGCATGGCTCGGGTGGATGGCGACGTGCGATGCAGCGCAAACGTCGTGTGAGCCACTCGTCCCGATGATACTGTGCTCGCCGAATCGTTTCGCGCCATGTCTCTCATTTCGGAGGACGGTCGATGACCCTTTCGCGCAACGTGAGTCGAATACTCGAGACCGCGATGTTTGTCATGCATCGCCGAAACATCGATTACACGATGACCGTGCACGTTGTGGGAAAGGTGGAGGGCGCGGAATGTGTTCCCGTTCCGGGCGTCGGTGTCTTCGTGTTCAGGACGTATCCGATTCCCATAGACGGCAGCCCGCAGCCTCTTCCATTCGTGGGCGAGAGTCGGGCCGACGGATCGATTGACATCGAATTCCAGTACACCTGGGGAAAGACGCTTGGATGGTGGCGCAATAAGAACCACCAGGACACGACCTTCGCGCTTCACTTCGTTCATGACGAGTTCGACATCGAAGTGATACCGGTGACGATACGAGGCGCTGCTGAACAGGTCGTATCCAACGCGAACATCACACTCCATCGCCTCACGGAAGCCGAAGCGATGAAGATCCAGAAGCGGGGTAGCCGGAGTCAGTACCTGCGCAAGCGGGACCCCGAACCGGGAGATCCGGGGGAGAGCTGGGATCCGGACAGTCCATGGCCGCATGAGGCCCCGTTCGGTGGGGATACCTTCACGATCGACGGAAACTGCGGCGACCAGACGCAGCGAATCGTCGAGGGTGTGCGCTGGGCGTACTGGCAGCTGAGAAACGGGACCATCGTGACGGATCCCGGTTTGCGAGTGTGCATCATGCAGCACATGAACAACGCGTCAATCAGCTGCGGTGGTGGCGACTGTGGTGCGAACACCAACGCGTACAACAACGATTACTTTCTCTTTCGATCGTCGAACATCGTGATGTGCATGGATAATGTCAGGAAACTCAGCCCTACCGATGTCGGCCGGCTGGCGATCCATGAGTGGGCCCATAGCTGTGGATGGGATCACGGAGACGGAAAAGGAGTTCCTGGGGACAGTGGGGTCGGCTTGGCCACGTTTGCGTCTGGGAACCCCACGCGCGTCGCCTTCAACCCTCAGGACAAGTGGGTCGTGACGATGGGTAGGCGGATCTTGGTCATCGTGAACGGCGGGGGCGTCTTCGGGCACGACATTGCCGGCAACACCATCGGGCCGGCGTTCCAGCTCGCCGGCCCGCCGGTCGCCTTCAACCCCCAGGACAAATGGGTCGTGACGATGGGCAACCGGGTCCTCGTGATCGTAAACGGTGGAGGCGTGTTTAAGCACGACTTCGCGGGTAACACGATCGGGCCTGCAACCCAGCTCACGGGACCGCCCGTTGCCTTCAATCCTCAGGACAAGTGGGTCGTGACGATGGGCAACCGGATCCTCGTCATCGTGAACAACGGGGCCGTCTTTGGGCACGTCCTCACGGGTAACACGATTGGACCGGCAATTCAGCTCACCGGGCCGCCGGTCGCCTTCAGACCCCAGGACAGGTGGGTCGTGACGATGGGCAATCGGATACTCGTCATCGTGAACACCGGGGCCGTCTTCGCGCACGACATCACCGGTAACACGATCGGGCCAGCGTTCCAGATCACCGGGCCGCAGGTCGCCTTCAACCCTCAGGACAAATGGGTCGTGACGATGGATAACCGGATCCTCGTGATCATAAACAGCGGGCTTGTCTTCGCCCACGACATTACGGGGAACATGATCTCGTCGGTATTCCAGCTCTCCTGATTTGGGGCGACGGCCCACGTCGAACTGTCTTGAGAGCTCATCGAGGCTGTGTACTCGCAGGTAGTCCCAGGAATAGTAAATCCAACACCACAAGGCGCGATCGGGAGTGGCGTACCACGGCTTGACTTGACCGAGCCGACGCAAAGACGGGGTGGCCGGGCACCGCCGCGGGATGGAAGTTGCTCGTGAGTCGGGTGTTTGGCGAGCGCCAACTTAGCGAGGGCCGGCACGCGCCTGCCCGGCGTCGTGCGCGGCCGGCGGTGGATTCGCCGAGATGGACAAGGATCGCGCGCAGCGCCGGTGGCGTCCCATAGCGGCGGGCCGGTCGGTCGCGATCTTTGCCTCCCCTTGTGGGCATCCAATCTGAGAAGGTCGGGAGGCCCGCAATTTGAACGGCTGGTTCCATCGAGTTCAACGACTGCTTCCGAGCACCGTGGTCGACGGCGTCGGGTCGATTTCGTCGTAACGCTCGCAGGTTGTAATCTTGCCGGCCAGGAGCGGGCGCACGCCGACCGCACTGATTTCTGCGCCGAAGGGCGTAGTATGGATCGACATCCATCTTTTCGAGGAGTGACTCGGTGGAGCGGCGGACGTTCATTGGCCTACTGGCAGCCGGTGCGTTCGCTAGCGAGCCGCGCGTCGCGAGAGCACAGCAGACTAACCCTCGGCGCATAGGCATCCTGACGGCAGGCGTCGTACCGATACCCGCACCGGCCGCCTTCCGCGATGAACTGCGCGATCGGGGCTGGGTCGAGGGCCAGAACCTGGTCATCGAAAGGCGCGGCGGCGACGGCAATTCGGATCGGGTGCCGGCTCTCGCTGCGGACCTTGCGAAGATGAATCTCGATGTCATCGTGAGCTTCGGTGCCGTCGCGGGCGTCGCAATAAAGAACGCTACAAAGACGATACCGATCGTCGCCCAAACCGGAGATCCGGTGCGTCTCGGCCTCGTCTCGAATTTGTCGCGTCCCGAGGGAAATATCACCGGCCTGTCACTGATCGCTCCGGAGCTCGCTGCCAAACGTCTGGAATTGACGCATGAGCTTCTTCCCAAGGCCACGCTTATCGGCGAACTGGTCGATCCCGCTAACACTTACTGGCAGCGAGTTCGCCCAGACTACGAGCAGGTGTTCCGCACGATGGGAATTCGTCCGCTGTTTGTCCAAGTGGTCAACCCAGGAGAGATCGAGAAGTCGATCGCGCAGATCGCCGGCGAACGAGCCGATGCATTGGTGGTCCGCGGTGATCCGATGTTTTTCTCGAACCGCGAACAAATTGCGCGCCTTGCGATGCAGTACACGCTGCCGACAATCGCCGAGGACCAACGGTTTGTCGAAGCAGGCATGCTGATGTCCTACGGACCCAACCAACCGGCCCTGGATCGCATCATCGCAACCTACATTGATAGGATTCTACGCGGTGCAAAGCCGGGCGACCTATCCATTGCGCAGCCGACGAAGTTCGACTTCGTGATCAATGGGAAGACCGCCAAGGCGCTCGGCCTCACGATTCCGCAGTCGCTGCTGCAGCGGGGGGCGGAGGTGATTTAGCCCTGCTGGTAATGCTTGGACCCTTGGCTACTTCGGAGACCCGCCAACTGTGGTCGCTCACCGTCAGCTTTCGAGAATTGCCACTGTCCGCAACGGGTCGAGGCTGTGTGAAAACTCTTTGATGCGTCCGCGGTCAGAGTCGGCAGGTCGACCTGCCGGAGTTGCGGATGAGCCGATTCATTGAGGGGCAACAGCGGTCACAAAGCGTGCTGTTTCCAGAGCAGCGCGGCGCGCCGTACACGCCGCCGCTGGCCGTGTAGGAATCGCGAATCAGCGTCAACAGCCGTTGATCCTCGATGGCGCGATCGGATAACGGCTTATGAATCCACTGATAGAAGCCCGCACGCGCGATGCCGAGCACACGGCACATGGTCTTGATTCGGAATTCGTGCCGATGCTCGTTGATGAAGCGGCACTTTACTCGGGCTCCTTGGCAAAGTACCGCGCGGCTTTTTTTAGAATGTCCCGCTCTTCTTCGGTACGTCGCAGCTGCGCTCGAAGCTTGAGGACTTCGCTCTTGGCTTCGATCAGCTCGGCGGCCTGCTTCTCCGTCTTGTCAGGCGTCACCGTCTTCACCCACTGGTAAAGACTGTGACTCGAAACGCCGAGACGAGCCGAAACCTCGGCGACCGAGTACCCCCGATCGACGACTTGGCGGACGGCTTCTTGCTTGAATTCGGGAGTAAACCGTTGGGCACTCATGGAACCTCCTCCTATGCTCAAATCATAGGCCCGGAGTGCTCACGAAACCCGGGGAAGTCCAGTTCCAGACGATCGCCCGCACATCTCAATTTGCCGGGAAGTCCCGACGGCGACAAATGTCGATTCCCCTTACATTCGGACCAGGCAGGATCCAGCCCTTGGCAGTCAAGTTGATGATACTCAAAAGAATAGCCTCTAAGGCATGGATGCTGCTCGACAGTCTGCGGATGCCCTATTGACCCTTGAAGGTCGCAAAGATGTTCAAGTGTTGCAGGCAAGTACTTGGAGCAATCGGCACCGCACTGCTGTTGGGTTTTGCCCCAGCTCATGCTATGCAAATCAACGGAGGGCTAACGGTTTCGGGCAACTTGAACAATGGTTTTGTGCCATGCGCGGGTGGTGGTATCGTCCAGAACTGCGACTCGATTGAACCAAAAGTATTAGAACTAGCCATCGTGGGGGGTGGTACTGGCGATTTTTTGGGTATCACATTCGGGGAGACGCTCGGTTGGGTGTTCGCCACTCCTGGCCTGGTCGCGGATGAAATCGCCATACCGGGATTTGCGTTCGACATCGTCAATGCCGGCCCATTCTTCCAGGGTCCATTGCTTTGTAGTACTGGCGCTTGCGCCGACACGCTGATCATTGAGATCTCGGGCATTGTTACCGGAGCGGGGTTCGACCCGACAGTGTTCACGGGCACGCTCACGCTCGCCGGTGCCTGCAACGGCGCGACGATCGAGGGGAACTGCGATCCTGCAGCAATCTACAGCGGCGGATACTCGTACAGCTTGGCGGTGTTGGGGGTCGCAGCTCCGGAACCGGGAACGCTTCTGTTGATTGGGGTGGCAATCGCGGGATTGGGTTTCGTGCGGCGCAGAAGCTCCTGATTCATTCGCTTCTATGGCGCGACACTCGTAAGCTCACATGCCGCCCTGAGACGACCCTCTGCTATGGGTCGAAAGCGGTCGTCAATCCAGGCATATAAAATGCGGGGATGTGCGGCCGTTATGAACTCCACACCCATCCAGCGGCGCTGGCGCTCGCACTCGGATTGAAGTTTACGCCTGAGATCGCCCCACGATACAACATCGCGCCGACGCAGCAAGTCCCAGTCGTACGGGTATGCGAGGCTGAACGGCGACTGTCGCAAGTACGCTGGGGGCTCGTGCCGTTCTGGGCGAAAGATGTGTCGATCGGCAGCAGGATGATCAACGCACGCGCCGAGAGTGTTGCTACTAGGCCGGGCTATCGCGACGCCTATCGGAAAACGCGCTGCCTCATTCCCGCGTCAGGCTTCTATGAGTGGGCGAAGCTGACAGATGGCAAGAAACAGCCGGTGCGCGTCTACATGGCCGACGAAGGGCCGTTTGCATTTGCGGGGCTATGGTCACGGTGGGGGCCGCGCGACGCGGAGGTCGAGACGTGCGCAATCATCACCACCGAAGCAAACGAACTTTGCGCGCGAGTGCATGACCGGATGCCGGTCATCCTCGCTCCGAACGACTATGAACGTTGGCTCGATACGTCGGACGCCGATCCGGTGGATCTGCTTCGTCCGTATCCGTCAAGCGCTATGCGCGCATATCCAATTTCGACGCGGGTCAACAGTCCGAAGAACGATGATCCGGAAATCATCGAACCGCTGCCGGTTTAGAGGCGGCGATCGAGCTTCAGGTGTAATCGGTTTCCTCTCTGGGTGCCTGGCGCCCGAAGCCTTCGCGGGGTGCAGGCAGGCTTAGAACCCGGGGCTAGAACCAATGCCGGGGAAACATGGGGGGTAACGGCGAGGTTAGCCTCACCTGCCCTGCCATTTTCCCTATGGACGTCTGGCGTGGTTCGATTCCGACCTCCGCCTCCATTACCCCCCATGATCGCCTGACGTCGACCCCGCTCGTGGCCCCGGCTTGACCGAGCACCGCCGACCCGACCACAATCAGGTTCACGCGGTTGAAATGCCTGTCCGTCCAAGACAGTTCGGCGTGTCGGCGCATCGTGTGCCCCGAGGATTTTCATTTTTTCAAATGGAGGATGCCTACATGGTCAGCAAGAAGAAAACGGGTCAGAATGCCGCCACCTCGCTTCCCAAGCAGCGCAACTGCGGCGCAATGCAGCAGCATTTCTATCTGCTGGAGACATTCCCCAATTTTCGCAAGAACCAGGTGGCTCTGGAACACGCCTTCCAGTCGCGCCTGCGCATGGCTCCTGCCGCCCGCGTGGGACCATACAAGATCGCCGTTGTCGTTCACGTGGTGCACAACCCTGCCTCGCCCGCGGAGAAAATTTCTGTGGCGCAGGTCAAGAGTCAGATCGCGGTTCTCAATCGCGATTACCGCGCCCGCAATCCCGACAAGAGCAAGGTTCCATCGGTATTCAGCGGGCTCGTCGCCGATCCCATGATAGAGTTTTCGCTTGCGACAAAAGATCCAGCGGGCAAGTCAACTACGGGCATCACCTTCACCGCGACTACCAAGCAATCGTTCTCCGACCGGGGCAACGCCGTCAAGTTCAAGTCGAAGGGGGGCATCAACGCCTGGAACACGAAGAAGTATCTCAACATCTGGGTTTGCACGCTCGAGACCGGCCCTACGGGACAGTTGCTCGGCTATGCACAGTTTCCCGGCGGCCCCCCCGACACGGATGGCGTCGTCATTCTCAACACCGCCTTCGGCACGACGGGCAGCGCCGCGACTCCGTTCAACCTCGGCCGTACGGCGACGCACGAGATTGGACATTTCTTCAACCTTAGGCACATCTGGGGAGACGACGGAGATTGCTCCGGGTCCGACTTCGTCGACGATACGCCCAACTGCGAAACAGCGAACGGTGGCAAGCCGACATTTCCGCATGTCTCTTGCGGAAACGGTCCCAACGGGGACATGTTCATGAACTATATGGACTACACGGACGATGATTCCATGTTCATGTTCAGTCCCGGTCAAGTCGCTCGGATGCACACCACGTTGGACGGCCCGCGCAAGAGCCTCGTCAAGTGAAGGTGCCCCCACCGTGAACGGCAAGAAAATCGACACATCCTGCCTCACCCAGCAATGGGTACATTCCTATGAGGAAGATACGCCGACGACCACGGTGTACCGCCCGGCAGGATTTCCCTTTCCTCCCGCGCGCGGGAGGAAAGGGTTTCATTTGCGGACCGGCGGAAAATTGACCGCACTGAAGCCGGGGCCAACCGACCAGACGGTGAGTGCTGGCGGCACATGGAAGCTCGGTGGCGAAGAACTGGAACTCGCTCCCGAAGGCGAGCGCCCGAAGGTTCTGAAGATCGAGTCGCTCGAACCCGATCGCCTGGTCGTGAAGAAAACCTCGACTGCTTGAAAGGCGCAACGGGGTGGTGCTAGGAGAGGTTCCATGGGAGTGAGTCTTCCGCTTGTTGCCACCGTTCCAACATCGGCACTCAAACTTAGGACGACGACGTTGTTCCTGGTGCGGCACGCCGACATCCCTCCCAACGGAGCCGATCCCAACCCCCACCTTACGAACGTTGGCCAGGCACGTGCGACGGAGCTGGTCCACTCCCTTGGCAGAGTCGCGATCGGGGCGGTCTATGTATCGGACGCCTTGCGGACTCAGGAGACCGCTGCACCTCTGGCAGGACACCTCGGCCTCACTCCGCTCGTGATCAGCGCCGCCAGCGCCATCGTCGACCACGTCAAGGCGAACTTCGTGGGCCGGACGGTCTTCATCGCTGGCCACAGCAACACCGTGCCGGAGATCATCACGCAATTTGGTGGCGAGCAGATCCAGTCCATCGGTCCGACGGAGTTCGATCGGCTCTTCGTCCTCAGCATCACGGAACTGTTGAAACGCGACACGCAGGTCGGGTCTGTCACGGTCAGGATCCCTCGGCGGCCGATCGCAACATTGCACCAGCTTCAATACGGAGATTCGAACTGAGGGTCCTGTCCCCGCCGAATGGACAAGACAGCGTCTCGGCCGCCAAGCCGCGGTTAGCTTTGCCAGGGTCGCGTCCCTCGGACTGGAGAGGGAAAACGGCCGAGGTCGAGCGCCGGCTGGTGGCGCTCGAAGTTACCTATAGGATCGGACCACTCCAGCGACCGCGTCACTTTCGCATCAGTCCGCTTCCAATTGTCTCAAGCTCTTTAGCAGCGCCTTTCAGCGATGTAGCGGCGGAGAGCATCAGCAAGTATCCGCCGATCTCTCGCGGCAACTCTATCGGCGGAAGCGGTTGAGGGTTCAGCATAACCTCTTCGAATGAGAATCCAAACGGGCCAGGCTGTGGGACAGGAATCGGTACCTTTCCAGTGGGACACCAATCGTCATCCTCGTATTCCGCGGCGAGCCGTTCGCCAGCAAATTTCACCAGCGCCTTCTGGACCCCTGCCAACTTGCGGGCGACCGCACGATCGCGAAGCTCCGATGCGAATCCCTTGACTGCCATAGCGATCGCATATTCGCGTGAGGCGATGGAAACTCTCGGTCCGTGCGGATGAATTGCATCCCAAGCTTCCGGCTTGAGTCTTCCGATGACGTAAAGAAACACGCTTGATCTTCTGGCGTTCATAGGGACATTCCTTTCCTCATAGCTTTTGCACGAGTGCAGACGAGAATTTCAATCGCACAATGCTTCCTGGCAATACTCCATGCTCCGCGTCGTCAGATGTGCTTTGATCTCACAAATGCGGGTTCGTCCATCGTGCCTCGAAAGTCTCCTCCGGTAGACCCGCGCCTGCAAGCTTGATATCCATGGTAGCCTGATTTCGGAAGCGGGTCGGTGAACACACTCTCGCGTTGAACGTGACGGCCGACGGCCTCGAGGGAGCCGCCCCACCGCTTCGTTACCGTCTAGAGTCCCCGCCCGCCAGATCATGGAGCACTCTCCCCAGTCAACCGTGAATTGACTCTCGGGGAGGCCATTTCGGTCGCCATCCTCCTGCAAAAGAACGACCAGCTCGCCGAGGCCGAGAAGCTGTATGGCGCGATTTTCGAGAGAGCGCCCGACAATCGATATCGCATCACGCTCCATAGCGGTCGTTGTTCCGTGGCCCCATTTCCCATGCCTCGAGCCAAAGGCCCCATCCGTGATTCTCGCCTCGTGCGTCCCGGAGTCTGGCTGTCCTCTGGCTAGCCGACGGCTGTGCGGCCGACTTGTGACCGCCCGTCGTGCGGCGTAAACGAGACGACACAACACGACGGAACCGCCTTGGTCGGTGCGAATGAGAAAAGATCGCATGTCGAAGTTCGAGTGGCAGTACAACGGCAAGGAAGTTCGAAGACACAGTCGTGACTTACGTGCCGCCGAGCGGCGTAAACCAAACCAGGGAGGCGATCATGAAGGTAGGAAGGCTGAAGAACGGGTGGCTGGCGACGGGGACGGTTGTGTTGGCTCTGTCCTCGGTGACTGTACCTGCGAGTGCTGGGCACAGGGCGCTGTCGGATTTCACTTCCCAACAGGGGGCGTGGTGCGCGGCGTTCAACGATGAGGGGTTAGATTGTGCGGCAAGCCACTATGGCGTTTGCACGGCCGATGAGTTCACTTTCACCTTCCAACTGTTCTGGACTGATCCGAAGAACGGTTTCACCGCTCTCATAGATACTCTTGGTGATCTTGATGCGGAAGATTCTGGCGCGATCGTGGACGGATCCGTTTCGGAAAGTGCGCGACCGGACGGCCTCGCGGAGGTCAAGGTAGTGCTGCATTCCAGCAATGTGCAGACACGGGCGTTCGACGCCGACTTCAATCCGCTGTTCGGCTATAGCGCAAGGAGCGGAGTACCGACCCGGGGCGATGCGTTGGCCCAGATCAAGTTCAGTAATACGGCACCCGGCGCGCCTTTGCCGGACACCAGCCAGATTTTCTTCTGCCCGGCACCGGGGCAGACAATGGAAACGTTCTCCATACGTGCACAGGCGAGCGGCCCGCTGCGGGAAGCGTTCGGAGTGCCGGAAGGATCACCGGGACGGCTTGAAGTAACGCAAACCGGCCTAATCGGAACCTCGGCCCTTGTGAACCCGCACAGCCGGCTCGCAGTTGACGCATTCCCGGCCGAGCACGTAATCA
This sequence comes from uncultured beta proteobacterium, assembly GCA_963782625.1. Classification (GTDB taxonomy): domain Bacteria; phylum Pseudomonadota; class Gammaproteobacteria; order Burkholderiales; family Casimicrobiaceae; genus VBCG01. Next base: position 163,438 of record CAWAKN010000015.1, on the reverse strand, counting down.
TCCGAGCTACAGGAAAGTAACAGCCAAGGCGGGCTGTCACAGCGCGGATGAAGAGACGGGGATCCAAGCAAACCACTACCCAACGCCCAGGGAGACTCCATGAAAATGAACACGCTTGTCTTGGGACTTCTTTCGCTTCTCGCGCTGCCAGCCTTGGCCGCACCACATTGCGGACCCCAGACCACCAAGGGCTACTGGGAAGCAACGTGTGATGGATACTTGACGCCTCCGCCACCTGCACCTGCAGTGCTGGTGCCATCTCGACTACTTGCCACCTGCACCGCCAGCAAGACAGCGTACTGGGACTGCGAGGGTACCGTGAACCTCGGCGGGACAATTCTCCAGCAAGCGCTGCACGGTCAGGCCAATAACAATTCCGATTGCACGGGTACGATCACGTACACGCAGACAATTTTCGGACAACCCGCACCAGATTTGAATATTCGCTATGTCATCCGAGACAACGGCGACACCATCAACGGCTTGCCGGTAGATTCCGGCCAGGTGCTTTCCTGCGTTCTTCACCGCATCAGCGTCGATACTCCGTAACGCGAGCCTTTCCCAACCGAACTAGGGCGGCGTCGATCGCGTTGCTGCCTAACGAAGCAACCGGCTCCCATTGCGGGGCGAAGGCGCGCCCACGGGGCGTTCCCTTAGGCCGCGCCCACACAAGCGACGGCTGTGAACATCACCAGGGCTCCGGGATAGAGCTTCAGCGGTTGACAGACGGCGCGTGCTGGCGGTTCAACCTGGAAATATTGGCGGAATATCTCATTGAAGCGCTCAATTGCCGCCATGTCGAGGAGATAGAGTTGCACGAACATCACATCGGAATAGCTGCCGCCGGCTTCGCCCAGCAGTGCGCCCAGATTTCGCATGGCCTGGTGCGCTTGTTCGTCGAACGTAGGAAGCATGTCGCCCGTCTCTGGTGACCGGCCGATCATTCCAGCCGTATAGAGCATGCCATTCGGAGCAAGTGTCGCCTGCGACACAGGGTTGTACATTGTTGCGGCATTCGCCGTGGCGATAACCCGTTTCATGTTTGTCTCCCGTACTGGGGCACGCACCACCACCCACCCTACGAATTGCCAAGGCGATCGGGACGTCGAACAGTAATGTCTGGGACAGCGATTCGCGCCGCCGCGGCGATGCGTCGATATCCTTGCTCGTTGTCGCGCGCGGGACTCACAGTCCGAAAATGATGATCGTCGCGCTGCCCGGCAGGTCCCACCCCTGCCCCGAATTCCCCGGCGTAACGGCCACACGCTGCTTGCCATCCTGTTCCCATGTGATGACACCGCCCGCGATGGGACCTCCGGTGTTGAAGGTGAACAGCTTGCGGCCATCGCGCGCATCGAACACCAGGAAATTCCCGTTGAGGTCGCCCGTGAAGATGACGTCGCCCGCCGTTGCGGTGACGCCCGCGACCAGGGGTGTTGGCGCCTTCCAGCGCCATTTCATCTTCCCGGTTTGCGCATCGATTGCGTTGAGCCACCCTTTCCATTCGCTCTTGGGGTCGAAGGTGCCCCAGCCGTTGCTGATGCCCGTGTAGGGAACCGTCGGCTGCCAAGTCGGCTTCGGTCCCAGCTTGAAGGTCGTGCACCAATCAACCGAAGGCACATAGAGCAAGCCCGTTCTCGGGCTGTGCGCGGGCCCGTTCCATTCCACTCCGCCGTTGACGCCGGGGCACACGCGGGTGCCTTCCGGCGTGAGCGGTGTGTCCACATTGAGCATCGTCGTCACCGGGACCTGAAACAGATGCTTGCCGGTAGCGGCTTCGAGCCCGTGCACGACGCCGTCCTTGCCGGCGGTTGCGACGAACCGCTTGCCGCCGATGTCGTAGAGCGCCACTGCCAGTGTGTCCCGGTCGTGCCAGTCGTTCTTCACGAGCTGATACCACCACTTGAGCTTGCCCGTGCTCGCGTCGAGCGCGACCAGCGACGACGTGAACAGGTTCGCACCCGGCCGCATCTCGGGATGGAAATCCGGAGCGACATTGCCGACGGGCACGAACAACGTTTGCGTACTGACGTCGAGCGCATAGTGCGACCAGCTCGGGCCGCCACCGTGCAGAGCGCTTTCAGGGTTTTCCCAGGTGTTTGCGCCGGTCTGATCACCGGTAGGAATAAGATCGAACGACCAAGCCGGCGAGCCATCCTCGACGTGGAAGGCCATCATCTTGCCGCGAATTCCCCAGTCGCCGCCGCTCTTGCCGACAAAGACGAGGTCCTTCCAGATCAGAGGCGCCGCGCCGACGCCTTCGCCGACCATGGCGTTCGCGACCATGCGATTCCACAGAACCTCACCCGTCTTCGCGTCCAGCGCGTATAGGTGACCGTCCTGAGTACCGCGAATGACGCGCCCTCCGGCAATGGCGACACCCTTGTTCGTGGCGTTGGTCTCGGGTCCGGTCGCCACGTGCTGGTGCGACCAGATCTTCCGGCAATTCCCCGAGTCGATCGCATAGGTGCCGAAATGCGTGGTCGCATACAGGACGCCGTCGTACACGATGGGGCCGGTGGTGAATGTCGCCACCTCACCCAACTGGAACAGGCACAACGGACGCAGATTGCGCGCCGTATTCCGATCAATTTGCCGCAACGAAGAATAGCGATGTGCTTGATATCCTTTGTTGTAGAGCAGCCAATTGCTCGTGTCGGTGTCTGCCGAGTCCAGTTCCTCTTGCGTCGGCTTTGACGTGCTCGGCTGCTTGAGCGGCGCAAGCGGCTGATTCAGGCGTGCTGCTCGGCTGGCGACGACCGCGGCCGACGTACCCGGCGCTGGCGCGCTGCCACTGAGCACCAGGACGCGATCCATGGATGAGCTCGGCGTGAGTTCCTCCTGTCCCGCCGGCAACCCGTTGCTCGCGAGCACATAGGCGACCAGGTCCGCGTACTCCTGACTCTTCAGCGAATTGGGCAAGCCGAAGGGCATCTGGCTATGCACGAAGGAGTAGAGGTCCTTCAAGGTCTTGTTGTTCCATTGCGCGGCGAACTCGGGTCCCTTGAGCGGCGGGGCGCCGGTACCTTGCAACTTCGCGCCGTGACAGGCAGTGCATTTCGCCGCGTACTCCCAGCGACCGCGGTCCACCTGTGGTTGCGTGAACCACCCGGTGCCGTCGGCGGATGCCGGCGGCGTCACGGCCAGCAACCACACGCCTGTGCCAACCGACGCGAGCGCAACGAGAAGAGGCTTCAAATCAGAGCAATTGCGCATTCGGCACTTCTCCCGAAGTAGCACCGTGTCTCGGCACGATGGCTCAAGGTATGGGAAGCAGACACTCGCGTGACCCATGGCTGTCTCGCGCTAGGCGCTCCGGCGCGGTCGGGCATTTCCAAAATGGAATCGATGCCTGAATCGAAAGGAACGCAACACTGTACGCGCGTCGAAGAGTATGAACGACTCGCGCAAGTACGCAGCTCAAAGGCCAGAGCTGCCGGCAAGGCGGCGGCCGCAACGTGGCGTTCCCACGAGTCAGTGGATCATTACTTCGCCACGAACTCCGATTCGATGAGCCGCATTTTCTTCATCGGGACTCCCTCCAGCGCAATACTCCTGCCAGAAAGAGACGGTTTCCGCTGTTTACCGTGCGCGGAAGCTTACGTTCGGGTCTAGGTAACCTGTCGGCCGAAAAGCCTCCGGTGATACCTCGTTGCCTTAGCGTCGATTGCGAACAGAGGCAAGTCAACGTTATTATTACAATGTACTAACAATAGGCATTACATCGATATTTACAATGAACATATCATTTTGTAGACAATTTAATATCATGTGCAATTTTGATTTGCCTTAATTTCAACTATTGACACACCAAATATGCTAATGGTATAAAAGTATCAGCGAACTTGCCGGGCGGGAAGACTCGCCTAGGTGGGCAGACAGGCTTCTCGAACCTAGTAGTACACAACCGCTGGTCTCCTGGGTCCTTGTGGAACAGGTGCCGCGGATACGAGTAACTCAACTCCTCATTTTCCCAGTGCCTCGTGATAGAAATCGCTGAAGGGAACCTAGTGATCGACATTCGCCGGCGTCCTTGGTGGGGCGCGCTCAATAGGCTGGCAGTGCCAAGCCTTCTTTTCTTCCTCCTGCTGTTGCTTTCCGTCCGTACGTTTGCCGGTCAGCTGACGTTGGCCTGGAATCCCGTAAACGATCCTTCATTGGTCGGCTACATGGTCTATTACGGACCGGCGGCCGGCTCCTATGGGTCAAGCATCGACGTCGGCAAAACAACCTCCTACACGATATCCAATCTGGTCGAAGGTGCAACCTACCACTTCGCAGCGACTTCGTACGACGCAGCACACGCGCAGAGCGATTTCTCCAATGACGTGAGCGCGACCGTCCCATATAGCGCCCCGGTGGCCCAGTTCAGTGCCAGTACAACATCGGGTACCGCCCCACTGGCTCTGAATTTCTCGAGTACTTCTACCGGGTCTATCGCTACCTACTCCTGGACCTTCGGCGATACCACGACAGGCAACGTCCAGAATCCGGTTCATGTGTACGCGTCGCCAGGCATTTACACCGTCAGCCTCACTGTCACTGGCCCTGGTGGCGCCAACACGAAGACCATCGTCAACTACATAACGGTCGCGAAGGCATCCAGTACAGCCTCACTCGCCAGTTCGACCAATCCGTCCGTGTTCGGCACCAGCGTCACCTTCACCGCCACGGTGACCGGCTCGGCACCCGCCGGCGCGGTCAACTTCAAGGACGGCGCGACGTCGCTCGCTCTGCGCCGCCGTGGCATTGGCCGGCAGCGGCAACACCCGCACCGCCACGTGCACGACGTCCGCGCTTGCCGCCGGCACCCACAGCATCACCGCGGTCTATGGCGGCGATGCCGGCAACCTCACCTCCACCAGCACCGCGTTGTCGCAGGTGGTCAATCCCGCTGCCGGCGCCACCTCGACCACCGTCACCACGTCGCTGACGCCATCGACCGTCGGCGCGAGCGTCACGTTCACCGCCTCGGTCACCGGCGCGGCACCTACGGGCACGGTCAACTTCAAGGACGGCGCGACTTCGCTCGCTGGCTGCGCCGCCGTGGCGTTGGCCGGCAGCGGCAACACCCGCACCGCCACGTGCACGACGTCCGCGCTTGCCGCCGGCACCCACAGCATCACCGCGGTCTATGGCGGCGATGCCGGCAACCTCACCTCCACCAGCACCGCGTTGTCGCAGGTGGTCAATCCCGCTGCCGGCGCCACCTCGACCACCGTCACCACGTCGCTGACGCCATCGACCGTCGGCGCGAGCGTCACGTTCACCGCCTCGGTCACCGGCGCGGCACCTACGGGCACGGTCAACTTCAAGGATGGCGCGACTTCGCTCTGCGCCGCCGTGGCATTGGCCGGCAGCGGCAACACCCGCACCGCCACGTGCACGACGTCCGCGCTTGCCGCCGGCACCCACAGCATCACCGCGGTCTATGGCGGCGATGCCGGCAACCTCACCTCCACCAGCACCGCGTTGTCGCAGGTGGTCAATCCCGCTGCCGGCGCCACCTCGACCACCGTCACCACGTCGCTGACGCCATCGACCGTCGGCGCGAGCGTCACGTTCACCGCCTCGGTCACCGGCGCGGCACCTACGGGCACGGTCAACTTCAAGGATGGCGCTACTTCGCTCTGCGCCGCCGTGGCATTGGCCGGCAGCGGCAACACCCGCACCGCTACGTGCACGACGTCCGCGCTTGCCGCCGGCACCCACAGCATCACCGCGGTCTATGGCGGCGATGCCGGCAACCTCACCTCCACCAGCACCGCGTTGTCGCAGGTGGTCAATCCCGCTGCCGGCGCCACCTCGACCACCGTCACCACGTCGCTGACGCCATCGACCGTCGGCGCGAGCGTCACGTTCACCGCCTCGGTCACCGGCGCGGCACCTACGGGCACGGTCAACTTCAAGGACGGCGCGACGTCGCTCGCTGGCTGCGCCGCCGTGGCGTTGGCCGGCAGCGGCAACACCCGCACCGCCACGTGCACGACGTCCGCGCTTGCCGCCGGCACCCACAGCATCACCGCGGTCTATGGCGGCGATGCCGGCAACCTCGCCTCCACCAGCGCCGCTCTGTCGCAGGTCGTCAATCCCGCGCCGGCGCCACCTCCACCACCGTCGCCACTTCCTGACGCCATCGGCCGTCCGGCGCCAGCGTGACGTTCACCGCCTCGGTCACCGGCGCGGCACCTACGGGCACGGTCAACTTCAAGGATGGCGCTACTTCGCTCTGCGCCGCCGTGGCATTGGCCGGCAGCGGCAACACCCGCACCGCCACGTGTACCACGTCCGCGCTTGCCGCCGGCACCCACAGCATCACCGCGGTCTATGGCGGCGATGCCGGCAACCTCACCTCCACCAGCACCGCGTTGTCGCAGGTGGTCAATCCCGCTGCCGGCGCCACCTCGACCACCGTCACCACGTCGCTGACGCCATCGACCGTCGGCGCGAGCGTCACGTTCACCGCCTCGGTCACCGGCGCGGCACCTACGGGCACGGTCAACTTCAAGGACGGCGCGACGTCGCTCGCTGGCTGCGCCGCCGTGGCGTTGGCCGGCAGCGGCAACACCCGCACCGCCACGTGCACGACGTCCGCGCTTGCCGCCGGCACCCACAGCATCACCGCGGTCTATGGCGGCGATGCCGGCAACCTCACCTCCACCAGCACCGCGTTGTCGCAGGTGGTCAATCCCGCTGCCGGCGCCACCTCGACCACCGTCGCCACGTCACTGACGCCATCGACCGTCGGCGCGAGCGTCACGTTCACCGCCTCGGTCACCGGCGCGGCACCTACGGGCACGGTCAACTTCAAGGATGGCGCTACTTCGCTCTGCGCCGCCGTGGCATTGGCCGGCAGCGGCAACGCCCGCACCGCCACGTGTGCCACGACCGCGCTTGCCGCCGGCACCCACAGCATGACCGCGGCCTATGGCGGTGACGCCGGCAACTTCGCGTCCACCAGCGCCGCGCTGTCGCAAGTCGTGAATCCCAGCGGCGGTGGCGGGTCATCCCTCAACGTGGCGCTGGCGGCCAACGGCGGCGTGGCAACCGCCTCGAGCACCTACACTGCGACTGGCTATGGGGTGGCCATTGCGGCCGTCAACAATGGCGATCGTGCCGGTCTCAACTGGAACAACGGCGGCGCCTGGATAGATGCCACCACTGCCGTGTTCCCGGACTGGGTGCAGATCACTTTCAGCGGCCCGAAGACGATCGACCAGGTCATTGTCTATTCGATGCAGGACAACTACGCGAGCCCGGTCGATCCGCCGAGTACGCTGACGTTCACGCGATACGGAGTGACCGACTTCCAGGTGCAAAGCTGGAACGGCGCAGCCTGGGTCGCGCTGGGCAGCGTCGCCGGCAACAACCTGGTCAAGCGGCAGGTGTCCTTCACCGCCACCACCACCGACCGCATCCGCGTCAACGTCACCGGCGGCGTGGGCGGCCGGTCGCGCCTCGTCGAGATCGAGGCCTGGACAACCTCCAGTGGTTCTTCGGCGATCCCAACGACGACCACGCTGGCCAATCCGGTGAATCCGTCAGCCACCGGAAGCAGCATCACGTTCACGGCCACCGTGACCGGCGTGGCGCCCACCGGAACGGTCAATTTCAAGGATGGCGCGACGTCGATCGCCGGCTGCGCCGCGGTGGCGCTTGCCGGCAGCGGCAACACCCGCACCGCCACGTGTGCCACGACCGCGCTTGCCGCCGGCACGCACAGCATGACCGCGACCTATGGCGGTGACGCCGGCAACCTCGCGTCCACCAGCAGCACCCTCTCGCAGGTGGTCGATCCTGGCGGCGGTGGCGGCGGGCCGTCCATCAACGTCGCGCTCGCCACCAACGGCGGCGTGGCAACCGCCTCGAGCACCTACACTGCGACTGGCTATGGGGTGGCCATTGCGGCCGTCAACAATGGCGACCGTGCCGGTCTCAACTGGAACAACGGCGGCGCCTGGATAGATGCCACCACTGCCGTGTTCCCGGACTGGGTGCAGATCAACTTCAGCGGCCCGAAGACGATCGACCAGGTCGTCGTCTATTCGATGCAGGACAAATATGCGAGCCCGGTCGATCCGTCGAGTACGCTGACCTTCAAGAAATACGGAGTGACCGACTTCCAGGTGCAGGGCTGGAATGGCGCGGCCTGGGTCACGCTGGGCAGCGTCGCCGGCAACAACCTGGTCAAGCGGCAGGTGAACTTCCCCGCCACCACCACCGACCGCATCCGCGTCAACGTCACCGGCGGCGTGGGCGGCCGGTCGCGCCTCATCGAGGTCGAAGCCTGGGGCAACTGACCCTCGTGGCCCCTACGGGGGCGCGTGCCGAACTCGCCAAAGCCTCGACTAAAGGCCTCGTCGACGCCAAGCACTTTCTCACGTCGATGAGGCCCCTTTGCCTGAAACCGATTCAAGCACTTCCACCATCCGTGCCGCTTGCTTGCTTCGAGTGTATTGGGATGCGGCGGCAAGACCCGATGCGCGGAACCGCGCGCGCTGGTCAGAATCCCGAGCCAGGCGAACGATCGCGTCCGCCATCGCTTGCGGATCCTCCGGGCGGACGACAACGCCGCAACCCGTCGCCCGCACCAGCCTTGTGGCCTCGCCGTCGGGAACGCTCATCAAGACCGGAATTCCCATGGCCATGGCCTCGAAAATTTTCGACGGGATAACCGTGGCGAACAGTTCCTGATTCCGAAGGGGGATCAGCGCCAGATCGTGGATGCTCCACAGCCGGGGCATCATCGCCTTGGGTTGGGAGGGGATCAGACGCACATTCGTAAGCTTGCGCGCTCTGACCGTCTCCTCCAACTCCGCCCGCTTCGCTCCTGCGCCCGCGAAGAGGAAAGCGATTCCCGGGCAATCTCGCAGGATGGTCGCGGTGTCCGCCACCTTGTCGAGCGCGTGTGCCATGCCGTGGGTCCCGAGATACCCGACAACGAACTTCCCGTGCAAGTCGAATTGATCGAGCAGCGCCTCGTCCTTGGATTGGGGCCGATATTGCGACAGGTCGACGCCGTTCAGCACCACGTGAATCTTTGCGGGATCGATACCGCGCCGCACAAGGTCAGTCTTGAACGCCCAGGTCACTGATACGATGGCGTCGGCATCCCCATACATTTGCATCTCGATCCACTCCAGCAGCCGGATCACGCGACTCGTCTTCATGGCGCCGACCGCAACGATCGACGCCGGCCAAAGGTCGCGCAACTCGAATACCCAGGGCAGCCTTCGAAGCCGTGTGACTATCCAACCGGCCATTGCGCAGAAAAACTGCGGCGACGTCGTCACGATCACGTCAGGACGCGGATGAAAGAGCGCTGCGAGGCCACCCGTGACCATAAACGAAAGATAGTCGAGCGTGCGCTTGATGAATCCTTCGTTGGCCGTAATGTAGGTCTTGACGCGAATGACCCGAATGTCGCCCATGCTTTCCGAAGTACGCCAGCTGTTGCGGTAGCCGTCAAAAAGCCTGCCCTCCGGAAAATTGGGGGCGGTAGTAATCACGGTAACCTGGTGACCGGCCCGCACCCATTCGACCGCATGCTCGTAGGTGCGCGTCGCGGGTGCATTGATTTCTGGCGGAAAATTGTCGCTCAGAAAAAGAATATTCATCGCTTAGAAGGTAAACGCGACGATTGATTCCGCATGCTCCAGCTCCACGACCAGGCATCGATTGCGCGTCGAGCAGCCGAACTCGGGGTGGTAGGTCGAATCCTCCAACCAGGCTCGTCCTTTTGTTATCACGAACCTTGCGGCCAGGCCATCGGCTCCGCCCAGACTGCCCTCCCCCTCTCCGCGCAAGGTGACCTCGATTCGAGGATGAAAGTGGAAGCGGGCCCGCGCAGTCCTGTGCTTGCCTTCCACGCGATCCGCCACAAGCAGCGAATTGGAGCCGAATTCCCATCGCCTTCGATGGATGACCCGGCCCGGCAAGCGCCGGTATCCATCGTGCGCCGCGCTCACCATCCACGGTTCCCTCGAGGCGTCTACGGTGACGTCCCGCGGATAGGCACGCCGCGCCACTCTGAAGCCTCGCCACACCTCCGAGGAATCCTGCCCATCCACGATCACCGTGTTGTGCGCGGCCGTCCCTCGTTGGCGCAGCCGCTCCGGGCTCTCGCCGTAAAGCGAGGTGCCGGTATCAACTACGACACGCTGATCCGCCAACGACCATTCGAATGTCAGCGTGTCGGCATGGCCGTGTCCGGGGACATGATCCGGACCCACTTTGGCAACGTCGAGGATCACCGATAGCGGCCCTCGATCCACGCGAACGAACCCAGAGTCGTGCATTGCCCGAACGCCATCGACACGCGGCTGTAGTGGGTCCGCCATGCCCAATCGTTCAGCGTACCGCTTCAGCACCGCCATTTCGGCCGCAATCCCCGATTGCCGCGTCGTTAAGCAACGCGATCCGGCCATCGGGGTGCGTCATCCGGTCAAGCCAATCCATCATCGATTTCGCGATCCGTTCCAGACGCGGACGGTCCAGGCGATGCCCTGCCCACGGTCTCTCCGGACACGCCTGCTGTAGCGACAGCAGGTCAAGGATGTCTTCGAGGATGATCGAGTGATACATCGAGCTCAGCTCGAAATGTCCGCCATCGGGCAGAACCTGCTCGTCGAGTTCCTTGCCAAGCACGTGCGCACCACGCTCGAACCATTTGTCGGCCGCTGCTCCTACGAAGAAGCAGCCGGCGAAGATCAAGGCCTTGGCATTCTCGAAAAGATGGTTGCCGAGGAGATCGTTCTCGAAGCGCTGCGAAAGCACGTGCGACTGCAATTCGAGCGACAAGCAAATTGCGATCGATGCGTCGGAATCGCCGGCATTTTAGCGTACCAGCCACTTGATCCAGTTGACGATGCGCAAAGACAGAGGGTACGGCTCCCAGCCGTTGCCACCCGGCGCCGGATTTTCGGCGATCCACCGCATAATCCACCTGGCCGCGATGTCGTCGCTGGAGTCACGCGCGTTGATCCAGTCGAAATAGTGCAGGTTGTACAACCCAGAGTTTTGGAATTCCCGGGGCGTTCCAGTCCTCCCTCGACCGGAAGCGCCCGAGTCTCGTTCAGGAAAGTGAACTTGCCCGCACCCTGTAGCGCGCATTCGCGCCACGGTTCGATGCCGATGGGAGCAAAGCTCGAGCGACGACGCTGCCCGGTCTGGAGCGCCAGGTCCACGCGCTTCCACCTCCTGGACAAGCGCGCCGCAAGCTGCGCACTTTTCAAATGACGCAGCGTGTGCCAGTAGAGCAGGATCGACACCAGGAGTTCGTTGTGATTCGCCGTGTAATGGCGTGGTTCTTGTCTCTCGCTTGGTGCCATGTCCGGAGTCCCGAATCTTGGCCCAAACGTTCCTGGGAAATGGCTCGGTTGGAGTGATCTTGAAGGGAGGGTACTGCTGGAATTCACGTGGGGTTAAGTAGCCGATGCTGGAGTGCGGTCGCACGGCGCTGTGGGGGCTGCCGTCGCGCTTCAATAATGACATGGACCTCGCGGAAATTCCACGTTCAAGCATTCGTCGCGGAACCTGCCATTGAAGGACTCAGTGGTGCCATTCTGCCACGGCTTGCCGGGCTCAATGATGGCGGTCTCGATGGGGGCGACGGACAGCCATTGCGGGATGACGTCGAAGCGCAAGCTTTTCTCGAAGGGTTGACACCCTTGAGAAAGAACTTCCCGGCAGGCCCGATGCCGCATCTGCCTCGCTGAACTCCTGGCGCAAAAAGCCCAGATCAGGTCACTGCCCGACCACCACCAGACCGCTGGGTGGAGGCAGCGCACCACTGTATTGATACGCGCCGACGTCCGGAGATACCGCCGGCCGCGCTACGCCGGCGAAGTCATACGGTGGAGTAGCCGGGGCATATCCGGCGAACCGCGCTACAGACGTAGCAAGAGGGGCGAAATCGTTATTGGAGGGATCCTCGAGCATCGGATCCGTATTAACACGATTGCCTGAGAGTGTCACTTTGCTCGTGATCGCGCCTCCACCGGAAACCTCATCGATGACCGAGGCGGCCGTCGTGATGTTATTTCTGACGACAGTGCCCGCGTAATTCATGACACCGTCGTAAAGGGCCGCAATGAAGGTCGGTCCGGGCGACGCTGCGCTTGGCCCGCTATAATATGGCGGGTTGTACGAGATGTTGTTCGCCACAAGCACATTGACCGGTCGGAACATCGTGTTCCCGCTATCCGTCTCGGCAGGCGTGTTTGCCCAGAATCGAATGTGGCCGCTGATCTCACGCGGCACGGCTGGAAACGCGAACGTGTTATCGACAATCACATGCGATGCATCGGCGGAATTGCTCAAGGCACGATAGAACCCGTCGACCTTTATCGCCCAACCGGCATACATGTTGTAGAAGACATTGTTCATTACCGTGTGATACTTGCCTTGCAGATACAAACCATGATCGTGTCGATAGTTTGGCGTCGACCCGAGGTTCGAGTCGCACGCAAGGTTCGGAATTCTTCCGATGTCGTGCCAGAGGTTGCTGTCCCATCGTACGTTGTAGACGTAGGGGTTTGAGTACGCGCCGACCCGGCCGTAGCTGTCCGTGCAATCCGCGATCATGACGCGCGCAATGTTGTGAACCCAATTCCTCGTGATCACGAGATCGTGCGTTTGGACGCCGCTCGCGGATCCCTGCATCCAGAGCCCCGCGGTTTTGAAATTTCTGATCCGAAAGCCTTCGAAGTTGATGAAGCTGTTGAAGAACACCACGCCATAGGTGGTGCTGTAATTCTGCCCATCGAGAATCGCGCCGTACTGATTCTCCGCCTTCACCGTCACCGTGGCGGCAGCCGTCCCGCCACGATTGAATTGGATGACGCGGTCAGGATAGCGGGTGGACGTATAGATGCCGTCCTTGACGATGACGACGTCGCCCGGATTGACGACGTCCACCGCTTTTTGGATCGATTTAAAGGGGGAAGCCGCCGTGCCGGACGCGCTGTCCGATCCCGTGGGAGCCACGTAGTAGGTCGCAGCGCGCGACGCCGTCGGTGCGAGGAGCAACACGGCTACAATTAGATTAAGCGTCGCAACACCCGTCCTTGAAAACAGTAGGGTCGTGGTGCTGCGCAGCGCGCCTCCAACGTGCGGCGACACCGTGCCGAACCGGGTTGACTCGTGGGATGCGGGCATGTTGAGTTCCAATTTTTCGAGAGGGAGACTGGGTGCTATGGGACGCGTTGAGAACTCAGCCATGTTCTGCAACTCGTTTTGGTTACGGACTCTGTCGTCGACGAAGCTTCAGGGGTGCGGTTCGGTCGGAGCGGTCGTTGGTGCATGGGGGCACCACGCCCCGCAAAGCGGGAGACGCGGCCAAGATACACATCACCCTGAGACAGCTCTCTTCGGCAAGTCTGGCAATCCCGCAATCTTCGGGCCGTTCTGAGCCTGAGCCCGGGCGAGACCGGTGGTTTTGCGCCCCTACTTAGGATGGGTTTGCCCCTATTCATACGGAATACGGACTAGATTATACCAATGTCATATTAGCTGTCAAGCGTTGGCTTCGTCGTCGAAATTCACTCGGCTCGCGCATTTTTCGAATCGTTTGACAAACCGCGTCAATCGTTCGGGCCTCGCGTCGGCCGCGGATCGCCAGCGCGGTGTCGTTGGCGGAAACGCAGCGTAAATATTTGAAACCGTGCGCTTACAAACTTGGCCGCGTTCATTGTTAACGCATGGGATACGAAGGAGCCGGCACTGCGGCAGTGACACTACTTGGCGACAGGCCTCAACGCCGGCTAATTGGCGATGGTGACAAAAACGTTAGGCGACGACTTGTAATTGCCGGCCGCATCGTAAGCCTTGACGGCCAAGGCAACCTTGCCATTGACGCGGCTCCTCGAATCCCAGGTCACCTGGTAGGGTGGGTTGCTCGCGCTGCCAACTAATGTCGTCTTGACGTAAAAATCGACTCGGGCCACCCCGACGTTGTCGGTCGCGCTCGCCGAAATTGTGACAACACCGGCGACGGTGCTGCCATCCATTGGCGCAGTGATCGTGGAGGTCGGCGGCTGAGTATCACGCGCGATGGTGAAGGGTTTGGCATTCGATACGCCGCCGTCAGGATTGGCCACCGTGACCTGCGCCGTGCCGGACGCCGCGATGTCGGCGGCAGCAATCGCCGCGGTCAATTGCGTCCCACTCACGAACGCGCTCGTGCGTGCCGCTGCCATTCCAGCGCACGCTCGCACCATTCACGAAATTGCCGCCATTAACGGCTAGCGTGAACGCCGCCCCGCCCGCCGTCGCACTGTTCGGCGACAGCGAGCTCACCGTCGGCGCCGGCGCCGGGTTGCTGATGGTGAAGGTGCTGGCATTCGATACGCCGCCGTCAGGATTGGCCACCGTGACCTGCGCCGTGCCGGACGCCGCGATGTCGGCGGCAGCAATCGCCGCGGTCAATTGCGTCCCACTCACGAACGCGCTCGTGCGTGCCGCTCCATTCCAGCGCACGCTTGCACCACTCACGAAATTCGTGCCATTGACGGTCAGCGTGAACGCCACCCCGCCCGCCGTCGCACTGTTCGGCGACAGCGAACTCACCGTCGGCGCCGGCGCCGGGTTGCTGATGGTGAAGGTGCTGGCATTCGATACGCCGCCGTCAGGATTGGCCACCGTGACCTGCGCCGTGCCGGACGCCGCGATGTCGGCGGCAGCAATCGCCGCGGTCAATTGCGTCGCACTCACGAACGTGCTCGCGCGCACCGCGCCATTCCAGCGCACGCTTGCACCACTCACGAAATTCGTGCCATTGACGGTCAGCGTGAACGCCGCCCCGCCCGCCGTCGCGCTATTCGGCGACAACGAGCTCACCGTCGGCGCCGGCGCCGGGTTGCTGATGGTGAAGGTGCTGGCATTCGATACGCCGCCGTCAGGATTGGCCACCGTGACCTGCGCCGTGCCGGACGCCGCGATGTCGGCGGCAGCAATCGCCGCGGTCAATTGCGTCGCACTCACGAACGTGCTCGCGCGCACCGCGCCATTCCAGCGCACGCTTGCACCACTCACGAAATTCGTGCCATTGACGGTCAGCGTGAACGCCGCCCCGCCCGCCGTCGCGCTATTCGGCGACAACGAGCTCACCGTCGGCGCCGGCGCCGGGTTGCTGATGGTAAAGGTGCTGGCATTCGATACGCCGCCGTCAGGATTGGCCACCGTGACCTGCGCCGTGCCGGACGCCGCGATGTCGGCGGCAGCAATCGCCGCGGTCAATTGCGTCGCGCTCACGAACGTGCTCGTGCGTGCCGCGCCATTCCAGCGCACGCTTGCACCATTCACGAAATTGCCGCCATTGACGGTTAGCGTGAACGCCGCCCCGCCCGCCGTCGTACTGCTCGGCGACAGCGAACTCACCGTCGGCGCCGTGCCGTTGGCGATGGTGACAAAAACGTTGGCCGATGACCGGTAATTATCGGCCGCATCGTACGCCTTGGCGGCCAAGGCAACATTGCCATTGGCGCGACTTCTCGAATCCCAGGTCACCTGGTAGGGTGCGTTGCCCGCGCTGCCAATCAATGTCGTGTTGACGTAGAAATCGACTCGGGATACTCCAACGTTGTCGGTCGCGCTCGCCGAAAGCGTGATAACGCCGGAGACGGTGCTGCCCCCCGTCGGCGCAGTGATCGTGACGGTCGGCGGCTGCGTATCGGGCGCGATCGTAAATGTGTTGGCATTCGATACGCCACCGTCAGGATTGGCCACCGTGACCTGCGCCGTGCCGGACGCCGCGATGTCGGCGGCAGCAATCGCCGAGGTCAATTGCGTCGCACTCACGAACGTGCTCGCGCGCACCGCGCCATTCCAGCGCACGCTTGCACCACTCACGAAATTCGTGCCATTGACGGTCAGCGTGAACGCCGCCCCGCCCGCCGTCGTACTGCTCGGCGACAGCGAGCTCACCGTCGGCGCCGGCGCCGGGTTGCCGATGGTGAAGGTGCTGGCATTCGATACGCCGCCGTCAGGATTGGCCACCGTGACCTGCGCCGTGCCGGACGCCGCGATGTCGGCGGCAGCAATCGCCGCGGTCAATTGCGTCGCACTCACGAACGTGCTCGTGCGTGCCGCGCCATTCCAGCGCACGCTTGCACCACTCACGAAATTCGTGCCATTGACGGTCAGCGTGAACGCCGCCCCGCCCGCCGTCGCGCTATTCGGCGACAACGAGCTCACCGTCGGCGGCGTACCGTTGGCGATGGTGACGAATACGTTGGCTGACGACCGGTAATTATCGGCCGCATCGTAAGCCTTGGCGGCCATGGCAACATTGCCATTAGTGCGACTCCTCGAGTCCCAGGTCACCCGGTAGGGTTCGTTGCTCGCGCTGCCAACCATCGTCGTGTTGACGTAGTAATCGACTCGGGCAACGCCGACGTTGTCGTATGCGCTCGCCGAAAGCGTGACAACGCCGGAGACGATGCTGCCCTCCGTTGGCGCAGTGATCGTGACGGTCGGCGGCTCAGTATCCGCCACGGGATCGGTGATTGTGAAGGTGCTGGCATTGGACACGCCGCCGCCGGGGCTGGCGACGGTGACCTGCGCCGTTCTGACCAACGCGATATCGCCGGCGGGGATCGCTGCAGTCAGCCGACCAGAATTCACATATGTCGTAGTGCGCAACGTCCCATTCCAGCGTACAACAGAGTTGGTCACGAAATTGCTTCCGTCGACCGTCAATGTGAAGCGCGGGCCGCCGCTCCCCGCGGTGTTCGGGGAGATGGAGGCGACCGACGGCACGGGCGCCGTGGCGTTGGCGATCGTGAAGGCGCTCGCGTTCGACACGCTGCCATCTGGGTTGATGACGGTAACCTGAGCAGTTCCCACAGTTGCGATATCGTCGGCGCTGATGGATGCCGTGACCTGCGTAGCGCTCATGAAGATCGTGGCATGCGCAACCCCGTTCCAGCGCACGGTGGAACCGTTCAGGAAATCGGTACCGTTAACGGTGACCGTGAAGCTTGCGCCGCCTGCCTCAATATTGGTCGGAGAAAGCGAGGTAAGCGTCGGTGCGGGCGTCGCGGCATTGGAAACGGTGACGGGCACGCTCGCCGAGCCTTGACTATTGCCAGCTGCGTCATAAGCCTTGGCGCTCAGCGCAATTCCACCGTTGGTGCTGCTGCGTGAGTCCCAGCTTACCTGGTAAGGTGCGCGGCTCGCGCTGCCCACCACAAGCGAATCCACATAGAAATCAACCCGGTCAATCCCGACGTTGTCGCTCGCGGACGCCTCAAGCGTGATGATTCCCGAAACGGTGCTGCCTGCGCTCGGGGCGGTCATCGTGACGGTTGGCACCACGGTGTCGGCTGGCTGTTGGGCCGGTCCGAGCAGCAGCACCTTCGCAATCGACGGCACGCCGCTGTCATTCACGATGTGTAACATGTACGGCCCAGGCGGTGCCACATTGCCGTTCGCCGGAGCGGTGATGTTGAGGCCTCCCGTCGTTCGCGAAAAACTTGGCGTGCTGATGTATTGACTCTGATTGAAGGAATGGGTCACCGAGGAAAGCCTCAGCAAGGTGACCTTGGAAATCGTAGCTGAATCGGGCGCCGCCACGAAGAAGGACTGGCCGTACGCAACCCTGGACGGCGCAGACATGATGGCCGGCCTCACGCCCTTATAGAGGTAGGGCGGGGAGTAGATTTCCGTATCCGGATAACCGTTGCCGCCCGTCAGCATGACTCGGCCATCGAGCAGCAGCAGCGCGGCCGAGTGATAAAGGCGCGGAATCGAGCCGCCAGCAAGCGTGGTCCACGCCTCGGTCGACGGATTCCACAGCTCCGCCGCATATACCGCGCCGCTCGGCTCGCTAAACCCTGCCGCGGACGTGCCACCGCTGACCAGCACTTGCCCGTCTGGCAAGAGTGTCGCGTTCAAATGTCGTCGCGCGAATTGCATCGAACCGACTTGTCGCCACGTCGGCGCCGGAGAGTTCAGATCGATCACCTCGGCTGTATTGGTCGGTGGATCGCCGCCTCCCATGATGAGAACCTTGCCCGAGTCATACATCACCGCAGAGCCGGTGCTGCGCCAGCCGCCGACACGCTCGGCGACGACGCTCCAGACGCCCGTTCCGGACGTGTCGAGATAACGTGTGGTCGATGACGGTCCCGGGTTGAATACTTTGCCGTTGGGTGCGAGCAGCATCGGAGGATAAAGCTCAACACCAAGCTGCGCGTTCGTCAAATTTCGCCACGTCGGCGTCGGTGCCGACAATTGCAGGACTTGAGGCAATGTGTTGAGCCCGACCGATGTGTCGACATCGCCCGAAACGACCAAGATGTCGCCATTGCCCAGAACCGTGGTCGTAGGGTACCAGCGGCCAGCGTTCATATTGGGAAAGAACGTCCACGAGTCGGTTGCGGGGTCGTACCTGCTCGCCTGCGACAACCCGACGCTGTTCTGAATATGTCCGCCGGCAACGAAAAGAGTACCGTCGCTCAAGAAGGAATGACCGCTGCAGAAGAGATCGAGACCGGGTTTAGCGAGCAGTAGGACGCTCTGATCGAACGGATTCCACAAACGGGGATCGTTGCCCGAAACGCCTGCGTCGCCCGGCCAAATCATGACTTTGCCGGTCGGCAGCAGGTGAGTATGGATGGGGAAGTAGGGCAGCGCATCGACGAAGCTCCAGCTTCCACTGACGTCTTGCTGCGCCATACTGGGAACCGCGCCGAAGCACACTGCCGTAACAGCGGTGGTCAGTACCGTCTTGACCCATAGCCGGATCGGTCGCTTCATGGCACCGGAGTCAGAAGAAAGGTCCGCATTTCCAACTCGTGCTGATCGTGCGTGTGCCCATCGGCGCTATGGCCGGCATCGCGCACATCGTCTTGCCCAATCGCAAGGATGAGTCCCTGGGGAGAGATGGCCACCGCGTGCGTCAGAACAAAGCCGCCGCGTGATGTCAGTACACTATTGAGGTCCTGCATGCCCTCGCTCGACGTCCAGATGAAGGCGCGCGTGCCATTGCTGCTTTCGGAAGTTCCCACCACGATACCGCGGCCACTGATTCCCAGAGCGCGGCTCGAACTGCCGCCGGCCAATGTGCCGAGATTCTGAATGGCGCCGCCGCGCGCCCAAAGAACTGCGCGCCGCGCTGCGTTGACATTGCCGGAAGAACCGACGATGTCGCCTTGATTGTTGATCGCAAGCGCTTCAGTCGACGTGTCGCCGGGAAGCGAGCCGAGATCCTGGACGTTGGCGCCGTTCCAGCGCACTGCGTGCGGTGCGCCAGCGATCTGACACACACCAACGACTTCGCCCGGTTCATTGATTGCAAGGCCCCGGCTGGAATTGCTTCCGGCGAGTGCTGGCAGCAGTTGTATTGAATTGTTGCTAGTCCAAACGACCGCCCGAATTCCCCGGGGTCCACTGGAATAGCCCGTCGCCTTGCCTCCGTTGTTGACGGCGAAGGCCGCGCTATTGGCGTCGCCCGGAAGCGTCCCCAAATCGACAACACCGATGCCGCGGATGAGACGGAATGCGCGCACGCCAGCCGCGGAGTTCGACGAACCCACGACGACACCGGCGTTGTTGAGCCCAAGGGCTACGGTGTAGTCGCTGCCCGGCAGTCCGTCGACGATCTCGAAACCATGACTTCTGGTGATGAACCCTTTTGAGCGCCCCGTGAACTGCGAACCTCCCAAGCCCTCGCCGAAGTCGTTGACGGCTCGCACGACACGGGTCGATCCACGGTCAAGTACCGCGAGCTCTTCAACCGTGTACGCGGCGTCCGCTGGTGCAATCGATACGCCAAAGAGAAGGGCGACGCACAAACCCCAGGGGAGCGAATGATGTTCTGAGGTCGCGCGCGGGTGCCCGCCAGTGCGGCACACTGGTCTTTCAGCGAGGCGCGACCAGGAAATCATCACGGACATTTTGATGTCGATCACAATAAGGACTCCACAAGTCATCGTCAAGCACCAAAGGCGCCTCTCGATCGCGGCTTTGACGCCGCGGGGGGCGGATGACCGCCGGTGTCAAATGGCGCTCGAACCCTAGCGCAGTTCGTGATCAAGCCCCCGTGTATCATCATCCGACCTGGTCATAGAGAAACATATATGACAAGAGCATCGAGGGCGTCGTGGAACCTCTCTGGTTCCACGGGCAGTTCCGACAGGAGGCCGCGCCTCGTCAGCACGCTACCGCGTCGGCGATCGTGAAACCAGTCGCCGTCATCGGAATCAAGTTCTTCGCGCGGCCTCCATTGGCTAACGCAAAAAACGCTCGTGAACAACCCGACTAACAACGGCAACAAGTTGCGGGTGGGCGTGTCACTGGATAGCGTTCAGGTACCGGCCTGGAAATTTGCGTCGCTAACCGAAATCAATCGCTCGGCGTGCGCCGAAATCACATTGATCGTGGTGCCACGCCTTGCTCATGCGCCGAGGTCGCCAGCGGAACTGAATCCGAATGCGGCGGATTCGCTTACCGGATCTATCACAAACTCGATGAGCGATTGTTCATGCGCGCCCGGATGCTCGCGAGAACACAGACGCGAGAACCCTGCCGGTGAATGTCAGCACCTTCGCCGAGGAGGCGACGCCGGCGCGATCGAACGAACCGATCGGCCGCGATGACGTGAGTCGAATACCGCGCGGGACCGATCAAAGGCGGCACCCGGACGTGGAGAGAATAGATTCATTTCAAGTGCGTGCCGCCCGCAATCGTCGAAAGTAGCTCCCTCCTCGCCTTCTCGAATCGCTCGTACTCGCCGCTGAGTGCCTCTTCGATCGCCAGATTGAAGTCAACCGATTGGTTTCGCCGCCGGAGTTCAATTCGCGCCTGGTCCAGCAGCTCGTAATCCTCAACACCCTCGCGCCAAGCTTCCCAACGCTTACTGGAAGCGAGGCCGGTCGCCGCTTCATAGATGACTGCGGGATCGGGCCGAGTGCCATCCAGGTCGTCCCACGCCGTGCCGCTCTTGCCAACGTCGGCGTACGCCCAGAATCCGATGCCTGTCGCGCCGTGCTGAAACGCGCGCCACGCTTGTGCGCGATAAGCACGAAGCGGATCCATATCCTTGCTGCTGCCGCTGTATGACCAGATCATTCGATTAAATTGCTTCAGAACAGCAGCCTTGGTGCCGCCCAATTCCGAATCGGCGATCTGGAAGGTATCGATGACCTGTGCTGCTCGAACAAGGTCAATAAAGCCAAGCGCGCCGACCGTGGTGTAAACCTGCAGACGCGGATCGACCTCCTTGATGAGCCGCGCGGTGGCAAGCAGATACTCGGCCTCGGCGGCGTTCTTGGGTTCGTCCACAGGATAAAAGGCGAACTCTTCGCGCGTCAGGCCGAGCGCGGTCGCGTGGCGGATCCAGTCCTCAAGCCAGTCCCGGAATAGAGCCTTCCAGGGTTCGCTCATGAAAGCATGACGTCCGCCGAAGGTGCGGCGCTTCTCGCTGTTGAATTCCAGATAGAAGAGCATCTTCTTCGCCCCTCGGTGGAGTCTAACGAACGTGTCGAACGACGCATAATCCACCTTCCAGCGAGTCGGCGCAGGGTCAAAGTGTGGCCATGGCACCTGCGTTTCATCGAGCACGAATACATTGACGTGGTGCGCGAAGAGGTCGGCGACCGCATATTCAGGAATGTGCCTGATCGCATTCGACGTGAGATACGACCAGGCATTGACATACAGCCGCGGACCTTTCGGGATCGACACGGGCCAGACCTCCAAC
Source organism: uncultured beta proteobacterium (assembly GCA_963782625.1). Classification (GTDB taxonomy): domain Bacteria; phylum Pseudomonadota; class Gammaproteobacteria; order Burkholderiales; family Casimicrobiaceae; genus VBCG01. Next base: position 141,735 of record CAWAKN010000015.1, on the reverse strand, counting down.
TCGATCGGCACTGCCGCGACGGGTTGCGCCTGACCAGGCTTCGTGAACTCAATTCGCCCGGGAAAGCGACCGGCAGGAGCATTCTGCGCGAATGCAGAGAGCCAGATCTGCTTCGACTCTCCCGGTCGGATCGTCACCATTTCGTCGACCAGTTCGACTAAAGGATCACCGCGCAACGTGCCATCCGCAAGCAGGACCGGTGTCACCTCGCGCACCTTCAGCGACGGTGCGTCTATCGAGTCGCGCTCAAGTCTCACCGCTATTCTGTATTGCTGCACTTCGCTTCCGTTGTGCGTGAGCACGATCGCATTCGACGCCCAGCCGTTCTGCGCGAGATCGAATCGAACTGCAGTTCCCACCTGCAGCGCCACGCCCGGCGTATCGAGCGGTGTGAATGCCGACCAAGGATCCTTGTGCCAGATGATTAGCCCCTCCTTAAACCGACGCGAAAGAATCCTGCGATGCAGCGCAAACAGTTCCACCTCGGATTTCGCGAGCGACCCGAGGTCTTCGCTGGGCCCTTGAGCGCGGAGCGCGCCGACGGATGTCTCGATCTGGCGATAGATGCTCATTAACTCGCCATCGCCATTCGCAGTTTGCCCTATCGCGCCCAGCAGGCTCGCTGCCATACCTGCGAGCGCTTTGGAGCGTAAGGCAGATCGGATCAGGTTCGCCTGCATTGGCTCCAGGTCTTGCCGCCTGAACGGATAGCTGCGCGCCGCTTCGGCCTCCGCGACTATTGGACGCAGCGCCAAATACTTCGATCTCATCCAAGAATGTGTAGCTGCCGCGGGGTTGGAACATCATAAGGACGTATCTTGCCGGGACGTTCAGGCCGCGGGCGCAGAATTTCTCAACCAGGTACCCGCCGTCCTCGTGGTCTACGCCGCGCATCGCATCACCGACGTAAGCGTATGTGCCTTGGTCGAGCGACACGAACAGATCGACCCGCTCTGGAAACGATACGCCAGCACGGATCCCGCGAGCGGAATCGACGCAAACCCGGTCGACCAAACGTATGGACGCAAGATCGATCTCGACGCGAATCACGCCCGACTGATACCATCCAACAGTCTCTCCGCGCGCGGTCCAGAAGTGTCCCTTGGCGAATACTCCATCGGTCAGCTTCACAGCATCAGCCGGGGACCTAGTGTGTTCGTACTCGGCGGCCGGCGCATACGTATATCGGGCACGCAATGCGACGTTCTCAGCGGCCGCCACGTGCTCCATTGCGAAGCATGTAAGCAGCACGCAGAGCACTCGCCTCAATTGCGAGAATGGCTGCCTTCGAGAAGGGTGAGATACAGTAGCTCAAGGCGATCTACGTAGCGCTCAAAGGAAAATTCTTCTTTCGATTTCCTGCTTCCCGCGGCGCCCATGACGCGCGCAATCGCTGATCTTCAGCCAGCAGCCGAATCGCGCCTGCAATCCCGCGGCGTCGTGAGGCTTTACCAGAAAGCCACTCACTCCATGGTCGATCACTTCGGGGATGGATCCGACCTCCGTGGCGATCACCGGCAAGCCAACCGCCATCGCTTCGAGAATCGAGACGGGCATGTCTTCGGTATGCGAAGGTAGTACAAATATGTCTGCGGAGCTGAATTGGCGCCACTTCTCCTCTCCGACTAGGGTGCCTAGAAACTCAATGTTCGGCAATTCAGCGGCGGCGAACACTTCCCTCACGATCCTTTCACTTCGCGCAGTATCTCCCTTCCCATCATCCTGAGTTGAAGCACTTGGCTGGACTGGGCGGAAAGCTGCCGCATCGCTTCCGCCAGATCCAGCAACCCCTTTTCCGGCCGAATCTGTCCCGCATACAACAACGTGACGACGTCCGAAGCTCGCGTCGATTGGACGATTGGCACTTAGACGGCGTTCGGCAATACCGCTATCGTGCAGTCGCATCCGACTTCGTCGCGATAGAACGACTGCCATCCCTTTCCGAGAACGATCAATCCATCGTTGAGCCGAAGCAGGCGTCTGATAATCCGCTTCTTGAAAGCACTCGCATTGCTCCAGACGTTACGGAAGCGGCCACCGTGGATGTGCAGAAGGACACGTTTGCGAAACAATCGCGAGAGCGCTGCGAAAGCGCTTTTTTCGAGGAACGCCATCCCAGCTGAAGTGTGGATGTGAACAAGTCCAATTGACGGATGAAAAGCAAGCCGCATCAACAATTGAAATGCAAAAACGACGGCTCGTGCGGCGCGCGCTACGCCCTTGGACTCATGTGCAACGTTCAAGACTACAAACTGAAATCGCTCGCATAGCCTGCTCTGCAATAGATTACTCACCAGAACGGATTGACCACCATATGGCGGAGGCAGAGGTCCGATCATCAGTATGGTAGGGCGCTGATTCCTGCTCATGTGGGCAATGCCTCGATCCGCGGCTCAGCCGCGCAGCAACGACTCAGCCGCCAACTTGAGCTTGATTACATTGAGCGTATCGGTCAGGTAGATTCCCGTGCGCCGCAGTCGGAACAGGTCAGCGCCGCTCTTGTTGACCCCTCTGATCGTGGTCACAGCCGCGCTGTATCCCGCATTCTTCAGCTCTTCAATTGTGGAATGCGTAAAATCGGCGGAAGTGCCATTGGGGTAGGCGAAAAAGGCGACGCGATTCCCAATTCTTGCCTCGAGAACGCGCTTCGACTCGCCGATCTCCGCACCGGCCGTATGCTCATCCACACGAGCGAGCACCTGGTGGCTTACCGTATGGGACCCTATCGTCGCGCCTGCCCGGCTCATCGCCAGAACCTCGTCCCAATTTAACATCAACCGGTCATGCGCGGACGGCGCGCGCAATCTTCGTTGCAGCCCATCCAGGTAGAGCGAACGTTGCTCGGTGCCCATATTCTTGACATGGGCGATAATCGACTTCGTTGCGCGGATCCGGCTCGAAAGCGACTCCTCGATGGTGATATCCGGCTCGGTTAACGCGATTGGCGCTGAAAATCGTCGCGCCATATACCGCATGACGTATCATGTCCGGCCAAAGTTCCTGCCGCTTCTCGACACAATCGGTCGTGATGAATATGGCCGGTCGCACGCCTTCGCTCACAAAGATATCGAGCCCAAGGTCGTGATTGTCTCGATACCCGTCATCGAACGTGATGACCAGGTAATTCCTGTCGACGCGGTTTTCCGTGATGCGCTCGACGGCGTCCTGCAGCGAGGTCAGCGAGTAATGTTTCTTGAAGAACTGTATTTGTCGACGCAGCGCACGTTGGGTCACGGAAATGTAGGGGCGTACACCAACATGATCATCTTTGATGATTCTATGATAGGCGACAATCGTCACACCGGGCCCGCTGACGAAGCGCGCAATGCGGAATCCTCCGATCGCAGCGCATGCAAATGCGCTCAGGTACTTGAGTACGACCTTCAACCACTCGGTCGGGGTGAGCTCAGATCCGCTCATAATCAGAACTTTCGATGTTCTCCCGCATGATGCGCGCCGGAACGCCTGCCCATGGAACGGTCCGGCACGCCGTTCACTACCACCGCGTATGCGCCAACAATGCCACCCGTTCCCACCTTCACGCCACCGGGTATCTTTGGGCCGGCCCCAATGTACACGTTATGCCCTATGGCGGCGACGCCTCCACTCCTGCCGTCAATCGTGACGTTTTGCGAGTCAACCACACCACCGCTGCCTTGCTTGCTTCCATGTATGACGACACCAAGTTCCCCAAATCCGCACTTGCCTCGTCTTGGCCGCTATTGCGCCGACGATCGGAGAATCCTATCAAGCAGCCATCGCGCCAGACGACGCGACGTTGAACATCAGCCAAATACCTCCCAGCCGGAGAGGCCGTCGGGCCGCACTATAGCCGCTACGCATCGTTTCCTGAGCACAGCTCTGGCTATTGCAGCGTGCGATGCCACGTCTCAAAGAAAAGGAGACTCCAGATCACGCGGCTGTGATCTTCCACCCCGTCCATGTGTCGTCTGACGATGTTGGCGACCATGGCACGGTCGAGCCAGGCCGAAGCTCCTGCATCGCTGTCCACGAGACGGCTATACACCATTTCCTTTAGTTCGCCGCGCAGCCATTGCGATAGCGGCATGTCGAAGCCCATCTTTGGCGCAAACACATGCTGCTCGGAAAGCCTGGATCGCGCAAGCTTCCTCATAAGCTGCTTGCCTATCCTGCCACGTTGCTTGAGGTGAACTGGCAACGCATTGGCCCAGGTCACGAAATTATTGTCCAGCAGCGGAACCCTCACTTCGAGAGACACCGCCATCGACGCGCGATCGACTTTCGTCAGCATGTCGTTGACCAGCGAAGTCTTGATGTCAATGTATTGAGCGGCGCGAACGGCGTTCTCGCCACGGTACGCATCGCGAAACGTGTCGAGCACCAGTGTCTTGCCTATACGAAGGCGCTTCGCACCATCGGAAGACGATCCGGCCCACGCTTCGTCAAGGAAGCAAACACCTTCGAGATAGCTCTCGGCAAACGGCAACGCAGCACGTTTCAACATTCGCTGCAGCACTACGGTACGCGGGTCGATCGACCAGCCGCGTCATGCGGCGCGCGGCGGCGAGCAGAGGGCGAGGCAAGACCTTCAATTTGTCGATCGCCGCGACCTTGACGTATTGGGTATATCCGGCGAAGACCTCGTCGCCTCCATCACCCGAGAGGCAGACGGTGACGTCACCACGCGCGAGTTGTGAGACCAGGTACGTAGGGATACAAGACGAGTCTCCGAACGGCTCCCCGAAATGCTCCACCATGCGCGACAGAAGATCGGCCGCGTTCGGGCGCACCACCAACTCGTGGTGATCGGTGCGATAGCGCTCAGCGACGATCCTGGCCAGGGGGAGCTCGCTGCGCGTATCTTGGTCGAAGCCGATTGAAAAGGTCTTGACACGCTCCTGAGAAAGCTCTGCCATATAGGACACGACGAGGCCGGAATCGATCCCTCCACTCAGAAACGCGCCGAGCGGAACGTCGCTTACCATCTGACTGCCAATTGCCTGCCGCAGTCGGTTGTCGAGCTCGTGCAGCGCCTCTCTCTCTGAACACTCGACAGGCTCGGGAACAATTCGCTCGAGGTCCCAATATCTTTGTACTTCGAGCTTTCCATCCTGCACGAGCAACCAATGTCCCGCGGGTAGCTTCTTGGCTGCCACAAAGGCGGTCGAAGGTTCCGGAATGTAGTTCAACGTGAAGTACATGGACAAGGCATCGTTGTCCACCTCCCGCGAAATGTTCGGGTGTCTCAATAGGGATCGAAGCTCGGAGGCGAAGACGAAGCCGTCGCGGTCATGCGAGTAAAGGAATGGTTTAATGCCGAATCTGTCACGCGCCGCGAACAGCTGCTTCTCTGCACGATCCCAAATAGCGAAAGCGAACATGCCGTCAAGCTTCGAGACCATGTCGACACCGTGCCGTGCGAACAGGTAAGGCAGAACTTCCGTGTCGCAATGAGTACTGAAACCGATGCCGGACCTCTGCAATTCTTCGCGTAACGCCTTGTAGTTATAGATCTCCCCATTGAAGACGACCGTAAATCGCCCGTCTTTAGTTGACATCGGCTGCGCGCCACCCTCCACATCGATGATGCTCAATCTGCGATGTCCAAAGAACGCGGGGGCCATATGGGCGTAGCCATGACCATCCGGGCCGCGGTGGACTAGCGCGTCGGCCATGGCTTCGAGCGTGCGTTGCGGATCTCTCAGTGCCCGCGCGTGATCGATAAAGCCGGCTAGGCCGCACATTTTCCGAGAGCGCTCCTACTGAGGACTACGAAAGTGATTGATAACCCATTCGCTGTCATGCACGTCAATCGAAGTGGAAAGACTTCGAGGATCGGGCTTGGAACCGGACCGGTCGCGTAAGGACAACCGGAATGCGAGCGGCATCGAGCTCCGTTCCGAATTGCTGAGATCGAAATAGATTAGTACCGTCGGATCGAAGCGCTCTTTATCCAAGTTCAAAGCGAGTTCTACCGGCTGCCGCTGCTCGCCCCACCCCACCAGCGAGTCAATGAGCAGCAAGATCCTAATTCTTCTCATACCCGGTGGCGCGCTCGCTTAGCCTGCGCTCCAGCAACAGTGTGCCCCCAATTATGGACGACAAAACGATCCAGGCAATCTTGTCGTAATAGGAGACCGTCGCCAGATCCGACATCAGGATCACGCAGAACAATACGATCAAGGCGTGATAGAGCTCTCGATCCGCTGTACTCATGTTACTTTTGCGCAATCTGACCAGCCGTCGACCGAGCACCGCATAGATCGAAAAGTAGAGAACGAAACCCGGAAATCCGGTATCGGCGAGCACCTCGATGTAATTGGAGTGAGCGTAGAATTGCTTTCCTTCTCCACGAAATCCTGGATAGTCGCCTATTGCCACCCTGAAATTGTCGAGTCCAACACCCAGTGCAGGGTTGTGCAACGCCATGTCGACGCCGTAGACGTAAAACGCGTATCGCTGCTTTGTGCTCTCTCCGGTTCGCCCTGATTGGTCCATCTTACCTGAGACCGCAGTATCGACGAAGTCCACAAAGCGCTCGAAATGAGCGGTTCTTTGAAAATAGACGATCGACGCTACCAGGGCGCTCATGAAAAGGGACGCGATCACGATGGATTGCAGGGTCTTGGCGGCGCTCTTGAATTCAAGCTTGAGAAGCATGTACGCGGCAGCGGCGACAAAGAGCGCGATCAACGCCATCTTCGAACCAGTTAAAGGGACGAAGTAAACCATCACCACCGCCAGGGCCGCGGACGCGACCTTGTATACCATGCTGCGAACGCGGAACATCGCGTACAGGAGAAAAACCACCGATACGACCAGAACGTACCCGAGCTCGTTTGCGTTGCCCGCGGTACCTGTAAGCCGTTCACCCTGCGGCTGAATAGGTCCGGAGTCGATCGACAAGTAACACATCGTGAGCGCCCCAATCACCACCCCCGCCCACACGCTCCTGGGGCTCCCGTACCAGATGACGAACTGCATCAGCGCTAGCGACATCGGAATGACCGTCACTAAGGTCAGCAATTTTGCAAGCACGAGTTCCGAGTCCAATGCCGCGAACGCAGACACGGTGCAGAACAGGAACCAGGCAGCGACCAGTCGATACTCGCGCGGCACTTCGAACCTGCAGCGCTTTAGAAGAACTTTGTAAAGAAGGACTGCAAACAACGCCGCGACGATGAACTTCGGGTAATCGCTAGTTTCACCAACGTACGAAAACATCAATATCGAGACGACACCCAACGTCACAAATGCCGGCCCCGGGAGATAGAAGGGATGTTCCCCCTCCAAAGCTTGAGTTGTCAGCCTCACTTGGTCTCCGACGTCGGATCTCGGCGCATCGAGTCTGGATGCAGCGGTTTCCTGCACAAGTAAATGATGTTCTGCGCAAGCGGAAGAACGCCGGGAATTCGCGACGCAAGATCCTCGAGCCCGGCAATGAGCCAGTATGGACGCGGCGTTCGCCTCTCAGTGACCGGCAGGATGCCCAACGGATAGGCCATCACGATGTGCAATCCAGCGCCGCAAACGAGGCCCTGCACCTCCTCCATCGACATCAGTTCTGCTTCGCTCAGGAGTCGATTACGCCAGCGCAGGATTCTGCGCACTAAGCTGTTCTGATTCTTGTGGTTATTGAAAACTAGATAGCCGCCGGGTGTGAGATGCTCAGCGAGTTTCGCCATGACCTCGGAGCGAAGCGTCGGCTCTGCGTTCGGAAAGAAACGGAATGCGGTAATCAAATCGAAGCGCAAAGGGCCCAATACGTCGGAACGTGTGATGTCCGCCTCGATGATCGATGCGGCGGGAACGTTTGCGCGCGCTATCTGCAGCATTGATGACGAGACGTCCACACCGACAGCGGATTCGACCCGCGGTTCCAGGTGCCCGAGGATTCGACCGGTACCGCACGCGAAATCGAGGTACCTCGGCTTCACACCTAGAAAGCGTTCGCGCACAATTCGATCGAGAACTGTTCTTTCCAGCTTCCAGAGAATCGCGCGGTGCGGAATCGTCGCGAAGGTGTCGTAGTAATCGGCACCCTTTCGCTTGTGGGACTCGCGATAGCTTTCCATTCAGCCTCTTTAATTTTCGTTCCCGTTCTTCACCGGTCAATGTCACGAGCGTCGAAATTCCTAGAGTCAAGAGCCGCGTTCACCTGCGCAGCACGGCCAGCATCGTCGCGACGATGCTCATCCGGCACGCCTGCTGCATCACGGCAGAATTTGCGGACGAATTGCTGAACTTGCCAGAACGAAGGTTTGTAAGCGAGAAATCGCCATCCCATTTGCTCGCGGCATTGTTTGCGGAAAAGGGAAAGAAGCGCGTAGAAATAGCGGTCGAACTCGTCCATGCGCACTTCGTGATGGCATTCCTGGCAATACGCCTCGAGAAATATTCGCCCCAAGGACGCCGGATCGGGAATCGGATTCGGGCCGAACGGTCTGCTCGCAAAGAGCGATTGAAGCAGGATCGTTAGGTCAACGTAACGCGGCCCCTGCGTACCGTTCCCATCCGTGAGCCAATCGGTGACCGACCAGTCGATCACGACTAATTCGTCACCTTCTGCCCTGTAGAAGATATTTTGGGCCGAAAAGTCTCCATGGACAAACACCGGACGCATTTGCACCTCGACGCCAAAGTCGGGCAAGGGGATCGCATAGTCGTCGGGAAGCGAGAGTTGATTGTGGATCACCGCAAGCGTGCGCGCGACCCTTTCTATAAGGCGCGCGTTCAACCGCGAGGCCGACAAGGCCTGTTTCAGATTGATGAATCCGGAGAACCGCTCGAACGTGATCGACCCTGCGGCCAAGTCATGCGAGACAATTGCCGGCGTCCTGAATAGCGACGTGGTGCGACCGATCTCGGCGCCGAGTTGCGTTTTTATCAACTCGAGCCGCGTCCGTTCGACACCCTGATACTTGACGACCGTGTGTTCGTTGAACACAAGGTGCCGCGATCCGACAACCGTCGAGGTGCTCCCGATGGGCTGAGATTCAACCATGATGGGCCGGGAAGATCTTTCCGTGGACGCCCCGGAGCAGGCGTTTGATGGCCGAGATGTCAGACGGCTGAAAGCGCAGGACGTCCGATGCACGCTGTCCCGAAGCGCGTCGATAGCTCTCGAACAGCACGATCGCGCGGCTCGCATAGCTCAGCGTCGTGGCCCACGCGGCTGCGGGCAGGCCGATGAGCGGGTACAGGACGACCAGGGCAAGGATGTTCGCAGCCAATCCCACCCAAATTACCAGCGAACAGGTACCAGGCCGGCCAGTACCCCGAAAAAACGCCATTATGATTTGCGACCCGCCATAAATGACAACACCCGGAGCCAAGATCCAGATCAGTGGCACCGCAGGAATGAATTTTGGAGAAAACAGAATGCTAACGAGTGGGAAGCTCACTATCGCGATGCCCGCCACGGCGACGCCGGTGAAAAGCCCGGAAAGACGTACGCATTGCCCGACGAGTTCGATGCGTCCCGCGGGATCGTCGGCGATTCTCGGCAACAATGCTGCTTCCATGCTGTCTGCGAAAACAAGCACTTTGAGGACGAGAGCGGACGCAGCGGCGAAGAGCCCGATTTCCTCGCGAGTCGCAAACATAGCGATCATGAAAATGCCGAGCCCCGAGTCGATCAGGTTGCCGATTCGCGCAACGTAATAACGCCCGCCATAAGAGAGAATCTGTCGGAAATGGGGCAACCGCGGAAGAATCAGTCTGAAGCCGCACGACGAGCGCAAGTCCCAAAAGAACAGGCAGGCGACCAAAAGCGAGCTCAAGACTTGCGCGAGGAGTGCGCCATGGACGCCAAGACCGAGCACCGCGACGAGCCCTACAATGAACGCCAAGGTGCTAGAGGTATGCAACACCGTGATGAGCCCGAGCCGCCCGAACCTACGGAGACCCGCGAGTTGCAGCCCGAGCGTAGTGTTCAATACGGTCAATGGAATGATGGCAAGCGCAATCGTGAATGCGGTGGTGTCAGCCTTGTGGAAGAAGGCGATCGGGCTGTGGATCAACGCGAATCCGAGAACGATTGCGAGCGCAGAGCCAAAGACCGCAGCGATGATTGCCACTGAGCCAGCGTGCGACAGCGACTGGCTTTTGGACATGACAACATACTGAGCAGCGCGATCGGTTCCAAGCGTGAAGATCACTCCGATAACACCGCCGAAAAGCATACACACCGCGTACTCACCTCGACCCGATGGCGCGAGCATCCAGGCGAGTACACTCTGTGTCCCTAGACCTACCGCAAGGCCCCACAGTTGGGTTGCAAAGACGATAAGCGTCTCTTTGCCCCCGCTCGCAGACGGAGGCCGGCCGACGGGTGGCGGCGCACCATCGGCGCTATCGGCGTTCATCGTTTGCACATTCGTTAGCTGGCGATCGAGAACACTGCAACCACTCACGCAAGCCCGAGAACAAACTAGGATTCGTCGAGAGACTCAACAACGAGGTCGACGTCATCCAGCGCCGCGCCTACGCAGTTTTCGTTGTCGGGCGGGCCGCCATTCGTGCCGCATAGATTGCCGGCGGCAGTCCGGCCGCGGCTCCACGTTTCGATCAGTGCGGGGGCGTGGGTCAGCCTGGTGAATCAGTGCTCGTTCAGACATTCGCCGCGCAGGCGCCCGTCGAACGACACAGGCATTTTGGTTTGGCTTCCCGGGTTCGATGAAGCGCAGTGCCACTCCGATTTCGTGCGCGCAGATCATCATCGCCTTGCCGCAGAACTCACTCCCGTTGTCCGACCGCTGGCGCGGTAGCACCGATTCGGCCCAGCAGCTTCTTCAGCCTGGCATTCTCCGCCTCAAGCTCCTTCAGCCGCTTGGCGACCGATACCGATATCCCGCCAAACTTGGATTTCCACAGTTTGTAACTCGCCTCGGAGCATCCGTGCTTCCGGCACAGGTCCTTGACCCCAATTCCGCTCTCCCCTTCCCGCAGAACGCCAATGATCTGCTCTTCCGCACAGCGCCACTTCATGGATCCGAATCCTTCCTGACAAGAACGGACTCCAGACCATAACGCTACCAATTCTGGGGCCACGCCGGGGCTAAGCTGACTCTGAGCAATTCATGTTTGGCTGAATTTTCCTTAGGAGGTCTAAACTAGCGCAAGTTAGCCTTTGAGGCTGTGCAAAGACTAGGATGCCGCGATGAATAAGCTCGAAATTCAGCGAAACTTGGCCAACGAACGAAAGCCCCCGCAGTTGATGCCCACGCACCCACGGGAACCCGCGTAGCGCCGTCATACACGGTCCGTCCGACGAACCGACGAGCGACCAACAATGATATCGCGGTGAACAAATCGTGCGTACGAACTCGAAAGTCGCTCCATGAGAACCCACGAGAATGAAGTAGTCAGCGGAGATCGCTTTGAATTTGGCGCCAACTGGACCGGATTCCTCAGATTGCTCAATGATGAACGCATCTATCGAGCTGAGCGATCCCTGAAGGACATGCTGGGTGTTGCTGACTTGAAGGGCAAACGCTTTCTCGATGTCGGAAGTGGCTCGGGGTTGTTCAGTCTTGCAGCGCGTCGTTTAGGTGCTGCAGTCCATTCATTCGACTACGACCCCTCTTCCGTGGCTTGTACCGAGGAGCTTAAGAAGCGGTTTTTTACCGACGATACCGATTGGATAGTTGAGGAAGCGTCTGTGCTCGATCGAGACTACTTGGACAAATTGGGCCAATTCGACGTCGTATATAGCTGGGGGGTTTTACATCACACGGGCGCAATGTGGGAGGCGCTCGACAACATACTACCGCGAGTAAAAGGTGGAGGCGGTCTCCTTTTCATTGCAATCTACAACGATCAAGGCTGGAAATCAAGGGCTTGGTGGTGGATAAAGTACTCATGTAACCGTTTACCGAGGCGCTTGAGGCGTCCGTTCGCCTACCTTGTTGGTTCCTTCGCACACATGGCGAATATTGTGAAGTACACCATGAAGTTGAAGCCAATGGTCGCCATCGAACCGCTACTGAAGTACGACAAAAACTATAGAGGCATGAGCATCTCCCATGACATGGTCGATTGGATTGGCGGATTTCCTTATGAGGTAGCGTCCTATTCATCATTATCTTCGTACGTTGAAAAGCGCGGATTTGAGTTGGTAAGGGGAAAAAAGGTCACTACCCTCGGTTGTAGCGAAATGGTATTTCGTACCGCAAATTGAGTGCCAAGCCCACTTGCTTCAAACAAGCGCTTGGACGCCGTCTCGGCCAGAAAAAGTCCAGTTCTTACTGTCTATCGGGAGGGGAAGGTCGGAACACTACGTAGAGCGATGCGTTCCGGCCACTGGCAGCGCGATGCTGCATCCTAGCGAAATCGAGGCGCGCTCGCGCAAACCACGGTTAGTAGTTCGTCCTGGGAACCTTGAGCTTGCCGTCGTTAAGCGGTCAAAACTGAGTCTTACGCCCGCCGCAGCATGCGCTTAATTGCTGCGAAGTCACCACGCTGAAAACGCATGGTCTGCAGAACGAACCTCCCAGAGATACGCCGATAGGCACCGAACAGCACCAGGCTGCGGCAGGCGAGGCCGATCGTCATCGCCCAGGCAGCTGCGGGCAGACCGAGAAGAGGGTAGAGAATGACAAGCGCGAGCGCGTTTGCAATGAACCCCACCCAGATAACCAAAGAGCAGACGCCTGGGCGGTTTATTCCTCGAAAATACCCCATCAAGACTTGCGATCCTCCATACATGAAAACGCCTGGCGCCAAAATCCATATGAGGGGAACTGAAGGAAGGAATTTCGGTGATAGGAGAATATTGACCAGTGGTACGCTGACCGCTACGATGCCGGCAATCGAGAGTCCCGTAAACACGGTTGAAAGACGGACGCACTGGTCGACAAGATCGATGCGCCCAACCGGATCGCTAGTGATCCTTGGTAGCATCACCGATTCAATGCTGTCAGGAAAAACAAGTACTTTGAGAACGAGGGCGGAAGCGGCTGCAAAAAGCCCGATATCCTCACGGGAACCAAACATCGCGATGATGAAAGTGCCCAGTCCCAAGTCGATCATGCCGCCGATACTGGCTAAATAGTAGCGAACCGCGTAGGAGAAGACCTGTCGAAAGTGAGACCAATTAGGAAGGATCAGCCTAAATCTGCAGGCGACGCGAAGGTCCAGGAATAATAACGAGACGACGAGTACCGAACTTGCGATTTGTGCAATGAGGGCACCGTGGACGCCCAAGTCCAAGAATCGAACAAGCAATAGAATAAAGGCCAAGTTAGCGGAAGTCTGTACGATGACAATGAGTCCTAAGCGTGCAAATCTTCGCTGACCGGCGAGTTGCAATTGCAGGACAGTGATCGCGACCGTTAGTGGAATAAGAGGGAGCGAGATCCAGAAGGCGGTTGAATCAGCTTTTTGAAAGAAACTGATAGGACTGTCGATTAGGAATGCACCGAGTAGAACGGCTACACCTCCGCCGACGAGAGCCGTTATGATCGCTACCGAGCCGCCCTGCGATATTGACTGGGTATTAGACATGACGAAATACTGGGCAGCGCGATCAATTCCCAAGCTGAAGACTCCGCCCATAATTCCAACAAACACCATACATACCGCGTACGCTCCTCGACCGGCCGGGGCGAGCATCCAAGCAAGCACGCTCTGCGTACCAAGGCTTGCCAATAGAACCCAAACTTGCGTGGCGAATGCAAACAGCGTTTCCGTGCCGCCGGTCGTAGCAGAGGGGCCCCTGGGGGGCGCGGATTGACGATTAGGCATGATGGTTCTTCATTATCTCGCACTCGCACGCGCGGTATCATGTTCCGCAACTGCAGCTTAAACTGACATTATCATTGTTGGCCAAAATGGCAAGGACAACTCAGGCAGACGTGTCCCCTGAAGCTTCCCCGATCCCGCGACACTTCATGATTAGAGCTTTCTGGCCTCTTTGCCAAGAGACCTGATCACTAAAAAGTTTATTGGGCCGGGCCGTCAAGAGAACGGCGGCCAGCTACTTGATCGAGGCGCATGCGGTGCCGATCCGCCGCACCTGTGTATGCATGAGCCTGGGTCGCTCGGCGTATTCCGGACGGCCAGCGCACTGGACTGTTCGCGAGGCCGGGGTGATGGCGGCGCTGGCAAAACTGGTGGAACGTCACCCGAACCGCGGCTTCTGGAAGCGTCGAAAACAGCTTCGGCGACGGGTTTCTTGCACTGGAATCTACAACGAGACTCACGTCATGCAGCGACCAACGTATGCCATGCGTGCGAAAAGCATGTGTATTCATGAAAGGGCCAAAAATTAAGAAGGTCGTTCTCTTCATTGACTCGTTGGTCCGAGGTGGCGCCCAGCGCCAGTTAGTGGAGCTTGCCCTCAACCTCAATCGCGCGGATTTCGACCCGACGGTTGTGGTTTACCATGACTTGCCCCAACTCAAGGGGGACCTCGATGCTGCTGGGGTACGCAATTTACTCATTCCAAAGCGGGGCAAGGTCGATCTAGGATTCCTACTCACTCTCACTCGCTTTTTGCGGCGCGAACGGCCCGACATTGTGCATGCCTATCTCAGCACGCCAAGCTTCTGGGCGCGCATCGCAGGGTGGCTTGCTGGCATTCCAAAAATTATCACTTCAGAACGTAACGTCGACATCGAGCACTCACCCAAGCGATTCTGGTTCGAGAAGCGATTGCAACGATTTAGTTCACGCATCATCGTGAATGCAGAAGCGATCCGCCACATCTTGGTGGAGCGCGTGGGCGTCCCACGCGACAAGGTCATAGTGATCTATAACGGCGTCGATACTGAGAAATTTGGTTCCGCCAGTTCGGAGCGGGTTGAGCAGTTGCGCTCGCATTTGGGGTTAACCCGAGGCGATCTGGTGCTAACCCTGCCCGGCAGGCTAGCGGCGCAGAAGAACCACCTCTGCCTCATCAAGGCGATCGCGCTGCTGCCACTGATCCCTGACGACCTCAAAATCGTGTTCGTGGGCAACGAACTCGATCTGCCATTGAAAGCGAAGCTCGTGGAGAGCATCAGGCGCCTGGGTCTCCACAGGCACTTTGTGTTTGCCGGCCGCCAAGATGATATGCCGGCGGTATATGCCGCATCCGACGCCGTCGTGCTGCCGTCCTTGTGGGAGGGATTTCCTAATGTGCTACTTGAAGCAATGGCAGCACGGCGCCCAGTAGTTGCTTCAGACATTTCCGATAACCGCCGGCTGGTTCGCAACGACCAAAATGGCTACCTGTTTCCCTCGGACGACGAACATGCCCTGGCGCGGGCCATTGCGACCTTGATCGCCCTTCGCCCTGAGGCGCGCGCCGAGCTTGGTCGGGCGGGGCGGGAGCTGGTGGAGTCATCCTACTCAATGGATCGAATGGTGAAGAGGACCATGGAGATCTATCTGGAGTTGTGACCTGAGTTCACTCCTTCGAACCAATCATTCCTGGTAAATGGCTCAAACGCGCGCGAACGAGGCGCGCAGCTTCGATGAGAGGCGCTGGAATCCAGCTGGCCGAAAACCTGTCAGTTCTTCTTCTTCGTGAATGAGCGCACAGCCGATTTCAGGTTGGAATACAGGTCGGCGTGGGTTGCTTTGAGATATTCCATGAAGTCTCCGTCTTGCTGGCCGGACGCAGATCTTCGTGGGTAGGCAGGCGGCCCGACATCAGTGTCTGTGACCAAGGATCGGCTGTTATAAACGCTTTCCCGACCCGGGTCAGTAACGTAATAGTCCTGATCAAACGGCGCAACTGAATCGCGCAGGACCTCAGCGACGGAGCTGGCGATTGGTCGCTCGCTGTCCTTGCCTGTTTTTCCTCGCGACGGGAAAATTCCACCCTTCTGCTTGTCATGTGCGACGTCGTCCACGATGCGCGCATCGATTCGCGTCTGCTGCGCACCAAATCCGTAGACGAGGGCGGTATCACACAACAGATTGATTAGTCTCGGAACTCCCTGGCTGTGCTCATGGACGGCGTCACACGCCGTATCATTGAACAACAATGGGTCGTGTCCGCCTGCCACCGCGATGCGGTGGCGGATGTATGCATGGGTTTCCTGCCGATCCAGGGGCTCCAGATGGTAGTCAACGACGATCCGCTGGGCGAATTGCTGCATATCGGGTCGACGCAAGGTATCGCGGAGCCCAGCCTGCCCCACGAGAATGACCTGCAATACCTGGTCCTTGTCGGCATTGACGTTTGACAGCATGCGCAACTCTTCCAGCGTGTCGGGCGACATATTCTGTGCCTCATCGACGATCAGCACCGTACGCCTGTTTTGGCTGTATTCCCGCAGAAGGAATTCGAGAAAATCTTGGAACATCTCGACCTTTTGCTTGCCGCGATGTTCCAGACTGAAGGCGAACAATATCCACTGCAACAGCTCTCCAAACGAGCGGTGGGTGTTCGAGATAAGTCCCACGGTCACGTCCCTGTCCATTTGGCTGAGCAGATAACGGATCAACGTGGTCTTGCCGGTACCGATTTCCCCGGTGATTACGTTGAAGCCGGCCTGATTCATCAGGCCGTAGTCCAGCAGGGCCAATGCCGTGCTGTGTTTAGGACTGAGATACAGGAAACTCGGGTCCGGAAGTATGGAGAACGGCCTCTCGCGGAAGCGGTAGAAGGCCTCGTACACTTTCGTTGGCTCCTATGCGACCTGCCCGGCCAACTTAGGAATGGCCGTAGACCGACACGACCGGCTCGTCGGACTTATTCAAGACAGTGCCGATCAAAGACGTGGACCCCAGCAGTTCCGCGGCACGGCGAACATCTTCGCGTTTTGTCTTGCCTTCCTCGACCACCAGCAAAGCGGCTTCGATGTTAGGCTTGAAAGCAAGGACGTCCGCGGCGGCCAGCAATGGAGGGAGGTCGAAGACCACGATTCGGGATGGATAGCGGGTCTTGAGTTCTTTCACTAGCTGGCTCATCTTGCGCGATCCCAGCATTTCCGAGGAGTGCAATTGCGGTGTTCCACCCGGAAGTATCACAAAGCTTCCGATACCGGGGTGCACGAGCAATTGTTCGATCGGTGTATCCGACATGAGGTAGTCGCTCAAGCCTGGCCCAGACTCCAAGCCGAAACAATCGCACAGGCTCGGCTGGCGCAGATCTGCCTCGACGAGGAGCGCAGTCTGGTGAAATTCCGTCGCCAAGCTAATCGCCAGATTGATTGCCACGAGTGTCTTGCCTTCGCGCTCGTTCGGACTGGTCACCGCCAGCGTCGTCCAGTGATGTTGGCGCAAGGCTTGCGACACTTGCGTGGACAGAATCTTGAAAGCCTCGGTAAAGCCGCATGGATCGAACCCGCTGACAATTCGCTTTTCCCTCAAGGTGGGAAGTGGGATCTCAATGGTAGGAGTCTTCGTATAGATGATTCGGTCGGGAGCATCCTGGCCGCCGGCATCTGGCCCAGATCCTGATCCGGCAGCACGACCAAAGCCGATTCCACTAGTTCCCCGTTCTTGCCTTGCTCGTTCGACCGCTTCCTTTATGCGCTCCATATTAACCTCATGATTTCAGGCGCCCCGGAGTTGCTTGCAATAGCAGGAACGTGCAGTTGCAGCCATCGTAATGCCCTCAACCCCAGGGCGTCCAGCGGGACCAGGAAAAAGTGGATAAACAGCACCGCCAGCACCAAAGCTACGACCGATGATGCCACGACGACGAGAGTAAGCCTCCGCCTTCGCTGTCGCTGCCCATTGTTCTCCGATAGGGAACGACCGTGAGCACCGGCACTTTCAAGAGGCCCGCGAGGGCTTTCGAGCCACGCACCGAGTCATCCAGGCTTTCCAGAACGGCCGCGGATCCCACGCCGCCGGTCATCGAGATGATCAGCCCCAGCAGCAGGATGGCGCGACGATTAGGACTGCTAGGCCTTTCCGGTAGCTGAGGCGGATCGATGAGTGAAAACCGCTCCCCCTTTCGATCCTTTTCCAGTTCTTGACCGATGTTGGCCTGCATCTCTTTAGCCCTGATTTCCCGATAGCGCATCAGGGAGGCTTCGTGATCCCGGGTCAGTTCGAGATACTCGCGCTCCACTTGAGGTGTCTGCTCCAACCGCTGGTCATACGATGCGACCTTGGATTGCAGGGCAGCTCGTTTACTGCGCGAGCTCTTGAGTTCACTGAGAATAGATTCAAGCTGTGCCTGCATCGCGATATACGCAGGATTCTCGGGCTTTGCCGCCGGCACGCGTTGGCGCTCCCGCCATCCAGCTGCTCCGCTTCTAGCGCAACGATTGACTTCTTTAGTTTAACGACGTCAGGGTGATCGTCAGAGTACTTGTCGCGCGTGGTAGCGAGTTCAGTGCGCAAGCGAGTAAGCTGCTTCGAACGTTCCTGCGGATCCGCGCCGCCGCCCGTATCCTTTTGGAGTGCTTCAATCTCGCGGCGCATCTTCACAATGTCCGGATGATCACTCGAATAGATGCCCGATTGGCTCGCGAATTGCGCCTTCAATGCCTTGAGGCGCTCCTCGGAATCGAGGATGCGATCACCACTTGCCGAAATCAGCGGACTGTTTGGCTTGATCTGGCCGAGTTGGCCCTCGAGGTAGAACTTGCGCTCCTCCAATGCGCCAATCTGCCGGTCAACCTCCTTGATTTCGCTGTCGGCCCGATCCCTGAGCTGCATGTTGAGCTGCACCAGTTCCGGCAATCGCCCTGTATTTTTTTGCTTGAACGCAGCCAGTTTGGCCTCGGTCTCCGAGACATGCTCGTTTAGCTTATCGGCCTCGTCTGCCAGGAATGCCGATGTTTCCGCGGTCCTTTGCCGGCGGTTTTTGAGGTTCTCGCTCAAGAACAGCTTCACCAGCTCGTTCGCGACTTTTTGCGCGACCACGGGCGACTCACCCTCGTACGAGAGGCTGAAGGCGATCGTGGCCGAAATCTTGTTGCCGCTGCGCTGATCAATAATGTCGGCCTTGAGCAGGTCGAGCTTGATGTCCTTGGTCAGCCGCTGGAATATCTCTTCGCTGCTCCTAGTCGCCCGCGAGCCGGGGTACAAGTTGTACTCCTCAGCGACGCGCATCAAGTTGGCGCGACTCATGACTTGCTGGCTGATCACCTGAATGCGCTGATCTGCGTAGCTGGAGATTGTGGAGCGTACCAAATCCGCCGGCATCTCCTGCTGCTCGATAAGGATGGTCGCCGTGGACCGATATACGGAGGGCAGCAGAGCGGCGACCGCCGCGCCGATCAGGAAAAGAATGATTGCCGCGACAAGAACTGGTTTCTTCCGGCGGCGAAATACCGCGAGATAATCTCTCAGATCCTTGGTTTCCTCTTCCATCTCTGTTCTCGTCGACATTGCAAACACGAAGGCTTCAGACCGGAAAGTTAGCGATTGTCTTAGTCAGCTTAGGCCCGTCTGTCCGCTATCGGGAAACGGATAGCTTCGACCACGCATAGCCGATCGTAAGATATAGCACGTTGGCATTTGCCGCCACTTGACTCGTGTCATATTTTTGCCACGCATAGCTGTATCCCGCATCCATACGCCACTGTTCGTCCAAGCGCCACCTCAGACCAGCATTGACCGTATAGTAGCGACTGTCGCTACCGGTAACGATACCGCCGATGTACTGTATTCGGTACGCTGCCGCCTCGATTGTCGAACCAAGCGTGGGTGACCATTGTTTGCTCCAAGCGACCCCTAGGCGCTGGGTCTGAACCAGCGAGCCCTCGCCACTCGGAAAGATTTCCTGGCTGAGCTGGCCGATGACCGTGTCGGTTTCCGACCTCTGCTCCAGAGTAGCCTTCAGGGTGGGACCCGCCGTGTTCTGCTGTTGAGCGGTATCAGTCTCTGTAATTGTTCCGGAGCAACTGCCGCCGATGACAGGACCGTCACAGATAAGCGTCTGCGAGGAAATAGTGCTTTGCGTCCAACGCCACCCGAACACAAAAGCGGCACGCAGCGTTTCGGAAAAAGAATGGTCGTACGAGCCCAGGATGCCATAGGTATTTGCTCGAACTTGTGGGGGTGACGTCTGGTATCGGTCGTAAAAGGCTGTAACACCGACGACCCTCCCCTCGTCAAGGCTAGACTGCAGGCCAACGGACACCAGCTGGTCCTGATAATCGATCAGGCCGGAACCGGAGGTGTCGCCGTAGTTCACGCTCGTGTACCCGTAGTTCGCCTTGATCGATGTCGTTTCGGTAAGAGCTCGGCTCCAGGACGGGTTCACAGTCAACAGGTTGCGCGGGCTGTACGCGAGGACCACTCCCGTGGTGGCAAGCTCACTGACCAATGTCGAGTCGCGGATGGCGTCGATATCCAATCCAAAGACGTTCCGTTCGGTCCTGTAGGCTGAGCGCAAGCTCAGATCGTACCCATCGATGTTCAATTGCGGCTGGTCGAGATACCGGTTGAAGCTCAAGTTGAGCCCACCAGTCACCGTAAGTGTTTCGGTTGCGCCGCTGAACTTGACGTCCGGCGAAAGTATCGCTCCCCAAACGGTGGGATGAGGAGCGGGCGTTAACTGGATATTGTCGTTATATTCGGCCCGCAGCCCAACCGAGGGTTCGAATGACCACTCTGCGCCCCGAGCCGGGCCGGCTGCCAGCGGTAGCAATACCCCGCAAAGCACGACAGATAGATATCTCAGCGCAACGCGGGTACCCATTGAATGGGAGCTTAGGGCACCACCACGACATCCCCGCCCTTCAGCGTGATGTTCTGATCCAGGTTCTGACCCGCTTTGACCTGAGAGTATCGAAACGGAAAGACCAAGTCCTTTCCGCTCTCCTTGCGCAGCACCTTGATGTCGTTTTCAGCAGCAAATGCGGTTAGCCCGCCGGCCATGCTAAGTGCCTGCAAAACGTCTACGTAGCGGCCCGGAGCATACTCGCCCGGTTTATTGACCCTCCCGATTACGTAGATCTTGTTACCGATGATCTTCAGAATCGCCACGGAAACGACCGGGTCCGACATGAACTTCCCTAGTCGCTGCGCAATTTCCTCCTGCAGCTGTCGAGCGCTCTTGCCTGCGGCCTGCATGTCACCCGCAAGGGGAAAGCTGATGCCGCCGTCAGGTCGGACCAGGACTTCCTTCTTGAGCCCCTCTTCTTTCCACACGGTGATTTCCAGCACGTCCTCCGGGCCGATCAGATAATCCCGGGTGAGATCGCGTAGACCTGCGTCGACCGCAACAGCCTGGGGAGGGTTGTCGCCCTTTGGTTGACCGAGTGCCGGAAAAGCGAGGCACAACGCGATACATATCATCCAATTGCACCGCAGGATCACCATTTACCTCGCTCAAGTTGATTCAGATTTGTTGAAATTCGAAGCCACTCGAGTGCTTTACCACACTTCGACCTGGTAACGGTCCGTACGCGGTTATTTCTGGTCGAAAGGCGTCGGAACTCCCCCAAAACTGTTGGTCGTCGGCACTACAAATCGAATTTCAATAACTTCTTGGAAACGCGTGCGTAAACGTGTCCTCATACCGAAGACAAGACTGTTGGAGCCAGCCGCGATCGACCGCCAAACTCTTCGACCCTCTTTGTTGATAGTAAACGACGAGGTAGACAACTGACAACCTGGGAAACGCCGCAGGCGCGATCGTGTTCGACCCTGCGGCACGGGAATCTCGCAACAAGTGGTTGTTGGTTCCATTTTGGTGGCTTGAGAGAGTTTTGTCGGGATTTCTTACAACATCTGCCGCGGTGACTGTGCAAAACGGGTGCAAAACGACCTTCCACCGTCAAAGCGTGGCACGCAACGTGCCGAATATACTGCGTGGATTGCTTTTCGCCGCAACGATCCAGCCGTTATCGGACGTTCGTCTGCACGGCACGGGCGGGAGGCGAGTTCCCGAGTGCTTGGCGAAAGATGTGGGGATTTCCCTTCGAACCGATGGCGCCAATTCACGATCGAATGTAGCCGCCTGCCCACGTCTTGATTTCCTCCATCAGCGATCGCCGATGCAGTTCCAGCGTGTACGTGTGATCGGCCTGCGGCCAAAATAGCTCAGTGCAATACCGCTGATAGTCCTCCACGCCCAAAGATCGCCCCATTTGCCCAGCTCTGGTTGTAATACGAAATTGCGCTGCCGTGAACATGGATAGTACGCGTCCATTTCGCTCGCGAATTGACTCAAACGCCGCTCGCAATTGCTCCCGAGTCGGAAGATCCCTCACTGTCATTGCGGAGACTCGTTTCATGCGCTCTCCACGCCGGGTTGTCAGTGCCCTGAAGCGACGTTTCAGCCACCCGATATGTCGAGCAGGATTCGAATACTTCTCAACACTTTCGACGACTGCCCGCGCCATAAAACCATGGTCCGGAAAACAGATCGGATCAAGCAAAACCATACCGACAACTCGCCGGTCGTTGACCGTCAGTCTCACCGCATTGTCCGCGCCGGAGCATAGCCCAGCCAACACGAGCTGCAAACGACCCAAACGCGACTCCAGAACGCCCACAATCTCCTCAAAGTCTTCCGCCACGGATTGTTGATTCGTCAAACCGGGGCGTGGCGGACTATCACCCACGCCGGCGAGATCGACACGCAGCGAACTAAACCCTAGTTGGGCGAGGTCCCTGGCGAGGTGGACATGCAGCCTGGATGGACCGACTCGGTGCAGTAAACCAGCGCTCAAAAACACGAATACCGGCAGCTCCCTCGCGTTGCTGGGCGGCATGTTCGATAGAGTCAAAATCCCGAATAACCGCCCGCCTTCGCCAAACTGCAGTGGCTCTTCCGTCAGGATACTGTCAGACATGCGGTTAGGTGCTCCAATACCGGCTTAGCCGCAATCAGATTAGACCAATTTGAATCCCAGTTGCACGCGAATCTTACAACATCCTGGGGAACGCCCTGCACGGAAAACCCGACCTTGGACGATGTATTGACTACGTACAGTTTGCTCTTCGGAACATTCGCGTATGCACTGGCATCGAGCAAGCGGAACTCTTCCACCATTCGCTCAGAAAGACGGTGCCCCGCGTACTCGTGCATTGCTCTCACGCCTTTCGGCGCGGCTCATGTAATGAAATCCCTCAAGCAGTCGCCACCTGAATGCGACGCAATGTTTGTAGATAGCCAGCCCCATCGGGAATCGGATCCCACAGAACCAACCGCTCCACGTTACCGCAGCGCCCACGGACTTGCAGGCCAGCAGCGCACCTGCACGCACTCCCAGCAACCGTACTACGCTGCTGCCGGACAAATCGCGCCCTTCGCGCACAGCGAGCGCGATGTCCTCTACCCAATCGGAAATCGTAACCTCGCCGAGGTCAGCGAATGAATCCCCGGTGCCTCGGTAATCGAGCCTGAGAACGTGCTGGCCTCTCTCGGCGAGAGAAATGGCTAACTCCCGAAGTGCGCGATGCGTGAGCATGTACTCACTGAACAGAGGCGGACAGATGACCGTGAGCACTTTGCCGCTGCCTCCGATTGCCGGATGGTAAGCCGCGAAAATCTGCTGGTTGCTCGGCCCGAAGAAGAAGGCTTCCATTACCGTCCGAAAGCTGCGTGGCTCGTGCTTGGTAAAACATTGCGCCGACGGTAATTCATAATCTCTATTTGTGCCCGATTTGAACTTCGATTCTGCGAAGTGCGACTGTGTAAGAACTTCCATCGCAATGATCGTCGATCTGACCCAGACCAGTCATTGGGCCAATTCTAACTCTAGAAGATGCCTCCACGCCGGTTGCTTATGACTCATTCTTGGCACGTAGCGCGGCGCAGCCTGCCGCGCGACTTACGTCGCAGGGCACCGCGGATCGCTTGTCTACGGCGCGACCATGATGTCTAACCCATCCGCTCCGGCCGGCATCGTGTTGCGATATCCGCCAGGCTCTCGTAGAAGAGCATGCGGAAGTCGAGCCGGACCCGGAGCTGGTCCTCGATTTGTCGCAGCGCCTGGACGCCGAGTAATGAGTGTCCGCCGATTTCAAAGAACTTATCAAAGCGGCCAATCGGTTGGGGGGGATTGATCAGCTTCGTCCATATTCCAGCGATCATCGCCTCGACCGAATCCGCTGGCACTTCATGGCGACCGATACGGCTTTCCGTAACAACCGGCGTCGGAAGTCGGCGCCGATCGATCTTGCCATTGGGCGTCAAAGGAATCTCGTCCACCGGCAGAAAATATTGCGGAACCATGTACTCGGCGAGTCGGGCACGCAAATGCTTGCGCAGACTGATCGCAGCCAAGACCAGCCCTTTCGCCGGCACGCAGCACGCAATGATGCGTACGTCGCCCGGCTTTACCGTCCACAGATGCACTGCCGCCTGGTGCACGGACGGATGCTCGCACAGAACGGCCTCGATCTCCCCCAGCTCGATGCGGAAGCCGCGCAACTTGACCTGATCGTCGAGGCGCCCCAGGTGCTCGAGCGTGCCGTCATTGCGCCAGCGTGCGCGGTCGCCGGTGCGGTAGAACGTGGCCCCTGGCGTGCTGCTGAAGGGATCAGGGAGGAAGCGCTCGGCGGTCAGCTCGGGCCGGTTCCAGTAACCGCGGGCAACCCCCGCGCCCCCGATGCACAGCTCACCGGGAACGCCGATGGGACAGAGGCTCTTGTGCGCATCGAGGACGTAGACCGTGGTATTGGCAATTGGCTTGCCGATGGTGATGCCGTTGGACGTGTCGGTAATTCGGGCGCACGTTGACCACACCGTGGTCTCGGTGGGGCCGTACATGTTCCACACTTCGACACCGCGTGCGATCAGCAGCTCGGCAAGATCCTTGGGCAGGGCCTCGCCACCGACCATGGCCTTGAAGTCCTTGCTCCCTTTCCAGTCCGCCTCCAGCAGCAGGCGCCACGTGGCCGGGGTGGCCTGCATGACGGTGGCCCGGTGCTGCTCGAGGAGGGCACCGAGGGCGCGGCCCTCGATCGCTTCTTCGCGGCTGGCCATGACCACGCTGGCACCCACCGTGAGCGGCAACTGGAGCTCGAGCACGGCGATATCGAAGGACAGCGTAGTGACGGCCACCAGCACGTCATCGGCGGTCAGGCCGGGTGTGCGCGCCATACTGGTGAGGAAATTGACGACCGCACGGTGCGGGACAATGACGCCCTTGGGCTTGCCGGTGGAGCCGGAGGTGTAGATCACATAGGCCGGATCCTCGGGACCGGCGTCCCGCGCAACGTCCGGCGCCAGCCGCTGCTCCGATTGCGCGGCAAGGACTACCGCGTCGATGTCCAGCAGCAGTTGGCGCTCGCGCGGCAGACCAAGGGCACCCGCCAGCGTCGTGGTCGACACCAGCAGCGCAAGCTGTGCGTCATCCGCCATGAAGCGCAGGCGCTCCGTTGGGAAGGAAGGGTCGAGCGGCACGTAGGCGGCACCACTCTTGAGAACGCCGAGCACGACGGCCAGCATGTCGGCGCTACGTTCGACACACAGGCCAACCCGTTGGCCGCGGCCCACGCCGCGCAATCGCAGCGCCTGTGCGATGCGATTGGCGCTCGCGTCCAGCTCGGCATAAGTGAGCGCCGTCGCGCCGACCACCAGCGCCGTGCGCCCGGGCGTGCGCTGTACCTGCGCCTCAAACAACTCGTGCATGAGCAAGCCGACCGGAAATGCGACCGCCGTGTCGTTCCACTCGTTGACCACCCGATTCCGTTCCGATGCCGCCGACATCGGAATCTTCGCTATCCTTTGCTGCGGGTCGCTGACAATGGCCTGTAACAACCGCTGAAAATTCGACGACAGTCGCTCTACCGTCTCGGCCTCGAACAGATCGGTGCAGTATTCAAAGCGCCCTACGTAACCCCCGTCCTCCTCGTACAGATGCAGACTCAAATCAAACTGCGCGATCTTCAAATCAAAATGAAAATTGCCGATTTCCAGGCTTCCCATTTTTTGGGGCCCGCTGCTCGCGACGCCTTTCGCTCTCTGCGCCGGCTTGGACAACACCTGCAATAGAACCTGAAATACAGGGCTCCGGCTTGGATCCCGTTCAAATTTCAGATGTTCCGTCATGACGCCAAATGGCACGGCGCTGTTGGAAAAGGCGTCGAGCGTCGTGTCCCGGCTCCGGCGCAGCAACTCGAGGAAGGTCGGATCGCCCGAAAGGTCGCACCGCAATGCGGCCATGTTAAGAAAGTTCCCGATCAGCGGTTCCACTTCGCGCGGGGTCCGCGCCGAGACCGGCGTACCGACTACCATGTCATCCGACCCCGAATACCGCTGCAGCAGCACTTCGAAGGCCGCCAGCACGGTCATGAAAAACGTACTTCCTTCGCGCGCGCCCAACAGCCTCAGGTCCTGCGCCAGCGCTTGGGGAATACTGAAAAAAACATTCGCACCCTTGAACGATTGCAGGGCCGGTCGTGGCTTATCAACGGGCAACTCCAATACCGGCAGCGTGCCACCCAATTGCCTTTGCCAGAATCCGATCTGGCTGGCGTAGGTGGCTTCGTTGGCCATGGTTTGCCGCTGCCACTGCGCGAAGTCGGCATACTGGACAGACAACTCCGGTAGATGCGGTTCGCCACCTTCGGTGAAGGCTCGATACAATACATCCAGCTCGTCCAGCAGCAGTCCGATGGACAATCCATCCACCACGATGTGGTGAACGTTGACGATCAGGACGTGTTCGGCGTCACCTAACTTGAACAGGGAGACGCGAAGCAGTGGCAGGCGCGACAGGTCGAACGAGGTACCGGATACTTCTGACGCCAAGGCTTGCAGTCGACTTTCGCGTTCCTCGCAGGCAAGGTGGTCCAGTGCCGTGAGTTCGATCCTGATCCTGAGCTCGGGATGGACAAATTGCAGGGGCTCTCCATCCTCGCTACCGAACGTCGTTCGAAGCCCCTCGTGCCGCTTGACGACCTCATTTAAGCTGCGTTCCAGCACCGCTACATTCAACGGACCGCGGAGCCGATATCCCGTCGGAAGGTTATAGGCCGGACTACCAGGCGTGATCTGATCGATCACCCACATCTGGCGTTGACTAAACGAAACGGGGGTCGAGCCACCTTCCAGCCGTTTGGGTATGACGCTATCGCGTGCAGAATCCAGCCCGCCACCTTTCAAGCGCTGCTCCAGCAACGCTCTCTTGTCGGCTGAAAGTGCTGTTTTCGTTACCATGGATCCGACCCTACTTGGCTTCAGTACTCTCCGAATTTCGTGGAGTGCTTTCCGACAATTCTGTACGTGCTCGAATAGTCCTTGGTCCGTTCCTCGACGACCGAACCGCCAATTCCACACCCCAATCGAGCGCCCTCATGTGCTCCGGCCCTGCCCAAACTTCAAGCACAAGTGCCGCAAGCGCCAATCTGTCTATATGGGACATTGTCAAACCGACTCGCTGATATGGGCCGCCAGCCTGCCTGATTGCACGCTCGTGTCAGGAAGGTCACGCGCGATGAACCAACTTAGACGCCTCCGTCACTCGAAACACGCAGCCGCGCCTCTTCATCCGTTAGCGCTTCGATTTCAGCGATGATGCGCTCTTTGATATAGGTTGATAGTTCGGCAATTGTTGGTGCGTCAAACAGCACTTTAATCGACAAGTCCAACTGGAATGCCCTGCGCAAGTCGGCTACGATCCTGATCGCCAGCAGTGAGTGTCCACCTAAACTGGAAAAATTGTCATAGACACCAATTTCATTGATCCCTAGCGCATCCGCCCAGATTAGGGCAACCCGCTGTTCGGTTTCGTCACGCGGAGCACCGTAATCCGTCGACAAGGGGGGCCGCGGGGAGCGCGTCAATCGTGCCTGATCAATCGAACCTGCGCCTTCTCCGTGTTGCAGTGAACCGAGATTGATCCACTGCTTGACTCTGGCGCCCAGATCGCCAGTGGATACGATGAGTTGATCGGCGCGTTTGGAGGCCAGTACGGTCTCCAACAATTGAGTAGCTTCCTCCGCGCTAGTGCCCAGTTCTCTAAGTGTTGTCCCGAGACCGGAATCAATTGCGGATTCGCGCTGAACGCGCCAGACATCCCAATTCACACTGAGCCATGGCACTGCGCTTGACCGATTGTGCCTACGTACGAAGGAGTCCAGATAGATGTTGGATGCAGCGTAGGCAGCTTGCCCGACCCCTCCAAGAACCGACGTCAAAGACGACAAAAGCAGGCAAAAATCCAGCGGCACGCTCTCGAGCAATTCTTCCAGCACGCGCGCTCCATGTGCCTTTGCCTGGAAGTGCCTCTCGCAGTCGTCGAAATCGCAGTCCTTGATTTCCCGATAAACTCCATCGCCGACAACGCCCGCCCCATGGATGACACCATGCAGAACGCCGAAGCGCTGGTGCGCCTGTCGTATTACCTCTCGCATGGCGCCGAGATCCGCGACATTTGCGTTCACATACATGACTTCGGCACCCAAGGTCTCGAGTCTTTCGATCGTTCGGATCTTTGCGTCGACCGAATCATCGGCCGGACCACCGCGACTTCGGGAATTCCGGGATCGCCGGCTGGGCAGGCTTGAACGACCGAGCAGCACGAGCTTGGCCTGGTACTTGGCCGCCAAGTATTCCGATATCACAACGCCGACGTTGCCTAGTCCGCCGGTGATCAGATAGACTCCGTGTTTTCGGAATGACCGGCCGACGTGACCAAGGGTCTTCAGGACAACGGATTCGTAGGTCTGGACCCAGCGCTGCCCGTTTCGGTATGCGACGAATAGACTCCAATCGGAGTCAAGAAACTCCCCGAAAACGAGATTAGCGGCAGACTCATACGTGCCGCCTTGTCCTGACAAATCCAGATCGATGCTTTTCGTGCGTATGTTCGGGTATTCCTGACGGATTACGATGCACGGCCCCAGCAGCGTCGATAGTTCCGGGCAGAGTGGTTCTGTGCCAAAGACCTCTTGGACATGATTGGAGAGAGCGAACAGATCGATCTCGTGTCCGACGTTGTGCGTGGCAAGTGCCTTGGCAAGAAAGAGCAGGCTGTAGAAGCCCAATGCCTGCAAACTTGCAAACGCATTACGCTCCGATTGAGTTGAACGGCTGCTAGCCACGCTCCAAGCGTGGACGATCCGATCCGGCAGCGACTGGCTCGTTTTCAAGGCGCCGATCAACGTAACGTAGTGTTGGGAGTTCCCCGCTTCGATTACAAACGTGTGAGGGTCCACTCGTTGAAAGGCTCTGCCAGCCGTGACAACAACGACGGATTGTCCAGCGGATTTCAATCGAGCAATCAAGACCGCAGCGAAATGGGACTCGTCCGCAAAGACAAGCCACACTTTGGCCCGCCTCATAGAACGAATGGCTTCTTCGATACCAATGGACCTCGGCAAGAGGCGTTTCCAGGACGGCACGTACAGCCATTCGGACATGTCAGGGTTCTTGTGGACCATCCCATCTGGACGCGGGCCCGTTTCCGGGACCGGAATCGACTCCAACCAGTATTTCTGCCTTTCAAAAGGGTAGGTTGGCAGCGAGACTCTGCGGCGCCTTTCGCCGGAGTGAAAGTCGCCCCAACTGATCGCCATTCCCGATACCCACAGCTTGCCAATGGCATGCCAAAGAAAATCGACGTCCGACTGGTTTTCGTAGTGGTGCCTGATCGAGGAGACCGCCATCCGGACGCCCGCACGCCGCCGTTCCGGGTGCTGCATCGCCAGTACGCCCAGCGTACGACCGGGACCGGCTTCCAGCAGGATGGGATTGTCAAGGCGCCAGAGCTCATGCAACGCGTCGCTGAACCGCGCCGTGCTATTGGCGTGCGAGGCCCAGTAGGCTGGATTGGTTGCCTCTCCCCCCTTGATCCACGTCCCGGAAACATTGGATATGTATGGAGTCTTCGGCTCGTTCAGTCGGACTTTGCGCACCTCCGCCTCGAATGCCGTCACAATCGGATCGAGCATTCTTGAGTGGAAGGCATGCGCATTCTGAACATGCCGGCAGATGACGCTGCGTGCAGACAACGCTTTCTCGAACTCGGCCACGGCGGCGACCGGTCCCGCCAC
Source organism: uncultured beta proteobacterium (assembly GCA_963782625.1). Lineage (GTDB taxonomy): Bacteria > Pseudomonadota > Gammaproteobacteria > Burkholderiales > Casimicrobiaceae > VBCG01. The sequence goes on along the minus strand of CAWAKN010000015.1, from coordinate 111,903 downwards.
CACACACAAGCTCGGGCCATTGATCAGGGATATCGACAGCTCCCCCGGGAGTAGCGGACGCAGCTCGCTTTCCGACAGCATGACCGCAAGCATGGCTCCCTGTGGCAACGCATCGACCAACTTGGCCCTGACCGCAATGAGTCGCAACGCGTCATCAAGGGACATGACCCCGGACAGGCACGCCGCGACGTATTCGCCCATGCTGTGACCGACAATGACGTCAGCAGTGATCCCCAACGCTTGCCAGAAGCGGGCCATCGCGTATTCGATCGTGAACAATGCCGGTTGAACAAACAAGGTCCGGTTCAATTTCGCCGCCTCGGGATCCGTCGGCGCATCGGCTGGTGCGCCGAGCATCTTCTTCAGGTCGATCCCTTTGCTTTTGCCCTCGCGCTCCCAGCTCCGGCTGTCCGGATAAATGACGGTCCGGATATCGATCCCCAGGTGCGGCTCGAGTATCCGCGCGCATCGATCGACTTCCTGTTTGAAGACGGCCCGTGTTTCATAGAGATCGTGGGCCATGCCCACGTAGTGATCGCCGACGCCGGGCAACAGCAGTATCACCGGGCGCCGCAATTCGCCCGATTGTCCGGACACAACTCGGTTCGAGCCGTCCTGACCCAGGGCGGCAATGGCGTCCTCACGATCTGCGCAGACCAGGCACCGTCTGTGCGGATGTGCCTTGCGTCCTAACTGCAGCGTGTAGGCCACGTCACTCATATTCACGGAATCGTTACGGCTCAGGAACTCCCGCAGGCGATCCGTGGCTTGCTCCAGAGCAGTCTCCGTCTTGGCTGACAGAATCAGGAGGTGCGGAGGGCCAGCCTCGGTCATGTGCCTTTGTTCTGGCGCTTCCTCAAGGACGACATGGGCGTTCGTTCCGCCCATGCCGGTGGCCATCACGCCCGCGCGTCGGGGCACCAGGCCAGTCCAATCCCGCAATTCCGTACTGACGTAGAACGGCGTTGCCGGGAAGTCTATTTCGGGATTGGCTTCATGGAAGTGGAGGCTCGGCGGAATCTGCCTGTGCTCGAGCGCGAGAACCGTCTTGATCATGCCGGCGATGCCAGCGGCCGCGTCAAGATGACCGACATTGGTCTTTACCGAACCGATGGCGCAATACCCTGAACGCTCGGTGGATGTCCGGAACGCCTTGGTCAGAGCGCGAAGCTCGATTGGATCCCCTACGGGCGTTCCCGAACCGTGCGCCTCGACGTAGCCGATGCTGTCCGCCTCGACTCCGGCATTGGCCAGCGCCTCTACCACGGCGTCGGCCTGGCTATTGACGCTTGGAGCCGTGTAGCCGGCTTTTTCGGCGCCGTCGTTGTTCACCGCCGATCCCTTGATGACCGCATGAATCGTGTCGCCGTCTGCGATGGCGTCGGCCAATCGCTTCATCACAATGATTCCACCGCCGCTGCCGAATACCGTTCCGTTGGCCTTCGAATCAAACGCCCTGACATGGCCATCAGGAGACGTCACTCCACCGGCATCGGCAAAGTAGCCGGCGCGATGAGGTACTCGCACCGAGATTGCCCCGGCCAGAACCATGTCCGTCTCTCCGCTCAACAGGCTTTGACGTGCCAGATGCACGGCGACCAGTGATGTCGAGCACGCGGTCTGGACCGTGATGCTCGGCCCTTTCAGGTCGAGCTTGTAGGAAATGCGGGTGCTCAGGAAATCCTTGTCGTTGCCGATCAGGGTGGGTATGTATTCCTCGGTGAATCGCCCCTTCAGGCCCGCGTTCATGAAATAGGTATTCATGGCGGATCCGGTGAACACGCCGATGCGTCCCGCGAAGCGATTCGCGTCCTGACCTGCGTCTTCGAGCGCCTCGTGCGCCAGCTCCAACAGGATCCGATGCTGAGGATCCATGGTCCGGGCTTCCATGGGCGAAAACCCGAAGAAGGCTGCGTCAAAATGCCCCGGCTCCTCGAGGACCGGTGCGGCCTTCACGTAATCCGGATTGCTCAGCCAAGATGCCGGTACGCCTGACTGGAGAATTTCCTCGTCCGACAGCGGGGCGATCGACTCCACGCCCTCAGCCAGATTCCGCCAGAATTCCTCGACATTTCGCGCGCCCGGAAATCGGCACGCCATCCCGACGATTGCGACATCGAACTCGCTGTTCATGTGGGCCTTGCCTGGATGACAGGTTCTGGCAAGGCCTTGCGGTCCGCTTTGCCGCTCGGCGTGAGAGGCATTTCATCGATCTTCTCGAAATGATTGGGCACCATGTAATCGGGAAGGCGCTGCTTCAGGTATTGCTTCAGGCCTTCGACGCCCAACGCGGATTTGCAGACCACGTAAGCGACGATGAGAATGACCGTTTCTGAGTGCCGCTTGACGAGGGCGACACAGTCGGTGACGCCCGGATACTCCCTGATCGTGTTCTCGATCTCGCCGAGTTCTATGCGCAATCCGCGTATCTTCACCTGGTGGTCTTCCCGGCCCAGATATTCGATGTTGCCGTCAGGCAGCCACCGGGCAACGTCGCCGGTTCGATAGATTCGTTCACCGGGATTGGCGGGATTGTCGGTGAATTTTTCATCGGTCAGGGCCGCGTTGTTCAGGTAGCCTCTGGCGAGACCGATCCCGGCAATGCACAACTCTCCGGCCTCGCCGACAGCTACCTGCTGTCCATTCCGGATGATGTAGAACTTGATATTGTCGATCGGCCGCCCGATTGGGATGCGTTCGAAATCATCGTGTGCGGGACAATCGAAATAGCTGACGTCGACGGTCGCCTCGGTGGGTCCGTAGAGGTTGATCAGTCGGGCGCCGGTCTTGCCGCCCAGGACGGCGTTGAACTTCCTGACGTGACTGGTCGTCAGCGCTTCACCGCTGGCGAATACTCGCCTGACCGATGCCAGACTTTTCAGCACGCCGGAGTCCTTGCCGCCCAGATACTCAAGAAACACGTTCAGCATTGATGGAACGAAGTGCACGACGCTCACGCCGTGCTTCCTGATGGTTTCAACGATGGCCAGCGGATATTTTTCCCCGCCGGGCATTAGGGAGCACAGTTTGGCGCCGGTCAGCGTCCACCAGAATAGCTCCCATACCGAAACGTCGAAATAGTAGGGCGTCTTTTGCAGGATAACGTCGCCACCGTCGATCGGGTAAGCCCGTTGCATCCAATGCAGGCGGTTGACGAGCGAGCGGTGCTCGATCATCACCCCCTTAGGTCTGCCGGTCGAACCGGACGTATAGATCACGTACGCCAGATCCTGTGGCTTGTTCAGAATCACCGGATTGGCGGTCGACCCATGGAACACATCCGGGTCGTCGAGATTGATCGTCACCCCTGCAAAATCGATCCCGCCCGCCTTTTTCGTCTTGACCAGCAGTACCTTGACCCCGCCGTCCTTCAGCATGTAGTCGGTGCGATCCGGTGGATTGTCGGGCGGCATGGGCAGGTAAGCCCCGCCAGCTTTTACGATCCCCAAAATGCCGATGATCATGGCGAAGGACCGCTCGACCATCAACGCGACGATGTCTCCCGGCCGGACGCCCTCGGCCCTCAGCCGATGCGCCAGTTGATTGGCCCTCTCGTTGAGCCCCGCGAACGTCAGTGATGGGGTGCCAAACACCGGATCGTGATCGCAAATGACCGCGGTCACGGACGCGTTTCTCGCAATCTGCGCCTCAATCAATTCTTGAAGAGTGACATTGTCCGGAAACGGCGCTTCCGTCCGGTTGAATCGATCGATCGTCTCGAGGTCGGCGGCCGATGCGACAGAGGCAGGTTGTATATCCATTTCTGGCTCAGGCGACAACAGTATTCCCTGCCCGAGGGGCCCGACCGACGAACATCTTTCCCAAGAGCTCCTCATGGATCTGCGTGGTTCCTTCGATGATCTCCATGATCTTTGCGTCGCGGTAAAACCGGGAAACCGGAGACGATCCATGGCAGCCCGCGGCTCCCTGAATCTGAATGGCGTCGGATGCCGCTCTTACCGCCGCTCTCGACGTGAAATACTTCGCCATCAAGGCCTTTTCGAAGACCTCAGGAAGATGCTCGTCATCTGCGCGGCACGCGTTGTGGCACAGGAAGGCTCCGGCCTCCAGATCCGTGCCCATCGCGGCGATCAACGACCGGACCATTCCGATTTCACCTACGGTCTTCTCGGCGATCTTTCGCACTGCCGCATAGGCGATGCTTTGTTCAAAGCATCCTCGCAGGAGCCCCAGTCCCGAGCAGGCGGTACTGATCCTCCCGTACTGCAAGCCGACGGGTGCAACATGGGACAGTGCAAAGCCCGCTTTGCCGACGATGTTGGCCGACGGCACTTCGACATTGTTGAAGGTGACTTGCGCCAACCCTGCCGAGCGGAATCCCATCAAGTCATGAATGGGTTCGACTTGAAGGCCGGGAGCTTCCCGAGGTACAAGGCATGCGACGGACCGTTGCTCCAGCTTTCCGAAGACGAGAAACAGCCCCGCGCGCTGCGCACAAGTAATCCATTTCTTGGTTCCATTCAGGACAAGCGCGCCGCCTCGGGGACTTTGCGTGAACTGGGTCGCCAGGGACTGGATGGCGCTTCCGGCACCGGGCTCCGTCAGGGCAAACGACGCAATGACTTTGCCTTTGGCCAACGGCGGCAGCCACTTTTCCCGTTGCTCCTCCGTGCCCCATTTCAGTAGCGCCATGGACACCATGGCCTGTACCGTCAGCACGCCTGTCAGGGAGGAAGAGCCCCGCCCCATGGCCTCGTTCAGCAAGCCGAAGGTGACGATGTCCCATCCCTGTCCGCCGTAGTCCGGCGGCAGGCAGGCACCCAGATAGCCGGGCTCGGCCAGTTGAGATATCGCGTGATCCGGAATGTGTTGTTCCCGGTCCCATGCTTCGGCAAAAGGTTCGACCTTCGTTGCGACGAAATGCTTGAACTCGGCGTGCCGGGCCCTTTGCCGGTCGGTCAACAGATGTTGCATCACGGCGGCGAACTCCTACCGGGAGTTACCGAAATGGGTCGCTCTTATCAAGAATCTCACGTCGTCCCCACGCCGCCATTCTTTCTGGCGACAAACGCCGTGGCCGCGCTCACCGACTTGAAATTTTCGATGTCGAGATCGTCCATCCCCACTTCGATTGCAAAGGTCTTTTCGATGAAGGTCATCAATTGGACCGCGAACAGCGAGTTGGCGAACCCTGACTCGAACAGATTGTCGTCATCATCAAGCTGCTCGATGTTAATCGAGCTCATTACGAAGCGCTTGACGGTTTCCCTGACCCCGCCTTCCAGTCCTGCGCTCACTTCCCCCATGATTCAAGCCTCCGGATAGACATAGAACCCCCTCCCTGTTTTCCGACCCAGATGCCCCGCGTGCACCAATTTCCTCATCAAGGGACAACACCGGTACTTCGGATCCTGAAAGCTCGCATAGAGAACGTCGAGGGAACGTACGACCGTGTCCAAGCCGATCAGGTCGGCCGTCTCCAACGGGCCCATCTTGTGCCCGAAGCACTTCCTGAAGATCGTATCGATCTTGTCCGGAGTCGCCACCTGGTCCTGCAGTACGAAGGCAGCCTCGTTCATGAACAAGTGGGAAATGCGATTCGAGACAAAACCGGGCAGATCCTCGACGATGATCGCCTCCTTGCCGAGCCGTGCAAACAGCTGCAGCAAGGTCTCGATCGTCTGGTCCGACGTGTGGAATCCACGTATCACCTCGACAGTCGGCTTCAGGTGTACCGGATTCATCAGGTGGATGCCAACGACATTCGCCGGGCGCTTCGTCGCACTGCCTATCTGCGTGATGGACAGGCATGAAGTATTCGCCCCGAAGCAGACCTCGGGAGGCATCACGCGCTCCAGATTCTCATAGACGCGCTTCTTGATCTCCCAGTCCTCGGTGACGTTCTCAATGATGAAATCGCAGGATGCAAGTTCGGAGAGATCAGTTGTCAGGGCCATTCGCGCCAGGGCTTCCTCCTTCGCGATCCTTGGCAGGGTCTTCGACAACAAAGGCACGACGCGTATGTTCTTCAATACGTCGGCTTTGGCTCGCTGCAATATCTCGTCCGCAACATCGACCACCACCGTCGGTATCCCGTGCAGGACCAGATCGGTTACGACCCCGATGCCGATGTTTCCCGCGCCAAGCACGCCCACCTTCCTGGGTTCCATGTCAGGAGGCTCTTCGTCTGACGGTGTTATATCGCCTCTGCTGGCCCCGTTGCGCGGCTGCCGCAGTGGTTGCTTCCTGTACAACTCCAGGCGCCGCGCCCAGTTTGGCGGCGAGTAGCGTCACCGTCGGGCATTCGAACAGGCTGACGATCGACAGGTTCTGGTTGAGTTCCTTCTTGATCATGGCAATCACTTGCACGGCCCTGAGCGACGTTCCGCCCGCCTCGAAGAAGTTGTCGTTGATCCCCAGGCGTGGCCTGCCCAAGACCCTTCTCCAGATGCTCGCAAGCGCAGTTTCCAGCGTACTGCCCGCTGCCATGTCCGCGCGGAAATCGAGTGGTTGCTTGCCGACCCGGTTTTCCTCGATCGCCCTTGTCACGCGCTCGACGTCGTACAGGCACTCACCAATCTTCTGCAGGCGCTCGGGCCGGTCGACGACACCGAATGCGGCCGCGCGGGGTGGAGGTGGCTCCGCGCCGGCCCTTTCCAGAACGTCGGATCCAATCGGCGCCTTCTCATCCGGGTCGAATTTCGCGCTCGCCAGCACGTCCACCGGGACAAGCCAGCACGTACCGGCCTCGTTGCGATAGGGTTCGCCGATGCTGGTGATGAACTCCAGTGCCGGCAAATTCTTTTCGGTGAGGCTATACGTGAATTCCACAAACTTCTTGCCATCCGCAACCGCCAGCTGGCCGAGCTGAGACACCAATGCATGCTCGACGCCGCGGCCCAGCACCCGGCAGCTCAAAAGGAACGTGTCCACCTTGTACCGGTCTGCCAGCGATTCGTAAATCAAAACACCGACGAGTCCATAGTCGCCGAATCGATCGGCCACACGGACCACCAGACAGCTGACAGTTTTCTTCGTCAGCAGGTCCTCGATCTCCTTCTTCGTTCGCCGGATTGTCGTGAAGTTGAATTGATTCGTCCTGAATGTCAGCTGCGACACGCGATCGAGCTGTTCGCTCGACATTTCGCGTACTTCGACGCGGAGCTGAAGCCCCTCGATGAAATCCTTCAGGGAAAACGTCTGCTCGCGATACCGATCCCTCTGCGAGCTTTCCTGGTACATCCTGGTCCGCTCCTGGTCCTCCTTGGTCGAGCCCGCGTGGTCGAAAGCCCAGATGTTGTTCAGGAATGAAGAAAGCGCTTCGGCGTTCTCCGGCAAACGCAACGTCAGTACGCCGGGACAGTTGATCTCTACATCCGCGCAATCGACCGGGTTGTCGTCGACGAAGATGAAGCTGTCCAAGCCGAGATTGAGCTCTTTCGCCAGCGACCTCATGTTCTCGGACTTGCTGTGCCAATTGATGCGCCACGAAACCAGATGCTCGCGTTTGAGTGGCATGTCGGTTCGTCGGTCGAAGACCTCGAGTGCATCCTTCTCGTTGTTCTTACTGCACAGGCAGAGCAGCATTCCGTCGCTCATTTGCCTGATCATGAATTCCTGCAACGCGCGGTAAGGCCCGGTCACTTCGACACCCAGGGGGCCGTCCTCGCCGCATACCCCCTTCCAGAGCGTGTTGTCGCAATCGAGCGCGATCACCTTGAACGGTTTGCGTTTCAGTCTGTAGATTTCCCGCACTAGGGCCGTTCCGATCGCGGCATAACATGCGGATGTGTACGGGATATGGCCGGCATGGTGACCATGCGGGTCGTAGTATTCGCTGACCGGATACCGCTGCGACAGCGAAGTCGAGCTGATGACGTGAACATTGGCCAATCGACCCGCATCCGATATCAGGGCCGCCTCGGCCTCATACAGCACCGCCTCCAGCTCCGCATCGGCCTTCGCGACCGGAGTGATGGGACAGATGCAAAGGACCAGCGGGACCTTGGCGTTCTTCATCGACGAGCGCAGCGCCCCGCTGAATTCCTGGATATTCCGCGTCAGATTGTCTGCGGCGCGCTGTCCTTGAGCGGTCCGGGGAGCCGCGGCTTCGACGGCCGCCGGGTCGCGCTGGACACTGGTGCCGACACCCTCCCGAGTTGCGAAGAGATTGAATAAGCCTGCATGCTCGAGCAATGTTTCCTGCTCCACCGCACACTGAAAACCCTTTGTCGTCAGCAGGCGCTCGACTCGCCCGATCGCGTCGCGCGTCGGATCGTGAATCTCGAGGACGATCTGCTTGATCTTGGGCCAGTCCTGGTCTTCGATGCCTTCGATGATGTCCACTTCGGCCTTCTCGGCATCGATCTTGAGGAGGTCGATCTTGTCGATCCGGTTCTCCCGGATGATGTCCGACAACGATTTCAACTGGCATTCGTAGGATTTGCGAGCCATCCGGCCGGCGGTGAGTTCTTTGACGTATTCCTCCACCGATTCACCCGGGATCGACTTGCTCAGCATGTTGCGCACAATTGCCTGGATCGCCTCGCGGTCCTCGGTTTCGTCGGAATGGAAGCCGGAGAAGACCGAAGATTTCTCGTAGAAAGTAAAGGTTGCGGTCTTGCTCGCGTCGGATACGCCGATGTTCAGTGCGTGGACATTCGCCCCGTAGGCATCGCAGTTCGCCTTCAAGAGGTCATAGACCGCCGGAGCCGGCTCGCATGCGTAGATTGTCGGATTCTTGCTGCGGGTCATCACGAACAAGGAAAAGAGCCCGATATTGGCTCCGACATCCACCACCGTATCGCCATCGTGCAGGCGGATGCCGTGCTTCAGATAGCATTCATCGTCGAAGATTTCCTTGTAGACGTAGTCCGTCTCGTACTGATTGAGGTGAACGATTTCCAGGCCATTGGGCAGGACGCATCGCGGACGGTCCCCAAAGCATTGCTCCGCAAGTTCCTTATCGATTGTCATTGGTGGACGCTGTTCTCCCGTGGTCCACTCCTCGAGTCCCAGTAGAACGACATTGGCACCGTCGCTGTTCCGGCGAAACGCGCTCCCGGTGTCCAGCAACTGCTGGAAGATCTGGTTGTACGGTGCAAATTCCGTGCGGAGCCGAACGCCGAAATGGTCACCCCAGAAGTTGAGGGAATCCTCCACGGGATCTGCGGTGAAGTTGGATGCGATGACGAGGTTCACCGCCGCCCCGTGATCGGCGGCGTCGGTGCGGTCCAGAAGCGTGAAAGCGACGCCTGAGAGTTCCACGTACGGCTTGCCCGACTGGTCGAAGACGCGAACGGTGCCGAGAATGCCCTTGGCGCCACCGTCACCTCCTGGTGCTAGCGTGGCGTGGCCCCAAAGCGTATCGGGGAAGTCAAAGTCCATCACTTGGACTTTCTCGATCGATCGCAATACGAATGTCTTGCCTTTCTCCATGGTGAACGGCGCAAGCAGCTGAGTCATGGAATCCAACAGGCTCGGATCCAATTGGTGTGGCCCGATCTCCCCGTCGTCGTTGCGCGGCACGGCAAGCCGCCCCAGCGACTGATCGCCCGACAACCAGATTGATGCGACATTTTGAAAACGAGGCCCGTATTGGTTGCCGTTTTCACGTAGTGACCGGTAGAACTCCTCCGAGTCGATCACCGCATGAGATCGCGCCTGGAAGGATTCGATGGAAAGCGCATCCAGGTCCGACTTCGAAAGCGTCGACGTACTCCAGTCGATTTCGAGCTTCGCGGCATGACGTCGAGCGCCGGAGCCGGCCGTGCCATCTTCCCCACCCGTTTCGCGGAACGTATATTCAGCACGCCCATCGCCGTGGTCGGTCACTTCGACCTTGATGACCGTGTCAATTGTCGAAAGAATTATGGGATTGTGGAAGATTACGTTGCGCACGATGCGCGGTACGCGCTTGAAGACTTCGCGCTCGATACGCAGGGTCATGTCTATGTAGAACGACCCAGGCAGTACCACCATGTCCTGAAAGCCGTGATCGGCCAGATAGGGCACGGAACGAATGCCGACCCGAAACTCTCCCGAAGCCTCTTTCGGCCGGACGACGGAGAAGGTGACGACGGGATTCATGATCCGAGTTGGGTTGAGGGGTTTAGGTGAGTCGCTTCCTGGCTTGGGGACCCTGAGCCGAGTCATGGAACGGCGAGCGCGCTTCGGTTCATCCTGGCCTCGGCATTGGGACGAGTTCATGCACGACGACAGCGCCGATCAGCCCGGGACCGGGAACGAAACTATCAAGCGTCCAGCCGCAGCTATCCCCGGGTGTGCTCCCAACGCCGAGGATTCTTGCCGGTTCGCCGGGCGCGAGCGAGACATCGAAGCGGTCCAATGGAAAATCAAGACCAGCGCCGAGTGCCTTGACAAAGGCCTCCTTGCGCGTCCAGCAATTGAAAAAGCCCTGCGGCCTGTCATGCGGGTCGAGTGCGAGGTAAGCCACGTTCTCGCGCTTGGAAAAGAAGTGTGCCGCGATGTCCTCGGCGTCGCCGAGCGCACGCACGGATTCGATGTCAACGCCGATTGCGCATCCCGAGGAGAAAGCGTACGCCGCGACGTCATCGGAGTGCGACACGTTGAAGCGCAGGTTCGAGGCCGCGTGATGCGACGCGAGCGCAGGTTTGCCGTGTGGCCCGTACACCAACCCGACCGACTCGGGCCGCACGCCCAACCGCGCCGAAAGCAGGCAGCGCAGCCCCGCACGCGCCACCGTGAAACGGCGGCGGTCACGCTCGAACACAAAGCGACTCGCTCTGTGCCGCTCGGCGCCCGAAAGGAGCGCTGCCGCCGCACGAACCGCTTCGGGTTCCACATCCAGTCGAGCCACGATGATCTCAAAAGCATCGTTCTCGAAGAGTACAGTCGACGTGCCGCGACGCGGCGGAGGCGAGCCATCATCCAACCAGCCTGCGTCGCAGTACTGCGCTTCTGGAAAGGCGGACGTCGATAGGTAAGGTGACATGCTTCAATGAAATGCGGCCCCTGAGAGCTGATATTAACAACGGGCGACCGGGCTATGGGGATCTTGTCGCGACCAAATGTTCGCCAAGGGTCGACCGCAGCGGCTCATCGGTTTTCCGACGCTGCCTCCCTCAACCCGCTGCTACCGCCGTACCCCCTGCTCCGCCCCGTACTAGTACTTGCATAGTACTTCTCGGCCTGCTTGAAATCCTGCTGGTTCAGCACGACGGCGAATATCGTGATGTCTGAGGTACTGAGGTGGTGCCCGAAATTCCCGCTATAGGCCAGGGCATAGGTGTCTCCGCCGGATTTCACCTCCGCCCGGACGCGCGGCGACGCCAACAGGAATACGCTGCTTACCCGATCTTTCAGGGCACCTGTCAGGTTGTCGTTGTAGCCGATGCCCACGCCAAGGAACGGATCGGCAGCGAACGGGCCCGCCTGAATGAAGCCCCTTCGCGCCGGGAGGGCCAGTCCACTCGCGAGATCCGGGTTCGGGAACGGAGAGCCGGGGTTCTCCGCGAGAAGTCCGCTTCCGGTCGGCGCAATTGCGTCCGGGGCAGGAATGCCGGCGCTTCCGGTGACGCTTAATCACCCGCAGCCGGCGGCGTCAGTCGCGCCATCGTCTTTTCAGCGCTGCGTTGCTCGGCTTCGTGATAGCAATGTATGTAGACAACCACGTAAATCAACATGAACCCGATGAGAACCGGGGTACTGTCGAAGAAAGCCAATGCCACAGCGAAGGAGAGTGCCCCGTGCAGCCACAGCCACGGTGCGACTCGCGCGTTGGCACGCCGCTGAGGTTGTCTGCGCTCCTTGCCGGAATAGGAGCGCGTGGCACGGTCCTGCCTGCGCTCCTGGATCGGGGGTCGCTTGGCGGAGCTAAGGAATTGAAGATAGAGCAGCGAGTGCAGATGCCTCGTATCCGGCTGCATTGCCGCGACGTGACCTACAATCTTGCGGCGGTAGATTGAAAACAGCGTCTCGACGATTGGGTAGGACGCCAAGGCAACGACAAACCACGCCGAGACGCCGGCATTGCGGGAGACAAGCTGAATCGACAGCTGCGCGTACACGAACCCAATGAAATAGGCGCCGGCGTCACCAAGGAAGACTTTCCCCTTTGGGTAATTCCACAACAGGAAGCCCATGAGTGCGCCAGTCATCGCTGACGCCTCGGCGAGGACGAGCGCATCGCCGGATTTCGACGCGATGACCGCCAGGCCAACGAACATCAGCACGGCCGATCCGCCGGCCAACCCATTGGTGCCGTCAATGATGTTCAAGGCGTTGCACGCGCCGACCGCCATGAACCATGTAAGCGGTATGGCGAACACCAGGTTGGCGAGCCAGCCGTCCACCAAAGGCAAATCAAGACGGGTGATTACGCCATCCGCAAACGCGCTGGCCAGGGCCGCGGAGAAGAGAGCGGCAAGAAGGCGATGCTTTGGCGACGCCCGGTGGGTCAGATCCTCCCACAGCCCAACGATGGCCACCGGCAACGCCGCGATCAACAATGACACCGCCGGGAACAGCGGCACGGAGCCAAACTGAAGCGCGATTGCTACGGCTACTGCGAAGCCGATGACAATTGCCAATCCACCCAACCGCGACGTGAAGCCGACGTGGATGTGTTGCGGGTCATTCAGGCTCAGGTCGGCTATCCGGCTGTGCGCACGGACCACCAACGCCAGGACAATCACGGCAGAGACGGCTGACGGGAGCCATATCCCGGCCGCCAGGAATCCGTACGCTGATCCGCTCATGCAATAGCCCCCGCGGGCAGAGGAACCGCGCGATCCGAAACTCGTTCCGGCTATGTCTACGAAGGGGCCAAATTACAAACATGACTGCCGACACTTGCAACTACTCCCCGCCGGCGAGGCCCTTTCCAGGCAATTTACACACGCAGAACCTTAAACTATTGTTTTACAAAACTAAAACTACGAAAATGACGTTGGCATACCAACTATTTACAATATTGTCAAAGAACTTCACATTTTTGCCGCTGTCGACGGATTTTTCATTGCCAAAGCAATTTCCATACTATGAAATGTAACAATATGTATTATAATAGTTAAAATCATTTATGAGGCTGTCATACTGCCCAATTGTAAAATTTTCCGAATAGGCGGATTTTCCTCTTCCACACGTTTATGGCACTGTGTGGTACTCATCTTGTATTGCACAAATGGCGCAGGAGTTGGGTGTCCATATGGCAAGGCGCAATTGATCTCGGATTCCCGAGGGCCGATGGCGTGGCAGGGAGATGTCTTTAGGGCTTGGGTTGGAGCTGGGTCGGATTGATACCGCCTACTGACACCGCCAACAATTCGGCGGCCAAACCAGCGCAGTGTGGTGTGCTGCCGCGCGGCGCATTGGGCGCCCGCGCACGCCATCACTTGCCGCACGTGCGGACTGTCAATGCGCGGCGCGAATACATCCGCGCCCGAGGCTGGTCTGGCCGCGTCAGCCGTGGCCGTCAGGCAGGCGACGACCTGCGCGGTTTTGCCGGGACGCTTCTTGAGGAGGATTTCTTGTCGCCGCAGGCTTTTGCGCGGCGGCGGACGCGCGATCTTCCCGACGTAATAGTCGAGCGCCCAGCGCGTCTTCGCCTGCTGGTTCTTGTCACGCTCCGCACCCACCTCGGCAAGGAAGGCCATGAAGCCCCCCACGCCGGCCGCGGCCTGAATCGCGGGCACCTTGATCGATAGCTCCATCATTTGCTTGCGATCGCCGCGCGTCCACAGCTCGGCCGTGATCGGCCACGGGCAGGCCGGATCCTCGAAGCGCCAGCGCTGCGCGGTCAGTGGCCCAAGTACCACCAGCCTCGAAAAATCGACCTTGAGGCCCGCGAACTTGCCCAGGAATTCTTCCTGCGCCGCGGAAAATATCGCCGCGATGGGCTTCTTGCCAAGGGCGACGCGCTTGATGTGCCCCTTCGGCACCGGCATCGAGAACGAGGCCGACTTGACCATCGACCCCTCGCTCGCGTCCGCCTCGATCTTGAAGTCCCGGTACTTGCGCCACTTCGGTCCTACGTCTTGCGGCTCGATGGGCCTGAACTTCACGGTGCAGTCATGATCATCGCCCACCACACGGCGCGCCCGCGTAATGATGCCGGCGCCAAGCAACTCGAGATTGGGCGTGTCGAAGAAGTAGATGTAGCGTTCCTCGTCGTTGCGCGCAGTGAGACTGAAGCGCGCCAGCGCCAGCCTGACCTGGTGGTCCGGAATCGTCGCCTTGATTTCGATGGTGGCGGCGCCCTCTATGGCCTTGGCGACCTTGCCGCGCGTTGCCGCTCCTCGCTCCATGATCTGTCCTCCTCGGTACGTTGGCTACCACGGACCATGCCGCAGATCGCACTCCTGCTCCTCGGCGCATTTGATTCTACATCCGTGGGACCTGCAATTTCGACGCTTGACCCCCGCTCGGTACCCCACCACAATCGGCTAGCGTCATTGCGTCTCAATTTCTCCACTTCGACGACAACGCACCCCTTGGACAAGGACAAACTCGAGTCTCTGCGCCGCAAGTACGCGGACGCGAAGGGCGGCGACATCTTCGATCCGGAATTCGCCGCAGTCGGCAGGCAATTGTTCAACAACTCGGAGCGGCGCAAGTGGCCATTCTCGGACCCGGCCACCTTCCTCGGCGCGGCATTCCGACCGGACGCAGCCGCGCTTCCGGACTTCGGCGGCCTCGACGTGGCGTTGATCGGCGTGCCGATGGACTTGGGCGTCACCAACCGTGCGGGCGCCCGATATGGTCCCCGCGCGGTGCGCGGCGTGGAGCGCATCGGCCCCTATGAGCACGCGCTGCGAATCGCGCCGTCCGCGCACCTCGAGTACGCGGATATTGGCGATGTCCCGATGCAGAGCCGCTTCAGCCTCGAGCAATGTCACGTCGACATCGAAGCGTTTTTCACCCGAGTTTGCGCGGCCAACGTCATTCCACTGGCGGTCGGCGGCGACCACTCGATCACCTGCCCGATCCTGAAGGCGGTGGGACGGGAGCAGCCTGTGGGCATGGTGCACATCGACGCTCACTGCGACACGGCGGGCGAATTCGAGGGCAGCAAGTTTCACCATGGCGGCCCATTCCGGCAAGCCGTGCTGGCGGGCGTCCTCGATCCGGAGCGCTCGATCCAGATCGGCATTCGCGGTGGCGCCGAATTCCTTTGGGAGTTTTCGTACGATAGCGGGATGACCGTGCTTCACGACGAAGACGTCACGGCGATGGGTATTCCCGCCGTGGTCGCGAAAGCACTGGAAGTGGTCGGCAGCGGGCCGATCTACGTGACCTTCGATGTCGACGGCGTGGATCCGGGCTTTGCGCCCGGTACCGGCACGCCGGAGGTGGGCGGGCTCACGCCGCGCGAGGTGCTAGCGATCCTTCGCGGCCTTTCGGGCCTCAAAGTTGTCGGGGGCGACGTGGTCGAAGTCGCGCCGCAATACGATGCCACCACGAATACAGCGCAGATCGCGGCGCAGGGCCTCTTCGAACTCCTGTGCCTCGTCGCCACCTCGCGTCGGGACCAGCCACGGGCGCGCGCTCGCTGAAGCCAAGGCGACCACGCGGTATGGACTTTCCACTTCATGGACCGGTCACCATCCAATGAAGATCATTGAGATCACCTATCGCTACGATGGTACGGACGCGACGGTCCGCCCGCGTCCACCCGACTCCGAGTCCGCGCGGGCGCGCCTGGAGGATGGCAGCCGCTCGATTTGTGCGCTGCTTGACAGCCTGACGGAGGGTAGCGGCACGGCACAACGCGTCATCCGTGTGGATCCGCGCGACCTCGGCCTCGCGCCGAACGTGCCGGGCGCACCGAGGCAGCGCCCCTACGCCGCGGTACTCGGCTGTTCTGACGCGCGCGTGCCCATCGAGCTGATCTTCAATGAAGGTCCGAACGACCTCTTTGTCGTGCGCGTCGCGGGGAACGGCCTCGGCAGCGAAGTGCTCGGCAGCCTCAAGTACGCGGTCGACCACTTGGGCAGCAGCCTGAAGCTGATCGTGGTCCTCGGACACAGCGGCTGTGGCGCGGTATCGGCGGCCGTCGACGCCTTTCTCGACCCCAAGACCTACCTGTCTTTTGCCGCGCAGCACTCATTGCGGAGCATCCTCGATCGCCTGCTCGTCGTGGTCAATGCCGCCGCCATGCGGATGGCCGCGATCCACGGCCCGGAAGTCGTGCGCCGACCAGGCTACCGAGCGGCACTCATCGAAGCAGCGGTCGTCTCCAATGCGGCGCTGGCCGCATACACGCTGCAACAGGAGATCGGTGCAGCGGACAGCCACGAAATTCGCACTGCGTATGGTGTTTACCTGCTCGAGGACCGGCAAGTCTGGGCGCCGCGCGCCGGAAGCAGCGAATGCGCGCGGCCTCGCCTATCCGCCCGCCGACTTCGAGGCCTTCGGTGATGCGGTGCTGCGCACCGAACGGATCGCGCGACTGCTCGACGGTCCCTCCGTCTAGACGCTGCGCGATTCACGCCCGATGCGTCGCAACGCGTACCTCTCACAACCGTCGCGCCAAAATTCGCTGGCCGTGCTACGCCTCGCCGCGGCGGCGCTCGCCGCGGTCACAATTTCCGCATCCGCTCAGGACATCGAGCCGCGCTCCTATTCGAACGCGCCGATTGGCGTCAACTTCCTGGTGGCCGGTGGCGCGTACACGCAAGGTGGCCTCGCGTTCGATACCGCACTGCCGGTGACCGACGTGAACATCCGGACGTGGAACGCGGTCGTCGCGTACGCGCGCGTGATCGACATTGGCGGCCAATCCGGACGAATCGAGCTACTAGCGCCCTACGTCTGGCTCAATGGCTCGGCGGACTACAACGGCCAGCCCGTGGAGCGCGTCGTGAACGGCCCCGGCGATCCCATCTTTCGCATCTCGGCGAATTTCTACGGTGCGCCGGCGATGTCGCTGAAGGAATTCGCGGGGTACGAGCAGGACCTGATCATCGGCGGCAGCCTGCGGGTCATAGCGCCGTTGGGCCAATACGATGACACGCGCGTCGTGAACATCGGCATGAACCGGTGGTCGTTCAAGCCGGAACTCGGCGTCTCGAAGGCGATCGACCAGTGGACATTCGAACTGACCGCGGCCGCGACGTTTTTCACGCGGAACACGGACTTCTACGGCGGCGGCACTCGGGAGCAGGATCCGATCTACTCGACACAGTGGCACATGATCTACAGCTTTCCCAACGGCGTCTGGTCGTCGTTCGACGCAACGTACTTCGTGGGTGGCCGGACGACGATCAACGGCGCGCGCGGCAACGACCTGCAGCAGAACTGGCGGATCGGGGGCACGCTGGCATTCCCCGTGGACATGCACAACTCGATCAAGCTCTATGCCAGCAGCGGAGTGTCAGACCGGACCGGGAACAGCTTTGACATGTTCGGACTCGCCTGGCAATACCGCTGGGGTGGCGGGCTCTGATTCATGCCGGGAGCTGCCCTCCCGACGACGATCCGCCTAGTCCCTGCACATCGGGAATCCTGGCCAGCGCGAGTTCCTCGGGCCGGCTGTAGTGCGTCTGGATCGCCCAGTCCAGCAAGTCGAGTTCGGTTTCCAGCGTCGGGCGCCGGTGTTTGGGCAGCGTACCCCGCAGGTTCAGGAGCATCGCCCGCATGCGGCGAGCGACCTGAAGGTTGTCGGCGCCGCAGGCGCGAATCTCGCTGCAGGCGACCTGGACGTAGTGTTCCCAGTTTGGCGTGCGGAAGATGACACGCGGCTGCCCGCCGTCATCGAGGATGAGCTCACCACGCAGTTTCCGCCTGCCGACCATCCGCAACAGCCGATGCACCTGGTCGATCGCGAGCACCGCCGTCGTGGGGTCGTTGATCGCCGGCGACAATGCCTTCAGCGCGATGTCGACGATGATCCGGAACGCGAACATCGGGTCCTGTTCCAGCGTTCGCTCGGGTCCGAATGCAATCGTCGAGCGCACGGTGCGGTCGTCGAGCGTCACCGTGCCGCCGTGGAGCAGGAAAAGGGGCTCGTCTGCGGCGACGAAATCCCCTACCTGCGGCAGTATCTCGATCACGCCGTCGTGGAGCCGCGCCAGCGCCACCAGCGTGGGGATGTCGACGGCGAGCACGATTTCGGATCTGCCACGGTGTTCGACCACGCGGGTGGGCGTGCCAGGCATCTCGTGCAGCGCAGCTTCCTCCGGCGGCAGCGCCGTTGCCGGTTCCGGATAGACGGCTTTGATCATGACTACTCCCTCGTCACCGACGCTGGCAACGACGGCGACCGGCCGCAGCAGGCGCGCCGCGTAGTCGATCAGGAACAGGAAGTCGGCAATGCACGCGACACCGAGCACCCCTGTAACCGTCGCGACCAGCTCGTGTACGCTCCCAACCTGCCGGTTGAGCGCGCCAACCGCGAACACCAGCGTGAACACGAACAGTCCGACGCTGTAGCGAACGACGTTGTTGCGCAGCAGGATGGTGGCGATGATTCTCGGCGTCAGTTGGCCGCCGGCTATCTGGATCGCCACCAACAGTTGGCCGAAGGTAAACACCAGAAACGACAGCGTCAGCGTGATGACGGTCTGATACAACGCCGTTGCGCCGGCAAGCTCGAGGTGGGTGAGATTCCAGCGCTGCCATGTATCGAGCGCATGGATCATCGGCGCCAGGATCAACTCGAGCGCGATGGCGAAGAGCGGAACAGTCCACAGCGCGGACTTGAGGTAGCTGGTCGCGTGGAATATTCGGCCCCACGTCACCCGGCTCCGGAGGTAGGTCCGAAACTGGCGCCGCCGATCCGCCAACGTCGGTCCGGGTTCGACACGTTCAGGGCTGTTGGGGCTCATTGCGCGCCGTTTTCGTATGTCGAGACATCATGTGACGGATTGCGAGAAGGGTGTGGCGGGAGTTTACTTGTTGCCCAACGCTTCGGGAGAATGGGCTATGGGGGCTGACACCGGACTTGGCGCCTTTTTTTCCATCGCCGCGACCAGGTCCTTCGCACCCGAGCCCCACCGCGAGACAACTTTGATCGCGTCGGTAAAAGGCACATCCAGCGGGAAGACGCGCTCGCGCTCGATAATGTAGACGGCCCCTGCAAACGGCGTCGGGATCGACGGGACGAAGATCGTATAACGTCCGTCGTCAAGTTCTTCGATGATGAACGCCGGGGCGAGGCCTTCGTCGCCTTGGAACAGCGCGGCCTTCCAGGTGCTTTCGCGGGCTTTCCCGGCTATTTGGTTGGTAAGGCCCCGGAATAGCGCATAGCCCGGAATTCGTTCAAAGACGTTCTTCTCGAACCAGTTCCTGGCCGCCTTGCCGATGCCCGTGCTGACGGAAGCGCCAATAACGACGCAAATCGCAAGGACAAGGAGAAGGGACAGGAATTCCTCGGCGGGAACCCACTCGGGAAGGATCTGGGCGAATGGGCTCACCAGCTTCGCAACCGACTTCATTCCCTTGAGCAGCAGCAGGACGGCGAAATACACGGGGACGACGATGAGCAATCCTCGAAATAGCGACTTGGTCAGGAACTCCATTGCCGGCTTCATAGGCTGCCTTTCACAGAATTGGAATTGGCCGAAAGAGTTGTGGCGTTTGCCCGCTAAACGCTCGCAACCGTTGACCCAACCAGCCGCGCCGGGGACCGACTTCGTGCGGTAGACTAGCGGCCAAGAGGGGGATGCGCGTATGAAGAGATACCTTGCTCAGACCGTCTTGTTGCTCCTGGCAAATGCGATTGCCCTGGTGGTGGCGGCGTTGCTACTGCCTGGATTTTCCATCAATGGCCTCGGATTTGCAGTTGCGGTTTGCATTTTTACGGCGTCGACCGTGATCCTGGAGCCACTGATTGCAAAGTTTGCCCAGAAAAACGCGCCGTACCTGCTGGGTGGTATCGCCCTTGTCACAACGTTCGTCGGATTGCTTGTAACCACGCTATTAACGAAGGGCCTGAGCATCACTAGCATTGGTACCTGGGTCTCTGCCACGCTGATCATCTGGATAGCCACAGTGGTCGCCAGCCTTGTCCTGCCTCGTTTCCTGTTCAAGGAGGTCTTGGGCGACAAGGGCAACGCGAAGGAGTAACTCTCCGGGGTTGCCCCCGACGCACCACCCCCGCTTGCCTTGGGACCGATTCGACGCCGGAAAGCGGGCCGCACACTGTGCGGCCCGGATTCGGGCGACGATCAATAAGGTGGGGCGACTACGACGTACTGCGACCCCTGCGGCGCGTACCACGTGCCACCGCATTGCTGGTAGACCATGCCGCCGTAGTTCGCCGGCACGCAGTTAGCCGGCACGGTGTTCACCATCGAACCGATCACGGCGGACGTCACGGCAACGGCAGCGCCCACGGCCGCGGCCGTCGCGACCGGGTGATAGTCGTTGTCCCAGCCGTTGTTGCAGCAGCCGCCGCCGTCGACATTGACGTTGACGTTGCGTTCGGCGTTGACGTTGTTGACGCTCGTGTTGCGGACATCGTTGGTACGGGAATCTGCCCTGCTGTTGTTGACCTGTGCGTTCTGCCGGCCACCGCCACCGCCGGCCGCGGCGCGATCGCCCCCACCCCCGCCACCTCCGGCACGCGCACCTCCCCCACCGCCCCCACCTCCGGCGTGCGCGCCGCCGCCGCCACCACCTCCTCGCCCGCCGCCACCGCCGCCACCCCCACCCCCCCCCCCCGACCTGCGGCGTCAGCATAGGGCGCCATGGCAAAGCTGGCCAGAACCAGGACGGCCACCGCGGCACCAGCGAACCTTCCGAATGATCTCTTCATGATGGCGTTCCTCACTTGGCCTTCCGGGGGACGATTTCGATCTTGGTTGCGCCCTTGGGCGGCGTGAACTTGAACACCGAATCCTTGAAGGTCGGCTTCAGGTTCCAATCGATCCACGAGACCGACTGCGGCCGCGCTTCGTCAGCACGGTTGGTGATCACGATCTTGCGTGGCAGTGGCTTGCTGCCGGTGGTGATCCAGATCTGCCAGTCGATCTTCCCTTTGCGGAACGCGTAGTGGTCGCACAGATCGTCGTCGATGAAATCCTGACCGGCATTCATTGCCGACTCGAACTTGTCGAGCGGCGCCGCCGGCGTGCCGAAGAGGAAGAGATCGGACAGCGGCATCTCGACCGCGTACCTCTCCTCCAGCTTGGCGATCAGCTCGGCGATCGTCCCGGTGAATTCCACCGTCGAGTAGTACTTCTGCGCGGGCGTGAAAAGCGTGACCGTCTTGCCGTCGTAGATGAGGTCACGCTGGGAGCGCGCGCTTTGCATCCGTGCCCGTATCATGTTCGGGCGCACCACGTCCATCTCGGCCGTCGCGGAATGCTGCAGTTTCTGGCCGTCGGCCAAAACGTTCTCGCCGGTCACCTCGGTCGCCACGTGGAAGCGTTTCAGCGACTGCAGGTGTGCCCCCATGTCCTTGAGGGCCTGTATCGCCGCCGGGTCAATGACGTTCGCTGACGCGGCCGGCCCCGCATTTTGCGCATGGGCACCCGGCGCTGCAAGCGCCATCGCCAACAGGCCAGGCACCAGAAACTTTCGCAACATGGTCGTCTCCATTGTTGATTACGAATACTACTGGCAATGCTGGCGGTGCTGCCCTTTTGCCACGACTGGCACCGATTCTGCTCCGGATTGTCTAGTCTTGTCGCGATTTTGACCGGTGTCAATGTTTTGCAAACGGGCCTGGCAAGCCGGGCAATTGCTAACATCTCAATTTGAGGTCCTGCCTCGTCGTACGGTTGCCCCGAGCGTTCGAGACGGTCCACGCCTGCCGCGGAACGACGCTAACCACTAGGAACGTGACATGCGCCCCGACAAACGGCCCAGGAAGTATCGGCAAAAGATTCTGCATTGGGCCTGGCCGGTCGCCGCGCTGACGCTGGTTGCACTTCTGGGCGCCTGGTTCCTGCAAAGCACCATCCCGCACCGCATCGTGCTCGCGTCCGGGCTCAAGGACGGGATGTACCACCAGTACACGCAACGCTACCAGAAAATCCTCGCCCGCGATGGCGTGACCGTCGAAGAGCGCTTGACCGGCGGCGCCGATGAAAACGAGCAACTACTGCACGATCCAAAATCCGGTGTGGATGTTGCATTCATGCATGGTGGCGTGGTGCGCCCGGCGGAACGCGGCAACCTGGTCATGCTCATGGCCCTCTATTACGAGCCGCTGTGGATCTTCTACCGCGATCCCGCGAACCTGACGCAACTGGATGACCTGCGCTACAAGCGGGTGGCCGTCGGCACGCCCGGAAGCGGAGCTCGCGCCTTTGTCGAACCGCTGCTCGCCGCCAATGGCGTCACGGGCTTCAACACTAAACTGGTTCCGTCGGTAAACCTCGAAGCGCTCCGCGCGCTGCAGAAGGGCGAGATCGACGCGGCACTCCTTCTCGGGCCGGCGCAGCTTCCGGCCATCTGGCAGGCATTGCACGATCCGTCGCTCAAGTTGATGAGCCTGGAGCGCGCGGACGCGTACCCGAGATTATTTACCCATATCACGAAGCTGACCCTGCCTGCGGGAGCCATCGACCTTGCGCTGCACATTCCGGAAAAGGAGGTCAAGTTGATCGGCACCCGCGCGATGCTCATTGCGCGCGATGGGCTGCCGCCCGCAATCGTCAACCTGCTGCTGGAAGCAGGGCGCGAATTGCATTCCGAACAGGGATTTTTCGAAACCGTCGACGAGTTTCCCAACACCGCGGCTGTCGACCTGCCAGTCTCGGCGGATGCGAATCGGCATCATCGTTTCGGGCCCAGCCTCCTGCACCGCTATCTGCCTTTCTTCGTCGCCACCTATGTCGAGCGCCTGATCATCCTGCTCGTTCCGCTGCTCGTCGTGCTGGTCCCGCTGATCAACTTACTGCCCCGGATCCTTAGTTGGCGCGTCCGCTCGCGCGTCTATCGATGGTATGGTGAACTGAAGCTGCTCGAACGTGATGTCGACACGCGGACCGGCGCCCTACCCATCGAGCAGTGGCTCGCCGACCTCGAACGCATCGAGCACGCCGCCGCGCGCATCAAAACGCCGGCCAGCTATGCCAGCGAGGCCTACACGCTACGCGAACACATCGGACTCGTTCGCCGCGCAATATTGGCGAAGGCGAATAGTCCGAGCGGGGTCCAATGAACGGGTCAAGTCAACCAAGTTCGCGGACGCTGCGGCCACGCCCGAGATACTGGCGACGACTTTGAGGGCCATCGGCCCTGTTGGTCACAATTTGTTCGGATCCTGGCTCCTGCCGCAGGCGGTGCCGGCACCGTCGGTCGCCGTCCGTCGACGCCAGGTCAGACGACCCTTGCGCCAATCCGGTGCGGACAGGCAAACTCGCAGGTCATGAACCTTTCGATAGCCCTGCCCGTCATTCTTGTCCTCGCATGCGCGTTGTATGCCATGCGCCGGATTTCCCGGCGTCGCTTGCTTCAGCGGCAAAAGAAGCGCCGTGCGCGCAACGAACAAACCGGGCCCCGCAGTTTCGCGCCCGTCAAGTCCAAGCGTTCGGAAATGCGCACCGATGACGATCCGACCACGGTCATGGAGCGCATTACCGAAACCAAACCGCCCGCCTCGAAGCCCGGAATGAAATCGAAGTAGTTCGGCACCGGCTTCGCTGGCCTGCGCAATCCCGTTCACCCCACCGGCCCTGGCGCGAATGCGTACAATTATCGCCGTGCCCGGGTGGTGAAACTGGTAAACACAAGGGACTTAAAATCCCTCGGCCGCAAGGCCTTGCCGGTTCGAGTCCGGCCCCGGGCACCAGGACATAGTTTGAGCACCATTCGACGCCTGCCGGACCTAGATTCTTCCCTGTAGCTTGACAAGCAATACCCCCAACGGAGGGTAAAGATAACCTGGCCTGAATTGTTGGGCGCTGTTCTCGAACTCGAGATGGAACGCTCCATTCAAGCCTGTAAGGACATTGCCAACGCTGGAAAGCATCTGGTGCTGATCTTCCCGTCGAGCGTGCGAGAAGTGGCTCTTTCGCCTGGACCAGACCCAACGACGACGAATTGGGACGGGTCTCCAGACAACCGGCCATGGCGGTTGAAGATTCTCCTCGAAGACGGAAATCGGCTCGCCATGAAAGATGTTGCGCGGGAGGCCGTTGCGCTGTGGCAGGGATTCTTTGTCAAACACGCCCTAATGCCTGTCGCGCCATCCTAGCGCGCGATGCCAACTGCCGAGGACCGCGCGGCGATGCCGATAAGATGCCGAAGAAGACGCAGGTCCGTATAGACCGAATTGCGAAAGGGGAGAAATGACTGTTGTCGAAGCCTGCAAGCTCCTCGCCTCGCTGCCGCAAGACGCGCCGCTACGCTTTTTGTCCCTGGCAACATTGGCGTCGCTCAGGAGATTTCGCAGATAGACCTCGTGCGCGGCGACCGCGACGGCGTTGGGGGCACTTCGGCCTCCTCTTGGCCATTCCCCTATGGAGTTGGCCTCCGGCCCCAGGCACCAACGGACCACCACTCCCCGCCGCTTTTGGCCGCAATTTCGCCAAATCGAACTTCCTGAGCAGGTGGACATCATGGCCAATGCGCAAGTAAGCATACTCGCGGTTCTGGTGACCAATGGGCAGCGCCTCGTCGCACTGAGCGGCATCGGCCTTCATTTTTTTACAACCGTAACTGCATACCAACTGGCCGATCCTGGTATGGGGCGGTATTTTCTGGCTGCGGCGGCTTTTGCGTATCCGGTGATTGCGGAGGCGGTCGTTGCGTATTACGCGTGGCAGGCCTCAGGATCCAAGATCAATGGCTATTCGATTTGGCTGCTTGCCTGGATCCTTCTCCTGTTGATTGTTGTTGGCCTTGCCGCCATTCGCAAACGGCTCCAAAAGAATTGACACGTCGCAATTGCCTACCGTCGTGATGTAACCGCTGCCGAGATTTGAAGTGGATGCACTTGGTGGATCGCAGCACCGATCACTTGTCGCTATTGACCAATCCCGTCCCGGGGACAAATCGAATCGGCCTTCTCACGTTCACTATCGGCTTTCCTGCGTCAGCCGCTTCAACGAGTTGCTGAAACTGTTCATCCGTTCCGTTTAAGAAGAATTCGCGGATCGCCTCTTCGTACGACGCCGGCTCTTGTGGCGGCTCTTCAAGAGCATCGGCATCCCCAGGGGCACCCACAAAGTTGCTCCCCGCAAGTACCTTCACCGCGTCCCGATACACCACGGCGAACGCGGAGCACACCGCTTTGCCCGGGTTGTTCTTGCGTATCTCCGAGTAGAACTTCGCATCACATGCCTGCCTGCGTTGTTCTGCCGCCGCTTGTACTTGGACCAGTCGCCCATCAGTCATGCATTGTGACTTGCCGTATAGGTCGCCGCCGACACGACAACGACGATACTCACAGATTCCGTCGATTGAAGTCTCACACTTGCCGTAGCAAAGATCATGCGTATTACACGCCGATGCAAACTCGCACTTGGCAACGGGAATGTAGTTTGGTACGAAATAGAGGCTCCACCTGGAGCCGCATCCGTTTGGCGCGGTCGGAGTCATGCTTAGCTGCCCGAGTGCGGACGCAGATTGAAACAGTAAGGTGCACAGCACGACGATGTGTAATTGCCATTGATAGCGGCTCATCGATACTGCGCTCGGTATCACGTTGGCCGAGCCTCCCTTTGTAAGCCCCTTCAACTCCTAATCAAATCACTTTTTCCTAATCAGCAACGCTACGCTGCAGTTCCAGCGATGGTCGAATGCTTTAGGACGGCAATCACGCGTTGAATTGAAGGCGCTATAGCCATAATTTCCCTGCGGTGCATCGGATGCCCAACCTAGCCGACAGGTGAACGGCAGCTTCCATCGTGTTTCGATGTCTGCGTTCGGGCTCCGGCCGATGCCGGCAACGGTCGAAAGGAGACGCGCGCCCTCTTGATAGCTCTCTGTGCGCGGTTGGCAAAAAGACCGCCTAGGGGATGGGAATCCACCTAGGTTCTACAAGTCCCAAGTCCGGCCCCGGGCACCAGAGCGAATCAGCGTGATTTCGCCTATTCCTACGCGACCTAGCGCAAGTGTCCGACTGCGGCCCGCGCCCAAGATGACTTGTCCATGCCCCCCACTTGGAACCTAATAGGTTCGTCACAACCGCCGGGAGCTTTCATGAGCGTTCTGTGGCTCTATCTAGCTTTTTCCCTTGGTGGGATTGTCGGATTTGGCTTGTTCGCTGCATTGCAGATCTCGCGCGAACAGGATGAACGGCAACGCGCACCGGGCGAGAACTATCGCGTTACGAACGGCTGCTAGTGTCGACGTAGACGCGCCCCTGGCCGAATCGGCTACCCGCGCGACCATTTTTGCAGCCACACGCAAGCGACGGCTGCCAAAAGCCAGCCGATACTCACGAGCGGCTTGTCGGACACCAATGTCCATACAGCGGCGTTGATGAGGCACAGGAAGATTGCAAAGACGCCGACGAGAATATTAGCCATATTGTACCGGCCTACGGATCATACGTCCTGATCTCGAGCAGATGTTTGCTCGGATCATAGAAGTAAAGGGTCGGGGCGCGGCCCCTCGCTCCGGATTCTTCCCCAGGTCCGGTATTCGTTCCAACAGAATCGAACGTCGGACCGTAGGCGATACTCGCTTCCCTGATTCGGCGAAAGATCTGGCGGAACTCCATCTGCGTTACGGCAAACGCATAGTGTTCAAATCCCGCGGTCCCCCACGGGGCCAACTGCAGTTGGCAAGTGGGTCCCACCCTGATAAGCGTGAAAGGTCCGTCAGTCCCCTCGTGCTCGAATCCGAGGACGGTGGTGTAGAACGCGACGCTCACGTCCAGGTCGTTAACCTTCACGATGATGTGATCGACTGAAGCCACGCGCTACCTCGTATCGCCAGGCGGATGTTGGCTGACCGGCCGCCTGAAGTGATCTCTGAGCTTGCTTGTTCGGAAGAGAAGTAAAGATAGTGCCGTGAACAGAGTAACGCCACCCAGAATGATAGCAAGCCTGAGAAACGGCTCTCCCATCTGGCTTCTGGATAGAATGAGGGTAATGGTCGAACGCAACCATTCCACGGATCCAAGCAAAAGGCAAACTTGAATGGTGCGCGCAGCCCAAGGGCGTCGAACAAAAACAAGCACGATTGCGAGCAGGGAAATCACAGCCACGACGAGACTCTCGCTCCTGAAGAAGTGTGCGGCCAGCAGCAGGAACGCAATGACCGGTGGAACCAGATAAAGAATGACCATGGGCCTAACGAAATAGTGCCAACCGGCGGCCCGCAGTCATGGGCGCTGCCGGCCGTCCGAGTCAAGGGAAGGACTGGACAGCAATCGGCAGTACGCAGCGAAAGCCAACAGCACATACATAAAGGCCCACTCCAAAAACTGTGTGCGCCATAAGGCTTCGCAGCCTGGCCTGCATGGGCCGGGGCGTCCTCGAGGCGGCAATGCCGAATCCGAGCAAAGGCTGCATGACCAGGTACGGCACGAGCACGCTGCCAATGCCAAAAAGCATGGCTGGCAACAAAGTCGGTCGCGCGAGCCAGCTACCCGACACCAACGCGACGAGCACGAGTGCGTATATCGTACCAATCACGTAATGGGCTACCCAGCCGACCGCGCACTCGGAACGCTTCCGCGAAGCAGCGTCGATGCTCGCATGCATGAAGGTACCTTCAGGCATATGGCGAAGCCAACGCCCGACCAGACAATAGTTGGCCGAAGGAATGTTGAATGCGCGCTGCAGCAACAGTGCCCAAACGTCCATGAACAGAGTCGCGCCAAGGCCAACGACAACCACGCCCAGGAACAAGGTGGCCCCGACGCTCACGACCTGCCTCCGCATGGACGTTCAGGACCAACCGGATATGGAAAACCCATACAAAGCCTCAATTTTGCGTCGCCGAGCGGTTGGACTGAGCGCAAAAAAGATCCGAATAATCAGGGTGATGTGGTATAATGACCCAAAAAGAATGGCCATCTTGATCGGATCGCCCGAACCTTTCTTGATCCAGAACAAGCCTGCGCCGACGTGGCGGCGACAGACTGCGGACGTGGTATTTTTGGTGGGGGGAAAATGGACCTGAACTTGATCATGCTTGGGCTTGTGGGCTGGGCGTTGGTCCTTCTGATTGGGCTGGCATTCATGAGAATGTCCAGTGACCAGGACCGTGCCGCGCGCCGCGCAGAGAAGCGGCTCATCCCCCATTCGGACGTGACGATCACGCAATACGGCGGCTAGGTCGCGACCAACCGTGTACGCGAGCCCCACCCATGCGGTGGGGCTTTTGTTTGGGAAAGGCTCGTTGAACCCGAGGGGCGCCACGACATCCTGCCCTCAGGATGTCTGGCAATAGCTCGAGACGCGAGCGCGTGGGCCCGGCCCCTGGGCACAGCATTCGGGCGTCAGCGCTTCTGGCCCGGCATGAACCTGGCGAAGTCGCCCATCACCTTCTGCATCGATTCGAACGCATTGCCACCGGATGACACGACGCCCTGCAGTGCGTTGATCACGTTCTGCGCCTGCCGCATGTCCGGCATCATCGCCATGGCCGCCCTGGCTTCCTTGACGCCGGGGACGCCGGCCATCTGGCCTTCCATCAGCGTAAACAGGCGCTTCTGCACCTCGACGACAAGTTCGAACATCTGTCCCCAATAGCGCATCGCGCTTTCCACGGCTTCCTGCGACACGCTCTGGCCAGCCGCCATCAGCGCGTTGGGGCTGCCGGCCTCCGCAGCGTGCCGCGCGGCCCTGTGGCCCATCGCGCGCGCCTGCTCCTCGCCTTCGAATTGGAGCCTGCGGACTTTGGCCGTACCTTCAATAGCGGCGTTGATGATGTCGAGCGCCATCTTCGTGTTCGCCTTGTACAGATCGAATGCCTGCTCGGGCGTCATCATCTTCGCCATCTTGGCCATGTCGCCCATGCCGGGCAGCGATGCGGGCGAATAAGCGGCGAAGGACGGTGTGCGCGGAGCATCCTTCGGTGCCGGCTTGCGTGCGGCCTTGGCGGCCGGCTTGCGTGCGGCCTTGGCGGCCGGCTTGCGGGTGGCGCGTTTCTTGGCCGCGGGCTTGGCCGCAGCGGAGGCTTTCCTGGCCATGACGATGCTCCTTGAGCGAGAAAGGACAGGTCTGATAAGACTCCTGATAGGACGAGTCGTCAAGAGCGTTTGCTGCACAGTTTGCGCGGGCGCAAACACGAATTTGCAGCGTGCTACGCTTTCCGATCGCAACGGGACGCGCAACGCCTCAACAGGAGAGAGAACATGTCGGGATTGAAGGAGCGGTTCGGGCGGCCCTTGCGCCTGGGGATCATCGGCGGCGGACCGGACGCGTGGATCGGTCGCATGCATCGCGGTGCTGCGGAAATGGATGGCTGGTGGCGCGCTGTCGCCGGCGTGTTTTCGAGCGATCCCGCCCGTTCCCGCGCAGCGGGCGCCGCGATGGGTTTCGCCGCGGAGCGCAGCTACGGCGATGTGGCCGAGATGCTGGCGCAGGAAAAACTTCGTGCCGACGGCATCGACGCCGTGGCGATCATGACGCCGAACGACACCCACTATCCGTTTGCGGCGGCGGCACTAGACGCGGGACTCGACGTCGTCGGCGACAAGCCGGTAACGCACGATTTCGCGCAGGCCTGCGACCTCGTGGCGCGCGCGCGGAAGAACGGCCGCCTGTTCGCGGTGGCGCACGCGTACGCCGCCTACCCGATGACCCGCTATGCGCGCACGCTGGTTCGCAACGGTGACCTCGGCCGGGTCCACTTGGTGCAGGTCGAATACATCCAAAGCGGACTCGCGACGCGGGTCGAGGATGGCCCGCAGAACAGTCGCTTCCGCTGGATACTCGACCCGCAGCGCAGCGGGATGGCGCTGGTGTTGAGCGCCATCGGGTGCCACGCGCAGCACCTTGCGTGCTTTGCCACGGATCTCGAAGTTGCCCGCGTGGTCGCGGACGTGGGAGCACTCGTTCCCGGCCGCAAGGTCGTCGACTACGTGTCGGCGCTGGTCGGGTTCCATGGCGGTGCGCGGGGAACGTTCACCGTCACGCAGGCGGCAGCCGGCGGAGAGAACGACATCCGGCTGCGGATCTACGGCGAGAAGGGAATGCTCGACTGGTCGCATCGCGAGTCGAGTTACCTGCGCGTCGCGCTGCAGGGCGAGCCGGTGAGGATCTACGGCCGCGGCGACACGTTCCTGCCTGCCGACATCATCGCGGCCGGACGTACGCCGCGCGGTCATCCGGAAGGCTTGCGCGAAGCATTCGCCAATGTCTATGCCGAAGTCGCTCAGGAGCGGATGGCGCGCGCGCTGGGAGAGACGGTACCTGCCTATCCCTACCCCCGCATCGAAGACGGTGCGCACACGATGGCGTTCATCGAGGCGTGCGTCGCGTCGCAGGCGAAGGGAACGTGGGTCGACGTGGCGCGGCTGCCGGCCTGATCGCGTAGTCGCGCGTCAGGCCGTTGCCGATTCCCGTCGTGTCAGCGCGATCGCGGCCGCGATAAACACCAGCATGCCCGCCGTTGCAAAGAATGCCTCGGCCACCAGCATCCCGGCGACGTTCCAGCGCATCTGTGCCCATCCTTCGATGACCGTCATGTACGCGATGGGCATGTTGGACAGCGACGCGAAGACGTTGTACTTGGTCGCGGCCGCGCCGAGCCCGATGGCTTCGAGCACGACCGCGGAGAATCCGGCATAAGTCAACCCGGTGATCAACGCGTAGCTCATCGTGAACGCGATGTACATCGCCTCCGTGCGCGGCGCCAGCGCCATGGCGACGGCGCAGGCTGCCTGCAGCGCGCCGTACAGCACGTACGCCGATTTCCGATTCATGCGATCGCACACGTAGCCGCCGATCAGGCAACCCGCCATCGACACGACGCCTCCGAGCACGCCGGTGACCAGCGCCACCGTATTCGCCGATGCGTGCCAGTCGTCGGCCACGGCTGCCCACAAGTTGGATGCCGCGCCGGTACCGATGGGAAGGAAGACGATGAGCAGCGCCAGGATGCCGGGTCGCGAGCGCGCAACCTGCCACAGGTCGTTCAGCACGTTGTGCAGGTCGCGAACGTAGCTTCCGCTGCGCGTCAGGGAGGGCGGCTCGCGGAGCAGCAGCAACGCGACACTGCACATCGCGCACGCCACCGCGAGGACGGCGCTGCCCATCCACGCCTCCGGTAACGATTGCGCCATCCACAGGCCGGCGCCGCCCCCCAACCCCTGCCCCCCCAGGTTGCCCGCCTGGAACCAGCCGCTGGCCCTGCCCAGCTGGGTGGGCCGCGTGCAGTACACCATGAGGCTCTCGACCGACATGGCCAGGAACGTGACTGCCAGATTGGCCAGCAGCACCACGACATAGAGCGCGGGCATGGACCGCGCCGACGCGGGCAATGCGCCGGTGAAGAAGATCCCGATGGCGGTGAGCACAGCGCTCAGCAGGTACCAGATCTTCCGCTTTAGCGTGGTGTCGACCACGGGCGCCCACAGGAATTTCCAGGTCTGCGGGATAAAGGCCACGGCAACCAGTCCGGCAATCTGGTCGACGCTCAGGCCGGCCTGCGCCAACCGGTACCCGACCGCAACCGTGAGGTATCCGCTCGTCGCGCCGAAGGGCAGGATGAGGAACAGGAAAGCGATGGGGTGCGCGTAGCGCGCGTCGGAAGACGGCAAGAATCAGCTGTTCATCGGTCGGGGCCAATCTCGCCGGATGGACATGGCAACGGCGGCGGGCGCATTTGTGCGGATAATAGCCGCAAGTAACCCGTCATGCCCATGGCCGCCCCTTCCCGTCAGCGCGCCCGGCGCGAGGACTTGCGCCTCACGCGTCGCGAATTCGCCACGCTCGACCGGCTTGTCACGCCGCAGAAAATTCAGGCGTACCTGAACACGATCCCGGCCAATCACGAGCTCGGCGGCGAAACGATTCTCTCCGTGCGCGAAGTGTTGCGGCAGCGCCGCGCCCATTGCATCGAAGGCGCGTTCGTCGCGGCCTGCGCGTTGTGGCTGCACGGCGATCCACCCCTGGTGATGCACATGGACTGCGCACCCAGCGACTTTCCGCATGTCGTCGCGCTGTTCCGCCGCGGCGCCGCATGGGGTGCCATTTCCAAGACCAACGGCGCGGTGCTGCGCTTTCGCGATCCGGTCTATCGGACATTGCGAGAACTGGCGATGTCGTATTTCCACGAATACAGCGACAAGCGCGGGTGCAAGACGCTGCGCAGTCATTCCGGGGCCTACGACCTGCGAAGGATCGATCCGGCGCTGTGGGTTACCTGCGCAGCGGCATGCGCGGAAGTCAACGATCGCCTGGCCGCGCTGCGGCACTACCCGCTCATTTCGGCGCGGCAGCAGCGCCTACTTTCGCCACGGGATGCCTTCGAGCGCGCGATGGCGAAGGTCGTGCAATATCCGGCGAAGCGCGACTGACGCGCAGTCGGTCAGGAAGGCCGCGCGTCCATTCGCCCGCGGGCGGATTCCCGATGGCCGGAAGCAGGAACGCTCCGCGTCGCCGCTGCCAGGCCGAAAGCAGGCATGTTGTTGTAGACGCATTCGAAGTCGCCCGGACGGACGCGGTAGGTCTCGTGCCAGATGCCGACGTCGCCGTTGCTGGCCACCGTGCGGTTGAACATCGCCCAAGCCGGACGGTGCGCGTGCGCCGCGTCCTTGGCATAGCGCTCGAGGTGTTCGAACGAGCGCCAATACTGCACGAATACGTTCGGATTGCCGAACCAGGACTGGAAGCCGAGCAGTCCCGAGTCGGGGTCGGCCTGCAGTTCGCGCAGCATCCGTGGCATGGCCATGGCGACGGGCAGCCACTTGTGCATCTTCCATAGCCGGTTGATCCGCATGCCGATCAGGAAGACCACAAACTCGTCGTCGACCTGGGCCGTCATTCGCTCGCGGATGATATTGGGCACGGGTGCAACCTCCTGTCTATCGCCGGCGCGCGGAATGAAGGGCTAGACTGCCGGTCAGTCCCGCCCGTCACTTGAGAGAACCATGCAAATCGCCGTTCGCGTGATGCTTGCCATTGTAGCGATTGCCCTCTCCGGCGCGTCGTCGTCCGCAGCGGCCCAACAGGCAACGAAGGTTCCGCGCATCGCCTACGTCTGGCTTTTCAGCATGGGTCCGTCGGCGCCTTATGGCGATGCCTTCCGCGAACGCATGGGCGAGCTGGGCTATGTCGAGGGCAAGACCATCCAGTCTGAATACCTCGATGCCGGCGGCAGTGCTTCCAAGCTCGACGCGATCATGGAGGGGCTCGTCCGCGACAAGGTAGACGTCATCGTGGCAATGTGGCGCGCCGCCGACTATGTCGACAAGATCCTCAAAGGTGCCAACCCGGGCGACCTCGCCATCGAGCAGCCGACGAAATTCGAGCTCGTCATCAACAAGCGGACCGCGAAGGCCCTCGGCGTGACGATTCCGGCCACGGTCCTGCTGCAGGCCGACGAAGTGATCGATTAGCCTTAGCGCCGGCCGGAATTGCGCAGGGCCGGATTGACCCGGTCGATGTCCGCCTGCACCGTGGCGCGCGGGCGTTCGTAGACGATCTCGCGACCCATCGCGTTGCCGACGTAGGCCTGCGCATTGCGCGTCGGCGTCAATTCACAGCGGACGCTGTGCACGCCTTCGCCAAGCACGACCTGGATGCGGTCGGCGCGCTTGTTCAAGACGACGACGTCCAGGAACTGTCCAGTCTCGGTGACGCGCACTCGAATCTTCTCGTCGTTCATGTGTTCGCCGGCTCCCGGTGGACTGCGCGTCAGAAAGCGGTCGCGTACAGCACGACGTCGTGGTCCTGGCCGTCGAGCTTAACCGCTTTTTCCGCTTTCATTCCCAATTTTTCCAGGAGTGCGGTGGACTTCGCGTTGCCGGGCGATGCGATGGCCACGATACGCTTCAGCCCGAAGTCGCGATTCCCGTGCACGAGCATCGCCGCGGCCGATTCGCACGCATGGCCCTGGCCCCGGTAGTCCGGAAGGAAGGCAAAGCCGATGTCCACATCCGCGAGGGAGTCCCGCTTGATCAGTCCGCACATGCCGATCGGGATGTGGTTTCGCTTCAATTCAACCAGATAAAGTCCGAAGCCATGGCGCTCGTACATGGCGATGGGGCCTTTGCGCAGATAGTCGCGGGCAGCGTCGAGCGTACGCACGCCCTTGTCGCCGATGAATTCCAGCCAGGCAGGGTCGTTCAGCAGTTCGAGGATGAACGGGGCGTCATCGACGGTGAGCCGGCGCAGGACCAGCCGCGCGGTTTCGAAGACGATCGCGGACGCCGGCGCGTCACGCGCCATGGTGGCGGCCGGGCTTGCGCATCTGCAGCCGCCCATAGCAGTACAGCACCGTGACCACGCCGAGGGCTATCGGCAGCGGCGACACCAGCAGCGCGGCGATCCAATTCCAGGTTCCCGCGGGGTCGAAGACGAAGACGCCCAGGAAGACCACCAGCGCGGAACCCACGGCCGCGGCGAACGAGGCCCGCCTCGCGTCACGAAAGATCATCTCGGAGGCAAACCCGATGAGCATGGGCAATACCAGCAGGAACACGAGTGCCTTCACGTGGGATGAAGTCCTTGGTTCCGGACGCGGCGCGGCCGCGGCCACCTGCACACTATAGGAGTCCGTCCGGCCCCGGTCAAAATCGCGCTGGCCTCAAGGCTCTTGACGCCGGCCCACCACCGTTTATAATCCGTGTACCGCATATCCATACGGTATCCCGATGCCCCCTCGTCCCCGCCCTCTGTACCGGAAGATGAACGCCCACCTGCCCGCCGGCGGCGACGCGCCGATCGCCTTGCCGCGCCTCACCGCCCGGCAGCAGCAGATCCTGGACTGGATCCGCGGCCACATCGAGGCGATGGGCATGCCGCCCACCCGCGCGGAAATCGCGACGGGCTTGGGCTTCTCCACCGCCAGCTCGGCGGAGGATCACCTGCAGGCATTGGCCAAGAAAGGGGCGCTGGAGATCACCCCGGGCGCGGCGCGCGGCCTGCGCCTGAAGGACATTCCCGGCGTGCCGCTGCAAGGAACGCTGCCACTGGTGGGCCGGGTTGCCGCCGGCAGCCCCATCCTCGCCGCCGAGCACATCGAGGCGCAGTACCGCATCGACGCCACGCTGTTCGAGCCGCACGCCGACTACCTGTTGCGCGTCCGCGGCACCAGCATGCAGGATATCGGCATCCTGGACGGCGACCTGCTCGTCGTGCACAAAAGTGCCGACGCACGCAGCGGGCAGATCGTGGTCGCACGCCTGGGCGAGGAAGTGACCGTCAAACGCCTGAAACGCCGCGGGCGCGAAATCACGCTGGTGGCGGAAAATCCGGCGTTCCCGCCGATCGTCGTCGATCCGAAGGCCACTCCGTTCGCGATCGAGGGCATCGCGGTCGGGCTGATCCGCGCCAGCCGTTCGTTCTGAACGTTTCCGGAGATTTGCGCATGGCCAACGTCCGCTATCTGGTCAACGATGTCGACGCCGCGCTCGCTTTCTATGTCGGCGCGCTGGGCTTCGAGTTGGTCGAGCGCTGGGGTCCGCCGTTCGCGATGGTCCGCCGCGATGACCTGACGCTGTGGCTCTCCGGGCCGGGAACCTCCGCGGCGCGGCCCATGCCCGATGGCGCGCAACCGGTGCCCGGCGGCTGGAACCGGCTGGTGCTCGCCGTGGCCGATCTCGATGCAACGATCGCCGCGTTGCGCGCCGCCGGCGCGCATTTCCGCAACGATGTGGTGAGCGGTCCCGGCGGACGGCAGATCCTGGTCGAGGATCCGTCCGGCAATCCGGTCGAACTGTTCCAACCGCAGGATGAATGAGGTACGCCCATGATCCGATCAGTTTCCGCCTCGGTTTCCACCTCAGTTGCCATCTCGCCTCGCAACTCCGACATGCTCGAGGACCTGCCGAACGTCGGCCGCGCCATCGCCGCCGATCTGCGCGCGATCGGCATTCGCGCGCCACGCGATCTCAAAGGCCGCGATCCGTACGCGCTCTACGACACACTGAACCGCGCGACCGGCGCGCGCCACGACCCGTGCGTGCTCGACACCTTCATCGCCGCGGTGCGCTACGTCGAAGGCGCGCCGGCACGCCCGTGGTGGAAATACACGGCGCAACGCAAGCGCACACTGGCGCAACGCAAGGAGAAGACACATGGCTGAAACCGCACCCGTCCTCGCAGAGTCGCTCAAGGCCGAGTCCGGCGGCGGCTATCCGGAACCGCTCCAGTCACGCATGGGCCAGTGCGAATGGAAGCGCCTGGGCGATCCGTTCGGCCTGACGCAGTTCGGCATCAGCCTGGAAACGCTGCAGCCCGGCGGGCAATCGGCGCTGCGGCACTGGCACACACTCACCGACGAGTTCCTCTACCTGCTCGAAGGCGAACTCGTGCTGCGGATGAACGCGGGCGAGACGACGATGACGGCCGGCATGTGCGTCGGCTTCAAGGCCGGCGTGCGCGATGCCCACCACTTCGTCAACCGCTCCGACCGGCCGGCGCGCTACCTGATCCTGGGCTCGCGTGTTCCTGGCGACAACGGTTACTACCCCGACGACGACCTCATGTGGGTCGACCGCGAGGACGGTTCGTTTCCGGCGCACAAGGACGGCACGCCGTACTGGCTGCCGGGGCAGAAGCCGTAATCCGCAAATCATTGAATGAGGAGCCCGCCATGATTCTCGGCTTGCGCACCGTGATCTATCCCGTCACCGACTTGGCGCGCGGCAAGGCGTGGTACGCGGGCGTGCTGGGTGTTGCGCCCTACTTCGACCAGCCGTTCTACGTCGGCTTCAACGTCGGCGGTTTCGAACTGGGCCTGATCCCCGACGGCACGCCGGGCCCGGATGGGTCCATCGCGTACTGGGGTGTCGCCGATGCGGCCGCCGCGTTCGCGCAGTTGCAGGCGGCGGGCGCCACCGTGCGCGAAGTACCGCACGATGTCGGCGAAGGTATCAAGGTCGCATCCGTCAGCGACCCGTTCGGCAACACGTTCGCGATCATCGAGAATCCGCATTTCTCGACCGCGGCCCAGTGCGCTAACACCGTACGCTATCCATGAATTCCTGTCGGAGACTTGCCGGGCGCTAAACGTTTCCTGCCGGGAAACGCTTGGCGTCCGGATTTTTTTCTGCGCCAGGCCCACCGTTCTTCCACTGTCAGGAGATCGCCATGGCCGTTGCACCGATTCCCCCTGGTTACGCCAGCGTCACGCCTTACATCATCGTCCGCGATGCCAAGAAAGCGATCGATTTTTACCAGCGCTCGCTCGGCGCAGTCGAACTGTTCCGCCTCGAAGGTCCCGACGGCAAGATCGCCCATGCGGAAATCAAGATCGGCAATGCGCCGGTCATGTTGTCCGAGGGCATGAGCGGCTACCCCGACCCGCTGACGCTGGGCGGCACGGCAGTCAGCTTCATGGTCTATGTGCCGGATGTCGACGCCGCGTTCGCGCGCGCCATCGCGGCAGGCGCGACGGAGAAACGCCCGGTGGCCAACCAGTTCTATGGCGATCGCACCGGCACGCTGGCCGATCCTTTCGGTCACGTCTGGTCGATCGGCACGCACGTCGAGGATGTCACGCCTGAGGAAATGGAGCGCCGCTTCCAGGAACTGGTCAAATCCGGGGCCACTGCCTGATCTCGCCGAGGAATCCGCCATGTACACGCTATTCGGTGCCAAGGGATCGGGGTCGGCGGCGGCGGAAGCCGCGCTCACGTTGGCCGCCATCAAGTTCAAGAGCATCAACGCGGCGTCATGGGAGCCGGGGCCGGGCCGCGACGAACTCGCGCGCGTCAATCCGCTAGGGCAGATTCCCACGCTGGTGCTCCCGGATGGCTCGGTGCTGACCGAAAGCGCCGCGATCCTGATCCATCTGGGCCTCGCGCATCCGGCCAGTGGCCTGCTTCCCGCGGACCCGGCAGCGCGTGCGCAGACCCTGCGCGGGCTCGTGTACGTCGCGGCCAATTGCTATGCCGCGATCGGCCTCATCGATTATCCGGAGCGCTGGTGCGCGGAACCCGACGAGAAGACGAACAAGCGTATCAAGACCGGGGCCACGCAGCGCCTGCATCACCTGTGGGACGTCTTCGCCGATACGTATCCGGCGCGGCCGTTCTTAGGTGGAGAACACCTCGGCGCGCTCGACCTGCTGGCGGCGGTGGTGTCGAAATGGTCGGGGTCGCGCAAGCATCTCGCCACGGCACGGCCGGCGTTCAGCGCATTGCTGGCGCGCATCGAGAACGAGCCGCGCGTGGCGCCTATCTTCGCGCGCCACTGGCCGCCCTCGACCTGACCTTCCTCCATTTCGCGAAAGGACGCCGCCATGCCTGTCGAGATCGGTTACTTCACGCTCTGCGTGCCGGATGTGGACAAGGGCGCCGCCTTCTATGGCGGCGTGTTCGGCTGGACGTTCGACCCGTCGCCTGCGTCGCACCCCTACCGCCACATCAACAACACCGCGCTGGCGGGTGGACTTGTCAGCCACGACCAGAAGGAAGGCGTCGTGCGTCCGTATTATCGCGTCGACGACATCCGCGGCGCAGTGGCCAAGGTGCGCGCGCTCGGAGGCAAGGCGGAGGAGATTACCCAATCGGAAAGCGGATTGGGCTGCCTGTGTCACGACGACCAGGGCGTGCCCTTCCACCTTTGGCAGCCCGCCCCCGGTTTCTGATGCCTGCAGCAGTGCAATGCCACGCGCGATGACCGCTACCTCCCCTGCCTCCTCGTCTTCCGCCTCCTCTGCCGCCATCGCCGCCCTGCTTGCGCATCCGGCGATCTGGCGTGGCGGCGACTGCGCGCCGGAGCCCTCGGCGTTGTCTTCCGGCTTTGCGCTGCTGGATGCCGCGCTGCCCGGGTGCGGCTGGCCGCAGGGCGCACTGACGGAAATGCTGCTGGAATGCGAGGGCATCGGCGAGATCCGCCTCACGCTGCCCGCGCTCGCGCGCGTGCAGGCGCAGGGACGCAACGTGGTGTGGATCGCGCCGCCGCACCGGCCCTACGCGCCGGCGCTCGCCGCGGCCGGCCTCGATCTCGCGCGGCTGCATGTCGTGCACTGCCGTGACCCGAAGGATGCGTTGTGGGCCTTCGAGCAGGCACTGCGCGCCCCCGAGTGCGGCGCCGCGTTCGCATGGCTGCCTACGCACGACGAGCGCGCATTGCGCCGGCTGCAGGTCGCGGCACGCGAAGGCCGCACGTGGGGCATGCTGTGGCGGCGGCCGGGGCAGCGCGGCAGCGCCACCGCCGCGCCGCTGCGCCTCGCGCTGTCGCCGCACGGAAGCCGCCTTGCCGTGCGCGTGTTGAAACGCCGCGGAGCGGAACTGCCGGCGCCGGTACTGATCGACGTCGGCGGGCCCGGATGCATGCCCGCCTCCGCCATTCCGCCGCCGTCCGCGGCAAGACCGCGCCTCAAATCCGGCACGCAATGACCAGAGGACAGACGATGACCATCGCAACGGGCGGCCTCGCCCACCATTTCACCACCATGGCGTACAACAACGCGTGGTCCAATGAGCGGCTGCTGGCCGCGTGCGACCGGCTGTCGCAGGAAGATTTCGTGGCGCCGCGCGTGAGCTTCTTTCCCTCGCTCAAGGCCACGCTCAATCACAACCTCACCGTCGACTGGTATTACGTCGACGCGTTCGAGCGCTTTATCCGCGGCCAGCCGGTCAACCCCGATCCGGGGCGTTTCTACGAACCGGAGCAGCCGTTCGCCGTCTGCCGCGAGTTGCACGCCGCGCAACGCGATGTCGACCGCCGGCTGGTCGACGCCTGCGCGACGCTCACCGAAGCGCAACTCGAATTGCCGGTCGCCATCCCGCGCAGCAAAGGGGTCGTGCACGAGACCGTCACGCGCTTTCTCGCGCATCTCTTCCAGCACCAGATCCACCACCGCGGGCAGGCGCACGCCATGCTGGCCGGCACGCACGTCAAGCCGCCGCAGCTGGACGAGTTCTTCTGCGCCAATGAGGTCCACCTGCGCGCGCCGGAACTCGCAGCGCTGGGTTATTCGGAGGCGGCGATCTGGGGCACTGCGCCCCGGGCCTGACGCGGAATGGCAACGCAAGCGCTTCCGCGACGCGCCAATTTCCGTGGCCACCATGCTCTGGGCCTGCCTTCTCTTCCCTTCGCTGCCGCTCGACGTCTTCGCTCGCGCACAATCGCCGGCTGACACCGCGCACCCGTTCGTCGTCAGCAGCGGCGGGCACTATCCGCGCGTCGTCGCCGCTAACGCGGCCGCGCGCGAAACAGGCATTCGCCCCGGACAACTGATTTCCGCGGCACTCGCGTTCGCACCGGAAATGCATTCCCGCGATCGTGATGCCGATGGCGAAACGCGCGCGCTCGCGCAACTCGCGACGTGGGCGCTGACGTTCACGCCCAGCGCGGGCCTGGCCCTGCCCGACGCCGTCGTCGCCGAGATCGGCGGCAGCCTGCGTCTGTTCAGCGGCCTGCCGCAACTCGCGGCACGGCTCCAACGCGGCACCCATACGCTGGGGTACACCGCGCGGCTCGGATTGGCGCCTACGCCCGGCGCCGCGCTGGTCCTCGCCCGCGCCGGCCACACGCAACCCGTCATGTCCGTCGCGCAACTGCCCGGTCTGCTCGCACCTTTGCCGCTGACGCTGGTCGATTTCGACGACACGCTGCGCACAACGCTCGCGAATGCCGGCATCACGACGTTCGGGCAAGCCGCGGCGCTGCCGCGTGACGGGCTGGCGCGCCGCGGCGGCGACGAACTGGTGCGCATCATCGATCGCGTTCTCGGCCGCATCGCCGATCCGCGCCCGCCATTCGTGCCGCCGCCGCGCTTCAGCGCCAAGCTCGACCTGCCCGCACCCGTGCACGACACCGAAGCGCTCGGCTTCGGCGTCAACCGTCTTGTGCAGGAACTCGCGACCTGGCTCACCGCCCGGGGATTGGGCGTCACGCGCCTGCAGCTGACCCTAGCGCACGAACGTTACCTGCGGCAGCGCGGCCTGCCGCCCACCGCAGTGTCATTTGCGCTCGGTGCGCCGGCGCGCACACCGGCGCATCTCACCAGCGTGTTGCGCGAACGTCTCGCCCGCGTGACGCTGCCGGCGGCGGTGGAGTCGATCGTGCTGACGAGCGAAGGGACGGTGCCGCTGGCCGGCCGCAATCTCGGGCTGCTGCCGGAGGACGCGGCCTTGGCCGTCGAGGTGCCGCTGGTCGATCGCCTGCGCGCGCGGCTGGGCGAGGATGCCGTAGTCCGCGTCGCGCCACACGCCGAGCACCGGCCGGAGCAGGCCATGACCGATGTCGCGCTATCAGCGGTCGGCAGCGCGACGTCCGCCACGAAGCGCCGGGCCGGCGGCCGGCCGGCAAGGATGGCCGACCGCGCTGCCGGCCCTGTTCCGGACGCGCCGCGCCCACTATGGCTATTGGCGGAGCCGCAGCCGCTCGCGCACCTATTCGAGATGAAACCGTGGATCCTGCGGGACGGCCCCGAGCGCATCGAATCCGGCTGGTGGGACGGCAAGGATGTGCGCCGCGATTATTTCGTCGCCGAGAATCCGCAGGGCGAACTCATGTGGATCTACCGCGACCATCGCTACGGCATCGACGACGGCGAGTGGTTCCTGCATGGTGTGTTTGCGTGAGTGGTGCGCCGGGGTCCCCCATCGCGCGAAGCGCGCAGGGGGAGCGCACAATCACGAGTCACGGCGTGAGTGGCGAAGAGGGGCCCCACGCAGTGGGGATCTGAGCAACCGATGAATCGCCGTGCGAGGCCGAGAAGCGACATCAAGACGCCCTCGCCGACCTACAACGAGGCCGAGCGCAAACCGAGGCCGACACGCGACCGTCACCCGTAGAGGCCCACAAGGAGGCCGAGATTGCGTGAGTGGTGCGCCGGCTCAAATCCCGGCGTACCACTGGTAGCCGTTGTCCTCCCAGTAGCCACCCTTGCCACCCGCCACATTGCCGAAGCTGTCGACCAGCGCAATCGCCGTAACGTACTTCGCGTGCTTGTAGCCCAATTGGCGCTCGACACGGAGTCTGAGTGGCGCGCCGTTCGCAACCGGGAGCAAACCGTCGTTCATTTCGTACGCGAGGATCGTCTGCGCATGGTAGGCGTCGTCCATGTCGATGCTCTCGTAGTAGAAGTCCGTGCCGTCCGCCTCCATCGGATCGGCGCAGTAGAACATCACGTAGCGCGCGCCGGGGGCGGGTTGCACAGCGTCGAGGATCGCCGAGAGCTTGACGCCCCTCCACTTGGCAATCGCGCTCCAGCCTTCGACGCAATCGTGCCGTGTGATCTGCGTGCGCGACGGGAACGCCCGCAACTCGGCGAGAGAAAAGCTCCTCGGCTGGCCGACCAGTCCGGCCACCGCCAGCCGAAAATCGGTGAAGCCATTGGCGGCCATCGCGCGATACTCGTCCGTGCCGGGATCGGCCGTCCCGTTGCTGCGAAACTGGGGAGAGCGATCCGAATCCGCGAATTCCTGCGCCATCGCCTTGCGCGGTGTAATCGCATGCGCCGCGGCG
Organism: uncultured beta proteobacterium; assembly: GCA_963782625.1. Classification (GTDB taxonomy): domain Bacteria; phylum Pseudomonadota; class Gammaproteobacteria; order Burkholderiales; family Casimicrobiaceae; genus VBCG01. The sequence goes on along the minus strand of CAWAKN010000015.1, from coordinate 69,514 downwards.
TAGTTCAACCGCTCGGCTTGCCCGAGCACTTTGGGAAACCACTCACTTCTCGACAGGCGGTCGCAGCCGGCCAGGACCAGCGCCGACATGGCGCCGGCCGTGCGAGCAAGAAAGCGCCGGCGAGGCGCGGTCACCTTATTCATGGCTGGTCTCCGGCGTCACGCGGTACCGGCCGGTGATCATCGATCGCAAATTATTCCAGAGTCCCGTGATGATCACCTGGAACACGTGGATCAGAACAAACCCAACCAGCAGCCATGCGGCGATGAAATGGATCGTGCGCGCCGCCTGCCGCCCGCCAAAAATATCGACCCAGCCGGGAAACAGCGAATTGAGCCACGGGGACATCGCCAGCCCCATCAGGATGACCAGCGGCAGCAGGACGAAGATGACGACGAGATAGGCCAGCTTTTGCAGCACGTTGTAGCGCTTGGCCGCCTCGCCCGCCGGGTGCCGGAAGCGAAGATGGTCCCGTATCGATGCGCCGATGCTTTTCAGGTCGGACCGGGTGGGCGCCAGGTCGCGCGCGAGATGGCGGCTCAGGATCGCATACGCAACAAACGCAATGCCGTTCAGGACGAATACCCACGCGAAGAAGAAGTGCCATGCCCGCGCCATCGACAGCCATTTCATGCTCGGGATCGTCATCCACGACGGAAACGCGGCGCGAACCCACCGGCCATTGGCGGCCTGTGCCGCGCCGAGCACGCCCGTCGTGTCGAATTCGTGACCGAGCAAGCGCGCGTAACCGGTGACCGCGCCTTGGGCATCCTGCCGTGAGCTGATGGTCAGCAGCGGCGGCGTGCCGTCGTAGGATGACTTGCCCCAGTACAGCTGCGCGTGCGCGTTGAAGATCTGCAGGCCGCTCATGAACATGATGGTCAGCGCGACGACGTTGATCCAGTGCATGATGCGCACGGGCAGCTTGTGCCGGTAGTAGAGGTAGCTGCCTGCGGGCGCAGCGTGCGATTCATCCGGCATTGCCGGTCTCCGGTTGCTTCGTTATGGCGCGACATTCGCCGCTGCCGGTTCTTGCCAAACCATGCCGCCACGGCAGCCCATCCAAGGCTGCGAGGGACCGGCACGTACAATGCACCATGTCCGATCCCGCCGTGCCGCCCTACGCAAGCCTGACGCCTGACCGGATCCTCGACGCGCTCGACAGCATCGGCCTGCGCGGCGATGGCCGGCTGCTTGCTCTCAACAGCTACGAAAACCGCGTCTACCTCGTCAATCTCGAGGACGCTGCACCAGTAGTCGCGAAATTCTACCGCCCCTTACGCTGGACCGACGCCCAGATCAACGAGGAGCACGCCTTTGTCGCCGAACTGGCGGAACGGGAGATTCCCGCCATCGCGCCGATGGCCAGCGACGGTAGGACATTGCACCGGTTCGAAGGTTTCCGCTTTGCCGTATATCCCAAGTGCGGCGGGCGCACGCCCGAGCTGGACGACCCTGCCACACTCGAATGGATGGGCCGGTTCATCGGGCGCCTGCATGCGATCGGGGCCATCGCACCCTTCGCGACGCGCCCGATGCTCGACATCGCAAGCTTTGGCGACGAACCGCGCGCCTACTTGCTCGCGCACGATTTCGTCCCGCCCGATCTGCTCGAGGCCTACCGGACAGTGTCGGAGATGGCGCTTGGCGGAGTGCGCCACTGCTTCGATCGCGCCGGCAAGGTCAGGTCCCTGCGCCTGCACGGAGACTGCCACGCCGGCAATGTGCTGTGGACACCCGCCGGACCCCATTTCGTCGACTTCGACGACGCGCGCATGGGTCCCGCGGTGCAGGACCTGTGGATGCTGCTCTCCGGCGACCGCGCGTCAATGACCCGGCAATTGTCCGACGTGCTCGCGGGATACGAGGATTTCCACGAATTCGACCCGCGCGAACTCCATCTGGTCGAAGCGCTGCGCACGCTGCGCCTCATTCACTACGCCGCCTGGATCGCGCGGCGCTGGGACGACCCGGCGTTTCCCGCGGCATTCCCGTGGTTCAACACGCCGCGTTACTGGCAGGACCGCATCCTGGAACTTCGCGAGCAGATCGCCGCGATGGACGAGGCACCACTCGCCACCGGTTGAAATTCTCATCCGGGACGCGGCCTTCTGCCAGTCGCCCGATCATGCGCGCGGCAATGCGGCGGCGCGCAGCCCGTAGCGCCAAAAGCCGATCCACGCGATGGCCGTGAACGCCGCGCCCGCGTAGAACGTGAAGCGCGGGCCGAAGGCATCCCACAACCAGCCGGCGAGACCACTGGCCACGAGCAGTGCGATGCCGCACACGAGGTTGAAGGCGCCGAACGCCGTGCCGCGCAGGTCCGTGGGCGCCGAGCCGGCAACAAGGGCCGACAGCAGGCCCTGCGTCAGTCCCATGTGAAGTCCCCAAAGCGATGCGCCCGCCAGTACCATCCAGTGACCATTGGCATGCGCCAGCACGAGATCCGCGGCGACGAGCGCCGCCAGTCCGCACGACAGGAGAAGTGCGCCGTGGCCACGATCGGCCATCGCCCCCGCTGGATAGGATGTCGCCGCGTAGACGACGGACATCGCGACCATCACCAGCGGAGCGGTCGCGTCGGAAAAGCCGATGTTCTGCGCGCGCAGCACGAGGAATGCTTCGGAGAAGCGGGCCAGCGTCAACACGCCTGCGATGGTGACGACGATCACATAGCTGCGCGGCAGCCGTCGGATATCGGCGATGCGCAGGCGCGGGTTATCCTCCGATCGCGCATCCTTGCGGTCCGGTTCGTCCACGCCGACGACGATCAGCAGGACCGCGAGCATGGCGGGCACCACGGCAATCCAGAATGCCGCGCGGAAATCGCCCATGAAATACGCCATCGCGCCAAGTGCCAGCAGCGGCCCGCCAATCGCCCCGATGGTGTCCAGTGCCTGGCGCAAACCGAAGCTGCGTCCGCGCGCATTCGCAGGCGTGATGTCGGCGATCAGCGCATCGCGCGGCGCCCCGCGAATGCCCTTGCCCACACGATCGGCGAAGCGCGCGCCGACGATCCAGCCGAGCGACGGCGCAAGCGGGAAGGCGAACTTCGAGACAGCGGCGAGGCCGTACCCGAATAACACTAGCGGCTTGCGCTTGCGGAAGGCGTCGGACAGGACACCGGAGAATAGCTTGACGATCAGCGCCAGCGCTTCGGCGACGCCTTCGATGATGCCGATCACGAAAACACTGGCGCCCAGCGCCGTCGCCATGTACAGCGGCAGCAGCGAATGGACAAGCTCCGACGAGAGGTCCATGCACATGCTGACGAGCCCGAGCACCCAGACGCCGCGGGGTACAGCGGCGAGTCCGCGCTTGGCAGTGACAGGATTGGCCACGATTTGCCTTCTGGCTCCCGCGTGAACCCTTGCGACGCCTACGGGAACGCCGCGGTCAGGTCTCCGGCTCCCGGGCGCACGCCGGGCAACGGTGCAAGGCCGAAGCGCAGCGTGATCAACTTGAGTATCGACGTCGTGTCGTACGGCGTGTGATCGACGAAGCCGCGCTTGGCCAGCGGAGAGATGATGATGGTCGGTATGCGCGTGCCCGGACCCCAACGTTCACCTGCCGGCGGCGGAACGTGATCCCAGAAGCCGCCATTCTCGTCGTAGGTCACGATGATGGCCGTCGAGGCCCACAATGGGCTCGCCTTGATTTTCGCGACCAGCTCGGCGATGTGCTCGTCGCCGCTAAGGACGTTCGCGTAGCCGGGGTGCTCGTTCAGCGTGCCCTGCGGCTTGTAGAAGACGACTTGCGGCAGCGAACCCTTGTCGATGTCGGCCACCAGGTCGGTGTAGTCCTTCAGGTGACGTTCGCGATCCGCCGTCCCGGGCGCGAAGCGCGCGAAATAATTGAACGGCTGATGATGCGTGACGAAGTACGGCGCCCCGTTGGCCGACGTCGCGATCACTTTGCGCGGCGCTTCCGGCGGCTGCATGCCGTCCTTGGTGGCGGCATTCCAGGCGCCTGCATACCAAGCCCAGCTCACGCCTTTCGCGGTAAGCGTATCGCCGATCGTGGTCAAGGTCTGCGGCGGCAGCGTGTGCTGTTTCGGGTCCGCCGCCCTCGGATCGCCATCCTTGGCCGGCGGCACGCGGGACGGCTGCCATGGCGGCTGCGTCGTGTTGACCGAATAGCCGTCGGGCGTGACGTCCCCGTCCAGGAACATCGGCGCGCCGTTCAAGACTGATGGCGGAGACTCCGCCTTCGTCTTGAGCCAGCCGCGCGCATCGACCTGTGCCCACAACGCGGCAGGCGCGCCCTTGTCCTGCGGTGTGCACGCGCAAATCAGCCAGAAGTGATTGAGGTACGAGCCGCCGAAGGCACCCATGAAGAAATTGTCGGCAAGTACGTATTGCTTCGCCAGAGACCACAACGGCAGCGTCGACCCATCGTAATAGCCCATCGCCAGCGCGCCGGCATCCGTGGCCGCGACGAAGCGGTCGTTGCGACCGCCGTTGATCTGCTCCTGGTTCTGGTAGAACTTGTGGATCACGTCCCGCGTCGCCACCGACAGCGGCAGATTGATCGGCGGCGCGTCGATGCGGAACGGCTTGTTCGGAAGGTCGCTGGGAAACGCAGGATCGGCGTCCTTGCCCTTCCACACCGGCGGCAGATGTGGCAGCGGCGTGCCGTCGCGATCGACCTGCGTATATTGCGCCGGCGTCGCATTGGCGATGCCGTTGGCGCCCGGGAACAGTCCATAGAGATTGTCGAAGCTGCGGTTCTCCGCGTAGATGACCACGATGTGTTCGATCCGGTCGACGCTCGCGCCGCCCTTCCTTAACTCAGGCGCCGCGCAGCCCGCAAGCACGACCGCCAGCAGCACCACGAGCGCGACGTGCCGGACAATGGGAGTAGGACTCATCGATGACCCTTTCCTGCGCTGCTCTGCGCCGGTGCTAACCGAGGCTGACCGTTGCGCGCAACGTTCCTGCGCGCTCGTGCCGGGCGATGATATCGACTGCGTCGCCCGCCTTGCCTTTGACGATCCACTCGACCTTCACGCGATCGTCGGTCACGTTGGGCTCGGGCCAGAACGAGACGCCGGTGTGCTTGTAGGCCCTGCCTTCCAGTTGTCCGGCATCGACGCGCTGGAGGCCCTGCACCAAGGAGGCGCCAGGCGGCAGGGCGATCTCGGCGACCAGTCCGCGCACGATCTTGCGCTCAAGCGCGCGCTTGGAAACGTACGACGGCAGCCAACCCGTGTTCTGCACGACCAGCGTGACCTTGTAGTTGCCTCCGCCGGCGTCCGTGGCGCCCGCATGCACCAGTTCCAGCTTGGGCGAAATCAGCGCGTGCCAGATCAGCCATTTCGGAAAGCGCGCAAGCTCGCGCTCGAGGCATTGCGGCGGTGGATTGGAGAACGCATTGAAGCGGTCCCAGCCGCCTAGTTCGACCTTGCCGAGTTGCGGATGGTCGAACGGCCGCCAGCCGGCGTGGGCGGCGCCGCCCAGTTTCTCGTCGCTCCAACGAATGAGCTTCAAGTCGTCTTCGGGCGGATGGTCGCGAAACCAGTCGATGTACTTGTAGCCCTCGATGCCGGCCTCGCGCATCGGCGCCCAGATTTCCACGACCCAGGCAAGAATGCCGAGGTGTTCGAACGCCCACAGGAACGTAGCGCCAATGACGGTCTTGGGGTGGTAGCGAAAATCGTGATGAACCGAAATGGCCGGATAGCCGGTCAGCTCGCTGCCCTTCTTCCCGATGGCCTGGTACACCCAGAGGTCTTCGGCCGGCATCGCGTCGTCGGGCTGGTTGTCGAATGGACGCAGCAGGACGCCGCTCCACGTATGGAAGGCAGTACCGCCGGTGATGTTCGTATGCCGCGTGATGAAGTCGACGACGGAACGGACCTCCGGCTCCGACGTGGGATACGGGCCCGCGCCCAACTGTTCGAATTCCTGACGCCAAGAGCCAGGAAAATTACGATTGAGATCAAGGCCCTGAGGGCGCTTCTTGACCCGTAATGTGAAACCGTCATAGCCGTCGATGCGCCCTTCGGGCAGCAGTCGGTAGTACGTTCCGCCGGACTCCACGGGATCGCGGCGGATCAGCAGCCGGGGCTCCTCCGGGTGCGCTTTCCACAAGCCATTGGAATCGGGGATGCGCATTTGCAGGATGCGGCCATCGCCGTCCATGTCCTCGACGGTCAGGCCTTCGATGTCCTCTTCGTCGTAGGGATACGGCCGGGTGCTCGAGCGGATCCACTTCGGCTTGTCGGCCAGCGCCCATTCGGCGCCGTCCGGATTGATGCGGGGGCACACGTAGAACGCACGCGTGTCGAGCACGCGCGTCACGTCGGCGTCCTTGCCGTATTGCGTGACCAGCGTGTGCAGGAAATAGAGGTTGGCCGCCGAGGCGGCCACCTCCGTGGCGTGGATGTTGCCGTCGACCCAGAATGCCGGCTTCTCGGCGGCCGGTCCGGTCTTGCCGTTGGTGACCGTCACCACCCAGATGTCGCGGCCCTCGTGGCTTTTCCCGATCGCCTCGAGCGACACGAGGTGCGGATATTCGCGGACGAACGCGTGCAGCAATTCGGTGAGTTCGGCGTAGCGGTAGAAGCGGTCGAATTCATAGCGGAACTGGCCAACTTGAGGCATTTGGGGAAACCAATTGGGAGTAGTGGCGAGCAAGTTTACCGTGCGGCGGTTGCGAAAGGAGGCATGTCATGGGCGGACAAGGGTGACGGCGCGCACTGCGGCGAAGGCAACAGGGAACGCGGGGCGCCGAAACGAGTGGAGCCGCGCCGACTGACCGCGGTTGCGTCCCGGCCCGCTACTCCGGGCGGGCAGGCGGGTCAGTGCGCCTGCGGGATTTTCTTCCCGTCGCCGGACCCCGGTTCGCCCCACGCGCGAATTCGCCGCGAGAAGTCGGCCGCACCATCAGCCGCCTGTGCGCGCGCATTGACGTGGGCGCGTGTTTGCAATTCCGGGAACGACAGGCCCATTGTCTCCAGCCGTCCCTGTTCATACAGGTACTCGGGCACATATCCGCTCGCCAGGATCTTCCAGCTAAGCGGCACGCGCCCCGCATTGACGTGGTTGTTCGTCCAGATGTTGGTCGTGCAGTTGGTGGTCAGCGTGTTGTAGAACTCGGGGTGCGCACGCAGCTCGTTCATCTCGTGCATGTACTCCAGAAACAGTCGCTGCCCGACTTCGACCGGACCCTTAACGCGGTAGATGTACACATCCTCAGGCGGATCGTGGCGATAGTTGGTGCGCAGCCGGATGAGGTCCCGCTCGTCGGCCACGATGTAGACGAGCTCGTACTGCCGGAAGAAGCCCTTGAGCGTCGAGTAACCTTCTCCTTTCGGCTTGCGCACCTCGATGGAAATGGCGAGATAGTCGTCCCCCGTGAAACCGAAGCTCACGAAGACGTGGGCAATCGCCGGACCTGTCCAGTAGGAGGTCACGACGTCCAGCGACCGCAGTTCTCGCACGTCGAAGGACTTGTCGTAATACGCGGGGGTGAAATCGGTCTCGCTGCGATAGCCGAAATTGCGGATGTTGTGGACGGTGACGCGGTCGCCTTCGACCGTGGCGTACGGCAGCAAGGCCACCTCCGGCTGCCAGTCACGTTCGTTGGTCGGCTCGATGCTCGACCACAGGATCGCCAGGCCCGCACACAGAACCCCATACACGCCGATCGCACGCCAGCGCCAGCGGCGCACAAAGAGCGAGATCACCGTTCCTACGGCAGCCAGAGAGAAGCCGACCACCAACACGCGACGGGCCAGCAGGTTGCCCGGCCCCGCATACTCGAGCAGCAGCGCGCCCCAGACTCCGATCCCCGCGATCAGCAGAGCCAGGGCGGCAATGCCTGCACCCCGGGCAATTCGCACAGGCAATCGTCGCATGGGCATCCGGTCGCTCGATCGAGCGGGCGCAACGCGCGGCTCAGTCAGCCCCTCCACACCACCCTTCGCCTCGGCTTCCGCCGGGATTCGCCAGAACGGCCGCTTGACTTCCACCAGCGGCCGCCCCGGTTCGTTGGGCTTGAGCCCGTATCGCAACATGGCGATGAGATCGGCACTCGCCCTCGGGTTCGAGACGAAGTAGCCGTGGCCGAACAGGTCGGTCGTTCCGCGAACCTGGATCACATCGAGGAAGCTCAACGTTGATGCCAGCTCGATCTGCTCCGGGGTGAATGTCGACGTATCGACGCGACCGAGGCGGGCAATGCTGCCGAACAGCCATCCCGACGTGGCGAGGGCCTTGTCGTCGGGCGAGACGTAAATGGTGAGGTGGAACGGGCGCAATGCCCGGAACACCGCACGCGGGTCCGGCGTCGCGCCGTACGGCAGGTCGGGATCGGAGATTATCGCCAGGATCTTTTCCGGAGCCACCTCGACGTCCAGATCCGGTGCCATCAGCACGACGTTGCCGAGCTTGACGCGCCGAGGCAGCGTGGTCTGCTGCATGTACGACTCGAAGGAAAGCTCGGACAGCGCGGTGGCGAGCACGTCGGTCCCGCGGCTGTGGGCCAGGATATGAATTCTCTCGAGGCCCGGCGTGTCCGCAATCGTGCGGATCGCCTTCCGCAAGTGCTCGACCGCGAACGTGCTCGACTCGTAGTCCTCTTCGTAGCCGAACAGGATGCCGTGCTTTCCCCCCGCGGGCCAGGTGAAGATCGCGCAAACGAACTCACGTCCCAGGAAGTGGCACATCTCGCCCATTGTGAGGGCCGCGTCGCTGAATGAATTGCTCACTCCATGCACGAACAGCACGATCTCCTTGCGCGGGCTCAAGGCAAGGCGACGCGCGATCTCGGCCTGCAGCGCCCGATTGGCCGCTTCGTGCGCATCGACGACCGCGGGAGCGCGCGTCAGCCCCTCGGGCGTCCCGACAACGGCGTAGGGAATGCGCGGGTAGCGCCCGAGTTCCTTCGTCGGGCCGAGCTTGAGGTCCATCGAAGTCGAGCGCTCGGCGAGGAGGCTCTGCTTGACCAGCGCGTCCCACGTGGTGTCCTGGCCGAACAGGATCGTCGTCGACCCGAACGCCATGGAGCGCGACCTGTCCGCCGTGTACGGTTCAGGCTCATCGGGCTTCGTCGCGGGCGCGCGGTCGGTAATGAACAGCAGGTCCAGCGGCGGTGTCTGCACCTCGGCTGGCGCCTTGGCGAAGAGCGGCTTCGCCTGCGCCCCGATGTACAACACCGGCGTCGGCATCAGCGGATGCGTGGTCGCGCATCCGGCCAGGCCGAGCGGCACGGCCATTGCAATCGCCACCAGCAAGCGGAATTTAGTCATCGTGCGACTCCTGGCGGCTATCAGGACCCCGGTAGCGCGCATGCTATTGGCTCATCTCGGTGATCGCGTGGCGCATCGGTGCGTCAGAGATCTTGAGCAGTCCGGCGAAGGGCTGATTCAACTCAAGGATCAGAAAGATCGCGCCCGAGACCGACAGTGCGCACGCGGCGATGACCGCATAGGTGATCCCATTGCGCGGTGCCAGCAGACCGAAGCACGCAAAGATGACCGCGAGCCAAAACACCAGCACGACCAGGAAAGGCATCGGAATGGACTTTTCGCTGCGCTGGAGAGCGAGCCAGCGCACCTGTTCCACTTCGGTCGCGATTTGCAACGCGCGCGTCTGCAGCCACCGCTGCGCGTCGCTGTTGGGCGCAAGCGATCGCAACTTCTCCTGGATGGCCTCGATGTTCGTACCGCCTTGCCCCAATGCGGATCGAACCGGCGCGCCGGACCCGGACCATAGCAATTCGGTATTGGCCGTGACCATGCGGCGCAAGAGATCGCGCACTTCGTTTGCCTCCGGGCCATAGTGTCGCAGGTTGCGGTCGAGCTGGATGATCTTGGCGGCGATCTGCTTGATCTCATCTGCGGTGACGTCGGCCGAACTCTTGGACGACGTGATCAGCAACCCCAGTACCAGCGCAGTCAGCGTCGAGAGTAACGCCGTCCCCAGTTTGATCAGGTCCCTTGATTGGTCGCTGAATCGGTCCTCGGGCAAAAGTCTGCGCAGGACCATGCCAAGGGCGGCGCCGCCCAGCACCAAAGCAAGCACGATCAGCGTGACTGCCGATGCGTTCATGACTGATCCGTCCATGTATTGCCCCTAAACGAAAAGCATAATGCCTATTCGGGCTCGTCCTTTGACCTGTGGCAAGGATCTTCCGGCGACGGCGCGTGTGTGGACTCGGGGTGTTCGGGCAGCCGGCGTGAAGCCGGGACTACCGTACAAATATACGGTATACTGTCCCGTCCCACCCTTCTCCCCGCGCCATGCTGCCGTCGTACGCCGAACTCCACTGCCTCTCCAACTTCTCGTTCCTGCGCGGCGCGTCGCACCCGGAGGAATTGGTCGAGCGCGCGCAGGCGCTTGGATACACCGCGCTCGCGCTGACCGACGAATGCTCGGTAGCCGGCGTCGTGCGCGCCCATCTCGCGGCGAAGGACGCCGGCCTCAAGTTCGTCATCGGCAGCGAGTTCACGCTGGCCGACGGCCTGAAACTCGCGCTGTACGCCACCGACCGCGCCACCTACGGCGACCTGGCGCAATTGATCACGCGTGGCCGGCGCAACGCGACCAAGGGAAGTTACGCGCTCACGCGGGACGACGTGGCCCAACTGGCAGCGCGGTGCCCGGCGCTATGGATTCCGCCCGCGGCAGGTGAATTTCCGGCCGCCGACGCGCGCTGGTTCGCCGACATCTTCGCGGGCCGCGCGTGGATCGCGGCGGAACTGCATGCGCGCTCCGGCGATCGCGCGCGGCTCACCCGCCTGCAGGCGCTTTCCCGCGAGACCGGCCTGCCGCTGGCCGCGGCGGGCGACGTGCACATGCACGCGCGGGCGCGACGGGCCTTGCAGGACACGCTGACCGCCATCCGCCTGCGCACGCCGCTCACCGAATGCGGCTACGGCCTCTTCGGCAACGGCGAGCGGCACCTGCGCTCGCGCTCGCGCCTGGCCACGCTCTATCCGCGCGAATTGACCGACGCGACGCTCGACCTGGCCGAGCGCTGCACGTTCTCGCTGGACGAACTGCGCTACGAATATCCGGAGGAACTCGTCCCGGCTGGAACCACGCCCGCGGGTCACCTGCGCCAACTGGTCGAAGCCGGGCTGCGGCGGCGGTATGGGGATGCGCCGGTCAAACCCGATATCCGCGAACTGATCGACTACGAGCTGGCGCTGATCGCGGAGTTGCGATACGAGCCCTACTTCCTCACCGTCCACGACATCGTCGCGTTCGCGCGATCGCAGGACATCCTGTGCCAGGGCCGCGGCTCGGCGGCCAACTCGGCCGTGTGCTACGCGCTGGGCATCACCGAGGTCGACCCGTCGCGGATGAGCGTCCTGTTCGAGCGCTTCGTCAGCCGCGAGCGCAACGAGCCGCCGGACATCGACGTCGATTTCGAGCACCAGCGGCGCGAGGAAGTGATGCAGTACGTCTACCGCAAGTACGGCCGCGAGCGCGCCGCGCTGGCCGCGACGCTCATTACGTACCGGCCGAAAAGCGCGGTGCGCGACGTCGGCAAGGCGCTGGGCCTCGATTTGGCACAGGTCGAGCGGCTGACCGGTGTATTCGCCTGGTGGGACGGCCGCAAGATCGATCCGGAGCGCATCCGCGAGGCCGGCTTCGACCCGGACAATCCGCTGATCGCGCGGCTCGTCGCACTCGCGGGCGATTTGCAACGCTTCCCGCGCCACCTGTCGCAGCACGTCGGCGGGTTCGTGATCGCGCGCGACCTGCTGGAGCGGATGGTCCCCGTCGAGAACGCGGCGATGGCCGACCGCACGGTCATCCAGTGGGACAAGGACGACCTCGACGCGCTCGGCCTGCTCAAGGTCGATTGCCTGGCGCTCGGGATGCTTTCGGCCATCCGGCGTTGCCTGGCCATGATCTCGCAAAAACGCGGCAGCGAACTGCGGATGCAGGACATTCCCGCGGAAGACCCCGAGGTCTACGCGATGTGCCAGCGCGCCGACACCATCGGCGTGTTCCAGATCGAATCGCGCGCGCAGCAGTCGATGCTGCCGCGCTTGAAGCCCGCCAGCTTCTACGACCTCGTCGTCGAGGTCGCGATCGTCCGGCCCGGTCCGATCCAGGGCGGCATGGTGCATCCGTATCTGAAGCGGCGGCAGGGCAAGGAGCCGGTCACCTATCCCAGCGAAGCGGTGAAAGGCGTGCTCGAACGCACGCTGGGCATACCGATTTTCCAGGAGCAGGTGATGCAATTGGCAATCGTCGCCGCGGGCTTCACGCCAGGCGAGGCCGACCACCTGCGCCGCTCGATGGCCGCGTGGCGGCGCAAGGGCGGCCTCGAGAAATTCGAGCAGCGTCTGGTCGACGGCATGGGCGCGCGCGGTTATCCGGAGGCCTTCGCACGGCAGATCTACCAGCAGATCCTGGGCTTCGGCGAATACGGCTTCCCGGAATCGCATTCCGCGTCGTTCGCGCTGCTGGTCTACGTGTCGGCGTGGTTGAAGCACTACGAGCCCGCGGCGTTCTGCGGCGCGCTGCTCAATTCGCAGCCGATGGGCTTCTACGCGCCCGCGCAACTGGTGCAGGACGCGCGCCGCCATGCCGTCGAGGTTCTCCCCGCCGACGTCACGGTCAGCGATTGGGACTGCACGCTGGAACAGAGCTGCGCTGCGCCTAGGGCTGCGCATGGTCGGCGGCCTGTCCGAAGCCAGCGCGCAGCGCATCGTCGCCGCCCGCAACGTCACGCCCTTCGCGCATGTGGCCGATCTCGCGCATCGCGCGCAACTCAATCGTCACGACTTGGGGCAGCTCGCGGCCGCGGGCGCGCTGTCCTCTCTCGCCGGCCATCGGCATGCGGCAGCTTGGGACGTTGCCGGCGTGGAAAAGCTGCCGCCGCTGCTCGCCGGTTCCACGTTCGACGAAGCGCCCGCCGCGCTGGCCGCGCCCACGGAAGGACAGGACATCGTCGCCGACTATCGAGCGCTCGGCCTCACGCTGGGTCGGCATCCGCTGGCGCTGCTGCGCGGCCAGATGCGCGCGCGGCGGCTGATCACTTCAGCCGAGGTCCGGGAGACGCCGCACGGCCGCATCGTGCGCACCGCGGGCATCGTCATCGGCCGGCAGCGGCCGGATACCGCGAGCGGCGTCATCTTCGTCACGCTCGAGGACGAGACGGGCGCGACCAACGTCATCGTGTGGCGCGACCTCTCTGATCGCCAGCGCCGGGAACTGCTCGGGGCCCGCCTGATGGGCGTGTATGGCCGGGTCGAGCGCGAAGGCATCGTGGTCCACCTGCTCGCGGGGCGGCTGGTGGACCTGTCCCCTCTGCTGGGATCGCTCCCCACCAACTCGCGCGACTTTCACTGATGCTTCCGCCTGCCACTTGCTAGGCAGCGCACATTCCCCTAGCCTGTCGGGGCTCGCGCGAACCGCGCCGCCCGGGCAAGGAGGGCCGATGGAAGGGGAGGCAAAAACCGCCAAGGCCACGGCCGGTGCAAAGGCACCTGCCGCCAAGCGGTCGCGCCCACGCGCCGCGACCGACAAACGCACGGTCGAGCAGCGACTCACGGATGCGCTCGCGCAGCAGGCGGCGACGGCCGAGATTCTGCGCGTGATGTCGGCCTCGCCGACGGATGTCCAGCCGGTGATGAACGCCGTGTCGCGGGAAGCCGCCCACCTGTGTCATGCGCATGTTGCGCGCATCCTGTTCGCCGATGGCGCGCAACTGCTTCCGCTCGCCGACTACCAGCTCCACGGCGGCGCCGAAATCGCCAAGCTCCCGGTTCCTCTGCAGCGGACATCGATCAGCGGGCGGGCCATCATCGATCGCGTGACGATCCATCACGCCGACGTGGTGCCGCTGCTCGATACCGAATACCCGGCCGCGCGGCACAACGCGACGGAAGGGGGCATGCGAACCGTGCTGGCCGTGCCGTTGATGCACGAGGGCGAAGCGCTTGGCGCACTCTTCCTATGGCGCCGCGAGGCTGAGTTGTTCACGCCCGAGCAGGTCACGCTCGTGGAGACTTTTGCCACGCAGGCTGCGATCGCGATCAGCAACGTGCGCCTGTTCCGCGCCACGCAGGATGCGCTCGAGCGGCAAACGGCGACCGGCGAAATCCTGCGCGTGATCAGCAGTTCGCCGACCGATGTCCAGCCGGTTTTCGAGACCATCGCCGCCAACGCGCTTCGCCTGTGCGACGCCCGCCGCAGTGCCATATTTCGTTTCGATGGCGAACTCGTTCATATCGCTGCGATCTGTAACGTGAATCCCGAGGGAGCCGAGTTGTTGCGCCGCGCCTATCCCGCAGTTCCCGACCGCGGCAGTCCGTCGCGCCGGGCCATTCTTACCCGTGACATCGTCCATATCAGCGATGTTCTCTCGGATCCGGAATACAAGCACCGCGACGTCGCCAAGGCGGCCGACTTCCGAAGCGTGCTCTCCGTGCCGATGCTTCGCGACGGGCAAGCTATCGGCACCATCACCGTGTATCGCGATGTGGCGAGCCCATTTCCGGACACGCAGGTCGCGCTGCTGAAGGCGTTTGCCGACCAGGCCGTGATAGCGGTCGAGAACGTGCGGCTGTTCAACGAATTGGAGGTACGCAACGCGGACCTCATTGAAACGCTGGAACAGCAGACGGCGACGAGTCAAATCCTGCAGGTGATCAGCAGTTCGCCGACCGACGTCCAGCCGGTGTTTGACACGATCGCATTGGCGGCGCAGAAATTGTGTGGTGGAAACTCCGCAAACGTTTTCACTTACGATGGCGAGCTGGTCCACCTGGCGGCCTTTGTCCACATAATCCCGGAGGGCGTCGAACACCTGCGAAAGATCTACCCGAGGCCGCCCGGCCGCGACAATGCGGCCAGCCGGGCCGTGTTGACGCGGGAGGTGACCGTGATCCCGGACATCCTGGAGGATTCGGAGTACGGAGTTACGCCCACCGCGCTCGCTGCGGGATTCCGCAGCCTCCTGGCGGTTCCGCTGTTGCGCGATGGCATACCCGTTGGCGCAATCACTGTCGGGAGGCCCCAATGCGGACCCTTCCCCGATTCACAGGTCACGCTTCTGAAGACCTTTGCCGACCAGGCCGTGATTGCGATTGAAAACGTGCGCCTGTTCAAGGAACTGGAGACGCGCAACGCCGACCTGACCGAGGCGCTCGAGCAGCAGACCGCAACGAGCGAGGTCTTGCGCGTGATCAGCCAGTCGCAGACCGACGTCCAGCCGATCTTCGACGCCATCTCGGAGGCTGCCCGGAAACTCTGCGTCGCGACGTCGTCGAATGTGTTCACTTTCGACGGCGAAATGGTTCATGTCGCCGCGGTCACCATCGACAATCCGCTCTTTGTCGACACCCTGAACAAGTTTTTTCCGCAGCCGCCCAGCCGCGCTACTGGCGTCCTGCGGGCGATCCTGACCTGCAGTGTCGTTATCATTGAGGACGTGCTCGACGATCCGGAATACCTGATCGGCGAGCACTCCGCGGCAGGGGGCTTTCGAAGCGTCATGGCCGTACCGCTGATGCGGGAAGGCAAGGCGATCGGCGCGATCTCCGTGGGCCGTGCCCAGCCGGGACCGTTCCCGGACTCCCAGATCACGTTGCTCAAGACCTTCGCCGACCAGGCCGTGATCGCCATCGAGAACGTGCGCCTGTTCAAGGAACTGGAGACACGCACCAAGGCGCTGATGAGGTCAGTCGGGGAGCTCAAAGCCCTGGGCGACGTCGGGCAGGCGGTCAGCTCGACGCTGGATCTGGAGACCGTGCTGTCGACCATCGTTTCGCGCGCCACGCAGCTCGCGGGCATGGACGGCGGGCAGATCTACGAGTACGACGAGAGGAGCGAGGAGTTCTACCTGCACACGGCGGAGAACCTGCCCGACGACCTTGTCGCGGCAATCCGGGCCGCGCCGATCCGCAAGGGTGAAGGGGCGCTCGGGCGCATGGCGATCACGCGCGAGCCCGTGCAGATCCACGATATCAGGGACGAGAAGCATTATCAAAGCCGCGTCAGGGAACAGCTGGTTCGACTCGGCTTGCGGTCGTTGCTGGTGGTGCCGCTGCTGCGCGACAACCATTTGCTGGGCGGGCTGTCGGTAAGCAGGAAGATTACCGGCGAATTCGACGCCGATGTCATTCAACTGCTGAAGACTTTCGCGACGCAATCGGCGCTGGCCATACAGAATGCGCGGCTCTTCCGAGAGATCGAGATGAAGAGCCGGCAGCTGGAAATCGCCAGCCAGCACAAGAGCGAATTCCTGGCCAACATGTCGCACGAGCTGCGCACGCCGCTCAACGCCATCATCGGCTTCTCCGAGGTCCTGGGCGAGCGGCTGTTCGGCGACATGAACGACAAGCAGACTGAGTACGTGCGCGATATCACCGAGTCCGGCCGCCACCTGCTGTCACTCATCAACGAAATCCTCGACCTTTCCAAGATCGAGGCCGGCCGGATGGAACTCGATGTCGCCGAATTCGATCTCGCGACGACTATCGAAAACACCCTTTCGCTGGTTCGGGAACGCGCGCAGCGGCGCGGCATTGCGCTGCGAAGCACGCTGGACGTCGCCGTGACGACGCTGCACGCAGACGAGAGGAAAGTGAAACAGGTGCTGCTGAACCTGCTGTCGAACGCTCTGAAGTTCACGCCGGAGGGTGGTGCGATCGATGTCGTGACCAGCGCCACCGACAAGGTGTTCGAGATCGCTGTGAAAGACACCGGCGTCGGCATCGCGCCGGACGAGCAGGATTCCGTGTTCGAGGAATTCCGGCAGGTGGGATCAGCCTCGAAGAAGATCGAGGGCACCGGCTTGGGGCTTGCCATTTCCCGCAAGTTCGTCGAGCTGCACGGCGGGAAGATCTGGGTGACGAGCCAGCTGGGCGCGGGCTCGACGTTCACCTTCACGTTGCCGCGAAGGCAATGAACGATCCGAAGGACTAATGCCTGGCCACACTTTGGCGCCCTAGGGCACCGACATGCCTATGGTGAGCAGCGCTGCGTTGGTTCCCAGCAGCACGAATTCGCCACAATAACGCTTCACGCAATAACCTATGCCGGGAATGATGGCGGGTGCCACGCCCGAGCTGTTGCCCGGTATCTTGTCCTGATATTGCCCGCTGTATCCGTGTAATGGACCGGCCGTGAGCTTGATGTAGAACGGCTGGTGTTCCTCGATCGGTCGCCAGACCAGGCCGCCGAAGAGGTATTGCGAGAATTGGCCGAACGAGTTCTGGAACAGCGCCATGCCGGCGATCCACTGTCCGCCCAGCCACGTTTCCTTGAAGTGATATTCCGCGTCGAAGAGATACGACTGCTGATGATCCGCGTCATAGTGAAAATGGATCGTGTAGTACGCGAACTGGAAGTAATAGCGGTCGGTGCGCCATGGTTCTGGCGCGTCCCACGGCGACGGCAGCTCGAACGGCGGCTTGGCCGGCGACCCGGCCGCTACCGGATCGGCGGGTGCCGCGCTTGACTGGGCCCACGCGGAAGCGCCGCAGGTCCACGCGAGCGCGGCCACCGCGAGCGCAAGCATTCCACGCAGCAACCGCGCCGCGCGAACCCCGGCGGGTGGCGAGGACGGTGCTTGGTTGGGAGAAGGGCTGTAATGGGACGAATCGAATCGCGGGATACGGCGGGACTGGACGGGCATGCAACCTCAAGGCGCTGATTTTTCGAGACATTACCACATTGGACCGGTACTTGTCGCCAATTTTGGCTCGACACGGTGGCGCCCTGACGAACCCTCGGGCGGGCCGCCATGACGCGTGTCAGGACGCGATGCTACATGCGTCCGACGGCGCGATTCGTTCCTTGGCGACCGCGACGGTGGCGGCCGTAGGCAGCGCAACGCCATTCTTCACGGCGGTGATCTCGGCCAGGATGGACACGGCGATCTCGGGCGGCGTGCGGCTTCCGATGTAGATGCCGATCGGGCCATGCAGCCGAGCGATTTCATCGGACGACACGTCGAATTCGCGCAGGCGTTCGCGCCGCTTCGCGTTGTTGGCGCGCGAACCCAATGCGCCGACGTAGAATGCCCGCGACTTGAGCGCTTCCATCAACGCAAGGTCGTCGAGCTTGGGATCATGCGTCAACGCCACGACCGCGCAGCGTTCGTCGAGGCGCATCGCCTTGACCGTGTCGTCCGGCATCGTCCGCACCAGCGCAACGCCGGGGATGTCCCAGGTCTCGGTGTATTCATCGCGAGGGTCGCAGATCGTGACCTGGTAGCCCAGTCCCACGGCTATCTGCGCCAGGTATTTGGACAGCTGCGACGCGCCGATCACCAGCATCCGGTAGCGCGGGCCATGGATCGTCGTGAGCGTCGTGCCGTCGAAGGTCAGGCCATCCACCGCCTGCGCCGGATGCAGCGTCGCCTCGCCGGTCTGCAGGTCGAGCCGGCGTCCGACAAGGTGGCCAGCCTCGATCTCGCGCAACAACGCGCGGATGCCGGAATCGCGGTTCAGCGGTTCGACCACGAGCTGGATGGTGCCGCCGCAGGGCAGCCCAAAGCGGCGCGCCTCGTCGGCCGACACGCCATAGGTGACCGCCTCGCAGCGCGTCTGTTTCATGCCCAGGCGTCGCGTCCGGTCGATCAGGTCGTCCTCGATGCAGCCGCCGGATACCGAACCGACGACGAGGCCATCGTCGCGGACGGCCAGCATCGCGCCTTCGGGCCGCGGCGAACTCCCCCAGGTCTTGACGACCGTCACCAGCAGGACTTGCCTTCCTTCTTCAAGCCACGCCGCACTGCGCTTCAGGACATCCAGATCGACGCTATCCATGGGTACCCTCCTGCCATTGCCGCCGCGCCAGCCCTTTAGAACCGGACACCGCCCCGAATATACAACCACGCCATGATGGCGACGATGAGCACCAGCGCCACATACCTCACCCAGCGGGCGCCGGAAAACGTGCTCGCCCCCGGTGTCGCCAAAGCCGTCGCGGGCGCCTCGCCCGGCGCCGCCGCCGGCGCGAATTGCGCGCTGAATCGCTCGAAGAAATCGTCGGCGAGCTTTGCTGCGGCGCCGTCGATCAGCCGTGACCCGATCTGCGCGAGCTTGCCGCCCACCTGTGCCTTGGCCACATAGGTCAGCGTCGTCCGGCCCTCGGCCGCAGGCGCCAGCGTGACGCGCGCCTCGCCGTTGGCGAAGCCGGCCGCCCCGCCCTGCCCCTCGAACTTCAGCGTATAGCCAGTAGGAGGCGTGCTGTCGGTCATGCGCATCGTGCCGTTGAACTTCGCCGACACCGGGCCCACCCTCGCTGCCAGCTTGGCCTGCCATGTGTCGTCACCGGTTCTTTCCAGCGATTCGCAGCCGGGAATGCAGGACTTGAGCGCGGCGGGATCGTTGAGCGCGCGCCACACGGCATCCACGGACGCCGGGACGACAAGGGTGTTGGTCATTTCCATCGTCGTTCCTCTCACGCAGCCATGCGCGCGCCCGCGCGGTCGCGCGGTTCGGGCCGCGACAGCGCGGCGGCCAGCGCGGTCAGGCTGGCAAGATTATGCACGGGCAGGAAATCGTCAACGTGCGGCAGCATGGCCCGGATGCCGGCGGGCCGCGCCTCGAAACCGGCGTAGCGCAGCAGCGGGTTCAACCAGACCAGGCGCGCGCACGACTTCGCCAGGCGCTCGACCTCGAATTCCAATCCTTCTCCGCATTCCGCGTCGAGACCATCGCTGATCAGCAGCACCACGGCATTCTGACCCAACAATCGCCGCGACCAGCGCCGGTTGAATTCCTCGAGGCTCGCGCCAATCCGTGTGCCGCCGGCCCAGTCCTGCACGGACTCCGTCACGCGCTCCAGCGCGACGTCCACATCGCGGTGCTTGAGGTGCCGCGTGATGTTGGTCAAGCGCGTGCCGAACACCAGCGTGTGCACGCGATGGCGATCGTTGGTGATGGCGTGGAGAAAATGCAGCAGCATCCTCGCGTAACGGTCCATCGATCCGGAGATGTCGCACAGGACAACGAGCGGCGGCGTGCGATGGACACGCGCGCGGAACGCCAGCGGCGCAACGGCACCGGCGGCGCCCGTCATGCCGCGCAGCGTTGCGCGCAAGTCGATTCGGTGGCCACGCGGTGCCGCATGGGTCCGTCGAACCGGCCGCTGGGGCAGCGGCAACTTGAGGCGCGCAAGCATGACCTTCACCTGCGCAAGTTCATCCGCCGTCATCGTCGCGAAGTCCTTGGCCTGCAGCACTTCGCGCGCCGAAAACGTGAACGCGGCGTCCAGCTCGACCTCGTCCTCGTCGTCAGGGCGGGACTCGGGTCGCTTCGGCGGAAGCATGGCCTGCGCGAGTCGCGACGGCAGTTCGGGCTGTTCCGGATCGGGCGTCCGGCTGTACACGCGGGGAAGCATTGCGGCGACCATTTTCTCGAGCAGCTTGGGATTGCGCCAGAACACGTCGAACGCCTGCTCGAACAGCGCGATCTGCTCATGACGCGAAACCAGCACCGCGGCCAGCGCTTCCCGAAAATCGGTCTTGTTGGCAACGCCGACAGCTTCGATGGCGGCAATCGCATCGATCACTTTTGCAGGGCCGACCGGCATGCCGGCCGCGCGCAGCACGCGCACGAAATGCAGAACGTTGTCGGCAAGGAATCCTCGCGGCAACATCGTCGCGTCATTGCGCGATACCGGCGGATTCACAGCGCGATCCCTTCCGCCCGCACTTCGGCCACCAGTCTTTCGGCGACCTCCTTCGAGATCGCGCCGACATCGTCCTGGTACTTGAGAAGCACACCCAGCGTATCGGCCACCGTATGCGGGTCGAGAGCGATGCGGTCGAGCGTCAGCAGAGCCTCCGCCCAATCCAGCGTCTCGGCGATGCCCGGCGCCTTGAACAGGTCCATCGACCGCAGGCGCTGCGTGAACGCGACGATTTCCCGCGCCAGCGTCTCCGGTGCGCGCGGACATTTGCGGCGCAGGATGGCCAGCTCACGCAGCGCGTCTGGATAGTCGACCCAATGGTAGAGGCAACGCCGCTTGATCGCGTCGTGGATCTCGCGGGTGCGGTTCGACGTGATGACCACGACGGGAGGTGACTTGGCAACGATCGGACCGAGTTCGGGAATCGAAACCTGGAAGTCGGACAACACCTCGAGCAGGTAGGCCTCGAACGGCTCATCCGTGCGATCGAGCTCGTCGATCAACAGCACCGGCGCGACGCCATCGTCCGGGTCGATCGCCTGCAGCAGCGGCCGCTTGAGCAGGAATCTTCGCGTGAAGATGTCCCGGGACAGGTCCTCGCGGGCCACCGTGCCTGCCGCCTCGGCGAGCCTGATCTCGATCATCTGCCGCGGATAATTCCACTCGTACACGGCCGACGCCGTATCGAGGCCTTCGTAGCACTGCAAGCGGACCAGCGGCCGCCCAAGGCCTGCCGCAAGGACCTTGGCGATCTCCGTCTTGCCGACCCCCGCCTCGCCTTCCAGGAACAGCGGCCGTTGCAGCTTGAGCGCCAGGAAGACCGCGGTGGCGAGACGTCGGTCTGCGACATAGTCCTGGGCCGTCAGCAGGTCGAGCGTGGCGTCGACGGTGGCGGGAATCGTGGGCGGCAGAGCGGGCATGGCGGGCGCAAGCAGATTGGTCGGGGTAAAACCCAAGGATACCAATTGTCGCCAAATTCGTAATATTCGCGTTGTAGCGTACTTGCGTCGAGGGGGCCTCTGTTCGAGAATAGATTGGGGGTGTGGCGCATCCGCAACCGGTCGACTGCGCGCGCAGTTGCGTACCGTGCAAATCGAGAAATGGGGAGATCACGATGAAATTCCAATCGTTGTTGATGCCTGCCTTGGCCTTGTGCCTAGCCGCAGGATGCGCGGCGATCGAACCGGCGGAACGCGGCGAAAGGTCGTTTTCATTTCGCGCCGGCTACCCGGTCGACGGGAAGCCGACGAAGACGTTCACCCCCCCAGGAAACCCGGTGCCGTGCCCGGGCGGTGAGGCGGGCACTTCGTGCATCATCCCGATTACCGTCACGGATGCAAGCTGTGACGCCGACAAGATCGTTGTCGAACCCTTCGTGAAGCTGGGTGCCCTCGCAGACAAGAAGAGCATCACTTGGACATTGCCGCTCGGCTACTATTTCTGCCCGCGCGCCGGCGATGGCGTGTTCCTCAAGAATCCGAACGTGCCGGACGACCTGTTCGATCCGGCGCCCAAATCGAAGTGTTCGGATATCTTCGAATGGAAACGAAAAAAGTCCGACAGCAACGACTACGAGTATCTGATCCGCTTTCGTTCCGCCACGAAGGTTTGCGGCGTCAAGGACCCCTGGGCGCGGAACTGACGTCCAGCGTGGCCGGTACGGCGGCGACCCAGGCGCGGATTTCCTCGATGGCCCCATCGTAGAGGAGCGTGCCGCCGACCCGCTCCGCCGTGGCAAACGCGGCAGCACCCAGCGCGGTGCGTGACCGATCCACCAGAGGAAACAGAAACGCCTGGTCGGTTGGATCGCGCTGGAGTCCGGTCTGCAGCATCTGCGCCTGCGCGCAGCCGAACCAGCGGGCAGCGTGTTGGTGCGCGTCTTGCCACGCTGCCAGGCCGGAAGCGACATCAAGCGCCCCTTGCCCGATCGGCTTGCTGCCCAGCGCTCGCGCCAACGCGACGGCTTCGGCCAATGCGCCGCACGCGAGCGCACCAGCGCCGCGGCCGATCCATACCATGGCGAGATTCAGGAGGCCGATCGCCATCGTCTCACGATCTTCGATTTCGCGTGCAAGGCCTATCGTCTGCACATAGAGGGGTTCCGCCAGATCGAGACTCCCTTCGACCCTGTACAGCTGGGCAAGGCCATTCACAGCGGTGGCAAGCTCATGCTTGTCACCGAGCGCCCGGGCAAGGTCGACCGCTTCCTCCACATAACGGCGTGCGGCGCCCAAGTCGCCAAGGCCCGAGGCAGTCATGGCGAGCGGCTGCAGTGCCTTGGCCACCCGAAAGCGATCGCCCAGATCACGGGCTATTGCGAGACTCTCCTCGAGCAGGACTTTCGCTTCCTCGTAGCGGCCCATGAAACCGCAAAGCTGGCCCGCCTCGAATAGCCCGCGCGAGCGCTCGAGCGTGCGGGTTTGCATCCCGGGACGGGCAAGTGCAGCAACGGTGACACGGTGCCCCAGGTCCATGAGGCCGCGGATGAACCAGTATGGCTGGGTTGCGTGCACCAGCCGCAGCCCCAGGGCTGCGCCTTCAGGCACATGGTCGCACCATGCGTGCGCGGCCAGCAGGTTCTCGCGTTCCAGATCGACTCGCGTCAGCCAGGCCGACTGATCGGGGCCGTCCAGTTCCGGCCGCGCCGCCTCGGCCAGCCCGACGAAGTAGTGGAGATGCCTCGTACGGGTGGCATCACCCTCGTGTACCTGGTTCAAGCGCTCATCCGCGTATTGGCGAACGGTTTCAAGCAACCCAAAGCGGCCACCTTCCGCGTCAATCGTAACGAGTGACTTGTCGACGAGGTCCGTCAGCAGATCGAGGACCTCCGACTCTTCGACGCCCTCGCCAGAGCCGACCCGCTCTGCCGCCTCCAGTGTCCAACCGCCCGCAAAGATCGACAATCGACGCAACAGCATTCGCTCCCCGTCGTTGAGCAGGTCGTAGCTCCAGTCGATCATCGCCCGCAGCGTTTGCTGTCGCGGCTGCGCAGTGCGATTACCGCTCGTCAGCAGGCGGAAGCGGTCGTTGACCCGCGCCGCGATCTCCACGACCGACAGTGCGCGCACGCGCGCCGCCGCCAGTTCAAGCGCGAGCGGAATGCCGTCGAGACGTCGGCAAATTTCGACGATCGCCGGCATGTAATGATCGCTGTACTGGAACGAGGCCTCCATGGCCATGGCCCGCTCGACGAACAGCCGTACGGCCTCGAACTGCATGATCGAGCTCGTGGCGTTGCCTGCATCCACTCCCGGAACGGAGAGCGGCGGGACCGTGTAGATCGTTTCGCCGGCAATGTTCAACGGCTCGCGGCTCGATGCAAGGATCGAGACCCCCGGACCCGCCTGGAGCAGCTGCCGTGCAAGCTCGGCGCACGCGGACACCAGATGCTCGCAGTTGTCGAGCACCAACAGCAGCTTCCGCTCGCGCGCACAAGCGACAAGCGCCTCGGTTAACGACCGGCCAGTTTCTTCCTTGACGCCGAGAATCGTGGCGACCGCCTGCGGCACCAGATTGCCATCGCTGATCGGCGCCAGCTCGACGAGCCAGACGCCATCGGCGTAGTCATGGACGACGTCGGCGGAAACCTGCAGCGAAAGCCGTGTCTTGCCGATGCCCCCAATTCCAGTTAGCGTCAGTAGCCGGGTCTTCTTGAGCGCTGCCTTGATTTGCCCATGCTCGCGCTCACGGCCGATAAACGTGGTCACCTGCTGAGGCAGGTTGTTCGGCACCGTCTCCAGTGATCGCAGTGCTGGAAATGACGGACGCAGTCCGGCATGTTGCAACTGGAACACGCGTTCGGCGCCTGCCAGGTCCCGCAGCCGCAGGGCCCCCAAATCGCGCAACGACATGCCATCCGGCAGCCGATCCTGCACCAGTTGGGCGACGGCCTGCGACGTCAGCACCTGGCCGCCATGGGCCGCATTCATGATGCGCGCTGCGCGATTGACCACCCCACCGAAATAGTCGCCGTCGCGCCGCTCGATCACCCCGGCGTGGACCCCGCAGCGCACGCGAAGCTGTAGTCCCTCGCTTGCGTCCGGGGTCTCCAGCGCGATCTGGAAATCCACCGTCGCCGCAAGCGCATCGAGCGGATCCTGGAACACCGCGTGGATTCCATCGCCAGTGGACTTCACGACGACGCCATGGTGGCGAATGACCGCGTCGCGCAGGATGCGGTCGTGGCTCTGGAGCGCCCGCTGCATTTGCTCCGGGTGCTCTTCCCACAGCCGGCTGCTACCCTCGATGTCGGTGAAGAGGAAGGTCGTGACGGCGGATTGGTCGTTCACGGCAGGCAAGTAGGTGGCGGCATGCCTCGAGAAATACAGAGATTACACTTCAGGAGTACGAATGGCGCGGAAGCGCGCCTCGCGCGAGGAAAAAGGTCGCCCTCTCGTACCCAGGCCAGTACCGCCGGGCGACGCCCGAATACGGCCAGGGCGACGGGTGAAGTAAAATGCTCGACCAGACCCGTGCGCGTCGAGCCCCTTCGGCCACCGTCCCTCCCATATCCCTTGAATCCCTGATGACCTCCATCGACAGCAATCCCCTGCTCCAGACCTGGACCACGCCTTTTGGGCTGCCACCTTTCGCCTCGATCCGCGCGGAGCACTTCGAGCCCGCGTTTGCCGAAGCGCTGCGTTCGCATCGCGCGGAAATCGCTGCTATCGCCAACGATGCGTCGCCGGCAACGTTCGAAAACACGCTCGTTGCCTTCGACAAGTCGGGAAGTGTTCTCAACCGTATCGAAAAGGTCTTCTTCAACCTGACCGCATCGGAAACGTCGCCGGCGTTGCAGGGAGTTGAACGCGAGATGTCGCCGCGGCTTGCCGCCCATTACAGCGCCATCTACCTCGACGCAGCGCTTTTCGCGCGCATCGACGACCTGCACCGCCGCCGTGGCGAACTGGTGCTCGACGCCGAACAACTGCAGCTGTTGAGGCGCATCCATCTGGATTTCGAACGTGCCGGCGCGCGACTTCCCAAGGAAGCCAGGGACCGCAACGCGGCCATTGTCGAGCGGCTTGCGACGCTGTCGACGCGTTTCAGCCAGAACGTCCTGGCCGACGAAGCGAAATACCGTTTGCCGCTGCGGGACGAGCGCGACATGGCCGGCCTGCCCCAGGACGTACGCGCCACGGCACGCGCGGCGGCAAGGCAGCGCGGCGACGATGCCGAAGCAGTGATCACGCTCTCGCGTTCGCTGATCGTGCCGTTTCTCACGTTCTCGCAACGACGAGACCTGCGCGAGCAGGCATTCAAGGCGTGGACCCGCCGCGGCGAGACCGATGGTGAACACGACAATCGCCCGATCGCACGGGAGATTCTCGCGCTGCGCAACGAACTGGCGCGATTGCATGGCTATCGCAACTATGCGGACTACGCGCTTGTCGACCGCATGGCGGGTACCCCGGCAGCGGTCGCGCAACTGCTGGCCCAGGTGTGGGAGCCGGCAAAGGCGCGCGCCGCGACCGAAAGCGCGGCGTTGCGCGCGATGGCGCTTGCCGAAGGTCAAACGCAGCCGATCGAACCCTGGGACTGGCGTTACTATTCCGAAAAGGTGCGCACCGCGCAGTTCGGCTTCGATGGCGCGGTGCTCAAGCCGTACTTCGCGCTCGACCGCATGCTGGGCGCGGCGTTCGACACTGCGAATCGGCTGTTCGGCATCCACTTTTTGGAACGTCCCGATCTCCCGGTCTATCATCCGGACGTCCGCGTCTTCGAAGTGCGCGGCCCCGACAATGCGGTCGTCGGCATCTTCCTTTCCGACAACTTCGCGCGTCCGACCAAGCGTGGCGGCGCGTGGATGAGCGCCTATCGCAACCAGTCGCGCGTCGCTGGCGATACCCTTCCGATCATCGTCAACAACAACAACTTCGCCAAGGGTGCGCCGGGCGAGCCAACGCTGTTGTCCGCCGACGATGTGCGCACGCTGTTTCATGAATTCGGACATGGACTTCACGGGCTCCTTTCGCAAGTGACCTACAACCGGCTGTCGGGGACCCAGGTGCTGCGCGATTTCGTCGAGTTGCCGTCGCAGATCTTCGAACATTGGGCATTCGAACCCGACGTGCTGAAACGGCATGCGCTGCACAGCGTCACCGGCAAGCGGATTCCCGACGAGCTGATCGCGAAGCTCAAGGAAGCCGGCCGCTTCAATCAAGGCTTCGAAACGGTCGAGTACACGGCCTGCGCGCTGCTCGACATGGCGCTCCATGCGCGCACGGACGACGACGGCGTCGACATCAGCGAATTCGAGCGCGCCGAATTGGCGCGCATCGGCATGCCGCGCGAGATCGTGCTGCGCCATCGCCTCCCCCATTTCGGCCACCTGTTCCAGGGTAGCGCCTACGCAGCGGGTTACTACGTCTACATGTGGGCCGAAGTCCTCGACTGCGACGGCTATGACGCTTTCGTCGAGGCGGGCAGCCCGTTCGACCCCGGTGTCGCCGGACGCTTGCGCCGATTCGTCTATTCGTCGGGCGGCACGCTCGATCCCGGCGCAGCCTATCGGGCCTTCCGCGGGCGCGATCCGGTGGTAGGGCCGATGCTCGCCAGCCGCGGCTTGGTCGACGAGCGCGAGCCGGCCTGACGCGCGAGCGGGCCTGACGCGCTAGCCTGCCGCGGTCACGGCCCGCGCCGTCAGCACCGAGACGAGATGCGCCCGATAGGCGGGCGAGCCGTGCAGGTCCCCGTTCAATCCGGCCGCATCGATCTTGACCGCCTTGGCCGCATCGGCCGTGAAGGTCTTCGCGAGTGCCTGCTCCATCGCCTTTGAGCGGTGGACGGAGGGCGCGGCGCCCGTCACGGCGACGCGCACGCCCGACGCGGTCTGCGCGACGAACACGCCGACCAGCGCAAAACGCGATGCCGGCTGCGGAAACTTCACGTACGCCGCCTTTTTCGGGATCGGGAAGCTGACCGACGTGATCAGCTCGCCGTCGCCGAGCGCGGTCTCGTACATGCCCTTGAAGAAATCATCGGCGGCGATCTTGCGCTTGTTGGTGTTGATGGTCGCCCCCAACCCCAGGACCGCGGCCGGGTAGCACGCAGCCGGATCATTGTTCGCCAGGGCGCCGCCAAGCGTGCCCATGTTGCGCACCTGGCGATCGCCGATGCCTTCGGCCAGACTGCTGAGTGCCGGGATAGCGCTCTTCACGACGTCGGACGCGCCGACTTCCGCATGCCGCGTCATGGCGCCGATCACGACCGCATCGCCCTCTTTGCGAATGCCCTTCAATTCGGGTACGCCGGAAAGATCGACCAGCGCGCCCGGCACCGCCAGGCGCATCTTCATCGCGGCAACGAGGCTCTGGCCACCGGCCAGCGGCTTGCCACCCGTTTGCGCCAACAGTGCCGCGGCTTTGGCGACCGAATCGGCCTTGTGCAATTCGAATGCGTACATGCTTGAGCTCCTTTAGGCGCGGGCCGATTGAATGGCTTGCCAGACGCGATGCGGTGACGCGGGCATGTCGATGCGCTTGACGCCGACTGCGGCCAGCGCGTCGTGGACGGCGTTCATCATCGCCGCCGGCGCACCGATCGCGTCCGCCTCTCCACAGCCTTTCGCGCCGAGCGGATTGTGCGTGCACGGCGTAACCTGAGTGGACACGTTGAACGACGGGACGTCATCCGCCCGTGGCATTGCATAGTCCATGTAGCTTCCGGTCAGCAGCTGGCCGCTGTCGGCGTGTACGAGTCGTCGGCCCGGCTGTACGACGCCACCGCGGCGCGCGGCTCGATCGCGTTGGGGATCAGGCGGTTGTTCACGATGTCGAGCTTCGACACCGTCGCCGCCTTGGCAAACGCGGCGTCGACCGCGGCCTTGTCGCCCAGCGCCCACGTGTAGCACTTGTTGCCTGGCGCCTGTTCGTGGATCTGTGGCGCGCCAGGCTTCAGCGCATCGACGCAATTGATGACGGCGGGTAGGATTTCGTAGTCGACCTCGATCAGTTCCGCGGCGTCTTTTGCCTGGTGAAGTGTCTCCGCAACGACCAGCGCCAACTGGTCGCCGACGTGACGCACCTTGCCCTGCGCGAGCACCGGATGCGGCGGCTCGTTCATCGGCTTGCTGTCAGTCCCCGTGATGAGCCAGCCGCAAGGCAGGCCGTTCACGCCGGTCAAGTCCTCTCCGGTGAAGATCGCGACGACGCCCGGGGCCGCCTTGGCCTTGGCCGTGTCGAACTTGCGAATCTTCGCGTGCGCGTGCGGTGAACGCAGGAAGTACCCGCAAGTCTGGTGCGGGAACGTGACGTCGTCGGTGTATTGCCCGGCGCCCGTCAGGAAACGCACATCCTCCTTGCGCCGTACCGATTGGCCGATCACACCCTGGTCCGTGGCACCCATAGCGATCTCCTACTTGCCCATCGCGGTGGCGCCCTGCTGCACCGCGCGAACGATGTTGTGGTAGCCGGTGCAACGACAGAAGTTGCCTTCCAGCCCTTCGCGAATCGCCTGCTCGTCGGCCTTCGGATGCCGCTGTACGAGGTCGATGGCGCTCATCACCATGCCCGGTGTGCAGAAGCCGCATTGCAGCCCATGGCATTCCTTGAACGCCGCCTGCATCGGATGCATGGTGCCGTCGGCCGCGGCGAGCCCCTCGATCGTGACGACGGAAGCGCCATTGGCCTGCGCGGCGAGCATGTTGCACGCCTTGACGGCGCGGCCGTCGAGATGGATCGTGCACGCTCCGCACTGGCCCGTGTCGCAGCCCACGTGCGTGCCGGTCAACGTGAGATTCGTGCGCAGGAATTCCACCAGCAGCGTCCGCGGATCGACTTCCGCGGTCACGGCCTTGCCATTGACGGTCATCGCAAGCTTGACGGACACGAGCACATCCTTCGGGTAGCGCCGCGCTCCGCGGATCACGTCCTCGGCCCGGCCGGTGTTGGCGATTGCTGCAGACCGTCAAGCATACTGCGCGCGACTGGGCACGGCAATGCGGGCGGAGCGGGACACGGCATGCCTACACCCCAACGTCCGGGCGATTCCCCACGCCGCGTTACAAGTTCGCGATGTATTGCGTCAGGTTCTCGATGTCGTCGTCGGTGAGCGTGCCCGCGACGCTGGTCATGTTGCCGGCGTCGTTGGTCCGGCGTTTGGCGCGAAAGTCGAGAAGCTGCTTTCGAATGTATTGCGGATACTGGCCCGCGACCTTGGGGATTTCGTTCTGGCCGATGAAGCCTCCCAGATGGCACATCGGACACAGCACCGCGTCCGAGATCTTGCGGCCGGCCTCGACCTTGGCGCCGTCCGCCTTGAACGCGATGGGCTGCGGTTTGACGGCGGCGAAGTAATTGCCCAGTGCGATCATGTCGTCACGGGACAGGCGGGCGGCCATCGTGGACATGTCGGGGTCGCTGCGCCGTCCCTCTTTAAAGTCCTTCAGCTGGATGTAGATGTACCGCCACGATTGTCCGGCAAGAATCGGGTAATTCGGGTTGGTGGAGTTTCCTCCCGGCCCATGGCAGGCGACGCATTGTTCGGCCAGCTTGGCCACGGCGGGGTCGGCCTGCGCCCATGCCGGACGGCCCATTGCCAAGGCCAACGTGACGCACGACAAGGCGAGGAAATTGAGCATGGGCATTTCGTAATAATGGATGCAAATGAAAGCGGCCACTCCGCACCAACGGAGTGGCCGCGCATGGGCTCGGACTGGCTATTTCGGGACGTTCTTCATGCCGCCGATTAGCTTGAATACGAAGACGCTGTTGCCACGCTTCGAGTCAATCTGGTTGTTTCCGCCGGCGGCGACCGCGATGTATTGCGTGTTGCCGATCATGTACGCCACCGGCGGGGCATTCACTCCGGCGCCGAGGTAATATTTCCAGAGTTCCCTTCCGTCCTTCGCGTGGTACGCCTTGAACCAGCCGTTGGCCTCGCCGTTGAACACGACGTCGCCCGAGGTCGCGAGCACGCCCCCGATGAGCGGCTGCGGCGTCTTCACCGACCACGCCACCTTGCCCGTGTCGAGGTTCACCGCGACGAGGCGACCCGACTGCTGTTCGCTCGGGATCGTCTTGAACGCGCCGCCCAGCCACAGTTTTCCGCCCGGGTAGGGCGTTTCCTCGACGTGGTAGGTCATCGGCTGATGCAGGTTCGCCGCGTACGCCAGCCGCAGCTTGGGATTGACCGCCATCGGCGACCATTCGACACCACCATTGGCGCCCGGCAGCATGCGCGCGCCTTCCTTCGTCGGCAGCACCCACATGTTTTCCTGCGGAACCATGGCTTCCGAGAAGCGAATGAGCTTGCCCGTGTCGCGCTCGTGGATGTAGATATGGCCGGTCTTGCCGCCGTGGATGACGACGTCGACCATCTTGCCCGACGCGTTCTTCGCCTGGGTCAGGATGGGCGGGCTGACGGAATCCAGATCCCACACGTCATGGGCGATGTACTGGTAATGCCACTTGTACGCGCCGGTGTCGAGATCGATGGCGACAATCGAATCGGTGTACAGGTTGTCGCCCGGACGGATCGCGCCGTAGAGGTCCGGTGACGGATTGCCAACAACGAAGAAAACGGTCTTCGTCTTGCGATCGATGGCCGGCGTCATCCATACGCCACCGCCCAGCGTCTGGTAGAAGGCGCCGCCCTTGTCCGCCAGCATTTTCTGCTCGGCCGCGATGTCGCGGTGCATGTTACGGCCCGTCGCATCGTTCACCGCCCATACGCCTTCCTGGCCCTTCTCGGGAATGGTATAGAACGTCCACAGCAGGTTGCCGTCCGCCGCGCTGAAAGCCTTCACGAAGCCGCGGACGCCATATTCGCCGCCGTTGGTGCCGATCAACACCTTGCCATCGACCACGGTCGGCGCCATTGTTTCCGAGTAGCCTTTTTCGGGATCGGCGATCTGCTTCTCCCAAAGCAGTTTGCCGGTCTTGGCGTCGAGCGCAACGAGTTTCGCGTCGATCGTGCCCATGAACAGCTTGCCGCCCTCGATCGCCACGCCGCGGTTGTTGTTGCCGCAGCATACGGTCACGATCGGACCGAGTTTGTGCTTGTAGTGCCAGTATTCCTCGCCCGTCGCCGCGTCGATAGCGTAGACGTGATTGAACGACGTCGTCAGGAACATGACACCGTCGACGACGATCGGTGCCGTCTCCATCGACTCGAGCACGGCGGTCTGGAAGACGAACGCGGGCGCCAGCCCTGCGACGCTGTTGATATCGATCTGCAGCGGTCCGTTGTAATAACGGGTCTGTTCGTAGCTGCCATTCGAGTGCAGCCAGTTCGTCCGGTCCTTGCCGGCATTGTCGAGGGCCGCCTGCGACACGTTCGGGCTCTTAGCCATCGCCTTGGCCGTCGTCGTCGCGCCACCAGTCACTTCCTGCGCGCTTGCGGGCAGTCCGCACGTCATCGCGAGCACCGTGGCCAGGCCAAGACCGGCAATTCTCAGTGGGTTACGCATTCGTTCCCTCCCAGGACTCTTTTCGATTCGGGTTTTCGGCACCGGCAAGGATGATCGGTCAGTGTTCGGACCGCTTCGCCGGGGTCTCGTTTATAGTACTTTTCCGCGGTCGCCGCAACGAACGGATCGTTGTGCGGCGCATCATTTTCCTGTTTGAAAGGGTTTTCAGTGCCATTGCGATTCCTTGTCCTCCTGCTGCTGACGCACTTACTCGCCGGCAGCGCCATCGCGCAACCGGTCGCCGACGACAACCTCTCCGTCAACGCCCGCTTCCTGATCGCCGCCCGCAATGCCGATGCCGCCGGCATCGAGCGGGAACTGGCCGCCGGCGCCAACGTCAACTCGCGCAACCGGTTGGGCGAAAGCGCGCTGGTGATCCTGCTCAAGAACAATAAGGTCGAACTCGCGCAAAAGTTGCTGGCCACGGGTGCGGACGTGAACCTCGCGGCGGTCAATGGCATCACGCCGCTGATGGCCGCAGCGTTCAACGGCCAGACAAACGTGGCGAAGCAATTGCTCGACAAGGGCGCCAACGTCGCCGCGCTCGACCGGCTGCAGAAGAACGCCATGACCTATGCCGCCGGCGCAGGCAGCACGGAAATCGTGGAATTGCTGCTCGCCCGGGGCATAAACCCGAACGCCGTCTACAACAACGACCTCACGGCGCTGATGTGGGCCGCGGGTTTCGGCAAGACGGCGACGGTGAAGGCGTTGCTTGCCGCCGGAGCGAAGCCGCAAATGAAGGACAATCGAGGCAAGACCGCGGCCGACATGGCGCGCGACGGGAATTTCAACGAGACCGCGGCGATTCTCGACGCCGCGGGATGACTCCACGGGCGCGCACGTCGCGGGCAGGATCCGGCGAGGTCAGATAAGGCAGCGCCAGCGCTGATTTTCCAGCGGACGTCGTGGCCGGATATCCGAGAGCCGGGCCGCTCATTGCAGCCCGTACATCTTGCTGCGGTCGAGCCGGGCAGTCCACGGCAGGCCGGCATTGCGCCAGCCGTTGACGATCCGTTCACCCTTGTGTGCTCCATCGGGGGCGGGATCGCCTTCGAAGCCGTCGATCGTCGTATAGACCTTGGTGTAGCCGGCCTGCGTCAGCAGGTTGGCCGCGCGCGCTGCGCGCACACCGCCCTGGCATATCAGGATCACCCGGTCGTCGCGCGTCAGTCCTTTCCGCGCAAGACGCACGTCCACCCCTTCGACGAACTTCGCGTTGGGCGAAAGCTTGAACGTGGAATTCCCGTCGTCCCATTGTGGCGGCGATATTTCGAGTAGAACAGGCACATTCGCATCGACCAGCGTCGGCATGCCGATGAACTGCAGCTCGGCCGGCGTGCGCACGTCGATGAACAGCACCCTTTCCGGCGCCTCCTTCACCATGTCGTACGCGTCCTGCGCAGTGACATAGAGGCCGCAGGTTGTCCGCTTCGCGGCAGGCACGGCTGCTTCCGGACGGGTGAACATCCCGTCGGGGATTGCGGCAGCGGCCGCGGCAACTGCCTCGCTGTCCGCGGGGCAGCCTGCGGCCTCACCGGCAGCGTGCGCGACGGAGATCGTCGCCACCGTTATTGACATGGCAAGCAGCATGCGCCGGAACACGATTTCCTCTTCCGATCAACTACTCCGTTTCACTCTACGCGCCGCGCGGCGCCGGCGCGTTGATCCCGGGCAAATCAACCGCGGAATCGTGCCGGCGGAATAGAATCGGGCATACAACCTGGGGAGGCGTCATGATCAAGCTGATCGTGGCCGTGAAGAGGAAGGCCGGAATGAGCGCCGACGAGCTCCATCGGGATTGGCGGACGACGCACGCCGAACTGGTGAGGTCCAATCTGGCGTCGAAGCGCTACATCCGCAAATACATCCAGTGTCACACGCGGCCGGCGAGGTGGCTTTCGACGGCACCGCGGAACTGTGGTTCGACAGCGTCGAGGACAAGGACCGGCCGGCCACTTCGCGGATATGGCCGGAACGGTGTTCTTCGTCACCGCGGAAGAGTCGGTGCTGTAGCGCGGCGCCCTTCCCGCGCCATCCCGAGGCCCATCCGCGACAGCAACCCGTCGCGGTCGACCAACGCGTGCTTCAGCGCCGCCGCCACGTGCAGCAGTACTGCGAAGAACAGCACGAAGCTCGTCACCAGGTGGACGCTGCTGAAAAAGTCCTTGAGCGATTCGTCCTTGACGCCCCACGCCGGCAGCGTCATGCCGAAGTACTTCACCGGATAGCCGCTGAACACTGAACCCAGGTAGCCCGCCACCGGCATCACAAACAACGCCGCATAGAGCACCCAATGATTGACGTGCGCAAGCCGCCGCTGCCAGTCGGGCATGGGCGGGAGCGGCGGCGCCGGGTGCCGCCAGCGCCAAAGCAGGCGCACGATCATGAGCGCGAGAATCGTCAGCCCGATGGACTTGTGCAGATTATAGGCATCCACGCGCGCGCCAGGCGGGAGCTTCGGGATGCCCTGCATCCACCAGCCCCACCTGAACTGGATGATGACAACGAGCGCGATCAGCCAATGCAGCGCGATCGCGGTCCAGGTATAGCGGTCAGAACGCTGCACTGATGCTTACTCCTGCATACCAGTTGCGCCCCGGGGCCGGTTCGTAATACCGCCCGTTGGTATCCCCGACGATGACCGAGCCGACGTAATTGACATTGGCGATATTGTTGACGCGGACGTATTCGGAAAACTGCAGGCGGTCCGCCTGCTGCGCGAAGCCTACGCGAAGGTTACCCAAAGTGTAGGCCGGGGCATAGGCGCTGTTCACGTCGTTGGTGTAGATGCGACCGACATACTGGACCTCGCCGGCGATGCTGAAACCGCCATAGCCGCCCGGCGTCCACTCCAGCGTACCAAACAGCTGCTGCGGCGGCACCCCCGGCAGCCGCGATCCGGCGGGCGTGATGACGGGAGGAATGCCGGAAACGTACGGGTCGGCAAATTCCGCCAGCAGGTAGGTGTAGTTGAAGTGCGTGGAGATGCCGCTTCCGAGGTCGGCATCCCAGACCGCTTCGAATCCGCGCCGGCGTGTGTGGCTCGCGTTGCGATAGGTCGTGCGTCCGCCCGTCGCCGTGTCGATGACGATTTCCTGGTCTGTCGTGGCTGTGAACGCAGCGAGATTCACGCGCTGGTTTGCCGCGGGAAACCATTTCATGCCGACCTCCCACGCGGTGGAGGTCGCCGGATCAAGCCCCAGGTTGAGTCCCGTACCCACTGGCCGGTACGCGAGCTCCGCGAACGTCGGCGTCTCGAAGCCCTGGCCGTAACTCACATACGCGTTCAGATTTTCGGTAGCGTGCCATACCAAGCCGGCGATGGGGCTGGTGTTGTAGTAGGTGCGCGATCCGCTGTCGTCCGGATTGGGAGGGACGATGTAATGATCGACCGATTCGTAGCGGACCTGGCTCGAGCGAACGCCAAGCGTCAGGGAAAATGCTGGCGCCAGGTCCCACCGGGCTTCGGCGTAGATGTCGCCGCTGGTGACGGTGTCGTCCTCGTCCCGCCGCAATGCGCCGAGGGAGCCATTGTTGTTGACGTAGCCCTGCCGCAGTTCGTGCAGCCGATCCGCGTCGGCGCCCACGTTCAGCGTCAGTGGCCCGCCCATGAGGCTGCTTCGGTGGATGACGCGAACCCCGACACCTTCGTAATTGCGATCGAGGTCGACCACGCCACCGGACGACGTCGCACCGACGCCGGATAACGCAAGGTATTGGCGGACCTGCCGCTGGCCGCCGTAGCCGGTGACGCGCAGGCTGGTGTCGGCGTTCAGCACCTGGTCCACCGTCACGCCCCCTTGCATCTGATTGATCGTCTTGTTCGTGTCGAACACAGTTGCCACCGGATCCGCCTGCCGCGGGTTGGCTTTCCACTGCGCATAGGTCAGCCCGAGCGGATCCTGCGTCTGTGGTTGGTATTGCGAATTGGCGATGAGCGTGACGTGCGTGCCTTCCGTGGCGTCGAACGTCAACTTGGCGTTGGCGATCTGGCGCAAGGCCGCCGAATGGTCGCGGTAGCCGTCCGTGTCGAAATTGCTGAACGCCGCCACGTAACCGACGCCGCCTGCGATCCCCGTGGCCTTGACGCCGACGTTCGACGTACCGTAACTGCCGACGCTCGCCGTGAAGTTCACCACGGGTATTGGCGTCCCGTCCTCCGTATAGACCGACACCACGCCGCCCGAGGCATTGCCGTATAGCGTGGAGAACGGCCCGCGCAGGACTTCGATGCGTTTGGCGGAAAGGAGGCTGAAGCTGCCGGTCTGCCCCTGGCCGTCAGGCATCGTCGCGGGAATGTCGTCCTGGTACAGCCGCACGCCGCGCACGCCGAACGGGGCACGCGCGCCATAGCCGCGCGAACTCAATTGCAGGTCCTGAGCGTAGTTGTTGCGGTTGGCCGCAAACACGCCGGGTACGCGCACCAATGATTCGGACAGGCTGATCGCCGGCTGTCCATCGCGAATCGTGGCGCCGTCGATGACGTCGGCCGACGCCGGGACGTCGAACAGGCGTTCCAAGCCTCGCGTCGCCGTAACGACGACGGGGTCGAGGGTCACGTTCGTCGCCGCGGTCGGTGTCTGCGCGTGCGAGGACGCCGCGCCGATCATGCCGGCGATGAAGGTTATAACGAGGGTGTGGCGGCGATCGTCGGCGCTGGATGTGGGCATGGCGGGAAACGATCGGAAAGGGGCAGGGACGCAGCGTCGTGTAGCATAAAAGAAACCGACCGCGATCCCAAGCAGAAACGATCCGCCTCGACAAATACCCATTACCTGCCGCGAAGGAAGTCCATGATGTCGTTCCAATTGTGCAGCGCCGCAATCTTCGCCGCCCTGCTCACGGGTCCGCTGTGGGCGGCTACCGCCTACGTTTCCAACGAAGGCAGCGGTACGGTCAGCATCATCGACACTGCGACCGACAAGGTCACGTCGACCGGCAAATTTGCCAAGAAGCCCCGCGGCATCGCTATCGACCGGGATAGGTCCCGGCTCTATCTTTCGGACCAGACGGCGAATGCATTGGTCGTTGTCGACACGGCCAAACTCCAGGTACTCGCGACCATCGCTTTGGGCGATTCGCCGGAGGCAATCTACGTTTCTCCTGACGGCAAGTGGCTCTCGGCGGCCATCGAGGAAAACGACCAGGTCATCCTTGTCGACCTCACTGACCTCAAGGTTGCCCGCCACATCAAGATGAAAGGCAAAAACCCGGAACACGCAGTCTGGAGCCCCGACGGCAAGTGGCTCTACGTCAGCGCGGAGGAAGCGGATAGCGTGGATATCGTGGATGTCGGAAAGGGCGAGGTCGTCAAGTCGGTGAAAGTCGGCGACCGCCCTCGCGGGATCGGCTTCCTGCCGGACGGCAGCCGCGCCTACGTAGCCGCCGAAAACGCCGACACCGTCAATGTCTTCGACACCTCGACCCACGACGTCATCGCACGCATCAAGGCCGGCAGCCGTTCCAATGGCGTGCTCGTGCATCCGGACGGCAAGCGGGTGTTCGTGACCTCCGGAGGCAAGGGATCGGTGCAAGTGATCGATACGGCCACCAATGCGATCGTTACGGAGATTCCCGTCGGCAAGCGTCCCTGGAACATGGCGCTTACGCCGGACGGCAAGAAGCTCTACGTCGCAAGTGGCCGCTCGAACGCCATCGCGGTCATCGATACCGACACCTACAAGAAGACGGCTGAGATCCCGGTGGGCGATTTGCCGTGGGGTGTGGCCATCCAGTAGTCAAGCGACCACAACTCGCCGCGCCGGCCGCGTGTCGAACATGATCGAGGGGCACCGTCACAGGTGGCGCGCATGAAACCGCAGATGGTCCTCGATGAAGCTGGCAATGAAGAAGTAGCTGTGGTCGTAGCCTTCTTGCATCCTCAATTCGAGCGGGACATTGCGCTCGATGCATGTCGACCTAAGCAGTTCAGGCTTCAACTGGACATCAAGAAATTGATCCTTGGTCCCCTGGTCGACGAGCAGCGGTGGCCCACGCCAGCCTCGATCTTCGATCAGCGCCGTCGCATCGTACTCACGCCAACGCGAACGGTCGCCTCCGAGATATCCGGCAAGCGCCTTTTCGCCCCACGGACAACGCATCGACGAGCAAATCGGCGCGAAGGCAGAGACAGATTTGTAGAGCTGCGGATTCTTGAGCGCGATGGTCAGCGCACCATGTCCGCCCATCGAATGGCCGAAGATCCCGGCACGCGACGCATCTGCGGGAAAGCCTGCGGTGATTACCTCGCGCAATTCCCCGACGACATACGAATACATCCGGTAACCCTGTGACCACGGCGCCTCGGTAGCATCGACATAGAAGCCGGCGCCAAGCCCAAAGTCGTAATTCGCGGCCTCCCCCGGAATGTTGAGCCCGCGGGGGCTCGTATCCGGGACGACCAAGGCGATTCCCAATTCAGCGGCCACGCGCTGGGCACCGGCTTTTACGATGAAATTCTCTTCGGTACAGGTCAGTCCGGAAAGCCAATAGAGTAACGGCACCTGGCGCGCGTTGGCCTGCGGTGGCAGGAAGACGCCAAAGCGCATTGTGCATCCGGTTGTGGTCGATTCGTGCGCGTAGGTTCCCTGCACGCCGCCGAAACATCGGTTTTGAGCGATTGTGGTGAGGGTCATCGTACAAGCCTACAAGCCCACCAGGTCAGGGCACGCCGCAGGATGATCGACCTGTAACGCAATGCGACCCCGATGGGGCCGCATTGCCCATTGCATTGCTGGACGTTACGCGCGAGCGACGACGCCTTTCGCTTTTGCGGCATGGGTGGCAATGAGATCCATGATCGCCGGAGACAGGCAATCATAGGGTTCCAAGCCAAGCTCTTTCAGCCTGGCTCTGACCGCACCCATGTTCGCGGGATTGGCTCCGGATTCGATGATGGATGACACAAACGCCGCGAACTCCGCCGGCGCCCAGCCCGGATCGGATGACAGTTCGGTATGGAAAAAATCGAAACCGTACAGCGGGTGATTGGTGTTCTCGATCCGTCCGTACATATGAACGCCGCACTCCTTGCACGCGTGGCGCTGAATTGCCGCGTTCGGGTCGACTACTTTGAGCTTGTCGGCGTTTGCCGTCACGCTGAGATTGGCTCGCGGTGTGACCGCAATCTGCGAGAACAGCGCGCTGCCGGGTTTCCAGCACTTCGTGCAGCCACAAACGTGGTTGAAAGCCGCTTGGCCCTTGATCGAAACCGTGACCTTGTTGGTTGCACACTTGCAGGTCAGCGTACCGCCCGTGAAGTTCGCGGCGGCGGGCTTGAGACCCTGATCGACCGCCGGATGGATTGAAAGTGCCATGTTCGATACCCTCCTCGTTGTTGGTTTTGCGCCGAACCACCGGCGCCATTGCCCGCGTTGCGAATCGTGAACCTAATGCAAAGCCGATGCAATAGTCGAAATCGGCTGGGGTAATGCCACACGAAACCGGTATCAGTAGGTGACGACCGCCCGTATCGACTTGCCTGCATGCATGAGGTCGAACCCTTCGTTGATCCGGTCGAGCGGCAGGACATGGGTGATCAGGTCGTCGATGTTGATCTTGCCGTCCATGTACCAGTCAACGATCTTCGGCACATCGGTACGGCCACGCGCGCCGCCGAAAGCGGTTCCCTTCCACACCCGGCCAGTAACCAGCTGGAACGGGCGAGTGCGAATCTCCTGGCC
Organism: uncultured beta proteobacterium; assembly: GCA_963782625.1. Classification (GTDB taxonomy): domain Bacteria; phylum Pseudomonadota; class Gammaproteobacteria; order Burkholderiales; family Casimicrobiaceae; genus VBCG01. Next base: position 29,807 of record CAWAKN010000015.1, on the reverse strand, counting down.
CGCGCCAGCGACCCCGATGATGACCGATACTCCCCAGCCGCGATGGCAGCACTCGAGCGCCTGGCGCATCAACTCGACATTACCGATGCACTCGAAACTGTAGTCAGCGCCTCCCTTCGTCAGTTCCACGAGGTGCGCCACGATGTCGCCTTTGACCTCCTTGGGATTGACGAAGTGCGTCATGCCGAATTTGCGCGCCAGAGATTCCCGCGAGGGGTTGATGTCGACGCCAATGATCATATCGGCGCCCGCCATGCGGGCCCCTTGGACCACATTGAGCCCGATGCCACCGAGACCGAAGATAACGACGTTCGCCCCGGGTTCGACCTTGGCAGTATTTATCACCGCACCGATGCCCGTGGTGACGCCACAGCCGATGTAGCAGACCTTGTCGAATGGCGCGTCCTCGCGAATCTTTGCCACGGCGATTTCCGGCAGCACCGTGAAGTTCGCGAACGTCGAGCAACCCATGTAGTGATAAAGGGGTTTGCCGTTGAGCGAAAAGCGACTGGTGCCGTCAGGCATTACGCCCTTGCCCTGCGTGGCACGAATGGCTGTGCAGAGATTGGTCTTGCGCGACAGGCAGGACTTGCACTGGCGGCATTCCGGTGTGTACAGCGGAATGACGTGGTCGCCCTTTTTCACCGTGGTAACCCCGGGCCCCACATCGACGACAATTCCGGCGCCTTCGTGGCCGAGGATCGCCGGGAACAGGCCTTCCGGATCGCCGCCGGAGCGCGTGAATTCGTCGGTGTGGCAGATGCCGGTGGCCTTGATTTCGACCAGCACTTCGCCCGCCTTCGGTCCGTCCAGTTGCACCGTCTCGATGACTAACGGTGCCCCGGCAGCATGCGCGACAGCAGCACGAACGTCCACGATGTCCTCCCTCGAATGACAGAAATGCGAACTAGGGACTGTGACAAACCTCCAGCGGTTGTGTCAAGAATCTCGCCGGTCGACGCATCGGGCAGGAACGTGCTGGCCACGCCTCAGCGCGGCACCGATGCGAGACCCAAGCGCGCCGAGTCGAGCTTCACGCGCGCCGTGAATTCGAGATCCTTGTTATCGACCACCTTGGCGGCGAGCTCGCCCTCGCCGTTCGGAACGAAATAGAAACGGAAGTTCGGATTTTCGCTGATCGAGAAATCTACCTCGGCGCTCATCACGGGTTTCCCGCCATAACGGACTTCGACGCTGCGCACAAAATGGGGGGTGGCATAACTGCGCGTCACCTGGTCCATTGCCAAGCCCGAATCGTTCGGATGGCTGATCATGAGTTGGGCGACGGCCGGCCGACCCGATTCGGCTCCGTCGCTGATGCGCAACCGCATCTTGCCGAGGTTGGCTTTGGCCGCGATCGCATCCTTCCCAGCGGGTGCAGAGCATCCGCCCGACGCCTTGACGTAATTGGCAGCCATGTAGAGCCTTCCGTCGTTCGTCAGCGCGACCGCACGAACATACGTGTACTCCTCGATCCGGACCCGGGTCTCGATATCGGCACGCCCGCTTTCCAGCGTAAAGTTGAATACGGCCGCGATCGGTGACGGATTGTTGTCGATGATGAGCCAGACCTTTTCGATATAGCGATCCTTGGTCTGCGCAAACCTGGCCCGTATGGCAAGCGGGACGATGGCGGCGTCCTCGGCGCGCTTGGGAGTATCCAGGACGATCACGGCGTCGGCAGCGTCGAGCTGGGCACCGCCGAAGACGCTTGCGTGTACTTTTTTCCAGACGGCGCTATCCGCCGGACCCGGATCCTCGGCGCGCGCAGTGCCGCCGGCCGCGAAGACCATCGTCACCAATGCCAGGATAAGGCGAATAGCCAAGTCGACCTCCGTCCGTCCGTGCGTGCGCCAACCTTGATTCGGTAGCCGGCCCTTGTTGCCAATATACGCCTCGACGCTCAGTCTTCCCACTCGAGCTCGGCGTAGGCCGCAGTTACGTTGCGCCTGTGGAACTGGTCGAACAGAAGCCATTGTCCGCCATCGCCCTGGACCGTTGCCAGCGTCTCGGTCAGCGTACGTCGTGCCTTGATCGCGGCAACCACGTCCGCCAGCAGGCGGTTCAAATAGCGCTGTTCAGGTGCAAGCGCCTCCGGCCAGGCGAGCGCACGGCCATGCCCGGGAACAGCGAGGTCCACTTTAAGAGTCTTGAGCTCGTCGAGCGCAGCCAGATAGCCGCGCAGGTTGCCGTCGAGGACCGGCACATGTCCGACGAACAGCAGATCACCCAGCCACAGCGTCCTGCTCTGCTGGTCAAAGACCGTGAGGTCGGTGTTGGTGTGGGCCGTCGGCCAGGATCGCAGACCCAGCTCTCGTCCGCCCAGGTCGAGCACTTCGGTGGTCTTGACCGAGCGGGTCGGCAATATGATCGCACTCTGCTCTGCAACGTCACCCAGATCGCGCGACAGTGCCCTGAGATAGTTCGGACCGCGCGACCGCATGGCATCCGCCAGGCGGGCATGGCCCACGAACTCAGGATGATCATCGGCAAACGCCGCGTTGCCGAAAATATGGTCCGGATGGACATGCGTGTTGATCACGTAACACACCGGGGCCGCTGTCACGCGGCGGATTGCCTGTCGCAGCGCCAGACCGACAGCAAACGTCCCGCCTGTGTCGATGACCGCCACGCACCGGGCGCCGACGACAAATCCAACATTGGCAACGTCTCCGAAATTCGCGGGCGTCATCTCCGCTTGCTGGCCATAGTGCACGTAGACGCCCGGCGCCGGGTTTTCCACCGCGAACTCGGGCATTGTCAGAGGCGCGCCGACAGCAGTCTGTGCCGACCCGACTGCCAGCCAAAGGAAGATCGCATGCTGGCGCCAGTACCGCAAGAGCAGCGCGAAATTCAATCTTCCGTGGCGCCCAGCCATCTAGTTCGTCCTGATGAAGCAGGCTTTATTTGCGCTGTCCTGAAGCTCGCGGAAGGAAGCAATGAGCTTGCGCCCGTCCTGCATGTCGCGCATGACGCCGCCGCGTTCTCCCGCAATGGTGGTGCCATTGGCGACAGTCGAGAGATCGACCCACGTGTCATAGCTAACCCTGTCGGCGATCGCGTCGATCGCGCAGGAACACTTGTACATCGACTCCTGCCGCGGTGCCTTGCTTTCGCTCATGCAGGTCAGGACGAACTCGACCCGGGCACGGGTCGGAAAGTCATTGGCATATCCAAATGACGTGGCGAAAAATGCTGACAACAGTGCATAGCGAATATGCATGGCGGCTCTCCGTATGCGCGGTCCGTCGCGCGCCTTTTACCGCTGCCGGACAAAGCGCAGGGTCTCCGAAATGACGACTTCGCGCTCCTTTCCCGAGGCGTCTGGCGGAGTCGATAGTTCGCTCCGCAGTTCAACGATCTTGCCGGGCACATCATCGGACAGCGTGAAGACATAGGTCTTCTCCGCGAATTTCTCGTAGCGCGAACGCGCAGGATCGTCGCGATAGGGCGCAATATGAATTGCGATGGCCGCAATTCGGCGTGGTCCGAGGTCGCGCGTCACCGCCTCGACCTGCCCGCCCTCGGCAAGCGCCATGCGGATCCTCTTCCGGTAATAATTGATCGAGCCGCCGGTGAGGCGACGCATCTCGCGCAAGTCACGTTCGAGAAAGAACAGGACCATCGGGTTCCCGTTGGCCGCATCGATGTCCGCCAACTCCAGCTTGCGGGCGTCGGTGAGGTACTCGACCTTGACCGTCCGGCCGCCGTCCGGCCACGGCCGGCCCAACGGTCAACCGGGCTGTATCGTCGACTGGCGCTTCGAGCGATCCACGCTTTTCGTACTTGTATTCCAGCGTTGCAGGTCCGCCCAGGCTACGCAGGTGATCGTCAACGAAGAGACGAGTCTCGGCGACCGAGAATTGGACTGGGTCGGCCGCGCGCGCCGACCATGCCAGGGGAAACGCCGCGACAACCAAGGCAAGGGCGACAGGCCCGACCATGCTGCGCGCAGGTTTCACGGAATCGTGCCCAGCCCTTGGATGGCGGCGTTCAGTTGCACCGCGAGGTCACGATCCAGGTCGGCGAGCCTCGAACCCGCACGCTCCGAAGCGGCGGCATTTCCAGAGGATGCGTAGGCGAGCGCCAGACCGTACCATGCCGACGGCACATCGGGTCCAAGGGCCACGGCCCTGATGTAGGCACCGACCGCTGCTTCGGGGCGATCGAGTCTCTGCATGGCCTCGCCCCTGAAGCGCAGCGGCTCCGCGTCACGTGGATCGGCCGTCGCCCAGCGCTCGGTGAGTTCGATCAACTCAGCCCATCGGCCCTCAGCGGAAAGCGGCGCGGCGCGCATGAAATACGGGAGGCTCGCTGCTTCGCGCTGCCAGAATGGGATGGCATCGAGCTGCGCTGGGACATCGACCCACTGGCCCTCCGTCGGAAATCCGTCGCGTATCCAGCGTACCGGCAATGAGAAATAGTTTCCGCTCGATCCGCGCATGCGAAACGTCAGCAGCCCCACCAGCGCACCAGACGTGTCGAAAAGGCCGCCGCCGCTCGCACCGGAAGTGAACGCCGTGTCTGATTCGATGACCCTTCCGCCGTCCAGCGAATGCAGCGCCTGCACGCGGCCGAACCGGAGCCTCCTGCCGGTTCCTCCGGAAAAGCCGATGGCAGCGACCGCTTGCCCCAACTGCAACGATTCGCGTTCGCCCATCGTGGCGGGACGGCCTTTCCAGGTAGGCACCCGAAGGAAGCAGAGGTCGTGAGCCCCGTCGGCATATTGGCCGGTGACTTCCCAGAGGCTACCGCCGCCGGAGATGCGGATCCTCGCCGCATTCCGTGTGACATGACAGTTGGTCACGACGATCGACGGCGCAACGGTCACGCCGCTGCCGACGAAGAGTCCGCCCTGTTCCCGATCGGCCTCTACTCTTACCACGCTGGCCGATACCCCAACAAATGTCGAGGGTTCGAGCAACTGTGCGCTCGCGACGGAACCTTGCAGCAACGCGCTCACCGCGATTGTGGCGATTTGCCGCCAGGTCAATTGAGACGCAGCAATAGAAGCGCAGGCGACGGGGCGCATCGGCCGGTCTCGGAGCTTAGCCGAGCATGAGTGGCCGTTGTCGCGGTGGTCAATCAATTGGCGCGCCGCGTTCGTTGATCAATGGAACGTTGTATTCGCGCAGGATCGCCGTGATCGCCGGCTGATTGTCGACGATGAGTTTCTGCACAGTCGCCTTCCATTCCGGCTCCCCGTACCGCACTCCCATCGCAATCTCATAGTCGAATTTGACGCCGGGTTCCGACCTGAGCGGAATCACAATCAGCTCCGTGCTGCGCACCCGCTTGGCGGCATAGCCGGCGATCGGCCCCCAGACAATGGCGGCATCGATCTTGCCCTGCACCAAGTCCTTTTCGATGATTTCCCCGGGATACTGTTCAGGGTCAGGCGAAAGCATCAGGTAGGGCCTGGCCTGTGCCTCCAATCCATGTCTTGCGACCCAGTCGGAGGCGGGCGATTTGTCATAAATGCCGATCCGCAACTGGTTTCGCCGTTCCGCGGGCAGCGCAATCAAGTCGGCGCCGGAGTGCACTTGGTCCAGGCCCTTGCCTTTCGGGTACACCAGCGCGTAGGTCGAGCGGTAATAGGGGGTGGTCGCCGCCACCTGATCGTAGCCGGCGGGCACACTCATGACGACATCGCAGCGAAAGTCTTCGCCGGGCAACTTGTACCGCAGCGTGTTGCGGACGAAATTCATGCGCTGCGGGAACGCATAGTTCTTCACCGGCAGTCCGAGTTTCTGTGCGAACAGTTCGGCAATCCGGTTTTCGAATCCCTCACCCTTGTTATTCGCAAACGGCAGATTATCCGGGTCGATACATGGACGAAACGCGGTCCGCACTTCCTGGGCGCCGATACTTCCGCTCCTCAATATCGCGGCAAGAACCAACGCCAACGCGATTGCGCCGCGAACACAAGCCGGCGACGCCGCGCGTCCTGCCCGGAACGGTGCGCAATGGACGATCATGGCTTCAACTCTTCCACCTTCGCGCGAGTGATGTTGCCGTCGGACCGGCCCTTCAAGTATGCATACAGACCGTCGATGTTATCCATGACCGTCTTGCTGGTCGAAAAACTGACCATCCCTTTTTCGAGCCGGCCGTCGCGCACGGTTTTGATGAAATCCTCCTTGCTGAGCGTCTTGAGGCTTTCCAATAGCGACGGCCCGACCAGACCTTCCTGATTTGCGCCGTGACACCGGTCACACGCGCCCGCACGCCAGGCGCGAAAGCCGTTCATCGTATTGGCATCCACCTTGGTGCCGTCCACGACCGTGTACAACTTCGGACTTTCAGCTGCCGCGGGTTTGTCCTGGGCAATGGCGTTGCCCGCGATCTGCGCTGCCGCAAACGCCAGCGCCACCGCCTGCCACGTCGCAAGAATTCGCATGGTTCCAGCCTGGGCAATGACTAGGGAGATGAGTTTCAGAGTGTCGGTCGCCCCGCAAGTTTCAAGGCGCCATGACAAAAAGAATCGCCGGCGAAGCGCATGCCGCGCCGGCGATCGCTTTCGAGCGTTCCCGAACTATTGTGGAAGCGCGAATACCGTGAGGGACCCACCCAACTCGGTGAAGTCGCGGAGCTCCTTGTAGCCGCCCACTGCACCCAAGCCGTCCTGATCCTTCTCCAGACCGGCGGCCATGCCGATGCCCGCCCACCCGCCAATGCCCGAGTAGACACCCAGATACTGCTTGCCCTTGTGCTCATAGGTGAACACGTTGCCGATGATGCCCGACGGCGTCTTGAACTTGAAGAGTTCCTTGTTGATGTCGTTGGCGTCGACACACTTGAGATAGCCTTCCAGCGTCCCGTAGCATGCGATGCCACCGGCAGTCACGAGCACACCGCTCCAGACCGAGAACTTCTCGGCCTTGGATTGGACGATCTTGCCGCTGCCTGCATCCCAGACGGTGAGAGTGCCCATGTTCGTGCCTCCCGGCGCCGGATACATCGACAGGGTGGCGCCGACATAGGGCTGCCCGGCGACGTAGTCAACCTTGAACGGCTCGTAGTCCATGCAGACGTGATTGGTCGGAATGTAGAACATGCTGTTCTTGGGGTTGAACGCCGCAGGCTGCTGGTCCTTGGAACCGAGCGCCGCGGGACATATGCCCTTCGAGTTGACGTCCGCGCCATTTCTCGCGGTCGAGTATTTCGCCACGGTGATCGGCCGGCCGGTCTTCATGTCGACCCCGCTCGCCCAGTTCACCGCCGGATCAAACTTTTCTGCAACCAGAAGCGCACCCGTCGTGCGATCGAGCGTATAGCCAAAACCATTGCGGTCGAAATGCACCAGCGCCTTGGTGGGCGTGCCCTTGACGTTGATGTCGGCCAGAACCATCTCGTTGACGCCGTCGAAATCCCACTCGTCGTACGGCGTCATTTGATAGGCCCATTTCGCCGCGCCGGTGTCGACGTCGCGAGCAAAAATCGTCATCGACCACTTGTTGTCGCCAGGACGCTGCGCCGGATTCCACGTCGACGGATTACCCGTGCCGTAATAGAGCAGGTTGAGCGCCTTGTCGTAGCTGTACCAGCCCCACGTCGTGCCGCCACCGGTCTTCCACTGATCGCCCTTCCAGGTCTTCAGCGACGAGTCCGCGCCAACTGGTTTTAGCGCACCGTCCGTCCACGTCATGGTTTTTGCGGGGTCGATCAGCATCTCGGCGTCCGGCCCCGTGCTATAGGCCTTCCAGACCTGCTTGCCCGAGTTGATGTCGTAGGCGGCTAGGAAACCACGCACGCCCCACTCACCGCCGGAAATGCCGGTGATCACCTTGTCCTTGAAAATGTGCGGGGCATTCGTATTGACCGCTCCCACTTTCGGATCGCCATTTTTCACCGACCAGATCACCTTCCCGGTGTTGGCATCGAGCGCCAGCAGCGTGCTGTCGGCCTGCTGCAGGAAGATCTTGTTCTCCGCATACGCCAAGCCCCGATACACGGTGTCGCAACACATTTGCGGAATCACGGCGACATCCTGCTTGGGTTCGTAGCGCCATTTGATCTTTTGCGTTTCCAGATCAATGGCGAACACCTTGTTGGGGAACGGCGTGTGCACGTACATCGTGCCATTCACCACCAGCGGCGATCCCTCGTGACCACGCAGCACGCCCGTGGAAAACATCCATGCGACCTGCATCTTGCCGACGTTCTGGGCATTGATCTGCGAGAGCTTGCTGTAGCGCTGGTTGTACATGTCGCCGGCCTGCATCGCCCAATTGTTGGGATCGGCAATCAGCTTCTCGAGATCGGCATTCGCTGCGGTGACTCCCGGAAGCGCAAGCGCTGACCCAAAGAGTGCCGCTGCCAACCACTTTGAAGTGCTCGTCATCGTTTCCTCCGGTGGTTATGGTCCAAGCAAAAGCGACATGCATTCGGCGCCCAGCTACCCGAGCCTTGAGATACAGACACATGGCGCCGGCGGCAAAAGTGTCGTCCTGCGCTCGACCAAAGTCAATTTGATCACTACAAGATGAGCGTCATTTTGCGGCGCGGCAAGGGCAATCGGTTTTGTTGCAACGCAACAGCGCAGCACAGGTACGTGTTGGCCAGTGTGCAGTGCAACATCAGGGGCCTCGGACCCTCCGGCTACAATTCCTGCCAAGTGAGGGATTGTCCGTCGCTTGGACTGCGACGTTGGCTATCGGCAGTCCGGACCCGTACGCTCGGCGTCAGCCTGGTGGGCACTTGGATAGAGGGTTTTCGCAATCGAAGATTTACTGCTCACGCTGATCGTCGGCATTCTTGTCTCGCTGTGCGCCGCCCGAGACATTCGCGCCGCGCCGATGGCGCCGGTCACTGTCGCGCCCGGAGTCTACGCGTTTCTGGGAACCGGCGGAGCGGTAGATCCGGAGAATGGCGGCCGTACTGCGAATGTCGCTTTCGTCGTCGGGCCCCGTGGCATTGTGGTGGTCGATACCGGGATTTCCTACCGCGAAGGTGACGAGATAATCGCAGCAGTCCGGAGCGTCTCGAATCAGCCCATCCGCCTCACAATTCTTACGCATCCGAGTCAGGAAGCCATCTTCGGCGCTGCGGCATTCCAGAAACAGGGCATTCCAGTATTGGCGCATCGCCGCAGCGCCGAGTTGATTGCCACCCGCTGCGAGACATGCTTGCGTAGTCTGGGTTCGATGCTCGGCGATGAGGTCATGGCGGGGACCCGCGTGGTCAAGCCGGATCGCTTGATCACGCGCGGCGAAACACTGGGGCTGATCGGCCGCCCATTGCGTCTCATCGCACCGTCATTGTCGAGTGCGCCGGGTGCGATCGCAGTCTTCGACGAACGGACTTCGACGCTGTTCGCCGGCAACCTCGTGACGATCAATCGAATTCCCAGCCTGCGCGACGCCGATGTCAAAGGCTGGCGCGATACACTCGTGTACCTCGCGTCAACCCACTGCCTTCACCTCGTTCCCGCATACGGACCTGTTGGCACCTGTGCGGACATCGCAACCTTCGCCGGGTACTTCACGGCGCTCGAGAGTCGCGTCGGTGCCCTGATGAAAGATGGGGTCAGCCTAGCCGAGCTGCGGGACCGCTGCGACCTGCCGGAGTTTTCGCGCTGGGATCAGTACGAATCGCTGCACAGGCAAAACGCCAATTACGTTTACCTTCGCCTCGAACGGTCGCAATTCGAGTGATCGGCCGCAAGCGCTGGAGGAGTCAAGGTGGCACCGGTGCGCATCGCCGGATTGAAGTACCAGACAAGTCCGGGAAAACCGAAGTTGCGATGATACGTAGCGCGTTCCACCCCATTGCCTCACTTTCAATCCCTGCCGTTGCGCTGGCGTGCGCCGGGTGGGCTCATGCCGGCGATGTGCCAGTCGATTTGGGCCGCGTCGACGTCATCGGCACGACACCCTTGCCCGGCATGGGCACGCCACTCGAGCAGATTCCGTCGAACGTGCAGAACTTCGGCGCGCGCGATCTCTCGCGCCAGCGCACTGGCGGTGTCGCCGAATTTCTCGACCTGAACGCCAACAGCGTCAACCTGAACTCGCCGACGGGCAACGCGTTCCAGCCGGACGTGAGCTTTCGCGGCTTCACCGCATCGTCTCTGCTCGGCACGCCGCAAGGACTGTCCGTCTTTCAGGACGGCGTGCGCATCAACGAAGCCTTCGCCGACATCGTCAACTGGGACCTGATTCCGAAGAACGCCGTCGGGTCGCTGCAGCTGCTGCCGGGTTCGAACCCTGTCTTCGGGCTGAATACGCTGGGCGGCGCGCTCACGCTGCACATGAAGGACGGCTTCTCGAACGCCGGCGCCGAGGCTTCGCTGTCCGCGGGCTCGTTCGCGCGCACGGAACTCGCCGCCGAAGCAGGTGGCAACGATGGGACACTCGGCTTCTTCGTCGCCGCCGAGGGCATCCGACGATGACGGATACCGCGATCACTCGGCCACGCGCATCGGGCGCCTCTACGCGAGCGCGGATCTGCGTGCGGCGAGCGACCAGTACAGCGTCGGACTGTCGCTCGCCGACAATCACATCGAAGGCACACAGGCACTGCCAGTGTCGATGCTGGACAACCCACGACAACCGTATACGTGGCCGGACACGACGGACAATCGCCTGGCCTTCGTCAACGGCAACTGGCTGCATTCGTTCGCGCCGGACACGCTGCTTGCGGGCAACGCCTACTTCCGCAGGATTTCCACCAGCGGCGTCAACAGCAACGTCAACGACGACTATGCGCCGCCAGAGCATGCCAACGAGGCCGTCAACCTCTTTACCTCGCAGACGACGCGCGCCTGGGGCGCCTCGCTGCAGTTGTCGCTGGAGCGAACCGCGGCCAGTGTCGCGCACCAGATGGTGATCGGCCTGGCCTACGACACCGGGAACACCGACTTCACGCAAAGCGGGCAACCGGCGACCTTCGTCGCCGACCGCGACACCATCGGCATTGGCGACTATGAGCTTGCGACGAACGTAACGACGAGTAACCGGTCGCTGGGCCTCTATGTCTCGGACACGATCGCCGTCGCGCCGCAATGGAGCCTCCTCTTCGCGGGCCGTTACAACACGGCGCGCATCGTTACGCAGGACCTGACCGGCGAGTCGCCCGCCATCGACGGCACCAACACGTTCCGGCGCTTCAATCCCGCGGTGGGCCTTACGTGGACCGGTGGCCCGGAGCTGAACGTCTTTGGCGGGGTCAACCAGGGCACGCGCGTACCGACCGCGGTGGAGCTCACCTGCGCCGATCCGGCGGCGCCGTGCACGCTGCCCAATATCTTTGTCGCCGACCCGCCACTGAAGCAAGTCGTCGCAACGACGTACGAACTTGGCGTGCGCGGGCGCCTGGGAACGACGGGTTTCTACAGCGCCGCGATCTACCGTACCGACCTCGCCGACGACATCCAGTTCATCGGTGCTGGCGGCGGCGCTGTAAATGCCGGTTATTTCCGGAACGTGGGCAGCACGCGGCGCCAGGGGGTCGAGCTCACCGGCGGCACGACCGTAGGCGAAGTGCGCGTCGTTGCCCGCTACAGCTTTCTCGATGCCACGTTCCAGACCGGATTTGCCGAGAGCAGCCCCAACAATTCGACGGCGGACGCCGACGGCCTGATCTTCGTAGAGCCCGGGGACCAACTGCCCACGCTGCCGCGCAATGCGTTCAGACTGCGCGCGGACTGGGCGCACGGACCGTTCGCGCTCGGCGCGACGCTGGCGGCCTTCGACGCACAGTACGCACGCGGCAACGAGAACAATGCCGATCCCGCGGGCAAGGTGCCGGGCTACGCCGTCGTCGCGATGGACGCAAGCTGGAGCATCACACCGGAGTGGCAACTGTTCGCGCGCATCGACAACCTGTTCAATCGGACGTATCAGAATTTCGGCATCCTCGGCGCCAACTATTTTCGCGGTCCCGGCAACACGTTCGATGCCGGCCTCGCCGGCCCGGAGGCGTTTCGCTCGCCGGGCGCGCCGTTTGGCGCATGGATCGGCATTCAATATCAGCTCGACCGTGGCGCGGGGAGCCGTTAAGCTTCAGCAGCTCTCTCCCGTCGATACCGGTCCGCGTTGCCCGTCCACTCCACTCGCCGCCGTCTGCTGCAGGGATTCGCCGCACTGGGGGCGGCCGCCGCCACGTGGCCCGCACGTTCTGACCGTGCGCAGACGCCGGGCAGCGACGACTCCGTATGCACCACGGGTGATCGTGGGTCGCGCCGCCTGTATGTCCCTGGCGACAACGGCTACCTCGCGCGCCTGTCTCCACGCGGGCAAGCGCTGACGCTGACCGCGGGGCCGGCCGGCGCGCTGCCCGCGACGCTGACTACCGGTAACCTGGGCCTCGCCGCACGCCACGGCGGTCGGCGCTACGTCAACCCGACGCTGGTGCTGCAACGTGGCGAACGCATGCGTGCAACGCTCGTCAATGCGCTGGACGAACCGACGATCGTCCACTGGCACGGACTTGCTGTCGACACGCGCAATGACGGCAACGGCTCCATTCTGGTGGCCCCCGGCGAGCGCTTCGCCTACGACTTCACCGTAAGCAATCGCAGTGGAATGTATTGGTATCACCCCCATCCGCATGGGCGCACGGCGCCGCAGACCTACGGCGGCTTGTACGGTGTGGTCATGGTCGAAGACGACGACGAGCGTGCGTTGCGCAAGGCACTCGACTTGACGCCAGGTACGACCGAGATTCCGCTGGTGCTGCAGGATCGGCGTGCCGGTACCGGCTATGCGCCCACGGCCGCCGACCTGATCCATGGATTTCTAGGCGATGAACTGTTGGTCAACGGAACCCGCTGTCCGTACCTCGATGTCGCGACGCGGCTCTACCGCTTCCGGATTCTCAACGCGTCGAATGCGCGCACGCTTTTGCTCGCATTCCGCGCGGCCACCGGCGCGGCCGTGCAGTTCACGCTGATCGGCAACGACGGCGGATTGCTCGCCGCGCCCGTGCAGTGCACGCAGGCATTCCTGGCGACGGCGGAGCGGATCGACGTGCTGGTCGATCTGCGCGACGCCACGATCGGCGACATGCTGCGGCTGGAGACTCTGGCGTTCGATCCGATGTACGTGGAGGGGGCAACAGCTGCAGCCGCCGCGACCTCTGCGCCGATCGATCCCGCCGCGATGGGACACGTGATGCCCGTCGCGCCGACCGCTCCTGCGCACCAGCATGGCGGTGGGTGGCCTGAGGGCGCACCCCGCGCGTTGCTCGAATTGCGCGTGCGCTCCCTGGTCGCCTTCGATCGCCGGGTTCCACAGCAACTGTCAACCGTCCCGGCCATCGACACCGCGAATGCATCCGAGCGCGCGTTTCGGCTGGGCTTTGCGAAGGGTCGCTGGCGGATCAACGACCGCGTATTCGAGATGGGCGTCACGCCGATCGAGGTGCCGCGCGGCGCGGTGGAAACGTGGCTAATTCGCAACTACCATGCGAGCATGCCGCATGCAATGCACTTGCACGGCTTCCAATTTTCGGTGCTCGCACGGGAGACCAGTCCTGAGTCGATCGCCGCGCTCGCGGTCGACGCCCAGGGTCGCGTCGCCACGGACCTGGGACGCAAGGACACGGTGTTGGTGTGGCCCGGCGAGTCGGTGCGCATCGCAGTCGACTTCAGCCATCCGTTCCCCGGCCCACAGACCTACATGTTCCATTGCCATAACCTGGAGCACGAGGACGGCGGCATGATGCTGGGCGTGGCCATTACGTGACCACTCAAGTTCGGAGTTTTCGCCCTCCGCCAGCGTCAACGGGCAACGACTAGAATGGTCCACATGTCGAGCGAAATTCAATTTTCCAGGGAGCGCGCATGAGTACCGCCGACGAATCCGTGCTGTCTGTCGCGATACAGGCGGCGCGCAGCGCCGCCGCGGTGATCACCGATGCGGCGCGCGATCTCGTCCGGCTGCCCACCTTCTCCAAGGATCATGGAGACATCGTGTCCACGGCGGACGTCGAGGCCGAGGACGCGATCGTCGCGACGCTTCGCACGGCGTTTCCCGGCCACGCGATCCTGGGCGAGGAGTCCGGTCACATCGCGGGTGCGCGCGAGGGCAGCGGACACAAATGGATCGTCGATCCGATCGACGGGACGGTCAATTTCATCCATGGCTTTCCCTATTACGCGGTGTCCATTGCGCTGGTTCACGGAACGGATGTCACGCATGCGGTCGTGTACGACCCCGTGCACGACGACTGCTTCACGGCGATCAAGGGCCAAGGCGCGTATCGCAATGGCGCGCCCATGCGGGTCTCGACGTGCACCGGTCTCGCTCAGGCGCTTGTCGGTACGGTGTTTCCAACCCGCGAGAGTCCGAAACTTGCGGCCTACCTGCCCACGTTCAACCACCTGGTCAGCCGGTGCGCCGGATTGCGCCGCGCCGGTTCGTGCGCACTGGACATGGCGAACCTGGCCGCGGGGCGACTCGATGGATTCTGGGTGATGAGCTTGCAGCCGTGGGACGTCGCGGCGGGCGCTTTGCTCGTTCGGGAAGCCGGCGGGCGAGTCGGCGACTTCGCGGGGGGGTCCGATTTCCTCCGCAGCAACGAAGTGATCGCCGCCGCCCCGGGACTTTTCAATTCCCTGCGCGAGGCGATCACCACCGCGGACACGCCGCGGCCGACCATTCAGAATCCGGCCAATCCCGGCTAGAATCGCGCTGTTATCCGGAGGTTCCGATGAAGAGTCGTTGGGCGTATTTGATGCTGTCGCTGGCGATGTTGCTGTGCCTTCCAATATCGGCGTCGGCGCAGCAACTGTCGTGCGATAGCCGCGATTACCAGCAGGAATTCTGCCCCGCCGGCGTGACGATCACGCGGGCATGGATACTGGTCCAGCGCTCGCGCTCGCCCTGCATCGAAGGGCAGACATGGGGATACCAAAACAACGGCATCTGGGTCAACCAGGGATGCCAGGGCGACTTCGGCTTCCAGGGCGTCGCCGGGCCGCCGCCGGGACGACCCGGGGCCAATCGCGTCACCTGCGAAAGCCGGAACTACCAGCAGCAAATCTGTCCCACCGGGCAGCAAATTTCCAGCGCATGGGTGATCGATCAGCGCTCGAGCGCGCCGTGCATCCAGGGTCGCACGTGGGGTTTCCAGAACGGAGAAATCTGGGTCACCGACGGCTGCGCGGCCGATTTCGGCGTGCAGTGGCGCGGCGGACCGCCAGCCATGGCGCCACCGCCAGTGACAAGCATGATCTGCGAGAGCCGCAATTACCAGCAGCAATACTGCGCAACCGGGCGTCCGATCACGCGGGCATGGCTGGTGACCCAACGTTCGCAGGCGGCCTGCGTGCAGGGACGCAGCTGGGGCTATGATAATTCAGGAA
This sequence comes from uncultured beta proteobacterium, assembly GCA_963782625.1. Taxonomy (GTDB): domain Bacteria; phylum Pseudomonadota; class Gammaproteobacteria; order Burkholderiales; family Casimicrobiaceae; genus VBCG01. The sequence goes on along the minus strand of CAWAKN010000015.1, from coordinate 14,497 downwards.
TCTGGGTCACCCAGGGCTGCGAAGGCGAATTCGCATTCGAGTAGCGCGGATACCGCGGGCTGAGGTGCTTGCCGGTCTCGGTTCGGCGCTATTGCGTAGCCAATCGCGTTAGCTCGTCGGCGAGCCCCTGCGCAAGTTCGATGCCGTCCCGGGCTGCGGCCGCCGCAAGCGCGTCGCGACGGACGCCCGGAAGCCGAACGCCAGGATCGTCGAGCATGGCCGCGACCAGCGTTTCGATGCGCTCGAGGTAGACGCCGCGGCCCGCAACGGCGTCCGGGTCGATGACCAGGAATGCCTGACCGAGCTTCGGCCGGTTGCCTTCATCGACGAAGAACGAGTCGGCTTCGAATCCGAATGCCGCGCCCGTGAGTGCGCACGCGAGCAGTTCGACCACCAGCGCCAGCATCGCGCCCTTGACTCCCCCCATCGGCAACATCGAGCCGTCGAGCGCCGCCTTCGCATCCGTCGTGGGCAGCCCGTCGCGATCGAGTGCCCAACCCGGTGGAATCGGCTCGCCCTTCCGCGCGGCGACCATCACTTTCCCCCGTGCCGCTTCCGACAGCGAAAGATCGATGATCAAGGGTGGCGCCGCTCGGCGCGGAAACACCGCGGCAATAGGATTGGTGCCGAACAGCGGTCGCCGGCCACCGGCGGCAGGCATTGCGGCGGGTGAGTTGCCGAACGCAAGGCCCAGCATCCCGGCCTTCGCGACGGGCAAGAGATGATGCGCGGCAACGCCGAAGTGATGGCTGTTGGTCACGCCCGCGAACGCGACGCCGTAGTCGCGAGCGCGCCGCAACGCCTCCGTCACGGCCAGCGCGCAGGCCGGAAAGGCCAGCCCCGTCCTCGCGTCGACCAGAACTGTCGCGCCCTTGCTCCTGATCACTTCAGGCACGGCTTTCCCGTCGGCACGGCCATTGCGCAAATGCAGCGCGTACTGGGGCAGGCGCCCCATGCCATGCGAGGAGAGGCCCTGCGCCTCAGCTGCAACGAGCGCGCGCGCCGTAGTCGCGGCCATCGCTTCTCCGGCACCGGCGCGCATCAGCGAGCGCCGCGCGATGTCGACCAGCTGCGGCAGTGTGAATATGGGCACTGAGTGTCGGCACGGACAGGCGGCTGATCCCCGCGCGCGGTGCGCTTGGCCTACTTCGCGAAAAGGCGATCGGGATCGGCAAACGCCTTGAACTCGAGTGCGTTGCCGAAGGGATCCAGGAAGAACATGGTGGCCTGCTCGCCGGGCTGGCCGCGGAATCGCACATGCGGCTCGATGACGAACTCCTGCGCCGCGGCCTTGAATTTCTCCGCCAGCGCTTCCCACGCCGGAAGGGACAGGACCACGCCGAAATGCCGCACCGGGACGTTGTCGCCGTCGACTAAGCTGGTTGCGTCGGACATCTGGGCCGAGGCCACCTTGTGAGCAACGATCTGGTGGCCGAAGAAATCGAAGTCCACCCACGCATCCGAGCTGCGCCCTTCCGCGCAACCCAGGTACCGCCCATAGAAGTCCCGCGCGCGCGTCAGGTCCGTGACGGGGAACGCCAGATGAAACCGCGGATAGTCGGCGGCGGCAACGTGCTGGCTCATTTCCGGTTTCTCCACTATCGAAGGCGGCGAGGCGAAGGCGCGGACGCTACTGCCACGGCAGGTGATCGAGATCGACGTTGCCGCCGCTGACGATGATCCCGACCCGCCTGCCCTCGATCGGTAAGCCTGTCGCCAGCAGGCAGGCCAGCGGCACTGCGGACGACGGTTCGATGATGATCTTCATCCGCTCCCAGGTCATGCGCATGGCAGCGGCGATGGCGGTCTCGCTGGCGGTCGGAATTGCAGTCACGTGGCGCCGGATTGCCTGCAGCGTACGCTGGGAAAGCGTTGCGCGCAGGCCGTCCGCGATCGTATCCGGGTGCGGCAACGGTTCCACCTTGCCCGAAGCGAATCCGCGTGCCGCGTCGTCGGCGCCCGCCGGTTCAGCGCCGTAGATCGTGATGCCGGGCCGCGTCGCGGCCGCCGCAATCGACGTGCCCGAGATCAGTCCGCCGCCGCCCACCGGCGCAATGATGGCGTCGAGGTCCGGCAGGTCTTCGAGTAGTTCAAGCGCCGCCGTTCCCTGGCCCGCGATCACGCGCGGATCGTCGTAGGGATGCACGAGTGTCGCGCCCGTCTCTTGCTGCACGTCGGCGCAAGCCTGTTCGCGTGCCGTCTGCGTCGGTGCGCACAAACGGATCGTCGCGCCAAACCGGGCGACATTCGCCTGCTTGACCCTGGCCGCATTCTCCGGCATTACGACGTATGCCGGTATGCCACGCCGCTGCGCCGCATAGGCGAGCGCTGCGCCATGATTTCCCGACGAGTGTGTGACCACGCCCCTCGCCGCGGCCTCGTCCGTCAGCGAGAACACGGCGTTGCAGGCGCCGCGCGCCTTGAAGGCACCGACCTTCTGGAAATTCTCGCACTTGAAGTAGAGCCGCGCGCCGACCAGTTCGTCCAGCGAGGAACAGGTGAGCACCGGCGTTCGATGCACATGCGAGGCAATGCGCGCATGGGCGGCGCGAATGTCCGCGACGTCGGGCAGGTCCATCGTTGCGCCCGCAGCGGACGGAGCAGTCATCGCCATTTCCGCGGCCTACGCGCTCTCGTACAAGCGCGTCAGGACGAACTCGCGGTGGCCGAGCGCCTCGGCGGCCGTGAGACGGCCGTTGACCGTGCGGAACATCATGTCGAGGAGCTTGTCACCAGCTTGCGCCATCGTGATTTCACGCTGCAGTAGCCCCGACGTGTCGACGTCGATGTGTTCGTTCATCGTGCGCACCGTGCGCGGATTGGCGCAGATCTTGATGACCGGGAGGATCGGGTTGCCGATCACGTTGCCCTGCCCGGTGGGGAAAAAATGCACGACGAAGCCGGCCGCCGCGCACAACGTGACCATTTCGGCTGCCGCGGACGACGAATCCATGAACCACAGGCCGGGTCCCGTCGGCATTTCCGCCTTGTCGAGCACCCCGTCGACCGTGCATTTCCGGCCGATCTTCTGGATGTTGCCCAGTGCCTTCTCCTCGATCGTGGTCAGGCCGCCGGCAATGTTGCCCTTGGTCGGCTGCGAGTCGGAAAGATCGCTGGTCTTGTGCCGGTCGATGACCTCCTGGTAGCGGTCGAATACGCGCATGAATTCCGCGCGAACGCGATCGTCCCTGCACCGGGCCGCGACGATGCCCTCGCCCCCGGTCAGTTCTGTCGTCTCACCGAACACCAGCGTGCATCCCGCGGCGTGCAGCTTGTCGAAGGCATCGCCCACCGTGGGGTTGGCGCCGCATCCCGACGTGGTATCCGATTCGCCGCACTTGGTGGACACCCAAAGCTCGTTCAGATCGCAATGAACGCGCTGCAACTCGCTCGCCCACTGCATGTATTCCCGTGCAGCCTTCGACGCGCGCATGATCGTGTCGTGGTCGCCATGCAGCTCGATGCCGAACCCGGAGACCGGCTTGCCGGTGGCCCTGATGCCGTCGACCACCTTGCGTGTCCACTGCTCCTCGATGCCGATCACCACGACAGCGGCGACATTCGGGTTGGCCCCCGTGCCGATCAGCGTGCGGAAATGCAGGTCGAGATCGGGGCCGAATTGCAGCCGGCCATAGGGATGCGGGAGCGCCAGCGTTCCCTTGATATTGTGGGCAACCGCCTCGCACGCGGCATTGGAGAGATCGTCGACCGGAAGGATGATCACGTGATTGCGCACGCCTACCCGCCCGTTTTCGCGGCGATAGCCGGGGAATTTGGTCTGCATGGTCATTTCCGCGAAGTCGCCTACCACCGCTTGGTCTTGATGTTGTGCACGTGCGCGTGCTGTCCGCGGAGAATCGGCGCGACCACCTTGCCGATGTCGACGCCATACTTGATCACCGTATCGCCGACCGCCATGTCCTTGAGCGCGACCTTGTGCCCCAGCGGTATATCCTGCACGCAATCGAGAGTAAGCGTGCGGTCTTCGTCCAGGACCAGGCCGGTCAGCTTCATGCCGGCCGCAACGCCTTCGACCACCACGACCGCGACTGAGTCGCGCGGATCATGCAGCACACAGTGGATCATCGCCTGCCCCCGCCTGTCATACATCGCCCAACGGCATATTCTTGCACAGGCGCATCTGGGCCACCGGCGCGAACGAGCGTCGATGCTCCGGGCACGGCCCGTGGCGCTCGAGCGCGGCCAAGTGCTCGGGCGTTCCGTACCCCTTGTTCCTGGCAAACCCGTAGTTCGGGTACAGAACACCGAGTTCCGCCAGCAGTGCGTCGCGCGCCGTCTTGGCGAGGATGGACGCCGCGGAAATCGCCGCGATGTCGCGGTCGCCTCCGACAATGGCTCGCGCCGCGCAGGCAAGGCGGGGAATCTGGTTGCCGTCGATCAGCGCCTCCGTCGGCACCAAGGCCAGACCTTCGATCGCGCGCCGCATGGCAACCAGCGTCGCTTGCAGGATGTTCAACGCATCGATTTCGGCGACGTCGGCCGCAGCCACCGCCCAGGCCAGCGAACAGGCGCGAATTTCCACGGCCAGGCGTTCGCGCTCACCGGAGGACAACAATTTCGAATCGCGCAGCCCGGCAATGGGTCGCGAGGGATCGAGGATGACGGCTGCAGCATAGACCGGACCGGCCAGCGGTCCGCGCCCCGCCTCGTCCACGCCGGCGATCAGCATGCCGCCCCCGCCAATCGCAGTTCGGCCAATACCGCCGAGGCAGCCAGCGCGCCGGTGTCCGCTGACAACTGCGCGGCAAAGCCCGCGAAAAGCGCCTCCAGCCTTCGCCGCGTCACCGTATCGTCGAACAGGTTGAGCGCCGCCTGCGCCAAATTGGCGGGCGTCGCATCGTCCTGCAGGAATTCGGGGACGACGAACCCGCCAGCGAGCACGTTAGGAAGTCCCACGTACGGCAGCAACAGCCGGCGTCCGACGATGCGCCCCGTCAGCGCCGAGACACGATAGAAGATGACGTGCGGACAGCGCGCGAGCGCCGCCTCGAGAGTGGCCGTGCCGGAAGCAACGATGCCGACGTCGGCGGCGCGAAGGGCATCTTCGGCGTGGCCATACAGCAGCGTGATCGGCAATTCGCCATGACCCCGGCGGTGCATCGCGGCCTCGAATGCGTCGCGAGTCGCCCGGGTGACGAAAGGTACGAGGAATCGCGCATCGTCGCGCGCTTCGCAAATGCGCGCCGCTGTCGCCAGCACCAGATCCGCATGCATTTCGATCTCGGAAAGCCGGCTTCCCGGGAGCAGCGCAAACACCGGCGTCGCCGCCTTCAGCTTGAGCAGGTCCCGCGTTTCGCGCCGCGTGGTATGCGTGGCTGCGTCGGCGGCCATCGGATGCCCGACGTACGTGACCGGGATTCCTTCGGCTTCATAGAGCCTGGGTTCGAAGGGGAACAGCGCCAGCATCCGGTTGACCGCCCGGCCGATCTTCTTCAGGCGCTCTCCCCGCCAGGCCCACACGGACGGGCTGACGAAGTGAACGGTGCGCACGCCGCGGCGCTTCAACTTCTTCTCGAGGCCGAAATTGAAATCCGGCGCATCGACACCGATGAACAGCGGGACGCGCGCGTCCAGCAGGCGCGCACGCAGGTGACGGCGCATGCAAAATAGCCGCGGCAGGTGCCGCAAGACCTCTACCACGCCGCGAACGGCAAGGCTTTCGACGGAATACCACGCCTCGCATCCGGCGGCTTCCATCTGGGGGCCGGCAACGCCGACGAAACGGATTCGCGGGTTTCGTGCACGCACTGCCCGGATCAGCGCGGCCGCCAGCGCATCGCCCGACGCCTCCCCCGCGACGATGCCGATGGTGATGTCGGTCACGTTCAGCGCACGATTCCGCGGCCGGGAACCGCGAGAAACTCGACCAGCGGCGTCAATACCGGCGCCTTCGCAGCGGCGGCCGCAATCTTCAACCTCGCTTCGTCCAGCGTGAGGTTCTCCCGATACAGCGTCTTGTAGGCCCGCCGCACCTCGAGGATATCGTCGCTGGTGAAGCCACGCCGGCGCAATCCCTCGTTGTTGGTGCCGTGCGGCTTGGCCGGAAACCCGGAGACGGTGGTGAAAGGCGGGACGTCGCCCAGCACGGCCGCGTAGGTGCCGACCATCGCGTGCGCGCCGACCCGCCCGAACTGGTGCACGCCCGAATACGCGCCCATGACGACCCAGTCGTCGATACGGACGTGTCCGGCGATCTGCGCATTATTGGAGAACGTGGTGAAATTTCCCACGACGCAATCGTGAGCGACGTGCGTATAGGCCAGGAACAGGTTCCCGTCGCCGATTGCCGTGTCGCCCCTGTCCTGCGCCGTGCCGGCATGGATCGACACGAATTCGCGGAAGACATTGTCGTCGCCGATCGTGGTTGTCGTCGGCTCGCCACCGTATTTACGATCCTGCGGTACGTCGCCGATCGACGTGAATTGGAAAATGCGGTTGCGCATGCCGAGCGTCGTGCGGCCGGTCACGACGACGTGCGGACCCACGACCGTTCCGGCGCCAATGACCACGTCGGCGCCGATGATTGAATAGGCGCCGATTGTCGCGTCAGCTGCGACGCGCGCGGCCGGATCGACCAGCGCGGTAGGATGGATGTCGGGCATCGGTATTCGCCTTGTCATCCCTTGCCCGGCGCAATCGGCGCGAAGGCCACCAGAAGTTCCGCCTCCGCCGCCAGCTCGCCGCCGACGGAAGCCTGCACCGCAAAGCCGCCTTTGCCTTCGACGACGGGGTGCATCCGCGATTCGAGCAGCAGCTGGTCGCCCGGTGACACCTGTCGCTTGAAACGCGCGCCGGAAATGCCCGAAAGCTCGAGGGTCAGCCCATGGTCGCGCGCAAGGACGGTGGACAGCTGGACCAGCGCCTCTATCACCAGCACGCCGGGCAACACCGGATAGTCGGGGAAGTGTCCCTGGAAGCACGTCTCGTTGACCGTGACGTTCTTGAGCGCGCGGACAAGCTTGCCCGCCTCGTGTTCCAGCAACCTGTCGACGAGGACGCGCGAATAGCGATGTGGCGAAGCCGTAAAGGACGCCGCAAAATCCGCCGCATCGTGTTTCATGCGCTGTCCTCCCCTTCGGTCCCGTCCGCGTCACTCGGTGTCCGCTCGAGCGCGTTGATGCGCGCCTCCAGTGTTCGCAGGCGCCGCGTTCCCGACATCGCATGCTGCCATTCGCGATGCGGTAGTGCCGGCCAGGCGCCGGTGTAGACGCCCGCCTTGTCGATCGAGTGAAACACGCCGGTGCTTCCGGAAATCACCGTATTGTCGACGATCTGCAGGTGGCCGGAGATCATCGCGGCGCCGCCGATCTTGCAGTTGCGGCCGATGCGCGTGCTACCGGCGATCCCCACGCAGCCGGCAATGGCTGTATGCGCGCCGATGACGCAGTTGTGCCCGATCTGGATCTGGTTGTCGAGTTTCACGTCATCCTCGATCACGGTGTCCTCGATGGCGCCGCGATCGATCGTCGTATTCGCGCCGATCTCGCAGTCCGCGCCGATGACCACGCGCCCGACTTGCGGGATCTTGAGCCAGCGCCCGCCTTCCTCCGCCATTCCGAATCCGTCCGAACCGATCACCGCGCCGGCATGAATGATCGTGCGCGCACCGACCACGCTGCGCGCGTAAAGCGTGACGTTGGGATGCACCACGACGTCCTCGCCCAGGACCACGCTGTTCCCTACCGAACATCCGGCGCCGATTTCCACTCGTGCGGCGACCCGTGCACCGTCGCCGATCACCGCGTGGGGTCCGACAGAGGCACTCGGATCCAAATGCGCTGACTTGGAGACGATCGCCGACGAATGCACGCCGGCAGCCGCGCGCGCGGCGGGATAGAGAAGGGTCGCCGCGGACGCGTAGGCAGCGTAAGGGTTGGCATGAACCAACTTGGGGAGGCGCGTGGCATCCGCCTGAGCCGGCGCGAGAATCACCGCGCTGGCGCGCGTTGTAGCGAGCAGTCCGCGATACCGGACGCCGACGAGGAATGCGAGCGCGCCGGGCCCGGCGTTCTCGAGCGTCGCCACGTGATCCACGCGCACATCACCGTCGCCGTCGAGCGTCGCGCCGATGCCCACCGCGAGGTCGGCCAGACGTATACCGGGAGACGCTGGATTCGACGGCATTGCGGGCGGCGGGTTGATTGCGGAATGGAGCGTTCTTCCGACGCCACGGCGGGGCGGCGCTACTTGTCGGCGAGTGCCTTGATCACTTTTTCAGTGATGTCGATTTTCTGGCTGGCGAACACGACCGGATCCTGCAGGATCAGGTCAAATTTCTCGGCCTCGGCAATCTGCATCAGGATCTTGTTGGCGCGTTCCTGAACCGCCGCCAGTTCCTCGGCACGCCGCAGGTTGACGTCTTCGCGGAACTGGCGCTCCATGCGCTGCAGGTCGCGCGTCTGGTTGGCCAGGTCACGCTCCTTGTTGCGGCGCTCGACCTCGCCCATCGTCGGGCCGTCCTTGTCCAGCACGGACTGCAGATCGCGGACCGCCTTGCTCTGCTTCTGCAGGTCCGCCTCCCTCGGCGCGAATTCCTTCTCGAGCTTCTGCTGCGCGCGCTTGGCGGGCGCGGAGTCGCGCCACAACCGCTCGGCGTTGACGAAGCCGATCTTGTAGTCGGCGCCATACGCAGTGCCGGCGAGGGCACAGAACACCAGGGCGGCAAGGATGCGGTACTGTTTCACGGTAATCTCCTGCAGCGTGCGGCGGGCGCTAGAAGCCCTGCCCCACCTGGAACTGGAAGCGCTGGATGCGGTCCGACGAGATCGAATTGAGCGGAAAGGCATAGCTGAACTTGAGCGGTCCGATCGGCGAATTCCAGGCCACGGCAACGCCGGCGGAGTACCGGAAGTTCTCGAATTCGGGCTGCGTGCCGTTGACGTAGATCTGCCCCGCGTCGAAGAACCCGCCGACGCGCACCGACTTTTCACCTTTAATGACTGGATACGCCACCTCGGCGGTGCCGACGATCTTGCGCTTGCCGCCCAGCGTGTTGCCGTAAATGTCTCGCGGCCCGAGCGTTCCCGCTTCGTAGCCGCGCACGGACCCTACGCCCCCCGCGTAGAACGCCTTGAAGAACGGGAACGGCTTGTCGTTGTACCCGTCGCCGTAGCCCAAGTCCGCTTTCAGCATCAATACCAATTCTCCATACACCGGCCAGAACGACTGATTCAGGTAATTGAGCTTGTAATAGGAAAGGTCGCCGAACGGCAGTCCAACCTCCGCCAGAAAGCTTTGCAGTCGGCCAAACGTAGGATAGAGGATGTCGTTCCGGGTGTCACGCGCCCAGCCGCCGGACAGGATATAGCTGTTCGTGGCATAGCCGAAGTCACGGACGAATTCGTAGTAGATCGGCGGGCTCTGCTGGAATAGCGTCAGGTTCGTGTGTTCGGCCCGGAAGCCCAGGTTGATCGAATCGATTTCCGAGACCGGGATCCCGAAGCTCGACCGCGGCGCCGAATGTCGACGCCGAGTACTGCGAGACCTGGAGCGAGCTGGGGTCCGTGTACTTGTCGTAGACCTCGATCAGGCGCGAAACGCCGTCGACCGTCCAATACGGCTCCACGTAGGTCGCCGCGATTGTCCGGTTGATGCTGCTCGTGTTGATCGCCAGCGACAGCGCGTTGCCGGAGCCGAAGATGTTCTGCTGCGATATCGACGCGTTGAATACGAATCCGTCGGAGCTCGAGTAGCCGACGCCCGCGAGAACGTTGCCGGTGTTCTTCTCGGCGACGGTGATGTCGATGTCCACCTGGTCCGACGTGCCCGGCACCGGCGGCGTTTCGAGGTTGACGCTGCCTTCCTCGAAATAGCCCAGGCGGCGCACGCGGACCTTCGAGCGTTCGATCCGTGCGCCGTCGTACCAGCCGTCTTCGAGCTGGCGCAGTTCGCGCCGGATGACCTCGTCGCGGGTGCGCGAGTTGCCCGAGATGTTGATGCGGCGCACGTAGGCACGGCGTCCCGGGTCTACGTAGAACGCGAAGGCGACCGTCGACTTGGCCCGGTCGATTTCCGGAGCGGCATTGACGTTGGCAAAGGCGTAGCCGTCGATGCCCATGCGCTCGCTGATGTCCTTGACCGACGCCTGCAGGTTGGATCGGGAGAAGCTGTCTCCGGGCCGGAGCCTGATCAGGCTGCGGATCTCCGCCTCGGGGACCACCAGGTCGCCCAGCACATTGATCGCGGAGACCGTGTAGCGCGGGCCCTCGACGATGTTCACCGTGATGAACACGTCCTCCTTGTCCGGTGAGATCGATACCTGCGTCGACTCGACGTTGAACTCGAGGTAGCCGCGATTCTGGTAGAAGCTGCGCAGCGCCTCCAGGTCGCCGGTCAGTTTCTGCTTGGAGTACTGGTCATCCTTCGTGTACCACGACAGCCAGTTGGGCGTCGTCAACTGCATCTCAGAGCGAAGCAGCTTCTCCGAGAACGTCTTGTTGCCGACGATGTTGATGCGCGCGATGCTGGCGGTGTCGCCTTCGACGATGTTGAAGTTGATTGCGACGCGATTGCGTTCCTGCGGCGTCACCGTGGTCTGCACGGTCGCCGCGTATTTGCCGCGCGTGATGTACTGGCGCTTCAATTCCTGTTCCGAGCGCTCCAGTGCCGATCGGTCGAAAATGAGCGCTTCACCGATGCCGACGTCCTTCAGCGCCTTCTTGATCGTGTCGCTGTCGAATTCCTTGTTGCCGACGAAGGTCAGGGACGAGATCGTCGGGCGTTCCTGCACGATCACGATGAGGACGTCGCCCTGGGCCTCGATGCGGACGTCGCGGAAAAAACCTGTGGCATACAGCGCCTTGACGGCATCGGCGACCTTCTGATCGTCGATGCGCTCGCCGACCTTGATCGGCAGATACGAGAAGATGGTCCCGGCCTCGGTCCGCTGCACGCCTTCGACCTGGATGTCGCGAACCGTGAAGGGATCGAAGGCCCACGCCGTGGCGGAGACCAGTGCGACGAACGCGAAGGACAGAACGCGCGCGCCGAGTCCGTGACGACGCACGCGGCGCTTGACGCGCTTGCCGGATTGCGCCTTCGCGCAATCCGCGCCAGGACGGTCAGAACAGTCGGGAAAAATCATTGAATAGTGCGAGAGCCATCAGTACGGCGAGCATCGCCATGCCGATGCGCTGGCCGACCTCGAAGACCCGGTCGGAGACGGGACTGCCTTTTACGACTTCCGCGAAATAATACAGCAAATGCCCTCCGTCCAGAAGGGGAACCGGCAGTAGATTGAGCACGCCGAGACTGATGCTGATTAAGGCGAGATAACTTACGAAGACGAGGATTCCCGCCTGAGCAGATTGGCCCGCGAAATCGGCGAGCGTCAATGGACCGCTGATGTTCTTCACGGACGCCTCGCCGATAACGATGCGCCCCAGCATTTTCAGCGTGAATGCGGACAGTTCCCATGTCTTGCGCGCGCCTTGCGCGAATGCGTCGAGCACGCCAAAGCGCACGGTCACCGCCAACCTCTTGGCCTCAACCGGGTCGACGGACAGGCGCAGTCCCGCCAGGCCGATCGTCTTGCCGCCCTGTTCGGCGGCCTCCGGGGTCAGCGCAATATCGATGGTGGAGCCGTTGCGTTCGATTCGAAACGTGAGCGGCGTGCCCGCACTGGCATTGGTCGCCTGCGCAACATCGCCCGGTGAGTGCATCGGCACGCCGTCGATGGCCAGGATTCGGTCGCCCTTCGCCAATCCGGCGCCCGCGGCCGGCTTGCCCGGGACCACTTCGCCAATCAGCGGAGCGCCGAGGTCGGGGCGCAGCCCGAGCATTGAAATCGCATTGCCTTCCCAGTCCGACGCCTTGACGCTTTGCAGCGACAGCCGGCGCACTGCCGGCACATCATCCGTGCGGGCGTCCTTCGGCAGCACCGCGACGTCCACCGTGCCGCGGTCCTGGGCGCGCAAGAGCCGCCAGCGCAGATCCTGCCAGCTTTGTACGGCGTCGCCGTCCAGCGCCACTACCAAGTCTCCTCCGCGCAGACCCGCCGCGGCGGCGGCCGTGGCCGACGAGGGCTCAGCCAGCAGCGCACGCTGCCCAGGGATGCCGGCCATGTACGTGCCAGCGTAAAGAACGACCGCAAGCAGCAGGTTTGCAATCGGCCCGGCCGCGACGATCGCGATGCGCTTCCAGACGTTTTGGCGGTTGAACGCGCGATCAAGGTCGGCCGGCGCGACGTCGCCCTCGCGCTCGTCGGCCATCTTCACGTAACCGCCGAGCGGAATTGCCGACAGCGCCCATTCGGTCTGGTCCGGACCCACCTTGCGCGACGCGACAATGCGCCCGAATCCGACTGAGAAGCGCAGTACCTTGACGCCACACCAACGCGCAACCAGGTAGTGGCCGAGTTCGTGGAACACGACCAGCACGCCGAGCGTGACAAGAAACGCGGCGAATTTGTAGGACAGGTCGATCATGAAGCCATTTTCGCATTTTCCCGCGCGCGCCCGAGCAGCGACGTGGCAACTCGGCGCGCGTCGGCGTCGGCTTCGAGCGCATCGTCGAACGATGCTGAAGGTCGCGCCGGAATGCGGGCCATCGTATCGGCGCAGATTGTCGCGATATCGGTGAATCGGACCGCGCGATCGAGGAAGGCGGCCACCGCGACCTCGTTGGCCGCGTTGAGGATCGCCGGCGCCGTCCCGCCTGCTTCCAGTGCCGCGAACGCGAGAGGCAGCGCCGGAAAGCGCGCCACATCCGGCTCCTCGAACGTCAATCCGGCCAGTTGCGCGAGTTCGAGCGGTGGCACACCCGATTCGATGCGTTCGGGAAGCGCCAACGCCTGGGCGATCGGCGTGCGCATATCCGGATGTCCCAATTCTGCCAACACCGAACCATCAACGTATTCGACCAGCGAATGGATGACGCTTTGCGGATGGATCACGACCTTGATGGCGGTCGCGGGCACCCCGAATAGCCAGTGCGCTTCAATGACTTCGAGGCCTTTGTTCATCATCGTCGCCGAATCGACCGAGATCTTGCGGCCCATCCGCCAATTGGGATGCGCGCACGCCTCGTCGGGCGACACGTGCGGCAGCTCGGCAAGCGCGCGCGTGCGAAACGGGCCGCCCGAGGCCGTAAGCATCAGCCGGCGGACGCCCGCACGGCCGGGAACCCGGTCATACGCGGGCGGCAGGCACTGGTAAATCGCATTGTGTTCGCTGTCGATGGGCAGCAGCACGCCGCCACCTTCTTCGATGGCGCGCATGAATAGCTGGCCGCCGATGACGAGCGCTTCCTTGTTCGCGAGCAGGATACGCTTGCCGGCGCGGGCCGCGGCAAGCGTCGAGGGAAGTCCGGCGGCGCCGACGATCGCGGCCAGCACGGTGTCGACCTCGGGCAAAGCAGCAACGAAGGCGAGTCCCGCGGGACCGTCGAGCACGCGAGTCGCCAACCCGTCGGTCGCGAGCGCTTGCGCCAGAGCCTTTGCGGCCGCGACGTCCTGCATCGCCGCGAATTGCGGGCGATGCGTCCGGCACAAAGCGGCGAGCTTCTTCCAATCCTGGTTGGCCGCCGCGCGGCGACCCGGAAACGATCCGGATGGCGGGCCACGACGTCAAGCGTTGAGGCGCCGATCGATCCCGTCGCGCCCAGGAGCGTGAGCGTGCGCATCAGGCTTTGGCCATGAACGCGTGTGCCGCCAGCGCCGCCAGCGGCATCGCCGCGAGCAGCGCGTCGATGCGATCGAGCACGCCGCCGTGTCCCGGAAGCAGGTTGCCGCTGTCCTTGACGCCAGCGTGACGCTTCATCAGGGATTCGAACAGGTCGCCGACGACGGAAATGCCGGTGATCATCAGCGCACACGCAATGGACGCCGCAATGACCGGCGCGTCCAGCGCGCTGGCCATTCCTGCCGGTGCCGCAAGCGTCAGCAGCAGTCCGGCATAGAGCGCGACGGCGGCCAGCGCACCGTAGACGCCTTCCCACGTCTTGCCGGGACTGATCGCCGGTGCGAGTTTGCTGCGGCCGAACGCGCGGCCCGCAAAATACGCCGCGGTATCGGCAATCCACACGATCGCCATCGCCGCGAGCACGAGCCAGGGAGACCGCGCCTGCAACTCGACCAGCGCCATCCATCCGCCAAGCAGCACGATCCACCCGACGACGACCATCACCCAGCGACCGCTCGTCGGCCAGCGTTGCGTGACCCACGCCGGCGCCACCAGCAGCCAGAACAATCCGCTCAAGCCGCATCCGACAAGCACGACGGTGGTCGGCCACCCGCGGTCGAAGCCGAATGCGGGCAGCGCCAGCAGGGCGATGCCTGCGACAAGGATGCCGCCGACGAACAGCCGCTGCGTCGCGACGCGAAACGCCGCCAGTTGAGACCATTCGCGTGCCGCGACCAACGTCACGATCAGCAACGCGATGCCAAGGCCGCGCGGCGGAAGCAGGAATAGCGCCGCGAGAACCAGCGGCACCAGCACGAGCGCCGTCAGAATCCGGGTTCTCAGCATGGCAGGAAGAC
>CAWAKN010000014.1:0-134385 GCA_963782625.1 uncultured beta proteobacterium | reverse complement strand
GCCCGACGGTTGGCACGGCGCATCCCTTCCGGGGCGCTATGAGCGGCCGGCTACGTTCCAGCCGTGCGCCGCAACCGCTCCATGTTGGGCACGGGGAGTGCCCGTCGCAGCACCGTTTCGACCAGCCATTCCGCGGCTCGGCGCGCCCGTTGCACGACCGTGTCCGGCGGCATTTGCTGGAAGTCGTCGTTGTAGACGTCGAAACTGAAATTGCCGCGATAGCCGATCGAATCGAGCTTGCTGACGAATGCCGCGAGGCCGTCGCTATGCGCGCCCTCGCCGGGAAAGACGCGAAAATGCGATGCCGTCGCCGCCTGCTCCTCGGGCGGTCAGCATTTCCTGCCACATGTAATCGGAAAGCTGCACCAGGAAGACCTGCTCCGGATCGATGGCGTCGAGGTCGTCGAGCGGCAAGCGCGCGGCGAGGACGTCGAACGCGTCGATGGCGAGGCCCAGGTTCGGGCAATCGGCGCGATAGAGGAGTTCGCTCGCCGCGACGAAGTTGCGCACGGTGCGGCTCCACGACACGCCCTTGAACGCGATCCGGATGCCCATCGGGATCGCCAGAACCGCCAGCATGCGCAGGTCGCGGACGATCGCATCCGCCTTGGCGTCGACGTGAACCGACGTCGACGCCTCGACGACGAGCAGGCGCGCGCCGAGCTCGCCGCAAACCTCGAGCATCGACTTGGCGACGTCCACCTTGTATTCGCGCAGCCGGCCGCTGCAGCCTTCGAAATCGCGCAATGCCTCGACGCCGGTGACGGCAAGGCCGCTGTCGCGCACGCAGCGAACACCGGCGGCCACGCCACCGGAATGGCCGACCACGTCGCCGGCCGAGATCATCACCTGCGAAAAGCCCGCGCGCCGGACCGCGTCGAGCTTGCCCTCCAGCGGGCCCGCCAACGAGGCGGTGTCCATCCCGATGTCGTTGAAGATCATGCTTGGAGTCGCGTGGGATCCCGGCACGTCGTGCACGAGCTCGAACATCACGTTGCCGAGGCAGGGCTTGGTGAGCGCGCCGCGTTCGCTGGTGTGAACCTTTTGCGACGTCAGGAATTCGACGCCGCGCTTCTCGAGCGCGCCGACGGTCGCCATGACGTCCGGCGTTCCCAGGCCGATGCGCTGCAGGTGCTCGTCCGAGTAGGCGAAGCGCGCCGTGTCCTCCGGCTCGATCAGCTGCAGGAAGAAGCCCTTGCAGGGACTCTGCAGCAGCAGGCCCATTGGGCATGATGCCGAAGCGCACGCGATCCGGAAGCGGCGTGAAGCCGAAGACCTGCGAATAGAATTCGACCCAGTCGGCCGTCCGGTCGGCGCCGATGTACTGGACGATGCCGAAGAAGTGCAGTCCGCCGATCGCCGGAGGCTCCGGATCGACGGTGGGGATGGCGCGAAAGTCGATGTCGTAGATCGAGAAGTCCTTGTAGCGGTCGACGAAATAGATGAGGCTCTCGCCGACGCCGTGTATGGCGGGAATGTTGAGTTCCATCGCGCGGGCGCGCGCGGGAATGGCCCACGCGCCGAGATCGAGTGCGCGGTTGAAGGCGGCATCGGCGTCGCGCACGCGGATGGCGAACGCGCTCAGGATGGGTCGCTCGACCGGCTGCACCGTGCGCGGAATGTCGGCAGCCTGCGAATTGACGATGATGTTCATCGTGCCCTGCCGGTAGAGCTCGACTTCGCGCGAACGGTGCCGCGCGATCGGACGGAACCCCATCGTCTCCAGCACGCTGCCGAGCGCCTGGGGTTTCGACGTCGCGAATTCGATGAACTCGATGCCGTCGATTCCGAGCGGGTTGAGAGGTTCGGAGACGGACTCGCCGTCCAGCGTATTCGTCATCGCAGGTCCTCGTCGCGCGTCGCCATCGAATGGATAATAGCCTATCGGATTTCTTGGCCGGCCATCCGCGCCGGGAAGGTTCAGGGCAGCAGCAGCGAACCCAGCTCCATGGCCGCTTCCTGCAGCGGCTGCAGGTAGCGTTCCGCCATGTCCTTCTGCGAATAGAGCCGACCCTGCAGGATGACGTTGATGCCCGCGACGTAGTGCCCGCCGGCGTCCCGAACCGGCACGGCAAGCGTGCATAGCCGTGACTCCATCAGCTGGCTCGCGAACGCGTACCCGGACTCCTGCACCGCCTTGAGTTGCGCGCGCAGCTTGTCCGCGGAGTTGGGCGTGTGCTCGGTGTACGGATGAAAGCGCGTTCGCGCGAGATAGGCGTTCAGATCGTCCTGCGGCAGATGCGCGAGCATCACGTGTCCGACCGACGTGCAATAGGCGGGAAGGCGGCGCCCGACGTTGAGGGACGGCGACATGATGCGCGATGACGTCGAGCGCGCCAGGTAGACGATCTCGTCGCCGTCGAGCATGGCCAGCGAGCAGGCTTCGCGCACCGCCTCGCCGAATCGGTCGAGGATGGGCTGCGCGAGCACGGCGATGGGGGACGTGGACAGGTACGCATGGCTGAAGGACAGGACGCGCGGACGCAGGTAGAAACGCCGGGCGTCGTCCGCCGCCGCGAATCCCAGCTTCGCAAGCGTATGCAGGCTGCGCCGCGCGGCCGCGCGCGGTATGCCGGTGCGATGGCTCACCTGCGCGATGGACATGTGCTTCCTCTTGTCCGAGAGCGCGAGCAGCACGGCCAGTCCGCGTGCGAGTGCGGTGACGAAATCGGGGTCGTCGCTGAATCGCGCGATGGTTTCGGCCGCCACGGCATCGGGGTCGGCAAACGACGGTGGAAGGGGCGCCTTTGCCGCGTCGGCGGGCGGAGTCCCGGTTATGCGCTTTGCCTTCGGCATCTTGTTCTTTCCGCTGGGGTGGCTGCGCCGCGCGGTCGCTGCCATGGGAAGAGCTGCGTGGCGACCGACCGGGATTCGCGAAGCACCCGAATTCGTCAGATTAGCAAAGAAATGGCCGTCGGGCCGTTTTTTGTGTGCGCTGATCGCACGGTTTGTCGGTACTCGCCCTTGACCGGGTGCGTTGCCGAGCCGTATCTTGCCAAGTAATTCAAAGCTTTCCGGGGACAACAGGCGTCCCGAGCCGATGCCGCGCAACGTGGCACCCCGGGGAAGGCCGCGGCCATTACGGCCCGCGCCGGAACGATGGAGGAGTACCCGATTGAACCGTCCGACTGAAGGCGTACGTGCCAACGCTTGCCGCGTTGACGGTGCGCTTGGTCGGCCTTTCCCGACGGGCACGCGCTGACGCGCCGGCATGCCCGCAAGCCAACACGAAGAGGATCGCAAATGGCCGCTCCTGAAATGAAAAAAGGCATCACCGAGGAACAGCAGCAGGAACTCGATGATGTGTTCATGCGCGCTCGCAAGGCGCTCGCCGTCATCGAGACCTATGACCAGGCGCGCGTCGATCGCCTGTGCCAGGCGGTCGCCTGGGCGGTGGCCAACAAGCAGACGTTCACGCGGCTGGTCGACATGGGCATCAAGGAGAGCGGCCTGGGCGACGCGGTGAGCCGGATGGGCAAGCGGATGAAGATTCGCGGCGTGCTGCGCGACGCATTGCGCCAGAAAAGCGTGGGCATCATCGAGGAATTGCCCGAGAAGGGCATCGTCAAGTACGGCAAGCCGGCCGGGATCGTCGCGTGCATCGTCCCCACCACCAACCCCGATCTCACGCCCGCCGGCAATGCCATCTACGGCATCAAGGCGCGCGACGTGGTCATCTTCTCGCCGCATCCGCGGTCGAAGAAGACGTCGTTCGAAACCGTGCGGCTGATGCGCGAGGCGCTAGAGCGGGAAGGTGCGCCGCCCGATATCCTGCAGTGCCTGACCAAGGTGAACATCCCGATGTCGCAGGCGCTGATGGCGCGCGCGGACCTGATCGTCGCCACCGGCGGCCAGCCGATGGTGCGCGCCGCGTACAGCTCGGGCACGCCGGCCTATGGCGTAGGGGCGGGCAACTCGACGATGATCATCGACGAAACCGCGAACATCGAGGAGGCGGCGCGCAATACGCGGCTGTCCAAGACGTCGGACTTCGGCTCGGGTTGCTCGGCCGATGGCAACCTGATCATCGAGGCGTCGATCTTCGACAAGCTGCTGGAGCAGCTGCAGAAGGAGGGCGGCTATCTCGCCTCGCCGCAGGAAAAGGAGATGCTGCGCAAGGCGATGTGGGACGACGAGCGTCATCGCACCGTCGAAACCGTGGCCATCGCGCCGCAACAACTCGCCAAGGCCGCGGGTTTCACGATTCCCGCCGACCGCAAGTTCGTCATCGTCCACGGCGACGGCATCGGCAAGGAGCATCACTACTCGAGCGAGAAGCTCACCACGCTGCTCGCCGTGTACAAGTACAAGGGTTTCGACCAGGCGCTGGAGATGATGCGCGCGGTGTACGAGGTCGGCGGCAAGGGCCACTCGTGCGGCATCTACTCGTTCGACCAGGATCATATCCATCGGCTCGCCATGGCGGCGCCGGTGTCGCGGATCATGGTGCGCCAGCCGCAGTCGAAGGCTAACGCCGGCGCGTTCAACAACGGGATGCCGATGACGTCCAGCCTGGGCTGCGGCACCTGGGGCGGCAACATCATCTCCGAGAACGTCCACCTCAAGCATTACCTCAACACGACCTGGGTGTCGGTGCCGATCAAGGAGGACAAGCCGTCCGATGAGGAATTGTTCGGCGCTTTCTACGACCCGGCGTTGGAATCGGAAGTCGAGGCCATCACCACTTGAAGCATGGAGTCACCACGCGTGAACCGGCCCTCGACGAGAACCCGATGACGACGAAGACACCCGAAGAACTGATTGCCGAATGCGGCGCCTGGTGGGACACGTCGATCATCGACATCCATCCGGGCAAGATCGCGATTCGCGGCTACCCGATCGAGGAGTTGATCGGCAATGTCCGCTTTCCCGACATGATCTGGCTGATGCTGCGCGGCGAACTGCCGACGCGCGGCCAGTCGGATCTGCTGGAGGCGGCGCTGGTGCCGGGGGTCGACCACGGGCCGCACGCGCCGTCGATCGCGATCTCGTGCATGGCGGTGACGCTGCGGCCTGCCGCTCAACGGCGCGATGGCTTCGGCGATCAACGTGCTCGACGACGTGCACGGCGGCGCGGGCCAGCAGTGCATGGAGCTCTATCGCGACATCGACGCCGCAGCCGGCGCCGACGGGTGATCTGGTTGCGGCGGCCGACGGCGATCATCCAGCGCCGCCGCGAAGTCGGCGAGAAGATCGTTCCCGGCTTCGGCCATCGTTTCCACCCGATCGATCCGCGCACGGCGCCGCTGTTCGCGCTCGTCGCCAAGGCGGTCGCAGCCGGCACGGTGTCGGGTCGCTGGGCGGCGATCGGCCAGGCGGTCGAGGATGCGCTGAAGGCGATCACTGGCCGCCACATCCCGATGAACATCGACGGCATCACGGCCGTCATCTTCTGCGAACTGGGCTTCGAGCCGGAACTCGGCGCGGACTATTCGTCCTGTCGCGCTCGGTCGGCATTCTGGCGCACGCGTGGGAGCAGATAGCAGCGCGGTAGACGGATCATGGGGCCGATGCCCAAGGAAATTCCGTATCGCTACAGCGGTCCGGCGCGGCGCGCCGTTCCGCGCACAGAGAACGATTGAACGACCACTCGCCGCGGGCAAGAGCCGCGGGATAAAGGGACCTAAGGGGACCAGAGGGAACACGCCATGAAAGACCTGATCGCGAACCAGCTCGTCAAATACCTCGAGGCCCGCGGCGTCGAGCACATCTTCGGCCTCTGCGGGCACACCAACATTGCCGTGCTCGCGGCTCTGTCCAAGAGCAAGAAGATCAAGTTCATCAACACGCGGCACGAACAGATCGCCGCACACGCGGCAGACGGCTATGCGCGGGCGACGAAGAAGGCCTCCGTCGTGCTGTCGCACCTGTCGCCGGGACTCACCAACGCGGCGACCGGCGTGGCCAACGCGGCGTTGGATTCGATCCCGATGGTCGTGATCGCCGGCGACGTGCCGACGCATTACTTCGGCAAGCACCCGCACCAGGAAGTGAATCTGCACGCCGACGCGGCGCAGTACGAGATCTACCGGCCGTTCGTCAAGCGCGCGTGGCGCGTGGACTCGCCCCACCTGTTCCCCGAGATCATCGAAAAGGCCTTCACGCTGGCGGAGAGCGGACGACCCGGCCCGGTCCTGGTCGATGTTCCGATGGATGTCTTCTCCAAGGAAGTCGACGTCAAGCTGTTCGCGCGCGTGCTGGCCAATGCCAAGTCGCTGCACAAGCCGTCGCTGGACGACGCGGTCGCCGAGCAGATCATCCGCCAGTTGCTCGCGGCGAAGACGCCACTCATGTACGTCGGCGGCGGCATCCTGCTGGCGGACGCGGCGGAGGAGATGCGCGAGCTGGCCGAACACCTGTCGCTGCCCGTCGCGCATACGCTGATGGGCAAGGGCGCGCTGCCGGACGACCATCCGCTCATCCTCGGAATGACGGGTTTCTGGGGCACCCAGTACATCAACGACAAGTGCAAGGGCGCCGACTGGATTCTGGGGCTCGGCACGCGCTTCTCGGAAGCCGACTGCAGTTCGTGGGAGGACGAGTACACGTTCGCCTTCCCGCCGACCAAGCTGATCCACATCGATATCGACCCGGCGGAGATCGGCCGCAACTATCCGGTGGCCATCGGCGCCGTCGCCGATCTCAAATCCGCGCTGACCGTGCTCAATCGCGTCGCGCGCAAGGTCGCGCCCAAGGGCGTGCAGCGGCCGAAGCTGGTGGCCGAGATGGCCGCCAATCGCAAGCAGTTCGTCGCCGGCAACAAGAAGGCGATGGAAAGCAACGCGTGGCCGATGCGACCCGAACGAATCCTGGCCGACTTGCGCGCGGTGGCGCCGCGCGACTCGATCCTCTGCACCGACGTGGGCTGGAACAAGAACGGCATGGCGCAGCAGTATCCGATCTACACGCCGGGCAGCGTGTTCACGCCGGGCGGATTCGCGACGATGGGCTTCGGCTCGCCTGCGGCGCTCGGCGCAAAGGTGGCCCTCCCGGACAAGGTCGTCGTGGCGCTGATCGGCGACGGCGGCTTTGGCCAGAACCCCGCGGCGCTCGCCACGGCGTTCGAGGAAGACATCGCCGTCATCTGGGTGATCATGAACAACTGCGCGTTCGGCACGATCGCCGGACCTCGAGAAGGCGCATTACGGCACGACGTTCGGCACGGTGTTCGAGAAAGAACGGCAAGCCGTGGTCGCCCGATTACGCGGCGATCGCCAGGGCCTACGGCGTGGATGGCGTCAAGGTCGCATCCGCCGCGGAGTTCAAGCCGGCGTTGGAGAAGGCGATCAAGGCGAAGCGCCCGTGCGTGATCGACGTCTACATGCAGAACGAACCGGTGCCCACGGCGGGACACTGGAACATCATGGACATCTACTCGCCGGGCAAGAAGGTGCATCACGCCAGCACCGGCACGGTCGCGGCGGACTGAAGGTGGCCACTACTGCAGGAGCGCGAACATGCGACACGACTACTCGCTCGCTCATCTCACGGTACTGTCGCTGACGCCGCCCCAGGTCGTCGACGTGGCCGCGCGCGCCGGATACCGGTACGTGGGCCTGCGCCTGACGCGGGTCACGCCGGCCGAGCCGCTCTACGACCTGGCCCACGACCGCGCGTTGATGAAGGAAACGCAGGCGCGCCTCGCGGATACCGGCATCGAGGTTCTCGACATCGAGCTGTTTCGGATGGACCCGACGCTCGAACCGGAGAGTTTCATTCCGGTTCTCGACGCCGCCGCCGAACTCGGCGCGAAGCACATCATCGCCCAGTTGCCCGATCCCGACCGCAAGCGCGCCACGGACCGGTTCGCCCGGCTGTGCGACCTGGCGAAGCCTCTGGGAATCTTCGTCAGCCTCGAGTTTCCGCACTGGACCGAGACCGGCAATCTGGCCACCGCGGCGAAGGTGGTGCGCGACGTGAAGCGCAGCAATGCCGGCATCCTGGTCGACATGCTGCACATGGGCCGCTCGGATTCGAGCACGGACGAACTCGCCAAGCTGCCGCGCGAGTGGTTCCGCTTTGCGCACGTCTGCGACGCCGCCAAGGAGGTGCCTCCGACGATGGAAGGCATCATCCACACGGCGCGCGACGAGCGGCAGTTCCCGGGGGAGGGCGGCATCGATGTCCGCGGCATCCTGGCGTGCATGCCGCAGGACATCCCCTATGCGCTGGAAATTCCGCGTGTCGCGCTTACCCGGGCGGTCGGCCCGGAGGAAGTCGCGCTGCTGGCGCTGCGCGTCTCGCGAAGCCATCTCGACGGCGCCGAGAAGAGTCTCCGGCCGGCGCGACGCCGAGCGCAGCCAGCGGAGCGCGGCGTGACGCCAGCTGGCTCATGTTGCATTGCGGAAACAGCCCGCGTTGTCCTGAATTGACGCATCTGTTAAATTCTCCTTGCGACTCCGTCAATTTGAGACCGGCATGGTGATGCACGTTGCTTCGTCCCGTACCACCGCCATGCGCAAACCCAAGGCGCCGGAGGCCAACCGCGCGCGCATCCTGGGTGCGGCCACCGCCGAGTTCGCGTCGCGCGGCTTCAAGGGCGCCAGCATGGACGCGATCGCGGCGCGCACCAACACCACCCGCGCGCTGATCAACTACTACTTCGGCGGCAAGGAGCAGTTGTACCTGGCCGTTCTCGAGCGCGTGTATGCGGAAATCCGCGCAGCCGAAATCGAACTCGACCTGGACCACCTGCCGCCGGTAGAGGCCATCCGCTGCATCGTGGAGTTCACTTACAACTACTACGTCGAGCACGAGGATTTCGTTCGGCTGGTGGTCGCCGAAAACCAGGCCAAGGGGCGCCACATGAAGAAATCCCCGGCGCTGCGCACCGTCAACCGGCCCATCGTCGATACGCTGGGCGCGGTGATCGCGCGGGGTCAGGAGGACGGTACCTTCCGCGCGGACGTGGATCCGATCGACGTGCACATGTCGATCGCGGCGTTGGGGATGTTCAATGTCACGAACCAGTACACCTTCGGCGCCATCTTCCAGCGGGCCATGGGCGCCAAGGGAGATGTGCCCAAGACGCCGCCGCATGGTGGTCGGAAATAATTCTGAGTTGGCTTGGGCACGAGTCGACGTGCTAGCCCGGTAGTTGCAATCTTCATCAAGGAGGAAGTCATGGAGTTCAAGATCGACCGTCGTACCGTGCTGAAGGCCGGCGCTGCACTGGCCGCGTCGCAGGTCGTGCCCGCCTGGGCGCAGGAGAAGCCGCAAGCTGCGCTTCGCCGCCGTGTTCTCGGACAAGGACATCCGCGCGGACATGATGAAAGTCTTCGCCAAGGAGATCGAGGCCGACTACACGGTCGAGACATTCCTCGGCGGCTCGCTGTTCAAGCAGGGAACCGAACTGGTCGCGCTGCAGCGCGACAACCTCGAGATGGGCAACATCGCGCCACAGGACATCTCCAAGCAGATCCCTGCCTGGTCGATCCTGACGTCGGCCTACCTGTTCCGCGACGCGAACCACCTGAATCGCGTTCTTCGCCAGCGACCTTGGCGCGCAGATGAAGAAGCGATGGTCGAGGACCAGGTGAAGGTCAAGATCCTCGGGCCGACGTTCTTCGGTACTCGGCAGGTCGGCCTGAAGCCGAAGAAGAAGATCAACAAGCCGGAGGACATGGCGGGGATCAAGCTGCGCATGCCGCCCGG
The DNA here is from genome assembly GCA_963782625.1 of uncultured beta proteobacterium. GTDB lineage: Bacteria > Pseudomonadota > Gammaproteobacteria > Burkholderiales > Casimicrobiaceae > VBCG01. The sequence continues at coordinate 124,731 of CAWAKN010000014.1, read as the reverse complement.
CGACGCGTGGCAGCTGCTCGGCCGCTCGATCGGCGCCAACCCGACGCCGATGGCCTATGCCGAGACGTACACGGGGCTGCAGACCGGCGCGATCGACGGCCAGGACAATCCGCTGCCGAACGTGCAGAACATGAAGTTCTACGAGGTGATGTCGCAGATCGTGCTGACGTCGCACCTGGTCGGCTTCGATTGCCTGACCGTCAACCTGAAGACGTGGAACGCCATGAACGCCGGGAAGCAGAAGGCATTCCAGGCCGCCGCCGACAAGGCGCATCGCGTGGAGCACCAGCCGAGCATCTGAAGCGCGAGGCGGAATTCGCCGAAGGCTTCAAGAAGCAGGGCCTCGACGTGTACACGCCGGATGTGAACTGCGTTCCGCGCCTACGCGCAGAAAGTGTACCTGGCCTCCGACGAGGCCAAGGCGTGGCCGCCGGGAATGCTCGACAAGATCAACGCGCTGAAGGCGTAACTGCGTTGCGCGGGCCGCTGCGGCGGCCCGCGGTTTCGCCGCGACCGGGACGGCCGCCATGCACGACGGCGGTCCAGCGAATCGGTGACCCACAGGTCCAAGGGAGGACCGGAGAAGCGCCATGACTTTGACCGTGCAACGGCCGTCGACTGGATGAGGCGACGCGCGGAAAACATCGTTGCCGGCCTGCTCGGCATGATGTTCGTCGCGTTCATCATCCAGATCGTCTTCCGGTACTTCTTCAACTTCCCGATCGGCTGGACGTCCGAGCTGTCGGTCATCACCTGGCTGTACATGGTGCTGCTGGGGTCCGCCTTCTGGCTGAAGGAGAGCGAGGAAGTCCGCTTCGACCTCATTTCGGGCAGCCTGGGGCCGCGGGGACGGCGCGATCATCGGCCTCTTCGTCGCGGTCGCGGCGGTCGTGCTGTTCGGCATGGCGATGAAGGCCACCGTGAGCTACGTCGCCTTCATGAAGGTCGAGAGCAGCTCCTACCTCAAGATCCGCCTCGACATCCTGTATTCGGTCTACATCGTCTTCGCGGTGGCGGTCATCGTCCGCTATCTGTGGGCGATCGTGAGCCTGCTTCGCGGCGAAGCGCCGGAAGAGGCCGACATCACCAAGGCGGGGTCCGGACTATGAATCCGACCAGCCCATTTTCCCTCGCGCTCATCGCCATCGTCGGATTGAGCCTGATCGGGCTGCCGGTCGCCTACGCGATGATCGGCGGGTCGATTCTCTGGCTGTTCCTGTCGGGCCTCGACATGGGCACCGCGGCCGAGCAGTTGCTGAACGGCATGATGGCGAGCCAGCTGCTGCTTGCGATCCCGCTGTTCATCCTTGCCGCCGAGTTCATGAACACCGGCAGCATCATGGACAGGCTGCTCGACTTCTGCAACGCGATCGTCGGGCGCTTCCGCGGCGGGCTTGCCCAGGTCAACGTAGTGCAGAGCGTCATCTTCTCGAGCATGTCGGGTTCCGCGCTCGCCGATGCCGCGGCCTCGGGCAAGCTGATGCAGACGATGATGACGCGCGACGGGAAGTATCCCGCCGCATTCGCCGCCGCGCTGACCTGCGTATCGTCGGTCATCGGGCCGATCATCCCGCCGTCGATCCCGCTGGTGCTCTATGCGCTGGTTTCGGACACGTCGGTCGGCTACCTCTTCCTCGGCGGCGTGATTCCCGGCCTGCTGCTCGGCGCCGTCCAGAGTGGCCTGATTGCGGTCGTGGCCAAGCGCCGCAATTTCCCGGTCGAGCAGCGCGTCCCGCTGCGCGAGCTGCCCCGCGTCACCTGGGAGGCGATGCCGGCGCTGCATGATGCCGGTGATCCTGCTCGGGTGCATGTGGAGCGGGATCACGACGCCCACCGAGGCCGCCGCGGTCGCCGCCGCCTACGCGCTGCTGGTCTCCGCATTGCTTGTACCGCAGCGTGCGGATGAAGGACGTCTACGACTCGCTGGTGTCCAGCGCGCGCGTCACGGTGTCGATCGGCATGCTCATCGCCGGCGCGATGGTGTTCAACTTCGTCATCACGTCGGAGAACATCCCGAAGACCCTGAGTGCGGTCCTGAAGGCCTACGAGCTGTCGCCGATCGTGTTCCTGCTGGTGGTCAACGTGCTGCTGCTGATCCTCGGCTGCTTCCTCGAGGGAACGACGATCATCCTCGTGATCCTCCCGGTGCTTATTCCCACTGCACAGGCGCTGGGTATCGATCTGGTGCATTTCGGCGTGATGTGCGTCGTCAACATCATGATCGGGCTGGTCACGCCGCCGTACGGGCTGCTGCTCTTCATGATGAACAAGATCGCCGACGTGCCGCTGCGCGACATGGTGCGCGAGGTGATGCCGTTCCTGTACGTCATGATCGGCGCGCTCTTGCTGATCGCACTACGTGCCGAGCACTGGTGCTGTGGCTGCCGAGGCTGCTCGGCTACACGGGCTGACGGGGACTCGGGCATGCCATCGTCGGATTGGCGCTACGGAAATGTGTACCGGACTCGATTCGTCCATGAACAGGGTTCGAATCGCCGTAGCCGGCGCCGGCCTCATCGGCCTGCGCCATGTCGAGGAAATCGGGAAGAGCCGTGCCAGCGTGCTGTCGGCGATCGTCGATGTCTCGCCGAAGGCAGCCGACACGGCGAAGCGGTTTGGCGTACCGCTGTACGACTCGCTGGCGGAGCTGTTCGCGAAGGACAAGCCGGACGGCGTCGTGCTCGCGACACCCAACCAGCTGCACGTGGAACAGGCACTGCAGTGCATCGATGCCGGCGTCGCGGTGCTGGTCGAAAAGCCGATCGCGCACACGCTGGCCGAGGGCATCCGCCTGTGCGAGGCGGCAGAGCGGGCTAAGGCCAGGGTCCTCATCGGTCACCACCGCATCCACAGCCCGATCCTGCACAAGGCGTGTGAGGTCATCGGCTCCGGACTGCTGGGGCAGATCGTCGGCGTCATCGGCAGCGCGGTGTTCTTCAAGCCCGACGACTACTTCGATGAAGCGCCGTGGCGACGTCAGCCCGGCGGCGGCCCTATCCTGATCAACATGATCCACGAGGTCGGCAGCCTGCGCCGGATGGTCGGCGAGATCGTCGCCGTGCAGGCATTCACGTCGAACGCGACGCGCGGCTTTCCGGTCGAGGACACGGTCGCGATCAACCTGCGCTTCGCCAACGGCGCGCTCGGAACGTTTCTGGTCTCGGATACCGCCGCATGCGCGAAGAACTGGGAGCAGACGTCGCAGGAGAACAAGAGCTACCCGACGTATCCGGACGAGGACTGCTACACGATCATCGGCACGAATGGCTCGCTTGCCGTGCCGACGATGCGGATCAAGTACTACGAAAAGAAGGAAGACCGGTCGTGGTGGAAGCCGTTTCGGACCCGCGTGGCGAACTGACGCGCAAGGACCCGCTGGCCGAGCAGATTGAGCATTTCGCCGCGGTCATCCGCGGCGACGCGGAGCCGCTGGTCACCGCGCGCGACGGCCTGCAGAACCTCCGCGTGACCGAGGCGATTGTCGAGGCCGCGAAGACCGGCCGGACCGTCAATATCAACTGAGGAGTTTGAATCGCATGATCAGCGGCAAGTCGACACTGGTGGCGCACATCGGCTATCCGACCGAATCGTTCAAGGCTTCGTTCATCTACAACCCGTGGTTCGACAAGGCCGGGCATCGATGCCGTGGTCGTGCCGATGGGGGTGAAGGCGGACGACTATCCGGACGTGCTGAGGGCGCTGTCCCGGTTCACCAACCTGCGCGGCGCGCTCGTGACGATGCCGCACAAGGTGACGACGGTAGTCGCTGGTCGACGAATGCACGACGACGGTGAAGATCGCCGGGTCCTGCAACGCCGTGCTGCTGCGTCCCGACGGCACGCTGCTGGGGGACATGTTCGACGGGACGGGATTTACCCGCGGACTCCGGCGCAAGGGATTCGAATTTGGCGGCGCCAAGTGCCTGGTTGTCGGGGCAGGCGGGGTTGGCTCGGCGATTGCCGCGTCGCTGGCTGCGGAAGGCGTGGCAGCGATTGCGCTGTGCGACACCAATGCGGCGTCGGTCGAGGGTCTCGCCGCACGCCTTCGGCAGCATTATCCCAAGCTCGCCGTCGACATCCGCTCCGCCGATCCCTCCGGCTATGATCTCGTCGTGAACGGCACGCCGCTCGGCATGAAGCCCTCCGATCCGCTTCCGTTCGACGTGACGCGCCTCGCGCCGTCGACGTTCGTCGGCGAGGTGGTGATGAAGCAGGAGATCACGCCGTTGCTGCAGGCGGCGCGGGAGAAGGGTTGCCGCTACCAGGTCGGCACCGACATGCTGTTCGAGATGATTCCCGCCTATCTCGAGTTCTTTGGCTTCGGCACCGCGACGCCGGACGAGTTGCGGGCGGTGGCCAAGGTCGCATATTGAGTATCATGCATCGGATCGACAAAGGATTTCCGCGATGAAACCGGGCAAAGTGATCGAAGTGCGCAGCAAGACGCTGGGCGGCGGCACGCCGCTGATCTGCACGCCGCTGGTCGGGCGCACACGCGAGCGCGTGCTCGCGGAGGCCGCTGGCGTCGTCAAGAAGAGTCCGGATGTCGTCGAGTGGCGGGTCGATTATTTCGAGGGCATCGCCGATGCGGCGGCGGTGCTCGACGTCGCGCGGTCGCTGCGCGCGGCGGCGGGCGACCTGCCGATCATCTTCACCCGGCGTTCGACTGCGGAAGGTGGCGAGCCGATCGCGATCGGCAACGAGGAGGTCGTCGAACTCTACGACAAGGTCGCCGCGAGCGGCCTGATCGATTTCCTCGACTTCGAGATGAGCAACGACGCTGCGCTGGTGCGGCGCGTGCGCGAGAGCGCGAGCAAGCACGGCACGCGGGTCATCCTTTCGTACCACAACTTCGGCTACACGCCGGGGCGCGATTTTCTCGTGCAGCGCTTCCTGGAGGCCGAGCGCCTGGGGGCGGACGTCGGCCAAGGTCGCGGTGATGCCGCGTGATCGCGCCGATGTGCTGACGCTTCTGGCGGCGACGGCCGAAGCGGATGCCAAAGGGCGCATTCCGCTGATCAGCATGGCGATGGGACCGCTCGGGTCGGTGACCCGCATGATCGGCGGGGAATTCGGCTCGTCGCTGAGTTTCGCGGTCGGCGAGGGCAGCTCAGCGCCCGGACAAATTCCGATCGCCGACCTCAACGCAGTTTTCGCCGTCCTGCGCCGGGCGCACGGGCGAGGCTGAACTGCCCGGAACGGCTAGATGGCCAGCGCGCCGGCGGGCGAGCGTGCGCTCAATTCAAGCGTCGACGCTGCATCGTCGGCCACGTCGAGGGCGCCACGTGCGCGGCGAACGCTGAATGCGGTCAGCAGGCCGCTGACGACCGTCAGCGCCAGCGCCGGCAGCAGCTTCACTTCGCCACCGAACAATTGCATGAGGCCGACGGCAAAGGCGCTTGCGCCGATGAATGCGACGCGCAACCATATTCCGCAGACGATGGGTCCGCGTCCGATTGGCGGGCGCGATGCAGGAATGGAGACTTGTGTTGGCGATTTGGCTGTTCATGAGGTCACCTGTAGATTGTTGGAATTTTGCGCGATGTCGCGATGCACAACGACACGATAGGGACTCGGAAAACGTGCGTCAAATCACCGTTTTCGATGGCTGGCATAGGCTTGGCCGATGGAATGCAACGCATTGACGCAATACGATAAATTCCCTTTTTTGGAATGGCCTGTCTAGAGGTTTCGCAAAGGAAAATGTGCGATGGCGACCACTGGTTCCAGTGCAATCAGGATCGGCGTATTGGGCGCAGCGAAAATCGCCCGCTTGTTCTGCGACGGCGTGCGGCCATCGAGACAAGATCGTCGTCGCGGCGGTGGCGAGCCGCGATGCCGAGAAGGGGCGGGCATTCGCCAAGGACACCGGCATCCCCAATGTGCACGCGACCTACGAGGCCCTGCTGGCCGATCGCTGAAATCGACGCGATCTACAATCCGCTGCCCAATAATTTGCATGCGGAGTGGTCGATACGGGCAGTCGAGGCCGGGAAGCACGTGCTGTGCGAGAAGCCGCTCGCCACGACGGCGGCCGATGCGCGCGCGATGTTCGATGCCGCGCGCCGCAATGACGTGTATCTGGTGGAAGCGTATCCGTACCGCGCGCAGCCGCAGACGCTGAAAATGCGGGAGCTTCTTGCGGCCAAGGCGATCGGGCGCCTGCAATTGGTTCAGGCGTCCTTTGGCTTTCCGTTGACGGATACCAGCAACATCCGCATGGACCCGGCATTGGCAGGCGGCGCGCTGATGGACGCCGGCTGCTATCCGGTCAGTCTCGTGCGCACGGTCGCCGGCGAACGGCCCAGGCGCGTTCATGCCGTAGCGAAGTGGGCGCCGAGCGGCGTGGACCTGACGCTGCTGGCGTCGCTGGAATTTCCGAGCGGTCTGCTGGCGCAGGTCTCGTGCAGCTTCGCGACGATCAGGCATCGCCGGGCGTTCATCGCCGGCGATGCGGGATCGATCGACACGACCTACTTCAACGACACGTCCGCCACGTTTCCGCCACTACTCGAGGTCAAGCGCGGATCCGGGTGGGACGCGCAGCGGGAATTGATCGAGACCGCAGCCAGTAATGGATTCCTGGCGGAAGCTGAATCGTTTCACGACTTGATCGCACGGGGATGGGACGCATGGACCGGCGTGTCACCCGAGGAGTCGATCGACATCGCGCTGACGCTTGGAAGCCATCGCGGCGAGCGCGCGCAGCGGCGCTGCGGTCGACATCGCACCGTGATCAAGGAGCGACGCCATGACCCGGATGAAGGATGCGACGCGCGCCAAGCTCATGGGCGTCAGCGTCGCGACGCTCACCACCGCATTGTTCAAGCGCGGATTCCGCAACCAGTTCATCCAGGATGTGCATCCGCTCAATCCCAACGCCGGCAACATGGTGGGCGAGGCGTTCACGTTGCGCTACATGCCGGCGCGCGAGGACCTGAATCCGATCACCGTGTTCAAGGACCGCACGCATCCGCAACGCAAGGCGGTAGAGGATTGTCCGCCGGGCGCGGTGCTGGTCATCGACAGCCGCAAGGACGCGCGCGCGGCGTCGGCGGGTTCGATCCTCGTTGCGCGCCTGATGAAACGGGGCGTGGCCGGCGTCGTGACCGACGGCGGATTTCGCGACTCGCAGGAGATCGCCCGGCTGGCCATTCCTTCCTATCACCATCGCCCGGCGTCGCCCACCAACCTCACCCTCCACCAGGCGATCGACATCGACGTGCCCATCGGCTGCGGCGATGCGCCGGTATTTCCCGGTGACGTCATTGTCGGCGACGGTGAAGGCGTGGTCGTCCTGCCCGCGCACCTTGCCGACGAACTTGCCGACGAGGCGGTCGAAATGACGGCGTTCGAGGATTTCGTCACCGAGGAGGTCATGAAGGGACGCTCGATCCTGGGCCTCTATCCGGCGACGGATGAGCGCACGGCGAGCGATTTTGCCGCCTGGCGGGCCGCGAACAAGCGCTGAACCCCGGGGGAAGTGCGCCCATGCGGGCATAGGGTCTTTGATCCCCCTCAAGCGCGATCCGGCGATTCGCGTTAGATTGCGCCGATGAGCCATCCGCGACATTGGAGCCTCGGCGTCAAGCTGGCGCTGGTGGGTACCCCTTTTCTGCTGGCGGCGCTGTTGATCATCGCGGCCACGTTGTGGGTCTCGTGGCAACTCGAGGGCGGCGCGGCTGCCGTCAACGAAGCCGGGCGCATGCGCATGCAGGCGTACCGGCTGTCGCTGTCGATCGGAACGTCAGACCTGAATGCCGTTCCGGCGCAACGCGCTCAATTCGAGCGCAGCCTCGAACTGTTGCGCGACGGCGATCCGGAGCGTCCGTTGTTCGTGCCATGGGACGATGCCGTGCGACAGGACTTCGCGGCCATCGAGCGCGACTGGCGGCAATTTCGTGCGCGCTGGATTCCCGCGCAGTCCGGCTCGATGGAGTCGCTTCGCACCGATGTTGCCGAGTTCGCCGGGCATATCGACGCGCTGGTTGCGGCCATCGAGACGCACATGTCGCGCTGGACCGCGCTGCTGCATCTGTTGCAGGTGGCGATGATGGCGCTGGCCGTCATCGGTACCGCGATACTTCTCTACACCGGCTACCTGTTCGTGCTGGAGCCCGTCGGGCAATTGAAGGACGCGACCGAGCGGATCCAGCGCGGCGACTTCGGCGCGCGGGTGGAGCGGATCACGAGCGACGAGTTCGGCACGCTGGCCAAGGGCTTCAACGGCATGGCGGAGCACCTGCAGTCGATGTACCGGAACCTCGAGGCCAAGGTCGCCGAGAAGACGTCGGAGCTGCAGGAAAAGCGCGAGCGCCTCGAGGCGCTCTATGACGTGACGGCGCTGGCGGCCAAGGCCACGACACTGGACGAGCTGGCCTCCGGATTTACGCGGCACGTGGGCCGGGTGGCTCGCGCCGACGGCGTGGCGCTGCGCTGGTCCGATGAGTCCAACGAGCGCTTCCTGCTGCTGGCGTCGCACGGCCTGCCTTCGGCGATGGTCGACGGCGAACAATGCGTCAAGGCCGGCGACTGCTTCTGCGGGTCGCCGAGCGCCGCGCTGGGCGTGCGGGTCATTCCCATTCAGACCAGACAGCCTGCCGGCATGCATCATTGCAGCGACGCCGGGTTCGAGACCATCGTGTCGATTCCCATCGTCCAGCACGAGCGACTGATGGGCGAGGTCGATCTCTTCTTTCACAATCAGTTCACGCTATCCGTCGCGGAGCGGTCGCTGCTGGAAGCATTGACCGCGCACCTGGCGGGCGCCATGGAGAATCTGCGCCTCAACGCGCTGGAAAAGGAAGCCGCGGTATCGCAGGAGCGCACGTTCCTCGCGCGCGAACTGCACGATTCCATCGCCCAGTCACTGGCGTTCCTCAAGATCCAGGTGCACCTGATGCGCGACGCCGTCGCCGCGGGCGACGAGACGCAGGTGGAGCAGGTCTTGTCCGAAATCGATGCCGGCGTGCGCGAGTGCTACGGAGACGTGCGGGAACTGCTCGTGCATTTCCGCACGCGCGCCAACGCCGAGGACATCGAGCCCGCGTTGATGACCACGCTGCGCAAGTTCGAGCACCAGAGCGGACTCAAGACCGCGCTGCGGATGGAGGGCCACGGCATGCCGCTGGACCCGGTCCTGCAGGTCCAGGTACTGCATATCGTGCAGGAGGCGCTGTCCAATGTGCGCAAGCATGCGCGAGCGACGCAGGTCTGGCTGGACGTGCAGCAGCAGCCGCAGTGGCGGTTCGAAGTGCGCGACGACGGCGAGGGATTCGCCTGCGACGACGGCCCGCCCGACGAGACGCATGTGGGGCTGCGCATCATGGCCGAGCGGGCGGAGCGGATCGGCGCCAGCCTCGACGTGATGTCCAGGCGCGGCCGCGGTACGTCGGTCGTCCTGACACTTGGCGTCCGCCGCAAGGACGCCCGCCGACGCGCCGGACGTGGCCGAAGTATCGGAACCGTCATGACTTCGCCACGGACCGGTCCGGCCATCCGCATCCTCGTGGTCGACGACCACACGTTGTTTCGTCGCGGTCTCACCGCGCTGCTTTCGCGCGATGCGCGGTTCGACGTGATCGGCGACGCCGCCGATGCCGGCGAAGCGCAGCGCCGCGCGCAGGAACTGCACCCCGACCTCATCCTGCTCGACAACCACTTGCCGGGCGTCAACGGCGTGGACGCGCTGCCGGCGCTGCGCGAAGCGGCGCCCGGGGCGCGCGTGCTGATGCTGACCGTCAGCGAGGACGAGCAGGACCTGGCCACCGCGCTGCGCAATGGCGCCTGCGGCTATCTGCTGAAGACGATGGAAGGCGACGCGCTGGCCCGGGCCATCGTGCGCGCCATGCGCGGGGAATCGGTCGTCGCCGACGAAATGACGGGAAAGCTCGTCGCCGCGTATCGCGACGCGGCAACGCCCGCGCCGGCCGAGGCCGTGCCGCCGGCCTCGCCGCTCGCGCAACTTTCGCCGCGGGAACAGGAGATCCTGCGCGGCATCGCGCGCGGCGCCAGCAACAAGATCATCGCCCGCGAGCTGGGCATCGCCGAGACCACCGTCAAGATCCACGTCCAGCATGTGCTGCGCAAGCTCGACGTGGCCTCGCGCGTGCAGGCCGCCGTTATCGCAACCGAGCACGGGCTGGGTTGATCTAGCGCAAATCCGGCGCAGTATTTCCTCGCCTAGTTCCACAGGACGATGCCGGCCCGCGGCCGGCATCGTTCTTTCGTCCTGCGCCATCGCCCCTACGGACGGATGCCGCGCAGCGCTCCCGCTTCGCATACTCGACCCATTCTCCGGTGAGGGGCCGCAGTCATGAGCAAGACGGGGCAGGCGCTGTCGGTGCTGATAGTCAGCACGCTCGCGTTCACGGTGTGCTTCATGGTCTGGATGATGTTCGGCGTGATCGGCATCCCGATCCGGAAAACGCTCAACCTCAACGCCACGGAATTCGGATTGCTGACAGCCACGCCGGTGCTCACCGGCTCGCTGATCCGCGTGCCGCTGGGCATGTGGACCGACAAGTTCGGCGGACGCATCGTCCTCTTTGTGCTGATGCTGCTGTGCGTGGTGCCGATCTACCTGATTTCCTACGCGACGCAGTTCTGGCAATACCTCGTGCTCGGTCTCTTTGTCGGCCTCGCCGGCGGCTCGTTCTCCGTCGGCACGCCGTATGTCGCCCGCTGGTTCCCGAAGAAGCGGCAGGGCTTCGCGATGGGGGTCTATGGCGCGGGCAATTCCGGGGCCGCGGTCAACAAATTCGTCGCGCCCGCGCTGGTCGTGGCATTCGGCTGGGCCGTGGTTCCGCAGGTGTATGCGGCGATCATGTTCGGCATGGCCATGCTCTTCTGGTTCTTCAGCTACTCGGACCCGGCGCATCTGGTGGACTCACGAATCACCTGGCGCCAGCAGCTGCTCGCGCTGAGGGACCCGAAGGTCTGGAAGCTCTGCCAGTACTACTCGATCGTGTTCGGCGGCTATGTCGCGATGAGCCTGTGGATGGTCCAGTACTACGTGGGTGAATTCGGGATGGACATTCGCGCCGCCGCGCTGCTGGCCGCCTGCTTTTCCCTTCCAGGCGGCGTGCTGCGCGCTGTCGGCGGATGGGTTTCCGACAAGTACGGCGCGCACAGCGTCACGTGGTGGGTGCTGTGGGTGAGCTGGATCTGCCTGTTCCTGCTCTCCTATCCGCAGACGGACATGACCATCCTCACCGTCGATGGTCCCCGGACCTTCCACGTCGGTCTCAACGTCTACCTGTTCACCTTGTTGATGTTCGTGCTCGGCATCGCGTGGGCGTTCGGCAAGGCCTCGGTGTTCAAGTACATCTCCGACGACTACCCGACCAATATCGGCGTCATTTCCGGCGTGGTGGGCCTGGCCGGCGGCATGGGCGGTTTCGTGCTGCCCATCATGTTCGGCGCGCTGATGGACCTCACGGGAATTCGTTCCTCCGCTTTCATGCTGATGTATGGCGTCGTGTGGGTCTCGCTGATCTGGATGTACTGGACCGAGGTCCGTGGCGCCGAAGTCATGGGCAGCAAGGCCAAGCAATTCCGACTGCACGGATAGCACGACTCGATCATTCAAGGACAGCCATGACCGCTACCTCCGCCACACCCATTGCCGCCGCGGCCACGCCAGGCAGCCGCGCGGACATCGCCGACTGGCGCCCCGAGGACAACGACTTCTGGGAGACCACCGGCAAGAAGATCGCCTACCGCAACCTCTGGATCTCGGTGCCGGCGCTGCTGTGCGGCTTCGCCGTCTGGGGCATGTGGGGAATCATCACCGTCCAGATGCTGAACCTGGGGTTTCCGTTCACGCAGGCGGAGCTGTTCACGCTGACGGCGATCGCCGGGATCTCCGGGGCGACGATGCGCATTCCGGCGTCGTTCCTGATCCGCCTTGCCGGCGGGCGCAACACGATCTTCCTGACCACCGCGATGCTGCTGGCGCCGGCGATCGGTACCGGCATCGTGCTGCAGCACAAGGATTGGCCTCTGTGGGCGTTCCAGCTGATGGCGCTGTGGTCCGGCGTGGGTGGCGGCAACTTCGCGAGCTCGATGTCCAACATCAGCACGTTCTTTCCCAAGCGTCTGCAGGGGACCGCGCTCGGGTTGAACGCGGGGCTGGGAAACTTCGGCGTGACAACGATGCAGATCGTCATCCCGCTGGTCATGACCGTGGGCCTCTTCGGCACCTTCGGCGGCGAACCGATGACGCTGATCAAGGACAGCGGCTGGATCTTCGGCAAGATCGCCGCCGGCACGCCGACCTGGATCCAGAACGCAGGCTTCGCCTGGCTGTTGTCGCTGGTGCCGCTGTCGATCCTGTGCTGGTTCGGCATGAATAATCTCAAGGCGGTCTCTCCGGCCACCGGCAATCCGCTGGTCGCGTTCGCCAAGATCACCTACCTGTACACGCTGGCCTTCATCCCGTCGATCCTCGGTCTGTATCTGTACTTGCCGGCGCCGACCGGGCTCGGTGTCATCAGCATGTGGGTGGCCATTCCGCTGGACATCGTCAGCGCGCTGCTGGTGATGAAGCTCGCGGCATTCGGCCCGATGAAGGAGGGGGTGACCAAGCAGTTCCAGATCTTCCGCAACAAGCACACGTGGTCGCTGACGGCGCTGTACATCGTGACGTTCGGCTCGTTCATCGGCTTCTCGATGGCGCTGCCGCTGTCGATGAAGGTGATCTTCGGCGTCAGCCACGTGCCCGACGCCAATGGCGTCATGCAGCACACGCTGAACAACCCGAACGCGCCCACCGTACTTGCCTTCGCGTGGATCGGCCCCTTTGTCGGGGCCGCGGTGCGGCCGATCGGGGGCTGGATCTCGGACAAGGTCGGCGGCTCCATCGTCACGCAGATCATCTCGGCCGTCATGGTGGTGGCATCGGTTGCCGTCGGCTACGTGATGATGCAGGCCTACGGTTCGGCTACGCCGGAGCAATACTTCCCGGCATTCCTCGGACTCTTCATCGTGCTGTTCTTTGCCAGCGGCATCGGCAACGGTTCCACGTTCCGCACGATCGGCGTGATCTTCGACCGCACGCAGGCCGGCCCGGTGCTCGGCTGGACGTCGGCCATCGCGGCCTACGGCGCCTTCGTGGCGCCGATCGTGATCGGCGACCAGATCAAGGCCGGCACGCCGCAGTACGCGATGTACGGATTCGCGGTGTTCTACGCGATTTGCCTGGTCCTCAACTGGTGGTTCTACCTGCGCAGCAATGCGTACGTGAAGAATCCCTGAGCATTCCGTTTCCCAACCTGCGGCGCGGCCGTAGCGGAGATCCACAATGAGCCACTTTCTCGATCGCCTGAACTACTTCTCCACTCCCCGGGAGACCTCCGACGACGGCCACGCGGTGGTCACCGGCGAAGACCGCACCTGGGAGGACGCGTACCGCAACCGCTGGGCGCACGACAAGATCGTCCGCAGCACGCACGGCGTGAACTGCACGGGCTCGTGCTCGTGGAAGATCTACGTGAAGGGCGGCATCGTCACCTGGGAAACCCAGCAGACCGACTATCCGCGCACGCGCTGGGACATGCCCAACCACGAGCCGCGCGGCTGCGCGCGGGGCGCCTCGTACAGCTGGTACCTGTACAGCGCGAACCGCGTCAAGTATCCGATGGTGCGCGGCCGGCTGCTGAAGAGCTGGCGCGCGGCGCGCCTGGCGCAGGACCCGGTTGCGGCGTGGGCGTCCATTGTCGAGGACGATGCCAAGCGCCGCGACTACCAGCAGGTGCGCGGCCTGGGCGGCTTCGTCCGCTCGAACTGGGACGAGGTCAACGAAATCGTCGCGGCGGCCAATGTCTACACGATCAAGAAGCACGGCCCCGATCGCGTCATCGGCTTTTCCCCGATCCCGGCAATGTCGATGGTCAGCTATGCCGCCGGCTCGCGGTACTTGAGCCTGATCGGCGGCGTGTGCATGAGCTTCTACGACTGGTATTGCGACCTGCCGCCGGCCAGCCCGCAGATCTGGGGCGAGCAGACCGACGTCCCGGAATCCGCCGACTGGTACAACTCCACGTTCATCATCGCCTGGGGTTCCAACGTCCCGCAGACGCGCACGCCCGACGCCCACTTCTTCACCGAGGTGCGCTACAAGGGCGCCAAGACCGTGGCGGTGACGCCCGACTATTCCGAAGTCGCCAAGCTGGCCGACATCTGGATGCACCCGAAGCAGGGCACCGACGCCGCGGTCGCGATGGCGATGGGCCACGTGATCCTCAAGGAGTTCTATTTTCCCGAGGCCGGCGAGCGCAGCGCGTACTTCGACGACTACGTGCGCCGCTACACCGACATGCCGATGCTGGTGATGCTGAAGGAACATACGCTCCCCGGCGGCGAAGTCGTCATGGTTCCGGATCGCTACGTGCGCGCGTCGGACTTCAACGGCAAGCTCGGGCAGGCCAACAATCCCGAATGGAAGACGGTTGCCTTCGACGTGTCCGGCAAGGTCGTGCTGCCGAATGGCGCCATCGGCTTCCGCTGGGGACCGGACGGACGCGCCGACCAGGGGCAATGGAACCTCGAGGCGAAGGAAGCGCGCCACGGCAACGAGGTCAAGCTCAAATTGTCGGTGCTGGAAGGAGATCAGCCCAGCACCGCAGACCGCCAAGGTCGGATTTCCCTATTTCGGCGGCATCGTCAGCGAGCACTTCCCCAACAATAAGCAGACCGATGTGCTGGTGCGCACGGTGCCGGTGCAGCGCATCGCGCTGGGCAAGGAAGGCGAGAAGCGCGAGGCGCTGGTCGCCACGGTGTTCGACCTGCAGGTGGCGAACTACGGCGTGGCGCGCGGCCTGCCCGGCGAATTGGCGGCGACGAGTTTCGACGACGACACGCCGTACACGCCGGCGTGGCAGGAGCGCATCACCGGCACGCCGCGCGCGCAACTGATCACCGTGGCGCGCCAGTTCGCCGAGAACGCGCACAAGACGCACGGCAAGTCGATGGTCATCATCGGCGCCGCGATGAACCACTGGTACCACAGCGACATGAACTACCGCGGCGTCATCAACATGCTGATGATGTGCGGCTGCATCGGCCAGAGCGGAGGCGGCTGGGCGCATTACGTCGGCCAGGAAAAGCTGCGTCCGCAGACCGGCTGGACCGCGCTGGCGTTCGCGCTGGACTGGATCCGCCCGCCGCGGCAGATGAACAGCACCAGCTTCTTCTACGCGCACACCGACCAGTGGCGTTACGAAAAGCTGGGGATGGAAGAGGTCATTTCGCCGCTGGCCGACAAGAAGGCGTACGCCGGCAGCATGATCGACTACAACGTCCGCGCCGAGCGGATGGGCTGGCTGCCCTCGGCGCCGCAGTTGCAGACGAATCCGCTGCGGGTCGTCCGCGACGCGCAGGCTGCCGGTGTCGACCCGAAGGAGTATGCGGTCAAGGCGCTCAAGGACGGCACGCTGAAGATGAGCTGCACCGACCCGGATCATCCGGACAACTGGCCGCGCAACATGTTCGTCTGGCGGTCGAACCTGCTCGGGTCGAGCGGCAAGGGGCACGAATACTTCCTCAAGCACCTGCTCGGCACCAGCAACGGCGTGCAGGGCAAAGACCTTGGGGCGGAAGAGGCCAAGCCGACGGAAGTCGTCTGGCACGAACACGCGCCGGAGGGCAAGCTCGACCTGCTGGTCACGCTGGACTTCCGGATGAGCACGACGTGCCTGTACTCGGACATCGTGCTGCCGACCGCGACCTGGTACGAGAAGAACGACCTCAACACCAGCGACATGCATCCGTTCATCCACCCGCTGTCCACCGCGGTGGATCCGGCGTGGCAATCGCGCAGCGACTGGGAAATCTACAAGGGATTCGCGAAGAAGTTCAGCGAAGTCTGCGTCGGCCACCTGGGCGTCGAGCGCGAGCTGGTGCTGACGCCGCTGATGCACGACAGCCCGTCCGAATTGGCGCAGCCGTTCGACGTCAAGGACTGGAAACGGGGCGAATGCGAGTTGATCCCCGGCAAGACGGCGCCCAACATTGCGGTCGTCGAACGCGACTATCCGAACGTGTTCAAGCGCTTCACTGCGCTCGGACCGCTGATGGCCAAGGCCGGCAACGGCGGCAAGGGCATCGCGTGGAACACGCAGGCGGAAGTGAAGCAGCTCGGCGAATTGAGTGGCCTCGTCACCGCCGAGGGCGCGACTTGCGGCATGCCCAAGATCGAAACCGACATCGACGCTTGCGAGGTCATCCTGCAGCTGGCGCCGGAGACGAACGGCCACGTGGCGGTGAAGGCGTGGCAGGCGCTGGGCAAGCAGACCGGGCTGGACCACACGCACCTGGCGCTGCACCGCGAGGACGAGAAGATCCGCTTCCGCGACGTCCAGGCGCAGCCGCGCAAGATCATCAGTTCGCCGACGTGGAGCGGCATCGAGAGCGAGACGGTCTCGTACAACGCCGGTTACACCAACGTACACGAGATGATTCCGTGGCGGACGCTCACCGGGCGGCAGCAGTTCTACATGGACCACCCGTGGATGATCGCGTTCGGCGAGGGCTTCTCCAGCTACCGTCCCGCCGGTGGACCTGAAGACGACTGCCGGCATCCACGGCATCAAGCCGAACGGCAACGTCGAGATCGCGCTCAACTTCATCACGCCGCACCAGAAGTGGGGCATCCACTCGACCTACACGGACAACCTGCTGATGCTCACGCTGAGCCGCGGCGGACCCTGCGTGTGGCTGAGCGAGGACGACGCCAAGCGCGCCGGAATCGTCGACAACGACTGGATCGAGCTCTTCAACATCAATGGCGCGATTGCGGCACGCGCCGTCGTCAGCCAGCGCGTCAATCCGGGCATGGTGATGATGTACCACGCGCAGGAAAAGATCGTGAACACGCCCGGCTCGGAAATCACGGGAGCGCGCGGCGGCATCCACAACTCGGTGACGCGCATCGTGCTGAAGCCCACGCACATGATCGGCGGCTACGCGCAGTTCAGCTACGGCTTCAACTACTACGGGACCATCGGCACCAACCGCGACGAGTTCGTCGTCGTACGCAAGATGAACAAGGTCGACTGGCTCGACACGCCGGTGGCGAACGAGCTCATCAAAGTAGTGCAGGCGGAAGGAGAAGTATGAACCCCCAGCTCACATTCGTTCGCTGCCCAGAGTCCGCGCGCAAATCGGCATGGTGCTGAACCTCGACAAGTGCATCGGTTGCCACACGTGTTCCGTGACCTGCAAGAACGTCTGGACCAGCCGTCCCGGCATGGAATACGCCTGGTTCAACAACGTCGAGACCAAGCCCGGCATCGGCTACCCGAAGGAGTGGGAAAACCAGGACAAGTGGAACGGCGGATGGGTGCGCAACGCCGACGGGTCCATCCAGCCGCGGCAGGGAGCCAAGTGGAAGCTGCTGATGCGCATCTTCGCCAACCCCAACCTGCCGCAGATCGACGACTACTACGAGCCGTTCACCTTCGACTATGGGCACCTGCAGTCGGCACCGGAGATGAAGGCCACGCCGACGGCGCGTCCGCGCAGTCTCATCACCGGCAAGCAGATGGACAAGATCGTCTGGGGCCCGAACTGGGAGGAAATCCTGGGCGGCGAGTTCGCCAAGCGCTCCAAGGACACGAACTTCGACGAGATCCAGAAGGAGATGTACGGCCAGTTCGAGAACACGTTCATGATGTACCTGCCACGGCTGTGCGAGCACTGCCTCAATCCGGCGTGCGTCGCGAGCTGCCCGTCGGGGTCGATCTACAAGCGCGAGGAAGACGGCATCGTGCTGATCGACCAGGACAAGTGCCGCGGCTGGCGCATGTGCGTTTCCGGTTGTCCGTACAAGAAGATCTACTACAACTGGAAGAGCGGCAAGGCCGAGAAATGCATCTTCTGCTATCCGCGCATCGAGGCGGGGCAGCCGACCGTGTGCAGCGAGACCTGCGTCGGCCGGATCCGCTACCTGGGCGTGCTGCTGTACGACGCCGACCGCATCCAGGAGGCGGCCAGCGTCGAACACGACCGCGACCTCTACCAGGCGCAGCTCGACATCTTCCTCGATCCGTTCGACCCGAAGGTGATCGCGCAGGCCGCCATCGACGGAATCCCCGACAAGTGGATGGAAGCCGCGCGCGCGAGCCCGGTATACAAGATGGCGGTGCAATGGAAGGTGGCGCTGCCGCTGCACCCTGAATATCGGACGCTGCCGATGGTCTGGTACGTGCCGCCGCTGTCGCCCATCAGCGCGGCAGCCAATGCCGGTCACATCGGAAGCAACGGCGAGATTCCGGATGTCCACCAGCTTCGCATCCCGGTCAAATACCTGGCCAACCTGCTGACGGCCGGCGACACGCAACCGGTCGTGCGCGCGCTCGAGCGCATGCTGGCGATGCGCGCGTACCAGCGCGAGAAGCACGTGGATGGACGGGTCAATCAGGCCGTGCTGAAGCAGGTCGGAATCACGCAGGCGGAGGTCGAGGACATGTATCACGTCATGGCGATCGCCAACTACGAGGATCGCTTCGTGATTCCTTCGACGCACCGCGAATACGCGGAGAACACCTTCAACGTGCGCGGGGGCTGCGGCTTTTCCTTCGGCAATGGCTGCTCCGAGGGCACGGGGGAAACCAGCCTCTTCGGCAGCGAGAAGAAGCGCACGATACCGATCCGGGCGGAGGTCTGACCATGTTTGCGACGAACTCTCCAAGACCGATGACCCGGAGCCTGCGCGTGCTGGCGGCGTTGCTGTCCTATCCCGACGCGTGGATGCGCGCCCATATACCGGAAATGCGCGACCTGCTCGAGGCCGAGGCCGCCGTGCTGCCGTCCCGCCGCGCCGAAATCGAAGCGCTGATGGAAACGCTGCGGCGCGGCGATCCGCTGGCGACCGAGGCCGCCTACGTCGAGATGTTCGACCGCGGCCGGGCTACGTCGCTGCATCTCTTCGAGCACGTTCACGGCGATTCGCGCGATCGCGGACCCGCGATGATCGACCTGGGCGAGACGTACGCCAAGGCCGGCCTCATCCTCACGTCCACCGAGCTGCCGGATTACCTGCCGGCCGTGCTGGAATTCGTGTCCACGCAGCCGCCGCGCGAGGCGCGCGCGTTCCTGTCCGAGATCGCGCACATCCTGAATGCGTTGTTCGGCGCGCTGTGCAAGCGGGAAAGCGCGTACGCCAGTGTCGTCGGCGCGCTGATCGAGCTGGCGGGTGAGAAGGCGCAGGCGGTCGAGGTGCCCGCCGAAGAACCCCTCGACGAAAGCTGGGCCGAACCGGTGGTGTTCGACGGCTGTTCGGCCAAAGGCCAGGCCAAGCCGGGGCAGGCGCAGCCGATCCACGTCGTCCGCAAGAGTGCCCCCATCAGTGCCCAACCGGGAGCGGCCCCATGAACCCCGCCATGTCCTACCTCAACAATTTCCTTTTCGTCGTCTATCCGTACATCTGCCTGGCGGTGTTCTTCATGGGCAGCCTGGCGCGCTTCGACCGCGACCAGTACACGTGGAAGAGCGACTCGTCGCAGATGCTGCGCGCCGGGACGCTGCGCTGGGGCAGCAACCTGTTCCACGCCGGAATCCTGTTCCTGTTCTTCGGGCACCTTTTCGGACAGTTGACGCCGCACTGGATGTACGAGCCGTTCATCACCGCGCCGCAGAAGCAGTTGCTGGCGGTCGTGGCCGGCGGAGTGGCAGGCGCGATCTGCTTCGTCGGGCTGACGCTGCTCCTGTACCGGCGGATCTTCGACCCGCGTATCCGCCTGACCAGCCACCGTACCGATCTCGCGATCCTCGTCATCCTGTGGGTCCAGTTGAGCTTGGGCCTCATCACGCTGCCGCTGTCGTGGGAACATCGCCACGACGCAGGCACGATGCTGATCCTGGCCGACTATCTTCAAGGCATCGCCACGTTGCGTCCGGACGCCAGCGGCCTCGCCGCCGTGGCGTGGCCCTTCAAGGTCCACATGGTGCTGGGCATGACGATCTTCCTGCTGTTTCCGTTCAGCCGGCTGGTCCACGTGTGGAGCGGTT
The DNA here is from genome assembly GCA_963782625.1 of uncultured beta proteobacterium. Lineage (GTDB taxonomy): Bacteria > Pseudomonadota > Gammaproteobacteria > Burkholderiales > Casimicrobiaceae > VBCG01. Next base: position 104,722 of record CAWAKN010000014.1, on the reverse strand, counting down.
TCGCAAGCGTCGCTTACCTGTTCCGGCCCTACCAGGTGGTGCGCAGCCGCCGGCTCAACGTGCCGGCGGGCCACAACCTGCCGCGCCCGCCGGGCGCCGGCGTCTGACGGAGCAACGCGATGACGACCTCTATCGAAACTTCTGCACGTGTGGCGCGAATCAACGGCTCGGCGTTGCACGCGCCGGACGCGGCACTCGCCCCGGATGAATTGCGCCAGCGTGCCTGTACGGAACTGCTGCGGCAGGCTGCGCAACGGGCCGGCCTGCTGGATGAAGCGGATGCAGCGGCCGCGGACGGCGTGATCAGCGAAGCCGCGGCCAGCGCAATCGAAGCGCTGCTCGAGCAGGCGCTCGACCTGCCGGAACCGTCGGAGGAAGCCTGCCGGCGGCACTTTGCGGCGCATGAGTCCGAATACCAGGCCGGCGAACGGGTTCGCTTGCGGCACATCCTGTTCGCCGTCACGCCGGGTGTGGACGTCGTGGCGCTGCGCAAACGCGCGGAGGCGACATTGCTGGACGTACGATGCCACGACGGCAAGGAGGGCGGGCGCTTTGCCGATGCGGCGCGCGAGTCGTCCAACTGTCCCAGTGGCGCCGATGGCGGCGAGCTGGGCATGCTGTGCGCGGCGGACTGCGCGCCGGAATTCGCGCGTGAAGTGTTCGGTCGCGCGGAGGTGGGCGTGCTGCCCCGTCTCGTGCACAGCCGCTTCGGATTGCACGTCGTGGAAGTGCTCGCGCGCGAGCCGGGCGTCGCGCAACCCTTCGAAGCCGTGCGTGGCGCGGTCGTGATGTCGCTGCGCCAACAGGCTTATGTCACCGCGCTGCGCCAATACCTGCAGCTGCTGGCCGGCGAGGCGGTGGTGGAGGGCGTGGATCTCGACGCCGCCGACACGCCGCTGGTGCAATGACGGCCATGGCCGATCTCTCCATTTCCAGCTTCGACGATCTGCTGCGCGCCGCGCGGCAGCAGCCCGAACCGCAGCGCCTGCTGTTCGTGTTCGCGGGCGCGGAATTGCCCGACGACAGCACGCCCGAGCAGCGAGCGCGCTTTGCGGAAGGCGGGGGCGGTGCATTGGCCCCACTGATGTGCGTGGACAAGTCGGCCGACGAGCTGGATACGTTTTCCGCGCTGGTCGACGAGTCGCGTGCCGCCGGTCCCGAGTGGGCGATCGTCTTCGTCGCCGGCCTGGCCGGTCGCGCCGGACGCGCGCCGACGAGCCAAGGACGCGCAGGCGCCGCTGCAGCGCATGGTCGACGCCATCAAGTCCGGATCCCATCGGATCCTTCATTCCCTTCGACCGCGCCGGCCGGCCCGTACTGTTCGAATGACGGGCGCCGAGTGAAGCCTGCTTCCGGCGGGTTCGCGCTGTGGAGCCTCGGGTTCCGGCCGTTCTACCTGCTCGCCAGCGTCTTCGCCGCGGTGTCGATCCTGCTGTGGATCTGCCAATACACGGGGCATCTTCCTGCGGCGTATATTCGCAGCCCGGCGTGGCACGGCCACGAAATGCTCTATGGCTACACGATCGCCGTCATGGCGGGATTCCTGCTGACGGCCGTACGCAACTGGACCGGCATGCCGACGCCGACCGGCCGGACGCTGATGGCGCTCGCCGCGCTTTGGATTGCCGGTCGGGTGCTGGTGCTGACACCTTTCGCCATGGCCGCGGCCGTCGTCAATGCGGCGTTTCCCGTGGCCATCGCGGTCGCCATCGGCATTCCTCTGGTGCGCAGCCGCAACCGGCGCAACTATTTCTTCATCGCGCTGCTGTTGCTGTTGGGCGCCGCCGTGCTTGCATTCCACCTGTCGGCGCTTGCGCATACTCTCGTGGCCCGAACGCGCGAGCCTGCAGGCGGGACTGGATGTCGTGCTGTTCGTGCTGGCCGTGATGGGCGGACGCGTGATCCCGATGTTCACCAACAACGGCGTGCCCGGCGTGCGGGCCACGCGCCGCCCGTGGGTCGAAGAAGTTCGCGCTCGGCGCCGTCATTGCGTTGATTGTCGCCGACGTTCTGCCTGTGCCTGCCGTCGTTCGTCGCGCTGCTGGCGTTCGGCGCGGCCGTGGCGCATGCGGTGCGGCTCTATCTTTGGCAGCCGTGGCGAACGACCCGGGCGCCGATGGTGTGGGTGCTGCACGTGGCCTATGCCTGGATCGTCATCTACCTCGTGCTGCGCGGGACTTGCCGCGTTGGGTTGGGTCGCCGGCTTGTTCGCGGTCCACGCGCTGACGATCGGCGCCATCGGCGGAATGACGATCGGCATGATGACCCGCACCGCGCGCGGCCATACGGGGCGTCCGCTCGCCCCCGACCGGTATGAGGTCGCGTGCTACGTCCTCGTGGCGCTTGCCGCGTTGATTCGCGTCTTCGGCGGATTGTGGCTGCCCGGCGTCTATATTGCGACGGTGGTCGTATCAGGTGCGTGCTGGTCGGCGGCGTTCGCGCTGTACGCGGTACGGTACTGGCCGGTGTTGACCCGCAGCCGGCTCGACGGCAAACCCGGATAATTCCCTTTCCAGCTATCGCTGACGAAGGCGCCGGAGCATCCAAGCTACGCCGGCCCTCTTCCGAAGCCGAAGTTGTCTTCTCCCTTCCGGTGCGGCGCCGGCACATGCAGAAGAGGCTCGCGGGAACGCGGGGCTCCGTCTCGTCATCTAATGTCGTGAAGCCCCCATACAGTCCAGTCAGGAATCCCATGCAGCCGGTATCCGTCGAGTCGCCCGCCAAGGAGTTGTCCGATCTTGAAATTGCGCAGAGGATCGCCGCCGGGGATCGGGGCGTGCTCGAGCGGCTGATGCGGAAGAACAACCAGCGGCTCTTTCGAACGGCGCGCAGCATCCTGAAGGACGACGCGGAAGCCGAGGACGCCGTGCAGGAAGCCTATCTGCTCGCGTATCAGGCGATGGCGGGATTTCGCGGTGGCGCGTCGCTGTCGACGTGGCTGGTGCGAATCGTGGCCAACGAGGCGATCGCCCGCGCACGCAAGCGCAGTCGCCGCGCCGAGGTGATCCACCTCGAAGGAGCCAAGGATACGGACGGCGAACACAGGGAGGAAGACGAATTGGCAAGCTCGACTGAACAACCGGAGCAAGCGGTGCTGCGCGCGGAGACGCGCCGCCTGATCGAGGCCAAGATCGACCAATTGCCGGACGTCTTCCGAACCGTGTTCGTGCTGCGCGCGGTGGAGGAGCTGACCGTCGAGGAAGCGGCGGAATGCCTTGGAATACCGCCGGCGACGGTTCGCACGCGGTACTTCCGGGCGAAGGGCCTTCTGCGCGAGGCCATTGCGCACGATGTCGATGTAAGCCTGGAGGAAGCTTTTGCATTTGCCGGCGATCGTTGTGACCGCATCGTCGCCGGCGTATTGGAACGACTGAAACATCTGGAAGGCCCCGATTCGGGGCCTGCGACCACACCCACTTAGAGGAGTACCGCCATGTCATTTCTGTTGCCCAACAACGGCGCGGTGTCATTGATCGCTCGCCGCTCCTTTCTCGGCCAGTCCGGCGTGTTGCTGTCCGGTGCGGCGGTCGCGCTGCTCGCCGGGCAGGAGGCGCTTGCAGCCACGAAGGGCAATAAGTCCACCGCCGACGATGTCCGCATCCTCAACAGCGCGCTCGGCGCGGAATACGAAGCGATCGCCGCCTATCAAGTCGGCGCAGAGAGTGGCTTGCTGCAAAAGCCGGTGCTCGACCTGGCCGTGACATTCCAGGGTCACCACAAGGAGCACGCGGACATCCTCGGCAAGACAATCGCCAAGTTGGGAGGCAAGGCTGTCGTCGCCAAGGAGCATTACACGTTTCCCACCGACACGCTCAAGTCGCAGGCGGACGTGCTGCGGTTTGCGGCGTCGCTGGAAAAGGGCGCGGTCAGCGCTTATCTGGGCGCCGTGCCGCTGTTCGGCAACAGCGACCTCGCCAAGGCGGCGGCGAGCATCCTCGGCGATGAAGCGATGCACTGGGCGATATTGCGCAACGCGCTCGGCGAGGCGCCCGTTCCCGTCGCGTTCATGTCGTGACCGGCGTGCGGCAGGCGATACTCGTCGTAGCGCTTGCCGCGCTCTCGCCCTTGGCGAACGCCGGCAACACCAAGTTGGCGGGCAACCCCGACAATGGCGAGGCGATCTATGCGCGTTGCGCCGCATGCCATGCCCTTGCCTACGACCGGACCGGCCCCCGGCATTGCGGCCTGTTCGGTCGCCGCGCGGGAAGCGTGCAGGGCTTCGCGTATTCGCCGGCAATGCAGCGCTCGAAGATCGTGTGGAACACGGAAACGCTCGACCGGTTTCTCGCGAGCCCTCTGACCTATGTACCCGGTACGGCGATGGGCTATGCGGGAGTAACGGACGCAAAGGAGCGCGCCGACCTCATCGCCTATCTCAAGCGGGCGAACGATTCGTCGCTGTGCCGGAGATAACGCGCGGACGCCCCGGAACTTTCGTCGTTCCTAATCAGCCGACGCGCCTGCCTGGCTAAGGCTTGGGGCTATTTGTCGGCCTGCATGTTCGCCTTCTTCGCCAGCGTCCGCAGTCGATCGCGCTCGGCATTGATGAATACGACGAAGGCGGCCGTGGTACCAGGTTCCGGTTCGATTCCCGAGGGCACCATCTTGTCGCGGAATTCGGCAGACCTGACCGCTGCCTCGAGGTCTTTGCTCATCCGCTCGACGATGGCCGGCGGCGTGCCTTTGGGCGCGAACAGTCCCGCCCAGTGGCCGATCAGCACGCCGGCAAAGCCTTGTTCCTGCGCGGTCGGCAATGTGTCGTAGGAACTGATTCGCTTGCTGTAGGTGGTGGCGATGGCTTTCAGCTTGCCGGCCCTGACCTGCGGCAACACGACGATGCTCGCCTCCGACGTTGCGTGCACGTTGTTCGCGAGCACGGCGGTCATGCCCTCCGAACCGCTCTTGTAGGGAATGATCGTGATGTTCATGCCGGCATCGCGGAGCATCTCCGCGACGAAGTGGGGCGTGCTGCCGCCGCCGGCCGTGGCCCAGTTGATGCCGCCGGGTTGAGTCTTCGCCCAGGCGACGAATTCCTTGAGATTGCTGACGGGCACGGTCGGATGTACGACGATCACCGATGGCGCAACGGCGATCATTCCCACCGGGATGAGGTCCGCATCCGCATACGGCATGTCGGAGCGAAGGATGCTGTTGGTCACGACACCGGCCGCGCCGACGAGCCACGTGTAGCCGTCCGGCTTGGCTTTCGCGACATACTCCGCGCCGACGATGGCGCCCGCGCCAGGCTTGTTCTCGATGACGACCGGCTGGGCGAGACGCTTCGCAACCGCTTCCGCCGCGGCGCGCGCGATCAGGTCGTTGGCCCCGCCCGGTCCAAACGGCACAACCCATTTGATCGGGCGATCGGGCCAGTCGGCGCGCGCGATGCCTGTAACTAGCAGCGCGCCGATGGCAAGTGCAGGCAATATCAGCCGCAGGAAGCGTTGGGTGTGCATCGGTCGTTTCCTCTCATTGGTCCCAAGTCGGCGCGTTCGATCGCGTTGCAGGTCATCGCCGGGCCGCGGCATTTTGCGCGCGCTGCCGGTGCGGCTAAGATGTCGGCACCCTGAACAGCGCGAACAGGCGGTATTGTGCCCGATCAGCTTCATCATCTCGAGCAGCATTCGATCTACCTGATCCGCGAGGCCTATGCGCGGCTGAAGCCGCTCGCCATGCTGTGGTCGCTCGGCAAGGACTCGAACACGATGCTGTGGCTCACGCGCAAGGCGTTCCAGGGCCGCGTCCCGTTCCCTGTGATCCTGCTCGACACCGGGAATGAATTCGCCGAAGTCTATGCGTTCCGCGACCGTTACGTGCGCGAGTGGGAGCTCGACTACATCAATGCGCCGTGCCCGCCGGTCGAGGCGACGGATCCGGCCCTGCCGCCCAACGCGCGTGCCGCCGCGCGCAAGACGCTCGGGTTGGCCCAGCTGATCGCCGAGCGCGGCTTTGCCGGCATTCTTCTGGGCATCCGGCGCGACGAGCAGGCGATCCGCGCGAAGGAGCGCGCGATGAGTCCGCGCGACGCCCAGGGCGCCTGGCACGTGCGCGATCAGCCGACCGAACTGTGGGGTCAGTACACGAGCGCGGCGCCCCCGGGCGGCCACGTGCGCGTGCATCCGCTGCTCGAGTGGACCGAACTCGACATCTGGCGCTATGTCGAGCGGGAAGCCATTCCCGTCTGCGAGCTCTACTTTTCGCGCAATGGCCGGCGCTATCGCTCGCTGGGCGAAGCGGACATCACGTTTCCCGTGGATTCGAGTGCGGCAACGCTCGCCGAAATCATCGTCGAGCTGGAGACGACCAAGGCCGAGGAGCGCGCAGGGCGGGCGATGGACCACGAGCGCGAGGACGCGTTCGAGCGCCTGCGCGCCGCGGGCTACATGTAATGGCGCGGCCGCTGGCGGTCTGCCTCGCGGGGCATGTCGATCACGGCAAGTCGTCGCTGCTGGGCCGGTTGCTGCACGAGCTCGACCTGTTGCCGGAAGGCAAAGTCGCCAGGATCGAGGCGGCGAGCGCGCGCCGCGGCGTGCCGCTGGAGTGGTCGTTCGCGCTCGATTCGCTGCAGCTGGAGCGGGACCAGGCGGTGACCCTCGACACCACGCGCGTGCACGTGCGCACGCCGCGACGCGACCTGATCATCATCGATTGTCCCGGTCACCGCGAGCTGGTGCGCAATCTGGTCACCGGCGCGGCGGGAACCACGGCGGCGCTGCTCGTCGTCGACGCGCAACTGGGCGCCGAGGCGCAGACGCGCGCCCATGCGGCACTGCTGCGCCTGCTGGGCGTCCGCAATTTCGTCGTCGCCGTGAACAAGATGGACGCACTTCAATGGAGTGAGTCCGAATTCGCGGCGCGACGCGACGAGATCGCCGGCGCGCTCGGATTGCTGGGCGTGGTCGCGCACGCGATTGTCCCGACGTCGGCACGTGACGGCGGCAACCTCGTCAACGCACCTCCTGCGCCGTGGTGGCACGGACCTTCGCTGGTGAACGCACTGGAAGCGCTCCCGGCCGAAGTCGCCGCGGTCAACGATGCTCCACTGAGGCTTCCGGTACAGGATGTCTATCGCACCGGCACACGCCGAGTGGTCGCGGGGCGCGTGGCTCAGGGCACGTTGCGAGCCGGCGACGAAGTGCTGGTGCTGCCGTCCGGCGAGCGTGCACACATCGCCGAGCTTGCCGGCTGGCCGCGGCCCCCCGACGCAGTGGACGCCGGTGACAACGTGGCGCTGACGTTTGCCGAACCGGTGATCGTCGCGCGCGGCGATCTTTTGTGCGCCACCGATGCTCCGGCACGGCTCACCCCTGTGTTCGACGCCGATGTGTTCTGGCTGGGGCGCGACCCGCTTGTCGCGGGTCAACGATTCGAATTGCGTGTCGGCACGCGGGCGGTACCCGTGCGCGTTTCGGCCGTCATCCATGCGCTCGACGTCAACCGTCTCGTGCCGGCCAACGCGCGCGACATCGCGACGAACGGACTGGGGCGCGTGACGCTGCGCTGCGACGTGCCGGTCGCGCTGGACGACGCCAAGGAGTGCATCGAGACCGGGCGTTTCGTCCTGGCCGACGCGGGCGTGATCGTGGGTGGCGGTCTGATCGACGCCAGCCGGTATCCGGACCAGCGCCACGCGCTGTGGCCGAAGAGCCGGAATCTCGTTGCGGTCGACCACCACATATCGGCCTCCGAGCGTCGCGTCCGCGGCGGCCACGTCGGCGCGATTGTATGGCTGACCGGGCTTTCGGGTTCAGGCAAGTCGACGCTCGCCATGGCGCTCGAGCGAGCCCTGTTCGATCGCGGCTGGGGCGCCTATACCATCGATGGCGACAACGTCCGCCGAGGTCTTAACGCCGATCTCGGATTCTCGCCGGAGGACCGGCAGGAGAACATTCGCCGCGTCGGTGAAGTTGCGGCGCTTTTCGCCGACGCCGGACTGGTCTGCATCACGGCATTCATCTCGCCGTTCGACGACGACCGTGCGCGGGCGCGCGCAGCGGCGGGCCGGCGTCCGTTTTTCGAGGTCTACGTGAAATCGGAGTTGGCGACCTGCGAGGCGCGCGACCCGAAAGGACTCTACGGCAAGGCGCGCCGCGGCGAGATCAAGGGCTTCACCGGCATCGACAGCCCCTACGAGGAGCCCACGGCGCCCGATCTCGTGATCGACACGCAAAGTCACGGTGAGGCGGCGTGCATCGCGCAGCTGGTCGAATTCGTGGCAACGCGCTGCGGCGCCTGACCGGGCAGATCAGGCTGCCTTGGCGAGCCGCGGCACCGCGGCCAACAACGCGCGCGTGTATTCCTGCTGTGGATGGGCAAGCAGCCTCTCGGCAGGTCCGGCTTCCACCAGCTTGCCGTCCTTCATGACGGCGATCTCGTGCGCCAAATATTCGACGACGCCGAAATTGTGCGTGATGAAGAGATAGGAAACGCCAAGCTCCTGCTGCAGCTGCTTCAACAGGTTGAGGATTTGCGCCTGCACGGAGACATCCAGTGCGGATGTCGGCTCATCCGCCACGATCAGTTTCGGCTCTACCGCCAGCGCGCGCGCGATGGCCAGGCGCTGCCGCTGGCCGCCGGAGAACTCGTGTGGATATCGGGTCAACGCGTCGCGACGCAAGCCCACCTTTTCCAGCAGCGCCGCGACGCGCTCGGTGCGATCCGCGGGGGAGACGCCTGGATGCAGCGACGCCACGCCTTCCTCCAGGATTTCATTGACGCGCATCCGCGGATTGAGCGACGAGAAGGGATCCTGGAACACGATCTGTGCTGCGCGGCGGGCGGTGCGCAGCGCTTCGCCGTTCATCTGCTCCAGCGGTTGGCCGAGAAGCAGGGCTGAGCCGCTGATACGCGCGCTGTTTCTCAGTAATTGCAGTACCGCCTTGCCCACGGTCGTCTTGCCGCTGCCCGATTCGCCGACCAGCGCCAGTGTGCGCCCGGCCGGAATGCGAAAGGACACGCCATCGACGGCCTTTACGTAGCCGACGGTGCGCTTCAGCAGGCCTTTGCGAATGGGAAACCAGACCTTGTAGTCGCGCACCTCCAGCACCGTGTCGCCCTCGGGCGGATCGACCGGCAGCATGGGATCCTTGCCCCAGACACGGGTCGCCTTCTCGGACGCATCGGCGCCGTCGTACAGCACGCAGCGCACCTGGTGGCCCGGGCGGAACTCGATCAGCTGCGGAGGTGCCGCGCGGCAGCGTTCCATCACGTCGGCGCAGCGGTCGGCAAAGCGGCAGCCGGTGAATTCTCGATTCAGCGGCGGCACCGACCCGGCGATCGAAGCGAGCCTGCGGCCGCGCTTGGCGGTGTCGGGCAACGCCTCGAACAGGTTGACCGCATAGGGATGCAGTGGATTGTCGAAGAACTCCTTGGCCTCGGCCACCTCGACGACCTGTCCCGCGTACATGAGCGCGACGCGGTGCGCCATCTGGGCGACGATGGCCAGGTCGTGCGTGATCAGCAGCATCGCCATCTTCTGCGAGCGCTGCAATTCCTTCAACAGGTCCAAGATTTGCGCCTGGATCGTGACGTCGAGCGCGGTGGTGGGCTCGTCGGCGATCACGACGTCCGGCTCCGCGGCGAGCGCAATAGCGATCATCACTCGCTGCTTCTGCCCGCCCGACATCTGGAATGGATAGTCGTTGACGCGCCGTTCGGGGTCGGGGATGCCGACGCGCTTCAGCCAGTCGACGGCCTTGGCAATGGCGGCGTCGCCTCGCACGGGCGTATGGCGCTCGATGACTTCGGTGATCTGTCGGCCGACGGTCATCACCGGGTTGAGGCTGGTCGACGGCTCCTGGAAGATGATGCTGATGCGGCGCCCGCGCACGTCGCGCATTTGCGCTTCCGGCAATTGCGTGATGTCGATGCCTTCGATGTCGACGCTGCCGCCACTGATGCGGCCGCTGTCGGGCAGCAGGCGGAGGATAGACAGCGCTGTCATGGACTTGCCGCAGCCCGATTCACCGACCAGCGCGAAAGTCTCGCCGCGCGCTATCGAAAGGTCCAGCGCGTCGACCGCGCGCACGAGACCGTTGTCGGAATCCAGTTCGGTCGTGAGATTTTCGATTTCGAGCATGCCGTTTCCTAGGTTCCCGCAGCCGGGACAATGACGGCCGGGACAGCCGGTGTTGCCGGACCAGGCTTGGCACGCCGGACACGGAAGGCGCGCGCGCGCGGGTCGAAAGCTTCGCGCACGGCGCTGGCGAACAGCGTCATCGACAGCACCAGCGTCACCATGAACGCGAATGCGGCCAGCAGTGTCCAGTAGACGATGGGATCGCGCGACATCTCGTTGCGCGCGCTGTTGATCATCGTGCCGAAGCTGTTGGTGGTCGGGTCGACGCCGACGCCGACATAGGAGAGCACGGCCTCATAGAGCACGAGTCCCGAGAAATCCAGTACGGCGACGATCACGACGATGTGCGTGACGTTGGGCAGGATGTGGCGGCGCATGATGCCCGCGTCGGATACGCCGAAGGCGCGCGCCGCCTGCACGTAGTCCAGCTCGCCGAGCTTCAGCGTTTCGGCGCGCAGCAGCCGCGCCAGTCCGGCCCAGCCGGTGATGCCCAGGATAGCGGCCAACAGGAAGAGCCGGATGTCGGCGCGCTCGAGACCGGTGTCGAACAGCTGCGGATTCTTGTCGATGAACACCTGGATCATCAGCACGAACGCGGCGATCAGCAGCACCGACGGAATCGACGACAGCACGGTGTAGACATACTGAATGCCGTCGTCGACACGGCCCTTGTAGTAGCCGGCGAGAATGCCGAAGACGATGGCGAACGGCAGCGTCGCGATCGTGGCAAGGGAGCCGATCACCACCGCGGTGCGGATCGACTTGATCGCCTGGAACAGGACGTCGTTACCGGTCTGGTCCGTGCCGAAGACGTGGTAGTACGGCCACAACGCGGCGACCCAGCCTGCGAAAAGCGCAATTACGGTGGCCGTCAGCAGCATCGCCCGCCAGGGAACCTCGGTGGTCCGGTTCAAGATCGCGCGCAGCGACGCGGCCACACTGGTCTTTCCCGATCGCGCGCGCAGCGCCGCAACGACAAGCCACAGCACCGCCGCCGTGAGCGCGCCCCCCAGCAATCCCGTAAGGGACCGTGTGATGACATCCCCTCGCCATTCGCCGGCCGGGTCCTTGAGATGCGCGCCACCGAATTGCAGGCGCGGGAAGTCGCGGACCGACTTGCCGTCGACCAGCATCGACTCTTTCGAATACTGGTGAGTTCCGAGCGGCACCGAGTAGGTTTTCTCGCGCGATTCGCGCGGCCCGGCCAGCAACGCGTCGAGCACGGACAGCGTGCGCGTGGAATACGCGGGCGCGGCATCGGCGGCGGCGCCGGGCGCGGCGGGCAACAACGGCCGGAAATGGAACGAATCCAGCATCGCGATGACCAGGAACAGCATAAGCACGACGCCGGCCGACATCGCGGCCGCATCGTGCAGCACGCCGCGCCACGTTTGCCGCAGCGTGGGCGTGCGCAACGCGTGCCAGATATAGAAGGCGATCACTGCGACCAGTCCATACAGGGCCAGGTCCGTGGCAAGGAAGACAAGCTTGGGCATGGTCGGCGTCTTCCTAACTCAAGCGGATGCGGGGATCCGCGACCGTGTAGGAAATGTCGGTGAGGATCAACCCGACGATGTACAGCGCCGAGCCGACGAACACCATCGAGCGGACGACCGCGAAGTCCTGCGCATTGATGGCGTCGATCGTGTAGCTGCCGAGGCCGGGGATGCCGAAGAACGACTCCATGATCAGCGCCCCCAGGAAGAGCAGCGGCAGCACGGCCACAGTACTGGTCAGGATCGGCAGCAGCGCGTTACGCAGCACGTGCCGGAACAGGACCACGTTCTCGGAAAGCCCCTTGGAGCGGGCGGTGCGCACGTAGTCCTTGCCCACCTCCTCGAGGAACATCGTGCGGTAGAACAGCGCCTCCCCGCCCAGGCGCGACACGATACCGATGACGATGGGCAGCGCCAGGAACACGAACAGGTCCCAGCCTCCCGAGAAGCCCGAAATAGGGACGAGCTTCAGCGTTTTACTGAAAAAGAACTGGCCGACGATAATATAGAAGAGCCCGGAGATCGACAGCAGGAACACCGCGAACGTGACGCCCCAGAACTCGAGGTACGTGTTGCGGAAAAACACCATCAGCAACGAGAACACGATGACGACGAAAATGCCGAGCAGGAACGTCGGTATGGCAAGCGCGATCGACGGGCCGACGCGCTCGCGCAGTTCATGGCCGATGTCGCGCCCGCTGTCGGAGGCGCCGAAGCGGAACGCGAACAGCTGCACCGAGCGCTCGTAGAAAATCGTGTCGGTCAGCTTGGCGATGCCCGGCTTGTCCGCATTCCACAACAGCGGCTTGTTGTAGCCGCGCTCGACTTTCCACTTCTCGATCGCATCCTGCGTAACGCGCTTGCCGCCGATGTTCATTCGCGCCATGTCGTCCGGCGTGTTCACCGTGAAGAACAGCATGAACGTGAACAGGTTGACGCCGATCAGGATCAGGATGCCGTAGCCGATGCGGCGGACAATGTAGTTGATCATGACGTTGCGCTGGCGGCCGCCAGGGTGCGGGCCGCGGTCTCGCGTTCACGCCGTCGCCATGCAAACCACGCCGGCACGATGGCCGCGATCAACGCGATCAGGATCAGCGGAACCGGCCACCACACCGGCCGGTTCCATTCGGCGAGCTGACGCGTCCGCAGTTCCGGATCGAGGTGCAGGTAGCCGATGTGGTTGCGGATGATCTGCGTCGGCTTGCCGTTGGAGATCCACTGGTGATACGCGGCCGCGGACTTGGGGAAGTAGCCGAAGCTCCAGACCGCGTCGTTCTGCACGATCTCGATCATCTGGTCGATGAGTTTCTGCTTCTCCGGGCTGTCGTCGAGGAATTTCATCTTCTCGTACAGCTTGTCGAACTCCGGGTTCTGGTAGTTCGCGTTGTTCTCGCCGTTGCCGTTGGTCAGCGCCTTGGCATTAGGCCCGTAGAGCATGAACAGGAAGTTCTCGGCGTCAGGATAGTCGGCAAGCCAGCCCCAGAAAAAGATCTGGACCGAGCCCTTGTTCATCTTGTCCTGGAAACGGTTGTAATCGGTCGCGCGCACTTCGAGTTGCACGCCGATCTTGGCGAACTGCTTCACATACCAGTCGAGCAGCGCCTTCGATGCGGGCCCCGATTGCTGGTAGTCGAAGTTGAGCACCAGAGGCTTGCCTGTCGCGGCGTCGCGGCCATTGGGATAGCCGGCCTCGGCGAGGAGCTTCTTCGCTTCGTCGAGCGAGCGGCGAACGGGCTGGCCGTCCGGCCCCTTGCGGTAGACCACGGGGTTGAACGCGGACGGCCCGTCCTCGCGATAGCCGAACAGCGACGGCGGCAGGGGGCCTTGCGCGGCCACGCCTTGGCCGCGCTCGAAAATGGCGACGTGCTCCTCCCAGTCGATGGCGATGGCCAGGGCCTGCCGCAGCTTGCGATTGCGCTCGACCTGCTCCGGCGTGGCGCCCTTGCCGACCACTGGGTCCAGCCAGTTGAACCCCAGGTACCAGTTATTGGCCTCGACCGTCGTGGGCAGCTTGATGCCTTTTTCCCGGTACTCCTTGTCCTTCTTGACGTCGTCGCCCATCGCCACCAGGTACGTGGTGCCGTAGTCCAGGCGCTCGATCGCCGGCGTGTCGTAATAGCCTTGCAGGAACTTGGCCTGCAGCGGCACGTTTTCCTTTTCCATGTCGAAGACGACCTTGTCGACGAAGGGCAGCGGCTTGCCGCAATCGGCGAGATAACCCTTCTCCTTGTCGCCGCGTTCTCCTTCGCACGGATAGGTTTCTCCGTGGAAATTCGGATTGCGCTCCAGCACGTGACGGCGGTTCTCGACGAAGTCGGTGAGCATGTACGGGCCCGTGCCCACCGGCCAGTAGTTCATCGTCAGGTTCTTCGCGGCCATGCCCGGCTGCGAGTAGAACTTCTCCGCCTCCCAGGGGACCGGCGAGAAAAACGTCATCGCCAGCCAGTACTTGAACTGCGGGTACTTGCCCTTCACGCGAACGCGCAGCGTGTGCTTGTCGAGGGCTTCGGCGCCGACAAACGGATACTTCCGGAAATCGAGCATTGGCAGGTCGCGGTCGGTCGGCGCCAGATCGCGGCGGAGCGCCTTGTCGGCCTCGACGATCTTGTCGCCATACTCCTTCAGGCCGACGACGTAATCGGACATCGTCGAGAACGACGGCGACTTGATTCGCGGCGTGGCCAGCCGGCGGATGCCGTAGACATAGTCGTCCGCGGTCAGCTCGCGGGTTCCGGTTTGCTTGAAGTCGGTGATCTTGTACTTGTCGGCGACGTCCTCGCGCTTCATGTCGTGATAGACATAGGCGCCTTGCGCGTCCTTGGCGAACGCCGGATGCGGCGCGTACATGATGCCGGGCTTGATCTTGATGTCGAGCACGGTCTCGGCGATGAGCTCGCCGGGGGCGTCGTCGGGAAGCTCCTTGCCGTCCTTGTCGAGGTAACGGGGACGGGCGATTTCCTGCGCCGTCCTTCCGCACGAGCTCATACGGACGCTTCAGATAGTGATACCCGTACAGCGGCTCGTACACCTGGTACGTAACCGGCGTCTCGTCGTTGGAGTACGAGCTGGTCGGGTCGAGGTATTTGGGCGACCGCTCGCGAAACGGCGCGTAGATCGTATTGGTCCGTTCCGACCCCAGCGGGTGAGGGTTGTTCGAGACTTCACTGCAGCCGGAAAGGGCGACGGAGAGCGTCAGCGCGGCGGGGAAACACAATGCCGCGAGCGCCACATGGCACGAGCGTCCAGCAATTCCAGCAGGCTTCATTGGGGATCCTCCCGTCGTCGGGCATGTACTCGAACCGCGGTCCGCCGGATTCGCCCCGATCGTGTCGGGACGGCGCCGGAGCGCGCGTATCAAGCCGCGAAGGCCGCGATTGTATATTCAAAACGGGGCCCGGCACCGTCGCGCCCCTGGATAGTAATCCCTGCCGGACCGGCGGGCGCGTTTGGGGTGGCGAACGGACGCCTGGAATCGGTGCCGTTTTAGCCGGGCATTCCTTGTAGAATCCATTGCAGATTTCCATCGCGCGGGCGTGTTCGGCTCGCTGTCCCCAGGAACTCGTTTGAGCCCCCGCGTTCGATCCGACGCCGCTGCCATGAGTTCCGACGACCTTGCCACGCTCACGCGCCGGGACAAGCTGCGCGGCGTCCTGCTGGTCCTCGACACTGATCGCCGTGGCCTTCTGGGTGTCGGCGCAGTTCCTGCAGCCCGCGCCTGCGCGTCGCATCGTGCTGGCGTCGGGCGCGGGCTTCGGCCTTTATCACCAGTACGCGGAGCGTTACCGGCAAGCGCTGGCGCGCGACGGCGTGGTCATCGAGGAACGCATGACCGAGGGCGCCGCCGAAAACCTGCGCCTGTTGCTCGACCCGAAGTCGGGCGTGCAGGTTGCATTTTTGCAGGGCGGCATTGCCGATCCCGCGCAGGCGGAAGGCGTGGAGATGTTGGCGAGCCTGTATTACGAGCCGCTGTGGGTCTTCTATCGCGCTCCGCAGACTTTGACGATGCTGAACCAGCTGCAGGGCCGGCGGATCGGCACGGGCGCCGAAGGCAGTGGGACGCGCGCGTTCGTCCTGCCGCTGCTCGGATTCAATGCCGTGCGTCCGGACAATACGACGCTGGTCTCCGTCGGCGGCGATGCCGCGCTTTCCGCGCTGCAGGCGGGCGACCTCGATGCCGTGCTCCTCGTGGGCGGCGTGCAGACCCCGATCATCGTCAAGGCATTGCGCGACCCCGCGCTCAAGCTGATGAGCTTTGCCCGTGCGGACGCGTACACGCGGCGCTTTCCCTATATCACCAAGCTGACCCTGCCGGCCGGAACGGTCGATTTCGCGCTCAACATTCCGGCACAGGACGTCGTGCTCATCGGGACCAAGGCCATGCTGGTGGCCCGCCCCGGCCTGCACCCCGCGCTGGTCAACCTGCTGCTGGATGCGGCGAGCGACATGCATTCCAGGCAGGGCGACTTCGAGAACGCCGCGGAGTTTCCGGGAATCGCGCCGGTCGACCTGCCGGTCTCCGACGACGCAGAGCGGCACAAACGCTTTGGACCCAGCTTCATCCATCGCGTTCTTCCATTCTGGGTGGCGACTTTTGTCGAGCGGCTGGTGATCCTGATCCTGCCGCTGATAGTGATCCTGATCCCGGCCATCAACTTCTTTCCGCAATTCCTGCGCTGGCGCGTTCGCTCGCGCGTGTACCGCTGGTATGGAGAACTTGCGCTGCTCGAACGCGATGTTGCGACGCGTAAGGGCGCGCTCCCCGTCGAGAAGTGGCTGCAGGACCTCGATCGCATCGAGCACGCCGTGGAGGGCATCCGGACCCCGACGAGCTTCGCCAGCGAGGCGTATACGTTGCGCGAACACATAGGCCTGGTGCGCCGCGCCGTGCTGGCCAAGGCGGGTGCTCAGGCAGCAGAGTCCTGAGACGGCGGGCACGTGCCAACGCGGTCAGCCCGCGGGCCTGCCCGCGTCGATGAGATGCGAAAAGCTCTCCCGTACGCCTTTCCAGTCAAGCTCCGCGCCCAGGACGAACACGTCCGCCTGCCGCCACGGCCTCCAGGTCGCGAAATATTCCTGCTCGAGGCGCACATAGGGCGCCCATTCTTCCGTCATGTCCCGGCCTTCCCGATGCGCTGTTCGCCGCATCCGGTTGCCTGCGTGCCCGTCTACCCAGACCTTGAGATCGGCGTGACGGGCAACATCCGCATGCAGGCTCCCGATGCCATCGACGATGAGCACCGGGCGGGGTTCGATAGTCCATGGCGTGCCAAGACTGTGGTCGCTCCAATCGATTGACTGAATCCTGGTTGCGCCGCCGCGCGAGAGACTGCCCACCGCGTTTCGAAGGTCCGTCCAACGCCTGTAGGGCAGCGGCGCATCGGGCTCGCGGCAAAATCCTTCATGTTCATGGAAATCATCGGTCCCGATCGACACGGCATCAAGGCGTTCAAGAAGGAGTTCCGTCAGTGTCGACTTGCCGCAACAGCCCGGCCCATCGATTGCGACGACAAACGGGACCCTGCCGTTCGGCGTGATTCCGGACGCCAGGCAGTCGGCAAGGCCTGCAAGCGAGCGCCTGAACGCAAAATCATCGGAACTTTGCACAGGCAGGATTTTGGCCTTCAATTCCGGCGTTGGACAGGCCCGCATTGGTGCCGCGTCGCCTTCGGACGAAGGGCCACGCCACTAGGAAGCGACAGGGTTCGAGTAAAATGTCTGAACTCGACGCGTGCCCCACATTTTCCGGAGAAGCTTCTGCCATGAAAAAAGTCTATGCCAACGCCACTGCAGCGCTTCAGGGCCTGCTGCACGACGGCATGACGGTTGCCGCCGGCGGATTCGGA
This sequence comes from uncultured beta proteobacterium, assembly GCA_963782625.1. Lineage (GTDB taxonomy): Bacteria > Pseudomonadota > Gammaproteobacteria > Burkholderiales > Casimicrobiaceae > VBCG01. The sequence continues at coordinate 87,302 of CAWAKN010000014.1, read as the reverse complement.
CTGTGCGGCATTCCGGAAAACCTGATCGGAGCCCTGGTCGACAGCGGCACCAAGGGACTCACCATCGTCGGCAACAACGCCGGCGTGGACGATTTCGGGATGGGACTGCTGCTGAAGACGCGGCAGGTGAAGAAAGTCATCGCCAGTTATGTCGGCGAGAACAAGGAATTCGAGCGCCAGGTCCTGGCCGGCGAACTGGAGCTGCAGCTGACGCCGCAAGGAACGCTGGCGGAGAAGCTGCGTGCGGGCGGCGCCGGCATCCCGGGCTTCTATACGCGCACCGGCTTCGGCACGATGCTCGCCGAAAACAAGGACACGCGCACATTCGACGGCAAGGCCTACGTGCTGGAGGAGGCCATCCAGGCCGATGTCTCCATCGTCAAGGCGTGGAAGGGCGACAAGGCGGGCAATCTCGTCTACCGCATGACGTCGCGCAATTTCAATCCGATGATCGCGACCTGCGGCAAGGTCACGGTGGCGGAGGTCGAGCAGCTCGTGGAAGTCGGGCGAACTCGACCCGGACCAGATCCATACGCCGGGAATCTATGTCGACCGAATCATCCAGGGCAAAGATTACGAGAAGCGCATCGAATTCCGCACCGTCTCGGGCGCGGCCGCGTCGAAGAAGGATTCGCCGATCCGCGAATTGATGGCGAGGCGCGCGGCGCGGGAATTGCGCGACGGCTACTACGTCAACCTCGGCATCGGCATCCCGACGCTCGTCGCCAACTTCATTCCATCCGACATCAAGGTCACGCTGCAGTCGGAAAATGGGCTGCTCGGCATCGGGCCATTCCCGACCGAGGACAAGATCGATGCCGACCTCATCAACGCCGGCAAGCAAACGATCACGACGAGCCCGGGCTCGAGTTTCTTCTCGAGCGCCGATTCGTTCGCGATGATCCGCGGCGGTCACATCGACCTGTCCATCCTCGGCGCGCTGGAAGTCTCGGAAAACGGCGACATCGCCAACTGGATGGTGCCCGGCAAAATGGTCAAAGGTCCCGGTGGCGCGATGGACCTGGTGTCCGGAGTGCGTCGCGTCATCGTGCTGATGGAGCATACGGCGAGGGACGGCAGTCCGAAGATTCTCAAGTCGTGCACGCTGCCCATCACCGGCAAGGCCGTGGTCAACATGATCGTCACGGACCTGTGCGTGTTCGACGTGGAGCCCACCGGGCTGGTACTGCGGGAAATGCATCCAGGGGTTACGGTCGAGGAAATCCGCGCCAAGACCGGGTGCCAGTTCTACGTCGCGATGGACGCTGCCGCCACCTGAGAGTCAGTGCGCCGCAACGTCCAACACGTCGGCTTTCCACCCTCCACCCAGCGCCTTGACCAGGCCGACGCTGGCGGCCAGGCGGCGGGCAAGGATGGCCAGCGCCGTGCGTTCGCTGCTCAGCGCTGACGCCTGCAGGACGACGACCGCGAGATAACTTGCGGTTCCGGCCTTGTACTGGTTGAGCGCGATCGCCGCCGATTGCTGCGCGGCCTTGACCGCCTCGTCCTGGAATGCCGCCTCCTGCGCGAGCAGGTCGAGCGCGGCCAGGTTGTCCTCGACATCCTGGAAGCTGGTGAGCACCGTGGCGCGATAGTTGGCGACTGTCTCGTCGTACGTTGCGATCGCCTGCGCCTTCTGCGCGCTGCGCAAGCCGGCATCGAAGATCGGCTGGGCTAACGCGGCGCCCAGCGACCAATAGCGGCTCGGCAGCGAGATCAGGCTGCCGATCAGTGAATTCTGCAAGCCGCCGCCCGCGGAGAGCGTGAGCGCCGGGAAAAACGCGGCCTGCGCCACGCCGATCTGCGCATTGGCGCTCGCCGTGCGGCGTTCCGCGGCGGCAATATCCGGACGCCGCTCGAGCAGCGTCGATGGCACTGCTACCGGAATGTCCGGGAAGACCGCGACCAACGGCTTCGCGGTGATCGTCAATTCGGAAGGCGGCTTGCCGACCAGAACCGCGATTGCATGTTCGAGTTGCGCGCGCGCAAGCCTAGCGTCGACGACCTGCGCTTGCGTGGACTTCAATTGGGCTTCGGCCTGCGAAATGTCGCCGCGTGCGACGATCCCCGCCGCATACTGGTTGCGCGTGAGCTGCAATGACCGCTCGTAGTCGTGACCGTCTCCTGGAGCAGTGCAATCTGCGCATCCTGGACGCGCAGCACCAGGTAGTCCTGGGCCAGCAGCGCCTGCGCGGAAAGCCGTGCGTTGGCCAGGTCGGCGGTGCTGGCCTGCGCCGATGTCTCGCTGGCCTCGATGCTGCGCCGGATGCCGCCCCACAGGTCGACCTCCCAGCTCACCGCGAGCGCCACGTTGTAGCTGTTGTTCACGCCGGATTGCGTGTTGGCACTGGTGCTGGACCCGGTGCCGTGGCTGCTGCGCAGGGCCACGCCGTTGGCGTTGACCACCGGCCACATCGCCGCGCGGGCGCCTTGCGTTGCGGCCAATGCTTCGCGCATGCGGGCTTCGGCGGCCTTGACCGTCTGGTTGGAGATGTCCACCTGCGCCACGAGCGCGTCGAGTTCCGGATCGCGATACGCTTCCCACCAGTTGCCGCGCGGAGCGTCGTCCGCCGGTTGCGCGACCTTCCATCCCGGCGCCTCCTTGTACGCGGCCGGCGTGGGCGCGGCGGGCCGTTCGTAATCGGGCCCGACCATGCAGCCGCCGGCGACCGAGCGAAAGTGCCGTGATCAGGGCGGAGCGGACGGAGAATCGCATTACCGGCTTTCCTGGTGTTGTTGATTCGATCGGGCACGCCAAATCCTTCAATCGCTGGCCAGCGCTGGCGGCGCCGCAAGGCCGATCCGGCGGCCCCGCTTGCGCTGCGCCCACAGGTGCAAACGGTCGAGGTACAGATAGACCACGGGCGTCGTGTACAGCGTGAGTGCCTGGCTCACGAGCAGGCCGCCGACGATGGCGATCCCGAGCGGCCGGCGCATTTCCGAGCCGTCGCCGGCGCCGAGCGCCAGCGGCAGCGCGCCCAGCATCGCCGCCATCGTCGTCATCATGATCGGGCGAAAGCGCAGCATGCAGGCCTCGAGGATCGCAGCGCGCGTGTCCAGGCCGCGCGTGCGCTCCGCATCGAGCGCAAAGTCGATCATCATGATGGCGTTCTTTTTCACGATGCCGATCAGCAGGATGACGCCGATGAACGCGATGATCGAGAACTCGGTATTGAAGAGCTTCAGTGCGAGCAGCGCACCGACGCCCGCCGAGGGCAGCGTGGACAGGATCGTGATCGGATGCACGTAGCTCTCGTAGAGGACACCGAGCACGATGTATACGGTCAGGATGGCCGCGAGGATCAGCCAGGGCTGGCTGTTCAGCGACGCCTGGAAGGCGCGCGCGCTTCCCTGGAAATTGCCGTGGACGGTATTGGGAACGCCCAACCGCAGCATCGCGTCATCGACGGCGCGCGTCGCCTGCGACAGCGACACGTCGAGCGGCAGGTTGAAGGAGATCGTGGACGCGACGAACTGACCCTGATGGTTGACGCCCAGCGCGCGTGTTCGTCGGACCGTAGGTGGCAAAGGCGGACAAGGGGACCTGCGCGCCGGCCGCCGTGCTGACGTAGACGTTGTTCAGCGTGTCGGGCGCCTGCCAATACTCGGGGGCCGCTTCCATGACGACGTGATACTGGTTGAGTTGCGCGTAGATCGTCGACACCTGCCGCTGGCCGAAGAGGTCGTTCAGCGTCGTGTCGATCATGCTCGGCGTCACGCCCAACCGGGCCGCGGCGTCGCGGTCGATCGTCAGCGACGTTTGCAGCCCTTTGTCCTGCGCGTCGGTGTTGACGTCGGCCAGCTCGGGCAGCTGGCTCAACGCCGCGCGAATCTTGGGCTCCCACGCGCGCAGTTCGGCGAGATCGTCGCCCTGCAGCGTGTACTGGTATTGCGCATTGCCCTGCCGTCCGCCGATGCGGATGTCCTGGACGGCCTGCAGGAAGAGGTTGGCGCCGGGCTCCTTGGAAAGCTTGCCGCGCAAGCGCGCGATCACCTGGTCGACCGTCTCCTTGCGCTCGGACAGTGGCTTCAACGCGACGAACATGAAGCCGGAGTTGCGCTGCGCGCCGCCCGTGAATCCGACGACGTTCTGAACGGCCGGGTCGTCCTTCACGATGGCCATGAAGTCGGCGAGCTTCACGCGCATGGCCTGGAACGAGATGCTCTGGTCGGCCTGGATGTTGCCGGTCAGCCGGCCCGTGTCCTGCTGCGGGAAGAAGCCTTTGGGAATGGTGACGTAGAGGTAGACATTGAGCACCACGGTGGCCAGCAGCACGCACATGATGAGGACGCCGTGCCGCAGGTTCCACGCGAGGCTGCGCCGGTAGCCGTCGAGCAGGAAGGCAAACATCCGGTCGCTCCATGCACCGATCCGCCCTGTCTTGCGCTCGGATTTCGGCCGCAGCAGCCGCGCGCACATCATCGGCGTGGTCGTGAGCGACACGGCCAGCGAGACCAGGATGGCGACAGAAAGCGTGATCGCGAACTCCCGGAACAGGCGGCCGATGATCCCGCCCATCAGCAGGATGGGAATGAACACGGCGATCAGCGAGAGGCTCATCGACAGCACGGTGAACCCGACCTCGCGTGCGCCCTGCAGCGCCGCGGCAAAGGGCTTCATGCCGGCCTCGATGTGGCGTGACGTGTTCTCGAGCACGACGATGGCGTCGTCGACGACGAAGCCGGTGGCGATGGTGAGCGCCATCAGCGTGAAATTGTTGACCGAGAAGCCGAACAGGTACATGAAGCCGAATGTGCCGATGAGCGACACCGGCACCGCGACACTTGGAATCAGCGTCGACCGGCCGTCGCGCAGGAACAGGAACACGACGAGGATCACCAGCACGACGGCGATGGCCAGCGACCGCAGCGTGTCGCGCAGGCTGGCGCGAATCGTCGTCGTCCGCTCCATCGCGAGGGTCAGGTCGATCGTGTTCGGAATCGATGCGCGCAAGGAGGGGAGCAGGGCCGTGACGCGGTCGACCGTTTCGATGATGTTGGCGTTGGGCTGGCGGTTGATGATGACGAGCACCGAAGGCTTGCCGTTGGCCATGCCGGCGTTGCGCAGGTCCTGCACCGAGTCGACGACCTGCGCGACGTCGGAGAGCTGGATCGCCGCGCCGTTCCGGTATGAGACGATCAGCGGCAGATACTCCGCCGCCGTCTTTGCCTGGTCGTTGGCGTAGATCTGCCAGTGCCGGTCGCCATCCTCGACCGCGCCCTTGGGCCGGTTCGCGTTCGCGGCCGCCAGCGTCGCGCGCACCTGTTCCAGGCCCACGCCGTACTTGTTCAGCGCGGTCGGGTTCAGTTCGACGCGGACGGCCGGCAGCGAACTGCCGCCGACGGTCACCTGGCCCACGCCGGATACCTGCGACAGTTTCTGCGCGAGGATCGTCGATGCGGCGTCGTACATCTGGCCCTGGGTCATCGTGGCCGACGTGAGGGCCAGGATCATGATCGGCGCATCGGCCGGATTGACCTTGCGGTACGTGGGATTGCTGGGCAGCCCCGAAGGCAGCAGGTTGCGGGCCGCGTTGATCGCCGCCTGCACGTCGCGAGCAGCACCGTCGATGTCGCGGTTCAGGTCGAACTGCAGCGTAATGCGCGTCGAACCGAGCGAACTCGACGACGTCATCTCCGTGATGTCGGCGATCCGGCCGAGCGAGCGCTCGAGCGGCGTGGCGACCGTGGCCGCCATGGTCTCCGGGCTCGCGCCCGGCAGCGACGCCTGCACCGAGATCGTCGGATAGTCGACCTGCGGCAACGGCGACACCGGCAGCAGCCGGAATGCGATCGCGCCGGCCAGCGCGATGCCGAAGGTCAGCAGCGTCGTCGCGACCGGGCGATCGATGAAGGGCGCGGACAGGTTCATCACGGCGTCATTCCCCCGGCGCGCGCGCATCGCGCGCCGCGGCCCCGCGGCGGCCGCGTCCCGCCTCGACGCGGCGGGCGAGGGCGTCGAAGCCCAGGTAGATCACCGGCGTCGTGAAAAGCGTGAGCGCCTGGGAAAAAATGAGGCCGCCGACCATCGTGATGCCCAGCGGATGCCGCAACTCCGAACCTTCGCCCCAGCCGATCATCAGCGGCAACGCGCCGAGGATCGCGGCCATCGTCGTCATCATGATCGGGCGGAAGCGCAGCAGGCACGCCTGGAAGATCGCGTCGCGCGGCGCCATGCCCTCGTTGCGCTCCGCATCGAGCGCGAAATCGATCATCATGATCGCGTTCTTCTTGACGATGCCGATCAGCAGGATGATGCCGATGATCGCAATGACGGACAGGTCGTTGCCCGACAGCATCAGGGCAAGCAGCGCGCCGACGCCGGCGGAAGGCAGCGTGGACAGGATCGTGATCGGGTGGATGAAGCTCTCGTACAGGACACCCAGCACGATGTACATCGTCACGATGGCGGCCAGGATCAGCCACAGTTCGTTGTTGAGCGACGCGCTGAACGCCAGTGCCGCGCCCTGGAAGTTGATCTGTACGCTGTCGGGGAGCGCCAAGTCGTGCCGCACCGCCTCGATTGCCTTCACCGCATCGCCAAGGGACGCGCCCGGCGCGAGATTGAACGAGATCGTCGATGCCGGAAACTGGCCGATGTGATTGATCGACAGCGGCGTGAGCCGTTCGCTGACTTTGGCGATCGTCGACAACCTGACCTGCTGCGTGGGTTGCCCGGGCACCGTCGACGGCACGTAGATGCTGTCGAGCGCAGCCAGCCCGCGCTGGAACTCCGGCTGCACCTCAAGCACCACGCGATACTGGTTGGATTGCGTGAAGATCGTCGACACCAGCCGCTGGCCGAAGGCGTTGTACAGCGCGTTGTCGATCGCCGCGGGCGTGATGCCCAGCCGGCTGGCGGTAGCCCGGTCGAACTCGACGTACGCCTGCAGGCCGCCATCCTGGTAGTCGCTGGCGACGTCCTCGAGTTGCGGCACTTTCCTCAGCCGATCCGTGAATTGGGGCACCCACTGGGCCAGCTCCGCCGCGTCTACGGCCTCGACGCTGAACTGGTATTGCGTGCGGCTTACGCGGTCCTCGATCGTCAGGTCCTGCACGGGCTGCATGTACAGCGAGATGCCTTCGACCTGCGCGAGCTTCGGTTGCAGGCGCCGGATGATCTCGCTCGCGCTGGCGCCACGGTCGCTGCGCGGCTTCAGGTTGATGAGCATGCGTCCGCTGTTGAGCGTCGCGTTCGTTCCGTCGACGCCGATGAACGAGGTCAGGCTCGCGACGGCCGGATCCTCGAGGACGATGGCCGCCAGCGCCTGTTGCCGCTCCGCCATCGACGCGAAGGAGATCGTCTGCGGCGCCTCCGAAATCCCCTGGATGGCGCCCGTGTCCTGCACCGGGAAGAAACCCTTGGGAATCACGACGTAAAGGATGACGGTCAGCACGAGGGTCAGCGCCGCGACGATCAGCGTGGCGCGCTGCCGGTCCAGCACCCAGTTCAGCATCTTCCCGTAGCGCGCGATCACCCGCTCGAAGAGATCGCCGCTCCAACGGTAGAAGCGGCCCTGCTTTTCCGGCGGCGTGTGGCGCAATAGCTTCGCGCACATCATCGGCGTCAGCGTCAGCGACACCACGGCGGAGATGAGGATCGACACGGCCAGCGTGATCGCGAATTCGCGGAACAGCCGCCCGACCACGTCGCCCATGAACAGCAGCGGAATCAGCACGGCGATGAGCGAGAACGTCAGCGAGATGATCGTGAACGCGATCTGTTGCGTACCCTTGAGCGCCGCGTCCAGCGGGGACTCGCCCTTCTCGATGTAGCGCGCGATGTTCTCGATGACGACGATGGCGTCGTCGACGACGAAGCCGGTGGCGATCGTGAGCGCCATCAGCGTCAGGTTGTTGATCGAGAAGCCGACCAGGTACATCACGCCGAACGTGCCGACCAGGGACAACGGCACCGCGACGCTCGGGATCAGCGTCGCAGGAACATTGCGCAGGAAGAGGTAGATGACCATGACCACGAGCGCCACGGCCAGCAGGAGCTCGAACTCCACATCGCGCACCGACGCCCGGATGGTCACCGTGCGGTCGGTGAGCAGCGTGACTTCGACGGCGGCGGGCAGCGACGCCTGCAGCTGGGGCAGCAGATTCTTGACCCGGTCGACGACGGCGATGACGTTGGTGCCGGGCTGGCGCTGGATATTGAGAATGACCGCCGGCGTCGTGTTGGCCCAAGCGGCCAGTCGCGAATTTTCGGCAGCGTCCACCGCAATGGCCACGTCCTGCACGCGCACCGGCGCGCCGTTACGGTAGGCGATGATCAGCTGGCGGTATTCGTCCGCGGACTTCAGCTGGTCGTTGGCGTCGATCGTGGATGCGCGCGTCGGGCCATCGAAACTGCCCTTGGCCTGGTTGGTGTTGGCGGCGGCGATCGACGTTCGCACGTCCTCCAGCGACAATCCGTAGGCCGCCAGTGCCGACGGGATTGACCTGGATGCGCACGGCAGGGCGCTGGCCGCCGCTGATGCTCACCAGTCCGACGCCGGGCAATTGCGAGATCTTCTGCGCGATGCGCGTATCCGCCAGGTCCTCGAGCCTGGGCAGCGGCAGCGTCTGCGACGTCAACGCGAGCGTGATGATCGGCGTATCCGCCGGATTGACCTTGTTGTAGATCGGCGGATTGGGCAGGTCGGACGGCAGGAAGCTGCCCGAGGCGTTGATCGCGGCCTGTACCTCCTGTTCGGCCACGTCCAGCGACAGCTCGAGGCTGAATTGCAGCGTGATCACCGACGCGCCGCCGGAACTCGTCGACGACATCTGCTTCAACCCGGGCATCTGCCCGAACTGGCGCTCGAGTGGCGCGGTGACCGACGACGTCATCACGTCGGGACTTGCACCGGGATACAGCGTCACGACCTGGATCGTCGGATAGTCGACCTCGGGCAGCGCCGACAGCGGCAATACGCGGAACGCAACGGCACCGGCCAGCAGAATCGCGACCATCAGCAGCGTGGTAGCCACCGGGCGAAGGATGAACAGGCGGGACGGGTTCACGGCGAGGTCACGCGATCGGGATCGCGGAAGGTGATCAGCCGCCGGGTGCCGGCGCCGGCGCAGCCGGCGTTCCTGGCGCGCCAGGCGCGCCACCGGGTGGACCCGGACGGCCGCCGCCTTGCCCGTCTCCGCGGTTGCCACGGCGCGTTCCGGCGGGGGGTGCCGGCGTGGTTTGCGCGTCGCGTGTGATCAATTCCACCTTCGCGCCTTCGCGCAGCTTGTCGGCGCCGTCGACGACGACCAGGTCGCCGGGCGCAAGCCCGCTGGTGACAGCGGTTGTTTCGCCCTGCACCGGTCCCAGCTTGACCGGAGTCACGGCGACGCTCTTGCCGTCCTTGACGACGTAGACGAACGTGCCGGGCGCGCCGCGCTGTATTGCGGCCGATGGAATGAGCGTCGCGTCGGCCAGTGTATTGAGCAGCATGCGCACGTTGACGAACTGGTTCGGGAACAGCGCGGCGTTGTCATTGGCGAATTCGGCCTTGAGCTTGACGGTCCCGGTGGCGGGGTCGATCTGGTTGTCCACCGTCAGCAGCTTGCCGGTGGCGAGCTTGACCTTCCCGTCGCGATCCCAGGCTTCGACCGGGATCGCCTCACCGTCACGCAGCCGCTTGAGCACGCGGGGCACGTTGTCCTCCGGAACCGGAAAGACCACGCCGATCGGTTGCAGTTCCGCGATGACGACCAGGCCATTCGCATCGGACGCGTGAACGATGTTGCCCGGATCGATCTGGCGCAGGCCGACGCGGCCGCCGATCGGCGCGGTGATCCGCGCATAGGCGAGTTGCAGCTTGGCGTTGTCGATCGCCCCTTGGTCCGACTGCACGACGCCCTCGTATTGGCGGACCAGCGCGGCCTGCGTGTCTACCTGCTGCTTCGAGATCGAATCTTGCGCGAGCAGCGTTTGATAGCGCTCGAGGTCGAGTTGCGCGTTCTTGAGCAGCGCCTGGTCTTTCGCCATTTGCCCTACGGCTTGTGTCAGCTGCACGTTGAACGGCCGTGGATCGATCTCGGCCAGCAGATCGCCAGCCTTCACCACCTGGCCTTCGCGAAACGCGACCTTCATCAGTTGCCCGTCGACACGCGGTTTTACCGTGACGATGTTGCGTGGCGTCACCGTCCCCAGCGCGTTGAGGTAGACGTCGATGCTGCCTTTGCGGGAGGCGGCTGCGACCACCGGCAACGCTCGTGCCGATGGATCGGGGCGTCCGCCGGGCGTTGCGGCCGGCGCGGGTGCTGCGGACCTCCACCAGAAGTACGCTCCGGCGCCGACGACGGCCGCCAGGACGATCACGGCCAATGCCCAGGTCCTGCGGCGCCGAACCGGCGCGTTGGCCTGGGCGGGATCGGACGGAACGTTCGGATCGGGCGCGGAGGAGGGGCCGGATGTCATCGCGTCTTTCGCAGGGAACACATTGGTGATTGTCCCGGATTATCGATGATTCGTTCCAGGGCGCTTGTAACTATCTGTTAAGCCCGGGCATCCGCCCGCGCGGGGGCCGACCCGGTACCGAGCGCGTCCCGGCGGCCCCGGGACGCGCTTGCGGCGGTCGCGGGTGAAAATTCGCGCCGAAGCGTCATGGCATAATGCAAGGCTGTCGTCAGGACCCGCCCGATGCCCAAATTCCTCAAGTCACTCGTCGTCTTTCTCGCGCTGCCGCTCGTTCTCGCCGGCTGCAAGATCAACAGCATCAACTATTTTCCGCCGACGCCGGCGCACTTCCGGGTGGTCAACGTCCTCGGGACGACGACGCCGATCAACGTCATCGCCAATGGCGTGACGATCTGGTCCGGGTTGAATTTCGAGGCCATGACGGACTACGTCGAAATCGAGAACGTCACGACCAAGTTCCAGGTCACTTTCGCCGGATCGGACGTGGTCATCGTCGATCAGACGTATAACCCGGCCGGCGACCAGAACTACACGCATTGTCGTCTATGGCACGGCGACGGTGCCGGCCCTCGGCGTGATGGCCGATACCACGCAACCGCCGCAAGGCGGGAAGTTCGCGCTCAGCGTCTTCAATGCAGCACCGATCGGCAATGGCTGGCGGTGGGCACCATCTCTGTCGACCTTTACTTGGTTGCGCCGGGCACGATCATCGACGGGATCACGCCGACCTTTACGTTCATCCCGTTTACGGGGAGCAACATCTTCGGAAGCTTCTCGTCCGGGACCTACCAGTTGATCCTGACCGTCGCGGGGACCAAGTCCATCGTCTACGACTCCGGCCCGCTCACGTTCGCCGACGAGACGGCGACGGACCTCATCATGTACTCGCGAGGCAGCGAGACGTTGCCCAATGTCCTGCTCAATGACAGCGACGGTGCCGGACAGCAGGTGATCGCCAACAACAAGCTGGCACGCATCAAGGTCGTGAACGGAGCATTCCAGTCCGGAAACGTCAATCAACTGCTGAACGGCAATGCCGTGGTGTCCAACCTCGCCTATGCGACGGCGTCGGCCTACAACATCATCCAGGCGGGTGCGGGAACCGTGACGTTCGAGGCCACGTCGGCCCCCGGCGCGCCGATTGCGTCGCTGGCCAACACCTTCCTGGGGGCGACGGACCAGACCTTCTACGTGACAGGCTTTGCCGGCGCGACGACTGCCATTGCGCTGAAGGACGACAACTTGCCGCCCGGTCCCAGTGCCGCGGCCGTGCGCTTTATCAATGCGTCGCCTGATTCAGGCCCGCTGGACGCCTACCTCAACGACGTGCGGATTGGCGACGTCGATCCCCACAAACCAGGCCTCGCAGTACTTCCAGATCGTCTTCAACACGTACACGGTGACCTTCAGGAACCCAGCGACGGGCGCCATTGTCTTGACCATGGCAGGGGTCGGATTCAACGCTGCACAGACCTACAGCGTCTATGCGCTTGGGCCGGCCGGCACGCTTGCGGGGTTGACCACCGCAGACTCGCCGTAGGCGCACCGGTTGCGCATTATTGTGCGGTACAGCAAACGGGTCTATCATACGGGGCCGTTAGCTTTCCGCGGTCTTCCAGAATTTTCAAACAGGAGTAACGAAATGCTGAAGAAATTGACTTCGAAATGGCTGTTGGCGCTGGGTTGTATCGCCGTGTTCTCGCTCGCGATGGCAGCCGAGCCGCCGCCGTCCGGCACCGTGAAGCTGACCAGCAAGGCGGTCGCGCTGGGTATTGGCGTGAGCTGGGGCGACGGCGCGCTGACGATGGGTGGCAAGACATACCCGTTCTCGGTTGAAGGCCTGAGCGTCGCCGACCTGGGCGTCTCGAGCGTCACGACGACCGGTGAAGTCTTCAACCTGAAGAATGTTGCCGATTTCAGCGGCAACTACGTCGCGGGTGAGGCGGGCATTGCCATCGCCGGCGGCCCGACCGACCAGATCCTGAAGAACCAGAACGGCGTCGTACTTCGTCTGCACGGCACCCAGCAGGGCGCCCGCCTGACGCTGGCGGCGCAAGGCGTCAAGCTGACGATCAAGCAGTAATCTTGCGGCAGCGGGCGGCTAGACACCGCTCGCGTCGCCGGGTCGAGGCGCGGGAATATCGCGCCCGACTCGCGAGCAAACGCACGGCCTCAGAATTCCATTTCTGAGGCCGTTCTTGCATTTCGGCCGGCGGACTCAATTCACCTGTGCCCGGTCTATGGGCATGCCCCACCCTGACCCAAACGTTCGATGTCCCGAAAGAAGCCCAAGCCCAAAGTCCCGCCGCCCGCCGCAGCACCGATTGCAGCGGAGGCGGCACCCGCAGCCATCGATGCCCTGACGCCGGATCGCCGTCGCGGCGCGCGTTGGTATGCGCTGGCGGCGCTCCTGGTTCGTCGCCGCCGCCATCGGGTTCGTCCTGATGTCGGACGGCCTGCGGCCACGGCTATTCGGAGGCGGCAGCGGCGCCGTGACGGCGACGCCGGATTCCGGCGCGCGGTATGTGGGACGAAGTGCGTGCGCCGAATGCCACGCCAAGGAACTGGCGGCATGGACTGGGTCGGACCATGACCTGGCGATGCAGGTCGCCGACGACAAGGCCGTGCTCGGCGACTTCGCCAACGGCAAGTTCAGGTATGCCGGAACGACATCGACATTCTCGCGTCGCGACGGCAGGTACTTCGTCAATACCGACGGGCCGGATGGCAAGCTCCACGACTACGAGATCAAGTACGCATTCGGCGTGCGCCCGCTTGCAGCAATACCTGGTCGAACTGCCCGGCGGGCGCATGCAGGCGCTGTCCATTGCCTGGGATTCGCGCCCGAAAGAGCAGGGCGGCCAGCGCTGGTTTCACCTTTACCCGGGACAGAACATCCGGGCCGGCGACTGGCTGCATTGGACGTCGGGCGGCCAGAACTGGAACTTCACCTGCGCCGAATGTCATTCGACCAACCTCCGCAAGAATTTCGACGCCGCGACCGGAACCTACAAGACCACGTGGTCGGAACTCAACGTGTCGTGCGAGGCGTGCCACGGGCCGGGCTCCAACCATGTGACCTGGGCGAAGAAGGGTACGGACTGGCGTGCGTTCGATGCCGACAAGGGACTCGCCATCGCACTGGACGAGCGGCGCGGCGTGACCTGGACGCCGGTGGCGGAGTCCGGCAACGCCACAGCGCAGCGCGCCAAGGCAGGGCGCGCGCGAGATCGAAATGTGCGCCCGGTGTCATGGCCGAGCGAGCCGCCTCTCGGACAACTACGTCCATGGCAAGCCGCCGCTCGACACGCACCGACTCGCGCGACTGGATGACGGGCTGTACTGGAACGACGGGCAGATGCGCGACGAGGTCTACAACTGGGGTTCGTTCGTGCAGAGCAAGATGTATGCGAAAGGCGTCACGTGTTCGGACTGCCACGAGCCGCATTCGCTCAAGCTGCGCGAGCCCGGCAATCTGGTTTGTGCGCAATGCCACCAGCCGGCGAAATACGACTCGCCAAAGCATACGCATCATGCGCAAGGCACGGCAGGCGCTGCGTGCGCGTCCTGCCACATGCCGACAACCACCTACATGGTCGTCGATCCCAGGCACGACCACTCGCTGCGCATCCCGCGGCCGGATGAGTCGGCCAGGCTTGGCACGCCGAACGCATGCAACAAGTGCCACGCGAAGAAGTCGGCGCAGTGGGCGGCCGACGCGATACGGACGTGGACCGGCAAGCCGCCGGAGAGCTTCCAGCATTTCGCGGAAGGACTGCATGCGGGTTCGACCGCCGGTCCTGGCGCGCGCGGCGCACTGCTGACGATCATCGACGACAAAGGGCAGCCGGCCATTGCGCCGCGCAAGCGCCATCGATCGCCTGGGCCGCCTGCTTACGCCGGCAACCGCCGACGCGGTGTCGCGCGCATTGAACGACAGCGACGCCGTCGTCCGCCTCGCCGCCGTCGAGGCGCTGGCCGGCACCGAACCGGCGACGCGGCAACGGTATCTTGCGCGCATGCTCGACGATCCGGTTCTCGCGGTCAGGATCGAGGCCGCGCGCGCCCTTGCCGGCGCTCCCGAGCAGGGACTGCCGCCAAGCGCGCGTCCGGCATTCGACAAGGCGCTCGCCGAATACATCGCGGTCCAGACCTACAACGCGGACCGTCCCGAAGGCAGGATGAATCTCGGCAACATCTACGCGCAGCGGCGCGACGTTGGCGCAGCGGTTGCCGAATACCGCAAGGCCATCGAGATCGATCCGACGTTCGTCGCCGCGTACGTCAACCTCGCGGATCTGTATCGCGCCGGTGGAGCGGACGGCGAGGCGGAAAAATTACTTCGCGAAGGCCTTGCCCGCGCGCCCAAGGATGCGGCGCTCCACCACACGCTGGGACTCGTGCTGACCCGCCAGAAAAAGAGCGCGGAAGCGCTGAAGGAATTCCGGACGGCGACGGTCCTGGCGCCCGCGAGCGGGCGCTTTGCCTATGTCTACGGCGTGGCGTTGAACTCGGGCGGACAGACCGCGGAAGCGATCAAGGTTCTCAACACGGCGCTGGCGCGACAGCCCTACGACCGCGACATCCTGTCGGGACTGGCGTACTTCAATGCGCAGGCCGGCAGGCGCGACGTGGCGTTGGGCTACGTCCGGCGCTTGCGCGAACTCGATCCCGAGAGCAACGAGTACGCGCAGATGGCCAGGCAGATCGAGAGCGCGCCCAGGCGCTAGGCCCGGGCGCGCCATGTTGCGTGCAGTCGTTCGCTAGCGGCGCCCGCCGCCGCGGAATCCACCGCCGCCAAATCCGCCGCCGCCGAAGCGGTCGCCACCAAAGCCGCCTCCACCGAAGCCACCGCCGCCGAAGGAGCGGTCGCCGCCACCCCAGCCGCCGCCGCCAAAGGAGCGATCGCCGCCGCCGGAGAATCCACCCCAGCGGTCATCGCCGGTGCTGCGCGCCTGCGATTCACGGTTGGCCCACGATGTATCCCCCGACGCGCTGCTCCAGCCGCTGGACGAGTGCTGCTGCCAGCCATCGCCGGTGTTCTTGTAGACGTTGCCGTTCACGTCGGCGTAATGGTTGCCGTTGACGCTGGCTGTGCCCCACGTGTTGGTCTTGCCGGTCGCCGCGTTGGTCGTGGATCCGCCGCCGATGTGCGCGTCGCCTTCCGGTCCCGCCGTCGTCGTTCCCGCGCGATTGTAGGTGCTGCCACCGGCGCCGGTTGCCGACACCGCGTTGGCCGTCGTGCGTTGGCCCGTATATTCGTTGGTGTTCACGCCGCGCGCGGCCTCGCCCGAACCGCCGGCCGCGGTATTGGCGGTGCGGTCGTATCCGCGCGTGTAGTTGCCCGTCCAGGCGTTGTACTGCTTGCCGGCGTTGTAGCTTCCGGATGTGCCGGTGCGGCTGTTGTAGTAGTTGCCGCTGGCGGTGGTGCCGGCCACACCGCCGCCGGCATACCACGAACGGGTGCCGGAATACGTGGTGGCGCCCCAGTGGCCGTAGACATTCGCGCTGGCCGACGCGCAGCACGGATATCCCCAATAGCCCGGATGGTAGTACGCGCCGCCCCAGTACGGCTCCATCCACGCGGCCGTGGCCAGCCCCAGCGCGAACCCGTAGGTGAAACCGACGTAGGGGTTGTAGATCGGCGCCGCGGCCACGCCATACGTGTAGGGAGGCGCGTACCAGACGCTGCCCACCCACGGCGAATAAATGTAGCCGGTCCCGTACACGACGGTGCCGTACGGCGCGACGACGGTGCCCAGATAACCCGGCGTATAGCCGACGTAGACGACCGTCGGGCGTCGCCTCGTAGATGCGCACGTAGGTCACGTAGTAGATCGGCGACGACGGCGGAATCGAATAGATCACCGTCGGCACCGACGTCGCGACCGACCACGGTCCCGTCAACTGCGCTGCGGTGAACCAGACGCCGGCCGTCACCGCGTAATACGCATTGGGCGAGACCTGGATGATCGGCACCGATGAATTGTTGATGTACGAGAGCGGCGTGCCCTGGATCGGCGAATACTGCGGCGGGCCGTCCAGGTTCGGCGTGAACTTCGGGCCGTTCTTCAGCGGCACGGTGGCCGTCTGCGGAATCGAATTCTCGATGACCGCGACCTGCGCCTCGGGCGTGCCGGCCACGGTCGGCAGCACTGCACCGGCAAGCGATGACGGCGGAATCTTCGCGAATCCCGGCGGCAACGCGTTGCTGGGGACGAAGGTCCATGGGCCGGTCATGGCGGTGCTACTGAACCAGCGTCCCGACAGCAGCACGTAGTAATTGTTGTTGGTCGTGTCGATCAGCACGTCGCTCGTCGTATTGGACGCCCACAGGAGCTCGGTGCCGACGATGGGAACGAAATCGGGCTGGCCCTTGAACACGATCAATTCGCTCGCGACCTGCGGCGTGTAGATGGTGGGCACGCCGTTGGCCAGCGAGGGCTTCGGGTTGGCCTTGGGGCCGCCGTCGAGCAGGTCGACGGTCCCTGCCTTGGACAGCGTCTGGGCGATGTCGTCGGCCGCCTTCCTGATGAATGGCCCCATCGACGCCTGCGTCCATGGACCGTTGATCGTGCTTGCCTGCAGCCAGCCGTCGAAGACGTGCATGTAATAGTTGTCGCCGAAGCCGCCCTTCAGGATCAGCGCGCGCGTATTGATCACGCGTTGCGCCTGCGAGTGATTCGGCACCGGCTTCAACACCGGCGCGCCGTCGATCGGCACCAGGATGGCGGGCGAGTAGCTGACGAGCACCTGCGGCGGCGCATTGTTGACTTCGACCGTGGGCGGCTTGACTCCCGCCAGCGCGAGCGAGGATTGCAGCCGGTCCAGCGAAATCGTCTTCACGCTGGCGGCAAACCGGGTCTGCAACTCCGCGGCGTAGGCAGCGCCGCGGTTGGGCAACGTAGGAAAGTCGCTTTTCGTTATCTTCAGGTTCTCGAAGACGACGGTGCGCATGACCTTGTCCACTTGCGTGCGCGCGGTCGCGAAGACCACGCCGAACGTCTCGTCCTTGGCGCCGGCAGGCTTGATCGCCACCGCGCTGCGGAATTCGATCTGGTTGTCGGTCCATTTGCTGACCTGCGGCTGATACACCAGCACGGCGGCGTTGGACAGGCTGACGTCGCGCGGCCAGGGATCGGCCGGCAATTTCGAGGCCGGCGCGGCAGGCGCCGCTGCCTGCGCGAAGGCGACGGGAGTCAGTCCCAGCGACAGCGCGACGCTCGTCGCGAATGCCAGCAGGGCATGGTAGGGAAGACGTGTGCGCAT
Source organism: uncultured beta proteobacterium (assembly GCA_963782625.1). Taxonomy (GTDB): domain Bacteria; phylum Pseudomonadota; class Gammaproteobacteria; order Burkholderiales; family Casimicrobiaceae; genus VBCG01. The sequence continues at coordinate 69,628 of CAWAKN010000014.1, read as the reverse complement.
GGTAAAGTTGTCCATTCGGTTGGTCGAACGCCGGCGGAGTACGCCGCGACGTGCTATTTCGGAAACATGAGTTGTACCTGGGCGCGAATCTGCCAGTTGGCGCCGTCGTCGGGCCTGACGACGTTGTAGTACGCCGAAATCTGCGTGTTCACCGGCAACTTGCCGATGTGAAATATCTTGCCGACGCCGCCGCCCACCGGCACCGTCCACTGCTGGCTGTTCTCGGCCTTCCAGTCCACGGTGAGAATGGGCGCGCTCGTCAAATACAGGCCGCCTTCGAAATTGTAATTGACGAACGGCTGGACCAGGCCGTTGCTGTACGAGCCGCCTTGCTTGTCGCTGCTCAGTGACCAGACATTGTTGAACAGCACGCCGTAGACCCACGGGCTGCCTTTTTCGATGCGCAGCACGACACCGGAAGGCCCCAGTCCCCAGTTCTTGTTGCCCAACTCGTCGCGGCTGTTGGTCGGAAACTGGACGATCGGCCCGGCGCCCCAGATCCATTCGCCCGGATTGGCCGGCGACAGGAACGCGGTCATCTGGATGTCGCCGATGCCGCTGGTGGCGCGGCGTGTCGGTCCCGAGCGCCGGCATCCAGATCACCGGGACGATCGTCCGCGTGATGACGTTCCAATCGGGGCTGACGGAAATCGGAATGACCGGCTGGATGTTCAGTATGTTCTGCGTTCCCTTTTCCGGACCGAAATTGAGGTTGGTGTTGTTCTGGAACGGGACACTGATCAGGTTCCCGACCGGATTCTGGGCCAGCTTGGCGAGCTCCTCGGCGCTCATCTCGCCGAAGGCCGGGCCGGAGACACCCACGGTTGCGGCGAACATCGCCGTGCCCAACGCCTTGCATTTCATCCGGTGATTCCTCCTTGCTGCGTTGCCTGGACCGGCGAATTCACGGACTCGCGCCACTGAAATGCCCTTGTATATCATAGCAAACCGGCGCGTCGGTCCGCGTGCGCCGGCTCACGGTGCAACGCGATGCGGGTGGTCGCACGCGAATGCCGGAAAATGAGGGAAAATGCCAAGTTGAAGTCAACGCATTGGAGAGCGAATTGAAAAAATCGTCACTTCGGATTGCAGGCGCGCATTGGCGCATTGGCGCTCAGCGCGCCCGCTGCCGCGCAAACGCAAATGGTGTCCGACCCATGGCAATACAGCGCCTTGCTCTACGTCTGGCTGCCGGATATCGGCGGCAAGACCACGTTCCCGGCAGGCACCGGCAGCAGCATCAGCGTCGATGCGAGCCAGATTATCGACTCGCTGAAGTTCACGTTCATGGGCACGTTCGAAGCACGGAAGGGACGCTGGGGCATATTCACCGACGTGGTTTACCTGGACGTCGGCGCGTCGAAGTCGCAGACGCGGGACCTGATCGTCGATGGCCATCCCCTTCCCGTCGGAATCACCGCGGATGCGACGACTCGATCTCAAAGGCCTGGTCTGGACGCTGGCCGGAACCTATAACCTGGTGAAGGACCCGGGGGTGACGATGGACGTGCTCGCCGGCGCGCGCCTCATCGACATCAAGACGACGCTCGACTGGCAGTTCAGCGCGGATCTGGGGGCGGACTCGTTTCCGGCGCGCACGGGAACAACCGAGGTCAAGGCCACCAAAACCGACGGCATCGTCGGCGTCAAGGGACGGTTCAATTTCGGCGACAACCGCGAATGGTTCGTGCCCTATTACTTCGACATCGGTACCGGCCAGACCGACCTCACTTGGCAAGCGGTCGGCGGTCTCGGCTATGCGTTCACGTGGGGCGAGCTGTTCGCGGTATGGCGCTACCTCGACTACGACTTCAAGTCGAGTTCGAGGATCGAGTCGGTGAACTTCAACGGACCCGCGCTGGGCGTGGCGTTCCACTGGTAAGTCGCGCGCGGGACGGCACTGGCGTGCCGTCCCCTCGCCGCGGCATCGCGCAACGACGCGGCTTCGGCCCAATGGACGTTAACTCGGAAATCCACCTAAGGACTGACCATGCTCGGCCTGATGCAGAATCGCCCGCTGCTCATCTCGTCGCTGATCGAGCACGCCCGCGCGTTTCATTCGGGTGGCTGAAATCGTCTCACGGACCGTCGAAGGTCCGATTCACCGCTGCACGTATGGCGACATTCATCGCCGTGCCAAGCAAATGGCCCGTGCGTTGACCGCATTGGGCGTGGCGCAAGGCGATCGCGTTGCCACGCTGGCCTGGAACGGCTACCGGCACATGGAGCTTTACTACAGCGTCTCGGGCATGGGCGCGGTGCTGCACACGATCAATCCACGCCTGTTCCCTGATCAGATTGCCTACATCGCCAACCATGCCGAAGACAAGTACCTGTTCTTCGACCTGACGTTTTCGCCGTTGATCGAGAAGCTGGGACCGCAGATGAAGTCGGTCAAAGGCTTTGTCGCGATGACCGACCGTGCGCACATGCCCGCACTGTCCGTCCCGAATCTCCTCTGCTACGAGGAGCTGATCGGCGCCCACGACAGCGAATATGCGTGGCCGGAGTTCGACGAGAATACCGCGTCCTCGCTGTGTTACACGTCGGGCACCACGGGGAATCCCAAGGGCGTGTTGTTTTCGCACCGTTCGACCGTCCTGCATTCCTATGCCGCCTGCACGGTCGATTGCCTGGGCATTTCCGCCGCGGCAACGCTTCTGCTCGTGGTGCCGATGTTCCACGTCAACGCTTGGGGGATGCCCTACGCGGGGGCCATGGCCGGCGCCAAGCTGGTGCTGCCGGGACCCGGACTGGACGGCAAGAGCGTCTATGAACTGCTGCGCGACGAGAAGGTGACGATGGCCCTTGGCGTGCCTACCGTCTGGCTCATGTTGCTGCAGCACGCCGAGGCGAGCGCGCTCGATCCGAAGGCGGACCTCGTCCTGCGCCAGGTCGTCATCGGCGGCTCGGCCGCGCCGCGAGCGATGAGCGAGAAATTCGAGACGAATGTTCGGCGCATTTGTCGTGCACGCATGGGGCATGACCGAGATGTCCCCTCTGGGAACGGTGTGCCGCCTCCTGGGCAAGCACGAGGGCTGCACGCTGGAGCAGCGCCTCGACGTGCAGGTGAAACAGGGCCGGCCCATCTTCGGCGTCGACATGAAGATCGTCGACGATGACGGACATGCGCTGCCGCACGACGGCAAGGCCTTCGGCCACCTGATGGTCCGCGGCCCCTGGATCTGCAGCGGCTACTACAAGGGCGACGGCGGGGAAATTCTCGACGCAGACGGATATTTCGACACCGGCGACGTCGCCACCATCGACGCCGACGGGTACATGCAGATCACGGACCGCTCGAAGGACGTCATCAAGTCCGGCGGCGAATGGATCTCGTCGATCGACCTTGAAAACGCGGCGATGGGACACCCCGGGGTCGCCGAAGCGGCCGTGATCGGCGTCATCCATCCCAAGTGGCAGGAACGGCCGTTGCTGGTGATCGTGAGGAAGCCGGGCATGAATGCGACGCGCGAAGACGTGTTGCGATTCATGCAGGACAAGGTCGCGCGGTGGTGGCTGCCTGACGACGTGGCTTTCGTCGCGGAATTGCCGCATACGGCGACCGGCAAGCTGCTGAAGACCAAGCTGCGCGAGACGTTCAAGGATTACCGGCTGCCCGACGGCCCGCCACGGAATTAGCCGAGGCGCCGGAGGGCATCGTGTACGGGGTCCGGTTCGCGGTTCAGGAAGCCGGACAGAGGTCGACAACGCGTGGAGGACGCAATCATGGCGGATGCAGCGGAGACAGACCTGCGCAAGGCGGGCGGATGGGTGATCGTGTGGGGCGTGTTGCTGATCGTGGCGGGAATCGTCGCCATCGTCGAACCGGCCATGGCCGCTGTCGCGACCGCGCTGTTGCTGGCGTGGCTGTTCGTGTTTGCGGGGGTCGTGGAACTCGTCTACGCATACCAGCAGCGCGCACACGACGGCTTGGCCTGGAAGGTCATTTCCGGGCTGTCGCTGCTGGCGCTCGGTGCCTACATGCTGGCATTTCCAATCGCCTCCATCGCCACGCTCGCGCTGCTGATCGCGTGGTTCCTGGCGGCAAGCGGGGTCAGCAGCGTATTGCTCGCGTTCAGGCTGCGTCCCAGGCCGGGATGGGGATGGGTGCTGTTCGACGGCGTCGCTGTCGATCGCGATCGCCATCATGATTGCCGCGGGCTGGCCGCAGAATTCGATCGATTTTGTCGGCATCCTGGTGGGCTTCTGCCTCATTTCCGGGGGCATCTGGCGAATCATGCTCGGCCGCGCGCTGCGTTCCGACAAGCCAGCGCCCTAAGGCCGCGCCCGCCACGCTGCGGTTCATTCGGCGCCGCGACGCCTGGATGCTGCGCACCCAGCGGGGCGCGAATTCAGCCTTGCGCTCGCGCAGCCAGTCCCTGTGCACGCAAGCCGTCGAGCGACGTGCTCATCGTCAGCGCCTGCGGATCGATCTTGACGTGAATCAGCGCAGGTCCGGCCGCGGCCAGCGCACGCTGGAACGCCGGCGCGAATTCCTCGGTGCGCACGACGGTTTCGCCGGCAGCGCCATAGGCCCGCGCCAACGCCGCGAAATCCGGATTGCGCAGGTCCGTACCCGACACCCGTCCGGGATAGGTCTTCTCCTGGTGCATTCGGATGGTCCCGTACATGCCGTTGTCGATGACCACGAAGATCACCGCCAGGTTGTATTGGACGGCCGTGGCCAGTTCCTGCCCGTTCATGAGGAAGCAGCCGTCGCCGTTCCAGGAGACAACCACGCGCCCGGGGCAGGCGGCCTTGGCGGCGATGGCCGCCGGCACGCCGTAGCCCATGGCGCCGGAGTAGGGCGCGAGCTGGGTGCGGAATCCGCGGTAGCGGAAGAGGCGGTGCATCCACGTCGAATAGTTGCCGGCGCCGTTGGTGACGATCGCATCCTCGGGCAAGTGGGCATCCAGCCATTGCACGACTTGCCACATGTCGACGTCCCCCGGTACAGCGCGCGGCGCTTGCCACGCTTCGTAGTCCGCGCGAGCGCTGCGCCAGTGCCTCGCGCCGTGCATTGGATGACGGCAGGGATTGCGCCGCCATTGCAGCGAGAAACGCGCCGGGCGTAGCGTTGATCGCCAGCGCTGGCTGATAGACGCGGCCGAGCTCGTCGGCGCCCGGATGCACATGGATGAGCGACTGCGACGGCGTGGGCACGTCAAGAAGGGTGTAGCCCGAGGTCGTCATCTCGCCCAGGCGCTCGCCGATCACCAGCAGCACGTCGGCGTCGCGCACGCGCGCGGCGAGTCTGGGATTGATGCCGATTCCCACGTCCCCGGCATAGTTCGGGTGGCGATTGTCGAAGAGATCCTGGCTGCGAAACGCGCATCCCACCGGCAATTCGGCGCTTTCCGCGAAGCGCCGCAACGCGGCGCAGGCGTCGGCGTCCCAGCGGCTGCCGCCGGCGATGACCAGCGGTCGCGCGGCGTTCGCAAGCAGGGCGCGCGCGGCCGCGACCTGGCCGGCATCGGGGGCCGAGATGATCGCATCGACGCGCGCCGCGTCCGCGCATACGGCGCGCGCAGTGAGCATGTCCTCGGGAAGCGCCAGCACGACCGGACCAGGGCGGCCGGACATCGCGACGCGATACGCATGCGCCAGGTATTCCGGAATGCGCTCCGCGCGATCGATCTGGGCAACCCATTTGGCGACGCTGCCGTACATCTGGCGATAGTCGATTTCCTGGAACGCTTCGCGGTCGACCATGTCGCTGCCGACCTGGCCCACGAAGACGATCATCGGCGTCGAATCCTGCGCGGCCGTGTGAATGCCGATAGCCGCGTTGGCGGCGCCCGGGCCGCGGGTCACGAACGCAAGTCCCGGGCGGCCGGTCAGCTTGCCGCAGGCCTCCGCCATGTACGCGGCGCCACCCTCCTGCCGGCAAATGATGAAGCGGAATCGGTCGCGGGCGTCGTACATCGCGTCGAGGACGGCCAGGTAACTCTCGCCGGGAACGCCGAACGCCAGGTGGCGCCTTGCGCGAGCAGGCCGGCGACGAGGATCTCGCCGCCCGTACGGGAGGTCATGGCGGGTGTCGGCACGTGCGCGGGCCAGAGTTCGGCAGATCAGATTCTACGCGACGCGCGACGACGCCTCTCCTATAATCGCCGGCAACGCGTCCTGGCCCACCCGCATGCCTACCTACGACACCCTGCACGACGCATCGCTGTTCGCCGCGATCGGCCTCATGTTCGCCATCATCACGATGCGGCGGGCGCGGCCGCTGCGCAAGGGCATGGTGGTCATGGTCGTGCTGATGGCGCTGGGCCTGGTGGCGATCTCGCTGCTCGTCCGGTACGGCGACGGTATGGACAGCCGGATACTGGTGATGACGCTGCGCGAAGTCGCGCTGCTCGTCGTCACGTTCGCGCTGGTCCGCATCGGCGTCATCTTCCTGTTCGAGGTGCTGCTGGCGCGCGCGGCGGTGCCGCGAATGATGGCCGATGTGCTGCTCGTCGTCACGCTGCTCGTCTACGCCATCTTCCGGATGAACGAGATCGGCGTGAATCTGGCCAGCCTCATCACGACGTCCGCGGTGTTGACCGGCGCCATCGCGTTTTCGATGCAGGCGATGCTGGGCAACCTGTGGGGCGGCATCGCGCTGCAGGCCGACAACACCTGCCGGCTCGGAGACTGGATACGCGTCGACGGCGTGGTCGGGCAGATCATCGGCATCCGCTGGCGCTGTCTGGCCGTCGCGACCAATGACGGCGAAACGGTGATGATGCCCAACGCGCAGCTGGTCAACAGCCGCGTGACCGTCCTGGCGCGGCGCGGCGACCTGAAGATTCCGTGGCGGCGCCCCGTCGAATTCTTCGTCGGCTACAGCGTGCCGCCGTCGCGGGTGATTTCCGTGATCGAGGCCGCGTTCGCGCGTTCGGAGATCCGGAACGTCGCCGCGGAGCCGCGCGCTGGTCTGCACGTGCCGTTCGTTCGACGACAACTCGATACGCTACGCGGTGCTGTACTGGCTGTCCGACCTCGCGCTCGACCAGGTCACGGACTCCGAGGTGCGCGCGCACGTTTTCGCGACGCTGACGCGCAACCACATGGAAATTCCGCTGCCGCACCGCGTCCTGCTGACGCCCGACGCGGTGAGCGCGCAGCACGATGCCACGATCAGCCGGGAAATGGCCAGTCGCCTGGAGGTCTCTCGGCCGCCTCAATCTGTTCGCGGAACTGACCGACGGCGAGCGGCGCGCGCTGGCGGCAGAGCTCAAGGACGAGCCCTACCTGACCGGCGACGTCATTTCGCGCGAAGGCGAAGTCTCCGACTCGCTGTACATCCTGGCCTCGGGCAGTGTCGAGATCGTGCGCAAGAATGCGGCCGGCGAAAGGCAGCACCTCGCGGACCAGAGCGCCCCGAATCATTTCGGCGAAATGGGCCTGCTCACCGGGCAGGCGCGTTCAGGCACCGTCATCGCCCGCGACCAGGTGTTGTGCTATCGCCTCGAGAAACGCGGCTTCGACGCGATCCTCAAGGCCCGGCCGGAAATCGCCGAAGCGATGTCACAGGTGGTCGCCGCGCGGCTCGCGGCCAACGACGCCACGCTGCAGGCACTGGACGATGTCGCGCGCCGCAAGCGCGCGTCGGGGTCCGCCAGCGAACTGCTGCGCAAGATCCGGGTCTTCTTCGACCTGGCGCAATGAACGCGAGGTGAGGGCGCCTGCGGGCACGTCCAGTGTGGACCTAGTTGCGCCAGGTCAGCGGCCGTTGACGATGTCCTCGCGCTTGACCAGGAACACGCAGTCCTCGGTGTCGGCGGTGGCGAGCCATACGAACGGCAGCCGCGGAAACGCAAGCTCCGCGGCCGCGCGATTGTGGCCGAGTTCGACGACCAGCGTCCCGCCCGGATTGAGGAAGCGCGGCGCCTCCTTGACGATTTCGCGCACCGCGTCCAGCCCGTCTTCGCCGCCGGCCAGCGCCAGTTTCGGTTCGTGGCGATATTCGTTCGGCAGCTCGTCCATCGCCATCGCGGTGACGTACGGGGGATTGCTGATGATGAGGTCGTAGGTCTTTTCCGGAAGGTTGGCGAAGAGATCCGAGCGGATAAGATTGATCCGGTCGGCCAGCGCATAGTCGCTGACGTTGCGCTGCGCCACCGCGAGCGCCGCGGACGAGATGTCCACGGCGTCGACGTCGGCCCCCGGATAGGCGTGCGCAAGCAGGATGGCGAGGCAGCCCGATCCGGTGCACATGTCGAGCGCCGTCTGCACCAGCCCCGCGGGAGCCGACGTAGGGCTGCGAGGCCGCCGGGCATCAGTTCCGCGATGAACGAGCGCGGGATCAGCACCCGTTCGTCGACGTAGAAGCGGAAATCGCCGAGCCAGGCCTCGTGCGTGAGATAGGCGGCCGGGACCCGTTCTTCGATTCTGCCGCGTGAACAGCTGGCCGAGCGTTGCTCGTTCTGCCTGCGTCAGCTTCGCATCGAGAAAGGGCTCGAGCCGATCCAGCGGCAGGTGCAGCGCGTGCAGCAGCAGGTAGGCGGCTTCGTCGTAGGCTTCGTCGCTGCCGTGCCCGAAATGGAGCTTGGCCTCGCCGAAGCGCGACACGGACCAGCGCAGCCAGTCGCGCAGCGTCTCGAGTTCGCTGGACGGGACGACGCTCATGCCAGCAGCCGCGCGAGGATTCCGCGATATATCGCCGCCAGCGGTTCGAGATCGGCGACGCGCACGCGCTCGTCGAGCTTGTGGATCGTCGCGTTCACCGGTCCCAGCTCGATGACTTCGGGGCAGATGTCCGCGATGAACCGGCCGTCCGAGGTGCCGCCGGTGCAGGAAAGCGCCGGCACGCGGCCCGTGACTTCGCGAATGGCCTGCGCAGCCACCTCGGCCAGCCGGCCCCGAGGCGTCAGGAACGGCTTGCCCCATCCGGTCCACGCCACGTCACAGGGAAGCTGGCGGCGACGGAGCACGTCCTCGAACCGTTGCTGCAGCGACTCGCGCGTGCTCTCCGTGGAGTGGCGGAAATTGAACTGCACCTCCAGCGTGCCGGGAATGACGTTGTTCGCGCCTGTCCCGGCGTGGATGTTCGAACACTGCCAGGTGGTCGGCGGAAAATACTCGTTGCCCGCATCCCATTGCATCGCTGCGAGTTCGGCCAGCACCGGCGCGACCAGGTGGATCGGATTGCGCGCGAGATGCGGATAGGCGATGTGGCCCTGCACGCCGTGCACGGTCAGCGTGCCGGACAGCGTGCCGCGCCTGCCGTTCTTGATCATGTCGCCCAGGTCGTCGACGGACGAAGGCTCGCCGACCACGCAATAGTCGATCGTCTCCCCGGCCGCCGCCAGCCGCTCGACAACCCTGGCCGTGCCATCGATCGGAAGGGCCTTCCTCGTCGGACGTGAGCAGCAGCGCGATGGACCCTGGCGTGGCGGGATGGGCCGCGAGGAATCCTTCGATGGCGGTGACGAACGCCGCCAGCGAACCCTTCATGTCGGCCGCGCCGCGCCCATAGAGGTAACCGTCGCGAAGCGTCGGCACGAACGGGTCGGAGTGCCAGGCATCGACGGGGCCGGTGGGCACGACATCCGTGTGGCCGGCGAAGCAGACAACCGGACGCGAACTGCCGCGGCGCGCCCACAGGTTGGTGACGCCATTGACGACCAGCGTATCGCAATGCGAATCCGAGCGGACCGAGACGTTCGGCGAGCAGCGCCTGGCAGCCGGCGTCGTCGGGTGTGACGCGAGCGCCGCGCGATCAGGTCGCGGGCAAGCGCCAGCGTCGGCAAGGCGGCGGTGTCCATGCCGCGATGTTAGCAAATTGGCGAGGACGGCCGGCACTATCGGCCGGTACGATCAGGACGGCCGGCGGTATCGGCCGATACTCCTCTAATGCGCCTGGTCGAGCAGTTCGGTATTGATCGTCATCGTCGCGAAGTCGGCGCCGATGCGCCGCTGCTCGGTCTTCGGATCCGCCTCCATCGCGTCGACGCGCGAGGACGGGCTGTTCTGGTTGATCTGCCAGGCGAGATTGGTCGGCGAATCGGAGGCGGTCATCGCCTCGTCGTAGGTGAGGACGCCGTCGAGGTAGAGGCGGCACAGCGCCTGCTCGAACGTCTGCGATCCGGGGTACAGCGACTGCTCCATCGCTTCCTTGATCTGCGAGAACTCGCCGTTCTTGATGAGTTCCGCGATCAGCGTCGTGTTGAGCAGGATCTCCACGGCGGGCTGCTGCTCGCCGTCGCGGTTGCGCACGAGCCGCTGCGAGACGATGGCGCGCAGGCCGATCGAGAGGTCGGACAGGACGGCCGCGCGCGCGTCGTGCGGGAAGAGATTGATGATCCGCGACAGCGCGTGGTAGCTGTTGTTGGCGTGGATCGTCGACAGGCACAGGTGCCCGGTCAGCGTGTGCAGCAGCGCCTGCTGCATCGTTTCCTTGTCGCGGATTTCGCCGATCATGATGAGGTCGGGCGCTTCGCGCAGCGCGTTCTGCAGGGCCTGCAGGTAATTCACCGTATCGACGCCGATCTCGCGCTGGTTGACCACGCTCTGCTTGTGCTCGAACAGGTATTCGATCGGGTCCTCGATGGTCAGGATGTGGCCGGAGCGGTTGGCGTTGCGGTAGTCGATCATCGCCGCCAGCGTCGTCGACTTGCCCGAACCGGTCGAACCGGCAACCAGCACCAGGCCGCGCTTCTCCATGATCAGGTTGAGGAGCACCGGCGGGAGCTTCAGTTCCTCGTAGGGCGGGACGTTGCTGCGCACGTAGCGGATGACCAGCGAGATGGTCCCGCGCTGGCGGAAGATGTTGACGCGGAAGTTGCCGACGCTGCGATCGAGGTGGGAGAGGTTCATCTCCATCTCGTTCTCGAACTCGCGCGCCTGCTCCTTGGACATCAGTTCGTAGGCGATCCGGCGGACCGTCTCGATGTCCATCGGCTGCGTGGACACCGGGGCGACCACGCCGTTGATCTTGATGTTGATCGGCGCGCCGCACGAAATGAACAGGTCCGAAGCCTGCTTTTCGGCCATCAGCTTGAACAGTCGGTCGAGATACATGGTGGCGCCTCGAAAGCTACAATGCGGTTATCGCGGATCGCGGAGTGGCGGCGACGGTTCCTATGATAATGTCATGAAGTGACTGGAATTTCCAGCCTTCGCCCGCTTGATCGTCACGCCACGCCACACGGCGTCCTTCCACCTGACCGCACCCTCCGGCGACATTCGCGGCGGGACGCGCAACCAATTAGACCGTTCTAAGCAAGTTTCATGCTCGCAATCATTGGTGGTACCGGTCTGACCCGCCTGTCGACGCTGCAGGTGGCGCACCGGGAAGTGGTGCGCACGCCCTACGGCGATCCGTCGTCCGCGTTGCTGTTCGGGCAGATCGCCGGCCGCGACGCGGTATTCCTGGCCCGGCATGGGCATGGCCACACCATGCCACCCCATCGCGTGAACTACCGCGCCAACCTGTCTGCGCTGCAGCAGCGCGGGGCTACGGCGGTGGTGGCGGTGGCGTCGGTCGGCGCAATCGGCAGCCAACCGCCCGGGCGACCTGGTGCTTCCGCACTCGCTGATCGATTACACGTCGGGGCGCGAGACCGACGTACTTCGACGGCGGCGACCAGACGGTCGTGCATGTCGACTTCACGCATCCCTACACGCCGGAGTTGCGCGCCAGCTGCCTGGCCGCGGCGCGCGCTGCCGGCATCGAGCTCCAGGATGGCGGCGTCTACGGCTGCGTGAACGGCCCGCGCCTCGAAACGGCCGCGGAGATCGACCGGATGGATCGTGACGGCGCGACGCTGGTCGGCATGACCGGCATGCCCGAGGCGGCGCTGGCGCACGAGCTGGGCCTGCCTATGTGGCGATCTGCGTCGTCGTCAACCACGCCGCGGGCCGCGGCGACAGCGCGCGGGCGATTTCGATGGAAGGCATCACGGCCGTGCTCGAGGCGGCGATGGACCGCGTGCGCACGCTGCTCGAGCATGTCGCGCCGCTGGTGCCGCTGCCTGCCGGGGAGGGACGATGATTCGTGACGTGCTGCGGATGGGTGATCCGCGCCTCTTGGAGCGTTCGTCGGAGGTCACGCGGTTCGGCACGCCGGAACTCGCGACGCTTCTCGCGGACATGCGCGACACGATGCGCGCGCAGAACGGCGCAGGCCTGGCGGCGCCGCAGATCGGCGTGCCGCTGCGCGTGGTGATCTTCGGCATGGAACACAATCCCCGATACCCGGACGAGGACCCGGTTCCCTATACGGAACTCGTCAATCCCGTGCTGACGCCGCTTGAGCGACGAGACCGAGGAGGGGTGGGAAGGCTGCCTGTCCGTGCCGGGATTTCGCGGCGTCGTGCCGCGCTGGACGCGCCTGCGCTACACGGGATTCGATCCGAACGGCGCTCGCCATCCAGCGCGAGTGCACGGATTTCCATGCCCGTGTCGTGCAGCACGAGTGCGATCATCTCGACGGCATCCTGTACCCGATGCGCATCGCGGACATGCGCCAGTTCGGCTTCACCGACGTGCTCTTCCCGGATATGGAAGGCGTCGACGCCGAGGAGTGAAGCCGGGTGGCGCTACGAGGCGCAGTTCCTCGAATAGCGACGTCTCCAGCCGCAGCAGCGCCTGCTCGTCGTGCAGCCGGGCGCCGTCGATCAGGAAGACGTCCTCCGCGCGTTCGCCCAGCGTGTTGATCTTGGCGCTGACCACGTTGACGTTGGCGCGGGCGAGCGTATAGGCGATCCTGGCAAGCAGTCCCGGTCGGTCGCCGGCCACGACTTCGAGGATGTAGTGCGTGCCCTTGTCGTCGGGAAAGATCTGCACTTCCGGCGTCAGCGGAAAGTGCTTCAGCTGCCGCGAGATGCGGCCGCCGGTGGGGACCGCCAGCGGCGCCTGCTCCGACAGCAGCCGCGACAGTTCGAACTCGATCAGCTGGATGGTGTCGCGGTAGGACGCGTTCGGATTGGTCGGATCGAGCACCGCGAACGTATCGAGTGCGTAGCCCGCCTTGGTGGTGTGGATCTTGGCCTCGACGATGGACAGGCCGGACCGGCCGAAGAAGCCGCAGATCCGCGCGAACAGGTCCTTCTGGTCGGGAAGGTAGACGAGCACCTGCAAGCCGGTGCCGTCGCGCGCGAGGCGCGCCTTCACCACAGGCGCAGTCCCGGCGGCGCGCCAGTAGAGGTGGCGCGCGTGCCACGCGGTCTCCTCGGACGTGTGGCGCTGGAAATAGGGCGTGTCGAGGTGGCGCCACAAGCTGCTTTCCGCGCCGTCCGGCACCGCATACAGCCGCAGCAGGCGGCGCGCGTCCTCGCGCCGGGCTTCGATGCTGTCCATGATCGTGCGCGTCGGCGCTTCTCCCGCGAGCGCGGCGCGCGCGCCGTGGTAGAGGTCTTCGAGCAACTTGGCCTTCCACGCGTTCCACACCTTCGGGCTGGTGCCGCGAATGTCGGCGACGGTGAGCAGATACAGCGCCGCCAGCCGCCGCTGCGTGCCGACCTTCTGCGCGAATGCCGCCACCACAGCGGGATCGGTCAGGTCCTGCTTCTGCGCCGTGGCGGACATCATCAGGTGTTCCTGCACCAGCCATCGCGACCAGTTCGCTGTCGTATCCGCGACAGGCCGTGCTCGCGGCAGAAGCGCCGCGCATCGCGCGCGCCCAGCTTCGAATGGTTGCCGCCGCGCCCCTTCGCGATGTCGTGGAACAGCCCGGCGAGATACAGCACTTCGCGGCGCTCGAAATCGGCCATCAGCCGCGAGCACGTCGGATATTCGTGCGCGTGCTGCGCCTCGGTGAAGCGGCGCAGGTTGCGGATCACCATCAGGATGTGCTCGTCGACGGTGTAGACGTGAAAGAGATCGTGCTGCATCTGGCCGACGATGCGCCCGAACATCGGCACGTACTGGCCAAGGATTCCGAACAGGTTCATCCGGCGCAGTTCGTGCAGCAGTCCCAGTCCGATGCGGAACATCTCGATGAATCGCGCGCGGTTGGCGGGGTCGCGCCGGAACGACGCATCGATGAGCCGCCGGTTGCGCCACAGCGCGCGCAGCGTCCGCGCCGTCATCCCCTTCAGCGCGCGATGCTTCTGCATCATCAGGAACGCGTCGAGCATTGCCGAAGGACGCCGCGCGAACAGATCTTCGTCGCGCATGTCGAGCAGTTCGTCCACCGTCTGGAATTCGTCGTCGAGCGGGACGGGCGTCGTGGCGGCCGGGTGCAGCCGCGCATGCAGGTTCTGCAGCAGGATGATGTTGACCTGGCGCACCAGCTTGGCCGCCCGGTAGTAGCGCTGCATCAGCTGCTCGCTGGCCCGCTTCGCCGGCGTGTCGGCCAAGCCGAGCTGCTTCGCCAGCGCCGCCTGCTGGTCGAAAACGAGGCGATCCTCGCGCCGGCCGGACAGGTAATGCAGGCGCACGCGCATCGCGCCGATGAACCGTTCCTGCCGGGATACGGCCCGCGCCTCCGCGATGGTCATCAGGCCGTGCCGCGCGAGTTCGGCCCATGACGTTCCCAGGCCGGCGGCGCGGCTGATCCAGAGTACGGTTTGCAGGTCGCGCAGGCCGCCCGGGCTTTCCTTGACGTTGGGCTCCAGGTTGTAGATCGCGTCATTGAACTTCTGGTGCCGCTGCTGCTGCTCGAGGGCCTTGGCCGCGTAAAAGCTGCGCACGTCCATGCTTTCGCTCGAACATGTTCGCGGAAGTCCCGCAACAGCCGTCGCGAGCCGTGCAGGAAGCGGTTTTCCAGAAGGCTCGTGCGGATCGTGGTGTCGCCGGCCATCTCCGATCCGCATTGGCCGACCGTCCGGACGGCGTGGCTCAGCTCGATGCCGATGTCCCACAGCGTCGCGAAGTAGCGCTCGATGGCCGCGGCGGGAGCCTGCTCCTGTTCCGGCAGCAGGATCAGCACGTCGACGTCCGAGTGCGGGAAAAGCTGGCCGCGGCCATAGCCTCCGACCGCGAGCAGGGCCAGTTCCGCGCGGCATGTCCGACTCGCGCCAGACGCCGCGCACGACGCGATCGACGAGGCGCGCGTGTTCGCGCAGCAATTTCGGCGTGTCGGGCTTGGCGAAGAACGCCTGGCGCAACGCCTCCCGCCCGCGCTTCAGCTCGTCGCGCCAGAAGCCTAAACGAGCGCCCGCCAGCGGAACGCCGGCCTTGCCGTCCGCAGCAACGGCCGCAAGCGATGGCGCGGACGCCATGGATACCGGAATCAGGCTACCGGCGGCGGCGGGGGCGCCGGCGGAGGTCGTCAGCACATCGACGCCGGATTCGGTGACCAGCACCGTGTGTTCCCATTGCGCGGACAGCGAATGGTCGGCGGTGACGATCGTCCAGCCGTCGGCCAGGCAACGGATGCCGGGCCGACCGGCGTTGATCATCGGCTCGACGGTGAAGATCATTCCCGGCAGGAGCTTGAGCCCGGTGCCCGCGCGTCCGTAGTGGAGCACCTGCGGGTCCTCGTGGAATTGGGTACCGATGCCGTGGCCGCAGAACTCGCGGACGACGGAAAAGCCGTGGCCTTCGGCGAATCTCTGGATCGTGGAGCCGATGTCGCCCAGATGCGCGCCGGGTCGCACGGCACGGATGCCGCGCCACATCGCCTCGTAGGTGATCTCGGCCAAGCGCCGCGCCTGGATGGACGGCTTGCCGACATAGAACATGCGGCTCGTGTCACCGTGGTATCCGTCCTTGATCACGGTGACGTCGATGTTGACGATGTCGCCGTCCTTCAGCTTCTTGTCGCCGGGGATGCCATGGCAGACGACGTGGTTCACCGACGTGCACAGCGACGCAGGGTAGGGCGTATGACCCGGTGGCGCGTAGTTGAGCGTGGCCGGGACCGTCCCCTGCTGGTTGACCATGTAATCGTGGGCGAGGTCGTTGATAGCGCCCGTGGTGATGCCGGGGTTCACGTGCGGCGTCAGATAGTCGAGCAGCTCGGAGGCTAGGCGCCCGGCGACGCGCATGCCTTCGATGTCGGCGGCGGATTTGAGTTGAACGGACATGGTGTCGTGTGGCCTACGCGCGCAGCAATTCGTTGATGCTGGTCTTCGAACGCGTCTTCGCGTCCACCTGTTTGACGATCACGGCGCAGTACAGGTTGCAGCCTCCGTCACCGGAGGGCAGGCTTCCGGCAACGACGACCGAGCCCGCAGGCACGCGTCCGTAGCTCACTTCGCGTGTCGCGCGATTGTAGATCTTGGTGCTCTGGCTGATGAATACGCCCATGCCCGAGCACCGAGTTCTCCTCGACGATCACGCCTTCCACCACCTCCGAGCGCGCGCCGATGAAGCAGTTGTCCTCGATGATGGTGGGGTTGGCCTGCAGCGGTTCCAAGACCCCCCCGATGCCGACGCCGCCCGACAGGTGCACGTTCTTGCCGATCTGGGCGCAGGAGCCGACGGTCACCCAGGTGTCGACCATCGTGGCTTCATCCACATAGGCACCAATGTTCACGAACGAGGGCATCAGCACGACGTTGCTGCCGATGAAGGCGCCGCGCCTGACCACGGCCGCAGGAACTACGCGATATCCGCCCGCGGCGAAATCCGCTTCCGTGTAGTCCTCGAACTTTGGTCGGCACCTTGTCATAGAACTGCGGCAACCGCGGCCCGCCCGGCGTCGCCGCCGCTCGGCGACGCAACGATGCGGTTGTCGCGCAGCCTGAAGGACAGCAGCACCGCCTTCTTCAGCCACTGCCGGGTGATCCACTGTCCGTCGATCTTCTCCGCTACGCGGGCGCGGCCGGCGTCGAGCTCGGCAATGGCGTGCTCCACGGCATCGCGCACTGCCGGCGGCGCCGAGGCGGGCGACAGTTCGGCACGCCGCTCCCATGCGGCGTCGATCGTTTCGGACAACGAATCCATTGGAAATCCGGAGAAAAACCGCCATTTTAGCGCGACTTGGCGGGCTCCCCGGTTTCCGGCGCCGTCACATGGCTTTGAAGCGGTGCGCGAACGTGCGCGATACGGTCAGTTTCTCGCCGCGGTCACGCAGGCTGATGATGGGCTGGTCGCGCCAGTCGCGCTCGATTTTGGCGATGGCGCGCAGATTGATGATCGTCGCGCGATGAATCTGCCAGAACGCTTCCGGGTCCAGTTCCTCGAACAGCTCCTTGATCGGCTTCTTGATGTGCGCGTCGCCTGCGGCGGTGACGACCTTGGTGTATTTGTCCTCGGCCTGGAAGTACAGCACGTCGTCCGTCGCGATCAGCTTCATCGTCGCGCCCAGCGATGCGCGGATCCATTTGAGGTATCCGCCGCCATCGCGTGCCGCCAGCCTGGCGAGCACTCCGGAAAGGTCGAGCGGCGCGCTGGCGAGCCGCGACTTCAGGCGCGAAACGACCTTGGCGATGCGCTCGGGAGTGACCGGCTTCAGCACGTAGTCGACCGCGCCTTCGTCGAAGGCGGTGATCGCGTATTCGTCATACGCGGTCACGAACACCACATGGCAGCGGCCTTCCAGCGCATGCGCCACCTCGATACCGGTCTTCACCGGCATGCGGATGTCCAGGAACGCGATGTCGGGCTGGTGCGCGTCGAACATCGCCAGAGCATCCGCGCCGTTGGCCGCCTCGTTGATGATCGCCAGTTCCGGCCAGGCCTCGGCGAGCCGGGATTTGAGCTGCGCGCGCAGCATCGGCTCGTCTTCGGCGATCAACGCGGTCGGCATCGAAGCGGGTTAGGGTTCGGGTTCGAAGGGGATCGCCAGCGTGGCACGCGTGCCGTACGGGGATTCTTCGGCAAGCGTAAACCGGCCGCGCGTTCCATACAATGCCGCCAGCCGCTCGCGGACGTTGGCGAGGCCGACGCCGTTGCCGGGCCGGCCGGCAACGGGTGCGGCGCTGCCGCGTCCGGTGTCGATCACGCTGATCGTCAGGTCGCCGCCGTCACGCCGTGCGGCGACGCGGATCGTCCCGCCGTCGGCGGCCGGTTCCACGCCGTGCTTGATCGCGTTTTCGACGAGGGAGATCAGCAGATTCGGCGGAAACGGGTGCTGCGCGAGTTCCGGCGGCACGTCGATCGTGAACGCAAGGCGCGGGCCCATGCGCATCTGCAGGATGTTGAGATAGGCAACGGCGAGCCCGACCTCCTTGCCCAGCGTCGTGGAGCTTGCGCGCAGCTGCGGCAACGCGGCGCGCAGGTAGTCGATCAGGTGCGACAGCAGCTTGCCGGCCTCGCGCGGGTCCGTTTCGGTCAGGTACTGGACCGAGGCCAGCGTGTTGAACAGGAAATGCGGCTCGACCTGCGCCTGCATGAGCTTCAGTTCGGCTTCTACCGCGTGTTTCGACATCAGGTGACGCTCGGCTTCCGCCCGATGCAGTGCGGCGGCCGCGTGCGCCTCGCGAAACTTGAAGAGGAAGACGAAGCTCACGCACAGGCCGATGATGAACGCCGATAACGCGGTCGAGGCGAACCACGCCCACTGCGGGCGCACCGCCTCCAGATGGTATTTCGGGTCCCCGATCACATACCCCTTGGCGGCAACCAGGATCACGATGGCCAGCAACGTACCGACAGCCACGGCGCCCATCAGCCGCAATACCGGCCTTGACCTGCCCCAGGGCCTGACCGCATTGACTACGTACGCGATCGACAGGCCGAAGATTTGCGCCGACATGAAGGGATGCCAGAAGGGCCGCTTGTCCTCGATCGAGAGGAGCAAGGCGACAGCAGTGTTGATCGCGAGAATCACCAGCAGCGTGGGCCAGGAGACGCGGAAGCCGCCGGCGAGTCCGGGCAGGAGTCCGGGCGCGGGCACAGGAAGTTCGAGATTGGAAGCCATGGCGGGAATTCTAGGGTCGGCGAAGGCGCCGTGGCTGCCTTGTCCGACAGGACGTTCCGGATCGGGATGAAGCGTTCCGAGCGGGAGTGGAAGGCTCTAAAGCCTCCGGGCAAATGCCACGACCCGGTCGATGGCCTCCGCGCACTCCGAAGCCGGCGCCACGAGCGCCAGCCGAACCCGGTCCCGCCCCGGATTGGTCCCCTGGGCGTCGCGGCCAAGGAAGCTGCCGGGAACGACCGCCACGTTCTCTTCGGCCAGCAAGCTCCGCGCGAATTGCGTGTCGTCGATCGGCGTTCGGGCCCAAAGATAGAACGCCGCTTCGGGCATGGCGCATGGCAGGCAGGTCGCCAGCAGCGGCTGCAGCGCCGCGAACTTGGCCGCGTATTCGGCGCGATTTGCGATCACGTGCGCTTCGTCGTTCCATGCGGCGATGCTGGCAGCCGCGACGGCGGGTGACATGGCCGCGCCATGATAGGTGCGGTACAGGAGGAACGCCTTCATCAACGCCGCGTCTCCCGCCACGTAGCCGGAGCGCAGTCCGGGTGCATTGGAACGCTTCGACAGGCTTCCGAACACGGCAAGGCGCGGATACCCATTGCGTCCCAGCGCGTGCGCCGCGGCGAGCGCCCCGAGGGGCGGGTGTGTTTCGTCGAAGAATATTTCCGAATAGCACTCGTCCGACGCAATCACGAACCCATGGCGGTCGGAAAGCGCGAACAGGTCGCGCCATTCGGCGAGGCCGAAGACGCGGCCTGTGGGATTGTCCGGAGAGCAGACGTAGAGGAGCTGCGTACGCGCCCAGACATCCGGCGGCACGCCGTGCCAATCGTGCGCGAAGGATGCAGCGGCATCGGCGTTGACGCACCAAGTGGTCGCACCGGCAAGCAATGCCGCGCCTTCGTAGATCTGGTAGAACGGATTCGGTACGACGACGGTGGCCCCGGCGCGGGTGCCGTCGATGACGGTCTGCGCGAACGCGAACAGCGCTTCACGGCTGCCAAGGACCGGCAGTACCTGCGTCGCCGGATCCAATGGCGGCACCGCATGCCGCCGCGAAAGCCAACCGGCGATGGCCTCGCGCAGCGCGGGCGAACCCATGGTCATGGGATAATTCGCGAGACCCGGGCCGCCGGCGCAGAGCGCATCGAGCACCAGACGCGGTGTGGGATGCTTCGGCTCGCCGATGGCGAGGCTGATCGCGCGCTTGGCGGGATCGGGCGTGATGCCGGCAAACAGCGCGCGCAGCCGCTCGAACGGATAGGGTTGCAGCAGCGCAAGACGGGGATTCACGCGAAGGTCCGTGCCGAAAACGATCGATTATAGCGGCGTGCCGCAGGAGGTCCTTGTCCCTTGGTAGCCCTGGTGCCTGGTTCGCCATGGGGGTCGCGCGCGCTGTCCGGCGTGGCGGGCCTCGCCGTGGTGCTCGCCGCCGCGTTACTCGCCGCCGTTGTCGCCTGGTGGGGCTGGCGTGCGTTGGGTCCCACGGCCGTTGCCTTCATCCCTGCTGCGCCGCAGGAGCCGGCGCTGGTGTTGCTGGCATCGGGACTGTTCGCGGCGACCGCGACCACGCCGGCGGCGCCCGACGCGCCCGCGCGCGCGGTTGGCGGCGACATGCGCCTGCTCGGTGTGCTGGCCGAGGATGGGGGCAAGGGCTTCGCGCTGTTCCGGGTGCCGGCAGGACCCAGGCTCGTTGCGGCGGGAGCGACCATCGTCGACGACGTGTCCCTCGTTTCCGTGCAGCGCGACGGGGTCACCGTGCGCGACGCCAATGGCGAGCGTCGCCTGCTGCTTCGCGCTGCCATCGCGCCTGCCGCGCCTCGTCCCGGCATCAAATCGGCGGCGTGCGCCCCACCTTCCGGGTTCAAGGGCGACACGCTGCGGCTCAACGCCGAGCTGGTCAGCGGCATCATCGCGCAGCCGGACGCGTGGGGTGCAATGGCGGCGACGGAGCGCGGCGCCTTGACTGTCCGTGACGACAGCGGTTTTTCCGCGATGCTTGCGATGAAGAAGGGCGACCGCATCGAGCAGGCCAACGGCATCGCCCTGCGCGCGCCCGACGACATCGTCACCGCCGTACTGCGGCCGCTGACGGCCGGACAGGCCGTGCGGCTGGTCGGTTCGCGCGGCGGCCTGAAGCGAGAATGGTTGCTGCTCAATGCCGGGACGTGCCCGTAGAGAGCCTTCGGATGTCAGCCGGTCCTGCGCAAAGGCAGCCAGTTCAGCAACGCAAGCGGAGCGGCGATCCAGCCGGTCGCTGGCCAGGTATCGCTGGTCTCGCCGGTGCCGATGTAGCCGTATTCGGCGACGATGGTCTGCATGCCGGCCGCGTTGCCCGCGACGATATCGCGCAGATCGTCGCCGACGTACATGCACCGCGACGGCGGAACGCGCAAGCCGCTCGCCGCGTGCAGCAGCGGGGCCGGGTGCGGTTTCGGGTGCGGCGTCGTGTCGCCGGACACAACCGTCGACGCACGATCGGTTAGCGCCAGCGCGTTCACAACGGGTTCGGTGAACCTCGCGAACTTGTTAGTGACGATGCCCCACGTCATCCCGCGCTCGTCGAGGGTGTCGAGAAGCTCGGCCACGCCGGCGAACAGCACCGTTGTTTCCGCGAGGCACGCGGCATAGTGCGCGAGAAACGCTTCGCGCAACGCTTCGTAATCGGGTGCCTCCGGTGTGATGCCCATTCCGGCACCGAGCAGGCCGCGCGCGCCGGAGGATGCGTGCGCGCGCAGCCGGTCCAGAGGCACTGGTGGCAGTCCCCGATCCGCGCGGACGCGGTTCAGCGCGAGCGAAAGGTCGCCGGCGGTGTCGGCGAGCGTTCCGTCCAGGTCGAACAGCACGGCGTCGACAGGCAGCGGACGCGGCGCGGGCCGCGAACGTTCAGCCGCCATGTTGCGCGGGTGCGGCGGGCTTGCGGTACGCGGCGAGGTAGTTAACCGACGTGTCGGCTTCCAGGCGATACGTCCTTGTGAACGGGTTGTACGTCATTCCGATCAATTCGGCCAGGTCGAGGCCCGCGCGTCGCGCGAATGTCGCGAGTTCGGCGGGCCGCAGGAACTTGGTCCAGTCGTGCGTTCCTTTCGGCAGGATTTGCAGCAGGTATTCGGCGCCGAGGATGGCGAATGCGTAGGACTTCGGATTCCGGTTGAGCGTGGAAAACACGACGCTCCCGCCGGGAACCGCAAGTGTCGCGCATGCCGACACAATGGCCGCGGGATCCGGCACATGCTCGAGCAATTCCATGCAAGTGACGACGTCGAACTTTGCCGGCGATTCCGCCGCGAGTGCTTCGGCCGCAACCAGCCGGTAGTCGACCGCCACGCCTGACTCCAGGCGATGCAGCTTGGCGACGCCGAGTGCCTTTTCGCCGAGGTCGATGCCCGTCACTTTCGCTCCGCGTACCGCCATGGACTCGGCCAGTATGCCGCCGCCGCACCCGACATCGAGCACGTTCTTGTCCCTGATGCCGCCGGTCACGCGATCGATCCACTCGAGGCGCAGCGGATTGATCTCGTGCAATGGCCGGAACTCGCTTTCCGGGTCCCACCAGCGGTGTGCGAGCGCGCCGAACTTGGCGACCTCGCCGGGATCGACATTGCCGGTGGCGTGGGACGATTCGCTTGAACTCATGGTGATTTCCAGACGGACGTTCAGGACAGTTGCTGCTGCCATGCGCGCGTGCGCGCCAGCAGCGAGGTTTCGTCGATCGTGGTGAGCCGGCGATCCGCCACCACGCGTTCTCCACCCACCCAGACATCGGTCACGCACTCGCGACCGGCCGCATAGGCAATGTGTGAAACCGGATCGTACATCGGCGACGTGCCGAGGCCCGACATGTCGATGGCGACGAGATCCGCCTGCTTGCCGGACTCCAGCGATCCCGTTTGCGCGTCGAGTCCCAATGCAGCCGCGCCGTTCAACGTGGCCATGCGAAGGGCGACGGCAGCGGGTACCGATGCCGGATTCCCGCTTGCCACCTTGGCCAGCAAGCCGGCCAGGCGCATTTCTCCCATGATGTCGAGCCGGTTGTTGGATGCGGCGCCATCGGTGCCCAGCGCGACGTTGATGCCCTGCTGCAGCAACTCCGTGACGGGCGCGATGCCGCTGGCGAGTTTCATGTTGGAGCTCGGGCAATGCACCACATGGCAACGCTGTGTGGCGAGAAGAGCCATGTCCTCAGGTTCAAGGTGGACCGCATGAATGGCAATGAAAGCAGGACCCGTTGCGCCGAGGCGGTCGAGCCGCGCCAGCGGCGTGAGACCGGTCGCCGCAACCGATTCGTCGACTTCGTGCCGCGTTTCGGCAAGGTGGGTCTGGATGGGGAGGTCGAGTTGCCGCGAATACATGACGATCTTTTCCCACGACGTGTCGCTGACGGTATAGGGCGCGTGCGGGGCAAGCGCAAAGGCGAGCAGCGGCGCGTGCTTGAACGCATCGCGCGCAGCCAGTCCACGTTGCAGGCATGCGTCGGCGTCCGCGGCGTAAGGCGTCGCAAAATCCAGTACCGGCATCCCGAGTAATGCGCGCATGCCTGCCGTTTCGTACGCCCTCGCGGCGGCGTCGGGAAAGAAGTACATGTCGTTGCAGCAGGTCACGCCGCCGCGCAACATCTCCGCAGCGCCAAGCAGCGTCCCGTCGTAGACGAATTCCGGCGCGACGAAGCGCGACTCCAGCGGCCAGATGTGGTCTTCCAGCCATGACTTGAGAGGCAAATCATCCGCGACGCCGCGCATCAGCGTCATCGCCGTATGGGTATGCGCGTTCACGAGGCCGGGGATCAGCGCGTGCGCGGGGAGGTCGTGCGTCGTGCGCGGCGCGAATGCGTCATCGGCCGCTTCCGTGGGCAGTATCGCGACGATCCGTCCACTGTCGACGATCAGCGCGTGACCGGTAAGCACTCCAGCGGGCTCGACCGGGACGATCCAGCCCGCGTCGATGCGCATGTCAACAATTTGGGGAACCGTCATCGAAGCCACACCGCTAGTTTCGCAGTTTCCCTTGTGAATCGACTAGCTTTGCTAGCGATTCACAACATTATTCTGCTTTCGTTCAACGGCCCAAAGTAGGTTTGCACTTTGGGCCGCCGGGCAAAAAAAAGGCCCCGCGCGAAGCGGGGCCCTTTTGCAGCTGTAACGCGTTACTTCTTGACGATGATCTCGCCCTTGACTTCGACGTCCACGCGACGGTTCGGCGCGAGGCAGGCGATCAGTTCCTTGGACATCTTCATGTCGCAGACCACGCCCGGGACCGGTTGGGTCTTGCCCATGCCCAGCGTCTCGATCTTGTCCTTCGGGACGCCCTTGCTCACCAGGTAGTCGCGGACAGCGTCAGCGCGCCGCTCCGACAGCTTCTGGTTGTACTGCTGCGTGCCGATGCGGTCGGTGTGGCCGGTGACCAGGACCAACTCGAGCTTCTGCACCTGCGCGAGCTTGGACAGGATCTCGCTGTCAATCGCAGCCTTGCCTTCGGGCTTGAGATTGTACTTATCGAAGTCGAACAACGCCTTCGATGCCAGCGTGATCTTCTGCACTTGCGGAGCCGGTGCCGGAGCAGGCGGGGGCGGCGGCGGCGGCGGCGGAACAACGGCCGGCGGCGGCGGCGGTGGCGGCTTCGGCACGAGGTCCGGATCGCATTCGACGGTCGCCATCGACGGCGCCCAATAGCCGGTGCGCCAGCACAGGTTGCCTGCCATGCCCTTGGTGCCGTTATAGACCCCGCTCTTTACCGTGCCATCGGTAGGCGTCGGATAGCCGGTGCAGGCGTAGCCCGTGGTGCAGGGCGCGGTGCCCGGAACATAGCCCTTTGGATCGGCCGTTTGTGCGCCGACGCTGCCGGCGAACGCCACAGCCATCGCGCCAGCAAATGCACCGCACACGTAGCGTCGAGTCATTGTTTTACCCCTTTGGCTTTGGTTTTGAACAAGTTTTATACGAACTTGACGATTTTGCGCATCACGTAAATGCCTGACGCGACAAATGCTTTGTCTCCTCAGGAAATATAGCACACGGGTTTTCGAGCCGCAAAGAAAAGGGACCCCGGGCCTGTCAGGGTGGAACAACTGTCGCGGCAATACAACGCCGTGATAAAATTGCGTGCTTTCAAGGGCCTCCGGAGAGGTTTCGGGTTGTATGTGCGCCGCAAAACGGTGCCGCCGCCAGCCTTCCAACCGGAAAAGTCCGCTTCCGCGGCCGAAATACCGCTTCGCCCGCTTTCCAACCCAGCTTTTCGCCAAAACGACCCCTGATGCCCATGGAGCAGTTCGCCAAAGAAACCCTTCCCGTCAGCCTCGAAGCCGAAATGCGGCATTCCTACCTCGATTACGCCATGAGCGTGATCGTTGGGCGCGCGCTGCCGGACGTCCGCGATGGCTTGAAACCCGTGCATCGCCGTGTGCTCTTCGCCATGCACGAGGCCAATATCGTCTGGAACCGCCCGTATGTGAAATGTGCGCGCGTCGTGGGCGACGTCCTCGGCAAGTACCATCCGCACGGCGACAGCGCCACCTACGAGGCGCTGGTCCGGATGGTGCAGGAGTTTTCCCTGCGTTATCCGCTGGTCGATGGCCAGGGCAACTTCGGGTCCGTGGACGGCGACTCGGCCGCGGCCTACCGCTACACCGAGTGCCGCCTGCAGAAGATCGCCTCCGAACTGCTCGCCGACATCGACAAGGAAACCGTCGATTTCGTCCCGAATTACGACGGCAAGGAGCTGGAGCCGGCGGTGTTGCCGTCGCGGCTGCCCAATCTGCTGATCAACGGGTCGTCCGGCATTGCCGTGGGCATGGCCACCAACATCCCGCCGCACAACCTCGTGGAAACGGTCACGGGTTGTCTCGCATTGCTGGCCAATGCCGAGATCACCGTCGACGAACTGATGGAGATCATCCCGGCGCCGGATTTTCCGACCGCCGGGATCATTTACGGACTGGAAGGGGTGCGCGAAGGCTACCGCACCGGCCGTGGCCGCGTGGTGATCCGTGCGCGCACGCACATCGAGGACATCGACAAGGGCGGCCGCCAGGCCATCATCGTCGACGAAATTCCGTACCAGGTGAACAAGGCGAACCTGCTCATCCGGATCGGCGAGCTCGTGCGCGAAAAGCGTCTGGAAGGCATTTCCGACCTCCGCGACGAATCGGACAAGTCCGGCATGCGCGTCGTGATCGAGTTGAAGCGCGGCGAAGTCTCGGAGATCGTCCTCAACAACCTGTTCAAGCTCACGCAGCTGCAGGACAGCTTCGGCATGAACATGGTGGCGCTGGTCGACGGCCAGCCGCGCATCCTCAACCTGAAGCAATTCCTCGAGTACTTCCTCATCCATCGGCGCGAAGTGGTCGTGCGCCGCACGCGCTTCGAACTGCGCAAGGCGCGCGAACGCGGCCACATCCTGGAAGGCCTGGCGGTGGCGCTGTCCAACGTCGACGAGATCATCGCGCTGATCAAGGCCTCGCCGACGCCGCCCGAAGCCAAGGTCGCGTTGATGGCGAAGCGGTGGCGATCGTCGATCGTCGAGGAAATGCTCCAGCGCGCGGCGGCGGATGCTGCGCGCCCCGAAGGACTGCCGCTCGAATTCGGCTGGAGCAAGGAAGGTTACCGGCTTGTCCGATGCGCAGGCCCAGGCAATCCTGGAACTGCGCCTGCAGCGCCTCACCGGACTGGAACAGGAAAAGATCACCGGCGAATACCGCGAAGTGATGGCGCTGATCGTCGATCTCCTCGACATCCTCGCCAAGCCCGCGCGGGTCACCAGGATCATCGGCGACGAACTGACTGCGATCCGCGACCAGTTCGGTGACGCCCGCCGCTCGGAAATCGTCGCACAGGGCGTGGATCTGTCGCTCGAGGACCTGATCGCGCCGGCGGACTTGGTGGTGACCTTGTCGCACGGCGGCTACATGAAGTCGCAGCCCGTGGCGGAATATCGCGCGCAGCGCCGCGGCGGACGCGGCAAGCAGGCGACGGCCACGAAGGAAGACGACTTCATCGACCGGATGTTCATCGCCAACACGCACGATTACATCCTGTGCTTTTCCAACCGCGGACGCGTCTACTGGCTCAAGGTGTACAACGTTCCGCAGGGTTCGCGGGCGTCGCGCGGCAAGCCGATCGTCAACCTTGTCCCGCTCGTCGACAACGAGAAGATCACCGCCATCCTGCCGGTCAAGGAGTTCACGGAAGAGCAATTCGTGTTCATGGCCACGGCAATGGGCACGGTCAAGAAGACGCCGCTGTCGGAATTCTCGCGTCCGCGCCCATCCGGCATCATCGCGGTCGACTTGACCGACGGCGACTCGCTGATCGGCGTGGCGCTCACCGACGGCAAGCACGACGTGATGCTGTTCAGCTCGGGCGGCAAGGCGGTGCGCTTCGACGAAAACGACGTGCGGCCGATGGGTCGCAACGCGCACGGCGTGCGCGGCATGATGCTCGACAAGAAACAGCGCGTGATCTCGATGCTGGTCGCAGAAGATGAGACGCAGTCGGTGCTGACCGCGACGGAAAAGGGCTATGGCAAGCGCACGCCGATCGTCGAGTACACGCGCCACGGCCGAGGCACCAAGGGCATGATCGCGATCCAGCAAAGCGAGCGCAACGGCCAGGTCATCGGCGCGGCGCTGGTGCGCCCGGACGATGAAGTGATGCTCATTTCCACCGGAGGCGTGCTGATCCGCACCAGCGTGAAGTCGATCCGGGAAATGAGCCGGTCGACGCAGGGCGTGACGCTGATCAACCTGGACGACGGCGAGAAGCTCGCGGGTCTGGAGCGCGTCGCGGAAACGGACGACGAAGGCGTCGAGGAATAGAGCGTCGAACCATGTCCAAGGCCGCACCTGCCGGAGAGGATGCCGACCTCGCCGCCCACCGGGCCGCGATCGACGCGCTCGACCGCGACATCCTCGCCAACCTCAACGCGCGCGCGCGCCACGCGCAGGCGATCGGCGCGCTGAAGGAGGGGTCGAGCGCCTACCGACCCGACCGCGAGGCCCAGGTGCTCACCGCGCTCGCCGCCGGCAATCCGGGCCCGCTGCCCAACGCTGCGGTGACCGGAATCTTCCGGCAGATCATGTCGGCATGCCTGGCGCTGGAACAGAAACTCAGAGTCGCGTACCTGGGGCCGGCCGGCACGTTCAGCCATGCCGCCGTCGCCAGGCATTTCGGCGCGTTCGTCGACGCGGTGCCGCTGGCGACGATCGACGAAATATTCCGCGCGGTGGAGAGCGGCCAATGCGACTACGCGGTGGTGCCGGTCGAGAACTCCACCGAAGGCGCGGTTGGGCGCACGCTCGATCTCATGTGCCTGACCGACCTGTCGGTGTGCGGCGAAGTGAAGCTGCGCGTCCAGCAGAATCTGCTTTCCAACGAGTCTTCCTTGGCCGGCGTGACGCGCATCTACAGTCACGCGCAGTCGCTCGCGCAATGCGTGCATTGGCTCGCGACCCACATGCCGACCGTGCCGCGCGTCGCGGTGTCGAGCAACGCGGAGGCGGCGCGCCTGGCCGCGGCCGAGCCGGGAACGGCCGCGATCGCGGGCGAGAACGCTGCGGTGATCTACAAGCTTGCGAACCTCGCCGCGCATATCGAGGACGAACCGAACAACACCACGCGCTTCTGGGTGCTCGGCCGCCAGAAGGTGGGCGCCTCGGGACGCGACGAGACGTCGCTGGTGATGTCCTGCCCCAATCGGCCCGGCGCCGTCTACCAGTTGCTGGAACCGCTGGCGCGCCATGGCGTTTCGATGACCCGCTTCGAATCGCGCCCGGCGCGCACCGGCCTGTGGGAATACCTGTTCTTCGTCGACCTGGCCGGCCATCGCGACGACCCGACGCTGTCCGCGGCGCTCGGCGAACTCGCGGACAAGGCTCCTTTCCTCAAGCTGCTCGGTTCGTATCCGGCGGCGCTCGATTGATCCACTCATGACGCTGGCTGCCCCGGTTGCTCCCGCCTATGTGCGCGAACTCGCGCGCTACATTCCAGGCAAATCGATCGAGGACGTTGCGCGCGACCTGGATCTCGATCCCAGGACGATCGTGAAGCTTGCGTCCAACGAGAACCCGCGCGGACCCGAGCCCCGCCGTGCTCGCGGCCATCGCCGCCGCGGCGGGCGAAGTCACGCGCTATCCGGACGGGAACGGATTTGCTCTCAAGGCGGCGCTGACGCAAAAGCTCGGCGTCGATCCGGAGCAAATCGTCCTCGGCAACGGCTCCAACGACATCCTGGAACTCGCCACGCAGGCGTATCTGCGCCCGGGAGACGAGGCGATCTACGCGCAGCACGCGTTCGCCGTGTACCCGCTCGCCACGCGCGCACGCGGCGCCACCGGCGTGGAAGTGCCGGCCGCTGGCGTTCGGCCACGACCTGCCGCGAATGCGCGCGGCTGTCACTACACGCACGCGCATGATCTTCGTCGCCAATCCGAACAATCCGACTGGCACGTTCGTGGCCGCCGCGGAACTCCTGTCGTTCATTGCGTCGGTGCCGCCGGAGATCCTGGTGGTGCTTGACGAGGCCTACAATGAATATCTGGAACCGGCCGATCGTTGCGACAGCGTGAGCTGGCTGTCGCGCTTTCCGAACCTGTTGCGTGTCGCGGACGTTTTCCAAGGCGTTCGGACTGGCGGCGTTACGCGTCGGCTACGGCATCATGGATGCGGGCATGGCCGACATGCTCAACCGGGTGCGCCAGCCGTTCAATGTCAATGCGCTGGCGCAGGCGGCGGCAGTCGCTGCGCTGGCGGACACCGACTACGTCGACGAGAGCCGCGCGCTCAATCGCAAGGGACTCGCGCAGCTGGCCGCCGGATTCGCCGAACTCGGACTCGCGACGCTGCCGTCCCACGGCAATTTCGCGTTGGTGAAGGTCGGCGACGCCGCGGCGGTCTATCAGCGCCTCCTGGCGCAAGGCGTGATCGTGCGGCCCGTCGCCAACTATGGATTGCCCGAATGGCTGCGCGTCTCCGTCGGCTTGAGCGACGAGAACGAGCGCTTCCTGGCCGCGCTCGCGATCCGCGCTGGGGCGCCGCTGACGGCCTTCGTCGCAGCGTCCACTCCCTTGCGCATCGACAAACTCGCCGTCGTCGGCGTCGGCCTCATCGGCGGTTCCTGCGCGCTGGCGTTGCGGCGCGCCGGTGCCGTCGGACGCGTCGTCGGCATCGGCCGGACAGCCGCAAATCTCGATGAAGCGATGCGCCTGGGAATCATCGATCGCGCGCAGCGCCTCGATCAGGACTGGACGCGCGAACTGCAAGACGCCGATGTGGTGCTGGTCGCCGCGCCCGTCGCCCAGTATCCGGCGTTGTTTGCCGCCATTGCGCCGGCGATCGGCGCTCGCACGCTGGTCACGGATGCCGGAAGCACCAAGCAGGACGTGATCGCCGCTGCACGCGCCGCGTTCGGCTCCGCGCTGCCGCGCTTCGTTCCGGGTCATCCGATTGCGGGTACCGAGCGCACCGGGGCGGGCGCGGCATTCGCCACGCTGTTCGAAGGCCGCAACGTCATCCTCGCGCCATTGCCGGTGACGGCGGCGCATGCGCTGGAGCGTGTCGCCGCGATGTGGCAGGCATGCGGCGCGCGAGTGACGACGCTGGACGCCGCGCGCCACGACGCGATCTTCGCCGCGGTGTCGCACCTGCCGCATGTGCTGGCGTTTGCGCTGGTGGCGGAATTGGCCGCGCGTCCCGATGCGGCTGCCTACTTCGATCACGCGGCAAGCGGCTTTCGCGATTTCACGCGCATCGCCGCAGGGTCTCCCGAGATGTGGCGTGATATCGCGCTCGCCAACCGCGATGCCGCTGCTGGCCGAAATCGATCGCTATCGGCGAAGCGCTGCAAGGCGCGCGCGCGATCATCGCTGCGGGAGACGGCGAGGCGTTGTCGGCGCTGTTCGAAAGCGCCAGCACCGCGCGGCGCGCGTGGGAAGCCAAGCGCGCGCAGCCAGTCGTCGAGGACAAGGGCTGATCGCGATGAGCGCGCGCAAGCGGGGGCATCGCTTTCCCGCAGCAACTCGCGCTGCCGCCGGCGGCGCGTGCGCAGGGCACCGTCGCGTTGCCAGGGTCGAAGAGCATTTCCAATCGCTCGCTGCTGCTGGCAGCGCTGGCGCAGGGAACGACGACGCTGGTCGATGTGCTCGCTGCCGACGACACCGATCGCATGATCGAAGCGCTGAAGTCGCTCGGCGTGGCGCTGCGGATGCAATGCGGTGGACGCGATCATGCGTGGTGACGGGTGCCGGCGGCGGATTTCCGGTTCATGCTGGCCGATTCTTTCTGGGCAATGCCGGCACGGCGTTTCGCCCGTTGACGGCCGTGCTTGCCGTGCTGGGCGGAAACTACGAACTCTCCGGCGTGCCGAGAATGCACGAACGGCCGATCGGCGATCTCGTCGACGCGTTGCGGGCCTTGGGCTGCGACATCCGCTATCTCGGCCAGCGAAGGATTTCCGCCGCTGGCGATTGGCACGGCGGGGGCGGGAGCCGGCGCGCCCGTGGCCATTCGCGGCGATGTCTCCAGCCAATTCCTGTCCGCGCTGCTGATGGCATTGCCGCTGGCGCGCGGCAGCGCCACGGCGCCGACGACGGTCAACGTTGCGGGCGCGCTGATTTCGCGGCCCTACGTCGAGATCACGATCAACCTGATGCGCCGCTTCGGCGTCGCCGTTGCGTCGGCGGACTCCGACACCTTCGTCGTGCCCGCGGGAGCGCGCTATGCGAGTCCGGGCACCCTCGTCGTCGAAGGCGACGCGTCGTCCGCGTCCTATTTCCTGGCAGCGGGCGCGATCGGCGGAGGACCGGTGCGCGTGACGGGCGTCGGGCGCGAATCGATCCAGGGCGATGTCGCGTTCGCCGATGTGCTCGGCCGCCTCGGCGCCGACATTGGCTTCGGGACCGGACTGGATCGAGGCGCGCGCCGGCAAGCGATTGCGCGGCGGCACCATCGACTGCGTCGCGATTCCCGACGCGGCGATGACGCTGGCGATGACGGCGTTGTTCGCCGATGCGCCCACCACGCTCACCGGCATCGGCAGCTGGCGCGTCAAGGAGACCGACCGGATTGCCGCGATGGCGACCGAACTGGGCAAGCTGGGCGTGACGGTGGAAAGCGGCGCCGACTGGATGCGCGTCGTGCCACCGTCAGCGGCAGCGCCACTCAACGGCGCCGCGATCGACACCTACGATGATCACCGGATGGCGATGTGCTTTGCGCTGGCGACGCTTGCGGGCGTGCCGGTGACGATCAACGATCCCGGCTGCGTGCGCAAGACCTTTCCCGGTTTCTTTGACGCATTCGCGGAAATTGCCCGGTGAGACGGCAATGACACCGGATGCGCCCCCGGTGATCGCCGTCGACGGTCCCGGCGGCATCGGGCAAGGGCACGGTGGCCGCCGGCGTGGCCGCTGCCCTCCGTTTCCATTACCTGGACAGCGGATCCCTGTATCGGCTGGTGGCACTGAAGGCCATGAGCACGGAGACCGGTCTGTCGGACGCGCCGGCGCTGGTCGGCGCTGGCGGCCGCGCTCGACGTCGCCTTCCCGGACGGCGGCATCGTGTTGGAAGGCCAGGATGTGACCGAAGCCATTCGCTCCGAGACGGTTTCCGCTGCGGCGTCGCAGGTAGCGGTCCATCCGGACGTCCGTATCGCGCTGTATGGCCGGCAAAGGGCATTCCGCCGGCCGCCCGGGCTGGTTGCGGACGGTCGGGACATGGGCACGGTGGTATTCCCGGAGGCACTGGTCAAGGTGTTCGTGACCGCCAGCGTCGAGGAGCGGGCGCGGCGGCGATATAAGCAGTTGATCGCAAAAGGAATCTCCGTTACAATGGAAAGTCTTTTGCGCGATATTCGGGAGCGCGACGCACGGGATGCGGGAAGGGCGGCAGCGCCGCTCAAGCCCGCGGCCGACGCCGTACTGCTGGATACCACCGCAATGACGATCGAAGCGGCCATCGACCGCGTGCTCGGGCTGTACCGAGCCGCAGCCGGAAAATAAGCCGCGAGCCAGCAGCGGCAGAGGAAAAAAGCGCGCTGGCGATTCTGGTTTGCGAAGGAATTGCAACCTGGGAGTGTAAGTGTTTCAAGGACTTGCAACAGATTCAGAAACTAGAATCCACGAACCGCCGCAGACGGCGCACTTTAGCCGGTGCCCCGACAAGCGGATTGACCCACCAGCCCGCCGGTCCGAGAAAAAGGGTTCTCGTGGCAGGCGGCTTTGACCAATGAAGGAACCAACCCCCATGGCTACCGCCACCGAAATGTCCACCTCCACGATGCCGCCGAATCCTCCGATGGAAGATTTTGCCGCGATGTTCGAGGAGTCGCTCTCGCGCCAGGAAATGCGCCAGGGCGAATTGATCACCGCCGAAGTCGTGCGCGTCGAGTTCAACGTCGTCGTCGTCAACGCGGGATTGAAATCGGAATCGTTCATTCCGATCGAAGAATTCAAGGATGACAAGGGCGAGATCGAGGTCAAGGCCGGCGATTTCGTCACCGTCGCCATCGAAGCGCTCGAGGATGGCTACGGCGAAACGCGCCTGTCGCGCGACAAGGCCAAGCGCCTCAAGGCATGGCATGACCTCGAAGCCGCGATGGAGCAGGGCCTCGTGGTCTCCGGCCAGGTCACCAGCAAGGTCAAGGGCGGACTGACCGTCATGATCAACGGGATCCGCGCGTTCCTGCCGGGTTCGCTGGTCGACATCCGTCCCGTCAAGGACACGTCGCCGTTCGAGAACAAGGCGCTCGACTTCAAGGTCATCAAGCTCGACCGCAAGCGCAACAACGTCGTCGTGTCGCGCCGCGCCGTGCTCGAGGAGAGCCAGGGCGAAGTCCGCGAGAAGCTGCTCGCGACGCTGTCCGAAGGCGCCGTCGTCAAGGGCATCGTCAAGAACATCACCGACTACGGCGCGTTCGTCGACCTGGGCGGCATCGACGGCCTGCTGCACATCACCGACTTGGCCTGGCGTCGCGTCAAGCATCCGTCGGAAGTGCTGGCGGTCGGCGACGAAGTCACGGCCAAGGTCCTGAAGTTCGACCAGGAAAAGAACCGCGTCTCGCTGGGATTGAAGCAGCTGGGCGAGGACCCGTGGGTCGGCCTGTCGCGCCGCTACCCGCAAAGCACGCGCCTCTTCGGCAAGGTCACGAACATCACCGACTACGGCGCGTTCGTGGAAATCGAGTCGGGCATCGAAGGCCTGGTCCACGTGTCGGAAATGGACTGGACCAACAAGAACATCCACCCGACCAAGGTCGTGCAGCTGGGCGACGAAGTCGAAGTGATGATCCTCGAGATCGACGAGGAGCGCCGCCGCATTTCGCTGGGCATGAAGCAGTGCATGGCGAACCCGTGGGACGACTTCGCGATGAACCACAAGAAGGGCGACAAGGTCACCGGCATGATCAAGTCGATCACCGACTTCGGCGTCTTCGTGGGCCTGCCGGGCGGCATCGACGGACTCGTCCACTTGTCCGACCTGTCGTGGAACGCCACCGGCGAGACCGCCGTGCGCGACTACAAGAAGGGCCAGGAAGTCGAAGCCGTGGTGCTGGCCATCGACGTCGAGCGCGAGCGCATTTCGCTCGGCATCAAGCAGCTGGAAGGCGATCCGTTCACCAACTTCGTCGCGATGAACGACAAGGGCAGCGTCGTTGCGGGAACGGTGAAGTCGCTGGACGGCAAGGGCGCGGTGATCAATCTCGGCAGCGACATCGAAGGCTACCTGCGCGCGTCGGAACTGTCGCGCGACCGCGTCGAAGACATGCGCACGCACCTGAAGGAAGGCGACGCGGTGTCGGCGATGATCATCAACATCGACCGCAAGAACCGCAGCATCAACCTGTCGATCAAGGCGAAGGACAATGCCGAGGAAGGCGAGGCGATGCAGCGGATCAGCACCGAGAACACGGGCGCCAACACGGGCACGACCAATCTCGGCGCGCTGCTCAAGGCGAAGTTGTCCGACACCAAGCCGAACAGCTGACGGCAGGACCTGACGCAATGACCAAATCGGAGCTCATCGACCGTCTTGCGGCGCAGTTTCCGCAGCTGGTCGCCAAGGATGCCGAGCTCGCGGTCAAGATGATCCTCGACGCGATGGGCGAGTCCCTCGCCAAGGGCGAACGCATCGAGATCCGCGGATTCGGCAGCTTCGGACTCAACTACCGCCCGCCGAGAACCGGACGCAATCCCAAGTCCGGCGAGAAGGTGCAGGTGCCGCAGAAGTTCGTGCCGCACTTCAAGGCGGGCAAGGAGTTGCGGGAGCGCGTCGACTTTACCGAGGACGCGCCGAGTTGAGAATGGGCGGCGGAGGCGACTCCGCCGCCTTTTTTTTGCCCGTCCGGTGGCATAATCGCGCCATGCACATCGTACGCTGGATCTTCGGCGCCACCGTCTTTCTCGCCCTGCTGTTCCTGTCGCTGCAGAACAGCGATCCGGCGGAACTCAAGTTCTTCAATCTCGCGAGCTTGCGCGCGCCGTTGGTGGTGGTGGTATTCATTGCGTTTGCGCTCGGCGTCGCCATCGGCCTGTTGACGGGAGCGCTTGCGCTCGGCGCGGCTGTCGCGCCAGTTGAGCCGTGCGCGCCGCGAGCAGCACCTGCATCATGACCTGACCACTGGTGTCACGGGCGGCGCTGCGCCGGGAACCACGCCCGCTTCGGGCCCGGGCTACGGCCGCGGCGACCGCCCGCACGATGCCCTGTAGCCCGCGCCAGAACTGACTCGCAGCGCATGGATTTCGAGCTGTGGTGGCTGCTGCCGATCCCGGCGATCTTCTTCGGCCTGGGCTGGATCGCCGCGCGCATCGACATCAAGCATCTGTTGCGGGAGTCGCGCGCACTGCCGCTGTCGTATTTCCGCGGCCTCAATTTCCTGCTGAACGAGCAGCCCGACAAGGCCATCGAATCGTTCATCGAGGTGGTCAAGGTCGATCCGCAGACCATTGATCTCCATTTCGCGCTGGGCTCGCTGTTCCGCCGGCAGGGTGAGATCGAACGTGCCATCCGCATGCACCAGAACCTTCTGGATCGCGTCGATTTGCCGGCGGACAAGCGAACGATGGCCACCTATGAGCTGGCCCAGGATTTCCACCGCGCGGGACTGCTCGACCGGGCCGAGGAGTTGTTCACCAAGCTCGATGGCTCGGCGTTCGAGCATTCGGCGCTGTCGCATCTCATCTCGATTTACGAGACGGAGAAGGACTGGACCAAGGCAATCTCCGCCATGCAGAGGATGGAGGTGCTGGCCAAGCAGCCCTACTTCAAGGAGATCGCGCAGTACCACTGCGAGCTCGCGCAGGCCGCGCTGCTCAAGTCAGACGACGCCACGGTCAAGGCCAAGCTGGATCTGGCGTTCGCGACCTATCGCGGCTGCACGCGCGCGACGCTGCTGTTGGGCGACCTGGAAGCGCAGCAGGGGCATACGGCGGAGGCGCTCGCCACCTGGCAGAAGATCGAGACGCAGAACCCGGCGTTCCTCGCGCTGGCCGCGGACCGCTTCGCCGACCTGTATCGCCGGCTGGGCGATGTGGCCCAGGGCATCCGCGTGTTGCGCAACTACCAAACACAGTACCCGTCGCTCGACTTGCTCAATGCGCTGTTTACGCTGGTGCTGGAACAGGAGGGTCCGGATGCGGCTGCCGCGCTGATCAAGGAGGAACTGGCGCGCAATCCGACGCTGCTGGGCCTGGATCGGCTACTCGAGGCGCAGCTGCTGGGAGCGACGGCGGAGCGCCGCCATGACCTCGAGCTCGTGAAGGGCCTGGTCGCCCAGCACATCAAGCGCCTGGGCATGTACAAGTGCGACCACTGCGGTTTTCGCGCCAAGCAATACTATTGGCGCTGCCCGGGTTGCCTCAAATGGGAAACCTACTCGCCGCGGCGTACCGAAACTCCCGACGGCTATGCGTGATGCAAGAGGCCGGCACCAACAAACAGAACTTGAATCGATACCCATGACACGGACCGACCCGCGCATCATCGTCGCCCTCGACTTCGCCAATCCGATGCACGCGCTCGCGCTGGCGGACCAGCTCGATCCGCGATCCTGTGCGCTGAAGGTGGGCAAGGAGATGTTCGTCGTTGCCGGACCGGAACCCGTGCGCTGGATGATCCAGCGCGGATTCAATGTTTTCCTCGACCTCAAGTTCCACGACATCCCCAACACCGTCGCGCAGGCCTGCGCCGCGGCGACGCGGCTGGGTGTTTGGATGCTGAACGTGCATGCGGCCGGCGGCCGGGCGATGCTTGCGGCGGCGCGCGCGAGCGTGGACAGCGCCGCGGCCAAACGCGGCACCAAGCCGCCCTTGCTCGTCGCGGTGACGGTCCTGACCAGCCTTGCCGATGCCGACCTGCGCGAACTGGGCTTGTCAGACAGCGCCGCAGTGCAGGCGGTGAAACTGGCGCAGATGACCGCCGATTGCGGTCTCGACGGCGTCGTCTGTTCCGCGGTCGAGGCGCCGGCGATGCGCGCGGCGCGCGGCCCCGGATTCATACTGGTCACGCCCGGGATTCGCCCCGCCGGATCGGAACCGGATGACCAGGCGCGGATCATCACGCCGGAGGCAGCGATCGCCGGCGGCGCCGACTATCTCGTCGTGGGGCGACCCATCACCCAGGCCGCCGATCCTGTCGCGGTCCTTGCGGCGATGAACGCAGCGATCGGAGCCCTGGCATGAGAATCACGATAATCGGCACGGGCTACGTCGGCCTGGTTACCGGCACCTGCTTAGCCGAGGTCGGCAACGACGTTCTATGCCTCGATGTCGATGCGGCCAAGATCGACGTGCTGAACGGCGGCGGCGTGCCGATCCACGAACCCGGGCTCGAGGCGATGGTCCGCCGCAACGCTGCCGCGGGCCGCCTGCGATTCACGACCGACGTCGACCGCGCGGTAGCGCACGGCGCGCTGCAGTTCATCGCCGTCGGAACCCCGCCCGACGAAGACGGCAGCGCGGACATGCAGTACGTCATCCAGGCGGCGCGCAACATCGGCACGCGAATGACGGAGGCCAAGGTCATTGTCGACAAGTCGACCGTCCCGGTCGGAACCGCCGATCGCGTCCGTGCCGCCGTCGCTGAGGAGCTCTCGAGGCGTGGCGTGGCCATTCCCTTCGCCGTGGCGTCGAATCCGGAATTCCTGAAGGAGGGCGCGGCGGTCGACGACTTCATGAAACCCGATCGGATCGTGATTGGCGCGGACGATGAACGCGCGATCGCTGCCTTGCGTACCGTCTACGCGCCGTTCATGCGCAACCACGAGCGGCTGCTGGTCATGGATGTGCGTTCCGCCGAGTTGACCAAGTATGCCGCCAACGCCATGCTCGCCACGCGCATTTCCTTCATGAACGAGGTCGCGAATCTCGCCGACCTCCTCGGGGCGGACATCGAGATGGTGCGGCAGGGCATCGGCTCGGACCCGCGCATCGGCTATCACTTTCTCTATCCCGGTGCGGGCTACGGCGGAAGCTGCTTTCCGAAGGACGTGAAGGCGCTGCAATTCACCGCCACGCAGCTCGGCCGGCCGCTGCGCGTGATCGCGGCCGTCGAGGAGGTCAACGACGCGCAGAAGCAGGTGCTGGTCGAGAAGATCGTCGGCCGGTTCGGCGAAGACCTAACCGGCCGCCGGTTCGCTGTCTGGGGCCTCGCATTCAAGCCCAACACGGACGACATGCGGGAGGCGCCATCGCGCGCGATCGTCGAGGCGCTGCTGGCGCGCGGCGCCACCATCGCCGCGTATGACCCGATCGCCATGGACGAGGCGCGTCGCGTATTCGGTCCGCTCGCCGGGATGTCCTATGCGACGTCGCCGCTCGCCGCGTGCGATGGCTGCCGACGCACTGGTCGTGGTCACGGAGTGGAAGGAATTCCGCGGCGCGGATTTCGACGTCATCCGGTCCCGGCTCAAGTCTCCGCTGATCTTCGACGGACGCAACCTGTACGACCCGGCGCACGTCAAGGCGGCGGGAATCGAGTATTTCGCCATCGGCCGGCGCTGAAATCGCGAGCTGCCATGACGGAAGCCCACTTCTCGACCTATCGCGCGCGCGCTGCCCGCGCCCGGCTGCTGGTTGTTGGTGACGTGATGCTCGACCGCTACTGGTTCGGCGACGTCGAGCGCATCTCACCCGAGGCGCCGGTGCCCATCGTCAAGATCGCGCGCACCGAGGAGCGGCCCGGCGGCGCAGCCAACGTCGCGCGCAATGCGGTGGCGCTGGGCGCGACGGCGACGCTGCTCTCCGTCATCGGCGACGACGAGCCCGGTGCGGCCCTCGAGCGACTGCTTGTGGCAGAGCGCGTGCGCACGTCGTTCCATCGCGAAGCGTCGCTTGCAACCACCGTGAAACTGCGCGTGATCGGCCGCCAGCAGCAGCTGTTGCGCATCGATTTCGAGACCGCACCGTCGCACGAAATCCTGGCGACCAAGCTCGCAGACTACGAACGGCAGTTGCAGGATGCCGAACTGGTCATCCTCTCCGACTATGGCAAAGGGGGCCTCGCGCACATCACGACAATGATCGAACGTGCCGGCGCCGCAGGCAAGCCGGTGCTGGTCGATCCGAAGGGCGAGGACTACACGCGCTATCGTGGCGCGACGCTATTGACGCCGAACCGTAGCGAATTCCGGCAGGTCGTCGGTCGCTGGAAGGACGAAGCGGAAATGACCGCCAAGGCCCAGGCGCTGCGCAAGCGATCTCGGCATTTCCGCGCTGCTGGTAACGCGAGCGGAGGAGGGCATGAGCCTCTACGCGGAGTCCGGCGCGCTGACCATTCCCGCGCAGTCGCGCGAGGTGTTCGACGTGTCCGGCGCCGGTGATACCGTCATCGCGACGCTCGGCGTGCTGCTGGCTGCAGGTGCATCGCTGCCGAATGCGGTTCGCGTGGCCAACGAGGCGGCCGGCGTCGTCGTCGGCAAGTTCGGCACGGCGGTGGCGCACCCGAACGAACTGG
This sequence comes from uncultured beta proteobacterium, assembly GCA_963782625.1. GTDB lineage: Bacteria > Pseudomonadota > Gammaproteobacteria > Burkholderiales > Casimicrobiaceae > VBCG01. The sequence goes on along the minus strand of CAWAKN010000014.1, from coordinate 29,950 downwards.
CCTGAATTGGCAAAGCCCAAGACCGTCTACACCTGCACCGAATGCGGCGGCTCCTCGCCCAAGTGGCAGGGCCAGTGTCCGCAGTGCGGAACCTGGAATACGCTCGTCGAAACCGTGGCGACACCCGCGGCGGTGCGCTTCGCGACCGTTTCCGGGACGCGCTCGGCGATTGTTTCGCTGTCGGCCGTCGAGACCCGCAACACGCCGCGCATTGCCACCGGACTCGAGGAATTCGATCGCGTGCTGGGTGGCGGCCTCGTCCCCGGCGGCGTCGTGCTGATCGGCGGCGATCCGGGCATCGGCAAGTCGACACTGCTGCTGCAGGCCAGCGCCGCGCTGGGCGCCGCGCACCGCACGCTGTACATCACCGGCGAGGAGTCGGTCGAGCAGGTCGCGCTGCGCGCGCAGCGGCTGGGGCTCGTCAATGCCCAGGTCGAATTGCTGGCCGAAGTGCAGCTCGAGGCCATCGTCGGCGCAATCAATGCGTCAGGGCCCGAGGTCGTGGTCATCGACTCGATCCAGACGGTCTATACGGAGGCGCTGCAATCGGCGCCCGGCAGCGTGGCCCAGGTCCGCGAGTGCGCGGCGCAGCTGACGCGGCTGGCCAAGCAGCGCGGCGTCGTCGTGATCTTTGTCGGCCACGTGACGAAAGAGGGCGCGATTGCCGGTCCGCGGGTGCTGGAGCACATCGTCGACGCCGTGCTCTACTTCGAAGGCGATCCGCATTCGAGTTTTCGCCTGGTGCGGGCGATCAAGAACCGCTTCGGCGCGGCCAATGAACTTGGCGTGTTCGCGATGACGGAACGCGGTCTGAAGGGTGTCGCCAACCCGTCGGCGCTGTTCCTGTCGCAGCACGCCGAGGCCGTTCCGGGGTCGGCGATCGTTGCCACGCTGGAGGGCTCGCGTCCGCTGCTGGTCGAGATCCAGGCGCTGGTCGACCCGGTCCAGGGGGGCATGCCGCGGCGGCTCGCGGTCGGACTCGAGGCGCCGCGATTGGCGCTGCTGCTTGCGGTGCTGCATCGCCACGGAGGCGTCGACGCCGGTGGCTACGATGTATTCGTCAATGCCGTCGGGGGTGTGCGCATCCAGGAACCGGCCGTCGATTTGGCCGTGTTATTTGCTATCAATTCATCGCTTAAAAACAAACCATTACCGGCTAAATCTATTGTGTTTGGTGAGGTTGGATTGGCTGGGGAAATCCGCCCTGTGCAGCGCGGCCAGGAGCGGATTCGCGAGGCCGCCAAGCTCGGCTTCAAGACCGTGCTGCTGCCGACTGCCAACAAGCCGAAACACGGGGTCGATGGCGTGAAGACTGCTGACCGTGGATCGCGTCGACCAGGCTTTGGCGCTGATCCGAGAGTAGTCGCCGTGTCAGTTTGCCTTACAAATCGATTCGTCCGAATCGACGGCGCTTTCTGCGCCCCTCTTGAAGCAGAGAAGAAAACCTTCGTAGATACAGGCACTTGCAGGTTCGGATCGAATCCATCGATCCTTGCACGGCACAGTTCGTGCCCTACAAGTAGCGCGGGATCCGATGGGATCGGCGTGGCGCCGCGTGGCAGGATCGGCGTCGCGAGGTTCCAAGCAAGAACAACCGGAACCATGACGCAGGAGCCTTGATATGAAGCGACTTCTAGCAGCAGTTGGGATGATCCTCTTGTTGGCGGCCGGTCAGGCGTCAGCAAATATCATCTTCACCCAGCCAGCGTCTGCGGACCCCATCCTTCAAGTGACCTTCTCGGGCGGCCTGACTCCGCTTGGCGCGGCGATCTTGATCGGACAATTCGATAGCTTCGAGCAAGTCGGCGCGCAAAAACGACCCATCCTCGCGGGGTTGGTTGCCCCAGCCCCGAACGTGCCAGAGCCCGGCACGCTGTTGCTGCTGGGCGCAGGTGTGATCGGCGTCGGCGTGGTGGCCCTGAGGCGGCGTCAGCAGCGGAAATAGCGCGCGTCGCACGCCACCTGGCGGCGGCCATCCTTCGGGGTGGCCGTTTGCTTTCATGGAGGCGGCGTCCGGAGTGGATGATCCGGGCCCGTGACAGGTCGTCCGAGCGATCACGCCGGGCCGTTGCTTCGAATGCGCTCCGTTGGTCGCATAATTGTTATTATGTCAAATAATAAATAAACGGCGTTCCACTGCGGACTCGGGACCTCACGGACCCCTACCGCCACCTAAAGCGCCGAACCTGTCACGATCGAAACTTTCCCCGTCAAGGAGGCCACGATGCGCCCCGACGTGCTGATTCGCGCCGCCGCAGCTTCTTTGTTGCTGGCCGCGTTGCCCATGACGGCAGCCGCCGCCGAGCTTGACGTGTTGCACGCAGACTCTCTCGCCGGCCCGATGCGTGCACTGAAGGCGGCATTCGAGGCGAAGCACGCTGGCGTTACGTTGAAGCTCACCAGCGGCGTCTCGCGCGATCTGGCCAAGCGGATCCTGAATGGCGACGCCTGCGACGTCTTTGCACCGTCCTCGCCGGCCGTGATCGACGAGGATTTGATGGGCAAGAAGTTGGTTGGCTCGGACCGGGACGCGGCAACCTGGTATGTCGTGTTCTCCGCCAACGAGATGGTCGTGATCACGGCCAAAGGCAACCCGCTGGGCATTCGCCAGGTCAGCGATCTCGCCAACCCGCAAGTCAAGTTTGTGCGGATCACCGGAGAAAGGGATCTCGCCACGGGCCGCACCATCGAGTTCCTGAAGCGCGCCACCTTGCAGGAAGGCAAGCAGGACTTGGCGCAGAAGATTGTGGACAGCGCGCCCGCCGATCCGGTCCGGGCAGTCACGGTTCCCGACGCCGTCAACTCGGTCAAGGACGGACGAGCAAATGCCAGCGTCGTCTACTACTCTGCCGCGATTGCGGCACGCGACGATGTCGACATCATTCGCTTTCCGGATAACGTCAACCTGAGCGAGGCAATTCGCAACGCGGCGACGGTTCCGGGAACAGCGCGCAGCCCGAGCGATGCGACGGCTTTCGTCGCGTTCCTGCTCACGCCGGAAGCACACGACATTCTCAAGAACACCGGCCAGCCGCCCGTCGTGCCGGCGCTTCGCAAAGGCGCCGTTCCGGCCTCTATTCAATAGTTGCCGCACAAATAGCGCGCGAAGTGATCATGTCCCCGGCTCGAACCCGGACCGACGCGAAATTCGAACCCGTCCTTCATCGCCCGTTGCATCGGCGTTTGCAGGCCGCAGACCAATCAGCGCAGAATCCGCCAACGCGCCCTCGCCGACCGGGTGGCTGACGCCCGGACGAAACGCAGCGCGCGTGCAACTACAACCCCGGAGGACAAAAGCCATGCCCAAGTTTCTGTTCGAAGCCAACTACACGCCCGAGGGCGCCAAGGGAATCGTCAAGGAAGGCGGCAGCGCCCGCCGCGCCGCGGTTGAAAAGGCGGTTTCCGCACTTGGAGGACGCCTCGAGGCCTTCTACTTCGCATTTGGCGCCGTCGACGCGTACGTGATTGTCGACCTTCCCGACAACGTGAGCGCGGCTGCGATGGCGTTCGCCGTCGGGCAATCCGGCCTCGCGTCGACGAAGACCGTCGTGCTGCTGACGATGGAGGAAACCGATGCCGCTACGAAGAAGCCGGTCAACTATCGGGGGCCGGGGCGCTAGCGTGCATTGAACTTCGGGAGGCGGCATCGATTCGCTGCGGGAGCGGATCGATGGCTGCTTCCTGCTTCAGGCATTCTCCGCTGTCGTGGCTCATTGATGCAGCGCCGGCATCGCAAACCGGCGAATCTGACTCAAGGTCGGCGCGCGAACCCGAGCAGCACGTTCCCCGCCTGCCCGCCATACAGGCCGTAACCGGACCCGACGAACAACATGCCCCCCGCCACCGTCGGTCCGGCGGCATCCAACGAACCTCCATTGGCCTTGACGCCATTGACTGTCGTGAACGGCGTGGCGGTGTCGAAGTCCCACAGCACGGCGCCGTCCGTGGTCGAATAGGCGCGCAGGTGCCCATCGACCGCACCGGAAAGCACGTACTCCGGCGTCGCCGTCACCGCGGCAGATTGCGCCGGGACTGCAGTTCGTGCGATTGGCGCAGGCCCTGGCGGGCGGCGCGCTCCACAGGATTGCGCCGCTGTCCGCACGCAGCGCGTGCAGTCCGCCGCCCTTGTTCGGATCCGGGGACAACGGCTGTCCCACCACCGGCTGATGAACGCGATGTCGGACACTGCCGCATATACGTGCTTCCCATCGGTTGCCGTTCCCCATTGCACGCCGCCCAGCAGCCCGCCGACGCCGACCCGCGTGCTCCAGACGACGCGACCGTCCTCGTCGGGATCGAGGCCCCAGACCATGCCCGACTTCTGCCCGATCGCCAGCACGCGCTTGCCGTTGGGAAGCGCGATCAGATTGGCCGACGTGCCGAGATCGTAATCGGGGCCGTGCGGCTCCGGACAATTGGCCTTGTCTGACGACAGGCACGCGGCGTTGCCCATGTCGCCGGCCAGCAGTTGCCGCGACCAGACGACCTTGCCGGTGTCAAGCGCCAGCGCAAGCACGGCATCGCTCGTTTCCGTCGCCGGCGCGGAGTGATTGTCGCCGGTCCCGACGTAGAGCAGCCTGCGCTTGGCGTCGATCGTCGGCGCGGCCCAGATCGATACGCCGGAAGGCCCCCACATCGGGGTACCGATGGCGTTGCGGGCCAGCGGCCGCGCGTCGTCGATCGTGTAGGTGGTCCACAGCGTTTTGCCACTGGCGGCATCCAGCGCAATCACGGCGCCCCGCCCTTTGCAGCACTCGTACTTCGGATCCGTAGCGGCGCTGTCGTCGCCGCCGGAGATCGGCACATACAACTTCCCGTCGAACAGCACCGGCGCGCCAGTGATCCCGATTCTCGGACCGGCGTCCGGCGTGACCTTCCAGTTCACCTTGCCGCTCAGGACATCGACCGAATACACGTTGCCTCGGCGATCGCCGAACAGGGCGACGTGAGACTTGCCTATCCGCGCGACGGTGATCGCCGTGCGGACGCCGGTGTCAGCGGCAAAGTCCCAGTAATAGCAGCCTGTCTCGGCGTCGAGCGAATACACGTGCCCGTTCTGGCTGCCGACGAAGACACGGCCTCCCGCCACCGTGGGCTGGCCAAATGCCGCCACGGCGCCCGGAAAGCCGAATGCCCATTTGACTTCGAGCCGGCCGAGATCCTTGGCGGCAATGCCCGGCGTGGCCTGGAATCGCCAATTCTCGGGATTGGCGCCCCACGCGTTGAACGCGGGACCGCCGAGCGAGAACGCCGGCGTTGCACCCGTGCAGCGTCCCGCCATCGCCGCCGTGTCCGTCAATTTTTTCCCGGTCAGGTATTCCGCAATAGCGACACGCTGCGGCATCGACAACGCCGCGCCCGGTCCCTGCATGATCCCGCCTGTCAGCGCAGCGACCACGAAATCGGGCGACATCGCGCGCAGCGACGCGAGGTGCCGGGTGCGCGAGTTGCCGGATTGTCATGGCACATCGCGCAATGCTGCCGGTACATCGCGGCTTGCGGGTCGTCGTTAACTGGGGCGGACTGGGCCAGTGCCAACCGCGACGCCGCCGCCACCACGACGCCGAACAGCATCCACGAAGGTGCGCCCGTCCCGTCGCCAAGATCCGCATCGGCATCGCCGGCGATCAGTCGAACGCGGTCGCTTGCCGCACGCAGTACGCGGCAAGCGCATCGAGGACGGCGTCGTCTTCGCCTGCGGCTTCGGCCAGGCGGAAAGCGCAATCCCGATGGCGCGCGGCGACATCGTTGGAGCAATTGCGGCAGGTCCTGGCGGACATGGCCGCCCTGCCCCAGGAACACCGGCACTACGGTAATGGCCGGCAGCCGGAATCGAAAAGCGCAGCTGCGGCGGCATCGAGGTCCGGCGCCATCAACTCCAGGAACGCCAATGCGACCCGGGCGTCGGGAGCGGCACGGGTCACGCGGTCGCGAAGTCGTTCGAACGGTTCTGACCAGCGCGCGTCGCGAGCCCCATGGGCGAAGAGAATGAGGCCGGCCGGCATCGGCCGATTATAGGGCCGGTGACGGGCCCGGCCGGCCCTGCCGCATAGGCGGGGTAGCCCCGATCATATGAAGCCTGGCGATAAAGGCATAGCGCAATATTCCTTCAGCTTATTAGAGGTATCGCCTAACCTCGCCCTCTTCTCCTACCGCGCCGCCATGCATGTATCGCTATACCGCCTTTGACCAACGCATCGTCGACGAGCGCGTTGCGCAGTTCCGCGATCAGACGCGCCGGTTCCTGGCCGGCGAGCTGACGGAGGATGAATTTCGTCCGCTGCGGCTGCAGAACGGCCTCTACATCCAGAAGTACGCGCCGATGCTGCGCGTGGCGATTCCCTACGGGCTCCTTTCGTCGCGACAGCTGCGCGTGCTGGCGCATATCGGCCGTAAATACGACAAAGGCTACGGACACTTCACCACGCGCCAGAACATCCAGTACAACTGGCCGAAGCTGGAAGAGGTGCCGGATATCCTGGCCGAACTGGCCAGCGTGGAAATGCACGCGATCCAGACGTCCGGTAACTGCGTGCGCAACATCACCAGCGACCATTTCGCCGGCGTGGCGGCCGACGAGATCGTCGATCCGCGGCCCTACAGCGAGCTTGTCCGCCAGTGGTCGACGTTCCATCCTGAGTTCGCGTACCTTCCGCGCAAGTTCAAGATTGCGATCACGGGGGCCACCAAGGATCGTGCCGCCATCCTCGTGCATGACATCGGACTGCAGGCAGTGCGCGACGGCGCAGGCGACATCGGTTTTCGCGTCATCGTCGGCGGCGGACTGGGACGCACGCCAATCGTCGGCCATGTGATCCGCGAATTCCTGCCCCGCGCCGAGATCCTCAATTACCTGGACGCCATACTTCGCGTGTACAACCGCTTCGGCCGTCGCGACAACATGTACAAGGCGCGCATCAAGATCCTGGTGAAGGAACAGACGCCCGAAGTCTTCGCGCAGCAGGTCGAGGCGGAATGGGAGTACCTGAAAGGTGGCGCGGCGACGGTGCCGGACGAGGAAATCGCACGGATCGCCTCGCATTTCACGCCTCCGCCCTACGAAGCGCTTGCCGGCGACGACACGGGCTTCCGCTCCGCCGTGGCCGACAATCGCGCGTTTTCCAATTGGGTGAAGCGCAACGTCTTTCCGCACAAGGTGCCGGGCTACGCCATCGTCACGCTGTCGCTGAAGAAGACCGGCGTGCCGCCGGGGGACGCCACGTCGGACCAGATGGACGCCGTCGCCGACCTGGCCGACGCGTACAGCTTTGGCGAACTCACTGTTTCGCACGAGCAGAACCTGATCTTCACCGGCGTGCGCCAGTCGCAGTTGCTCGCGCTGTGGAGCGAACTGAAAGACCTGGGCTTGGCGACGCCGAACATCGGCCTGCTGACCGACATCATCTGCTGCCCGGGCGGCGATTTCTGTTCACTGGCCAACGCGAAGTCGATACCGATCGCCGAGGCGATCCAGCGCCGATTCGACGATCTGGATTATCTGCACGACCTGGGCGAGATCGACGTCAACATCTCCGGGTGCATGAACGCCTGCGGCCATCATCACGTCGGGCACATCGGCATCCTCGGCGTCGACAAGAACGGTGCCGAGTGGTACCAGGTGACGATCGGCGGCACGCAGGGCGAGCACGCTGCCATCGGCAAGGTGATCGGGCCGTCGTTCGCGGCGCATGAAATGCCCGACGTGATCGCGCGCCTGCTCGACGTCTATGTCGATCGGCGCCACGAGGACGAGCGCTTCGTGGACACGGTGAGGCGCCTGGGCCTGGATCCCTTCAAAGAGCACGTCTATGCCGCAACTCATTAAGGACGGCGCGCTGAGCCTCGACAGCTGGACGCTAGTGCGCGACGGCGAAGCTTCCCTGCCCTCTTCTCCGGCGATCGTTCCGCTCGCGACATGGCTCGCGAAGCGCGACGAGCTGCGCAAGCGCAACGACATCGGCGTGTGGCTGGCACCGGCCGACGACGCTTCCCTGCTTGCCGAAGACGCGGCGACACTGCCGCTCATCGCCGTCGATTTCCCCAAGTTCGCCGATGGCCGAGGCTATTCCATAGCGCGGTTATTGCGCGAACGTTTTTTCTTCAAAGGCGAACTCCGCGCCATCGGCGACGTGGCGCGCGACCAGTTGTACTACCTTCACCAAGTGGGATTCGACGCGTTCCTGCTGCGCGATGGCAAGGACGCCCAGGACGCGCTTGCATCGTTGCGCGACTTCACCGACGGCTATCAAGTCACGAACCGGCGCACGCCGTGGTTTCGTCGCTCCGACACCGACGTCCCGCTTCGCCATCGGAGTGCGACTGAATGAACGGCATTGTCTACCTGGTCGGTGCCGGACCCGGCGCGCCCGATCTGCTCACATTGCGCGCGGCGCGGTTGCTGCAGCGGGCAGACATCGTATTTCACGACGCGCTGGTGCATCCCGATACCGTCGCGCTTGCCGTGAACGCCGAGAAAATCGCCGTGGGCAAGCGCTGTGGACGCCATTCGACGGCGCAGCAATTCATCAACAAGCGGCTCGTGGACGCGGCTCGCAAGCACAGCGTCGTGGTGCGACTGAAGGGCGGCGATCCCATGTTGTTCGGGCGCGCGCAGGAGGAAATCGCGGCACTGGAGGCCGAAGGCATCCGCTGCGAAGTCGTGCCCGGCATCACCGCGGCGCTGGCGGCATCGGCGGAACTGCGGACGTCCCTCACGCAGCGAGGCATCGCGCGCAGCGTGACCTTCGCAACGCCACGCGTCGGCAAGGGTGAGCGGGCCAGCGGTTGGGCCGATGGCCTTGCCGCATCCGACGCCGGCGCGATCTACATGGGCGTCGGCGAAGCCCCCGCTATTGCCGCGACGCTGTTGGCGGCCGGCAAGCCCCCGGGACTTCCGGTGGCGGTGGTCGAAAGCGCGTCGCTTTCCGGGCAACGCATCCGCTACACGACGCTCGCGGCGTTGCCGCGATTGGCCGCCGCCGAAATCTCCGGCCCGGCGCTGATCCTGCTGGGTCCGCAGTTCGTCGCGCGCGAATCTGTTGCCGATAACGCGGAAGTCTCGCGATGTCAAAGCGAGTTGCGCAAGGCGACGGGCTGAAAGTCGTCCACGAAGCTTGGGAGAAACTCCCGCTCTGCCCCCAAGCCGCCGTTGCGGCTTTTCTTTGCCCCTACATATAGCTCAAAGTTTGTTTATATAATCTCGTTATAGCCACTGGAGTCCTTTGCATGAAATTTTCCGCTCTTGGGTCGGTCGTGCTCGCGCTCGGCATTGCTGGGTTCGCCGTCGCGGCGCGCGCCGACGTCACGCTGCTCAACGTCTCCTACGATCCGACGCGCGAGCTCTACCAGGAATACAACCAGGCGTTCGCGCGGAACTGGCTGGCGAAGACGGGCGAAAAGGCCGTCATCAAGCAATCGCACGGCGGGTCCGGCAAGCAGGGCCGCGCGGTGATCGACGGACTCGATGCCGATGTGGTCACGCTGGCATTGGCGTCGGACATCAATGCCATCGCTGAACACGCGAAGCTGCTGCCCAAGGACTGGCAGGCGCGGCTGCCGAACAACAGTACGCCCTACACCTCCACCATCGTGTTCCTGGTGCGCAAGGGCAATCCGAAGGGCATCAAGGACTGGGACGACCTGGTCAAGCCCGGCGTCGCCGTGATCACGCCCGAATCCCAAGACCTCGGGTGGCGCGCAGTGGAATTACCTTGCCGCCTGGGAATTTGCCAAGCGCAAGTCCGGCAGCGAGGCCAGGGCGAAGGAGTTCGTGACGGCGCTGTACCGGAATGTCCCGGTGCTGGACTCCGGCGCGCGCGGTTCGACGACCACGTTCGTCGAGCGCGCCGTGGGCGACGTGCTGCTTGCATGGGAAAACGAGGCCTTCCTGGCGCTGAAGGAATTCGGCCCCGACAAGTTCGAGATCATCGCTCCATCACTGTCGATACTGGCTGAGCCGCCCGTGGCGGTGATCGACCGCAACGTCGACAAGAAAGGCACGCGCAAGTGTAGCTGAGGCGTATCTGCAGTATCTGTATTCCGACGAAGGCCAGGAAATCGCGGCCCGCAACTTCTATCGGCCCACCGATCCGAAAGTCGCTGCCAAGTACGCGAAGCAGTTTCCCGAAGCTGACGCTGGTCACGATCGACGGCGCGTTCGGCGGCTGGCCGAATGCAACCAGGACGCACTTTGCCGATGGCGGAACTTTCGACCAGATCTACCTTTCGGCCGGCAAGTAGTTCGGCGATGGCAGTTTCGCGCGCAACCCGGTCCGGCGAGCGGCGCGCAAGCAACCGCGTACTGCCCGGCTTTGGCCTCAGCGTCGGCTATACGCTCGTCTACCTCAGCCTCATCGTCCTGATTCCGCTTTCCGCGGCTTTTATCAAGACGGCGCAACTGAGCTGGGGCCAGTTCTTTGCCGTGGTCACGGCACCGCGCGTGATGGCCAGTTACCGGCTGACCTTCGGCGCCTCCTTCGGCGCCGCGCTGATCAATACCGTGTTCGGTCTGCTCGTGGCATGGGTTCTGGTCCGTTACCGCTTTCCGGGCCGCCGGCTTGCGGATGCGCTGGTCGACCTGCCTTTCGCGCTGCCGACGGCCGTCGCGGGCATTGCGCTGGCCGGACTGTACTCGGCGAACGGCTGGCTCGGTTCGCTGCTGGCGCCGCTCGGTATCAAGGTCGCATACACGCCGCTTGGCGTGCTCGTCGCACTGACGTTCATCGGACTTCCGTTCGTGGTGCGTACCGTGCAGCCAGTGCTCGAGGAATTGCCGCGAGAACTCGAGGAAGCGGCCGCGACGCTTGGGGCGTCGCGCGTGGAGATCTTCCGTCGCGTGGTGTTTCCCATCGTGCTTCCTTCACTGCTGACCGGCTTCGCGCTGGCATTTGCGCGCGCGATCGGCGAATACGGGTCGGTGATCTTCATCGCCGGCAACATGCCAATGGTGTCGGAGATCACGCCGCTGCTGATCGTCACCAAGCTCGAGCAATACGACTACACGGGGGCCACGGCCATCGCCGTGGTCATGCTGGTCATCTCGTTCACGCTTCTGCTCGCCATCAACGCGCTGCAGGCGTGGACGCGACGGCGCCAAGGGGCGTTGACATGACCACGATCGCGCCAGTTGCCCCGCTTTCGTCTCCGCGCCGTCCACCGGGGACCGACGAACCCCGGTTCGTGCGCTGGCTGCTGATCGCCATCGCGCTCGGCTTTCTCACGCTGTTCCTGTTCGTGCCGCTGGTCTTCGTGTTCTTCGAGGCGCTCAAGAAGGGAATAGGCGTTTACGTTGCCGCGATCACCGATCCCGACGCAGTCGACGCTATCAAATTGACGTTGCTGACCGCGGTCATTTCTGTGCCGCTCAATCTCGTGTTCGGTGTCGCGGCCGCCTGGTCGATCGCCAAGTTCAACTTTCGCGGCAAGAACGTGCTGACCACGCTGATCGACCTGCCGTTCTCCGTATCGCCTGTGATTGCCGGCCTCATCTTCGTGCTGTTGTTCGGATTGCAGGGATGGTTCGGCCCGTGGCTGCGCGAACATGACGTCAAGATCATCTTTGCCGTACCCGGAATCGTCCTGGCCACGGTGTTCGTGACGTTTCCGTTCGTGGCGCGGGAACTGATACCGCTGATGCAAGCGCAGGGCACCGAGCAGGAGGAAGCAGCGACGGTTCTCGGCGCCGGCGGCTGGCAGACGTTCTGGCGAATCACGCTGCCCAACATCAAGTGGGGATTGCTGTACGGCGTGATCCTGTGCAATGCGCGGGCGATGGGCGAATTCGGCGCGGTGTCCGTCGTGTCCGGGCATATTCGCGGCAGCACCAACACGTTGCCGTTGCAGGCCGAGATCCTCTACAACGAATACCAGTTTTCTGCGGCGTTCGCGGTCGCGTCGCTGCTGGCGCTGCTGGCACTGGTCACCTTGGCGCTCAAGCTCGTCGTCGAGCGCAACACGCACTCCCGGCAGTCATCCTTGGAGCAAGTTCCATGAGCATCGAACTGCACGGCATCGTCAAGCACTTCGGCTCGTTTGTCGCCGTCGACCACATCGACCTGCACATCGAGACCGGTGAACTGCTCGCGCTGCTGGGGCCTTCGGGCTCCGGCAAGACGTCGCTGTTGCGGATGATCGCCGGCCTCGAGGCCCCGGACGAAGGCAACGTCTCATTCCAGGGCAAGGACGCCACGGACACGCACGCGCGGGATCGCCAGGTCGGCTTCGTCTTCCAGCACTACGCACTTTTCGGGCACATGACCATTTTCGAGAATGTCGCCTTTGGATTGCGCGTCCGCCCGCGCAAGGACCGTTTGCCGGAGCAGGAAATTGCAAAAAAGGTGAATTCGCTGCTGGAGCTCGTGCAGCTCGACTGGCTGGCCGACCGCTACCCGCACCAGCTCTCCGGCGGCCAGCGGCAGCGCATCGCATTGGCGCGCGCCCTTGCGGTCGAGCCGCGTGTACTTCTTCTCGACGAGCCGTTCGGGGCGCTCGACGCGCGCGTCCGCCAGGAACTGCGCCGCTGGCTGCGTCGCCTGCATGATGAAGTCCACGTGACGAGCGTGTTCGTGACGCACGACCAGGAAGAGGCGCTCGAAGTTGCGGATCGTGTCGTCGTCATGAACCACGGCAGGATCGAACAGATCGGCTCGCCCGCAGACGTCTACGATCACCCTGCGACGCCGTTCGTGTTCGAATTCCTGGGGCATGTCAATCGCCTGCCGTCCGTTTCCGCGGACACAGCGGACACCTATGCACGCCCGCACGACATCAACGTCGAGCGCACGCCGGCGCCGGCGTCACTGGCCGCGCGCTTCGTGCACGGCTCCGCGATCGGCCCGGTCGCCCGCCTCGAGTTTGCACTGGAGCCCTCGGCGCAGACGATCAACGTCGAATTGCCGCGCGAACGCTTCCGTGAATTAGCGCTTCGCGAAGGCGAAGTGGCGTACCTGACGCCCAGCCGATTGCATCGGTTCGCGCCAGGCTGACGGTACAATCGCGGCACGACGCCGGCGTGTGGCCGGCGCACCCACGCGATGCCGCTGCCGCTGTTCCAACTATCCCCCCAAGCCCAGAAAGACTGGATTTCGCGGCGTCTCGCGCGGCCGGCGCCGAGCGCTGCGCGCGGCATGAGCGACGGCTTTCGCCTGCCGGGCCGCGATGGCGTTGCCACGCCCGCGGCCGTCCTGGTCCCCGTGGTCAATCGTCCCCACGGTCTGACGCTTCTGCTCACCCAACGCAGCGCGGACCTTCCCGACCATCCGGGCCAGATCAGCTTTCCCGGCGGTCGCGTCGAGCCCGGCGACGCGACGCTCGCGGATGCGGCGTTGCGCGAGACCGCCGAGGAAGTCGGGCTCGCCGCGAATCGCATCGAGATCCTGGGCGAACTCGCGACGTATGAAACGGTCACCGGTTACCGCGTCACGCCCATCGTGGGATGGGTCGAGCCGCCATTCACGCTAACGCCCGATCCCGTGGAGGTGGCCGAGGCATTCGAAGTGCCCCTGGCCTTCGTCCTCGATCCCGCGAATCAGCAGCGCCAATTCCGGATGCTGGGGGAGTTGCGTCGCGATTTCTGGGCGATCCCCTGGCGCGACCGCTACATCTGGGGCGCGACAGCGGCAATGCTGCTGATCCTGGACCGCACGCTGCGCGCGGACTGAGCGGCCGTCGCGCATGCTTCCGGCCGGTCAGCAGACAGCGATCATCCTTTCGGGCGGCGGCGCCCGCGCCGCGTACCAGGTCGGCGCATTGCGCGCGATCTCGCACATCATCGGCCGTGACGCGCGAATGCCGTTTCGGGTGGTATGCGGCACGTCGTCGGGCGCCATCAATGCCGCGCTGCTCGCCGTCAACGCTGACGACTTCCGCCGTGGCGTGGCGCGACTTACGCAGTGGTGGCGGCGCGTGACCGTGAACGACGTTTACCAAGGGGACCTGGCAACGTTGGCCCGCCACAGCGCGCGATTCCTGGCGAGCGTCCTGTCAGGAGGGGCCGTGCCGGCGAAAGTGGCATCGCTGTTCGATAACGCGCCGCTGACCCATCTGCTGGCGCGCGGCCTCGATTTTTCCCGCCTTGGCGATCAAATCGAGGCCGGGAACCTGCACGCGCTATCCATCAACGCCACGAGTTACACATCGGGACACGCCGTCTCATTTTTTCAAGGCGCGCCGTCGTTGCGGTCGTGGCACCGCCTGCGCCGTCGCGGCCAGCCCACGCAGCTCGGCAACGATCACTTGATGGCGTCGACCGCCATTCCATTCGTGTTTCCCGCCGGCAGGATCGAAGACGATTACTTCATGGATGGTTCGGTCCGCCAGATTGCGCCGTTGTCGCCGGCGCTGCACTTGGGCGCCACGCGAATCGTGGTGCTGGCGGTCGGCCAGTTCGCCGGTCAGCGACCCCCCGACGGCCCGCCGCAATATCCTTCGTTCGCTCAGGTCGCCGGACACGCGCTTTCCTCCGTGTTCCTCGACAACATGGGAGCGGACATCGAGCGCCTTACCCAATACAACCGCATGATCGACCACCTCTCCGCGTCCGCGCGTGAAGCGCAGGGCATGCATCTGCAACACGTGGACGCATTCGTGCTGGCGCCGTCGCGCGATGTGGCCGGCCTGGCACTGCAATACGTGAATACGCTGCCCGGAGCCGTACGGGCCGTGCTGCGCGGATTCGGCAGCACGCAGGGCACCGGCGCAAACCTGACGTCCTACCTGCTGTTCGACCGCGAATTCTGCCGCGCATTATTGGCGCTCGGCTATGCGGACGCGATGGCGCGCCGGGACGAGCTGGCGGCGTTCCTGGCCGGCGAGTCGGCGGGTTTCCTGCCGTTTCCGCCGCGCGACCCGTCCTGACCGCGCGCAACGCACCGGTTGCCTCGAGTCGCCCTCGAAAACGCTAGGTTGCGTTCAGTTTCGTTCGGCGGGCAGCTTCGCGATGATGCAATTGATGGCGCGGTCGTAGCCGGCACCGAAGAATGCGGTGAGGCTCTCGGCGTAACCCGAGGGACCGATCTTCTGGTAATAGAGTCTCGATGTCTGGTCGAGGAACCAACTGTAATTGTTGTCGCCGGCGCCGGCCTGCAGCGCCCATGACATCTCCTGTCCACCCAGCAACAGCGGCGAGCATTGCACCTGGATGGTCTTGAGGTAGGCATTGAAACCGGTGGCCTTGACGTTGGTATAGGCGTCGGGAGCGCACGCCTGCAGGCAGGTCATGGCGACGAGCGCGGCGCAGGTCAAGGGCAGGTTCAGCGTGTTCCGTGGCATGGGCGATCCGTTCAATGTCATTGTCGCAGGATGTCGGACAGGGAATTATTGCAGGTTTTGGCTGGATTCATGCAAGGACAGCGCGACCGCTTACAATCGCGATGAGCAATTTCGCACAGCGCAAGGAAAGCCGACACCGATGAAGCCATGTTGACCCGAACCGCACCGCGCACGTTGCAGTTCCGCGGCCTTTCCGCGCACGGCTTTCACCGCGTCGTGTATTACGAGTGGGGCGATGCCGAAAACCCTCGCGTCGTGATCTGCGTGCACGGGCTGGGCCGCAACGGCCGCGACTTCGACGTGATTGCCGAGGCGCTCGCGCCGACTCATCGCGTGCTCGCGGTCGACATGCCCGGCCGCGGACAGTCGGACTGGCTATCCAATCCGGGCGACTATGCCTTCCCCGCCTACCTGACCACACTGACGGCGCTGATTGCCCGCAGCAATGCGGTCGATGTGGATTGGATCGGCACATCGATGGGCGGCTTGCTCGGGATCGTCATCGCCGCGCAGCCGAACTCGCCGATCCGCCGCCTGGTCGTCAACGACGTCGGACCGCAACTCGAGGCCGCAGCGCTGGCGCGCATCGGCACGCTACATCGGGCAGGATCCGACATTCGCCACGTACCCTGAGATCGAAGCGTATCTGCGGCAGATTTCGGCGCCGTTCGGGCCGCTCACCGACGCGCAATGGGAGCACATGACGCGAACCAACGTGCGCCAGCGCCCCGACGGACGCTGGGGCCTGGCCTACGATCCCGGCATTGCCGTGCCATTCCGCAACGCGCCGGCGCCGCCGGACCTGTGGCCGCTGTGGGACGCCGTCCATTGTCCCGTGCTGGTATTGCGCGGCGAGCAATCCGACCTGCTTTCGCCCGAAGTTGCTGCGCAAATGGCGGCTCGCGGGCCGAAACCACGGCTCATTGAGTTCGCAGGCGTAGGACACGCGCCGATGCTGCTCGATGCGGCCCAGTTCCTTCCCGTGGTTGATTTCCTGCGCGCGAGCGATTGAGTGCCGTCGGCACATTGCGGCAATGCCGGCACACGGTTCGCTTGAACTATTCACGACTCGGCACGGCAATTCAGGCTTTCGCTTACAATCGCCCGGCGACCTGTGAGTTACGCTACCTTCGACAACGACCAAATTCGATTCCGACCGCCATGCCTCTTTCGCTCTCGCTGCCACCGGTAGCGTCACACCCGACGCATCCGCCGGAAATCCGGCCGGCCAAGGTCGGAGCGTGGCTGAGCGACATGCTGCAGCGCGAACCGGCCAATGCGGCGCACCTGATCGGTGATGCGCTCGCGGCCACCAACCGCGTGGCGATGAGCGACAGCAAGCGTCTCGAACTGGCCGAGATGTACTGGTCCACCGCCAACACGCTGTGGCCGCTGCTCGAAAAACGGTTCGTGCGCGCGTCGCATCCGCTCTCCGGCGAAGCCCTCGAGGCGGCGAAGGCCGCGCTGACGTTGTCGAGCGAACTGACGACGGCCTACAAGCATCTGCTGGTCAACGAGGCGGACAAGCGCATTTCACTGGGGGGACAGCGGCTCATGGTGGCCCTCGTCCACCGCTGCCTGCAGTGCACGGCGCGAATCCTCGTCAACAGCTACCTGTCGTTTGCCCCGGTGCCGCCGCGAACCTGGCACGACTCGCACCTCATCTACATGTTCGCGCGCGATCGCAACATCCACCTGACGCCGGTCGCGTCCGACCAGCCCGACGCCACGCCGGAGCGCCTCACCGTGCAGTCGCTGTTGCTCGCGTTGGCCAATCCTTATGGTTTCCTGCCGGGACAATTGCCCATCGTGCTCCGCTACGTGCAGGAATACGCGCACTGGGCCAAGCTCACCGACGTCGTGCCCGTGCACCGGATGGCCAAGGCGGTGGCGATCGTCCCGGTCGGCCACGACTTCCCGCCGTTTTCCGCCAACAAGGGCGGCTCCATCGATGGCAGCAAGCTGTTTCTTCTCACGTTCGATCTCGCGTTCCAGATCCAGGAGCAGCTGCGCGCGCTCGAAGCGGGCGGTGACGTTCCGATCCGGCATCGGCCGCGATCCGGTGGCGCGCCTGCAGTACGTCGGACTCCTGAAGCGGATGTTGCGGCAATGGGCCATTCCGCCGGCGCGCCAGTTCAATCGGCTGCCGTCGCGCGCCCGCGTAGTCATGTGTTCGGGCCTGACCGGCATCTGGCAGTACAGCCGCGGCCTGCACTCGGGCATTCCGAATCCGCCGTCCGGCCTGCCTCCGATGGCCAATTGCCAGGTGATCAATCACACGCCCGCCGGTTACGCGTTGCGTCAGACCGATCCGGCGCCGACGGCATTGCGGATCGGCGAGCTGATCGCGCTGCGCATAGAAGGCCGCACCGGCCTGCAGGTCGCCATGGTGCGCTGGTTCCGCAACACGTTTACCGGCAGCGGCCTGGAATTCGGTTGCGAACTCCTGTCCGACAGTCCCGAGGCGGCGGCAGCGGCAACGGAGGACGGGACCGCGAGCTCGGTCACGCCGGCCGTCGTGTTTCCCGAGGAAAAGAGCACCGGCCCCGAAGCCGCGCCTCCGCAGATATTGGTACCTGCGGGCTCGTTTGCGCTGGAGCAGGCGATCACGCTGAAGCGCGGCAAGGACACCGGCTTCGCCGTCCTCACCAAGCTGATCGAACAGGGACCGGGATTCGAACTCTACGAATTCATCGCCGTGGGATGAGCGTTCGCGCTCGCCGCCTCTGGCCTTGAAGCGCATGGGCGCGGCGCGCGCGACGATTGCCGGATTGGCCGGCCTCGCTCTCCTCGAGTTGCTTTGGGAGACCGTGCTGGCACCTCAACCCGGCAGCATGTGGCTGGCAGTGAAAGTCGTGCCGCTGGCGATCCTGTTTCCGGGCGTTGCCCGTGGCGAGCGCCGGCCAAGGCAGTGGCTGTCGCTGCTCGCGCCCCTTTATTTCGCGGAAGCGCTGACGCGCGCTCTGAGCGAAACCGGGCGGCACGCGGTGGTGGCCGCGATGGCGGCGGCAATCGCTGCGGCGACCTTCGTTGCGGTGCTCGCGTGGTTCCGCGCCGAACGCGCGGCCGCGCGCCCGCCGGCACGCACCGGCGACTAGCCCCGCGGCGGGCCGACTTCCGGCGCCTTCGCGGTCACGGTTCCCGCAAGGCCCTTGGGCAACGGGAAGGTCACGTTCTCGACGATGCCCGACAACTCGCTGACGCCCACCGCGCCCATTTCCTTCAGGCGCGCAATGACCTGCTGCACGAGCACTTCGGGCGCCGAAGCGCCGGCCGAGACGCCGACGCGCTTCTTGCCGGCGATCCATTCGGGACGAAGCTCATCCGCACGATCGACCATCCACGCCGGCACGCCGCGATGCGCGGCGACCTCGCGCAGCCGGTTCGAGTTGGAGCTGTTGGGACTGCCCACGACGATCACGACGTCCACCTTCGGCACCATCGCCTTGACCGCATCCTGCCGGTTCTGCGTGGCGTAGCAGATGTCGTCTTTCTTCGGCCCCACGATGTCGGGAAAGCGCGCCTTGAGCGCGTCCACGACCACCGCGGCGTCGTCCATGGACAGCGTGGTCTGCGTCACGTAGGCAAGCATGGCGGGATTGCGAACCATGAGCATGCCGACATCCTCGACCGATTCGACCAGGTAGATGCCGCCCTGCGCCTGTCCCATCGTGCCGTCCACCTCCGGGTGCCCGGCGTGGCCGATCATGATGATCTCGCGGCCCTGGTCGCGCATCTTGGCGACCTCGACGTGGACCTTCGTCACCAGCGGGCATGTCGCGTCGTACACGCTGAGTCCGCGCGCCGCGGCTTCCGCGCGAACGCGCTGCGAGACACCATGCGCCGAAAACACGACCGTCGCTCCCTCTGGAACCTCGTCGATTTCGTCGACGAATACCGCGCCCTTGCGTTTCAGGTCGTCGACGACGAACTTGTTGTGCACGACTTCGTGGCGCACGTAGATCGGCGCGCCGTGCTGCGCCAGCGCGCGCTCGACGATCGCGATCGCACGGTCGACGCCGGCGCAGAAGCCACGGGGATTGGCGAGGATGATATCCAAGGTCAGTGCTCCTTTCCCGATGCGACCGTCAGCTCCGGGTGGCGCGGCCGGAAACTGTCGAGGATCAGCAGCGCGGCGCCTACGGTAATGGCGCTGTCCGCGACATTGAAAGCCGGCCACGACCAGGCGCCGTAGTGGAACAGCAGGAAATCGACGACCTTGCCGACGGCCATGCGGTCCCAGAGATTGCCCAGCGCGCCTCCCAGGATCAGCGCCATTCCGGCGCTCGCGACCCGGCTGCCGCCGCGCTTCAGCATGTACACGAGGAAGACGCTCGCGGCCGCCGCGATGACGGCGAAGAACCAGCGCTGCCAGCCGGGCGCATCCGCCAGGAAACTGAACGCGGCCCCCGAGTTGTAGGCAAGCACCAGGCTCATGAAGCTCGTGATCGGCATCGCCTCGCCGCGCGCGAACGACGCGACGATGAGCGACTTGGTGAACTGGTCGGCGAGGATCACCGCGGCGGCGAGCAGCAACCACTTCCACCAGCCGCGATTGTCGACGTCTCGGTTCGGGTCATCGGCGTCCGTGCCTTCAGGCAAACTGGCGCGGCTCGCCGACGCCGAACAGGTTGGACACGCAGCGCCCGCATAGTGTCGGATGGGCGGCGTCGGCGCCGACGTCCGCGCGCCAGTGCCAGCACCGTTCGCACTTGGGATTGCCGCTGGGCGTGACCCGGACCGTCAGCACGTCGCCCAGCGCAACGGTCGCGGCCGGACGTGATCGTGACGAATCGCAGGTCGTTGCCCAGCGCCGCCAGCGCTTCGTAATCGGCCGCGGGCGCCGTGATCGCCACGTTGGCCTGCAGTGATGATCCGATCAGCGCCGGACTGACGCACGGCCTCGAGTTCCCGCTGCACCACCGCGCGAACCGCGAGAATCCGCCGCCATTTGGCGACCAAGTCGTCCGCGCCCGCTTCCTGTGCGAGGTCCTCCGTCCACGTGCGCACGAAGATCGTCGGATCATCGCCATGCACCAGACGCCACGCTTCCTCGGCCGTGAACGACAGGATCGGCGCCATCAGCTTGAGCAGGATGTCGCGGATCAGCACCAGCGCCGTTTGCGCCGAGCGCCGGGCAACACTGCCGGGTGCCGCCGTGTACAGGCGGTCCTTCAGCACGTCCAGATAGAACCCGCCCAGGTCTTCCGAGCAATAGGTCTGCAGGCGTTGCACGACCAGATGAAATTCGAAGCGGGCATAGTCGGCGGCAACGGCCGCGGCAAGGGCCTTCGCCTGCGCGATCGCATAGCGGTCCATTTCCAGCAACTGCGCGCCGGGCAGCGTGTCGGTGGCGGGATCGAAATCGGCCGTGTTGGCCATCAGGAATCGCAGCGTATTGCGAATGCGGCGATAGCCTTCGACGACGCGCTTCAGGATTTCGTCGGAGATCGTGAGCTCGCCCGAATAGTCGGTCGCGGCAACCCACAAGCGCAGGATCTCCGCGCCCTGCGACTCAGCGACCTTGAGCGGAGAAACGACGTTGCCCCTGGACTTGGACATCTTCCTGCCCTCGCCGTCGACCGCGAAGCCGTGCGTGAGCAGCGCCTTGTAGGGAGGCACGCCGTTGACCATGCTGGAGACGAGCAACGACGAATGGAACCAACCGCGATGCTGGTCGGAGCCCTCCAGGTACAGGTCGGCGGGAAAGCCGTGGTCCGCAGGATGCGAGCCCATGCGAGTCGCGCGCCCCTCGGGTCCGCCCATGACGGTCTGGAACGTGCTGCCCGAGTCGAACCAGACGTCGAGCGTGTCGGTGATCTTTCGATACTTGGCGGGGTCGACGCCGAAATCCTCGTGCGTCGCCGCGAACCATGTCTCGAGCCCACCCTCCTCCACCTTGAGCGCCGCGAGTTCGAGCAGAGCCATCGTGTCGGGGTGCAGCTGGTCGGTTTCCTTGTCGACGAAGAACGGCAGCGGCACGCCCCACTGGCGCTGCCGCGACAGCGTCCAGTCCGGACGGTTGGCGATCATTCCGTACAGGCGCGCCTTGCCCCACGCCGGGTAGAACTGCGTGGCGTCGATGCCGCGCAGCGCCACCGCGCGCAGCGTCTCCGGCGGTGCGTGGCCGTGCCAACCTGGCACGGCGTCCATCCCGGCGAACCATTGCGTCGTCGCGCGGTAGATGATCGGAGACTTGTGCCGCCAGCAGTGCATGTAGCTATGCGTGTATTTCGTCGAGTGAAACAACGCGCCGACTTCGCGCAGCTTGTCCACGATCTGCGGATTCGCCTCCCAGATCTTTTCCCCGCCGAAGAACGGCAGGCTGCCGGCATAACGGCCATCGCCTTGCACCGGATTGATGATGTCGTCGTCCTTCATACCGTAGCCGCGGCAGGACTGGAAATCGTCGATGCCGTAGGCCGGCGACGAATGGACGATCCCGGTACCCTGCTCCAGCGTGACGAACGAGCCTAAGTGAACCGGCGACGCGCGATCGTAGAACGGATGGCGGAATTTGATGAGTTCCAGCGCCGCGCCCGGCGCGGTGGCGACGACGGTTCCTTCGAGCTGGTAGCGCTTGAGGCACGCGTCGACCAGGTCCTTCGCCAGCACGAGATTGCCCTTGGGCGTAGCCACCAGGCATAAGTGAATTCCGGATGCACCGTCAGCGCCTGGTTGGCCGGAATCGTCCATGGCGTCGTGGTCCATATCAGCGCGCGCACCGGTCCCGCCGGCAATTGCGCGAGGCCGAAGGCCTTTGCAAGCTTCGCCTGGTCGGCAGGATCGAGCGGCATTCCCACGTCGATCGCGATATCGACGCGGTCCTCGTACTCCACTTCGGCCTCGGCGAGCGCGCTTTGGCAGTCGAAGCACCAATTGACGGGCTTCAGGCCGCGGTACAGGAAACCCTTCTCCAGGATTCG
The DNA here is from genome assembly GCA_963782625.1 of uncultured beta proteobacterium. Taxonomy (GTDB): domain Bacteria; phylum Pseudomonadota; class Gammaproteobacteria; order Burkholderiales; family Casimicrobiaceae; genus VBCG01. The sequence continues at coordinate 7,757 of CAWAKN010000014.1, read as the reverse complement.
CCCGAGCGTGCGGATCTCGTCGGCTTCGTTCTTGAACGCCATCGTCGTGTACGGATGGTCCCAGTCGCCCAGAACGCCCAGGCGCCTGAAGCCCTCCTTCTGCTTCGCGATCTGTTCGTTGGCGTAGGCGCGTGCGAGCCGCTGCGTATCCGCCGTCGACAGATGCTTGCCATGCGATTTCTCGATCTGCACCTCGATCGGCATTCCGTGGCAATCCCAGCCAGGCACATAGGGCGCGTCGAAGCCGGCCAGCTGCTTGCTCTTGACGACGATGTCCTTGAGGATCTTGTTGACTGCATGTCCGATGTGGATGTCGCCATTGGCGTACGGCGGTCCATCGTGGAGGATGAAGCGCGGCCGTCCCTGCGACGCGGCGCGAATGGCCTCGTACACCTTGCGCTCCTGCCAGTCCTTGACCCATTTCGGTTCCCGCTTGGCGAGGTCGCCACGCATCGGGAACGGCGTGTCCGGCAGGTTCAGCGTGGATTTGTAGTCGGTCTTGGTTTCGTCTGGCATCGGAAAGAGCTTAGAAAGAACCGTTGAAAGGCACTCATCATGCCACGCGGGCGAAATAATCACGCGCCTGCACCACGTCGGCGCGAATCTGCTGCGTCAGCGCATCCAGCGTGTCGTACTTTTCCTCGTCGCGCAGCTTGTGCACGAATTCGACCGTCACGCGGCGGCCGTAGATCGTTTCGTCGAAGTCGAACAGAAAGACTTCCAGCAGCGGCTGTCCGTGGCTATCGATCGTCGGTCGCACGCCGATGCTTGCGACGCCGGTGCGCGGCGCCGATCCGAGGCCGTGCACGCGCACCGCGAAGATGCCCGACAGCGCGGGCGGATGCCGCAGCGGAATGTTCGCCGTCGGAAAGCCCAGGCTGCGGCCGAGCTTGCGGCCATGCGCGACGCGCCCGCTGATCGCGTAGGGACGCCCCAGCAGCGCCGCTGCGCGCGACAGATTCCCGGCAGCCAGCGCGTCGCGCACCGCGCTCGACGACGCGCGTTCCGTGTCCACGGCGACCGTGCGCATGCCTTCGACGCTGAATGTCTTCGCATGCGCGCGGAGCACGGCCAGATTGCCGGCGCGCGCGCGGCCGAAACGAAAATCGTCGCCGACCAGCACCCAGCGCGCATCGAGCCTGCGCACCAGCACGTCGTCGATGAAGGATTCCGGAGTCATCGCAGCGAGTTGCCGATCGAAGCGCGCGATGATAGTCCGGGCGATGCCGAAGGCGCGGAACACGTCGAGCTTCTGCCGCAATCGCGACAGGCGCGGCGGCGCCGCCTCCTTGGCGAAGAATTCGCGTGGATGCGGGTCGAACGTCAACACCGCCGACGGCAGGCGCAGGTCTTCGGCGGCTTCGATGAGCCGCGCCAGCATCGCCTGATGGCCGCGATGGACACCGTCGAAATTGCCGATCGTCAAAGCGATCGGACCATCCGCCTGTGCCGGAAGTCCTCGATATATCCGCATTTGAATTCCCGGGTCAGCGCGCCGGGTGCCGCTGGGAGCAGCGGCGGATGCACGTTGGCAAATTGCGCCAGAAGCTTGAATTCTAACAGATATTGGGGCTATCGTTCCTAATTGAAAACGAAACCGATCTGGACCTTCTGCGTCGATCCGCATCGTAACGGAGATCCGATGCCCCACCTGTGGCACAGTCACAGCGCCCGGTTGCTATCCTTGGCCAATCTCGGCGAATGTCGAGCAGGACATATGGGGCGACATCATGGCCGACCCGAAGCACGACGCCATCGCCGACGCCGCCGAAGTGCTTCTTGTGGCCGTCGGCGCCGCATCGACGCGCGCCAGGCGCGGAGATCGCAGCGAGAGCTACATTCTCTTGCTGCAAAGGATTCGTGAGTTGCAAATCAGAATGCTGGAGCTGCTGGTGATCGCGGAGCCGGAGGTGCATGAAAGCACTCGCGAATTCGCCGCTGCGCTCGACCGGCGCATCGACCAATTGCAGCGCCACCTGGAGTCGGGCCGAGGCGACATATGACGCAAGCCGCACGAAATCAGCGCAGACGAGGCGAAGCATATTGCCGCGATGCCACCGTCGGCCGGCTCGTCTTCGAAGGGCCACTCCCGCCATCCGGCCTCCACCAGCGGATAATAGAGCGCCAGGCGGATCGGGCGCGCGTCAAGCGCCGCGCACGATGCGCGCGTAGCGTTCGAGTTGCGGGCGATAGCGCTCCTCTTCCCGGGCGAGAAATGCCCGCGTGTCGCCGCCTTCATGGCGCCCGGTCTTGAAGTCGACGATCCAGCGCACGCCGTCCGCGACGAACGTCCTGTCCAGCGAAACGTGCACGATCGCGCCGTCGTCGACGGCCGCCAACGCCCATTCGCTGGCAGCTTCCCCGTGCGCGGGATCGAACAGCCAGCGGCCGCGCGGGTCGGCCAGCAGCCCGCGTAACGCGCGATCGACATCGGCAGCGGCGCCTGGCCAGTTGCTCGTCGTCGACGCCTTCACTTCGCAATTCCATCGTGACGCGCGCAGTGCAGCGCCGCCACGCGTTCGGAACTCCAGGCCGCGATGCCTTCCCGCGCGAACTGTGCGAGCAGCCGATGTGTGACCGTGCCGATGGCCGCGGCCGTGGCGTGTGCCCACTCGAAAGGAATCAACGCCTCGCTTACCGCGGCTGGGCCCTTCCGGTCCGGTTGGCGATGCCTTCAGCGAGCTTCGGCATCGCGAATCCGGCGGCGAAGCGCACGAGAGGCGGTGCGCCGCGCGCAGCATTCGCTTCCGGATCCGGCGTGGTCGGCGGCGGCGGGAGCGCCAGCGCGGGCCACAGCTTGGCCAGTGCCGCATTCCTCTGCGGCGGCTTCCACGGCGACTCGCCCGGCGCCGCCGTCTTCGTCGATCTCCGCCGTCCCGATCAGGTGCAGCCGCGATCGCGCGCGCGTCGCGCCGACGTACAGCAAGCGGCCGAGTTCATGGTCGGCCTCCGCCGCCGCCAGCAGTTCGAGGTAGTGTAGACCGGATCGTCGTCACCACCGCGCGCCTTGATCGGCGCCAGCAGCAAGCCGCCCGGCCGCGTGCGCCAGCGCAAGAGGTCGCGGTCGCTGCCCTTCGGACCGCGCGCCAAGCCCGGGAAGGATCACGGTGTCGAATTCCAGACCCTTCGCGTGGTGCAGCGTCATCACTTGCACGCGTGCCGCGCTTCCGGTCGCCGGCGTCGGATACATGACGGCCAGCGCATCGAGCATCCGGTTCCAGTCGCGAATGTCGCCACCGGTTTCGTGCGCGGCGAGCAACGCAAAGAACCGCGATGCCGCATCGAGGTCGATCGCCTCGTCGACGGTTGCCGGCCCACCCAGCGCCAGCCACGCGCCGCGGACGCATGCGCTGAATGAAACGCGTCCCCGCTCGCCAAACGCGGGCAGCAGCGCTGCCGCGACGCGATCGAGCCGCGCATGGCCGTCGTCGCTGATTTCCACAATGTCGCGGTGACCGGCGAGGACCGCGTGCAGGCCGGCCGCGATGTGCGCCGACACGGCCAGAAGATCGGCAAGCACGAGGCCGCACCATGGCGCGCGCAACACGGCCAGCGCCGCCAGCCGGTCGGCCGGCTGCAGCAGCGCGTGCGCGAGCGAGACGAGGTCGAGCATCGACTGCCGCGTGCCCAGCGCGTCGAGCTCGACCGCCGCGAACGGAATGTTCGCCGCGCGCAATGCCGGCAGGATCCGGTCGAGGGCCGAGCGCGCGCGAACCAGGATCGCGACCTCGGTCGGCATCAGCCTGCCAGCGCCGCGGTCACTCGACGGACGACACATTCGGCCTCGGCTTCGACCGTGTCCACCAGGTCGACGGTGGGCCGCGTATCGGGAATCGCCGCGCGCGTGGCCACCGCCGGCGCGAACGAAACCGCGCCGCGCCAGGGATTGCTGTGCGGCGCCAGCACGCCCGGAAAGACGTCATTGACCCAGTGCACGATGGCTTCCTGTGAGCGAAAGTTGCGGGTGAGGTCGATCACGCGCACCGCGACGTTGCCGATGCGAGCTCTTTGCTTGCGCATCCAGAAACAGCCGCACTTCCGCATCGCGAAAACGGTAGATCGATTGCATCGGATCGCCGACCGCGAACAGCGTGCGCCCGTCGCCGTCGGTCCAGCCGGCGGTGAGGCTCCCCAGCAATTCGTATTGCACGTCGGACGTGTCCTGGAACTCGTCGACAAGCAGATGATCGTAGCGCGCGTCGAGCCGCAGCAGCAGGTCGGTGGGCGCGTCCGCCGGGCCGAGCGCGCGCAACGCCGCCAGCGTCAGCTCGACGAAGTCGACGACACCCTCCGCCGCGAATACCAGCGCGAGTTCCGCCGCGGCCCGCGGCAGAACGGCCAGCAGTGCAGCGACGATCGCCCAGGCCGCGTCGGTGTAGGCCGGCGGAGGAAGGCTGCGCGCGAGATGCAGCGCGTCGGCCAACCCATCCTGCGCGTCCAGCGTGCGCAAGAGCTCCTCGACGTCGCGCTTGCGCGCGGCCCGGTCGGCGACACCCGCGCCCGTTCCTTTGGCAGGAAAACCCGCGTGGACGTCCATCGACTTGCGGAATCGCGCGTCATTCTTCACGAGCAGCCAATTGGCCAGCGCGCGCCAGTCGTCCTGCTGCTGCCAGTTCGCCAGGGGAACACCGCCCGCCTTCGCGCAGCGGACAAGCGCTGCCGCAAGATCCTGATCGCCACCGTCACGGTGTCAGGCTGGCGGACGCATGCATTTCGCAACGCGCGAGTAGCGCGAGCGCGTCGCGCGGAAAGCGGCGCCGCACCTCATCGAGTTCGCCGCCGATCTCATGCTGCAACGCGCGCTCGAGGCGCTCCCGCAACGCATCGGGTCGCGCCAGCCCGACGTGGCGCAGCCATTGATCGCGCTTGGCCAGCATCGACGAGAGCAGCGTGACCACGCGCTCGGCGTCGTTGTCGAGATGGGCAAGCAGCGCCCGCCACTGCACGTCGTCGGCCGCCGCCGCCGCAAGCGCTTCGCGGGCGGCTTGGCGATACAGGGAGTCGGCGTGTTCCTCGAAACGCGGCAGCGATCCCAGGCCCGTCGCGAGCGGTGCCTGGCGCACGACCGATGCGCAGAACGCGTCGATCGTGTAGACGGCCAGGCGCGCCGGATGCGCAACCAGGTCCCACCCGTGCGCGCGGTCACGCGCCAGCGCGGCGGCCGCGAGCGCGCGTGTTCTCGCATGGTGGTCCGAGTACGACGCGTGCGTCGGGCCGTCTGCCGGCAGTCGCCGCCGCCTCGCGCAGCGCCAGGACGATGCGCTCGCGCATCTCGGCCGCCGCCTTGCGCGTGAACGTCATCGCGAGCACCTGCTCCGGGCGCTCGACGATGCCCAGTAGCGCCAGGTAGCGCTGGATGAGGAGTTCGGTCTTGCCGGAACCCGCCGGCGACTGGACGAGAAACGACTGCCGGACGTCGAGCGCCAGCGCGCGATGCGCGATATCGCGCGCGAGCAATGCGTCGGCGTCAGTCATCGTCGACTGCGAGCGTGTGCAACCCTGCGGCTTCGATCCGGCACAGCGGCTGCAGGCCGCAGGTGCGGCATGGCGCGCCGTTGTCGCGCGGGGTCACGGTGGCCACGCCCTCGCGCAACTCCATGGCGAGATGGGTGATCTGCTCGTGCCAGCGGTGCGCAACACCTTCCCACGTATTGGGCTCGCGCAGGTCGGCGACGTCCGTCAGGTCCGGCCACAGCGCTTTGTCCGCGACCAGGCCGACCGCCGCGATTTCGCCGACCTTGAGCCTGGCATAGGCGGCGGCGCGCACGTCGATCGGCGGCGACGCGCCTTGGAGTGCCTGCGCGTAGACGCCAAGCTGCGGCGCGCGCGGCCGCTCCGCAAACCACGCGAAAGGCTTGTCGACCAGACCCGTCTTGTAGTCGATGATCGCGTGGCCGCCGGCACCCAGAGCATCGACGCGGTCGAGCTTGAGCGTCAGCGTCAGTCCCGCGATGTGCAGCGGCAGCGACCACTCGACGTTCGCGACGACGAATGCGGGTCGTGGCCGCTCGCAGGTTTCGATCCAATATGCCGCGATGCCAGCGATGCGCGCCGTCTCGGCCGCCGCCAAGGCCGGCGGCAGCAATCGCCATCGTGCAGGCGTCAGCGTAGCCCTTGCGCTGTCTATCGCATCGTCAATCTGTTGCTGCGTCGTCGCCGCGTCGGATGCCTGCAGCGCCGCGTGCGAGCCGACGGTGCGCCAGAACTGCCGCCATCGCGGCATGGACGAGCTGGCCGCGTTCCCGGGCGTTCAGGCCCTCCGCCGCTTCCGGCCAAGGTTCGACGCGCATCCGGTAACGCGCAGTCGCGCGAAACGGACAATCGCTCTGCGCGGCGATGACACCCACGCCGCCGCGCAGCGGACCGGCGGCCAATGCAGGAGCACGCCGGTCGGCAACCGACTCGCGAAGAGCGGCGTCGGCGATAACCTCGGCGCTGTCCCGGCTGCCCAAGTCTTCGTCGAGCGTCGGCGCCTGTACCGGGATCAACGCAGACGCCGCGCAAGGCTCGCCGTCCGCGGTCGCCGAATAGCTCAATACCACGCGCGGCGCGCCCTGCATCAGCATGTCGGTCACCGCGCGCGCGTACGAAAGCTCCCGTGCCGCACTCGAGCGCGGGACGTTGCGATCGCGCTGCCACGCAATCGGCAGAAAGGCATTGGGTTGCGGCGCTGGTGGCCAGCGCTGTGCCGACAATCCGGCAACCCACAGCGCATCGAACGGCAATCCGGCGGCTTCCAGGATGCCGAGGATCGTGATCGGCGCGGCTTGCGTCTTCGGCTGGAAGATCGTGCCGCGCGCGAGGTTGCGAAGCTGCGACAACGCGGTGGTGGCGGTCAGTCGCGTATCGAGCGTGCCGATGCGCGCGAACTCCTCGAGCAACTCTTCCCATGCGTTGCGCGCGGCGAATTCCGAGGCGGACAAGGACTCGGCTTCGTCGCCGGGCCAGCCGCAACGGTCGAGAAGATTCGCGCCAATGGGTGACCCATTGCCGCGGCGACTGCGGCGCCGGACGACGCGAGCCATCGCGCGCGCTGCGCCAACGCGCCGCCAGCGCGCCGTCGAGGCGACCGAGGTACCCGAGCGCGTCGTCCCAGTGAACGCGCGCGCGGCCTTCGTCGAGCCAAGTGAGTTCGCAGGGCGCGCGCGCCTGCCACGATCCAGGAAAGTACGGAGAGCGCAGCAAGGCGGCCGCCGCGGCACGGGCGAGCGGCGCTTGCGCGAGCGCCAATAGCCGCGAGTGCCGCACTGATGATCGGGATATCGGCGAGCGGCACCCCCAGCGACAAATTGTACGGACGTGGCGCGTCGGCCTGGCCCGGTAGCTGCAATGCGGGACACAACACGTCCTCGGCCAACGCGCGCACCTCGTCTCGACGCTGTGCGAGGTCCTCGATGGCGATGCCGATGCTGGCTCCGGGCGACGCTTCCGCCTGCCGCCGCGCCCAGACGAGTGCCGCGCGCAGTTCATCGCGCGACGTCGGCGCGCTGAATCGCAGTGGCACCGTGCTGGCCGCTACCGAGGGCGTGGTGCGAATGGACATGCCCGCCGCCGTCAAAGCGTCGATCAGTCGCTGCTGCTGCGGTGATGTCTCGATGAATCCCGCCAGCACGATGTCCCGCCCTTGCCATTCGGGCACCGATTGCGCGATGCCCGCCAGGATGTCGGGCACCATGGCCAGGTCTGACCGCGCCCAGCCGGCCGAGTTCGCGCCGATACCGCTCGGCCCAGCTCGCGAACAGCGCCGGATCGGAATC
>CAWAKN010000013.1:0-295417 GCA_963782625.1 uncultured beta proteobacterium | reverse complement strand
TTTTGGAAGGTGGCTGAGCACCGCGGATTTACCGCGGCAGCCGCTGAGTTGGAGGTCTCCCCGTCCGCCCTTAGCCAGGCGATCCGGCAGCTTGAGTCCCGTCTGGGAGTTCTTTTGCTTCACCGGACGACCCGGAGCGTGAGCCTGACGGAAGCGGGTGAGGTCTATCTCACGCGAGTGGGCCCAGCCCTTGGACAAGTCCTCGAGGCCAGTGAGGAGCTAAACGTTCTTCAGGGCCGGCCAGCTGGAACGTTGCGGCTCAACGCGGCACGAATCTCGACCGCCATGGTCCTGCAACCCATGCTCGCCGGGTTCCTTCAGGAGAACCCACATGTCCAGCTGGAGTTGACCAACGATGAAGGCTTTGTGGACATCGTGGAGCGCGGCTATGATGCGGGCGTGCGCATGGGCGAGAGCGTCCAGCGCGACATGATCGCGGTCCCCCTAGGCGGGCCAATCACGATTGCCGTCGTCGCGTCACCCCAGTACCTGAGCAGAGTTCCTGCTCCTCGTCACCCGGATGACCTCGTGCGTCATAACTGTGTTCGCTTCCGCTTTGCCAGCACTGGCGCGATCCACAAATGGGAGTTTCAGATGAGTGACCGGATCGTTGAGTACGAGGTCAAAGGAAATTTGACGATCAGCGACACGCTGTTCAGCGTTGAAGCCGCCCTCGAAGGCGTCGGACTGGCATACACTTTTGAGCAACTCGTCCTGGCCCACATCAAGACCAAGCGCTTGAAGCGCGTATTGGGCGCATTCTCGCCGACGTTCCCTGGCTTCTACCTCTACTATCCCAGCAGGCGCAATCAATCGACGAAACTGAAAGCTTTCATCGACTTCGCTAAACGCCGAACGTTTTGAGGGGGATCATCCGATACGCGTGATGTGCCCGCCGATGTCCGCTTTGGGTCGAGGGCGTGTGAAAACGCTGGAGACAGCGGTCGGTACGTGGCGGACGGGGCCGATCGGACGCGGTGAATGCCGCGAGCTGACGGCGGTGAAGTCGGGGCGCTTGGGGCTACGCCCTCATGAAGGCAACCAGAAGTTGCGTTCCGAAGATGTTCAGCGCCCGTTTCAGGTTATAGGCCAGGACCTGGAGGCTCATTTCCGTTTGGACCCGCGGCAAGGTCTTGGTCAGGAAATGAGTCGACCCCATCCACGCCTTGAGCGTTCCAAACGGATGCTCGACGGTTTGCCCACGCAGCCGCTAGGCGTGCGGAGTGCGATCCAGCCGGTGCTGCATGGCGTCCATCACCTGCTCATGTTCCCAGCGTGCGATTCGGCGATAATCGCTGGGTGTGCATCGCGACTTGATCGGGCAGTGCGGGCAAGCCGACGGCCAGTACCGGTGCATCTTTCGGTCATTCTCAATCGTCGTCATTCGCCAGATTGCCCGTTCGCCCGCCGGGCAACGGTACTCGTCGCGTTTCGCGATGTAGATGAAGTCGCGCTTGTCGAATCGCCCATCGGCTCGGCTATTTGAAGTTATCGGCTTGGGCACCAGCGTCGTGATGCTCTCCTCGACACACTTGAGGATCTCCTCGCCGTCGAAGTAACCACGATCGGCCAGCACCGTCAGCTTTTCCCCACCGATCGCGTCTCGCGTCAATTTCGACATCGCCGTCAGCTGCGCCCGGTCGTGACCGATGTTGGTGACCTCGTGAGCCACGATCATATGGTACTCGGTATCCACCGCCGCCTGAACGTTGTAACCCACGATACCCGTCCCACGACCGCTAGTCGCCATTGAGCGAGCATCAGGGTCGGTCAGCGAGATTTGCTGATCGGGCGTTTTCTTCGCAGTTGCTGTTCGATCCGGCGCAGCTTGCGCACCTGCTCCTTCACCGTGGCAATCTTTTCCTTCAGTTGTGACTCCCGGGCCGCCGGTACCGATGTAGGCTCCCGATCCGCCCGGTCAAGGTCGTTCAGGTAGCGCGCAATGTTCTCCTCGAGCTGCTGCATCCGCGCCTTCAACTTGTGCGGCGTGAAGTTCTTGTCGCGGTTATCGACTGCCTTGAGCTTGCTGCCATCAATGGCGACCACAGCCTCGCCAAACAGCCCGATCTGTCGGCTCAACTCGACAAATTCGCGCAGACCCTGCGGATGGCCGTCCCGTTGTCCCGGCGGAAGTCGGCGATGGTCTTGAAGTCGGGCGCCAGCCGGCCGGTCAGCCACATCAGCTCGACGTTGCGCTGCGCCTCCCGCTCCAGCCGGCGGCTCGACGGGACACGGTTCAAGTAGCCGTAGATATAGATCTTAGTAGTACCGCAGGGTGATAGGCCGGGCGCCCCGTATCCGCAGGCTTCGCACCGTCGAACCCCAACTGAGCCAGAGCCAGTTCCTCGACAAAGGCGTCTACCGCTCTGACCGGATTGTCCTCGCTAATCCAGTCTTCAAGCTGCTCTGGAAACAGCACGCTTTGTGACCGCTGTTGCCCCTCAATGAATCGGCTCATCCGCAACTCCGGCAGGTCCACCTGCCGACTCTGACCGCGGACGCATCAAAGAGTTTTCACACAGCCTCGGTCGACAAGCGCCCGTCGGGCATGGGATACCGCTACCACAATCGCAGGGCGTGCAATACCAAGAACACGGGCAAGCTGCTCGGCCAGAAACCCCCGCTGAAGCTGAAGGAGATCTGGGCCATTCGGATTCGTCTGCAGCTGGATCAACGGACCCGGGACGCCGTTCTATTCAACCTCGCCATCGATAGCAAGCTTCGTGGGTGCGATCTGGTCGGACTTCGCGTCCACGATGTGGTTCAAGGCAGAGCCATCGCCCGGCGGGCGATTGTCATGCACGATTGGCCTCGATCCGGCGGCCTATGGCACCCATTCGATGCGCCGCACTACACCGACGCTGATCTACCGGCGAACCCGGAATCTACGGGCGGTTCAGCTGCTGCTCGGACACACCAAGCTGGAAAAGACCGTTCGGTACCTTGGAATCGAGGTCGACCACGAACTGGAGATTGCCGAGCTAGTCCCGCCACGCTGGTCGCGACCGCCGAGGCCGACGGTCGCTTACCGGCCAGGAGCGGTCGCTCGCCGGCGGCGCGCAATTCCTGGCCGTAGGCGTAGGATGATTGGCCTTCCCTCGTCCATCATGAGAGTTCGATGATAGATCGACGAACGTTCATCGGCACCGCAACGGTGGGCGCGCTCATGGTGTCATTTCGCGTCACTGCGCAACGATCTGAAAAGCTGCCGCGTGTCGCGCTCGTTTTCAACAACATCCCCGTCGCCGGGATGGCCGCGAGTCCTCTTGACCGGGCGTTCGTGGATGGCCTTCGTGATCTCGGGCTGGTTGAAGGCCGAAACATCGTGATCGAGCGTCGCTCGGCGGAAGGGCGGTACAAGGGCCTTCCCAGCATCATGCAGGAACTGCTGGCGCTGCCCGTCGACGTGATCGTGACGATCGGCCCATCGGTGGGAGCAGCGAGGCGGGCGACCGCCACGATTCCGATTGTGGCCGTGGGTGCGGACGGACTTGTCGAGGTGGGCGCTGCTGCGAGCCTTGCTCGGCCGGGTAAGAACCTCACGGGACTGAGCAGTGACGTAGGCTTGGCAGTGGATGCCAAGAGGCTGCAACTGCTCAAGGAAGCTGCTCCGAAAACATCACGGGTGGCTTTTCTAGGACAAAGCAGGAGCCCGAGCGACGACCTCTGGCATCCCGCCATCGAGGCTGCCGCTCACGCGTTGGGGCTGACGCTCTTTTGGTTGGGTGCCGACGCTCCCGAGGAATTCGAGGCGGCGTTTGCGGCCATCGTGAAGGATCGCGCAGACGCCCTCGTCGTCCAAGGCACGCCTGTCAACTATGTCCACACGCGTTCGATCGCCGAGTTTGCTGCGAGGGTGCAGCTCCCTGCCATCTACCAATTCCGCGAGGGGCCTGAGGCTGGGGGGCTGATGTCCTACGGGTCGAACTTGGCCGATCTGTTCCGTCGCGCGGCCACGCTTGTCGACAAAATCCTCAAAGGCGTCAAATCCCGCGATCTGCCGATCGAGCAGCCCACGAAGTTCGAACTGGTGATTAACCTTAAGACTGCAAAAGCACTCGGCCTCACGATCCCGCAGTCGTTACGGCTGCAGGCCGAGTTGATGGAGTGATGACATGAATCGTTGCTCACCGCGGTAGTCGGCTAACTGATTTGTTGACCGTCTGGTTTGTGGAACGCCGACTGACTGCTGTGGGTCGCAAGCGTTTGAGCATATCGGCCATTTGGCCGACCGTGTAGCCGTTGCGCGCCAAGCGGTGAACCTGCATTGCTAGCTGTAGAGATCGACCGGATGCGGAAATATTGGATGCGCTGAATATGCTTGGCCTGCCAATGCCCGGCGAGCCCGGGTCGCTCCCCCGACATTCCCGCGCGAGATGAAGGCGGTTTACATAGAGCGCTATGGTGGTTCGGAAGTGCTTCGATTTGGGGAGCTCCCTCGGCCGGTTCCGAAGCCTGGTCAGGTTTTGGTAGAAGTGCGAGCGGCATCGGTGAATCCTCGAGATTGGCTTCTGCGCGAAGGCCGCTACGTGTTTCGCCACTTGATGCGCGGATTCCCGCTTGTGTTGGGAAGTGATGTTTCAGGCGTGGTCGTTGAGGTTGGGCCAAACACCAATCGTTTCGAACTAGGTGCCCCGGTTTTTGGTATGCAGACGCCTTTCGGCAGAATGGGGGGGTATGCAGAGTACATCGCCATTTCCGAGGCGGCGCTCGCTCGAAAGCCCGAAGGTGTGAGTCACGAAGAGGCGGCTGCGGTGCCCTGCGCTGCGCTCACAGCGTACGGCGCACTGGTTGGAATCGGGCGGGTTGGACCAAAATCGCATGTCCTGATCGTCGGCGCCTCAGGGGGTGTCGGCTCCTATGCCGTACAAATTGCGAAGGCGCTTGGTGCCGCGGTTACGGCAGTGACCAGCACCGCAAATATGACCCTGGTTCAATCGCTCGGTGCAGACAGGGTGATCGATTACAAATCGGAGCGATTCACTTCCATCATTCGGGACCAGAATGTTGTGTTCGACGCGATCGGAAGGGAGAGTCTGGCTTCATGCCGCTTAGTGCTTGCTTCCGGGGGGCGCTACATCACGACGATTCCGAATGGCCGAACTGCGATGCAGTCAGCAATTTCCGGCCTGCGGCGTTTCGTGACCGGCGGGCGGACTCCCAGCGCTCATGTGGTACTTGTTCGGGCAAATGGCTACGAGCTCGAGCGAATCGCGAGGTTGATGGCAGAAGGGCGAATTCGAAGCGTCATAGACTCGGTGTATCCCTTGCATGATGCAAGAGCAGCACATGAAAAGAGCCGAAGTTGGCGAACGCGCGGGAAACTCGTGCTCCGGGTGCAGATAGGCGCCTAGTCTACGTCCGCTTTCACGTTTCGAACGCCAGCTTCCGGCGGAGCGTTATGTCTGGAGCGGGTCGACAAGCGCCCGTCGACAGGAATCAACATGATGCTCCTTTTCCTCTATAGAGGAGCTATTCATGGATGCCGCCATTCAGATCTCAGGACATGCAATTCCTTGGAACAAGGGCAAGTTGCTCGGCCAGAAGCCTCCGCTGAAGCTGAAAGAGATCTGGGCGAGCGTCGGATACGTGGAATGCAATGGAGGCCGCGTTCGGCCGCCGCCTGCCGAGCTTCACGATCCTGATGGAAATCAGCAGCAACGAGACCATCAAGCAGGCCGTGATGGCCGGGCTCGGCATCGGCTTTCTCTCGGCGCATGCGGTCGACCTCGAGCTGCGCATCAAAACGCTCATCGCGCTTGACGTCCAGGGCTTCCCCTTCCTGCGAAAGTGGCACATCGTCCAGCGCAACGGCAAACGGTTGCCACCGGTCGCGGTTGCGTTCAAGGAATTCCTTGTCGAGGAGGGCGCCACACTCATCGATCGAAGGACAGGTACTTTAATCGCTCGCGGCAAAGCGCGTGGGAACCGAGACAGCCGGCGGGGCGGGCTCAGCCCGTCGACATGAGTATTGATCACCGCAAACGAAGCACGAATCCTCGCCTTGTCGGGATGGATGGCTCGGGGTCGACACGCAAAGCTCTTCGTCAGCCTGTCCTGATGTGATGTCATTCAATTTGGACTTGGTCTAGCCTTGTGGCAGCATTGTGATGGAGCACCGCGGGCGGCGAACCCAATGACAATGTTAGATTTGAGCCAATGACCGAACTGGACTGGCTGCTCGATTCGGACCCTGCCATCCGTTGGCAGGTATTGCGAGATCTCGTCCATGCGCCGGCCGAGTTAGTTGCGGCGGAGCGCGCGAGGGTTGCCACCGAAGGTTGGGGAGCCAGGTTGCTGGACTTGCTGGGCGACGATGGCCAGTGGGCGGGAGGCGCATGTTTTCCGGGGCGAAGCTTCAACTCGCGCGACGAGAACCTGGGCCAGCCTTGGACGGCCACGCTGCCAACGCTTCAGCTGTTGTGCGATTTCGGGATCGACCCGAGCTCGGACCGAGTGCGCCGGGCGGTGGCGCTGGTCGAAGAACACTGTCGCTGGGAGCACGCCGGCCAACCGTTCTTCAGCGGGGAAGTCGAGCCCTGCATCAATGGCAGGACTGTGACGTTGGGCACTTACTTTGATCGCGATATGGATGGCGTGGTCGACCGTCTAGTTGGTGAGCAGCTCGACGACGGCGGGTGGAACTGCGAGGCGGAGAACGGTTCCGTCCGCTCGTCGTTCGCGACCACGATCAATGTGCTGGAAGGACTGTTGGCGCATGAGCGCGCAACCGGTGGCTCCGGGGAATCCATCGCTGCTCGCCGCCGAGGGGAGGACTACCTCCTTGAACGAAAGCTGTTTCGGCGTAAGAGTACGGGCGAAATTGTCGACTCGGCCTGGCTGCAATTTTCATTTCCATCCCGTTGGCACTACGACGTGCTGCGTGCACTCGATTATTTCCGCGCGGTTGGAGATGCGCCGGACTCTCGGATGGACGAAGCGATAGATCTGCTTCGATCCAGGCGGCAGCCTGATAACACGTGGCTGCTGGAGAACACGCATCCCGGCAGGATTCACTTTGCGCTCGAGGACGGTGACGGTCGGCCAAGCCGGTGGAACACGCTTCGGGCGCTGCGTGTCCTCAACTGGTACGAGCAGCGTCAGTGAATGACCGGTGTGGCAAACGATCGTCACCGTCGCAAGCGTGGGCGCGGTGCTGAGTGGATTGGTGGGGTACTGGACGACCTACCATGCGGTCAAGGAATACGCCTGAATTTGAGTTCGTTGTGATGTGTCCGGCGTACCTGATTGTTGGCGACAACGATGCTGCAATAGAGTGGCTCCTCAAGTCGTCGGAAAAGATCTCTGCGTACGCTCCGACGCACGCCTATATGGCGATGGCCCATGCATTCAAAGGAGAGGATGCTCGAGCGCGAGCAACTGCGGCAGAGGTGCGCCGATTGGATCCTGGTATCAGGCCAACAGATCGAGACGCTCGAATACGCAACACGCGAGCTCGGGCTCGACCTCTACGCGCTGCAGCTCGAGCGGCTGGCCGAGGAGGCCGCTGCCGAACGCCGGACTTCTGAAACGCTACGCGCGCAACCGCAAACGGCGATGGCGCTGGCGAAGCTTAGCCCGTAGGAAGGCCAGGCGCTGTCGAGCGTCGTCCGGCGAACTAGTAGTCTCCGGGCGTATCCAGTTTCGACTCGGGTCGACTCGCCGAAGAACGATGACGCGGAGATAATCGAACGGCCCCAGGCGCGGACGAGGAAGGCTAACATCGAGGCTGGCATCGGCCGTATGTCCGCCCTGTATGTTCGCTGGATAGTTTTGGAGAGACCTGCGATGAAGCTACGCCCTTCCACGACGGATCAAGCGATCACGCTGGTCGTTCTGGCGGTTCTGGTCGTCGGCGTCTTTCTCGTCCTCCAGCCATTCCTCTCGGCGATCGTGTGGGCTGCGGTGGTCGCGGCGACCGCATGGCCGGTGTTCGCGTGGTTACGCGGCCGTCTTGCGGGCCGGTCGGGGCTCGCCGCGACGCTGGCGACGCTGCTCATTCTCCTCGTCGTCGTCACGCCATTCCTGGTTGTCGGCGTCACGCTGGCCGAAAATTACGATCGTGTTTCCGAGTTCCTGCGCGGTCTCGTCGAAAGCGGCCCGCCGGATCCACCGGCGTGGGTGAACGATTTGCCCCTGGTCGGCGACCGCGTCGTGACGTACTGGTCCACATTTGCGCACGACAGCGCCGCGACGTTTGCCGAATTGAAGAAATGGTTCGAGCCGGCGAGGGCCTATGCGCTGAAGGGCGGCGCCAGCGTGGCGGAGGGCCTTCTGCAACTCACCCTTTCCGTGCTGATCGCATTCTTCCTGTTTCGTGACGGCGACGCCATTGTCTCGCGGTTGCGTGGCGCGGTCGGCCGCATCGCACCTGAGCGAGGCTTGCACATGCTTCAGGTCGCGCTCGACACCACCCGCGCGGTTGTCTACGGCATTCTCGGCACGGCACTGGCCCAGGGTGTGCTGATGGCCATCGGTCTATGGATCGCTGGCTTCAGGGCGGCGCCGCTGCTGGGACTGCTCACCTTCTTCCTCTCGCCGGTGCCAATCGGCCCGCCGCTGGTCTGGATTCCAACGAGCATGATCCTCATCATGCGCGGCGATCATGCGTGGGGCGTATTTCTCTTCTTGTGGGGATTTTTGGTCGTCTCTACCGTCGACAACTTCATCAGGCCGATGATCATCAGCTACGGCACCAACCTGCCGTTCATCCTCGTGCTGCTGGGAGTGTTCGGCGGCGTGGTCGCGTTCGGCTTCATCGGCGTGTTCCTGGGTCCCGTGCTGCTGGCACTCGGCTTCGCGCTGATCAAGGAGTGGGCAGGAAGCTCGCCGTCCGCGGACGTCAAAGGGCCATCGATGCGCGCCGAACCCTGACGCCCGCGAACCGGCTCACTTGCGTTAGAACGCCGAACAGAACGCGACGGCTTCCTTGCCGTTACCTTCGGGGACCCAGCCTCGGTTCAGCATCGCGCGGCGCACCGAACGATCCACCGTGTAGCGGTGATTGGCGTCGTTGCGGTTGTTGAAGAAACGATAGACCGGCAGCGTGTCGGCGGGACAATTGCCGTTGAAGTCCGGAACCTGGATGTAGAAAGATGCCGGCGTTTCCAGATTCCAGATCCCCGGCCAGTGCGTGAGCACGAACTGGCATTCCGACGCGCTCGCCGAGAAGAAATGAGAGTTGATGAGGCCCGATGCGAAGAAACGGCAGACCGGCCGCGACCCGAACGGTGCGTTGATCGGCGACAGGTAGGCGTAGAAATACAGGCCCGTCCGCTGGAACGAGCCCGACAGCACCGTATCGATATAGGCAATCTCGGCGGGTTGGGCGGTGATGAAATAATGGTCGAGGTAAGCGTTGTAGTACTCGACGACTTCGAACGCACCTGGGGGCGGCGTACTGCCGCCCGGCAACGTGCTGGAAAGCGCGGCCCCGGCGTCGAGCAGTCCCGATCCACAGAACGGGATTCCGGCGCAGAGCGAGCCGATTGGAAATTCACGCGACGTGCCGGTCACGATGTCCAGGATGCGGCCCCCCGTCAGCATCGGATTCCGGGCCAACATCAGCGCCGCCGTACCGGAGACCAGTGGCGCCGCGAAACTGGTGCCTCTCGCGAATTCGTAATCCGGCTCTCCAGGAATCGTCGAGCCGTCGTTGGATGTGGAGACAATGAGGCCGGATACCGGATCATCGCCGCCCGGCGCCGACACGTCGATGCGCGGCCCGAAGTTCGAATAGCTGGTCAGGGACGCATCTTTCATCGTGGCCCCGACGGTGATGACACCGCCGCAATTGGCGGGAGAAAAATCCGCGACGTTGGCGGAAGCGTTGCCGGCGGCGGCGACGACGACGGCCCCTTGGGCGAGCGCATCGTCAATGGATTCCTGGATCGACTGATCGCATGGCCCCAGTCCACCCAGGCTCAGGTTGATGACCTTGGCCGGATTGGCATTCGCCGGCGCGCCGGCGATAGGCACTCCTGAAGACCAGAGCACGCCCGCCAGGATGTCCTCGAACGTGCCGCCGCACTTTCCGAGCACACGCACCGGGAGAATCATCGCGCCGGTAGTCAGGCCGGAAATGCCGATGCCGTTGTTCGTATTCGCGGCGATCTGGCCCGCCACGAACAGCCCGTGAAAGAAGCTGGGCTGCGCCGGTCCGCATTCGCCCTCGTTCGACCAGTCGCCTTCGTCGCGCGGATTCGTGTCGCGCGCATCGCCATCGCGCGCGCGCAAGGGATCGGTGATGAAATCGTAACCGGGCAGTACGCGACCTTCCAGGTCAGGATGCGGCAGGATCCCCGTATCCACCACGGCCACGACAACACTGGACGAATTCGGCTGCAACGACCAGGCGACTTCGGCGTTCACGCCGGAAAGTGGATCGTTGAGCGACCATTGGTCCGGATAGAAGGGGTCGTTTGGTGCCGCGAACGTGAATGCTCGCCTGACCGGATCGGCATACTGCACCGCGCCGTCCCGCTGCAGCGCCTCGGCCATGCGCGCCAACTGCGCCGGCGATTGCGGCATCGCGACGCTCAGCACCCAAACGTTGCCGATCTGGCGTTCGACGGTCAGCACGGTTCCGATGCTGGTACCCAGGCGCGGCAGAAGCAGCGACCAATCCGGTGCCACGTCGTCCTTGAGACGCACCAGCAGGCGTTGGCCCGGCTCGGTCGCGGCGGGCGGGAGCGCCTGTGCCGCCTTGACGCTCGCCGACACTATGCGCGGGGTTTCCGCCCACAGGACGCTGCGGTCGTTGCGCAGGGCCCTGAGGGAGGCGGCAATAGTCTTGCTGTCCTGCGGTTCCACGAGGGTCAAGTCCAGTGCGCCCGTCCGTGTGGTGCCCGACAGGGACAGCCCCGTTCCGACGAGTGCCTGGAGCTTGGCCAACGCGCCCGGCGGCAGCGTACCCGCGGCGGCGGCGTCGGGGTGCAGCCTGACCCGAATGGTAGAAATGGACTCCGCCGAAACCGGCAAGGCGACGGCGAGTATCACGGCCAGCACGCCCAAGAAGCGGGCCGGTTTCGAGGCGCGAAAATGCATGCTCAGGGCTCCCAGGGCGGCGTCGGGCGGATTGCCGGAATGAATGATACGAGCAAATCCAATGCCAACAACCGCGAAAAGCGACACTCTAATGACAACAGGATACGCTGGGGAATCGGGCAATGGCTAGGCCGGAACTCGCTTCCGCGACGAACGGAGCCCCCGTGGATCAGCCTTTTGCGCCGGCGAGCGCGGCGGCGCGGTCGCGCTCCATGTGCTGGCGATAGGGTCCCAGCGTGGTCACCATCTGGGCAAAGATCTTGGGACTGGCGGCGATGACCTGGCCGCCAAACAGGTAGTTGCCTTCGCCGGCCAGATCGCCGATGAGTCCGCCGGCCTCCAGTACCAGCAAGCTCCCCGCGGCGACATCCCAGGGATTGAGCCCGACTTCCCAGAAACCGTCATAGAAGCCAGCGGCGACGTAGGCCAGGTCCAGCGCCGCGGCGCCCGGCCGGCGCAATCCGGCTGTCTGGGTGATCATCGCCTTCATCATCTGCAGGTAGGTGTCGAGATAGCTGCCGTCGCGAAACGGGAAACCGGTTCCGATGAGGCAGTCGCGCAGGTGCTGGCGCTTCGAGACGCGGATGCGCCGGTCGTTCAGGAACGCGCCGCGGCCGCGGGTGGCGGTGAACAGATCATTGCGCACGGGATCGAAGATGACGCCCTGCTGCACGACATTCTTGTGGGCCAGGGCAATCGACACGCAATACTGCGGGAAGCCATGCAGGAAGTTCGTCGTGCCGTCCAGCGGATCGATGATCCAGACATAGTCGGAATCCGGATTGTTGCCCTTGTTCGTGCCTTCTTCCGCGAGGATCGCGTGGTCGGGATAGGATTTGAGGATCGTGTCGACGATTGCGGCTTCGGCACCGCGGTCGATCTCGCTGACGAAGTCCTTGGGGCCTTTTGCGGTGATCGTGAGCTGGTCCAGGTCGCGTGCGCCGCGGTTGATGATGTTTCCTGCGCGGCGTGCGGCCTTCACCGCCGTGGTGAGCATCGGATGCATGGCGCGTAGTTTCGGAAATGAGGCCGCGGCACTGTCGCGACGCGTGTCAAAAGAGCGGAATACGGCTATTTTACCCGCTTCCCACACGATTCCCCATTTCCGACCGTGCCCCCCTCGAACACAGCGCTCGCGCGTATCCGCATCGTGCTGGTCCGCACGCGCCACCCGGGAAACATCGGCGCTGCTGCGCGAGCGATGCTTACCATGGGCTTGGCCCGGCTCGTACTGGTCGCGCCGGCGGCCTTTCCCGATCCGGAAGCGGCGGCGCTCGCCGCGGGCGCGACGGAGGTGCTGGATGCCGCGCGCGTTGTCGCCACGCTCGATGACGCGCTCGCAGGCTGCGCGCTAGCCATCGGTCTTTCGGCGCGGCCGCGCGAGTACGCCGGACGCGTGCTTCCGCTGCGCGGCGCGGCGATGGAGGCGATCGCCCACGCGAACACGGGCGATGTGGCGATGGTATTCGGCACGGAGATGTCCGGTTTGTCGAATGCCGAACTCGCGCGTTGTGGCATCGTGGCCACCATTCCCACGAACGATGCGTTCTCGTCGCTGAATGTCGCCGCGGCGGTGCAGGTGGCCGCCTACGAATTGCGCGTCGCCGCGGGCTTGTCGCAGGTGTGGTCGGCGCCGCGGTTTGCGCCGGCCACGCACGATGAAATCGAAGCGCTGCACGCGCACGCGCGGCGCACGCTGACGGCTTTGCGCTTCCTGAAGCCGGACAATCCGCGGCGACTGTTGCCCCGCCTGCGCCGGCTTTTCGGGCGCGCGGCGCTGGAGCGCGAAGAAGTGAACATCCTGCGCGGAATATTGGCCCGCGTCGACGAATTCGTCGCCAAGGCGGACAAGCGATGACGGCGTGGTTTGCGCGCGTCGGCTTGCCGCTGGCGCCGGACGAGGAAAAGGCTGTCCTCGAACTGATGCGCATCGTGGCGCCGCACCCGGCGGCCACGGTCACTGTGCTTGGTTCGTGGCAGGAGGTCGCCGCATTCGTGCGTGCGTCCGAGTGCGACTCGACCGAGTGGGACCAGGAAGAAGAGGAACGTGAGGCGCTCTGGGCACGGGCGACGGAGCAACGTACCGAAGATGAGGTGCTGCGCCAACTCGACGCGGGCTTGCGCGGACTGGACGCCGAAGTGCGCGCGGCCGCGCTCGCCGCAGCCGACGGCGCCGGGGTCGTCGACGCCGGCCTCGCCGCCGAAGCGACGGGAATGGCTTTACTCGCCGCGCACCAGAGCGCGCTTGCTAGGTTGGCCGGCGAGGGGCCAGACCATCGCTTCGTCCGGAAGTACGCGCTTTTCGTCCGTGGCCGCTGGCCACTCGGTTATCATTCCGCGCGCTTCGCGATCTTCTGAACCCGGCGCTGCTTCGCCATGTCCGCCGAACCCGCCATCGTCAACGCCAGCGCTGCGCGCGCGTGCAGAAACTGCGGCGCGCCTGCTCCGGGAGAATACTGCGCCGCATGCGGCCAGGAGACGCGGTTGCAGCTCCCTACCGCGCGCGTATTCATGCGTGAGGCCACCGGACGCTATTTCTCGCTGGATGGCCGGATGTGGCGCACGTTGGCCGCGCTGCTGTTTCGCCCGGGCTTCCTCACGCGGGAATACTTGCTGGGCCGCCGCCGGCGGTACATCCGGCCGGCGCGCTTGTTCCTGGTGCTCTCCCTTGCACTGTTTGCCGCGATCCGGCTCTTCGCCACCGCGCCGGTCATCGTATCCGACGATGCCGCCGCGGATCCGGACGGCAAGGCGCCCCCCCGATCAGCAGCCCAACCCGCGCTGAAATTCGACGAGGGCGAGAACGGCGGCGACCTCTTCAACGTTCCAGGCTTCACGATCCATGTCGATCGGGATTTCAACCTCGACCTCACTGACGCCAATCTGCCCTGGACGAAGGACTTGAAGAGGCGACTCGAACACTTCAACAAGCTCAACCGGCAGGAAAAATCCGAGCAGGTCTTCCTGGGGGTGGTCCGCTACGGGCCCTACGCGATGTTCGTGCTGATGCCGGCCTTCGCGCTGTTGCAGTTGCTCGCCTACTTCGGGCGCGGACGCCGTTATCCGGATCGTCCGACCCGCTACGCCGAGCATCTGGTGTTCGCGGCTCACACGCACGCGTTTCTGTTCCTCGTCGGCGTATTGGCGCTGTCGATCCCGGTCACTTCCGTGCGCGTGGCACTGGCGGTCTGGTGCGTACTCTACGGATTCTGGGCGACGAAAAAGGTCTACCGCGGGCGATGGATCGGGCTGCTGCTGCGCGGTTATGTCGTCGGCGTGGCTTACATCACGCTGTTCGCGCTGGTTATCGTCGGACTGCTGCTGGTGGCGGTCCTGGTGCGCTAAGGAACCTCTGCATAAGTCCCGTGTGATTGTGCTGCACGGCCCAATGCGGATGAGTGCGAGACGGGCGACGCCGGTCGTAGTCGGTACTACGAGCCAAGGAGCGCGGCGAAGCAGGCGCCGCATTGGGCAGCAGCCCGAAGGGACGGGGCTGTTCGGGCGGTCTGCTTTGTCGCGAACCTCGCGAAGGGGTCGACCATTCGCTTCGGCTCGCTTCGCGCATCCCATCCCGAACAGCTTCCCGTCGCAATCGCGCGCGACTTTTGCAGAGGTTCCCTAACGTTTCCTACGGCTTGCAGGCCTTGTCGACGTCTTCCTTGAAGCGCGTCAGGCGCGTTTCGTGGCGTGAGCGGCGCTTTTCCATTGCGCTGATGGCAGAGTCGTAGCGTGCGCACATGCTCTTCGACGAGCAGCTTTCGCGCGCCTTCTTGTCGCGGGCGATCGAATCGATGGCAGCGGTCAGCGATCGTTGCTCCTTGTCCTCTTTCTTGCGTGCCGTCACGCACTGTTTCGTCGGTTCCGCCCCGGTGGCACCGGGTGACGGCGCGGCAGTCTGCGCCGCTGCGGGTGGCGCCAGGGCCACCGCAACCAGCAGGCAAACTGATGGGAAAATGGACGGCATCGAGGGTCTCCAAGGATTGGTGTGGCCCGCCGCCGGCAACGCTTGAATCGCCGGCTTGGGAGTCAGTCTAGCAAAAGCTCCTCGAGGTCCATCGCAGCGCAGGAAATACTTGAGTAATTTAATCGGAAATGGGACAATTCGACGATGTTTGCCCGACTACGCGAAGACATGGCGGTGGTATTCGACCGCGATCCGGCGGCCCGGACGCGGTGGGAAGTGCTCACCTGCTATCCCGGACTGCATGCGCTCGTGTGGCACCGCAACATCACCCATCCGCTGTGGGGCATGGGCCTGCGCTGGCTGGCGCGCTGGCTGGCGCACTGGAGCCGCTGGACGACCGGCATCGAAATCCATCCGGGAGCCACGATCGGGCGGCGCGTCTTCATCGATCATGGCATGGGCGTGGTGGTCGGCGAAACGGCCGTCATTGGGGATGATTGCACGCTCTACCATGGGGTCACGCTGGGCGGAACGTCGTGGAACAAGGGGAAGCGCCACCCGACGCTCGGGCGCAATGTGGTGATCGGCGCCGGGGCCAAGGTGCTCGGACCGCTGCTGATCGGCGATGGCGCCAAGATCGGCTCCAACGCCGTTGTCGTGCGCGACGTTCCTCCGGAGGCCACGGCTGTCGGCATTCCGGCCCGGCTGGTGACCGCGGACGACCAGGACCGGCGCGAGGCCCAGGCGGCCAAGATCGGCTTTTCGCAGTACGCGATCGTCGCGGACATGAACGACCCGGTGGTCCAGGCCATCCACCGATTGCTCGACCATGCGGCCTCCACGGAGGAGCGGTTCAACAAGCTCGTCGCCTTGTTGCAGCGCGACGGAGTCGATTGCGGCGACGCCAAGGCAACGGCCGAGCGCTTCGACCCGACTCAGATCAACAAAATGCTTGAGTGAACTTGCGGGCCTTTTAGTTGACTAATTTGTTCGGGAATAGGATAATGTCCATTGTCCTGGACAATCTATTCGCGACAGCCTGAAAGGTTGCACCGAACAGCATGATGCAAAGGAACCCACCATGCGCCTGACCACCAAGGGACGATTCGCCGTGACGGCGATGATCGACGTTGCGATGCACGGGACCAAGCGGCCGGTAACGTTGGCGGCGGTTTCCGAGCGCCAGCGAATTTCGCTTTCCTACCTCGAGCAGCTGTTCGGCAAACTGCGGCGGCACGGCCTGGTTGAAAGTGTGCGTGGACCTGGCGGCGGATACACGCTTGCCCGGGCACCCGAGACGGTATCCGTGGCCGACGTCATCCTTGCCGTGGACGAACCCATCGACGCGACCCAATGCGGCGGCCGCGAGAATTGTCGCGACGATCGTCGCTGCATGACGCACAACCTGTGGGCCGGCCTGAACGACCATATATTTTCCTACCTGCATGGCGTGACGCTGGCCGAAATGGTCGCGCAGCAAAAGCCCGCCGACGTCGCCGTGCTGCAGGACCATCGCCAGGCGCAGACTGTCGCTGCGCCATCCAAATCACCCGTCATCGCCACCGCCTGAAGGATGGCCGCCTGATGTCCACGCCTGCGAAGCTCCCCATCTACCTGGACTACTCGGCCACCACGCCGGTGGATCCTCGTGTCGCGCAAAAGATGGTCACGTACCTGACCGAGGAATTCGGCAATCCGGCGTCGCGTTCGCACTCGTTCGGCTGGGCCGCCGAGGCCGCGGTCGAGGAGGCCCGGGGACACGTCGCCGCGCTGGTCTGTTGCGACCCGAAGGAACTGGTGTGGACGTCCGGCGCAACCGAGGCGATCAACCTGGCGCTCAAGGGCGCGGCGCACTTCTACAAGGACAAGGGCAAGCACCTCGTCACCGTCCGCACCGAGCACAAGGCCACGCTCGACACGATGCGCGAACTCGAGCGCGAAGGCTTCGAAGTCACGTATCTCGATGTCAGGGATGATGGCCTGCTCGACCTCGACGCGTTCAAGGCCGCGGTGCGGCCGGACACGATCGTGGTTTCGGTGATGTTCGTGAACAACGAAATCGGCGTGATCCAGGACATCGCGGCGATCGGCGAGTTCTGCCGCGCCAAGGGCATCATTTTCCACGTCGATTCCGCACAGGCGACCGGCAAGGTTCCGATCGACCTCGGGAAGCTCAAGGTCGACCTGATGTCGTTTTCGGCCCACAAGACGTATGGCCCGAAGGGCATGGGCGCGCTGTTCGTGCGGCGCAAGCCGCGTGTACGCATCGAGGCGCAGATGCACGGCGGCGGTCACGAGCGCGGCATGCGATCCGGCACGCTGCCGACACACCAGATCGTCGGCATGGGTGAGGCGTTCCGCATTGCCAGGCTCGAAATGGCGACGGAGAACGAACGTATCCGCATGCTGCGCGACCGGCTGTGGAAGGGCCTTTCCGAAATGGAGGAGGTCTACGTCAACGGCAACATGGAGCAACGGGTGCCCCACAACCTCAACGCGAGCTTCAATTTCGTCGAGGGCGAGTCGCTGATCATGGCCATCAAGGATATCGCCGTGTCCTCCGGTTCAGCGTGCACGTCGGCGTCGCTGGAGCCGTCGTACGTGCTGCGCGCGCTCGGCCGCAGCGACGAGCTGGCGCACAGCTCGATCCGCTTTTCGATTGGTCGCTTCACGACCGAGGCCGACGTCGACTACACTGTCGCGTTGCTCAAGCGCAAGGTTGGAAAATTGCGGGAGTTGTCCCCACTTTGGGAAATGCATCAGGACGGCGTGGACCTGAGCAAGATCGTCTGGGCCGCGCACTAGGAGTACGAAAATGGCATACAGCGAAAAGGTTCTGGATCACTACGAGAATCCGCGCAACGTCGGCTCATTCGCCAAGGATGCCGTCGATGTCGGCACGGGGATGGTTGGCGCGCCCGCCTGCGGCGACGTGATGAAGTTGCAGATCAGGGTGGGTCCGGACGGCATCATCGAGGATGCCAAGTTCAAGACCTACGGCTGCGGTTCCGCTATTGCGTCGTCGTCGCTGGTTACGGAGTGGGTCAAGGGCAAGACGCTCGACCAGGCGATGACGATCCGCAATACGCAGATCGCCGAAGAGTTGGCGCTGCCGCCGGTGAAGATTCATTGTTCGATCCTGGCCGAGGACGCCATCAAGGCGGCGGTGGCCGATTACAAGCAGAAGCACGGCGCGGGGCGCGAGAATGAGGCACAAAGCGGCGGCGCCCGCGCGGGCGAATCCACCCAGCTCGCGGCCGACTGACCCCAAAACCGCGGAGATTGAGCATGCCCGTTACCCTTACCCCTTCAGCAGCGCAGCACGTCTCGGCTTACCTGGCCAAGCGCGGCAAGGGCGTCGGCCTGCGCCTCGGCGTGCGCACAACGGGCTGCTCCGGACTCGCCTACAAGATCGAATA
Source organism: uncultured beta proteobacterium (assembly GCA_963782625.1). Lineage (GTDB taxonomy): Bacteria > Pseudomonadota > Gammaproteobacteria > Burkholderiales > Casimicrobiaceae > VBCG01. Next base: position 277,048 of record CAWAKN010000013.1, on the reverse strand, counting down.
CGCGGACGACGCCAAGCCTGAGGACGTCACGTTCGAAAGCCATGGCGTGACGGTTGTCGTCGATCCGAAGAGCCTGCCCTATCTCGACGGCACCGAACTCGATTTTGCGCGCGAGGGCCTGAACGAAGGTTTCAAGTTCAACAACCCGAACGTAAAGGACGAATGCGGCTGCGGCGAGTCCTTCAACGTCTAGCAACCTCGACGAATCGCGCGCGTTGCGCGCGCTTGCCGTACTGACCGTGTGCTGCCTGCGCGCTTGGCGCCAGCCTTGCACGGTTTCCAAAGCCGCCGGGCCGGCTGAACCATGATCGATTTCTCCCGCAACTACTTCGACCTGTTCGGCCTGGCTCCGGCATTCCGCTTCGACAGCGCGGTGCTCGACCGCGCCTTCCGCGAATTGCAAACCGAAGTGCACCCGGATCGCTTCGCCGGTGGCAGCGATGCGCAGAAGCGCCTCGCGTTGCAGTCGTCCGCCCGCGTCAATGAGGCGTACCGTGCACTGAAGGATCCCGTCCGTCGCGCGCAATACCTTCTCCGGCTGCACGACATCGACGCCGTCGGCGAAACGGATACGGCCCTGCCGCTGGACTTCCTGGAACGGCAGCTCGAACGGCGCGAGCGGGCCGCGGATGCGCAGGCGGCCGGCGATGTCGATACGCTGGCCGCACTGCTCGCTGATGCCCGCGCGGAGGGCCGTGCGCTCGAGGACAGGCTGGCGCAATTGCTCGACGGCGATCGAGCCTTCGCGACGGCGCGCACGCAGGTGCGCGAACTTACGTTCCTGGCCAAGCTTGCCGAGGACATCGATGCGATGCTGGCGTCGATCGAAACCTGATGGCGCTGTTCCAGATTTCCGAACCCGGCGAGGCGCCGGCGCCGCACCAGCGCAAGCGCGCGATCGGCATCGACCTCGGCACGACCAACTCGCTCGTGGCCACGGTCCGCAATGGCCTCGCCGTGGTATTGCCGGACATCGAGGGGCGCCCGCTCGTGCCGTCGATCGTTCGTTACGGAGAGCAGGGCGTCGAAACGGGTTACGCCGCGATGGCGCACCAGACCGATGATCCGCAGAACACGATCCTTTCCGTCAAGCGGCTGATGGGGCGCGGCTTGGCCGACTTGACCGATGCGCGGCGCTTTCCCTATCGCTTCGTCGACACGCCGGGCATGGTCAAGCTCGGGACGCGCGCCGGCGTGAAGAGTCCGGTGGAGGTGTCTGCGGACCTGCTGCGCGGACTGCGCGAACGTGCGGAGACGTCGCTGGGCGGACCGATCGATGGCGCGGTGGTAACCGTGCCGGCCTATTTCGACGATGCCCAGCGGCAGGCGACGAAGGACGCGGCGCAACTTGCGGGACTGCCCGTCCTGCGCCTGTTGAACGAGCCCACCGCCGCGGCCATTGCGTATGGCCTCGACAACGCGTCCGAAGGGGTCTACGCCGTCTATGACCTGGGCGGCGGCACGTTCGATATTTCGATCCTGCGGCTGTCCCGCGGCGTATTCGAGGTGCTCGCCACGCACGGGGACTCGGCGCTCGGCGGCGACGATTTCGACCATCGCGTGTTCTGCTGGGTCATCGAGGCCGCCAAGCTGCCGCCCGTTTCGCCATCGGACGCGCGCCTGCTGCTGGTCAAGGCGCGCGAGGCGAAGGAAAACCTTTCCGAACACGAAACCGCGCCGATCCTTGCAACATTGTCCGGGGGGCGGGCGGTCAACCTCACGCTGACCAAGGCGATCTTCACGGAAATCACTGCCAATCTGGTGGCGAAGACGCTGCTGCCGGTGAAGCGCGCGCTGCGCGACGCGCAACTGACGCCCTCGGACATCAAGGGCGTGGTGCTTGTCGGAGGAGCGACACGCATGCCGCAGATCCGCCGGGCCGTCGCCGAATTCTTCGGTCAGCCGCCGTTGACCAACCTCAACCCCGACGAAGTCGTGGCGCTCGGCGCCGCGATCCAGGCGAACAAGCTTGCCGGCAACCGCGAGCGCGACGATGACTGGTTGCTGCTCGATGTCATCCCGCTTTCCCTCGGGCTCGAGACGATGGGCGGGCTCACGGAAAAGATCATTCCCCGCAATTCGACCATTCCCGTTTCAAGGGCGCAGGAATTCACGACGTACAAGGACGGACAAACCGCGATGGCGATCCACGTCGTCCAAGGCGAGCGCGAAAAGGTCGCCGATTGCCGCTCCCTCGCCAGGTTCGAACTGCGCGGCATTCCGCCGATGGTCGCGGGCGCGGCGAGGATTCAGGTGACGTTCCAGGTAGACGCCGATGGCCTGCTCGATGTCGCCGCGCGCGAGCAGGGGACCGGGGTCGAATCCACCATCACCGTCAAACCTTCCTACGGGTTGAGCGATGGTGAAATCGCGAAGATGCTTGCCGATTCCTTCACGCACGCCGCCGACGACATGCAGGCCCGCGCGCTGGCCGAAGCCCGCGTCGATGCCGAGCAGATTGCCGCGGCCACCGAATCCGCGCTGACCCAGGATGGCGACCTGATCGACGCCGCCGAGCGCGCGGCGATCGACGGGGCGCTGGCGACGTTGCGGCGACTTCACGACGGCACGGATCATCTTGCGTTGCGCGCGGCGGTCGAATCGCTCAACCACGCAACCGCCGCGCTCGCCGCACGGCGCATGGACCGCAGCGTCGCGCGCGCGCTGACGGGCAAGCGCGTCGACGCGCTCTCGGGCTGAATCGCGATGCCGGAAATGGTCGTCCTCCCCCATCCCGACATCTGCCCGGAGGGCAAGACGTTCGAGGCGCAATCGGGCGTCTCGATTCTCGACAACCTGCTCGAGAACGACGTCGACGTCGAACACGCGTGCGAGAAGTCGTGTGCGTGCACGACATGCCACGTGATCGTGCGCGAAGGCTTTGCGACACTCCCGCCCTCGTCGGAGGACGAGGATGACCTGCTCGACCGTGCGTGGGGACTTACCCCGCTTTCCCGACTCTCCTGCCAGGCGATCGTCGAAGACGCGAAGCTGGTGATCGAGATCCCGAAATACACGATCAACCAGGTCAAGGAGGGGAAATGAAGTGGACCGACGTGAACGAGATTGCCATCGCATTGGCCGACGCCCATCCCGACGTCGACCCGAGGCTGATTCGCTTTACCGACCTGCACGCGTGGGTTTGCGCGCTGCCCGGGTTCGCCGACGATCCGGCGCGCAGCGGGGAGAAGATTCTCGAGGCCATCCAGATGGCCTGGATCGACGAGGCCTGACGCCATGAACTCCGCGACATTGCCCGTGCCCATCACCGCGCTCTATGCGGGCGTGCTTGCGCTGCTGATGGTCATGCTGGCATTGGGAGTGATACGCCTGCGCTGGAAATTTAGCGTCGGGCTCGGCGACGGCGGCGAAAAGGCGATGACGCGCGCCATCCGCATCCACGGCAACGCCGCGGAGCACGTGCCGGTCGCGCTGCTCTTGTTGCTGGTCGCCGAACTCAATCATGCCCGCCCAGCGCTATTGCACGGATGCGGCATCGTTCTCGTGGTGGCCAGGGTGCTGCATGCCTCGGGACTTTCGAGGTCGGCGGGCGCGTCGTGGCAGCGCACGCTGGGCACCGTCGGCACCGTGGGCGTGATCGTCACGCTTGCCGCGGCCGATATCGCGGCGTTCTTCCTCTAGGGCCTGTTCACGCTATGGGCGCGAACGCGTTGCACGGCCGAAAGCGCTCAGCGCAAGGCGCGAAGGCGAAGGCAGGTCGCGAACCTAGCGAGCCTTTGCAGCGCGGCGATGAGCGCTTTCGGCAGCAACCCGAGGGGAACGGGCGGCCTGGGGCGCCACTCTTTGTTGCTCTCCTCGCCAAGACATCCAGTATTGGCATCGTCGGCTGCCGCGATTGGCGCCCCATCCCACCCGTTCGCGTTCGCGCACATAGCGTGAACAGGCCCTAGTCAGCGGAACAGGTTTAGCACGCCGTCGAGTCCGCAGTGGTCAAGCGCGTGTGTCGCGCGGGCGCGCACGACAGGCTTGGCGCGATAGGCGACGGATACGTCCGCTTCGGCAAACATCGGCAGGTCGTTGGCGCCGTCCCCGATGGCCACCACCATTCCCGCAGCACCCGCCAACTCGCTCTTGAGACGCCGCAGTGTTGCCGCCTTCACCGCGGCGTCGACAACGGGGCCGGCAATTTTTCCCGTCAGCCTGCCTCCGACGATGTCGAGCGTATTGGAGATCGTGTAGTCGAGCTTGAGCCGCGCCTTGAGGCGGTCGGTGAAAAACGTGAATCCGCCGGAGAGCAGCGCCGTCTTTGCCCCGATTGCGGCGAAACCTTGCAGCATCCGCTCGGCGCCTTCCGAGAGCCGTAGGCGCTCGTTGTAGACGTGTTCGAGTGCCGCGACCGGCAGGCCCGCGAGCAGCGACACGCGACGGCGCAGGCTCTCCGCGAACTCGATGTCGCCGCGCATCGCACTCTCGGTGATCGCGGCGACGTCGGCCTTGATGCCTTGCATGTCCGCGATCTCGTCGACGCACTCGATCGTGATCAGCGTGGAATCCATGTCCATCGCCACCAGGCGCACGTCGGTGAGCCGACGCCTGTCGGGCACGAACGCCGCGTCGCAGCCGGCTTCCAGGGCGGCAGCCAGCAGTGCATCGTCCTTCGCCACACCGGGGAAGCGATACGCGGGTGGCGTGCCCGCGCCGAACGGGATGATGGCACCGGCGCGTGCGCGCGCGGCGAGCATGGCAAGCGCGCCCGGTGCGACGATCCGCGCCTGCACGATGAAGTCCGTGGAGGCCACGGCCGGATCCGCCGCGCCTGTCATGTCCGAGGCAGGACGCGCGTCGCGCATTCCTTGGCGCGGGCGCGCGCCTCGTCGATGTCGCGGCCGCGCGCGAGCGCCACGCCCATGCGGCGTTTTTTGTAGGCTTCCGGTTTGCCGAACAGGCGAAGGTCGGAATCGGGGACGCGCAGGGCTTCAGCGACACCGTCGAAGCGAATGCCGCGTGCATCCATGCCGCCATAGATCACCGCGGAGGCGCCGGGAGACGCGAGCCGGGTATCGACGGGCAAACCCAGGATCGCTCGCGCATGCAGTTCGAACTCGCTCTGCCGTTGCGTGCACATCGTCACCATCCCGGTGTCGTGCGGGCGAGGGCTCACTTCGGAAAACCAGACCATGTCGCCCTTGACGAAGAGTTCGACCCCGAAGATGCCGCGTCCCCCCAGTTCCGCCGTGACTTTGCCGGCAATGTCGTGCGTCCTGGCCTGCGCGGTGGCCGTCATCGGCTGGGGTTGCCACGACTCGACATAGTCGCCGTTGACCTGCACGTGGCCGATCGGCGCGCAGAAATGGGTCTCGATGTCGCCGTTCGCGCCAGGCGCGCGCACGGTCAACAGCGTAATTTCATAGTCAAAGTCGATGAAGCCCTCGACGATCACGCGCGAGCCCCGCACGCGACCGGCGGACTCCGCGTACTGCCATGCGGGGGCGACGTCGGCCTTGGATTTCACCAGCGACTGCCCCTTGCCGGACGACGACATCACCGGCTTGATCACGCAAGGATAGCCGATGCCGCCATTGATCGCCGCCTGCACAGCAGCGAGACTGTCCGCAAAACGATAGGGTGACGTCGGCAGCGCCAACGTCTCGGCGGCGAGGCGACGAATGCCTTCGCGGTTCATCGTGATTTGGGCGGCGCGTGCAGTGGGAATGACGGTTGCCAGGCCGGCATCGGCGATCTCGACCAGGACTTCGGTCGCGATGGCCTCTATCTCGGGCACGATGATATCCGGCCGCTCCTGCTCGATGAGGCGCTTCAGCGCGACTGCGTCGGTCATCGTGATCACGTGGGCGCGGTGCGCGACCTGGTGTCCGGGCGCGTTCGCGTAGCGGTCCACGGCGATGGTTTCCACGCCGAGGCGCTGCAGCGCGATGATGACTTCCTTGCCGAGTTCGCCGCTGCCCAGCAGCATGACGCGGGTGGCCGTGGAGGAGAGCGGTGTGCCGATTTGCATGAGAGCGGTCGCGGGATGGTTGTTGCAGCGCAATATTATAGTTGCACTACTGCAACCTCAACCGACAATCGGCGAAGGTAGATGGGCGACCGACCGGACGGAGCGGAAACCAGCCCTCGGACCTGCTATGGGCTCGCCCGGGGCCCTTTGGCGCTCGCCTTTGGCTGTTCGCCGGACGCCGCGGGTTTGTCCTTGCGTCCCCGCAGCAGCACCGAGGGGTCTTCCTTGATCTCGCTTGTCACACCCGCAACATCCGCCACCACTTTCGTGGCCCTGTCTTCGAGCGTCGAAAACTTGGAGATGACCTTGGGCAGTTGATCGAGGATGTTGGCCAGGCTGCTCTTCTCATACGGGATCTCAGGTATCCGACCTTCGGGCGTCGCAGCAACGAGGCTTCGCGCGCTGGGACTTCCGCCGGTGAGTTCGATATAAACCACACCCGTGATTCCCTTGAGTTTGAGGCTGGCGCGGGTATCGGTCCGGACTGGTGTTTCGCGGCGCAATCTGACGTCCACCTGGACGAGCTGCGGGTTGTCCGGGTCGAGACCCAAGGACTTGACTGTGCCCACGTCGACGCCGTGGAACTTGACCGGATCGCCCAACGCAAGGCCCCCCACCGATTCGGCGAAATGAATCCGGTAGACGACGTCGTCGCGATGGCCCGTGCCGGTCAGCCAGATGGCGAACAGCGCGGCGGCGACGGACAGCACGATGATGAAGAGGCCTGCGACGAAGTAGCGTTTATCGGTTTCCATGGTCTCGCTTCCTCGCCTCGATTGCGCCCTGCGCCCGCGAGCCATGGAGGAACGCATGTATCCACGGTTGGTTGGAGCGCAGCAGCCGGTCAGGTGCGTCGACGACTATCCTGTGATCGACCAGGATCGCCACGCGATCGCAAAGCGTCAGCAGCGTCGTGAGGTCGTGCGTGACGATGACGACGGTCACGCCAAGGCCGTGGTTGAGGTCCCCGATCATCTTGTCGATCGCGGACGCCGTCAGCGGATCCAGGTCGGAAGTCGGCTCGTCGAGGAACAGGATTGCCGGATCGAGCGCCAGCGCTCGCGCCAACGCCGCGCGCTTGACCATCCCGCCGGAAAGCTCGGCGGGATACTTGATCGCCGAGTCGGCGGGCATGCCGGCGAGCGCGAGCTTCATCGCGGCGATTTCCTCCTGTTGCGACTCCGATAATGACGTGTGCTCGCGGATCGGCAGCATGATGTTCTGCGCCACGGACAGCGAGGAAAAGAGCGCGCCCTGCTGGAACAGCACACCAATTTGCTGCGCGCGCTCCGCGGGTGCGATCGACGCGATCGGCTTTCCGTCAAGCATGACGTCGCCCGCGTCCGGACGATGCAGGCCCACGAGCGTCTTGAGCAGCACGGATTTCCCGGACCCGGAGCCCCCGGCGATCCCGAAGATTTCTCCCCGCAGGATGTCGACGCTGATGTCGTCATGCACCGTCTGGCGGCCAAACCGGTTGACGATTCCCGTGGCCGAAAGGACGGGCAGCCGCTTCGCGGTCCGCGTCGAATCGCTCATAGCCCGAGCCTTTCGAAGAGGATGGAAAACAATGCGTCGAGCACGATGACCAGGAAGATCGCCTTCACGACGGCGCGGGTCGTCTCCCTTCCGACACTTTCGGCGGAGCCCCTGACCCGCAGCCCGTGCATGCAACTGACGATGGCGATCACGAACGCGAAGACCGGCGCCTTGAACAAGCCGACGAAGAGATCGCTGCCGTCGATCGCGCGGCGGGTCAGTTCGGGATATTGCAGCGGCGAAATGCCCAGAAGAACATTGCCGACGACGGCTCCGCCGGCCAGCCCCATCACATCGGCAAAGAAGGTCAGCAACGGAAGCGTGATGACCAGGCCCAGGACCCTCGGCACGACGAGCAGCACCATCGGGTCGAGTCCCATCACCGTGAGTGCGTCGATCTCCTCCCGCGCCCTCATGACGCCGATTTCGGCAGTGAATGCGGAACCGGAGCGGCCAGCGACCATGATTGCCGTGATCAGCACGCCCATTTCCCGCAGCACCGATACGGCGACGAGGTCCACGGTCAGGTCTTCTCCTCCGTAGGGCCGCAATTGGGCGACGCCCTGGTAGGCAATGACGATGCTGATCATCACGGCCAGCAGCCCGACGATGGGAAGCGCGTCGACGCCGGTTTCGATCACCTGCCGGGAAATCGACGGCAGGCGCAGTTCGCTGGGGTGGATGAATGCGTGGCCGACCGCGGCTGCGGCGCGGCCAAGGAATGCGGTCACGTCGAGCATGTCCGTCCATGCCGCGTACGCGCCTTTGCCGAGCTCGGTGACGGACTCGCGCCATTGCGACTGTTGTCGCGGCCTCGGCGGGCGCTTCAGCTCCAATCCGCACACCAAGTCCAGCAGCGCCTTGTGCTCGGGCCGGATGCCCGTCAGCTCCACTGATCCCTTTCGCAGTGTGCACAGCAGCAACGCACCAGGAGTGTCGAGTACCTCGACGCCGCCCAAGTCGATCGACCGGATCCCGTGCTTGCCCCGCGAGGATTTGAGCAACGCCTCAGCGTCGCCGAGCGAACGGATGTCGAGTGAACCGTTGAGCCGCAGCGTGTCGTTTTCGGCTTCGATCGAAAACGAAGGCGCAGAAGGCGGCGATGGCTGTGCACGCATCATCGATGCCCACCCATCGCGCGCCCCTTCACGGCAAGAGCCACGGACGCCGCGCTACGACGTCCGGTCGGCACCCGCCTTCAGGAGCCTTCGCGCCCTATCGTCGCCACGCTGGGCCGGCTGGCGGATGCCATGCACTCTGGGTGTCCGCAGCCGCACTCATGTTCTCCGGCGGCCTGGTCGCCGTTGGCCATCGATGCGCAGTAGTCGCTGCAATACTGCTCTCCCGGTTCCACCGTGCAGGTGCAACTGCCGTGACCGCACTTCGCCAGCTCCGCGAGTTTGTTCGGGACATTAATATCGATGCTTTCGATGTTTTCCATTTGCCGATCCTCGCAATGTGGGTACCTTGCCGAGCGGCCGTTGGAACACACACATCCGCCGCGGAATGCTGGTGGCAACTTAGCATCGCGCCCCGTTGCGGCGCTGTAGGCAGCCTTCCGAAGGACGCGTGGGCCGGCGCCTACATTTTCGCGTGACGGCGCTATAATTCCCTGTTCCGCGGCACCCGAATCCGGGGCTGCGGCCGAATCAGCACATGGAGGTCAACATGCAGCTACGCATTGGCGACGAAGCGCCCGATTTCACCGCAGACACCACGGAAGGCCCGCTGCACTTTCACGACTGGATCGGCAATGGCTGGGCAATCCTGTTCTCGCATCCCAAGGATTTCACGCCGGTCTGCACGACGGAACTGGGATACATGGCTAAACTGAAGCCCGAGTTCGACAAGCGCAACACCAAGATCGTGGGACTCTCCATCGATCCGGTCAGCGACCACACGCGCTGGGCAAAGGACATCGAAGAGACGCAGGGCACGGCCGTCAACTATCCGATGATCGGCGACCCCGACCTCAAAGTGGCCAAGCTGTATGACATGATCCACCCGAACGCGAGCGGCGCCGCGCCGCGCACCGCCGCCGACAACGCGACGATCCGCTCGGTGTTCATCGTCGGGCCGGACAAGAAGATCAAGCTGATCCTCACCTATCCGATGACGACCGGCCGCAACTTCGACGAGGTGCTGCGCGTGCTCGATTCGATGCAGCTCACCGCGAAGCACAAGGTGGCGACGCCGGTGAACTGGAAGAGCGGCGAGGACGTGATCATCGCCGGTTCGGTGAGCAACGAGGACGCGAAGGCCAAGTATCCGGAAGGCTGGAAGTCGCCCAAGCCGTACCTGCGGATTGTTCCGCAGCCGAAGTAGCGTTATTTCCGGCCGCGCCCCTTTGGCGGGGGCGGCCGGCTGTCGCGCGACAGCGGCTCGCTGAAGGTCGGGCGCGCCGCCGCCGTCGGCAGCGCAGGCGCGGCGTCTTCCGCGAGCGTGAAGTCGATCTTGGTCTGCTCCATGTCGACGTGGGCGACACGCACGCGGACGCGCCCGGCGAGCTGGAACACGCGGCCGCCACGCTCGCCGATCAACGCGTGCCTTCCGGCATCGAAATGGAAATAGTCGCGGCCCAGCTCGGTGATGTGCACGAGGCCGTCGATATTGAGTCCGTCCAGCGTGACAAACAGTCCGAAGCTCGTTACGCCGCTGATCGTGCCGTCGAACTCCTCGCCGATCTTGTCCTGCATGAAATGGCACTTGAGCCAATTGGTCACGTCGCGCGACGCATCGTCCGCGCGGCGTTCGGTCATCGACGTATGCTCGCCCAGTTCGTCCCACGTCATCCCCGAGGGCGTGTAGCGCCTGCCGGCCAGCGCCGCCTTGATCGCTCGATGCACGAGCAGATCCGGGTAGCGGCGAATGGGTGACGTGAAATGCGTGTATGCCTCGTACGCGAGGCCGAAATGTCCCTCGTTCTCCGGCCGGTATTGCGCCTGCGACAGCGAGCGCAGCAGCACCGTCTGCAGCAGGTCGAAATCCGGTCGAGCGCGGATCGCGTCGAGCAATTTCGCGTAGTCCGCCGGCGCGGGCTCGGCCCCGCCGCCCAATTGCAGCGCCGACGTCTTCAGGAAATCGCGCAGCACCACCAGCTTGTCGGGCGGCGGTCCCTCGTGCACGCGGTACAACGCGACGTGCTTGCGCTCGGCCAGGAACTCTGCAGTGCAGACGTTGGCCGCCAGCATGCATTCCTCGATCAGCTTGTGCGCGTCGTTGCGCGGCGAAGGCACGATGCGCGTGATCTTGCCGTGCTCGTCGAATTCGAGGGACAGCTCGACCGTATCGAAGTCGATTGCGCCGCGCTTGTCCCGCGCGCCGGCAAGAACGTGATAGAGCGCGTACAGATTCGCCAGATGCGGCAGCAGCGCGCGGGCCTTGGGCGTGTTGGCCTTGGCCGGCGTCTCCAGCCACTCCCACACCTGCGTGTAGGTGAGTCGCGCGCGCGAATGCATGACCGCGGGATAGAACGTGTAGCCCTTGATCGATCCGGACGCCGTGATCTCCATGTCGCAGACCATGCACAGGCGGTCGACGTCGGCCTTCAGCGAACACATTTCGTTCGACAACTCCTCCGGCAGCATCGGGATCACGCGGCGGGGAAAATAGACGGAGGTGCCACGCTCGCGCGCATCGCGATCGATCGGGTCGCCGTCGTGGACATAGTGCGAGACGTCGGCGATGGCGACGACCAGCCGGAAGTTCCTGCCCTTGCGCTCGCAGTAGACGGCGTCGTCGAAGTCCTTGGCGGTTTCGCCGTCGATGGTGACCAGCGGCAGCTGGGTGAGATCGACGCGGTCTTTGCGGTCGCCAGCGCGCACCTCGGTCGGCAGCCGCCGGGCCTGCTCGGCCGCCGCGGCGGAAAACTCGAAGGGCAGCGCATGCTTGCGCAGCGCGATTTCGATTTCGATGCCGGAATCGGTTGCGCTGCCCAGCACTTCCTTGATGCGGGCGATCGCTTCGCGATTGGCCGCAGGCTGCTCGACGATCTCGGCGACGACCACCTGGCCCGACGTCGCCCCGCGCAAGTCACCCGGCGGGATCAGCAGGTCCTGGTTGATGCGCCGGTTCTCGGCGACTACGAACCAGATGCCGCGTTCCTCGTAGAGGCGCCCGACGATTTCGCGATTGGCGCGCTCCAGGACCTCGACGATCTCGCCTTCCGGGCGCCCGCGGCGGTCGGTGCCGGTCTTGCGCAACGCTGCGCGATCGCCGTGCAGCACCTTGTGCATTTCGCGCGGACTCAGGAAATAGTCGTCGCCGCCTTCGTCCGGGACCAGAAACCCGAAGCCGTCGGGATGGCCCTGAACGGTGCCGACGACGAGGTCGAGCTTGGCGACGACGCACAATTCCCGCTTGCGGTTGGTGAGGAGTTGCCCATCGCGTTCCATCGCGGCCAGCCGGCCGTAGAACGCATCGCGCGCCACGGGGCCGACGGCCAGTTCGCGCTCGAGATCGGCGGGTGGCAACGGCGTGCCCGCGTTGCGCAATGCGGCAAGAATGGCCTCGCGCGATGGCAGCAACGCCGGGTCGATGTCGCCGGCGCGGGCGCGGCGCACGTCCCGACTGCGTGTCGGCCCGGGATCGGGCGGCGCTGCGCGTGGACTCGGTTTGGTAGTGACGGCCGTCTCGCGCGGCGTCGATTTCTTGCGGCCCCCTGCAGGCTTGCGGCTTGACGGTTTGCGCGATTTTGGCGGTTTTTTTGACAAGTGTCTGGCGTAAAAGTAAAATTATCGGTTGCGTCGCCCGGGTGGCGGAATTGGTAGACGCACATGGTTCAGGTCCATGCGCCGCAAGGTGTGGGGGTTCGAGTCCCTTCCCGGGCACCACTGTAACATTGCAGCGTTTGCGCCGAGCACACGGGCGCGCGCACCTTTGGCAATGGATCTCGTGCCCGCCTTTGCGGGCATTTTTTTCGCGGGTCCGCAGGCGTGGTGCCCGCGCCATGCCTGCGCTGCGGCCGGCTTTAGACCGCGTCGATCGCGGCAAGCAGGCGCCGAAGTTCACAGCGCTGGGCATCGTCCCATTGGCCCCCGCGCTTGCGCCACGAGTCTATCTGCGCAGTGACGACAGGATCCGACGGGAAACCCACGCGCCAATCGGCGAACCATGGAGCAGGGGCGTGCTCGTCCAGAAACATGGTCAGGTCATGGTGACGCGGGTCCGCGAGAATGCGTCTCCACAGGTCAGCAACGGGCCGCGGCGGACCTTCGATCAACTGCGCGAAGTCCTGTCCGGTGAACAGAAGTACGCCGGTGATCCCGGGGAAGGTGTTGCGCGCGCGGCTGGACGCGACGATGCGGGGAATTTCGGCGAACGAAAGACCGGGCCGCGGGCGGCTGGCGTAGGCGATGCGACGGATCATGCGGTCCGATACCAAGGTTTGGCCCGCGTGGCGCGGGCAGGGACCGTAATGTAGGTTCAATCCTGCGCATGGCATTGCACGGCCGTGCAAGCCGAGGGCGCAGTGTCGAACGCGCGGTCAACTGGCCGCGAGCGAGTGATTGCCTGCGAGTCCGCACAGGCCACCGGCGAGGTAACGAATCATTCGGTCGTATATCATCCTCGCGGAAGCCACGCGGGCGGCAAGTGCCGCCGAACTTTCCGCAGCGATGCAGCAGGACCTCTCCGAACAGGCTGCGGGCGTAGCGAAAACCCGCCTCCACATCGTCTCGATGGGTGCGGGAGGGCAGCACCTCCGCAAGCGCCGATTGGAATTCGCGGTCGATATCCCCGAAGTAGCGCTGATGCCATGCTTCCCCGTCTGCCGCCGAGGCCAGCCGAGCCACTGCGCACAGATAATTGCTCCACGGCCGGTCCGATTCCTCATCGATTTCGCCGAACGGCCGCCACCACGCCGCGAGGATGTCCTCGACGCGGACCGCGGGGCGCGCGCGCGCACTGCTGAGCGCAGCGCGCCACGCAACGGCCAGGCGTGCCGCGCGGCGCTCGATGGCGGCCTCGAACAGCAGTTCCTTGCTGCTGAAGTGATAGTTCAACAGCGCCACGTGCGCTTTCGCCTGGCTGGCAATCATGCGATGCGATGGCGCATGAAAGCCAACATCCGCGATGAGCATCTCGGCGGCATCCAGCAGCGCTTCCCTGGTCGCAACGCCGCGCAGCACAGTCGGTTTCAACACCGTGGCTTCCATTTCGACTCTCCCGTCGCCGTGGAATGGCTGGCCAAGAGTATTCCGGGGTACGGCACAAGACCATCGGCCTTTGGCGACGGCCCGTTGTCGGACGACTCCCACGCCCCCGCCGATGCCGGACCAGGAGGCGCATTTACCGTGGTGATCCCGGCCGCTCACGGTGTAGGACGTCGGTCCCCATCGCACACTGAGCGTATGTAGGACATGTCCCACACCCCTTTGCGTTGATCGCCTATCGGGGATTTCAGGGGCATTGCCTACGATGTCGCTCATCCACCGGCTCAGGACCCCAGCATGTACAGCGACGAAACGACCAGCAACATCGTGAGCCTGCCATTTGTCGCGGCGGCGCGGGCGGCTTCCGGCCCTGCGCCCGCCCGGTTCGGACACCTGCTCGGCTGTTCGGCAGCCATGCAGGATGTCTATCGCCGTATCGAGAAGGTTGCGCCCACGTCAGCAACCGTGCTCATCGCCGGGGAGTCAGGGAGTGGCAAGGAGCTTGTTGCCCGCACGATCCATGATCGAAGCCAGAATGCCCATGCGCCATTCGTGGCGGTCAATTGCGGCGCGATTCCGGCCAACCTGATCGAGGCCGAACTGTTCGGATATGAGAAGGGCGCATTCACCGGGGCGGCGCGCATGCACCGCGGATGCTTCGAACGCGCGGAGGATGGCACGCTGTTCCTGGACGAAATCACCGAGATGGCGCCGGAAATGCAGGTTCGGCTGTTGCGTGTCCTCGAGTCCGGCAGGTTTACCCGTGTCGGCGGCGAGACCGAACTGCGCGCGCGCGTCCGGGTCATGGCCGCCACCAACCGGGATCCGCAACGCGCGGTGCAGGATGGGCAGCTCCGCGAAGACCTGATGTATCGTCTAGCCGTGTTTCCGATTTCACTTCCCGCCTTGAACCAACGGGAAGGCGACGCGGAGCTCCTGGCCGAGCATTTTCTGCAGGAGCTCAACGCGACCGAAGGCACGGCCAAGGTGTATTCGCGCCAGGCCATCATGACCGTTCGCTCGCACCGCTGGCCCGGGAATGTACGCGAACTCAAGAATGCCGTTCACCGTGCGTTCATCCTGGCCGACGATGTCGTCGATCTGGATTTCGCGGGCCTCGCCTGTGCCGAACCCACGGGCAATTGCCTGAAGCTGCCCGTGGGAACGCCGCTTTCCGAGGTCGAGCGCCAAATGATCTATGCGACGCTCGACCATTGCGATGGCAACAAGCGCCGGTGCGCGCAGTTGCTGGGCATCAGCCTCAAGACGCTCTACAACCGGCTGAGCGGTTACCAATCCGGCACCGCCGATGTGGCAACGCTGTAATCTAGCAGGCAGCTACGCAGTTTCATGCCAGACAACCGGGACCAGACGACCATGATCCGAATCCTGATTGCGGACGACCACGCAATCGTGCGCGCCGGCTTGAAACAGTTCATCGCCGACCAGCCCGATATGGTGGTCTCCGGCGAAGCGGCAACGGGAAGCGAAGCCATCGCATTGATCCGCGCCGGTGAGTTCGACGTCGTGCTGCTCGATATCTCGATGCCGGACAAGAACGGCATCGACACGCTGAAGACCGTTAAACAGGCGCGGCCCGAATTGCCCATTCTGATGCTTTCCGGTTACGCCGAGGATCAGTATGCGGTCAACCTGCTGCGTGCCGGTGCGGCAGGCTACCTCAACAAGGAGGCGGCTTCCAACCAGTTAGTGGGGGCTATCCGGACCGTTGTGCGCGGACGCAAATTCGTGAGCCCGGCGCTGGCGCAGATTCTGGCGGACGGCGTGACGGGTGACGCGGACCGGCCGCTGCATGGCGAACTGTCGCAGCGGGAGTTTCAGATCTTCTGCAAGCTCGCTGCGGGCGCCGCAGTTTCGAAGATTGCCGACGAACTGCACCTTTCGGTGAAGACGATCAGTACGTACCGCACGCGCGTCCTGGAGAAGATGGGCATGAAGTCCAATGCGGATTTGACCTATTACGCGATCAAAAACGGCCTTATCGATTGATTGTCGTCGACAACTCGCACTTTTTGCCGAAATCGGACGGAATTGTCGGACAAACGCCGACAGAATGCCTATCGCCCCGATGATATGGTTTTGGTGGCCCGTCCGAGGAACGCAACACGACGCATCGACTCGGACACTCTATGAGCATTGCGATGTCAATCGGCGAAGGTGTCGAGTACCAAGGCGGAAACTCGGTGGCGGCAACGAAATTGCGCATCGTCATTGTCGAGGACTCGGCGATTATTCGCGCTCGCCTTGCGGAGGCCCTGACGGAGATCCCCAATCTGGAAATTGTCGGGCTGGCGGAAACCGAGCAGGAAGCGGTGACGCTGCTGCGCGATGCCGATTGGGACGCGGCCATACTCGACCTGCAACTGAAGAAGGGTACGGGCCTGGGCGTGCTCAAGGCATTGGCGCTGGTTCCGAAGCCTGCGCACAGCAAGGTCATCGTGTTTACGAACTACGCGTTTCCGCAATACCGCGAACGCAGCCTGACACTCGGCGCCGACTATTTCTTCGACAAGTCGCGCGAGTTTCACCGCGTCCGGGAAGTGCTCGCCGACCTCGCGGTTGGAAATCCGTCGGGTTCTCACTGACATCGCAGGTTGTAGGTAATTCCGTCCTTCCGCGCAGCAGTTACGCGCCACCTCGCGTGGCCGCATCTATCTGCCTGATTCGTAGCGCGTCGTCGCGGGCATGAACTCTGCAACCGCATACGAGCCAGGATCGCGCCACGCGATTTGTCGATCAACCCTGCACAAAGGAACGCGCATGAAGACCCTCTCCCTTTCGCTGTTGGCGGCGATGCTGATGACGCTGTCCGGTTGCAATACGGTCGAAGGTGCCGGCAAGGATGTGAAGGCGACCGGCGCGGCGGTGGAAAAGGCCGCAGACAAGGCGAAGACCTATTAAGACGCTGCCGGAAAGTGCGACGCGGCACGCGGACGCGGCACGGAGGCGCGAGCGTCCGGCCGAATCGGCGCGGAGTCGCGAGTCCACCGCGGACGTGCCGCCGGTCCCCGTCGTCGCGCCGGGACTGACCGCGATCGAAATTGCCGCCGTCGTCGTGGCGATCATCGCGATCGTTGTCGCGGCCCGGCTCGCGGAGGCATTTCTGGTCCCCGTTGTCATGGGCATCCTGTTCAGTTACACGCTGCGGCCGCTGGTATCCATGCTGGAGCGGGCACGGCTGCCGCGGCTGGCCAGCACGTCGCTGGTCATGATCTCGCTGGTGGCGGTCGTATCCGCGTCCTGCTACGCGATCAGCGGCGAATTCAACGACGTGGTGGCAACGCTGCCTGCCGCGGCACGCAAGCTGCGGCACATCGCTGCGGACGCCGCACGCTCGTCTCCCGGTCCCGTCAGCAACATGAAAGCCGCCGCGGTCGAGCTGGATCGCGCGGCGGCGGAGGCCACCGGCAAGGCAGCGCGCGTCGAGCCCCCCGCGCCCAGCGCGACGTCACAGCTCCAGGATTGGATCGCGGAGCGGTCGGGCCAAGTGGTGGTGATGCTGGTGCAGATATCCATGGCATTGCTGCTGACATTTTTCCTGCTTGCGGCGGGCGACACCTTCCGCCGGAAGATGGCCAGACTCGCGGGTGAGTCGCTGGGGCGGCGGCGCGTCACTGTCGAGGTGCTGAACGAAATCGACGCGCAGATCCAGCGCTACATGGCGACGCTGTTGATCACGAACGTCCTCATTGCCGCGCTGACGTGGGCCGCGCTATCGATGCTGGCGCTGCCCAATGCGGGAATGTGGGGCGTGGCTACGGGCGTGCTGCATATCATTCCCTATGCCGGCACCGTGATCGCCGCAGGAGCCGTTGGCGTCGCGGCGCTGGTGGAATGGGGCACCTTGGGCGACGCAATGCTCGCCGCGGGCGTGGTGATAATCATCGCCGAGGCGATCGGGTTGGGATTCGCCACTTGGCTGCAGGGAAGGTCGGCGCAGATGAATCCCGTGGCGACTTTTATCGGTGTGCTGTTCTTCGGCTGGTTGTGGGGCGCATGGGGCCTCCTTCTCGGCATGCCGATATTGGCGGTGCTGAAATCGATCGCCGATCGTGTGGAGGCGATGAAGCCATTGAGCGAAATGCTCGGTAGATGACCGGAAGTCGATCGTCGGCCGCCTCCTACGTCGATCCTAACCTCGGGCGTGGCGATTGTAGACACTACGCACCCTTTGCGGGCCGCGAGCGCAAGTGCATGATTTGCAAGACCGCGGAGGCGGCACGTAATGTGCGTCGAAGACTGGGCAGTCCTCTTTGAATTCTACGGGAGTCCATGATGAAGGCGATGATGATTGTCCTGCTGGGCATGTTTGCTGCAAGCCTGACCGCGTGCAACACGGTCGAGGGTGCGGGGAAAGACGTCAAGGCGACCGGAGCGGCCGTGGAAAAGGCGGCGGACCAGTCCAAGCCCAAGTAATCAGGAAGGTGGCGTGCGCTGTCCCCGGGGCGACTGCGCTCCGGGCGCCGACGCGCGTCTCCTGCGCACCAGTTTGCGCGGCGTGACACAGGCGGAGAACCTTCGTGACACAAATCCTCTCGGGGCAATTTGACGATTTCGAGCGCGCCGATCTGTTGGCCACTGAGTTGCAGACGCTTGGCGTGGACTCGGAAGACATCCAGAAATTCGTGCTCAATGCGCCCGGTCAGCACGCTCGTTATCCGATCGGCGGGGACGAGGATGCCGATCCGACGGCGCGTGGCGGCGAAACCGGCGCGGTGACGGGCGCCGCGTTGGGCGGTGCGGCCGGGGTCGCCTTGGGGGCGGCCGCGGTGCCCGTCGTGGGACCAGTCGCAGCGGTCGCTGGCCTGGCTATCGGCGCTTATACCGGCTCGTTGGCAGGCGCACTCAACGTCATGGGCAAGCATGCAGACCGGGAGCAGGACCCGACAATTCGCCGACCCGCGGGCGTGCGCGTCGTGGTGCAGGTGCCGACGCCGGGACAGAAGGCGTTGGTACTCGACGCTCTGTTGAGGCATCACGCGCGGTCGGTCGAGGAAGCCGAGGGTACGTGGCGCGACGGCGCATGGGTCGATTTCGATCCGGTGAGCGTTCCGCGCTGGGTGGTTCCTCCGCCGAGCTGAGCGGCACCCCGTCCTCGTCCGATTCACAGAGCGACGAACCGGAGGACTGCAAGGAGCGTTTCGCGCGAAGTGTCGATCATCGCCAGTTTCGCGTGCGGCTCGCGATGTCCATCGGCGCGAACCCGTCGCGCTCGTCGTCCGCTTCCTACGCTAAGGGCGGTCCTTACAGATTGCCTTGGCCGCCATTTCCCGTTTGCGCCGGGCCGCATTCCCTAAGTCATTGTTTGAACGATCAATCGCCGATGGCACGCGGGTTGCAATCTCTACCGCGTGTTCGGACGATCGGCGTCCGACTAACTTCAAGCCAAGGAGCCGTTATGAACTGGGATCGCATCGAAGGCAACTGGAAGCAATTCAGCGGGAAGGTCAAGCAGCAGTGGGGCAAGCTCACCGACGACGACATCGATGTCATCGCTGGCAAGCGCGACGAACTGGTGGGCAAGATCCAGGAGCAATACGGCATCAAGAAGGATGAAGCCGAAAAGCAGGTCGACCGCTGGGGCAACGCCTTCCGCGATGAAGACTTTCCCAACTACCAATAAGGAGGCGACGTGAAACCATCGAATCTGGTCATGGCAATGCTCGCCGCCGCAGGGTTGTGCCTGGCAGGCGGGACGCAAGCGCAGGCGATGAGCAAGGACGCCCGCGACATGGCGATCAAGAATGCCGAAGCGCAATACAAGATGGACAAGGCGGCGTGCGACGGGATGTCCGGCAACGCCAAGGACATCTGTGTCGAGGAGGCCAAAGGCAAGGAAAAAGTCGCCAAGGCGGAAGCCGAGGCGGCATTCCAGAACACGCCCAAAGCGCGCGAGAACGCCCGTGAGGCACGTGCTGACGCCAACTACGAAGTCGCCAAGGAGAAATGCGACGACCTTGCCGGCAACGCCAAGGATGTCTGCGTGAAGGAAGCGAAGGCGGCCTTCGTCAAGGCCAAGGCCGACGCCAAGGTCGATCGGGTCGCCGCCGATACGCGCAAGGATTCGGCCGACAAGACCGCCGAGGCGCGGCGCGAGGCTGCCTCCGACAAGCGCGACGCCGATTACAAGGTCGCAATCGAGAAGTGTGATGCGCTTGCCGGCGCGGCCAAGGATTCATGCGTCCAGGATGCCAAGGTCCGCTTCGGCAAGACCTGATTCCCAAGGCTCCCTCCCGGTCCTCCGGAACAAACGCGTCCAAGGACCGGAATTCACTGGCCGGAGCGCCTTTCCCGGACCTCCGGCCAGTTTTTTTCTTTGAAATTGTAGGACGTGCTGCTACAGGGCAATCGGCCAAGCACTGATCCTATCCGACTGATGGCCCTTTCATAGTAGCGGGACCGAATGCGAAGGCAAGCGAGCTCAAGGAAGACGACAATGCAGGAACGTCGAAATGGCGGAGGCACAGCGGCGGCGTCGGAGGCCAAGAATGCGCAATCCGAACTGCCGGCGCTGTTGTTGCCGCAACCCAAGGCGCCAAGGATCGGTGTTCCCGATTCTGGGAAGGCGCCCGTCGTCGAACCGGTGAGTCGGCCCCCGCGACCGGAAGAGGCACGAAGCAAGCCTGACCCCGACAACCCTATCACCCCCACGGGCGGCCAGTCCGCCGCCTGATCCCTTCAACCTACACCGAGGCCCATCATGCTCCGCTATGCCCTTATATTTTTTGTCGTCGCCCTGATCGCCGCCTTGTTCGGATTCGGTGGCATTGCCGCCGGCGCCACCGAAATAGCCAAGATCCTGTTCTTCATATTCGTCGTGTTGTTCGTCATCTCGCTGGTTGCGGGACTTGTCCGCCGCGGTCCTTAGAACGATGGCTCGTTCCTGCCCGCCGGAAACGACGATGGGGGCCAGGTCTACCTGCTCTCCGATGGGAGACCTCGAATATGTCGTCGAGAGCAGGCACCACGGCAACGTCGAAACCTGGTTCGTGGTTCGCCCCCACCACGAACTTGCCGATCAATACGCGGCACTGGGCGTCGTCCTGTCGCCGGATTGCCGCGTCGTCGTCGAAGCCGAGTCGCTGCGCCCCGTCGGGATCCTTCCCGAAGACATGCCGGTCGCGCCGTCGCCGGCGGGCTTCAATCCCTACTTCGACGTACCTCCTGCGTGAACGCCAGGCGACATCGACATGCGCTTCAACACACAGGAGCTCTCGGGGAGCCGGGTGCGTCTTCGCTACGGCGTGGAACTCCACTACGCCGTCGAAGGGCCATCGGAATTCCTGCTTAACATCCATGCCGCCCGCAATGGGCGGCAGTCGTTGGTCGAGGAATATTTCAGCATCGACCCGCCACGCGACGCCTCGCTGAGCGAGGACGCATTCACCGGAAACCGCATCGCTGCATTTGCTGCGCTATCGGGTTCGCTCGTTGTCCGCTACGAGGCGCTGGTCGAGATCGCGCACCGGGTGGTCGAGCCTGCCGACATTGCGGCTGCGCCGCCTTCTGCGTTGGACGCCGGCACGTTGCGCTATCTCTATCCCAGCCGGTTCTGCCAGGCCGACTTGATCCAGCAGCAGGCATGGGACCGATTCGGCTCGCTTCCTCGCGGCTATGGTCAGGTCCTCGCCGTGCGCGACTGGATCCGGCAGTCGCTCAAATTTCAAATCGGGGCGTCCCGAAGCACGACGTCGGCGATAGATACCCTTCGCGACGGCGCGGGGGTTTGCCGCGACTTTGCGCACGCAATGATCGCGTTTTGCCGGGCGCTCAACTATCCGTCGCGGTTTGTCACGGGAGTCGACTATGGCGCGGATCCTGCGCTCGGCCCGCCTGATTTTCATGCCTACGTGGAGGTGTTCCTCGGGGACGACTGGTACATGTTCGATGCGACCGGGATTTCTCCGATCACCGGATTGCTCCGCATCGGCACCGGCCGTGACGCCGCAGACGTCTCATTCGCAACAATCTTCGGACCGGTGCGCACGGTCATGCCGCGGGTGGTGATCGACGCGGACGACGACCCGGCGAACGGCTTCATGCTGCCGGTTCACACGGAGTTGGCGATCTCAACCGCTGGGTATATCCGCCTGGCTGAAAGTTGAGGTAGCCGCGCTGCTTGACGGCGGCTCGGGCACAATGGGAATGCCGACTTCGATCAGCGTTCCTCCCTCAGGGCGGCGAACGATCGCGAATTCCCCTTGCAGTGCGCGGACGCGTTGTCGCATGCCGCTGATGCCGTGCGACAGGAGGTTGTTCTGCGCACCTTCGGGAATTCCGATGCCGTCATCCTCGACCAGCAGCGTGATGGTGTCGGAGGTCACGCCCAGGTCGACGCTGACATTCTTCGCGCGCGCGTATTTCACGATGTTGGTCAGCGCCTCCTGGACGATGCGAAACAGCGCGATGGACGCGGCAGGAGGAATCGAACTGTCGTCCGCGGGCGTCGCGATCACACACTGGAGGCCGGCTCGATCGCAGATCTCGTGGGTCTGCCAATCCAGCGCGGCGGACAGGCCGAGATTGTCCAGGAGAGTCGGCCGCAGTTCCTCGATGATGCGGCGCTTGATCTGTACGCCTTCGTCCAGCGCCTGCATTGCGCGTTCGATCTTGGCGGCGGCCTCGGCGTCGCGGCCCTTGATCCGCGAATCGACCCAGGCCATGTCCATCTTCGCGCTGACCAGGATTCCGCCAAGCTCGTCGTGAATGTCGCGCGCGAGTTTCGAGCGTTCCTCCTCGCGCACGACCTGCAAGTGATTCGAAAGTTCCGAGAGCGAAGCCGTTCGCTCCTCGACCAGCATTTCCAGCTGTTGCTTCTCGAGATGTGCGGCGCGATGCGTCACCTCCCGCTGATTTGCATCGCGGCGGGACAGGACCCATACCACCAGCAGCAAGGCGACCGTCAGCGCCGTCACGACCATCATCCCGACGCGGGCGAACTCGATGTCCCGGCTCCAGCGGGAGTTCGCCTCGTTGAGCTGCATTCTCTGCGTCGCCGATATGCCTTCGACCTCGGTCCGGATCGTGTCCATCGTCCGCCGCCCGATGCCGGTGTTCATCAGCGCCAACGCGCTCTCCGCGCCGTCCTTCTGATAGAGCGCGATGACCGCTTCCAGCTCGAGGAGCTTCTTGCCAATCAGATTGTTCAGCCGATCGGCGCGGTCGCGGTCGGCCGGTGTTCCGCTCTCGACCAGCAGTTCGCGCAATTTGCTGAATTCGCCTTCGATCTTCGGAATTGCGGCCCTGTACGGCCCCAGGTACTCGTCCTTGCCGGTCAGCAGGAATCCTCGCTGTCCGGTCTCCGCGTCGGTGATGAGCGCCAATGTCTGGTGGACGGTGGCCTGCATCGCCAGCGCCACGGCCATCTGGCGATTGGCGGATTCGAGGCGGCGATAGCCCAACTCGGCGTACACGGCGATGGCCAGCGACGCCATGATGCCAAGCACCAGCGGGATCACCAGTTTGAGCGGGAGCGCCGATTTCACGAGCGAATTCCGGGGCATGCGGTCGACAGGCCGACTATACGCACCCGGCTGTGCTCGTTCAACGGGACGGCTGCCCGCGCTGGGCGCAGGGTCCGTCGCAATGAAATTCACTTGCGCTCCCTTGGAACCGCGATTTTCGGCCGGCGGCGTCCCGCAACCGGAGATGACGCCACGTCAGCTCGGAACTTGTGACGTATTCAGCACGCCGGGGGCGGGCGCCAAGGCACCACCTTCGTTTTCCCACTGCTCGACCGGCATTCGCCGGACCGCAGCATGACCGGCGCTGCGCGTTCGCAGCCAGGACTCCACGGCACAGGCCATGCCGAACAAGCCTATCAGGACGAAGCCTGCGATTGGCATTTGCTTCATGATGCGGTACTCCCTTGCTGTCGACTATTTGGCCGGCGGCTTTTCAAGCGAGGGCGACGAGTGATTGTTACCCTGGCCGGCGAGTGGCATGGAATTGACTTCCTTCTCCTTGGATAGCGAATCCATCGGTCGCGTTGCTGCACTATCGACACCCCTCGCTCCCCCATCCACAGTCGGCGGCGGAATTGGTCCGGGGCCTGACGGGCTCGACGGAACCGATGGCGCGACCGTCGGTGCCGTCGAACTGATCGACGACGTCGATGGAGGAGCTGACGGCGAGGGTGGCTCGCCACAAGCGACCAGTAAAAGCACGCAACTGGCCGCGCTTATCAAGTTGCCATGGCGAACGCCCACGGGCGCCTCCTCAACAATTCCTCGGGCGATTTGCCCATGTCGTCGACTCTGCGCGGCAAGCGGCGATGCGCGGCATCCGCGAAAGGCGGAAGCGCGTGTAGGAGACCGCCGACGACGCGCCCGTCAAGTGCAAACGACTGCGCAGGAATCGCCTCGACGGCGCGGTGCGGCGGCGCGCCGATGATCGCAATGAATTGAAACGATGGCTCATTCGGGCCGTTGGGCGTGTGGCACGCGTCGTGCGATGTTGAACAGGTAACGTCCAACAAACCGCGCCACGTCATTCATCGAGGAAATCCGCCATGCCTGCTCGTACCGCGACCAAGCCAATTGCACCGCAACCCTTTCTCTCGGACGTCAAGACGCTGCGCAAGCGCGCGCGCGAGCACATGGAAGAGGGCGCCGTCACGCCAGGATATGCCGCGGACGCGGAGCAGGTGTGTAACGTCCTGAACCAGGCGCTGGCGACCGAGATCGTCTGTGTGCTGCGGTACAAGCGGCACTATTTCATGGCGCAGGGCATTGCCTCGGAATCCGTGAAGGCGGAGTTTCTCGCCCACGCCAACGAGGAACAGGCGCACGCCGACGAAATCGCGGGCCGCATCGTGCAACTTGGCGGCGAAGCCCGATCTCAATCCTGATGGCCTTAGCGGCCGCGCCCATTCCGAATATGTGGAAGGTGATTCGCTTCGCGACATGATCAAGGAGGATCTGGTGGCGGAGCGCGTAGCCATCGAGAGCTACCGGGAAATCATCGCCTGGGTTGAAGGCCGGGACTCGACAACCAGAAAGATGCTCGAGGGAATCCTCGCCGTCGAGGAGGAGCACGCCGAGGACATGGCGTCGCTGCTTGCCGGCCTCAAGGACTGAGCGCGGAACGTGGACTACACCGCCTGGTTCGCACCGGATCCAATTGTCGGAGGCCACCGACAGGAAAACGGTCGGCGCGCCTATGCGCGGCGCACGTGCGCGTACCGATACTGTGGCCGTCGGCAACCGCTGACGACCCCATCGGAGACACGCAATGAATCGAACCAAGCCTCAAACGGAAAAGGACCGGCAGCGTCAGAAACAGCAAGGCGGCGGTGACCAGGACGATCTGCGCCGTCAACATCAGCAGGAGGATGAAAGCACCCATCGGCCCGGCAAGGATCCGGATATCCAGGAAGACGACGTCACAGACGTCGAGACCGATCGCAAGGGACGCCCGCCAAAGGTCGAGGACAAACCGCGCTGAGTTCCCGCGGCACGCTGCAAACGTTGCCGGTGTTCATTCACCGCAACGTTTGCAGCTCTGGCGCCGGGTACCGGTGTCGTGTCCGTCCTAGAGGCGGCCCGTCAGCAGCATGATCAGCACGATGACGATGACGATTCCGGTGATGCCGCTGGGAAAGTAGCCCCACTCGCGGCTATGCGGCCAACTTGGCAGCGCACCGATCAGGACCAGTATCAGGATGATGAGCAGGATCGTACCGATGGACATTTCTTCCTCCCATGCAACGAGTTGTGGGTTGTCATCAAGTCAGGCGACTGCATCCCGACGCATGGAATTATGGAGAAATGCGCATCGGCGGCTAGACGCCTTAAAGCGCGTTCTTTGGTAGGCGGCGCCCTACAAATTTGGCGACCCGCGCCAGCAAGGATCCGAAAATGCATGTGGTGTGTCCGAAGGACCTCGAGCGATGCGTGCGGCCGGAGTGCGGGGGAGGGGCATGCCGCCGCGTTCCCGACTCGATCCTGATGATCTGTGACGATTGCGGCGAGTTGCTCGAACGTCGCCTGTCGCTTACGGTTTGCGCCGCCTGTGCAGCCGACGCGCGGAGTAATCCAGGGAAGGAGGCCTAGTGGCGCGTGCTCTGTGGAAGGGAGCGTTGAGCTTCGGTCTGGTCAACATTCCCGTCGAGATGCATCCCGCCGAGGACCGCAGGAGTTTCCAGTTCTCGATGCTCGACAAGCGCGACCTGTCCCCGGTCGGCTACCGGCGGTACAGCAAGAAATCCGGCAAGGAGGTCCGCTGGGAGGATGTCGTCAAGGGTTATGAATACGACAAGAATCGCTATGTCGTTCTGTCCGACGAGGATTTCCGGCGGGCAAATGTCAAGGCGACCCAGACGATCGACATCAAGGCCTTCGTGCCCGCGGAGGAAATTCCGGCCGAGTATTACGAGTCCCCTTATTTCCTCG
Organism: uncultured beta proteobacterium; assembly: GCA_963782625.1. Lineage (GTDB taxonomy): Bacteria > Pseudomonadota > Gammaproteobacteria > Burkholderiales > Casimicrobiaceae > VBCG01. Next base: position 250,967 of record CAWAKN010000013.1, on the reverse strand, counting down.
CGCCGATGCGTCATGGCCAAAAGGTGTACGCGCTGCTGCGCGAGACGCTGAGCGCGACCGGCCGTGTCGCCATCGCACAGGTCGTGATCCGCACTACGCAGCATCTGGCCGCGGTGCTGGCGCATGAACGCGCATTGATGCTCATTACGCTCCGCTACGCGGACGAACTGCGGACGGCGAACGCACTCGACCTGCCGGCCGGCGGGCTGAAGGGCGTATCGACGAAGGAGGCCGAACTCGCCCGGCGCCTGGTGCAGGATATGAGCGAGCATTGGAATCCGCGCGAATTCAAGGATACCTATCACGACGACCTGATGAAGCGCGTCAAGGAGAAAATCAGGAAGGGTGAAACCCGGGAGATGACGGCGCCAGACGCGACCGCTGATGCCGTCCCGCGTTCGGCACAGATCATCGACTTGGCGGATCTTCTGAAGCGCAGCCTCGACAAGGCCGGACCGTCCGGACACCCGGCCCCACGCGCCGTCACGCGCCGCGCTGGGCGGGCTTCCAAGGCCGATGCGACGCTACGCCGCAAGCGCGCATAGACGACGAGGGCAATGGCGCCGCGCGGACCTGGGTGCTACGGAGCGCGCGGGCGGTGTGGGACAGGTGCCTACACGAGAATGGCAAGCGGGCCGGTTCTTGGTTCTACGTCATGGGCCTAGAGTGAGTTCCATCTCTTCACGAACATGGAGCAGGTCATGGCAACCTATCCGATCCGACCGCGCACCCTTGGAATCGCCGCTACCGTCATCACGGCGGCGTTTGGCGCATCGCCCGCCTTTGCGGCAATCACGCTGCCGCCGGTGGATCAATGGTCCAGCTATCTCTTGTACGGCTCGATCGCGCTTCTGGTAGCCGGCGTGTTGGCCAAGATGTTCACGTATAGCAATGGCAAGAATGTCGAAATGTCGCAGGCGACCCCCAGCGAGGACGATGTCTCCATCGGCGCGTACCGCAACAAAGTGCTGAGACCGGGCAACTAGGAGAAGATCGTGACGACGCCGGTTGACAAGTTGGCTGCTCCCGCGCGATGGCACGGCGCCGCGCTCGGCTTCTTCGGGTTCGGCCTCGTCGCGGGGGCATTGTGCGCTGCGAGCGCGCCGGTCGTTGGAATTCGCCTGCTGGGCGTTATCGCGCTGGCGAGTTCCGCACTGGGGCTGGCGCTGGTTGCGTACACATGGCGGTGCGAAGACCCCGCCGCCTGGGAGTCTGCCATTCGGAGCGCACGGGCATTGCCGGCGAAAGCCGTTGCGTCATGGCGTCGCCTCTGGACGCGTCGCTCGACGCTGCACAGATATTGGCAAAACGTTGTCTGGGCGGGCATGGAGTAGTTCGGCATGGCCCGCGAAATGCCCATGAGCGACACGCTTCAGCCTGCGAGATTGCGCGACCACGCGGAGTATCATGCGGCGTTGCGTGAATTGGAGGAACTCTTCCTCTGCGATCCGAACTCGCCCGCCGGGCGACGTTTCGATCAGCTGGTCGCCATGATCGATGAATTCGAATGTCGCTCCGGCAACGGGAGCGATCGGCATCGCCAACCGCTCCCCCTGCCGAAGACGCGTGAGGAGGCCGAGCGGGAGCGGCGCCTGTATGGCATGCATTCCGACCCGCTCAGTGGACTGCCCACGACGGAGGATCCGGAATGCGATTTGGAACGCGAGGCGACCATCCGGCGTTGAACGGGATCGATCGCGCCTAGCGGCTGCGTTCGTGTTCGGCGATGATCTGCGCGCCGAACAGAAGCAGCACCGCCCCGATCTCGACGCTGAGCATGACCATCACGGCGGTCGCCAGCGAGCCATAGACGAATTGCACCTGTGACAGCGTCCCGTAATACCAGACCAGGACGTGGCGGGTCATCTCCCACAGGATGCCGGCGCTGGCGCCGCCGATCAATGCCTGCCGGAAGGAGAGGCGACCGACGGGCATGACCAGATAGATGGCGGTGAGAAGGAAAATTTCGCCGGCAACACCCATCAGGTAGAGCAAGTAGCCCGACAACCCGTCGAGGGACGTGGGGTCGCCGAATACCACGATATTGCGCGTGGCCATGACCGCCAGTTTTCCAGAGACGACCGTCACCAGCAGCAGGCCCAACGCCAGGAACACGATGAAGACGTAAGGCATGAGCGCGGACACCGCGAAATGGCGGCGTGTCGTCGCTGCGCGGTGATAGAAGATCACGGAAAGCGCATTTTCCAGCACGGTGAAAGCCAGCGTGCTGAAGAACAGCATCGTGACGAAGAGCACTCCGCCAATCGCATCCTTGTGGGTCAGGAAGACCCGCAGTTCGGAGACGAGCGCCATCGCCTGCCCCGGGACGATGTACTCGAGATACTCACCGAGCGTCGAGAGCAGTTGGTCGGGGTCCAGAACGCCGGACAACGCGATCAGGACCAGGATCAGCAACGGTATGAGCGAGAGCAGCGAGTAGTACGCGACCGCGCCGGCCAGCAGAAAGCCCTGGTTGGCCCGGAATCCTTTGATTGCGCGCAGTGCAAAGGCTCCCAGCCGGTGGAGGGCCAGATGCGGCAGGGCGATGTGCGGGGCCGCCATGCGATGACGGCCATGCGGCCGGTGCGGGGTCGCCGCCGGCATGGTGTCAGTCAGCGGTCGCGGACGCGTGAACCGGTGGAGCCTTCCCGGTCCGCTCTTCCAACCGGGCCATAACCTGCTCGCTCGACGCCGCAAGAAATGCCTGGATCGCACCTGGCAGGTTCGAGCGTTCGCCAGAGTGGAGTTGGACCGTGACAAGGCCGATAGCAAGGATTGCCGCGGCCTCGATGGGCGTGATTCGCATGTGTGGCCTTTGGGGCTTGCGGAACGCACCGGCGGCGTTTCCCGCGTAGTGGTGAGTGTGGGGGAGGGAAGATGCGCGGCGGAAGCAGAGGCCCTCGCGATAGTCCGTCCGCGTGCGTCCTACCTCGGATGGCGCAGCCAGTCGTCATGCGACACGTGCTTGGATTGGGTGTTTGTCCGACACGAATGTCGTCTCCGGTCCGAATGATCGCCGACGATGGCGACACTAGGATGGCAGAACGAAATTCGATCCCATGCTGAATTTTGGAATCGATATCCGCAACGGCGACCGCGGATTGAAACAGCAATCTCTTGCGTGTCGCCACGAACCAATCCATACCGCCAAACGAAGGAGCGCCAATGACCACCAATTCGATGACCGGTTCCACGATGACCGGTTCGAACCCCATTTCGACGGCGGCAGGCAGGGCCCACCAGATGGTCGATGACGTCGCCCAGAAGACAGCACCTGCACTGCAATCGGCAGCAGCGCGCGCGCATGACGCGATCGACAAGGTCGAGAGCGCGGGAAATTCCGCTGCCGACTGGGCAACCACGAGTGGGACGCAGCTCGCCAACAAGTCGGGCGCCCTGGCCGAAGCATGCACCGGGTACGTGCGTGCGCGGCCCTTGGTCAGTGTGGCCGGCGCGTTGGCGCTTGGCTATTTTGTCGGCCGAGTCATTCGCTAAGTCGGCCGAGCGACGGCCTATCCAACATATCGACAGGAGAACGCAATGGACAAGACGACCCGAACGACGCTGTACGCGGCGCTGCTGATGGGCACCGCGTTTGCAGTGACCGGATGCGATCAGCAGAATTCGACCGAAACGACCGGTCAAAAGGTTGATCGCGCGGCAGACAAAGTGGCTGCCAAGACCAGCGAAGCCGCCACCAAGACCGCGGACGCGATTGACGACAGCGCGCTGACGGCCAAGGTCAAGGCGGCGATCCTGGCCGAGCCTGGCCTCAAGTCGCTGCAAATCGGCGTGGAGACCCATGACGCCGTGGTGACGCTGACCGGTGCGGTCGACTCGCCGCCTCTCAAGGACCGCGCGAAGCAGGTCGCGGCGAGCGTCGCAGGCGTGCGCGACGTGGTGGACAACCTCGTCACCAAGGCGGCCCAGGGATAGCCGAAGCGGGGCGGTGGCGCACACCGGGCGATTTGACCATCCACGAAGGTTTGCCGTTGCGCCCAGTGTGCACTGCCGCTGGCGTCGGCGGCAGCTTGAAAGGGTCGCGCCCGCGTAAGCGACATGTCGCAGTCGAGTCGGTTTTTCGAGAACACTAACAAGGAGTCCCAATGACAGCATTTACGCAAGACGCCGGAACAGCGGTGCCGGGCAACGGTGGCGCCACGATTTTGCGCGATCCCGACCATGTTTCGCAGGGGCCAGGTCCGTTCGTGATGGACGCGGCCACACTCGACGGCGATAACGTGGTCAATTCTGCGGGCGAAGACATCGGCAAGATCGAAGCGATCATGCTCGATGTCGCCGCAGGCAGGATTGCCTACGCGGTGTTGTCGTTCGGCGGGTTTTTCGGCATCGGCAGCAAGCTCTTCGCCATCCCCTGGTCGGCGTTGACTCTGGATGCCGCCGAAAAGCGTTTCCTGCTTGACATCAGCAAGGAGCGGCTCGAGAGCGCGCCCGGCTTCGACGAGGACCATTGGCCCTCCATGGCCGACAGGCGCTGGGCGACGGATGTGCATGCCTACTACGACATCAACCCCTACTGGGAAGATCACAGTCGCGACGTGGCGTCTGCCGAACGTTATCCGCCGCTGCCGTAAAGGTCAGCCATTGCTTCGCTAGGGCCGGCAGCAGTCTTGCCGGCCCTTGGCGTTGCTGAAACGCTGCAGCGGCCGCGTCGCCTATAATGGGCGCATGAAGGCGGCCTTGTTGGTTGTGATGTGCCTGCTTGTAACATCCGCGGGCGCCCAGAGCGTCGATCGCCTTCCTGACGCGGCGGCACGCAGCGCCGATTGGCCGCTTGTGCTGATCGTGCCGTTCCCTCCGGGCGGCTCAGCCGATCGCGTCGGCAGGATCATCGCCTCCTCCTTCGCCGAATCGCTTCACCGCAGCATGACCGTGCGCAACATGCCGAGCGGACTGGGGATCGACGCCCTGGCTGCAGTCGCCAAGCCGGCGCAGGGCGAAATTCGCGTGGGCTACGCGTCGAACACGCAGGTTGTACCCGGGGCGTTGCTCAGCAAGTCGGCGACGTTCAATCCCGTCGAGGATTTCGACTGGATCGGCGTGGTCGGCACTTTTGGCGGGGCGCTGGTGGTTGGGGCGGCGGAACGTGCCGGCACATTCGAACTGTGGTTGAAGGACGTGTCCCAACGCGCGCGTCCGCTGCGCATCGGGGCCGGCGCACCGGGTTCCATGAGCATGCTTGCAGCGCAGTTCCTTGCCGACATGCTGGGAGGACAGGTCGAGACGATCAGCATTTCCGCGGCTGACGCCGGCTACTCCGCGCTGCGACACGGCGAAATCGATGCCTACATCGATGGGTTGCCCAACGCGCTGGAAGAAGCTCCGCTGGCTTCGGCCCGGATATTGGCCGTGACGTCGAAGGATCGTTCCGCCGCCGCCCCCGATATTCCGTCGTTTGGCGAGCGCTGGCCCGGTGAGGATTTCAGCACGTTCGTGGCGATTGTCGCGGCAAAGAGTGAATCCGAGGCCGTTCGCGGGCGCCTCAAGTCCGGCTGGTATGGCATCAATCGCGCAGGAACCGCGCGCAAGGAACTCACGACAATCGGGATCACCTACCTGGGGCTCGATCTCGAAGCCGCGGCTGCCTACGCGGAACGCGAGATCCTCCGCCACGCCAAATTGCTCACGCGCTTCAGCCGGCCCCGCTAGCGCGGCCGTTCGCGGCGTCCGAGACAACGTGGCTGGTCGGACATCGTCGGACAGGAATTTGCGCTGCGGACCGATCACGCGTCCGGGTTGAATTCCCGAAAATCGTTGGCGAGGAAGGTGAGCTTCCTCATCGCCAACGGAGGATTCGACATGCCACTGCTAAAAGGCCGCAGCAATAAGACCGTCAGCGCCAACATCAAGAAACTCGCGCACGAATACGAGGCGACGGGAACGATCGGCGCCAGCCACCCGTCTTCAAAGAAGAAGGCGATCAAGCAGGCAGTCGCGATATCGCTGTCGAAAGCGGGGCGAAGCCGGACCCGCGGTTCGGTCGAAAGCGGCCATTGAGCGAGGACCCGGCCGTAAGTAAGAAAGGGCGTACGCAATTCGTGCGTGTCGCCGATAGTCCTCCGCCAGCTGCCGCGACCAGCGAACGCACACCACGGCCACCCTTTCCGCCTCAGCATCAAAGCGGGCCGGGCATCGAATCGCAACTGCGTCCCCGCCCCCAGTTCGAGGCGCCGTTCTACCGGCCGGCAGGCAAGCTCGAGGGCAAGGTAGCGCTGGTCACTGGAGGGGACTCCGGCATCGGCCGCGCTGTCGCCTTGATTTTCGCGCGGGAAGGTGCCGACATCGCGCTGGCCTACCTGCCGGACGAAGAGTCCGATGCCGCCGAAACGTGCGACTGCATCGAGCGCGAGGGGCGGAAATGCCTGCTCTTGCCCGGAAACCTGACATCGCCGCAATACTGCAGCGATGTCGTGGCGAAGACGGTCGCGGAGTTGGGCAAGCTCGACATCCTGGTTTCCAACGCAGCCCACCAGAATCGCAAGGAGAGTCTGGCCGATCTCACTGACGACGAACTCGTGGAAACGTTCGCGACCAATATCCTCGCGTACGTCCGGCTGGCACGTGCCGCGCTCGAGGTCATGCCGCGGGGCTCGGCGATCATAGCCACCAGCTCCGAAACGGGCATTCTTGGATCGCGCAAGCTTCCGGATTATTCCGCGACCAAGGGCGCGGTGAACGCATTCACCAAGTCTCTGGCGCAGGACGTGATCGGCCGGGGGATACGCGTCAACGCCATCGCGCCTGGACCTGTCTGGACGCCACTCAACCCGTCGGACGCCGGAATGTCACCGACCGACGTTGCGAGGTTCGGTAGCGACAATCCGATGGGCCGGCCCGCCCAGCCGGAAGAATTGGCGCCCGCCTACGTGTTCCTGGCATCGAACGCGGATTCGTCGTACATCACGGGAACGGTACTCCAGGTGATGGGCGGAGAAACCTCGGGAGGCTGAATGCGCCACGATCCCCCTCCCAATGCTCGATAAGGATTGCCTCCCACCGTCGCGGTGAATGCAGGTGGGAAGCCTGAACACAGCCACGATCAATCCACCCAAGGAACATGCCATGACAACCGCCACCACCGTCAAGAGTTCGCCACACGTGCTGCCCCCCCTGCCATTCGCGGAAAATGCACTGGATCCGGTCATTTCAGCCGAAACGATCAGCGTCCACTATGGCAAGCATCACAAGGGCTATGTCGACAAGTTGAACGCGCTGATCGCCGGCACTTCCTTTGCTGATTTGTCGCTGGAGGAGATCATTGCGAGAACGGCCGGCAAGGCGGATCAGATGGAGGTATTCAACAACGCCGCCCAGACGTGGAACCACACGTTCTACTGGCACAGCCTGCGGCCAGCCGGCAGCATGGAGCCGCCTGCGAAACTCAAACAGCTCATCGACAGTTCGTTCGACGGCATGGCCGCGTGCAAGAGCGAGTTGGCCTCGGCTGCGACGACGCAGTTCGGAAGCGGCTGGGCGTGGCTGGTGCTCGATGGCGGAAAACTGGAAATCGTCAAGACCGGCAATGCGCAGACGCCGCTAACCCAGGGAATGAAGCCACTGCTGACGATCGATGTCTGGGAGCACGCCTACTACCTCGATTACCAGAACCGACGTCCCGATTACGTGAAGGCGGTGGTGGACAAGCTCCTCAACTGGCGCTTTGCCGCCGACAATCTGGGCTAGTCGCGAAATCACGCGCCACCCGTCGCACGGCGCGCTGGTACGTTGCCCCTATCTCGTCGGGCCCGGCACGACCGGCGTTTGCAACCCCTCCAGCTTGGCCGGCGCGCCTGTCGGAGGCGCTGGAACGCGCCGTGCACGGCACGGCCATGCAATCGTGACCGGATGCGACGTGGGACCGCGCCGACGCCATATAGCGTTCGTTTCCCCCGTCCAGTTGCACGCCGTCGGCACCGTCTTGGAGGCAAAAAAAGCGGCCGCGCAGGGCGGCCGCCTGTCGTTGCTGCGAGGGCTATTTCATTCCGCATCGAACTTTCGTGCCATGCCGGGGAGGGGAGTTCCCTGCACTGGCTCGTCGGACGCGGGATCGGACGATTCGAAAGTCAATTTGGAATCGCAACAATGACGAGACGATTGTCACCCGGCAGCCCGAGGCCCGTCCGTCCGCGCTCCGCCGAATGCCGTGTCAGAAATGTCCCACATATCGGTGCGGCAATTCCCTACGCCGCCGCTGCGCCTGTAGGGGGAAATTGGTAATAGAATGGCGGCCTGAACCATATGGGGTTGGGGGCGCATGTGGCTCACTTCGTCACGGATCGCATCGTGGTTGGCTTGCAACGCACCGCGGCCATTCTGGCGATATTGGCCGCCTTGGTGGTCGTGGGCGGCATTGGATGGACCGCGTCGGCCGACGCTCTCCTGACAGCCGTCCTGATTGCGACACTCGCCTTTGGCTTGCCAGCCGTCGCCGTGTTTGTATTGGCCTACTGGCTGGACTCGCAAGCAGCGACACTGGAAGGTCAGCGCCGGGAAGAACTGGCCAAGAAGCGCGATGACACCGCGCGGCATCCCTTTCGGGAGCCGACGTTCGGCTATGTATTCGCGGTGGTTGCCGCCTTGGTTGCCTGGGGATTGCGCATGGTGATCGATCCGTATCTTCCGGGATCGATTCCCTTCGTCACCTATTTCATCGCAGTAGCCGTGAGTGGCTGGGTCGGCGGCTATGGTCCGGCGGTGCTCACGACGGCGCTGTGCGCGGGCATTGCGCGCTACTTCTACATGAGCCCCGCGCTTCAGCTTTCAACTGCTGAATGCCGTGGACGCCGTACGGCTGGGGACCTTCGTGTTCGTTTGCCTCAGCATGGGTGGCCTGACCGCGGCGCTGCATTCCGCGCTGCGCCGTGTCCAGATGCTTGACGATCAGTTGAACGCGATCAAGTCGGGACATCTCGATGCTGCCGCCGCAACCGCAGTTCCCACGGCCAAGCCGCAGTCAATCGACCTCGTGCCCGATACCGCGTTGCCTCCTGCGGCGATCGATTGAGGGTATCAAAAGGCGTCGTCCCAAGGCGCCGACAGCCTGATCGCCGCGTTGATCAGCCCCACCATGCTGTAGGTCTGCACGAAGTTGCCCCAGGCTTCGCCGGTGCCCGGGTCGAGGTGCTCGGCAAGAAGTCCGTGACGATTGCGCCTGGCGAGCAGGTTCTCGAACAGGGCGCGTGCGGTGTCTTGCCGCCCGATGGCCGCCAGCGCATCGATCAGCCAGAATGTGCAGATCACGAAGGCATTGCGCGGCGTACCGAAATCGTCCTTTTCCAGATAGCGAAAGACATAGTCGCCGCGCTTCAGTTCGCGTTCGATGACCTCGACCGTGGCAATGAAGCGGGGGTCGTCCGGCGTGGTGAAATTGAGCTCGGCCAGAAGCAGCAGACTTGCGTCCGTTTCGGTGCTGCCGACCGCTCCAACGTAGCTGCCGCGCTGCTCGTTCCAGCAGTGGGTCGTGACGAAGGCGTGGATTTGCGCCGCCGCGGCCGTCCACGCCGACGCGCGTTCGGACAATCCGAGCTGCCGCGGCAATCCGCGCCAGCCGATCGCACGCGGCCCAGCACATGACGCTGGAAAACGTGTGCACGCGCGCGGTGTTGCGAAACTCCCAGATCCCCGCGTCCGGCTGGTCGTGGACGGCGATGGCGCGATGTCCCAGCGGCTCGAGGCGCTCGAACAGCGCGATGTCCCCGCCGCGAATCAGGCGCTTGTCGAAGAACGAGTGGGTCGCGGCAAGGATCGCCGCGCCGTACACGTCATGCTGCGTTTGCCGGAACGCGTCGTTGCCGATGCGCACCGGGACCCATGCCTCGATAGCCGGCGAGCGCCCCTTCGACCTGTTCCGTCAGCGCCGCGTCGCCGTTGATCCTGTATACCGGCTGCAGCGGACCGTCGCCCACCCCTGCGATGATGCCGGCGATGTAGCGAAGGTAATTCTCCATGGTTTCGGTCGCGCCGAGACGGTTCAACGCGTTCACGACGAAATAGCTGTCGCGCAGCCAGCAGTAGCGATAGTCCCAGTTGCGTCCGGAATCCGCGGCCTCCGGAATGGAGGTGGTCATGGCCGCGATGATTGCCCCGGTGTCGTCGAACGTGTTGAGCTGCAGCGTGATCGCGGCGCGAATCACGGCATCCTGCCATTCGAAGGGAATGGCGAGGCGGCGAACCCATGCGCGCCAGTACGCGAGCGTTTCCTCGATGAACCGGCGGCCGACCTGATGCACGTCGCTGGTGACGCTCTCGTCGGCGCCCAGCAGCATTGTCACGGGGTCCTCGAGCAGGAACGGACGCTCCTCGAGGATCGCGGTGATCGGCGCGTCGGTCGTGAGGCGCAGCGCGAGATCGCTCCCCACATAGCGCACGTGGCGGCTGCCAACAGTCCGCTGCGGCAGCGCGCGTCCATACGCGTCGCTCGGACGCAGGCGCACGATGACCCTCGGCTTGCCCGCGACGCAGCGCAGCGCCCGGACGATCGTCATGGGCTGGAAGAGGCGCCCGTACTGGAAGAAGCAGGGCGCGCAATCCGTGATCTCCACGATGCCCCCCGTGCGGTCGGTGAGTCGCGTCGTCAGCACCGCGGTATTGGTGACATATGACTGTTCGCTGCGCATGCCGTCGACCAATTCGATCGACCACAGGCCGTTCTCCATTGCATCCGGCTTCGCATTCAGCAGCGCGCAGAACTTGGGGTCGCCGTCGAAGCGTGGAAAGCAGCCCCAGACGATCGTGCTGTCGTTCGCCAGCAGCGCGCCGATGCGCCCGTTGCCGATCAGCGCGAGGTCGAGATTGCGCACGGTCAGCCCGCTGCGCCGGAATCGGGCGACCCCACGGAATGCGGCATCGACAGCCAGAGCCTCACCGCTGCGATGTCCTGCAGGCGATACCGGGCATGAGTGCGCCCCATGCCCACCTTGACCGACCACCCTCCCATGCAGTCGACGACGGCAAAGCCGAACTCGTCGGCACTTGTCGTCGCCGGCGAACACGGGCCGGCGGCCGGCGAAGGGCGGTTCGCGCATGAATTCCGCGATGGCGGTTCCCTTGTTGCGGCTGCCCGGCCGCACTTCGACCATGCGCTTACCCGGCTGCAGATCGAACTTGTCGCCGCCCACGTTGCGCACCGACGATCGCACGACACGATGCACATGTGCGGCGAGTTGCGGAGCGTCGCGATAGTGCAGAGCAAGCGTCGTTTCCCTTGTCCTCCAGGTAAAGACCGGGATGCCGGTCCGACAGCGCTTGCAGCAGCTCGCGCATGCTGGCGAAGCTGGCGGGATCGGGGGCATTGAGGTGAATCGTTCCGTCACCGGCGCGCCGCTCGCTGCCGTGCTGGCCGGACATCGGCAGGCGCAAGTTCGGGAACAGGCGGTCGACGCCGCCAATCGAGCGGCCGGTGATCAGCGCCAGCGCATTCCCCAGACGTGCCGCGACGCGCGGAAGCAACCGCAACAACTCCTCGTCGACTCGTACCTCATCCGGTCTGGGCGCATCGGCAACCAGCGTGCCGTCGACGTCGAGGAACAGCGCGCAGTCCGGCGTAAGCGCCGGTGGCGCGCCGCGGACGCGCGCACGCTTTCGCTGGCGGGGCGATTCGCGTTGACGCGGCGTCGTTCATCCCGCGACCAGGTTCGCCCTGCTGCCGATGTCGGCGTCGAAGCGCCGATGCTGGCGCATGACCGCCGCGTCGAGCAGCATGCAGCCCGCCCAGCGGTACACGTTGAATTCGCGAACCTCGCTGCGCATCAGCCGCATCCGGTCGCGCTGCTCGTCCACGGACATCGTCAGCGCCAGGCGCAGTGCCGCTGCACACTGATCGGCGTCATAAGGATTGACGATCAATGCTTCCGGAAGTTCGCGCGAGGCGCCCGCGAATTGCGACAGGATCAGCACGCCCTGTTCGTCGTCGCGAGCGGCGACGAATTCCTTGGCGACGAGGTTCATGCCGTCGTGCAGGCTGCTTACGAAACAAAGGTCGGCCGCCCGGTGATACTCATAGACGGCGTCCGGCTCGTGGTGCTCGGCGAGCAGTATGATCGGCGGGCGTTCCGCGCTCCGCGAATTGCGCATTGATCTCGTCGGCCACGGCGCGCACCCGCGCGGCATAGTCGCGATAGGTGTCGATCACCGCGCGGCTCGGTGCCGCGATCTGGACGAACGTGAAGCGGCCCACCCATCGCGGCTCGAGTTCGAGCAGGCGCGCGACGGCGCGGAACCGCTCGATGATCCCCTTGGTGTAATCCAGCCGCTCGATGCCGACGCCGAGTTTGTGGTCGCGCGGAAGGTTGAGGCGGACGCGTACCGTCTCGCGGCACTCGGCGACGCGCGGCGCCTTGGCCAGCGGCGCCGGCGGCCACTCGATCGAGATCGGATAGCGATGCACGGCCGTGTCCTCGCCGCCGTAGGACACGGTGAATGTCTCGCGATCGACACGAGCCTCCAGCAGGCGATCGACGGTGTCCAGGAAGTTGTTGCAGTGGAACTGTGTATGGAACCCCATGATGCTGCTGCCGAGCAAGCCATGCAGCACTTCCCGCCGCCAGGGGCAGATGGCGAACGCTTCGGGGTTGGGCCAGGGTATGTGCCAGAAGGTGATGACGGTGGCGTTGGGCCGACGCTCGCGAATGAGGCGCGGCAGCAGGGCGAAGTGGTAGTCCTGCACCAGCACCACCGGATCGTCGCCGTTGGCCTCGCTGATGACCGCGTCGGCGAAGCGTGCGTTGACCAGGCGGTAATAGTCCCAATCGGATTTGCGGAAGGTGGGACGCACATGGGCGTTGTGACACAACGGCCACAGGCCCTCGTTGGCGAAGCCCGCGTAGTACCCGGCTTCCTCCTCGCGCGTGAGCCAGATCCGGCGGACGCGGTAAGCCGGATGGTCTGGCGGCACGTCTACATGGTCGTTGCGATCGACGGTCTCGCGGTCCGCCGACCCGCTGCCGTGGGCAATCCAGGTTCCCGAACAGGCGCGCATGACCGGCTCCAGCGCCGTGACGAGACCGCTCGCCGGGTGCTGGATGCGGATGCCTTCCGGTGTGCGCACGTGGATGTACGGCTCGCGGTTCGAAACCACGATGACGTGATTGCCGCGCAGTTCACCGCGCAGCGTTGCCCGAAGCGTCTCCTGCGTCCAGCGCTGCTGGCTCTTGTCCAGGGGCCGATAGACGCGTTCGAGGTCGCGCAACAGCGCGCTTACGTCGCGCTCGATCGGTTTCAACTCCGGCGCCGTCGCCCTGGCCGACGGCCGCAGGATGCCTTCGCCATGAAGCAGCGACCGCAATCCCGCCACCCACCCACGCCACGACAGCTGGGCGATCACGACGGTGATCAAGGCGACGCTGGCGCTCAACGCGAGGAAGAAGTAGAAGAGGTAGTGCCGCGATTCCTCCGTGCGGCTTGCCAGGAAGGCCAGGTCGTGGACGAGGACCACGACGGCACCCGGGCTGGCCTCCGACGGGGTGGGGCGCACCACGACGAACAGAAGGCCATGCGCGGTGGCGATGGTGCGCTCCCCGTTGGCGAACGAGGGCAGGTCGGCACATTTGACCTCCGCAGGAAACAACTTCGAGGCGATCATGGGACCGGCGTCCTGGGTGCACAGGCCGATCGCGTACAGCCGCTCGTCGTCGGTCAGGCGATTGAAGAAGGCGGCAATCCGCCCCGTCGACGTCGATTGCAGTAGGTCGCCCAAGGGTTCGCGCATCGTCTGCGCGACGAACGTGGAACGGGTCTGGAGGTCGCGCAGGTACCACCGCGTCATCCACGCGTCGACCAGCGGCACGGCTGCCCACGCAAAGGCGCCGAGCGCGAGCAGCAGGGGGAACAGGAAGCGCAGCGATAGGCGCATAGTCCACATTGGCGCCGTCGCCGGCACCCGTTGACGGAACTATGCCATTCTTTCCCGGCTTTGCCGGCGCGGGTCAGTGGGGATAACTTCAATCGCGCGTAGGACGCGTCCTACACGCCGGCCGGCGAAACGTAGGCGAGATGCGCGTGGATTGCGTCTTTGCGCCGGCCACGGCTACTGCAGCCGCTGAATCTTGCTGGCGGTCACATCCAGATCTGCGTGCAGGCGACGCAGCATGGCCACTCTCTCCGACACCGATTCGCGACCATAATGGATGTAATAGTCGGTCGACGACATTTTCGGCGACGTGCGACAGGATCCAGACCCCCGCGGAAATCAGCGGGGCGAGATCGGGAAATTCTCCGTGTTGCGCGGGAAGAAAGCGAAACTGGTCGTCACGAAGATGTGGCGCCAGCGCCTGGATTGTCTGCATCACCTCCGCGGGAGGCGTTGGCAGCCCCCGCGCCAACGCTTCCTGCAATGCGTCCAGCAGCGAATGGCCGATCCGGTTGTTCAAGTCCTCCGGTGGAACGCCTTGCGAGCGCAGGCAGGACTTGAGCGCGAATTCGATGCCCTGTGCGCCTAGGTGGTAGAGCGCCTGCGACTCGTCGCAGGTCACGTGGTCGGCCTCGGCCAGCGTCTGCACCGCCTTCAGGTAATCGTGACCGTAGCGCCAGAGCGCCAACGCGGTGGTCCGCCGCGACTCTGCATGGTCCGATCGTGCGTGCATCCGAGGTCCTCTCTGTAAAGCCCTAGCGTGAACGCCATAGGCCGGGTGCGGATTCGGTGCATGGACGATTGTGCTGTAGGCGAAACCCGGACCGTATAGGTAGGACGAATATCGCACGCCGCCGGTTTCGGGCTGCCTCGTCGCCCTCAGGCCGCGCTCAGGATCGCCGCCAGCGCTTCGGCATTTCGCCAATGGTGCCCGCAGGTGAAGCGCGGCAGCCGCCAGACGCTCTGCGATCCGTCGATCGCCGTTCGGTTCGGTGGTGAAGGCCGCGCGCAATCCCATGCTCCTTCCCTTGCTCGGGAAGTAAGTCGTCGGCCAGATAGTCGTTGCAATGACCGAACGGGTAGGCGAAGAACGGCGCGGCGCGGCCGTCGGTGCGCGCGTTGATGTAGGTCATCGCGTCGCGGATTTGCGCATCGGCGTCCGCGCTGGTCGCCACCTGCATGAAGTCGCGCGCGGACCTGCCGCGAGTGCGCGACGGTTTCCAGCGCCGGATGCAGGTGATCCCAGCTGTGGTTGCCGATGCTGATCAGGCCGGTATCGATTGCCTTCGCCCACCAGTCGTCGCCGAGCGCACCCGCCTGAAGAAACGTGTACTCGGTATCGAAGGTCGTCTCCATCACGTGTCGCGCGGCAGGCGATGCAATGACGAAACTGGTGGCTGCGAGTCCGGGCTGCGCGCGGCCCGCCTCCGTCGCCTGGAAGTCGCTGCATGGCGTTGGCGAAGCTGCGCTGCCTGCCCAAGGTCGGATGGACGAAGTCCGCGAAGTCCCACACGGGACCGTCGTCGAAGGTGAGCGCCACCAGCGTGGCGCCGCCATCCGGACGTGCCCGCTCCCGCCTGATGCGACTCGATGGCCGAGACGAGCGTGGCGAGCGACACGATGCGCGCACCGGCGCGCGCAATGGTGAGCAAATCGACCGGCAGCGCGACATGGTCGTTCCGCGCATAGTCCGGTCCCTGCACGTGGTGCGAGTGATAGGTGAGGACAACGGCCTTCAAGCAGCGCTTTCGTGGTCGTGCCCAGTGCGCATGAGCACGCAAATTAGCACGGACTGCGCCGCCTGGGCGCTGCCGAGGCTCATTCCTTGTACGTGACCTGGACGGGGCGCCCGTTCACCCGCAATTCGCCGGTCGCCACGTCCACCTCGAACAATGGCTTGTCGCCGTTGAAGAGTCCCCAGCGCCCGGTAGCCGGATCGAACTTGCTGCGCGATCTGCGCCGACTCTTCCCACGCCAGCTTGTTGCCCGCCGCGCATCGCATAGCAGGCATAGCGGCATTGCGCCCACACCATCATGCCGAAGTTGACGTCGGCTTGCGTGTCGTCGAGTCCCGATCGGTGCCAGCAGGATGCCGTAGTCGAGCGTCGCCTTGGGTCCGACATTGCCGGCGCGGCCGAGGATGATCCCGAGCCCGATGCGGTCGCCCTCGCGCGAGCCGGGGTACGCGCTGGGGCCTTGCGTGAACGCGTCGATTTCGACGCCGTAGAAGCCGCCGGCGCCGGTCAGAATCCTGGAGCTCGAACACGCCGGCCCATGACGTGCCGCGCGCCAGCTTGTTGGCCTGCGCGTAAGTCGCGACGTTGTTGCCGTAATTGGAATGGTTGTTGAGGATCGTCAGGCCCGCCCACTCGAACGTTCTCGATTCCGGATCGGTGGTCAGATGCGTGTAGAGCGTCGGGATGACCACGGGCGAGCCGCCGGGCGGCGCGCTGCGAGTCACCGTCACGCTGGCCGGCAAGTCCCAGACGTCGGGCGGGCGTGGCGTGGCGCCCTGGAAATAGCCGGTCTGCGCGATGACGCAGGACGAGGCGAAGACGGTGAGCGCGGCGGCCAGTACGGCGGCAAGCATCGGACGCATGGTGGCCCTTTCGAACGAAATCGAAGGTGACACGGATCGCTGCCCTGCATGGCCGGATCCTGGAGGGCCTATGACAATAGCATGGGACGTCCCGTGTCGGAGTGAGCATGGTTCGTGCGCGAAGTGTCGTGCAGCCCCGGACCGGTCGTCAACGCGAATAGTCGCGAGTCGCGAAGTCTGGCCCGCGCACGCCGCGGCACGCGGCCGGAGGCTAGGGCGCGAGGCGCGCGCTTGAGCTTGTCCGGGCCCAGCGTGTCGTAGACCTCGAAGGGCTGGTGGATCCAGGGATTGTCGGCAAGGTGCTGCACGCAATAATCCGGCGCGAACACCGAGCACGCCTTCCACCACAGCACGGCGGTCTTCAGCGCCTTGATGTGCGGAAACCGCCTGGGCAATTCCTTGTAGACGGCCTCGAGCGTATGGCCGGAATCGACCATGTCGTCGACCAGCAGCACGCGATCGCCCAGGCGAGGCTTGGTCATCGTCATGTGCTCGGCGATCACCAGCTCGCCGCGGATCGTCCCGCCCTCGGCGGTGTACGAATGCGTGGAGAGGATCGCGAGCGGCATTTCGAAGATGCGGGACAGCACGTCGCCGACGCGCAGGCCTCCGCGCGCGACACAGATGATCTGGTTGAACTTGAAGCCGGACTCGTGGACGGTGAGGGCGAGCCGCTCGACGATCCGGTTGTATTCGTCCCAGCTGACGTGAAGGTCCACGGTCGCCCGCCTAGCTGAAGGGATGGTGGACAAGGATGGTCTCAGTGCGGTCGGGACCGGTGGAAACCATCGCGATGGGCACGCCGGTGAGCTCTTCGATTCGCTGCAGGTAGGCGCGCGCATTGGCCGGCAGCGCGGCAAAGGATTTCGCACCGACAGTGGACTCGCGCCAGCCAGGCATTGCTTCGTAGACCGGCGTGCAGCGCGTCACCGCTTCGGCACCCGTGGGGATGAGGTCCAGCGCCTCGCCGTCCATCATGTACGATGTCGCGAGCTTGATCTCGTCCATGCCGTCGAGAACGTCGAGCTTCGTGATGCACAGGCCATCGACGCCATTCAACTGCAGCGAGCGCTTGAGCGCAGCGATGTCCAGCCAGCCGCAACGGCGCGGACGGCCGGTGACCGAGCCGAACTCGTTGCCGCGCTTGGCGAGGCCGGCGCCAATGCTGTCCGACAACTCCGTCGGAAACGGTCCGGTGCCGACGCGCGTCGTGTAGGCCTTCACGATGCCCAGCACGTAATCGAGCATGTGCGGACCGATGCCGCTCCCCGGCGCGGCGGCACCGGCCAGGCAGTTGGAACTGGTGACGTACGGGTAGGTGCCGTGGTCGATGTCCAGCAGCGCGCCCTGCGCGCCTTCGAACAGCAGCGATTCGCCGCGCGCGCGCGCGTTCTGGAGCAGGCCGGCGACGTCGGCGACCATCGGCCGGATTTCTCCTGCCAGCGCCAGCAGTTCGTCGCGCGTGCGCGCGAACGGCACGGCTTCGACCTTGTAGTAATTCACGAGCATGAAATTGTGCAATTCGAGCAGCGATTCGAGCTTGTTCGCGAACAGATCCGGGTGGAGCAGGTCCTGCACGCGCAGCGCGCGTCGCGCGATCTTGTCTTCGTAGGCGGGACCGATGCCGCGTCCCGTGGTGCCGATCTTGTCGACGCCCATCGCATGCTCGCGCGCCTGGTCGAGCGCTACGTGGATCGGCAACACCAGCGGGCACGCGGGCGAAATCTTGAGGCGCGAGCGCACGCTCACCCCCGCGGTTTCCAGTTCGCGGATTTCCGTCAGCAGCGCCGACGGCGAAAGCACGACGCCATTGCCGATGTAGATCGCGACTCCGGGATGCAGCACGCCAGAGGGAATGAGGCGCAGCACGGTCTTCTTGCCGCCAATCACCAGCGTGTGGCCGGCGTTGTGTCCGCCCTGGAAGCGCACGACGCCGGTTGCGCTCTCGGCCAGCCAGTCGACGATCTTGCCCTTGCCCTCATCGCCCCACTGCGTGCCGATGACGACGACGTTCTTGCCCATGTGCGTTTCCTGTCCGGAGCCTAAGCGTTGCGGGAGACGACGCGCCATTCACCACCGTGGCGCTCCAGCGTCCGCCGGGCAGGCGCGCCCGCGGTCGCTTCGCCGGGAAGTGCCACGACGACGGCTTCGCCGCGCGATCGTAGTAGTTCCACGTGCCTGGCCAATGCCGGGTCTGGATCGTCCGGCGCGTGCAATCGCGTCATGCGCATCGCTGCCGCCCGCCAGCGCCGCGAGGCGCCGCAAGTCCAGCGTGAATCCGGTGGCCGGCCGGGCGCGGCCGAACGCGCGTCCCACGCCGTCGTAGCGACCGCCGCGGCCACAGTCGACCACCGCACCGCCGCCGGCGGTTGCGAACACGGAGAACGTGACGCCCGTATAGTAGTGATAGCCGCGCAGGTCCGCGAGGTCGACGTGGATCGCATCGACGTCCGCGGCCGCAGCGGCGAGGCTCGCCACCTCGTCGAGCGCCTGGCGGACCTCGGGAAGATCCGGAAGCGCACGGCGCGCGGCATCGATCGTCGCGTGTGCCGGTCCATACAGGCCCGCCAGCGCGCGCAGCGCGTCGCGCGCCGCTTCCGGCATATCCTGGGTGAGCTCGTGCAACGCCGGGAAGTCCTTGTCGCGCAACGCGTTGAACAGATCGCTGTCGTTGCCCTCGCCGGTGGCGTCCAGACCGGCGGCGCCCGCCAATGCTCGATAGACGCCGACATGGCCGAGGTCGAGATGCAGCCTGCCCGCGCCGGCGCGCGCGAGCGCCGACAGCAACAGGAGCATGACCTCGCGATCGGCGGCGATGCCGGCGTGTCCGTACAACTCGCCGCCGATCTGCACGACCTCGCGAGTGGTGCCCGGTCCGGCCGGCGCGGTGCGCAGCACGCTTCCGGCATAGCAAAGGCGGGTGACACCGGTCTCGTTCAGCAGGTGCGCGTCGATCCGCGCGACCTGGGGCGTGGTGTCGGCCCGCAGACCGAGCATCCTTCCCGACAACGGGTCGACCATCTTGAACGTCTGCAGGTCGAGATCGCGCCCGGTGCCCGTCAGCAGCGAATCAATGTGCTCGATCAGCGGAGGCGATACCAGCCGGTAGCCGTGGGTCTCGAAGTGGTCGAGCAGCGTGCGGCGCAGCGCCTCGACGCGCGCGGCCTCGATGGGCAGCACGTCCTCGATCGCTTCCGGCAGCAGCCATTTACGCATAGTGGATCACGATCAAGGACGCGACGCCCAGCGCCATCGAGATGAGTCCGATGAACCGCAGCTGGCCATCGCTCATGTCGATGAGCTTGCGGAACGTCTCGCGCCATATGCCGGGGGCCGCGAACGGCAGGATGCCCTCGACGATCAGCAGCAATGCAAAGGCCGGCCACAACGAATCCACAACGAGGCACCCCGACGCGTTTTCGCCCGATCGCGCTTACTTTGCGGGCGCGCGCGCCGCGCGACCCGAACCGTACTGCTTGAAGTACTGGAAGAACTCCGTACTCGGATCGAGAACCATGAGGTCGCTCTTGTTGCGGAATGTCGAGCGATAGGCCTCGAGGCTGCGGTAGAAAGCGTAGAACTCCGGATTCTGACCGTACGCCTGTGCATAGATGGCAGAGGCCTTGGCATCGCCTTCGCCCTTGGTCTTCTGCGCCTGGCGATAGGCGTCGGCAAGGATGACCTGCCGTTGCCGGTCCGCATCGGCGCGGATCTTTTCCGATTCCGCGGCGCCCATCGAACGCAGCTCGTTGGCCACGCGCCGGCGTTCCGATTCCATTCGCTGGTACACCGGTCCCGTCACATCCGGCGGCAATTCGATGCGGCGCAGCCGCACGTCGACCACTTCGACGCCGATTGTCTTGGCGTCGGCGTCCGCCTTCTGCCGCGTCACGGCGGTGATGCGGTCGCGCTCGGTCGAAATGGCGTCGTGCATCGTGCGCTTGTTGAACTCTTCGGCGAGGTTGGAGCGGACCGTCTGCGACAGCCTGCGCCGCGCGGCTTCCTCATCGCCCTGGACGGAAACGTAGTACTGCTTCACGTCGTTGATGCGCCAGAGGACGATGAAGTCGACGAGCAGCGGCGTCTTCTCGGACGTGGTCACGCGGTCGGACTCGCTGTTCTCGAGCGTCAGGTTCCGGTTGTCGTAGAAGCGGACGTTCTGCACCAGCGGGATCTTGAAGTACAGCCCGGGCTCGGTCTTGGTCTCGACGATCTCGCCCAACTGGAACTTGATCGCATACTTGGTCTGGTCGACCGTGTAGATCGACTGCGACGCGACGAGAAGGATGGCGACGATGAGCGCCAGGATCGGCATGGTGAATTTCATCGTCGTCTCCTAGCGCTCGCGGCTGCGCATGCCGTCGCGCGACCGGCTCGAGTCGAGCGTGGCCGCGGGCTCCTGCGCAGGCGCGGCCGACGAACTCGGGCGGGTGACCGACGACGGCGGGTCGGGCGCGACCGTTGCGGCCGCAGCCGCGCTCTGCTGGATCAGTTTGTCCAGCGGCAGATACAGCAGGTTGCTGCCCGCCTTCTGGTCGACGAGCACCTTGGTCGTACTGCCGAGCACCGACTGCATCATGTCGAGGTACAGCCGATCGCGCGTGACGCCGGGCGCCTTGGCGTACTCCGAGAGTACCGACTTGAACCGCGACGCGTCGCCTTCGGACTTCTGGACGACTTCGGTGGTGTAGCCGTTGGCCTCTTCCAGGAGCCTCGACGCCATGCCGCGCGCACGCGGCACCACGTCGTTCGCATAGGCCTGGCCTTCGTTGACGAGCCGTACGCGATCCTGGCCGGCCTTCACCGCGTCGTCGAACGCGGCCTGCACCTTGTCGGGAGGCTGCACATTCTGCAGCGTGACTTTCTGGATGTAGACGCCAGTCTTGTAGCGGTCGAGCGTCTCCTGCATGATTTTTTCCGTCTGTTTCGCGATCTGCTCGCGGCCTTCGTACAGCGCGAAATCCATCTTGGCCTTGCCGACGACCTCGCGAATCGCCGTCTCGGCGACGAAGGCCACCATCGCGTCGGGCTTGCGGTTGTTGAACACGTAGGCTTCGGCGTTCTTGATGTTGTATTGGACGGCGAACTGGATGTCGATGATGTTCTCGTCGTCCGTCAGCATCACCGCTTCCTTGTCGACCTTGTTCTTGGGCGTGTTGCGGTAGCCGATCTCCACTGTCTTGACCTGCGAGAAGTCGACCAGCTCCACCGCCTCGACGGGGAACGGCAGGTGCCAGCGCGGGCCGGGAAGGGTGGTCTCGGTATATTTGCCGAAATGCGTGACGACGCCGCGCCGTCCCTCGTCGACGATGTAGAAGCCGCTCGCGAGCCAAACGATCAGGACCAGCGCGACCAGCAGGCCGGCCCCTCCCATGGCGAGGCCGCGACGCGGCGGACGATCGCCACCGCCCGCGCCATCGTCGCCCTTGCGGCCGAAGATTTCGCCCATGCGGCGGTTGACGTTGCGCCAGATCTCGTCCAGGTCGGGCGGTCCGCCGCCACCACCATTACCACGCTTTCCCCATTGGGGATCGTTCAGCGACATGACGAAGCTTTTCGGTCGGAAAATGGAAACATCGGGGAACGGTTGAAGATGGGGGCGGGCGGTTCGTCGATCAAGCGGACGGCGCAGTTGGGCGCTCAGGGTTCCGAGGCGGTTGCCGGCACGCGCTCTACGGTCGCTTCGCGCGGGAAACGCTCGGCCAAAGCTGTGCGCAAATAGGTGGTCCCGGCGCCCGTCAGCGCGCTCAATCGAACGGTCGAAATGGTACCACAGCCATCGCGCTCGACGCCCGGGGCGAGTCCGGCAATGTCGCATTTGTTGAACACGCGGATCTGTGGCACCGCCGCTGCGCCGATTTCCGCCAAGACGCGATCGACAGCCGCGATCTGTTCCTCGCGATTCGCCGCCCCGGCGTCGATGACGTGCAGCAGCAGGTCCGCATCGGCAGCCTCGGAAAGCGTCGCACGGAATGCGGCGACCAGGTCATGCGGCAAGTCGCGAATGAAGCCCACGGTATCCGACATGACGATGGCGTCGGCGCCATCCACGTAGACCTTGCGCAGCGTGGTATCGAGCGTGGCGAACAACTGGTCGGCGACGTAGGCGGCAGCGCCCGTC
Source organism: uncultured beta proteobacterium (assembly GCA_963782625.1). GTDB lineage: Bacteria > Pseudomonadota > Gammaproteobacteria > Burkholderiales > Casimicrobiaceae > VBCG01. The sequence continues at coordinate 228,380 of CAWAKN010000013.1, read as the reverse complement.
ATGCGATTGAACAGCGTCGACTTGCCGGCGTTGGTGTAGCCGACGAGAGCGACGGTGCGCACGCGAGCGCGGCGGCGCGTGCGGCTCTGGACGGCGTGACTGCGCGCCACCCGCGCCAGCCGCTGGTTGAGCAGCTTGACCCGTTCGCCGATCAGGCGGCGGTCCGTTTCCAGCTGGGTTTCACCCGGACCACGCAGACCGATGCCGCCTTTCTGGCGCTCGAGGTGAGTCCAGCCGCCGACCAGCCGCGTGGACAAGTGCTTCAGCTGGGCGAGTTCGACCTGGAGCTTGCCTTCGGCGCTGCGGGCGCGCAGCGCGAAGATGTCGAGGATCAGGCTCGGGCGATCGACGACGCGGCAGGCAAGCTTTTCTTCGAGGTTGCGCTGCTGCACGCCGGAGAGCGCATGGTCGAACAGGACCAGATCCGCCTCGAGGTCGGTGCGCCGCGCCAGGATTTCATCGACCTTGCCCTTGCCGGCAAAGAAGGCAGGATCGGGCCGCTGGCGGCGGCCTTGGACGGTGCCGACGACGATCGCGCCGGCGGACGTCGCGAGCGCGTCGATCTCCGCGAGGCGGAATGCCCGGTCGGGCTCGCCCATGTCCAGTGCGACGACGAGAACGCGTTCGCCGCCGGAAGGGCGTTCAAACATCAGGTTCCAGCGGGTCAGGCGTCCGCGTCGCCGTTGGGGGCGTGGTGAGGCATGACGACCGGGCGCGCCGGGACGACGGTCGAGATCGCATGCTTGTACACCATCTGGGTGACGGTATTCTTCAGGAGCACGACGTACTGGTCGAACGACTCGATCTGGCCCTGCAGCTTGATGCCGTTGACGAGATAGATCGACACCTGCACGTGTTCCTTGCGCAGCGTGTTGAGAAACGGGTCCTGCAGCATTTGCCCTTTGTTGCTCATGGTCGAGGTCCGCTGTTGTTGTTGCCCGCTTCGATCCGCCCTCTCATCCAGCACCGCACGGATTGCGGAGGCGGATGGCTCGGTGCGTCAGCGGCGCGGGGCATCCGCGTAGGGATTGGCACCGACCTTGAATTGTATCCTAAGGGGCGTCCCGCGCAGTTGGAACGCGTCGCTGAAGAAATGTTCCAGGTATCTGCGGTAGGCATCGGGCACGTGATGCAGCGCCGTGCCGTGGATGATGATGAGCGGCGGATTCACGCCTCCCTGGTGGGCATAGCGAAGCTTGGGACGCACCAAACCGGCGCGCGGCGGCTGCTGCCGCTCCACCGCCAGCTGCAGCGTCCGGGTGAGGCGCGGCGTGGGCAGCTTGGACATCGCCGCGGCAAACGCCTTGTCGACGGACTTGAGCAGGGGTCCGACGCCCTTTCCCTCCAGCGCCGACATGAAGTGGAACTGTGCGAACGCGAGAAAGGCCATCTTGCGGTCGAGGTCACGCTTCACCTGGTCGCGCTGTTCCTTAGCGACGGCGTCCCATTTGTTGATGCCGATGACCACCGCGCGACCTGCCTCGAGCACGTGCCCGGCGAGGTGCGCGTCCTGTTCGGTGATCGCGTGTTCGGCGTCGAGCAGCAGCACCACGACGTTGGCGTCCTCGATGGCCTGCAGCGTCTTGATCACCGAGAACTTCTCGATCGCCTCGAACACCTTGCCGCGGCGCCGCACGCCGGCCGTGTCGATCAGCGTGTACTTCTGGCCATCGCGCTCGAAGTCCAGGTAGATCGCGTCGCGGGTGGTGCCCGGTTCGTCGAAGGCGATGACGCGCTCCTCGCCGAAGATCGCATTGACGAGCGTGGACTTTCCGACGTTGGGTCGGCCGACGATCGCAACCTTGATCGTGTCCGGACGCTCGGGGTCGGTCGACGTATTGCGCTTCGCGTCGTCCGTGAAACGGTGCCGGTCCGGAATGGCCGCGAGCGCCAGTTCGACCATCCCGCGCACGTTCTCGCCGTGAGCCGACGAGATCGCGATCGGCTCGCCCAGGCCCAGCTCGTGGAACTCGGCGACCGCACGCTCCGGCTGCAGTCCTTCCGCCTTGTTCACGGCGAGCACCACCGGGCGCCCCGATTTGCGCAGCAGGTCGGCGATTTCCCTGTCCTGCGGCGCGAGACCGTTGCGGCCATCGACCAGGAAGATGACGACGTCGGACTCGGCGATGGCCTGGCGCGTCTGCTTGGCCATTTCGTGGAGGATTCCGCTTGTGGCGACCGGCTCGAAGCCGCCGGTATCGACGATGAAGTACGGCTGGTCGCCGGCAAACGCCCGGCCGTAGTGCCGGTCCCGCGTCAATCCCGGAAAATCCGCGACCAGCGCATCGCGCGACTTGGTCAGCCGATTGAACAGCGTGGACTTGCCGACATTGGGCCGGCCTACGATGGCGACGGTGGGCAGCATGATTGGCCTGGCGGAATCAAGGCCCGCGCACGTGCGCGGGCTACTTCGCGGTCACCGCGAAGAGCGTGCCCGACGTCGACTGCCACAGTGCGCCGGTCAACATCAGCTCCGGCTGTGCCGTGGCGGCCTTGCCGTCGGTGGCAAGTCTTCCCACGTACGCGCCGTTGACGGGCGACAACAGGTGCAGGTAACCCTCGGCGTCCACGGCGCCGACGTAGTCGCCAACCATTTGCGGGCCGCCGATCTTGCGCGGAGCGAGCAATTCCTGCTTCCACACGGACGCGCCGGTCGAGCGGTCGAGCGCATGCAGATTGCCCTTGTCATCGGTGATGTAGATGTACTTGGCGTCGGCGGCCATGTTGTTCAGGCTGGAGATGTCGCGCGACCACTGCAGCGTTCCGCGGGCGAGATCGAAACACGCGACGCGGCCCTGATAGGCAATCGCGCACACATCCTTCTCGAGGACAAGCGGCAGGCTGGTCACGTCGGCGATCCGCTCGAGTTCGGTTGCGCCTTTCGGGTTCGCGACGGTGGCGTCCCAGCCGACGATGCCGGTCACCACGTCCATCGCGAGCAGGTGGCCACCGGGCGTGCCGAAGAACAGGCCGCCGCGGCGGACGACTCCGCCGGCATAGTTGCGCACGATCAGGGCCGGGGTCACTCGCTGGCTGACCCATTTGCGGGTGCCATCGGCCGCGTTCAGCGCGTGCAGGTTGCCGTCACCGGTGAACACGATGACGACGCCATCGGAGACGCGCGGCGGAGCGACGACCTCGGTCGAAACACGCGCCTTCCACGCCGGCTTCCCGTCGGGAAGAAAGGCGAGAACCTCGCCCTTATCCGTGCCGACAACGGCCAGCGTCGCGTCCGCGCCGACGCCGGAGGATAGCTTCTGGCCCGCCGATATGCGCCAGATGTTGCGGCCGTTGGCGGGATCGAGACGGACCACGGTACCGTCTTCTGCGGCAGCGTAAATGGCATCGGCCAGTACTGTCGGCGAGAATCCCGGACCTGCATTGCCCACTTGTGCCTGCCAGTTGATGGCGGCCGTCGCCGACGCCTTCAATTCGGGCAACGGGCCAGGCTTTTTCGGATCGTAGATCCAGCGCATCGACGGTGCCGGCAGCGTCGGCATGTATTCCTTGATCGTCGTGCAGGCAGACAGGACGAGCACGCTCAGCGCCATCGCCGAAATCGCTATCGTCCTTGCCGTTGGGGACGCTGCGCGCCGGGAGGCGCCAGCGGGATCGCCGCCGGGGCAGGTTCGAGCGCGCCCGGTCATTGCTTCCCGGCCGGCGCGGGTTGCGTCGGCGCCGCCGGCGTTGCCGCCGCTGGCGCCGTGGGTGCGGCTTCGGGAGCTGCGCCACCGAGCGACTCGAGTTTGACCTGAACGTAGTTGCGGTATTGCGCCTTTGCGTCGAACTTGGTCAATGCTTCCTGATACGCGGCGCGCGCTTCGGCCTTGCGCCCCGCGGCGGCGTGCGCGTCGCCGCGCAAGTCGGCGTAGAGGCCGGAGAAAGGCTCACCGTGCTTGGCGTCGAGCATTTTCAGCGCGTCGTCGTATTGCTTGTCGTTCAACATCACCTCGGCCAGTCGATAGCGCGCGATTTCCTTCAGTTCCGATTCGTCGGCGTGGTCGACAACCCATTGCAGTTGCGCCCGCGCTGCGGCGCTCTCGCCGGCATCGAATTGCATCTTCGCGACAATGAACGCGGCACGCGGCGAATAACCGCTGCCGGCGAACTTGTCCGTGAGCTGGGCGGCGGCGTCACGGGCCTTCGCGACATCGTTGGCTCGCGCAGCCATGGTCACTGCGTTGAACAGGGCTCCCGCTTCCTCCGCTTTCCTCACGTTCCACCAGCGCCAGCCCTGTACCGCGGCGGCGGCCAGTGCAGCGACGACAAGCACGGTGGCCACGGTATTGCCCCAGCGCGCCCACCACGCCTTCAGATCGTCCAGCTGGTCCTGTTCCTCGAGATCGTAAACTGCCATGTTTCTTCCTTCGTCGATTGATTGTTCAGTTGCCGGCGGCCAGTTGCGCGGCATGGCGGGCGATGTCCGCTGCCGGCACCGCGACCTGTTCGCCCTGCTCGCGCAACGGCTTCACGGCCACCGTCCCGGCCGCCGCCTCGTCGTCGCCGATTACCAGCGCGAAGCGGGCGCCGCTCGCATCGGCCTTCTTCATCTGTGCCTTGAAGCTTCCTCCACCGGCGTGCAACACGACGGCGTGCCCGCCCCCGCGCAGTGTTTCCGCTACCCGGCGCGCCAATGGGCTCGCCGCCTCGCCAGCGTGCACGACGTACGCAAAGGGCGAGGCGTCGACCTTGCATCCCGAATCCTGCAGGAGCAGAAGCGTCCGTTCAGTGCCGATGCCGAAACCACATCCCGGCGTGGGCTTCCCCCCCAGCTGTTCGAACAGGCCGTCGTAGCGCCCGCCGGAGCATACGGCACTTTGCGCGCCGAGCCTCGTGGTGACCCATTCGAAGACGGTGGCGTTGTAGTAGTCGAGTCCGCGCACCAGCCGCGGATTGACGCGAAAAGCGATGCCGGCTTCGCGCACCCCGTCCTGCACTTCCTCGAACAGCGTGCGGGACGCCTGACCCAGCGTGTCCCAAAGCTTGGGCGCCGCCTCGATCATTTCCTGCATCGCCGGGTTCTTGCTGTCCAGGATGCGCAGCGGATTGGTGTGGAGCCGGCGCTTCGCATCCGCGTCGAGCAATTCGGGCGTCTGCTCGAAATGCGCGATCAGGCGGTCGCGGAATGCGCGCCGCTCATCCGCGCTGCCGATCGTGTTGAGTTCCAGCGTGATGCCGGTGAGCCCGAGGCGCTGCCACAGGCGCTGCACCATCGCCAGCAACTCGATGTCGATGTCCGGCCCGGGGAAACCCAACGCTTCGGCACCGAACGTGTGATATTCGCGATAGCGCCCCTTCTGCGGGCGCTCGTGGCGGAATAGCGGTCCGCTGTACCATAGCCGCTTCGGGCCGTCGTAGAGAAGGTTGTGCTCGAGCGCGGCGCGCACTGTCGGCGCGGTTCCTTCCGGGCGCAGCGACAGGCTCTCGCCGTTGTCGTCGAACGTGTACATCTCCTTTTCCACGATGTCGGTCACCTGGCCCACGCCACGCACGAAAAGCTCCGTCTTCTCGACGATGGGCGTGCGAATGTTCTGGTAACCATATTGGCGGAACACGTCGCGGACGGTGTCCTCGAAGAACTCCCACAACGGAGCGTCGTCGGGCAGCACGTCGTTCATGCCGCGCACGGCTTGCAATGCGCCGGCCATCACGGAACCTGCGCGGCGGCGGACTTGATGGCGATGGTCTTGCGGTCCGGCTTGAGGTTCGGCCCCGGCGATTCGCCGCCGTAGGTCGCGCGCACGTAGTCGTGGACCAGGGCCTGGAACTCCTGGGCGATGCGCTCGCCCTTCAGCGTGACGGTCTTCACACCGTCGACGAACACCGGCGCGACGGGAGTCTCGCCGGTACCGGGAAGCGAGATGCCGATGTTCGCCATCTTCGACTCGCCGGGGCCGTTGACGACGCAGCCCATGACCGCGACCTGCATGTTTTCGACACCGGGATAGCGCGCGCGCCATTCCGGCATCGATGCGCGCAGGTAGGACTGGATCTGCTCGGCCAACGACTGGAAATAAGTGCTGGTCGTGCGCCCGCAGCCCGGGCACGCGATGACCATCGGCGTGAACGAGCGCAGCCCCATCGTCTGCAGGATCTCCTGCGCGACAATCACCTCGCGAGTGCGATCGCCGTCCGGCTCGGGGGTCAGCGAAACGCGGATCGTGTCGCCGATGCCCTGTTGCAGCAGGACGGCCATGGCCGCCGTGGAGGCAACGATGCCCTTGCTGCCCATGCCGGCCTCGGTGAGGCCGAGGTGCAGCGGGTAGTCGCAGCGGCGCGCGAGTTCGCTGTAGACGGCGACCAGGTCCTGCACGGCGGAAACCTTGCACGACAGGATGATGCGGTCCCCGGGCAGCCCGAGTTCCTCGGCGCGCTGCGCGCTGTCGATGGCCGACGTGATGAGCGCCTCGCGCATCACCGCATCGGCGGATTGGGGCTCGCGGCCCTGCGCACTCAGTTTCCCGTTCTCGTCCATCATGCGCGCCAGCAGATCGGCGTCGAGGCTGCCCCAATTGACGCCGATGCGAACCGGCTTGTCGTACTCGATGGCTTTCTCGATCATCACGACGAACTGCGGGTCGCGCTTGCTGCCCTTGCCGACATTGCCCGGATTGATGCGGTACTTGGCCAGCGCGCGCGCACAGTCCGGATAATCGGTCAGCAGCTTGTGGCCGTTGAAATGGAAATCGCCCACCAGCGGAACGGTGCACCCCGCGGCATCGAGCTGCGCGCGAATCGCGCCGACCGCCGCGGCCGCTTCTGCCGAGTTGACGGTGATCCGCACCAGTTCGGAACCCGCGTCCGCCAGCGCTATGACCTGCGCCACCGTCGCCGCCGCGTTCGCGGTGTCGGTGTTCGTCATCGACTGGATGACGATGGGCGCGCCACCGCCGACGCGGATGCCTGCGATGTCGACCTGGCGCGAAGTTCGGCGCGGGATGAGAGGCTGCATGGAGGCTACTTGAGCGTGAATTTGGCGACGTTCTGCCGCGTGAACGGCGCCGTGTCGAAGGACTTGCCCAGCCAGGAGACGTCGACTGCGGCGGCATTGCCGAGCACCACGTCGAACGGCGCGCGCCCGGTGACTGCCTGCGTGCCGCCGGCGTTGTCGGTGACGGACAGGATGAGCGCGCCGGTGGCGTCGCGTACTTCGACCCAGGACCTGCCGTGGAACGTGAAGACGATCGGCGCATTGGTGACGTCCGGCGCCGGCAAGGTCGAAACCGCCGGCGCGTCCTCGTTCTTGCCGACAGCGTTTTCCGGAACCGCGGCCGCCTTGTCGACGGCGCCGGCAAGCGGATTGGGCAGTTCCGTCCGTGCACTGCCGGGCGCTGTGTCGGGAATCGGCGGGGTCAAAACCGCCGGTGCGGGCTTGTCGACGCTGGACGAACGGGGCTGCTCGGCCGGCGGCCGCGCAATCTCGTACACGGCAGCCACGGTGACGACGGCGACCAGCGCCACGGGAATGGCCCAGCGCGCGGCGCTCGGCCGAGCATGCGCTTCGGCGGGCAACTCGCCCATCGGACGTGGAGATGGCGCCAGCGACGGATAGCCGTTTGTCGCGGGCGCGATCGCTTCCGGCAGCGCGTTCAGCACGACGTTCGGATCGAGGCGCAGCAGGCGCGCGTAATTGCGCACGAAGCCGCGCACGAAAGTGCGGCCGGGAAGACCAGCGAAATCGCTCTCCTCAAGCGCCGTGACCTGGCGCGGGGCCAATTTCAATTGCTGGGCAACGGCGGCAATGGAGAGTCCGGCGGCCTCGCGGCCCGTGCGTAGAAGCTCACCCGCCGGAAGCGCGGCATCCGGCTGAGCCTCCTCGACCAGCGGGTCAGTGCCTTCCGTCACTCGCAGGCCCCGGTTGCGATGAACTTGGCCTCGGCGGAATCCGGGTACCGGTTGCGCAGCTGCGAAATATACGAGGCCTCCGCGCTGCGATCGCCCATCTTGCGCTCGATGCACGCGCCGAGCGCAAGCGCTTCGGGCTGCGGGTTAGTCTGCTGCATCACGGGCTTCATCAGCGCGCGCGCTTCGGGCAGACGCCCTTCCTTGTACGTCAGTTGCGCCAGGCTCAGCGATGCCTCCGGATTGTTCGGCGATACGACGAGCGCGCGGCGGAAAAACGCTTCCGCCTGCTTGCTCTCGCCCAGCGAGCCGGCGCAGCGCCCCGCGTTGATCAGCGCGATCTCAGGCGTCTTGTACAGCGGGTTGCTTACCGCCCGCTCGAACTCTGGAATCGACTCCCTGGCTTGGGCATGCGTGCACAAGTACCAGCCCCAGTTCTGCCGGAATTCGGAATCGTTCGGCGCCAATTCGAGCGCCTTGCGGAAATTCCGCGCCGCGTCAGTGTCCTGCCCGAGGGTCGCGTAGACCAGGCCGTAGACGTTGTAGATCTTCGGATTGGTCGGGTCGAGTTTCACCGCCTCGGCGAGTTCCTGCAGCGCGATATCCATCTGGCCGCGCTCGTAGTAACCCGCGGCGAGCTCCGCACGCAGGTTGGCGCGCACGGGCAGCGGCGCTTCCTTGATGGGCGGAGGCGGGGGCGGCGGTGTCGGGGCCACTGCGGTGGGAGGCGGCGTGGTGCTCGTCGTCGAGCAACCTGCCGCCAGCACCAGCGCGGCAAGCAACGCAATCAGCCAGGAAAGCGGACGCATCAAAGTGTTTTCCCTCGCGATGGGATTCAGGCGGCCGGCGCGGAAACGACGCGCGTCGACAGCCTGCGCTTGGTTCGGTCCTGCACCTGGCCCGCCAACTGGCCGCATGCGGCGTCGATGCCTTCGCCGCGGGTCTTGCGGATGGTCGTGACCTGGCCGCCGTCGATCAGCAGCGACTGGAACGCCACGATACGATCGCGCGGGCTGGTCCGGAATTCGGTTCCAGGGAACGGGTTGAACGGGATCAAGTTGAACTTGCACGGCACCTTGCGCACGAGGTCGAGCAGCGCATGCGCGTGCGAATCGCTGTCGTTGACGCCGTCCAGCATGACGTACTCGAAGGTGACGAAGTCCCGCGGCGCGCGCTCCAGGTAACGGACGCAGGCGACCATCAGCTCGGCCAGCGGATAGGTGCGGTTGATCGGCACCAGCCGGTCGCGCAGTGCGTTGTCGGGCGCGTGCAGCGAAACGGCGAGCGCCACCGGACATTCGTCGCGCAACCGGTCGATGAGCGGCACCAGCCCGGAGGTCGAAAGCGTCACGCGTCGGCGCGACAGTCCGTATGCGTTGTCGTCCAGCATGAGACGCAGTGCGGGCACGACGTTGTCGAAATTGGCGAGCGGCTCGCCCATGCCCATCATCACGACGTTGGTGATCGGCGGGCGGCCATGCTCGATCCACGGAGCGGTCACCCCATCGGCCAGCAGCGCGCGGTTGGCGTGCCACAACTGCCCGATGATCTCACCCGTCGTGAGGTTGCGGTTGAAGCCCTGCTTGCCGGTGGAGCAGAATGCGCAATCGAGCGCGCAGCCCGCCTGCGATGAAATGCACAGCGTGCCGCGGTCGTCTTCCGGGATGTACACCGATTCCACGGCGTTGCCGCTGCCCGCATCGAGCAGCCACTTGCGCGTGCCGTCCGGCGCCGTCGTGTCGCGGATGACTGCCGGCGCGCGCACGACCGAATCGGCGGCGAGGGATTCGCGCAGCGGCTTGGCGAGATCCGTCATCGCGCCGACGTCGTCGACGAAGCGCTGGTGGATCCAGTGCGCGACCTGCTTGGCGCGAAACGGCTTCTCGCCGCGTTCGGCAAAGAACGTCGCGAGGCCGGCGGGGTCGAGGTCGAGCAGGTTGGTCATTGCGGATTCGGGATTTTCGTCCTAGCGGCTGTAGACCGCCAGCGCGGGAAAGAAATAGGCGACTTCCACGGCGGCCGTCTCCGGCGCGTCGGAGCCGTGAACCGCGTTGGCGTCGATCGATTTGGCAAAGTCGGCGCGGATCGTGCCGGCGGCGGCCTTCTTGGGGTCCGTCGCGCCCATCAGCTCGCGGTTCTTCGCGATGGCGTTTTCGCCTTCGAGCACCTGGATCATCACCGGGCCGGAGACCATGAAATCGACGAGAGCCTTGAAAAACGGCCGTTCGCGGTGGACGGCGTAGAACCCTTCCGCTTCGGCGCGGGACAGCCAGGCCATCCGCGCGGCCGCGATTCTGAGGCCGGATTTCTCGAAACGGGAAAGAATTTCACCAATCGCGTTTTGTGCAACTGCGTCAGGCTTGATGATGGAAAGCGTGCGTTCAACCGCCATGAATGAGGCTCCAACAGGCAAAAAATGGATAAAAGCGAATGAATTCAAAATTATAGCATGTCGGCCGGGGTGGCACGACATGCCGGCACGCCGGCTGGAAGCAGGGCGGTTGATGGCCGGACGCGGCGGTCGCGCGGGTCCGGCAAAAGCGGGACTTCGGACGGGCTAGCGCATCATGCCGAGCGTCTGCGGCAGCCACAGCGACATGGTTGGCCAATAGGTGACGATGACCAGGAACACCAGCATCGTCAGCAGCCACGGCCACACCGCGACGGTCAGCTCGGTAATGCCCATCTTGGTGATACCGGACGCCACATAGAGGTTGAGGCCGACCGGCGGATGGCACATGCCGACTTCCATGTTCACGACCATCATGATGCCGAAATGCACCGGGTCGATGCCCAGCTTCATGGCGACAGGGAACAGGATGGGCGCCATGATCAGCACGATCGACGAGGGTTCCATCACGTTTCCGGCGAGCAGCAGCAGGATGTTCACGAAAAGCAGGAACGCCACCACGCCCAATCCCTTTTCGAGCATCCACGCCGCCATCAGCTGCGGAATCTGCTCGGACGTCATCAGGAACGAGAACAGCACCGCGTTGGTGATGATGTACAGCAGCATCGCGCTCATGTTGGCCGAGTCCAGCAGCACCTTCGGCACCTTCAGCAGCGTCATGTCCTTGTAGACGAAGACCGCTATGACGAATGCGTAGACGGCGCTCATCGCGGCGGCTTCGGTGGGCGTGAACAGGCCCGTATAGATGCCGCCGATGACGATGATGATGAGAAGCAAGCCCCACACGCTCTGGCGGAACGTGCGCCAGCGCTCGGCCCAGCTCGCCTTGGGCAGGCGCGGGTAGTTGTTCTTGCGCGCCAGGTGCCACGTCGTGAGTCCAAGCATCGTCGCGAGGACGATTCCAGGGATGACGCCGGCCATGAACAGCTGGCCCACCGACGTGTTGGTCGCGACCGAGTACATCACCATCACGATCGACGGCGGAATCAGGATGCCGAGCGCTCCTGACGTGGTGATGACGCCGGCACCGAACGACTTGGGGAATCCCTGCTTGACCATGGCGGGCAGGATGATCGAGCCGATCGCCACCACGGTCGCCGGCGAGGACCCGGACACGGCGGCGAACAGCGCGCAGGCCATGACGCCGGCCAGCGCCAGGCCGCCGTGCCAGTGCCCGACCATCGCCGTGGCGAAGTTGATCATCCGCCGTGCCACGCCGCCGTGGGTGAGGAAATTGCCGGCGAGGATAAAGAACGGGATCGCCATGATCTCGAACTTCTCGATGCCGGTGAAGAGCTTCAGCGCGACGGCCGTGACCGGGACCTGCGTCATCAGGAAAAGGTAGGTCAGCACCGTGAGGCCGAGCGAAATCGAGATCGGCATGCCGGTCAGCATCAGGCCGAACAGCAGCAGGAAGATGATGAGCGGCGTGGGCAGGTGCAGGCCGACGAAGAAGAGCGCCAGCGGCACCACCACCATGATCGGTGGCAGCGTCGACCAGAACCGCAGGGCCGGGCTCATCGCCGACCTCCGACCGGAGCTTCGGCCGGATGCAGGTTGTCGGCCAAGTTGTACGGGTTGATGTCTTCGACGCCCTCGACGTGCGCGTGGTCGTGCTTGGGCAGTTCACCGGTCTTCGCGAAATGCCAGGCGACCTGCAGGAACCGGAAGCACATGAGGAACGACCCGCAGGGAATGCACAGGTAGACGATCCACAGCGGCAATTCCAGGTCCGCCGACACCTGGTCCGTGTGCCCGATCTGCCAGACGTAGTTGGCGCCGAGCGTGCCGACAACGGACGTGAACAGCGCACCGGAAAGCAATCCGAACAATACGTACTTGCGCCGCGTCGCAGGCGGGAGGGCGTTGATCAGCACGTCGACGCCGACGTGAATGCCGGTACGGACGCCATACGCGGCGCCGAACTTGGCCATCCAGATGAACATGTAGATGCAAAGCTCCTGCGCCCACGACAGGTTGATTGCGAGCAACCAGTCCTGCACATGGGGGATCGGCAGGCCGGCCGCGTACCGGTGGACAACCGCGACGAATATCAGCAGCGTCGCCGCGCCGATGAGGAAGGCGATCAGCCACTCCTCGAGGTGGTCCAGGAACTTCAGCATCGGCGGTCCCCTTCATCGCGCCTGGCGGCGCTGCTCCGGATGTGAAAACGCCACCGCGGCCGTGGCGGCGCTGCAGTGGCGTGGTGGCGTGTCGCTGGCGCGCCCGGTTCAGGGTGTGAAGCCGGTTTCCTTGTACACCGACTGGATGAGGTCCTTGCCGATTCGGCTTTCCTGCTCCTTGTGTACAGGGATCATCGCCTTCTTCCACACGGCCTTTTCAGCCGGAGTCAGCGTCAGAACCTGCGTCTTGCCCGACTTGCGCACGGCCTCCGTCGAGTCCTCGTTTTCCTTTTTCGCGATGTCGTTGGCGTACTTGGTCGCGTCCTTCATCGCGCTTTCGAGCGCGGCGCGAACGTCGGCCGGCAGACCGTCCCAGAACTTCTTGTTCACGATCACCGCGTAGCCCAGGTAGCCGTGGTTGGTCAGCGTGTTGAATTTTTGCACTTCGTAGAACTTCTGCGTGTAGAAATTGGACGGCGGGTTCTCGGTGCCATCCACGACGCCCGTCTGCAGCCCCTGGTACACCTCGGAGAACGCCATCTTCTGCGGAATGGCTCCGATCGCGCGCATCTCGGCTTCGAGCACGTTCGACGACTGGATGCGCATCTTGAGGCCCTTGACGTCGGCGGGCGACTTCAGGGCCTTGTTCGCGCTCATGTCCTTGAAGCCGTTGTCCCAATACGCCAGGCCGACGATGCCTTTGCTTTCCAGTTTCTGAAACAGGGACTTCCCGATCGGCCCTTCGGTGACCTTGTGCAACTCGTCGTAGTTGTCGAAGATGTACGGCAGGTCGAAGACTTCGAATTCGCGGACGCCAAGCGGCCCGAACTTGGCGAGCGACGGGGCGAGCATCTGTACCGATCCCAATTGCAGCGCCTCCATTTCCTCGCCGTCCTTGTACAGCTGGCTGTTCGGGTACACCTCGACCTTGACCTTGCCTTTCGTGCGTTCCTCGGCAAGCTTCTTGAAATATTCGGCGCCCTTGCCCTTCGGCGTGTCGTTGGCGACGACGTGGCTGAACTTGATGATAGTGGGCTGCTGCGCGTAGGCGGGACCGGCAGCGACTGCGAGCGCGGTGAAGGCAACGGCGGTCGCGAGGGCGACGTTCGAGAATTTCATGTTTCCTCCGGATTGATGCACAAAACCATGAGCAGCGTGCTTGGCGCGCCCGTGTCCGACGAATTAGGCCGAGTCGCCGCCTGATTTGTCAACGGCAAGTGGACCTGGGTTGTTGCGCTGGATCAAACCCACCTTGGATGCCAGACGACCGTCAGACCAGGTTGGCCAGGCGCCGCGCGTGCAGCGGCGTCGATTCCCAGTCCGGCCACCGCGGCCAGTGCGTCGCCGCAGAAGACCAGTGGCAGTCCGCCACGCTCCCAGGGCGGAATCCCGGCCTCCCGCAACACCGATTTCAGCGCGCGGCGGGGCCGGTCGGACGCGACCTGGAAACGTTCGCCACCGGCGCGGGAGCGCACCCGCACCTCGCCGGCGAATCGCGCGAGGTCGATGCCGGCGCCGTCGGCATGACCGAATTCGAGCGTCCCGTGCGGTAACGCGAGTTCCGGCTCGCCGCGCCAGCGCAGGTCGAAGCTCGTTGGCGGCACGGCATGCAGAACGATCCGGCCCTGATGCACGCCAATCTCGACGCCCGCGTGCGCGAGCCGGATGACCGCGTCGCCGCGGGCGCCGCGCAACTGGTCCAGCATCGCCGCCAGGCGGGTGGTCGACGGCGCGGGGAGGCCCTGGTCGCGAAGGTACCAGCGGAGCAGGTTACGCGCGCGGTGCGGGGAGAGCTTGTCGAAGACCGCACACTGCAATGTTTCTCCGTCGAGTGCGCCATGCGCGTCCTGCCGGGCCAGTTCGTCGAGCAGGCGCGCGGCGTCGGCCTGGTGCGCGGCCGCGCGAGCGAGCGTGGCGTCTGCGCTGGGCGCGATCTGCAATAGCGCCGGCAGCACGGAATGGCGGACGGCGTTGCGCGCGTGGCGGTGGTCGGCATTACTTTCGTCGTCGCACCAGCGCAGGTTGCGCTCGATCGCGTACGCGTCGATGCGCGCGTGCGGCACGTCGAGCAGTGGGCGCCACCAGGCAAGTCCGTCGGCGTCCTCACGCAATGCGGGCATCGCCGCCAATCCGTGCGGACCGCTGCCGCGCAACAGTTGCAGCAGCAGCGTTTCGGCCTGGTCGTTGCGATGATGCGCGAGGGCGACGACGGCAGCGCCCATCTCGCGCGCAGCGGCGGCAAGCGCATCGTATCGCGCCCTGCGGGCCAGCGCCTCGAGGCTCGCGCGCGGCCTCCGGACGACGTCGACACGGCGAACTGCGCAGGCAATGCGCAGCGTGCCGCAACGCTCGACGCAGTCCTGTGCCCACCGGTCCGCGTTGGCCGACAGGCCGTGATGAACATGGATAGCCATGACCGCGTGGCCGCGCGCCGGCGCTACGGCCGCCAGCGCGTCGAGCAGGACGACGGAATCGCGGCCGCCGGAAAGCGCGACGGCAATCGGGGCGCCCGCGGGGAGCTCCGCCTCGAGGGAATGCCGCACGGCGACCTGGACCACCGTAGTTGCGTCGTCGGGTTCGCGCCGCATGGTCGTCGACGGTCGCTGCGTTGAGCCGTGGACTTCCGCGCGGCGGTCAGCCCGCGGAGATTTCCTTGAACTTTCCGTACGCCAGAATCTTGTCCTCGCGCGCTTCGAGGATCGTGTCGATCGGCTGCTCCTGCAGCTGGCGGAGCGCGTCCGTCAGCGCCTTCTTGAGCGGGATCATCATCGCCGCGTGATCGCGATGGGCGCCGCCCAGCGGCTCGGTGACGACCTTGTCGATGAGGCCCAACTGCTTCAGGCGCGCGGACGTGATGCCCAGTGTTTCGGCCGCCTCAGCCGCGTTGTCGGCCGATTTCCACAGAATCGACGCGCAACCCTCGGGCGAGATCACCGAGTAGGTCGCGTACTGCAGCATCAACGTGATGTCGCCGATGGCGATCGCCAGCGCGCCGCCAGAGCCGCCCTCGCCGATCACCGTGGAGATGACCGGAATGCGCAGGCCCGCCATTTCGTAGAGGTTGCGACCGATGGCTTCGGACTGTCCCCGCTCCTCGGCGCCGATCCCGGGATACGCGCCTGGCGTGTCGACGAACGTGAACAGCGGCAGCCCGAACTTCTCGGCGAGCTTCATGAGGCGCAGCGCCTTGCGATAGCCTTCCGGACGCGGCATGCCGAAATTGCGATGGATCTTTTCCTTGGTGTCGCGCCCTTTCTGGTGACCGATCACCATGCACGGCTGGCCGTTGAAACGCGCGAGGCCGCCGATGATGGCGGGATCGTCGGCGTAGGCGCGATCGCCGTGCAACTCGCGGAAACCGCTGAACATGCCGTCGATGTAGTCCTGCGTGTACGGCCGCTGCGGGTGGCGCGCGACGTGGGCGATCTGCCACGACGTGAGCTTGCCGTAGATGTCCTTCGTGAGCTGCTGGCTTTTCTTGTTGAGCCGCGAGATCTCGTCGGAAATGTCGACCGCGGAATCCTCGTGCACGAACCGCAACTCGTCGATCTTCTGCTGCAGTTCGGCGATCGGCTGCTCGAAATCCAGGAATGTCTGCTTCATGGATGCGCGGCCTATAGGGTATAGGCGCGCATGATAGCGCAATGCGGCCCGGGACGCTCAATGGCTGCCCGCGACGGCGTCCCAGATGAGCTTGGCGCCGGTGGCGAGCAGCAGCGAATAGCTCACATTGAAAAAGGTGCGCTGGGAAACGGTGCGGTGCAGGTAGACGCCGAGCCACACGCCGATCGGCACCAGCGGGGAGAAGAGAAGCGCCATCGTGAGATTGCCGATGTTCAACTGCCCCAGGAAGTAATAGGGAACGAGCTTGATGTAGTTGACGATGAGGAAAAAGATGGCGGACGTGGCGACGAACAGCGTCTTGTCAACCTTCTGGCCGAGCATGTAAATCGCAAACGGCGGGCCGCCGGCGTGCGCGAGCGTGCTGGTGAACCCGGACAACGCGCCCCAGAACGCGCCCGCGGCGGCGCCGGGACGGCCGCGCTCGGCCGCCAGGCGTGCCGCGATGCGCTCGGTGAAGCTGAACCATTGATTCAGCGCGAACGTCACGCTGATGAGGCCCAGCAGCAGCCGGACGCCGTTCACCGGCAGCGCGCCGAAGGCGATCGCGCCCAGCGCAATGCCGACCAGCGCGCCCGGAAGCAGGATCGCGAGATGCGCGCGCGACCACTGTCCACGGTACGCGTGGACGCTGAAGAGATCCATCGCGCAGAGTATCGGCAGCATGATGCCGGCGGCCTCGTTGGGTGCGATGAACATGGCCATCAGCGGCACGGCGATGCCGCCCGAGCCCTGGCCGAACGCCCCTTTGGCGATGCCCGTTATCAGCACTGCGAAGATCGCGACGGCGTAGAACGCGACGGGGAAGTCCGGCAGCATCAAGGGGGCGGCGTCCTTCCTTGCCGCGAATCCCGAAGGATTTCATGGGCCGGGCGAGGGATCGTGCAGCACGGGATCGCGGCCGCGCCACGCCGCGAAGGCCTCGTTGGCGATGACGGCGCCGAGCACGATGACCCCGCCCAGCAGCGCGTTGCCGCCCGGATCCTCACCCATCAGCAGCCAGACCCACAGCGGTCCGATGATCGGCTCAAGCAGCGCCAGCAGCCCCAGTTCCGTCGCGGACAGCGTACGCGAAGCGGCGGTGGCCAGCAGGCATCCCGTCCCGAGCTGGACGCAGCCCATGAACGCGAGAATGGTGAGGTCCCGCGGCGTTGCGGCGAAGGCCCCGGCCAGCAGGAACGCGGGGACGAGCGTCCACAGGCCGGCGATCATCACCTGCGGCAGCATGTCGACCGTCGCGTGGAACTTGCGCAACATCGTGAGCTGCGCGGCAAAGCAGATCGACACGCCGAACGCCAGCAGATTGCCGAGCAGGCGCCCGGAATCGATCGCATCGCCGAACATGATGACGATGCCCGCGAAAGCGACCGTCATGGCGACCCATGTGCGCGTGGGCACCGGCTCCTTCAGCACCAGGCGGCCGGAAATTGCGGCCAGGAACGGCGACACGCTCATGAGGACGAACGTGTTGGCGACCGTCGTATGGGTCAGCGAGGCGATGAAGAAGAAGAACGTGCCGGAAAGGAACAACCCGGAGAGGACACCCGGCCAGCCGACGGCGCGCACCGCGCGCGGCATGCGGCGGCCGTGCATCACGAGCAGGACGCCACTGACGAACGCCGCCATGAACAGCGACCGCCAGAACACGATTTCCCATGTGTTGGTGATCGACAGCTGGCGCACGAGAATGCCGCCGGAAGACCAGCAGACCGCGGCGACGACCATGAACAGGACGGCGCGGCGATGACGCGAGCGATCCGTCAAGTCTCGACCAATTCAAATCCCGGGAACATGACACCGGCCTCGGCGAGGTCGCCGAGCGTCACGTAATCGCAGCAGGCCGCGTAGCGTTCCCACAGCGCGAGCACGGCGGGGTTGGTGTGCGCGGCGTCGATCGCTGCCTGCGACACCCATTCGAAGATTTCCAGCAGCGTTCCGTCAGCGGCCCGCAGCACGACCGAAGGGCGGCTGGTCGCGAGCGACTGGGCTCGCAACACAGGCAGATGGTCGCGCATGCAGGCCATCAGGTCCTCGGACTTGCCCGGCTTGGGCCGGAACAGCGCAATCACCATCCTGCCCATCGTTGCTTTCACCGCGTTGGTCGCACACGCGGTGAAGATAGCGCAGGCGGCGCGCGGCGTCGAGTGCGCTAGGCGGCGACGGTCGCCGCGGGGAAGTCCACGGCGAAGTCGCGACCCATGGCGGCGGCAATACGCGCAAAGTCCGCCTCGGGTATCCGCAGGTATCCGAAGCGGAACGCCGCGCCCCAGTGGGTCTTGCTGCGGATGAACGAGAGCGCCTCGATCAGTGGCTTGATCGGAGCGTCCTGCACCGGCAGATAGTCGACCGCGAGGCGAAACGGCCGGAAGGCGGCCGGGTCCGCCATGAGATCCGCGTCGCGGATTTCGCCTGACCCCGCCTGGAACACGGTGCCGTCGCGGATGCGCCCGAGTGCGGTGAAAGCCTGCAGCGGCGCACCATCGGGATAAGACACGCGTGGCGAGTAGAACGCAAAGCCGTCGCCGGCGCGCATGCGCTCGAGTGGCCCGGCCTTGCCATGGTTCAATTGCATGAAGCCGCCGTTGACGCCGATGGCGACGTGGTCGCGGGAAACGACACCGATCCAGTAGTTGCGCTCGCTCATCGGAACCTCCTCAAGGCGAAACCGGTTCTGTCATCGACGCCGATGTTACAAAATGCCGGCCGGTTGCGCCCATCGGTCATTCGTCTGAGTCGGCCGGCCTGCTGATAGAATTTGCCGGTTTCCTGGAGGCGCGAATGGCGAAGCACCGTGTAGCCGTGATGCCCGGCGACGGCATCGGCAAGGAGGTCGTTCCGGAGGGCCTGCGCGTGCTGGAAGCCGTCGCGCGCAAATTCTCGATCGACTTCGCGTTCACGCACTTCGACTGGAGCTGCGACTACTACGCCAAACACGGCCGGATGATGCCGGACGACTGGTTCGATCAGTTGCGCGGGTTCGAGGCGATGTTCTACGGCGCGGTCGGCTGGCCGGCGACGGTGCCGGATCACGTGTCGCTCTGGGGTTCGCTGATCCAGTTCCGGCGCGGCTTCGACCAGTACGTGAACATGCGCCCCTGCAAGCTGATGCCGGGCATCCCGTCACCGCTTGCCAACCGGAAACCCGGCGACATCGACTTTGTCGTAGTGCGCGAAAATACCGAAGGCGAGTACTCGTCGGTAGGCGGTCGCATGTTCGAGGGCACCGAGCGCGAGATCGTGTTCCAGCAGACGGTGTTCTCGCGCAAGGGCGTGGACCGGATCATGAAATACGCGTTCGAGCTGGCGCGCACGAGGGCCGCTAAACACGTGACCTCGGCGACCAAGTCGAACGGCATCTCGATCACGATGCCGTACTGGGACGAGCGGTTCAACGCAAATGAAGGTAGCCTACCCGGACATCCGCACCGACGCGTTCCACATCGACATTCTGAGCGCGCACTTCGTACAGCGCCCCGAGCGCTTCGACGTCGTGGTTGGCTCCAATCTCTTTGGCGACATCCTGTCCGATCTTGGTCCCGCCGTGTGCGGCACCATCGGCATCGCGCCGTCGGCGAACCTCAACCCAGAGCGCGACTTTCCGTCGCTGTTCGAGCCCGTGCATGGCTCGGCGCCGGACATCGCGGGCAAAGGCATCGCCAACCCGATCGGCCAGATCTGGTCGGGGGCGCTGATGCTAGACTTCCTGGGACACAAAGACGCGGCAAAGGCGGTCGTCGGGGCCATCGAACGCGTGCTCGCGGACAAGGACGCGCCGAAAACGCCCGATCTCGGCGGCCGCGCGACCACGACGGACCTGGGCCGCGCGATCGCTGCGCAGATCTGACGCGGTAGTGCCACCGATGCATCCACGCCACCACCAGAACAACGATCCGGACGCGCCGCAGCGGTGCGGTTGCGGCCGGCGCACGTAGCGAGGGAGACAGGAATGTCATTGCTGATCGGAGTGCCCAGGGAAGTCTTCCCGGGCGAGAAGCGCGTGGCCACCGTGCCGGAGGTCGTCGAGAAGCTGATCAAGCTGGGCTTCCGCGTCGCCGTCCAGTCGGGTGCGGGAGAGGCCGCCAACTTCACCGACGACGCCTACCGCGCCGCGGGCGCCGAGGTCGTGCCCACGGCGGCCGAGCTTTGGACCAAATCGGACATCGTCTTCAAGGTGCGTCCGCCGAGCCCGGAGGAAGTTGGGCTGCTTCGCGAGGGCGGCATGTTGATCGACTTCATCTGGCCGGCCCAGAACCCCGAGCTGATGCAGCAGCTGGCCGCGAAAAAGGCAACCGTGCTCGCGATCGACAGCCTGCCGCGCCAGCTCTCGCGGGCCCAGAAGATGGACGCGCTCACCTCGATGGCCGGCGTCAGCGGCTACCGCGCCGTCATCGAGGCCGCCAATGCTTTCGGCCGCCTCTTCAACGGCCAGATCACCGCAGCCGGCAAGATTCCGCCGGCGAAGGTCTTCATCGCGGGCGCGGGCGTGGCGGGGCTTGCCGCGATCGGCACCGCCGCGAACCTGGGCGCGATCGTGCGTGCCAACGACACCCGGGCCGAAGTCGCCGACCAGGTGATTTCGCTCGGCGGCGAGTTCGTCAAAGTCGACTTCGAGGAAGAGGGCTCCGGCGGCGGCGGCTACGCCAAGGTGATGAGCGAAGGCTTCCAGAAGGCCCAGCGCGAGATGTACGCGAAGCAGGCGCGCGAGTCGGACATCATCATCACCACCGCGCTGATCCCGGGCAAGCCGGCGCCCAAGCTCATCACCGCCGACATGGTGAAGAGCATGAAGCCCGGCAGCGTCATCGTCGACATGGCGGCCGAACAGGGCGGCAACTGCGAACTCACCGAACCCGGCACGACGGTGGTCAAGCACGGCGTCACGATCGTCGGCTATACCGACCTCGCGAGCCGCCTCGCCGGGCAGTCGTCGACGCTGTACTCGAACAACCTGCTGCGGCTCACCGAGGAATTGTGCAAGACCAAGGACGGTGTGGTCGACGTCAACATGGAGGACGACGCGATCCGCGGCCTCACCGTCATCAAGGACGGCACCATCACGTGGCCGGCCCCGCCGCCGAAAATTCCCGCGGCGCCGCCGGCCGTCGCCAAGCCCACTGCGGTCGTCCCCAAGGCGAAGGGGCATGGCGAGGCGAGTGGTCCGATGGCCGGCACCAAGACGGCTGTCATCTTCGGCGTCGGCGCGCTGCTCTTCCTGCTCGTCGGCCGCTTCGCGCCGCCATCCTTTCTCGGTCACTTCACCGTGTTCATCCTGGCCTGTTTCGTCGGCTACATGGTGGTGTGGAACGTGAAGCCCGCGCTGCATACGCCGCTGATGAGCGTGACCAACGCGGTCAGCAGCATCATCGCCATCGGCGCGCTGGTGCAGATCGCGCCGGATCTGTCGAAGATCTCCGCCGACATTACGCGCCCGGAGGAGTGGATACGCTGGCTGGCGGTGGGCGCCATTGCGCTCGCCACGATCAACATGTTCGGCGGCTTCGCGGTCACGCAGCGCATGCTGCAGATGTTTCGCAAGTAAGGGGAAGCGAACATGACCTCCAGCCTCTCGACCGTCTCCTACATCGGAGCCACGATCCTCTTCATCCTGTGCCTGGGTGGCCTCTCGAACCAGGAAACCTCGCGGCGCGGCAACCTGTACGGAATGATCGGCATGGCGATCGCCGTGGTCGCCACGATCTTCGGAGTGCAGGTGACGACCGCCGGACTGCCCTACATCATCGGCGCGATGGTCGTCGGCGCGGCGATCGGGCTCTACCTTGCGCGCATGGTCCAGATGACGCAGATGCCCGAGCTGGTCGCGTTCATGCACAGCATGGTCGGCCTCGCGGCGATGCTGGTGGGCTATGCCAACTTCGTCGATCCGGCGGTGTCGGTCGGACTGACGCCCGCGGAGAACACGATCCACGAGATCGAGATGTACCTGGGCGTGCTGATCGGCGCGGTCACGTTCTCCGGGTCCGTGATCGCCTTCGGCAAGCTCTCCGCCAGGATCACGGGCAAACCGGTCCTGCTGCCCGGCCGGCACTTGCTCAACCTCGCGGGCCTGCTCGCGGTCATCTACTTCGGCTACGCGTTCATTAACGCGCACAGCGTGGCCGAGGCGATGACGCCGATGATCGTCATGACCGTCGTCGCGCTGCTGTTTGGCGTGCACATGGTGATGGCCATCGGCGGCGCCGACATGCCGGTCGTCGTCTCGATGCTCAACAGCTACTCCGGCTGGGCGGCGGCCGCGACGGGATTCATGCTCAACAACGACCTGCTGATCGTGACGGGCGCGCTGGTCGGCTCGAGCGGCGCGATCCTTTCATACATCATGTGCGCGGCGATGAACCGCCACTTCCTCTCCGTGATCGCCGGCGGCTTCGGCACCGACAGCAGTTCGCCGGCCGCGGCGGGCGCCGTGCAGCCCGCGGGCGAGGTCAACCCGATCCTGGCCGCGGAGACGGCCGAACTCCTGCGCGACGCCAAGAACGTCATCATCGTCCCCGGCTACGGCATGGCCGTAGCGCAGGCCCAGCACACGGTGAACGACATTACCCAGGTGCTGCGGGCGAAGGGCATCAATGTGCGTTTTGGCATCCACCCGGTCGCCGGCCGCATGCCCGGTCACATGAACGTGCTGCTGGCTGAGGCCAAGGTACCGTACGACATCGTGTTCGAGATGGACGAGTTGAACGACGACTTCCCCGCCACCGACGTTGCGATCGTGATCGGCGCCAACGACATAGTGAACCCGGCGGCGCAGGACGACCCGACCAGCCCGATCGCCGGCATGCCGGTGCTCGAAGTCTGGAAGGCCAAGCACTCCATCGTCATGAAGCGCAGCATGGCATCGGGATACGCCGGCGTGGACAATCCGCTGTTCTACAAGGACAACAACCGGATGTTGTTCGGCGATGCGAAGAAGATGCTGGACGAGGTCCTTGTCGCCCTGAAGGCTGCCTGAGGGGTGAGCGGCGACGGGCCGTCCCGAGCCGCGAACAGCACCCCCTCGGGGGCAGCGAGCAACGTCCTTCAGCGAGCGTGGGGGCCCATACCGCGGGTCCGCTCTCCCACCTCACCGTTCTCGACCTGTCGCGCGTGCTCGCCGGCCCATGGTGCACGCAACTGCTCGCGGACCTGGGCGCGACTGTCATCAAGATCGAGCGGCCGGGAAGCGGCGACGATACGCGCGCGTGGGGTCCGCCTTTCCTCAAGGATGCATCGGGCCGTGACACGTCGGAGGCGGCGTATTACCTCGCGTGCAATCGCGGCAAATTGTCGGTCGCCGTCGATTTCACCAAGCCCGATGGCCAGCGCATCGTGCGCGACCTCGCGCTGCAGGCCGATGTGCTGGTGGAGAACTTCAAGGTCGGCGGCCTCGCCAAGTACGGCCTCGACTACGCGAGCGTGGCGGCGCTCAACCCGCGCCTGGTCTACGCATCGATCACTGGATTCGGCCAGGACGGGCCGTACGCGGATCGCGCCGGCTACGATTTCATCATCCAGGGCATGAGCGGCTTCATGAGCGTCACCGGCGAACGCGACGACCTGCCGGGCGGCGGCCCGCAAAAAGCGGGTGTGGCGATCACCGACCTGATGACCGGCATGTATGCGGCCGTGGCGATCCTGGCGGCGCTCCAGCATCGCGACCGCACGGGTGAAGGCCAGCACATCGACCTGGCGTTGCTCGATTCCGCCGTGGCCATGATGGCGGTGATGGGAATGAACCATCTGGTGGCGGGCACGCCGCCGGGCCGCGCGGGAAACGCGCACCAGAACATCGTGCCTTACCAGGTGTTTGCGTGCGCGGACGGGCATTTGATCCTCGCCGTCGGCAACGACAGCCAGTTCGCGAAATTTTGCGCCGTTGCCGGCCGTCCGGAATGGGCACGCGACGAACGCTTCGCGCGGAATGTGGATCGCGTCCGGAATCGCGAAGCGCTCGTGCCGCTTGTCGCCGGCGCCATCGCCACGCGCACGCAGCACGAGTGGCTCGCCGCGCTGGAAGAGGTTGGCGTGCCGTGCGGCCCGATCAACAAGCTCGACGCGGTGTTCGCGGACCCGCAGTTGCTGGCGCGCGGCATGAAACTCGACCTGCCGCATCCGCTTGCCGGCAGCGTTCCGCAGGTGAACGTGCCGGTCAGGATGTCGGCAACGCCGCCTGGCGCTGAAAGGCCGCCGCCGCTGCTTGCCCAGCACACGCTGCAAGTATTACGCGAACGGCTCGCGCTGGATGACGCCACCGTTGCGCGCCTCGCGTCCGAGGGAGTCATCGAGATTCGCCAGACATGACCGGCCTCATGTATCGACCCACGCGCAGGCCTGCATTCTGGATCGCCTACGGCTGCCTCGCCGCGATGTGCCTGGTGCTCGCGTGGCGGCTGTTCCCGCTGGCGATTCCGCTGGTCAACCTGGACATCAAACTTTCACGAAATGACGCCGTGTCCAAGGCACTGGGATTGGCGAAGGAACGCAACCTCGTCGCCTTCGATGCTCCGCGCACTGCGGCGCGTTTCCGCAACGACCAGGGTGCGCAGAACTACATCGAACTGGAAGGCGGAGGCAAGCAGGCGTTCGCGCAGATAGTCGAGGGGACCGTCTATGCACCGTACTGGTGGGAAGTGCGCCTGTTCAAGCCCGGCGTCGTCGAGGAAGCGGTGGTGCGGTTCCGTCCCGACGGCGCGCTCCAGGGATTTGCGCGGCGCGTGCCGGAAACCTACCTCCGCGAGGGGGGCGCGAAGGCGCTCGACGCCGCGGTCGCACTGGACTTCGCGCGCGCGCGGGCCCGGGACGACTGGCACGTCGATTTCGGCCCCTACCACCTGCTCGAGCAGTCGCAGGAAACGCGACCCACCGGCCGCGTCGATCACCAGTTCGTCTTCGAGCGCGATGAGCGATACGCCGGCGCCAGCATCCGCCTGCGGGTCACCGTCACCGGCGATGAATTGACCGGCGTTGCTCCCTTTGTGCACGTGCCGGAGAAATTCGAACGCAGCTTCCAGGAACTGCGCAGCGCCAACAACACCATCGCCAATTTCGCCAGCCTCGCTGCGGGCGCGCTGTACGGCATTGGCGGCTGCATCATTGCTGTGCTCTGGCTCCTGCGCCTTCGCTGGCTCTTGTGGCGGCCGGCTATGGCGGCGGGCGCCGTCGTCGGCGGCCTGATGGCGTTGACGGTGCTTGCGTCGGCGCCCGCCGCGTGGTTCGGCTTCGATACCGCGGAAACGGTGGCGAACTTCTGGGTCCAGCAGATCGGCATGGCGATGCTGGCGCTCGTCGCCGGCACGCTTGGCTACGGCCTCGTGTTCATGGCGGCGGAGAGCCTGTCGCGACGCGCATTCCCGGACCATCCCCAATTATGGCGCGTGTGGTCGCGCGAAGCGGGCGCGACGACGCAGGTCGCCGGAAGGACCGTGGGTGGCTACCTGTTCGTGCCGCTCGAACTGGCGCTGATCTCAGCATTCTACTTCGTGACCAACCGGTGGTTGGGCTGGTGGCAGCCCTCCGAGTCGCTCACCGATCCCAACGTGCTTTCCTCGTTCGTGCCGGCGCTGGCACCGATCGCCATATCTTTGCAGGCGGGATTCATGGAGGAGTGCGCGTTCCGCGCGATACCGCTGGCCCTCGCCGCGCTGCTTGGAGCGCATTTCGGACAGCGCGCGCACTGGATCGGATTCGCCGTGGTCCTGCAGGCGGTGGTGTTCGCGGGCGCCCATGCCAACTATCCCGGCCTTCCCGCTTTCTCGCGGCTGGTTGAACTCCTGTTGCCCGCGACGCTGTGGGCGTTGATCTACCTCCGCTTCGGGTTGCTGCCGACGATCCTGCTGCATGCGCTATTCGACCTGTCGCTGTTCTCGATCCCGCTGTTCCTCGTCGACGCGCCGGGCGCATGGGTGCAGCGCGCGCTCGTGATCGCGGCCGCGGCCGTCCCGCTTGCAGTCGTCGGCAT
This sequence comes from uncultured beta proteobacterium, assembly GCA_963782625.1. Taxonomy (GTDB): domain Bacteria; phylum Pseudomonadota; class Gammaproteobacteria; order Burkholderiales; family Casimicrobiaceae; genus VBCG01. Next base: position 202,429 of record CAWAKN010000013.1, on the reverse strand, counting down.
CCGGCGCGTGCAGTGGGGCGCGTGGAGCGAACTCCCCGCAGCGTTGTGGAACCGTGCGTGGCAGCCGTCGGCCGCAGTGGCGCTCCGCGCAGTCGAACGGATTCGCGCGGAGACCGTCGGCATGCGCGCCGGCAAACTGCAGCGCGCGCTTCCCGTGCTGGGATTGGCAGGATTGGCGGCGTGGCTTGCGTGCACGCCATTCGGTGCCGATGTACCAACCCTGGCTGTAGGTCGCGCAGGCGCCGAGGCCACCGCCGTCGCCGCGCTGCGGGAAAGAGGCGTTGTGCTGGGAGCGGGATGGCGACGCTTCTCCGACATTCGCGCCGGCGGCGGAGAGTTGGGCCAGAGTCTTGCGCAACGCTTTGTATGGCGCGAGGCAGGTCCGGACGCCTATCGCGCTCTCGCCGGCAACGCACTCGCGCCGCCGATGTGGGACGTGCGCTTTGCGCGATTCGACGGCGACGTCGTGGAACGGACCGAGGAATGGCGCATCACCGTGATCGGCAATGGTGAAGTTCGCCAGGTCCGGCACCGCTTGCCGGAAGGAACGCCGGGCGCAAACCTGACGCGCGATGCCGCGCTGGACCTTGCGCAGCGGATTGTTCGCGAACGGTTCGGGCTGGATGGCTCGCAGCTGCAATTGCGCACTGCTGAAATGACGAAGCGCGACGCGCGCAGCGACTGGACGATCGTCTTCGCTGACCCGAAAGTCTTCGTAGGCAAGGACGGCGAGGCGCGCATCCAGGTGATGCTGGCGGGCGACGAGGCAGCGTCCGCCGGCCGCTCCGTTTTCGTCCCGGAAAACTGGCAGCGCGCCGAAACCGAGCGCGACAATCGCCTTCAGGTCGTCAAGTACGGCGGCTTGTTCGCCACGGTGCTGGGCGCATTGGCCGCGCTGGTCTTCGCGGTCATCAGCTGGAACCATGGCCATTGCGACAAGCGCGCGCTGTTCGTCGTCGGTGTACTGACCTTGGTCGTTGCGGTCATCGACATGGCGAACTCGTGGCCGGAGATCGCAATGCAGCTGCGCACCGCGGAGCCGGTGGCATCCCAGCTCGCCACGACGATTGCCGGCGGCCTGTTTGTCGCGCTGCTGACGGCAGGGCTCACGGCGCTTCTGGCTGGCGTCGGAGCATGGTATGCGCGCTCGACGCTTCCGACGCCACTGGCGACAAGGCTGCCGGCCTGGGCCGTCGGTGTCGCGGTCGCCCTGGCCGTGGCGGGCCTGGCGGCGGTTTCCGCCGCGTTGGCGCCGCGGACCGCACCCCTGTGGCCCGCACTCAGGCTGGCATCGCTGGCGTCGCCTGTCGCCGGTGCGCTGGTCGATCCGATCGAACTCGCGGGCGCGAGCGGCGTGGCGCTTTTCATTCTCTATTTGCTCGATCGTGGCACGCGCGGCTGGAGCCACCGGCCGTGGATGGCCGCGCTACTGCTGGTTTTCGTTTCCTGCGCGGTCGCGCTGGCCGGCGGCGGTGAACCGGAAGGCGCACTGCTGCGGGGCGTGGTCAGGGGACTGGTGAGCTTTGTGCTGCTGTGGTGGGTGCTGCGCTACGACCTGCGCGCCGTTCCCTCGTTCCTGGCGACAGGGATGGTGCTCGATGCCGCGCACCACGCGGCGCTCGACGGCGGCGCCGCCGCGTGGGGGCTGTTTGCCACTGGCGCGGCGGTCACGGTGGCAGTGACCTGGGCTGTGACGCGCTACATCGCCCAGCCGCTGCCAGCCGCGACCCAGCCCTGACCTTATTGCACCGTCACCCAATAGGGCATGACCTGGTTGTCGGCCCGATGCACGGCCGTGACGTTGGCTCGCGCCGCCCACGGAATCACCTGCCGGTGCAGCGGAATGTGGTTGGTTTCCGCGTTGTGTGCCAGCAGCGCCGCGTGGATCTCACCCAGGCGCTGGTCCGCGTTCACGTTGACCTTGATCTTCGCCAGCAACTCGTCGAGCTTGGGGTTCGTGTATCGCCCGTAGTTGTAGTCGCCGTCGCCCTTGCCGTCCTTGGTCGCGAGCACCGGTTGCAGGATGAAGATCGCGTCGGTCGTGCCGCCGCCCCAGCCCAGCATGTACATGCTCGTGTCGTTCTTCTCCAGTTTCGGGAAATAGACCGCGCGCGGCATCGTGTTGACCTTGGTGTTCACGCCGATCTGCGACCACATCGCCGCCAGCGCCTGGCAGATCTTCTCGTCGTTGATGTAGCGGTTGTTCGGGCAGTCGAGCGTGACTTCGAAGCCGTTCGGATAGCCGGCCTCCGCCAGCAGCTTCTTCGCGCGCTCGCGGTCGAACGGCAGCCGTTTCTCGACATCGGGCGTCGTCTGCAGCGTCGACGGCAGCATTGCGCCCGACGGCGCCGACAGTCCGCGCATCGTGTTCTTCTTGATCGCCTCGATGTCGACCGCGTAGTACAGGGCCTCGCGGACGCGTTTGTCCTTGAGCGGGTTCTTGCCCTTGACGTTCGAGTACAGCAATTCGTCGCGGAACTGGTCCATGCCGATGAACACGATGCGGTTCTCAGTGCCTTCGAGGACCTTGATCCCCGGCGTCTGGGTAAGGCGCGGCACGTCCTGCGGCGGCGGATCGTTGACCAGGTCCACTTCGCCGGAAATGAGCGCGGCGACGCGCGTTCCGTCCGACACGATCGGCGTGTAGATCACTTCGTCGGCGTTGCCTTCCCACCTGCCGGCCTTGATGCCCCACCAGTTGGGATTCTTGACCAGCACCGTCTTGACGTCGGGCTCGCGCGATTTCAGCGAATAAGGGCCGGAGCCATTAGCCTGGCGCGCGGTGATCATCTCTTCCTTCTGCGTGAAGTTCTGCGGCTTGGTCGCGCGATTCTTCTCGCACCAGGCCTTGCTCATGATGCCGATGGTCTGGACGTGCTCGAGTTCGATCGGGTTGGGCCCGTTGGTCGTGAATTCGACGGTGAGGTCGTCGATCTTCTTGGGGATGCCCGAGGCGTTCGCGTACACCCGCAGCTGCGACGTGTCGGCGCGCGCGCGCTCGAAGCTGAACACGACGTCGTCGGCCGTGAAGGGCGTGCCGTCGTGGAACTTGACCCCGGGGCGCAGCTTGAAGCGCCACGTGGTCGGATTGACCTGCGTCCAGGATTCGGCGAGTCCGGGCACGAGACCCAGCTTCTTGTCCCGGTAGAGCAGCGGCTCGTAAACCAGGACGTTGATGTTGTTGGTGAGGTTCTCGTTCTGCGAATACGGATCGGTCGTCTGCATGTCGCCACGGCCCGCCCACCGCAGCGTCGCGGCGTCGGCTGCCAGCGCGGCGGCGGCGAGCAAAGCCGCCACCACGGCGGACAGGAGCTTTCGGCCAGGCCGGCCGGCAAATGATGAATGCATCGGATGAACCTCCAGATGGGAAACGCACGCGCCACGCTGACGCCCGCAAGGGATAATGATAACCCTGCAATGGCCACGCAAGCTGCCCCGCTCCTCGCCCGATTGTCGCTGGCCATGGCCCGGGACGCGGCGCGCCTCGCCCGGCGCATCGACCGCGCGCGGGTGCAGCGCGTGGCCGGGTCGGAATGGGCGCGCCTTGCCGCCGACCTCGAACGCTCGATCGCGAAATGCGCGGCGCGAGCTGCGGCCAAGCCCGCCATCTCGTATCCCTCCGACCTGCCGGTCGCGCAGCGCGCCGATGAGATCGCGCGCGCGATCCGCGAACATCAGATCGTCATTGTGTGCGGCGAGACGGGCTCGGGCAAGACGACGCAGCTGCCCAAGATCTGCCTGGCGGCGGGACGCGGGGAGAAGGGTCTCATCGGTCACACGCAGCCGCGGCGGATCGCCGCGCGCGCCGTGGCGACGCGCATTGCGCACGAGCTGGGGCAGCCGGTGGGCGAGGCGGTCGGCTACAAGGTGCGCTTCACCGATCAGACGCACCCTGATGCGTACATCAAGCTGATGACCGACGGCATCCTGCTCGCCGAGACGCAGGGCGACCGGAACCTCGAGGCCTACGACACGATCATCGTCGACGAGGCGCACGAACGCAGCCTCAACATCGATTTCCTGCTGGGCTACCTGAAGCAGCTCTGCGCCAAGCGGCCCGACTTGAAGGTGATCGTCACGTCCGCCACGCTCGACGCGGATCGCTTCGCGCGGCATTTCGGTCGAGACGGAAAGTTGGCGCCGGTCATCGAGGTTTCCGGCCGCGTGTTTCCCGTCGACGTGCGCTTCCGGCCGTTGCGCAAGGGCGGCGGGGCGGGCGGCGCCGTGTTCGCGAACGAGTCCGACGACGAGGAGGAACTGGAGGAGGCCATCGTCGGCACGGCGGAGGACCTGTGGCGCGAAGGTCCGGGCGACATCCTGGTGTTCCTGCCGGGGGAGCGCGAGATCAGGGAGACCGGCGACCTGCTGCGTCGCGGGCTTGCCCGCCGTCCCTACGCCGCGCAGATCGAAATCCTGCCGTTGTTCGCGCGCCTATCGGTGGCCGACCAGCAGCGCATCTTCGCGCCCGGCAACGGCCGCAGGATCGTGCTCGCCACCAATGTCGCGGAAACATCGCTCACGGTGCCTGGAATCCGCTACGTGATCGATGCGGGACTGGCGCGCGTCAAACGCTATTCGTTGCGCAACAAGACGACGCTGCTGCAGATCGAAAAGGTGTCGCAGGCCGCGGCCCGCCAGCGCGCCGGGCGCTGCGGCCGCGTGGAGGACGGCATCTGCGTGCGCTTGTACGACGAGGACGACTTTGCCGCGCGGCCGGAATTCACCGACCCGGAAATCCTGCGCTCGTCGCTGGCCGCGGTGATCCTGCGCATGGCATCGCTGGAGCTTGGCGCGGTCGACGCGTTTCCGTTCCTCGAGCCGCCGGGGGCCAGGGCGATTGCCGATGGCTACCAGCTTCTGCAGGAATTGGGTGCCGTGGACGGCGAACGGAGGTTGACGCCGCTGGGCCGCGAACTCGCGCGGCTGCCACTCGATCCCCGCATCGGACGAATCGTGCTCGCGGCACGCGATGCGGGCTGCCTTCCCGAGGCGCTGGTCATCGCGAGCGCGCTCGCCGTGCCCGATCCGCGCGAGCGCCCGCTGGAACGGCAACAGGCGGCGGACCAGGCGCATCTCAAGTTCCGCGATGAGCGCTCGGACTTTCTCTCGCTGGTGGCATTGTGGGAGTTCTTCGGCGACGCGCTGGCGCAGAAGATGTCGCACCGCAGGCTGGTCGATGCCTGCCGTGCGCAGTTCGTGTCGTGGCTGCGGCTGCGCGAATGGCGCGACGTTCACCAGCAACTGGTGGCGACGCTGGAGGAGGCGGGCTGGAAGTGGTCGCCGCAGTTGCCGCCGGTCATCGACGCCCCGCGCTACGCGACACTGCACAAGGCGGTGCTGGCGGGGCTGCTCGGCAATATCGGAGTCAAGTCGGATCCCGACGAGCATTACCTGGGCGCGCGGGGCCTCAAGTTCTACCTGCATCCTGGATCCGGACTGGCGAGGAAGGGCAAGGGCAGCGGCGGCAAGTGGATCCTGGCCGCCGAACTCACCGAGACGTCGCGCCTGTTCGCACGGTGCGCCGCCAGGATCGAGCCCGATTGGATCGAGGAGGTCGCGGGGGATCGGGTCACCCGCGAATATTTCGAGCCGCACTGGGAAGAAAAGCGCGGCGAGGTCGTGGCCGCACAGCGCGTTTCGCTGTACGGCTTGACGCTGGTGGCAAGACGCATGGTTTCCTTCGGCGCGATCGATCCGGCGCTCGCGCGCGACGTCTTCATTCGCGAGGCGCTGGTGCCCGGGGCATTGGCCACGCGCGGCGCGTTTCTCGCCCATAACCGGAAGCAGGTCGCGGATGTCGCGGAACTCGAGCACAAGGCGCGGCGGCAGGACGTGCTGGTCGACGACGAAACCATCGCGGCGTTCTACGCCGAACGCGTGCCGGAACATGTGCATTCGCTGGTGGCATTCGAGCGCTGGCGCGCGCAGGCGGAGAGCACTGACCCGCGGATACTTTTCCTGACCCGCGAGTACCTGATGCGCCACGCCGCGTCGCAGGTCACCGTCGAACAGTATCCGACCGCGATCGATTTGGCGGGGACCGCGTTGCCGCTCAAGTATCGCTTTTCGCCAGGTCATCCGCTCGATGGCCTGACGTTGACGGTGCCGCTGCCGCTCCTGAACCGGCTGGACGATGCGCGCCTGAGTTGGCTGGTCCCCGGAATGATCCGGGAAAAAGTCACGCACTATCTGAAAGCAATGCCCAAGGCATGGCGAAATCGATTGATTCCGTTGTCCGAGGTCGTCACCGCATTTCTCGAGTCTTCGCCGGACCTTGCCACACCGATGCCGGATGCGTTGCGGAACTATTTGCGCGACCGGCTGGGTGACGTGCCGCCGACCGACGTGTGGGACGGCACCGACTTGCCACCGCACCTGACCGTCAACGTGCGGGTGGTCGACGCGGGTGGCGGTGAACTGGCCACGGGCCGCGATCTCGCCGCGCTGCGCGCGCAATTGGGCGAGGCCGCGCAAATGTCATTTGCCGCAGGTGGGCCAACGCACGAAAAACGCGGAATCCGGCAATGGGACTTCGGCGACCTGCCCGAGACGCTGGTCATCACACGCGGCGCGCAACGGCTGACCGGCTATCCCGCGTTGGTGGATGACGGCGACAGCGTCTCCCTCGCCATGCGCGATACGCGTGACGCAGCGGAAGCATCGACCCGGGCGGGCGTCATGCGCCTGCTCAAGCTGAACCTCAAGGACGCGACTGCACGCTTCGACAAGGGCGGGCCGGGATTCGCCCAGGCGGCGTTACAGTTGAAGACGACGATTGCGACCGACCGGCTGCTGGCCGATGTGCTTGCGGCAGCGACCGACCGGGCCTTCATCGGGGACGATCCGCTGCCGCGCAACGAGCGTGCCTTCGCCGACCAGGTCAGGCGCGCGCGGACGCGTCTGCCCGCGGTGGCCGAGGGCGCATTCAGGCTGCTCGCCGACATTGCGGCCGAACACGCGGCGCTTAGTCCAAGGCTGGCCGGCTTGCCGGCCGCGCAATCGCGCCTCGCAGCGGAGGTCAGGTCGCAGCGCGACGCGCTGGTCTACCCCGGATTCTTTTCCGCGACGCCATGGCCGCAATTGCAACATCTGCCCCGATACTTGAAGGCGCTCGACCGACGGCTCGCCAAATACGCCGAGCGGCCCGACCGGGACGCCAAGCATGCCGAACAGGTCGCGCAGCATTGGCAGCGCTACCGGGAGCGGGCGGAGCGCAACGCCCAAACCGGGCGCGCCGAACCCGCGCTCGAGGCGTTCAGGTGGCTACTCGAGGAACTCCGGGTATCGCTGTTCGCGCAGGAGCTCAAGACCCCGTATCCGGTTTCATTCAAGCGGATCGAACGGTCGTGGGCGGAGCTCGTCCGCTAGCTATGCGCCGGGTCGTTTGGCAGGGTCGATGGCGCGTGCTACAGTAAGTTCGCGGTTTTGTTGCCTAAGAGCTTGTCTGCTAATCATTCACGGGAATTGGTTGGCAGGCGGCCGAACGGCGATCGCGAGGTCACCGACAGGCTGTCGGGAGCGAAGATCCCGAGCGCCTTGATGGGCAGGGGCAACAGGGATGGCAGGCGACAGGACAACCCGGATCCATGCCGTGAGCGCAACGACCAAACCCGAGGCGGCGGTACATCACGCCACGCCGCGGGAAACAAACAAGATACTCGGCGATTGCCGGGATCTCGCGATCTCGCGCCTGACCATTTCGTTCGCGCAGATGATGGACAGGGTGGGCGAACTGCTCATGGACCGCGCCAACAAATCCGATGTGCGCGAGGAGCAGCAACTCTATCTCGATGCCAGGCACGCATTGAAGGGCGAACGCCCTGCGCTGATGGCGGAGTTCGAAAGGCAGTTGCGCCGGAGCATCAACGATCGCATCGCCGGCAAGACGGCCGACAAGGTCGACTTTTCCAAGGCCGACGCCGCGAATCTCACGCTGGTCGAAACCTCGTCGATGGATGAATCGGTCCTTACGGGCAACATCACCCGTATTGTCGAGAACCTTTCCCACGACGAACTGCTGACGCTGAACCGCGGCCTGGGCTACCTGTTGGGCCGACCGGATCTCGGCACGGACGCCAATCCCATTTCGCCCGCGGCCATCGTCGAGGCATTTGCCGAGGCGCTGAAGACTGTCAAGACCGACCGGCGCATCAAGTTCCAGATCCTGAAGGAGCTGAACCAGGCGCCGATGGGCGACATCGGCGTTATCTATGCGGAACTGAACCAGCATCTGGCCAAGCTCAAGGTCATTCCTGCCGCAATGCGACCGTCGATCATCAATCGCGGCGGCGCTTCCGACCGTGAGCACGCGCGCGCCGAAGCAGCCAGGGCCAAGGCCAACGCGCCTGCGCCCGAAGTCGACGTCATGGCCATGTTCAAGCGCATGTACGGCAGTGCGACGCCATCGTCGGCTCCGCACGCGTCGTCGCACAGCCTGGCCGACACTTTCGGTTCGGCGCTCGGCGCCGCGATGGCCAACCAGATGGGTGCACCGGCGTCGCCGCAAGGTGGGGACTTCCCGCAGATCCAGCCGCCAGGCGGCTATGCGTTTTCGCCGATGCCGCCCACGCCGTCCGGATACGTGCCTGGCGCGCCAATCATTTCCACGCAAGACCTGCATGAGGGCCTGACCCGACTGCAGGCGGGCCAGACGGACTTCGACGTCGGCGGCGCCAACGTCGCCTTCTCGGGCATTCCGCAAGGCATGCACAACGTGCTGCGGGACCTGCAGGAATCCCCGCTTGGCCAGAAGGCGAACCAGATCGAGTCGATGACGATCGAGATGGTCGCCATGCTGTTCGATTTCATCTTCGACACCAAGGACCTCCCGGACGGAATCAAGGCGCTGCTGGCGCGCATCCAGATCCCCGTGCTGAAGGCCGCGATGCTCGACGGCGCGTTCTTCGCCAAGAAGACGCACCCGTCGCGCTTGCTGGTGAATGCCTTGGCGCAGGCCGGACTGGGCTGGTCCCCGGTCATGGGGCAGGAAGATCCGCTGTACAAGAAGATCAGCGAAATCGTCCACGCCATCCTGGACAATTTTTCCGACGATCTCGCGATCTTCGACGAACAGCGTGTCGTACTGGAAACGTTCCTGGCGGAGGAAGAGAAAGCTGCCGAAACGAACATCCAGACCACCGCGGAGGAGATCAACCAGCGCGACCGGCAGCAGATTGCTTCGGCCGTCGCCAAAGCCGAAATCGAGCGCAGGATCGAGGCCTACCCGGTGCCCAACTTCCTGGCGGCGTTCCTGCGCCAGAATTGGGACGCCGCGCTGTCGCACATCTACCTGAACGATGGCGAGGAAAGCGAGGCGTGGGGTTCCGCAGTGGCGACGCTGGAGGACCTGGTCTGGAGCATCCAGCCCAAGAAGTCGCCGGAGGACCGCAGGCACCTCGTGGCGTTGCTGCCCTCGCTGCTCAAGCGGCTGTCCGCAGGCATGCACAGCCAGGGTTGGCCGCCGGCCGAACGCGAGACATTCATGGCGAACCTGGTCGAGGCCCACGCTGCCGCGGTCAAGCCGTCGCTCGCCGCCGAGCGCTCGCCGACTGCCGCAGTGGCGGAGGCCGCCAAGGCACAGGCGGAAATGGCCAAGGCCGCGGGCGACGCGACGCTGGCCGCCAAGGCCGAGGCGCTGGCCGAGGCCATGACCGATGCCGTGCCGGAGCCGCCCGAGCCGGAACGCGAAATCATCGACGACGATTATTTGGAAATCGCCCGCAGCATGGAACGCGGCATGTGGATCGAGTTCGAGTCGGACGACGGCCAGCTCGCCTTCGCCAAGCTCGCCTGGGTGAGTCCGCTGCGCGGCACCTACCTGTTCACCAACCGCCAGGGCCAGAAGGCGCTATCGATGACCGCCGAGGAACTGGCCGAACGTTTCCGCAACGACCGCGCGCGCCTGGTCGAGGCCGAGCCGCTAATCGACCGCGCCTTCGTGAGCATGATGAGCCAGATGGAGGACAAGCTGCCGGTGGCCATCGACGCCTGAACGGCTCGGCAGCAGCAGGCGTTCGCGCATCGCGGCGCGTGCCTGGGCCATAATTCGCCATGGGCATCGGCGCGCTGATCATCGGTGACGAGATTCTGTCGGGCAAGCGGCAGGACAAGCACCTGCCGCATGTGATCGACACGCTCGCCGCGCGTGGACTCTCGCTCGACTTCGTCCACTATCTCGGCGACGACCGCGAGCGCCTGACCGCGTTGCTGTACGAATCCTTTGCCAGGGGCGACCTGTTGTTCAGCTTCGGCGGCATCGGCGCCACGCCTGACGATCATACGCGGCAGGCGGCTGCTGCGGCGCTGGGCGTTCCCCTCGAGCGGCACCCACAAGCGGTGGCGGAAATCGAGGCGCGATTCGGCGCCGAGGCCTACCCGCACCGTGTGCTGATGGCGGAGTTCCCGGCGGGCGCACGCATCATTCCCAATCCAGTCAATCGCGTTGCCGGCTTCGCGATTCGCGACCATCACTTCTTTCCCGGCTTCCCGCAGATGGCGTGGCCGATGCTCGACTGGGTGCTGGCGACGTGGTACGCCGCGCTGCGGCGCGAGGCGCCGCAGGAACGCGCCATCGTCGTCTACGGTGCCGGAGAGAGCCAGTTGCTGCCGTTGATGGAAGCCAACGTCGCGCGCTTTCCACTGCTCAAGCTGTTCAGCCTGCCGTCGTTCATGCCCGATGGCGGACGCAGGATTGAACTCGGCGTCAAGGGCGATCCGGCGTTGGTGGATGCGGGGATCGCGCACTTGCAGGCAGGCGTGGAGGCCGCGGGATTCCGCTGGGAACTAGGGCCTGTTGCCGACGGGCCCTAATCGAGGGGACGGCATAGCTTCGCCTCCGAATGTGCGTGAACCGGCACTCGTTGCCGCACTGCGCGCGCTCGCGCGAGCACTTCCCGCGATGTTCGACGCCCGCATCCTGGCGGTGGTGTTCGCCCCGCTGGTCGTAGCCGCGCTGCTGTGGTCGGCCGTCGCCTGGTTCGCGTGGGAGCCACTGTCGCGATGGCTCGCCAACGCGTTCCTTGGTGGAGATGCCGGCTGGAGCCACTGGGTTGCAGGCGCGGGCGCGGCATTGCTGCTGATGCTGGCGGCGGTGCTCACTGTGCTGGCCGCCGTGGCGGTGCTGGCGATGCCGGTCATCGTCGCCGTCGTTGCGGCGCGCGACTATCCGATGCTGGCGCGCGGCAACGGTGGCACTTTCGCCGGGAGTCTTGGCAACGCGGTGACGGCCATCGTCGTGTTCCTGCCGCTCGCGCTGCTGGCGTTGCTCCTGCTTGCGTTGCCACCGCTTTTTGCAGGGGTTTCGCTGCTCCTGAACGCGTGGCTCAACCAGCGGCTGTTCCGGTACGACGCACTGGCGCTGCATGCCGGTCGCGACGAGCTGCCGGCCGTGATCCGGTGTGCGCGTGGCCGGTTGCTGCTGCTGGGGTTGCTGCTGGCACCGCTGTCCCTGGTCCCATTCGTCAACCTGATTGCGCCGATCTATGCGGGCATCGCATTCACCTACCTGTGCCTGGGCGAACTCACGGCCTACCGATCGCGCACAACTTCCTCACTCAACGTCCTTCCCTGACCGCGTAGTTACTCCGCGGGCAACAGTCGCCGCGAGTCCCCCGGCAGGAACGTGACGGTGGCGAGCGTGCACGCCGCGATGGCCGCGAGCGCGATCATCAGCACCGCAAATCCCGCCGCCTTGACCACCGGGCCGAGAAGCGCGACGGCCACCGAGCTCACGCCCAGTGAAATGGCGAGCCGTACGCCCGCGACGCGCGAGCGCATCCGGTCGTCCACATAGCGCGCGATCAGCACGTCGGTGAAAGGAATCGCGCCGAACACGGAGATCATAAACAGGATCTGCAGCGCGTAGAGATGCCACCCGGCTGCGTGGGCGGCGAGCAGGAACAGCGGCGGTTGCAGCGCCAGGATCGCGACGTAGATTCGCTTCAACGAAAAGCGGTCGAGCAACCATCCGACCACGACCTGCGCCAGCGACGCCACCGCATACACGACCGCCATCAGCAGTCCGAGCGCGGCCGGATCCGTGACGATGCCGTCCATGCGCTGCTTCAGCAATTCGGGATTGCCGTTGGTCGTGAAGTTGAACAGCAGGCCACCGGTCGCAGCCGCGGTGGTCATGACCAGGAACACCCGCGCGACGACGGACGCCGGGACGGTCACCTTGCGCGAGGCGCGTTTGGCCGGTGCGTGGGTTTCAACCGGCGTGATGCGCGCAAACGCGATGCCGCACGCAATGGCGAACAGGCCGGGAATCGCGAACGCCGCGCGCCAGCCGATGAACTTGACGGCGAGGCCCGTGGAAAGCGCGGCGAGCGCGATGCCAAGATTCCCCGAAAGCCCGTTGACGCCGATCGTCCAGCCCGGGCGATCCGTCGTCTGCAGCAGCATCGGGATCCCGACCGGATGATAGATCGATGCGAACGCGCCGAGCAGTGTCAACGCGATCGCCATCTGCCATGCGTTCTGCGTCGCGGCGGCGAGCAGCGCGGCGGCGCCCATGCCGAAGAAAAAGACCAGCATCATCGGCCGGCGGCCCCACAGGTCACCCAGCCTGCCCGAAGGGATGGCGCCCAGGCCGAACAGCAGGAATGCCGCGGCGCCGTAGGGCATCAGCTGCTCCCACGAGGCAAAGCCGAAGTCCGTGGCGATCACCGATATCGCGGTGGCGAAGATCAGCAGGAACATGTGGTCGATCGCGTGCGCGACATTGAGCAGCAGCGTGGTGCCGCGTGAATGCGCGGGCAATGCGTGTGCAGCGGAGGCGGGTGTCATGGTGACTCCAGCGCGGCGATGCACTCCGCGATCAGCGCCGGGCCACGATAGATGAGCCCGGTGTAGATCTGCACGAGCGACGCGCCGGCGGCAACCTTCTCCCGCGCGTCATCTCCCGAGAGAATGCCGCCGACGCCGATGATCGGCAACGCGCCATCCAGCGCCCGCGCCAGCTTGCGGATGACGGCGGTCGACCGCTCGCGCACCGGGGCGCCGGAGAGGCCGCCGGCTTCGTCGGCATGCCGCAAACCCGCCACGCCGTCGCGGGCGATTGTCGTGTTGGTCGCGATGACGCCGTCGCACCGATGCAGCGCGAGCAGCCGCGCGATGCCGCGCAGCGCGTCATCGGTCAGGTCGGGCGCGATCTTGACGACGACCGGCACGCGGCGCCCGTGCTTCTGCGTCAACGCACGCTGCTCCTGCATCAGGACGCGCAGCAGCGCGGCGAGGGCGTCTTCGTCCTGCAATTCGCGCAGGCCCGCCGTGTTCGGCGACGAAATGTTGACGGTGACGTAGTCGGCCCTGGTGTAGACAGCGCGCAGGCAAGTCACGTAATCGTCCGCCGCGCGCTCGTTCGGCGTGTCGAAATTGCGGCCGATGTTGATGCCCAGGATTCCCCGGTACGACGATTTCGCAAGGTTGGCCAGGAGGCGGTCGACGCCGTCGTTGTTGAACCCGAGCCGGTTGATCAGCGCCTGCGCCTGCGGCAGCCGCCACATGCGCGGCTTGGGGTTGCCGGGTTGAGGGCGCGGCGTGACGGTGCCCGCCTCGAGAAAGCCGAATCCGAACGTCGCCAGGCCGGGGAGGTGTTGGGCATTCTTGTCGAGGCCCGCCGCCAGGCCCACTCGATTGGGAAACGTGATTCCCATCACTGACACCGGAGAAGCGGTCGCGCCGGGAGCGAACAGTCGCGCGAGTCCGAATTGCGTCGCGAGGTCAAGGCCGGCAAAGGCCAGGTCATGCGCGGTTTCCGGGTCGAGGGCAAAAAGAAACGGGCGGGCGAACGGATAGGCCTTGTACATGGAGTGGAATGGTGCCGCGCAAGACGGGAACGTGAGACGCGATCCGCAGCGATGATACCATCGTGTTTCGTTGCACCTCGTGCAACGCCATGGGGAAATCAAGCTTGTCGTTGCGCGCTTTGGCCGTACTCGCGTTGCTCCTTGTTCCACTGGCGGACGCGGCGGAGCCGCAGGCCGCGGGGCAGTCGCATCGGTCCTACTCCGCGCGCGCCGACGTCCGCGCATTCGCGGCCGAGATCGCCGCGTCGACGAGTCTTTCGCAGCAACAGGTCGAGCGCTGGCTCGCGCGCGCCAAATTCCAGCCGAAGATCGTCGCCGCGATGGACAGGCCGCTGCTGTCGCCGCCCAAGTGGTTCGAGTACGCGCCTCGGCTGCTGGCGCCGGAGCGGGTGAGTGGTGGCGTGGCGTTCTGGCGCGCCAACGCGGCCACGCTCGCGCGAGCGGAGGCCGACTATGGCGTACCGCCGGAAATTGTCGTCGCGATACTGGGTGTCGAGACAGTCTACGGCCGCAACTCGGGCTCGTATCGTGTCATCGACGCGTTGGCCACGCTGGCGTTCGATTACCCGCGCCGCGCGCCGTTCTTCCGCGCCGAACTGCGCGAATACCTGGTGCTCGCCAAGGAGCAAGGCTGGTCGCCGCTCGAGCCGACCGGTTCGTTCGCGGGTGCCATGGGCATGCCGCAGTTCATGCCCGGCAGCCATCGCCAATATGCTGTCGATTTCGACGGCGACGGCCGCATCGATCTCTGGCACGACACGGCCGACGTGATCGGCAGCGTGGCGAATTACCTCGCCCGCCACGACTGGATGACCGGACAGCCCGTACTGTTGCCTGCGCGCATCGATCCCGAAGTGCTCGACGCGGCTCTGCGGCGTCTCGACGGCGGGATCAGCGAACGCCGGCCGCTGTCCGCCTGGACCGACGATGGCGTCGCACCGGAGCCCTTGCCCTTGGACGCCATCGCCGATCCTGTCGGTCTGCTGCTGCTGGAAGAGCCTCCGGAGAACGGTGAAGCGCGTGCGAGTTACTGGATCGCGTATCCGAATTTCTACGTGATCACGCGCTACAACAAGAGTCGCCTTTACGCCGCGACTGTGTTCGCGCTGGCGCAATCGATCAAGGATGCCTACGCCGCGGCGCGCTGACGATCATGGTCGACGAACCCCGCTTCCTGTCCAGCCAGGCGTTGCCGGATGCGGCCCTCAAGGACGCACCGTTGAAGGAAGACACGCGCCTGCTGGGCAGGCTGCTGGGCGATGTGCTGCGCGCGCAGACCGGCGAGGATGGCTATGCGCGAATCGAAGCCGTGCGGCAGACCGCGATCCGGTTCCGGCGCGCGGCGCCCGCCGAGGCCACTGCAGTTCGCGCCGAACTCTCCGCGTTGCTCAACGACCTGACGATTCCGGTTACGCTCGACGTGGTGCGCGCGTTTTCCTATTTCTCGCACTTGAGCAACATCGCCGAGGACGTCCACCAGAACCGCCGACGCCGCGCGCACGCGCTGGCGCAATCGCCGCCGCAGGTCGGCAGCGTCGCGGCCGCGTTCGCCAATGTTGCCGGGAATGGCGTGACCGCCGGCGAACTGGAGGCCTGGTTCGCCGAGGCGCTGATTTCGCCGGTGCTGACCGCGCATCCCACCGAGGTCCAGCGCAAGAGCATCCTCGACTGCGAGCGGGAGATCGCCCGACTGCTGATGTGGCGCGACCGCGTTCCACTGACCCCCGACGAATCGGGCGAGTTCGCGACGGGACTCTACCGACAGGTGCTCACGCTGTGGCAGACAGCGATGCTGCGGTTGTCCAAGCTTCGTGTCCATGACGAAATCGAGAACGGGCTGGCGTACTACCGGTACACGTTCCTGGCCGAATTCCCGAGGCTCTACGAAGAGCTGGACGCCGGTATCGCGAAAACGTTCGCAACGTCCCGCTCGACGTCGCTGCCGCCGTTCCTGCGCATGGGTTCGTGGATCGGCGGCGACCGCGACGGCAATCCCTTTGTCGTTGCCGATACGCTCGACTATGCGATTCGCGCGCAGGCCGGCGTCGCCTTCGAGCACTATCTGGATGAGGTGCATCGCCTCGGCGGCGAGCTGTCGCTGTCGGCGCGTCTCGTGCAACCGACACCGGAGCTGCTGGCGCTGGCCGAAGCGGCGCATGACGGCAATCCGCACCGCCAGGACGAACCCTATCGCCAGGCGCTGATTGGCATCTATGCGCGCCTGGCGGCGAGCATGCAGGATCTGGCTGGAAGATCGCCCGCGCGCGCGCCACACGCCGAACGCCCGCCGTATCTGACGCCCGCCGAGTTCGTGGCCGACCTGGACATCATCCGCGCGTCGCTCGCGACGCACGGCGCGAGCCTGCTCGCGATCCGGCGGCTCCTTCCGCTGCGGCGCGCGGTGGAGGTATTCGGATTCCACCTGGCGTCGCTCGATCTGCGCCAGAACGCCGACGTGCACGAAGCCGTCGTCGCCGATCTCCTCGCGCGGGCGGGCGTCGCGAACGACTACCTGACGCTGCCGGAGAGCGAGCGGGTTGCGCTGCTTGCGCGCGAGCTCGCATCGCCGCGTCCCTTGCATTCCGCGCATCTCGACTATGCGGCGCGCACGACCGGAGAACTCGCCATACTCGCGGCCGCCGCCAACATCCATCGCAGGTTCGGCGCGGTGGCCGTGCCGAATTACGTCATCTCCAAATGCCAGTCGGTGTCGGATCTCCTCGAAGTCGGCGTGCTGCTGAAGGAGGTAGGACTGGTCCATGGCAGCGCGCTGGAGGTCAACATCGTGCCTCTGTTCGAGACGATCGACGACCTGACGCGCGGCGGCGAGATCATGCGCGACACCTTTGCCGTGCCGCTGTATCGCCTGTGGCTCAAGCAAAGGAACGACTGGCAGGAGGTCATGCTCGGCTACTCGGACAGCAACAAGGATGGCGGCTATCTTGCCGCCAACTGGGCACTGTATCGCGCGGAAATGCGCCTGGTAGACGCGTTTCGCGACCACGGTGTGAAGCTGCGCCTGTTCCACGGCCGTGGCGGCACCGTGGGCCGCGGCGGCGGCCCCTCTTACGAAGCCATCCTCGCGCAGCCGGCAGGCAGCGTGACCGGCGGCCTGCGCATCACCGAGCAAGGCGAAATCATCGCGAGCAAGTACGGGGACCCGGAACTCGGCCGGCGCCACCTGGAGGCGCTGGTCGCGGCAACGATGGAAGCGAGCCTCGTCGACGCCGAACAGATCGGCGCGCGCGCGCCGGCCTACCATGCGGCGCTGGATGCGCTCGCCGCGAATGCGTATGCGGCGTATCGGGCGCTGGTGTACGAAACGCCCGAGTTCCTGCCGTATTTCCGCGCGGCGACGCCAATCGCCGAGATCGCGGAACTCAACATCGGCAGCCGGCCGGCGTCGCGCACGGGTTCGGCGCGCATCGAGGACCTGCGGGCGATTCCCTGGGTATTCAGCTGGGGCCAGTGCCGCCTCATGTTGCCGGGCTGGTACGGATTCGGGTCAGCGGTCGAAGCTTGGCTCGAAGCCCAGCCAGGCGCGGCGAGCGATGCCAGCAGCGAAGGGCTCGCGCTGCTAAGGGAAATGCACGCGAAATGGCCGTTCTTTCGCAGCGTGCTTTCCAACATGGCGATGGTATTGGCCAAGACCGATCTGGCCGTGGCATCACGTTATGCGGAACTCGTTCCCGACGCCGCGGTTCGGGAAACGGTGTTCGCACGCATCGCGGCCGAGCACGGCCGGACGGTCACGCTGCTGCTCGCGATTACGGGCGAGCGCATGCTGCTCGAGACGCACCCGGGCTTGTCCCGCAGCATCCGCAACCGTTTTCCTTACCTTGATCCGCTGAATCACCTGCAGGTCGAGTTGCTGCGGCGGCATCGCGCCGGACAGACGGACGACCGCACCAAGCGGGCGATCCACCTCACCATCAACGGACTCGCGGCCGGCCTGCGCAACAGTGGTTGATGCGACGAACGCGGCGCGCGGCACGGCCGCGCGAAACGGCATGCAGGCGCAGGTATAATCGCATGAGCCGCGCGCCGTCTCGCGCCTGCGGGTATCCCATTGCGCATCCTCATTTCCAACGACGACGGTTACTTCGCGCCGGGCATCGAGCGTCTCGCATCCGCACTTTCGGCCAAGGCGGACATCACCGTCGTCGCGCCGGAACGCGACCGGAGCGGTGCCTCCAATTCACTGACGCTCGATCGCCCGCTGACCGTGCGCCGCGCGTCCAACGGTTTCTTCTTCGTCAACGGCACCCCGACCGACTGCGTGCACCTCGCCGTCACCGGATTGCTCGAGCACCTGCCGGATATGGTCATCTCCGGCATCAATCTCGGCGCCAACATGGGCGACGACACGATCTATTCCGGCACCGTGGCGGCCGCGACCGAAGGCTTCCTGCTGGGCATTCCCTCGATTGCGATCTCGCTGGCGTCGAAGGCGGCGCGACATTTCGAGACTGCGGCGGACGTCGCGCTGCAGCTGGTCGACCGCCACGCGCGCATGCCGGCGGGCGCGTGGCTGCTCAATGTCAACGTGCCGGACATTCCGCTTGGCGAATGCAAGGGCTTCGCCGTGACGCGCCTGGGACGCAGGCACAAGGCGGAGGACGTCATTCGCGCGCAAAATCCTCGCGGCGAAACCGTGTACTGGGTCGGCGCCGCGGGGCCGGCGGCGGATGCGGGCGAAGGTACGGATTTTCGCGCGGTGGAAACCGGGCACGTCTCCGTGACGCCGCTGCAAATCGATCTCACCAACCGCGAACTCATGCCCGGCGTTGCGGCGTGGATCGGCGCATAGTTACCGTGCGCCGGCGAGGAAACCGGGGCGCGGCGACGTCGGCATGAACCAGACCGGCATTGGCATGACGTCGGCGCGGACCCGCGCCCGGATGATCGAGCGCCTGCGCGAGCAGGGCATCGGCGACGAGGTCGTGCTCGCGGCGCTGAACGCGGTGCCGCGGCACATTTTTGTCGACGAGGCGCTGGCGATCCGCGCTTACGACGACGTTCCGCTGCCCATCGGACACGGACAGACCATCTCCCAGCCATGGATCGTGGCACGCATGACCGAGCTCGCGCGCAACGGCAGGGATCTCGACGCGGTGCTGGAGATCGGTACGGGTTGCGGTTACCAGACCGCAGTGCTGGCGCACGTCGCCGGGCATGTCTACAGCGTGGAGCGCATCGCCGCGCTCGTGACCAAGGCGCGTCGAAACCTCAAGTCGCTGAAAATCGCCAACGTGTCGCTGAAACATGGCGATGGCAGCCACGACCTGGGTGAATCGCTGGAGGTAGACGCCATCGTCGTCACGGCGGGCGCCACCCACGTGCCGACGGCGCTGCTGCCCTATCTCAAGACCGGCGGGCGCATGGTCCTGCCGCTGGCGCAAACCGGCGACGAACGCGGCGTGCAGAGGCTCACGGTCATCGACATGACGCCGGGGGGCCTCAAGGAGCAGACGCTCGATGCGGTAAGATTTGTTCCATTGCTTCCCGGTGTCGGCTAGTCTTCCGGCCGCGCACCACGAGGAATTCCTTTCAATGCGCCCTTCGCCGATTCCGATGTCCCTGCGCTGCGCGAAGATGCCGTGCCGGGCAATCCGCTATGGCGCAGTCGCGCTGCTCGCGGTCGCGCTCGTCGGCTGCGCGTCGCGAACCCGCGCGCCGATCGAGGATCGCACGACGATCCCGGCGCCGGCCGCGCCACCGGCCGTCACGCCCGCGCCGCCGGCGCCGGGGGCGGAGACGGAGTCTCGCGCGCCGACGTACACGGTCAAGCGCGGCGATACGCTATATCAGATCGCGCTCGACCATGGCCTCGACTACAAGGACCTCGCGGCATGGAACAACCTCGAGAATCCGAACAAGATCCTGGTCGGGCAAGTGCTGCGCGTCGCCGCGCCCGGCGAGACGCCTGTCGCGAGCAGCAGCGGCGTGACCACGGCGCCGCTGAAAGTGGGCCCGGCCGTGAGCGAGGTGCGACCAGGTGCGGCCGCTGCGCCGGGAGCCGCTCCAGGCGCCGCGCCCGTCACAGCATCTGCCGCCCGTAATCCGGATAATTACAAGTCCTCGCCGAAGGCGTTCAAGGAACCCTATTCGGAACAGGCGCTGCGCGATGTCGCGCGCGCGCCGCAGGCCGCGCCGGAAGTGGTGGCCCTGGCGGCGGCGCCAAGCGCCGCCAAGCCGGAGCCACCGCGGGTCCCGGTACCGGCGCCATCCACCGACGTCGACGACGAAGAAAGGATCGACTGGGTATGGCCGGCGAAAGGAAAGGTCGTCGTCGGCTTTTCCGAAACCGCGAACCTGAAGGGCATTGACATTGCCGGCACATCCGGCGAACCCGTCATCGCGAGCGCAGGCGGCAAGGTCGTCTACGTCGGCAACGGCCTGCGTGGCTACGGCAAGCTGGTCATCGTCAAGCACAACAAGACGTGGCTGTCGGCCTACGCGCACAACCGCGAAATTCTGGTGAAAGAGGGTCAGCAGGTCACCAAGGGCCAGAAGATCGCGGAGATGGGCAACACGGATGCCGACGCTGTCAAGCTGCACTTCGAAATTCGCCGGCTGGGCAAGCCGGTGGATCCGGCGAGATACCTTCCGGCGGGATGAGCGCGGGACGGCGCGCGAAGGTCGTGTGGCGCGCGTGCACGCGGAACGCGCTTCCGCATCGCTGACGGTGGGTCAGGTGGCCTGTCGCAATGCCGCGGGCGCGGGCAGCACTTCGATTGCGCGCCGCAGCGTCGCGACCAGCGCGTCGCGCTGGGGTGTCGCGCCGACATCGCCGTAGCGCAGCGTGGCGAACGACTGGCCGATGGCTGCAAAGGCGATGGCGAATTGCGGCCAGCGCTGTGCCGCTCGCTGGGAAAATGCGACCGGACCTTCGTGTCCCAGCCGTGGGAGTCCGGCGCGCGCCAGGCGCAGGCAAAGATCCTCCCACAGCATCAGTGCGCGTTCCTGCCGCCGGCGGCGGAACAGCAGCCATCCGGCGAGCAGGCCGGCCCACGCGAACAGCGCCGCTGCCGACATCGCGGCGATGTGCCATGACGCGAGGCCGTCCAGCCGCCAATCGCGCCATAACGAACGCTGTCGCTGGTAGTTGAACCCGACGACGTTCCGGCGCCAGCCGTGGTTGATGGCATCCCAGGTGAGGCGCGCGTTCTTCGTCCAGGAGGCATCCAGCCTGGCCAGGAACGGCACGCGTTCGCCGGAAGGTAGCGCGGCGCCCAATCCGGCCTCGATGCGCGATGGCGATACCGCGGCCGTCGGGTCGAAGCGCTGCCAGCGGCCGTCGACCAGCGCTTCCGCCCATGCGTGCGCATCGGACTGGCGCACGATCATGTAGCCGCCGCGCGGGTTCATCGTGCCGCCCTGATAGCCGGTCACGACGCGCGCCGGAATTCCGGCGGAACGCAGCAGCACGACGAAGGCGCTTGCGTAGTGTTCGCAAAAACCGCTGCGCGTGTCGAACAGGAATTCGTCGGCGGTGTGCTCGTTGAGCAGCGGCGGGGACATCGTGTAGACGAAATTCTCGCGGTTGAACCAGGTCAGCACCGCACCGATCAACTGCCTGTCGTCGGGATATCGGGCACGCAGCTCGGCGGCGAGCTGTCGCGTGCGCGGGTTGCGGTCCGGCAGCTGCATGTTGGCCGCGGCGTCGAAACGCGAGCCCGGGTAGGATCCACTCAGCGCCGATTGCTGCACGTAGCGCAATGGCTGCGTCAGCGGCGACCGGGACAAGAGCTGCTGGTCGCGGGTGAGGAATGCGATCGCGCTCCCGGGTTCGCCACGACCCGCGTCGTTTTCCGGCTTCGGCAGCGCCGAGGGCAGGTCGAGCGCAAACAGCCAGGCGCGATACGACGGTTCCAGCGTGACCATGTACGTGATTGCGGCCTTGCCGGCGGAGGCGGGCATGCCGCCATATTGCAGCGTGCCCGAGGTCCACCTGCGGCCGTCGAAGCGCGACAATACCGGGCCACGCCAATAGCGTTCGCGCGACGGGGGCGGCGCCCCATCGAAGTCCACGCGAAATGCTACATCATCGGAAAGCGACAACTCGCTGATCTGCCCCGGCTCCATGGCGTCGGACAGCCCCGTTTGCGCTGAATGGTCCGACGGCAATCCCCACAAGGGTGCGGCAAGCCGCGGGAACAGCACGAATAGCACCACGGCCACCGGCAGTCCCTGCAGGATCATGACGCCGCTGCGCCGCACGGCGGCCGCGCGACTTCGCGCCGTCGCGCCTTCTTTCGCGCCATCGGTCAGCGCATCCAGCGTTGCGCCAACGAGCACCACGGCCGGCAGCACGGCCAGCGCCGCCAGCAGCGATTGCCCATAGAAAAATGGCGTGATCAACAGGAAGCACGACAGGCACACGAGCAGCGCGCCATCGCGATTCGTGCGGGTCTCCAGGAACTTGATGGCGACCAGTATGTACAGGAAGGCGACGGAAGGGTCGCGGCCCGACAGGTATCCGTACGACGCGCGCACGGCGAGCGCAGCCGCCACCGCGAACAGCACGAGCGTCCACGAGGGAATGCGGGGCGGCGGCGCCAGGGGTCTCTGGCGATCCCGGCGCAATACCAGGAGGCGAACGATGACCAACAGCACGCCGGTCGCGGCCGCCCAGATAGGCAGGTGCGGTGCTTGCGGCAGCTGCGCCAGCAGCAGCAATGCGCCGAGCCAGCCGATCTGCGTGGGCGTCAGCAGCTCTTGTTCCTGCGCGCGCGGCGCGCGCCGCCCCAGCCCCAGGGCCTGCGCAATGCTCACGCGCGCTCCTCCCGCGGGAACAGCGCGAGCGCCGTGAGTGCCTTGTGTCGCTGTTCCCGTCCTTGCGCGCCAGGGAGATTCGTGCCGGGAACCGAAAGCGCAAACGGCCGTGCTGCGCGTTCGGCCGCCATCACCCACGCGGTGAGGCGCGACAACCGCGCTTCGTGGTCGAGCGTGTCTGGAAGCGCGGACCACGCAAGCGTCACCGCCCCACCGCCGCCGGCGCCATCGAATTCCTTGGTGAACCACCCGGCGCCGCGTGCGACGGCCTTCCACGCGACGCGTTGCGGCGGGTCCCCGCGCTGGAATTCGCGCAATCCCGCGAGGTCGGCGTCCTCGTAGCGGCCGGTAGCCGTGGGGTCCGGACCGGTCGCGCCTTTCGGCAGTGGGGGCGCGCCGATTTCCGCGGCCGGATAGACGATGCCCGCCAGAGGAAAGTGCACATACGCCCAGCCACGCCACAACGCCATCGGGAACACCGTGGACAGTGTCACGCGTCCCAGCGGATGGTTTCCGCGCTCGGTGGCCAGCACGTCGAGCTTCAATGTCAGCGCCGCGCCGGCCGGAACATCGCCCGCAGCACGCGCGCCCGCCGCCGCCAGGTCCACCGCGGTACGCGCGATGGCGCCGCCGTGCAGCGACAACATGAATGGCACGTGGCCCCCGGCGAACGCTTCGCCGGCCGACAAAGGCGTGACTTCGATGCCGGCCAGGTTGCGGAATGTGTGCAGCAGCGCGGCCGCCATCAATCCGGCCAACAGGAAGGCGACCGCAATCCCGAGCGTCAACGCATAGTTGAGCGAGGAAACGAGCATGATTGCGATGGTGGCGATCATCGCCCAGCCGCGCTTGGTCGGCAGGATGTAGATGCGCGAATGACGCAGGACCACCGGCTCGCGATCGGCCGGGGACCCGCGAAACGCGCGTTGCCGCACGCGGGCGAGCCAGCCCGTCATCGTAAGATCGCTGCGAGCGGTGGTCATCCCGCGGTCGCCGGCAGGCGCGCTAAGGCAGCGGAACCGCGCGCACCAGAGCCTGCGCCTGCACCGCCCCCGCGCGCGTGCCGCCGGCCAGCCGATGGCCGGCGACGGCCGGAAACACGGCCTGGACGTCTTCGGGAAGCACCATCGGCCGGCCCGCGATCATGGCCCATGCGCGCGCGGCCGCGAGCAGCATGAGTCCCGCGCGCGGAGACAGTCCGTGCCGCCCGCCGCTATTGCCGCCGACGATGGGGACATGGCCGCGCGAGGCGGCCAGCAGTGCCTGAACGTAATCAAGCAAAGCCGGCGCGACGTGGATTTGCGTCGCCTCGCGCTGCCAGTCCGCCAGCGTCGGGGCGTCGGCGGCGGCCGGCATCTCGGGGATCCGGATGCGGCGATCGCCGCTCACGAGCAGCTCGCGCTCGGCTGCCGGATCCGGATAGCCCAGCTCGATCGCCATCAGGAAACGGTCGAGCTGCGACTCCGGCAGCGGGTATGCGCCGATCTGTTCGATCGGGTTTTGCGTCGCGATGACGAAGAAAGGGTCGGGCAGCTTGCGCGTCTGGCCGTCCTGCGACACTTGCCGCTCTTCCATGGCTTCGAGCAGGGCGCTCTGCGTCTTGGGTGGGGCACGATTGATTTCGTCGGCCAGCACGACCGAGCTGAAGATGGGACCGGCGTGAAAGCGGAAGGTTTGCGCGCGCTCGTCGAAGATCGACACGCCCAGCACATCGGCTGGCAGCAGGTCGCTCGTGAACTGGATGCGCGAATACTTGAGTCCCAGCGTCGCCGCCAGCGCCTGCGCCAGCGTGGATTTGCCCACGCCCGGAATGTCCTCGATCAGCAGGTGACCGCGTGCCAGCATGCACGCCAGCGCCAGTTTGAGCGGTTCATCCTTGCCCACGACGATGCCGGCAAGCGTTTGCAGGACAACCGCAAGGCGTCCGGCGGCGGGCGTATTGGCCTGGGAAGCGGGTCGGACGGTCATGGCGGGTCTTTCGTTCTTGGAAGGGGCGGGCCCGTCGGCCTACCTGGGCACTCTAACCGGGGAACCCCGACCTCGTCACGACCGGCGAGCCCGGGGTAAACTCCGCTTGGCGGCTGCCAAAATGGGCGGACAGGAGCGCGCGCGATCCATCCGACAATGCTTCGGCTGCCGAAAGCCCCCAGAGTTCATCGACCGATATTCGAATCCGACCAGCCTGTCCTCCGCGCCCCGTGACCACCGCGTTCGTCACCCATCCGGTATTCAGTCTCCATGAGATGGGGCCGTACCATCCTGAATGTCCGGAACGGATCGCGGCCATCACCGACCGGCTGATCGCCTCGGGACTCGACGCCTACCTGTATCACTATGCGGCTCCGGCGGCGACCGACGAGCAAATCGCCAGGGCCCACGGCCAGCTCTACATTCGCGAAGTCGAGGAAGCCAGTCCGGAATCGGGGTTGCACTACATCGATCCCGATACCGCGCTCAATCCGCACACCTATGAAGCGGCGCGGCATGCGGCCGGCGCCGCGGTGCTCGCTGTGGACCTCGTCATGCGCAACGAGTGCCGCACTGCCTTCTGCGCCGTGCGCCCGCCGGGACACCACGCTGAACGCAACCGGGCCATGGGCTTCTGCATATTCAACAGCGTGGCCATCGGTGCGGCGCATGCGCTGGCCGCGCACGGCCTGGAACGTGTTGCCGTGGTCGATTTCGACGTGCATCACGGCAACGGCACCGAGCATATTTTCTCCGGCGACCCGCGGGTGCTGATGGTGTCGACGTTCCAGCATCCGCTGTATCCGTATTCGGGTCTCGACAACCCGGCGCCCAACATGGTGAACGTTCCGCTTTCCGCCGGCAGCGGCGGCGAGGAGTTCCGCGCCGCGGTGCGCGACCACTGGCTGCCTGCGCTCGAAGCGCATCGGCCGCAGCTCATCCTTGTCTCCGCCGGATTCGACGCGCACCGGGAGGATCCGCTCGCCGGGCTCAAGTTCGTCGAGGCCGACTACGCGTGGGTGACGCGGGAGCTGATCGCGGTGGCGGACCGGCATGCGCAGGGACGCATCGTGTCGATGCTGGAGGGCGGTTACGCGCTGTCGGCGCTCGGTCGCAGCGCAACGGAGCACGTGCGCGAGTTGCTCGCGGGCTAGCGTTCCCGCGGCGCCGCGCCGACGGGCAGGCAACACACAACCGGGAGAGCGATGGAACGGCGGCAGTTCCTCACGACGTGCGCAGTGCTGAGCGGCGCCGGCTTTCTCGCCGGCGAACTGGCGCGGGCGGAAACTCCGCCCCGGCTGTACGCGCGCACGCGGCTCGTCGACGTGCACGGCCGGCCGATTCGCGCGGGCGACCTGCTGCCGGATACCAACTACGTGTTCCAGTATCCGTTCCTGGCGACGCCTTGCCTGCTGGTCAGGATGTCCCGCCCCGCGGCCGCCGCCGTCAACCTGAAACGCGAAGACGGCGCCGCGTACGCTTGGCAAGGGGGCGTGGGCGCGGAGCGCAGCGTCGTCGCATTTTCGGCGATCTGCGCGCACAAGCTGGCCTATCCAACACGCGAGGTTTCGTTCATCCGCTTCCAGCGCGAGCGCTCGGCAACGTCATCCGGGCAGGTAATCCACTGCTGCGCCGACCACAGCGTGTATGACCCAGCGCAGGGCGCGCGGGTCGTCGCCGGCCCGGCACCGCAGCCGCTCGCCGCGATCGTGCTCGAGCACGACGCCACCGAGGACGGCCTCTACGCGCTCGGCACGCAGGGCGCCGAGCAATTCGACGCCTTCTTCAACAAATACAAGCTGAAGCTGGGCCTCGAGTACGGCAAGGAGGAGGGACGCGTCGCGGTAAACGGCACGTCGACATTGCGCGAGCTGACGAACTACTGCCGGACGACGATCCAGTGCTAGTCGCGGCGGACGCCGCGATCGTCGTCGCGGACTTGCGCAAGTGCTATGACGCGGTGGATGCGGTGAAGGGCATCTCCTTCGCCGTGCGCGCCGGGAACGACGACAGCGCTGCTGGGCGGCAATGGGGCCGGCAAGACGACCACGCTGTCGATGCTGCTGGGCGTGCTCACGCCGACCGCGGGGTCGATTTCGGTGCTCGGCTGCGACATGCTGACGGACCGCTACCGCGTGCTGCCGCGGATGAATTTCACGTCTCCCTACGTCGACCTTCCGCGCCGCCTGACCGTGGGCGAAAACCTGCGCGTCTTCGCGGATCTGTACGGAGTGCGCGAGCCGAAGCAGCGGATCGCCGAACTGGCCGTCGAATTCGATCTCGCGAACCTGCTTGCGCGGCCCTATGGCAACCTTTCCGCCGGGCAGCGCACGCGCGTGTCGCTTGCCAAGGCGCTGCTCAACCGGCCCGAGGTGCTGCTGCTCGACGAGCCGACCGCCTCGCTCGACCCGGACATCGGCGATCGCATGCGCACCTACCTCGAGCGCTACCAGCGCGACAGCCGCTGTACGATGCTGCTCGCATCGCACAACATGGGCGAGGTCGAGCGCATGTGCGACGACGTGATCATGATGCGCGAGGGCCTGGTGGTGGACCAGGGCTCGCCGCGGCACCTGATCGAGCAATACGGGCGCGAGAATATGGAGGAGGTGTTCCTGGATGTCGCGCGCGGCGTGGGCGAGGAATCCGACCTGGGCGCACCGACGCGGGAAGTGGCGGCATGACCATGCAACGCGTGCTCGATGCTGGCTTCTATCCACAGGCAGGTCTGGCGGCGTCGGCGCGCCGCGTCCGGGCGCTCATTCGCAGGCACGCATACCTGTTGCTCAAGTCGTGGCCGCGGCTGGTGTCGATGGCCTACTATCCCACGGTCACGATGGTGCTGTGGGCGTTCCTGACCGTGTATCTCAAGCCCACGACCAACTTCCTGCAGGACGCGCCGGGTTTCTTCATCGGCGCCGTGCTGCTGTGGGACGTGCTCTTCCGCGGCCAGCTCGGAGTGTCGCTGACGTTCATCGAGGAAATGTATTCGCGCAACCTGGGCAATCTGTTCGTGAGCCCGCTGCGCCTGTACGAATTCATCGCCGGCCAATTGACGCTGAGCGTGCTGCGCACGCTGATCGGCGTCGGCGGCGCGTGCTTCTTCGCCTGGCTCCTGTTCCGTTATTCGATATTTTCGCTGGGATTCCCGCTGATTGCCTACTTCTGGCTGCTGCTCGCCTTCGGCTGGAGCATCGGGCTCGCGGTGTCGGCGATGATCCTGCGCTGGGGGTTGGGCGCGGAAGAACTCGCGTGGGCGGCGATCTTCCTGGTAGCGCCGGTATCCGGCGTCTATTACCCCATCGCCGTGCTGCCCGGATGGCTGCAGTCCGTGGCGTGGATGCTGCCGTCGGCGCACGCGTTCGAAGGCATGCGCGCGGTCCTGCTGCAGGGGGCGTTTCCGTGGCACCACTTCTGGGCGGCCGCTGCTGCTGGACGTCGCCTACCTGATTGTCGGCGCGGCCACGTTTCGCTATGCGATCAACTACGCGCGCGTGCACGGCAAGCTGCTGCAGATGGGCGAGTAGCCGTCACTGCAGCACGACTGCCGCGACCACGCGCCGGTCCTCCGCCACCAGGATATTGAAAGTGCGGCATGCCGCGCGCGTGTCCATCGCCTCGACGCCCACGCGCGCGCCCGACAACGCGCGCAATAGCCGGGGATGGGGAAAGCGCTGTGTTGCGCCCGTGCCCAGCAGCACGAGTTCCGGGCGGTGCTCGAGCAGTCCGGCGAAGTCGGCTTCGGTCAGCGCCGCGAAGCCCGACGGCGCCCATCCGGGCACCACGGCGTCCGGCGTCACGATCAGGTTCTGCCGGTATTCGGTCTCGCCGATGCGTATCCAGTCCGCGCCGACGGCGGCGATCACGTTGGTGGCGGGTGGCTGAAGATGGAATTTCATGACGTGCCCGGCGCTCGCGGTGAGCATTTGTGCATTGCGGCAAAGCGTGGCCGCCGCTAGAATAATACGGGAGTAGTGGATTTCACCGCTTCTTACGTCGCTCGGACGGTTCCGGGCGCTTACGCAAGGAAGACCCGCATGGCCCCCCCTCGCAGTGCAGTCCCCATGGAAACGGAATTCGCGCGCATCGAGCGCCTGCCGCCGTACGTCTTTTCGATCACCGCCGAGCTCAAGATGGCGGCGCGAAGGCGGGGCGAAGACATCATCGACTTCGGCATGGGCAATCCCGACGGCCCCACGCCGAAGCACATCGTCGACAAGCTGGTCGAAAGCGCCCAACGCCCCGACACCCACGGCTATTCCGTGTCCAAGGGCATTCCCCGCCTGCGGCGCGCGATCTGCCACTGGTACCAGCGCCGCTGGGGCGTCGAATTCGACCCCGAGACAGAGGCGATCGCGACGATCGGGTCGAAGGAGGGCATCGCGCATCTGGCGCTCGCAACGCTCGGGCGCGGCGACACCGTGCTGGTGCCCAACCCCAGCTACCCGATCCATATCTACGGGCCGGTGATCGCGGGCGCCGACATCCGGCACGTGCCGATGACGCCGGACATCGACTTCTTCGAGGAGCTGGAGCGCACGATCCACACCAGCTTTCCCAAGCCCAAGATGCTGATCATCAATTTCCCGTCGAACCCGACGGCGCAATGCGTCGAGCTGCCGTTCTTCGAGAAGATCATCGCGCTGGCGAGGGAATACGGAATCTACGTGGTGCACGACCTGGCCTATGCCGACATCTGCTTCGACGGCTGGAAGGCGCCGTCGATCATGCAGGTGCCGGGCGCGCGCGACGTCGCCGTCGAGTTCTTCACGATGTCGAAGAGCTACAACATGGCGGGCTGGCGGATCGGCTTCATGGTCGGCAACCACACGCTGGTCAACGCGCTCGCGCGCATCAAGGGCTATCACGACTACGGCACGTTCACGCCGTTGCAGGTCGCCGCCATCGCCGCGCTGGAAGGGCCGCAGGACTGCGTCGCGGAAATCGCGCACAAGTACCAGAACCGGCGCGACGTGCTGGTGAAGGGGCTGCACGAGGCCGGCTGGATGGTCGACAACCCGAAGGCGTCGATGTACGTCTGGGCGAAAATTCCCGAGGCGTACCGCGCGATGGGATCGCTCGAATTCGCCAAGAAGATTCTTGCCGGCGCGAAAGTGTCGGTGTCGCCCGGCATCGGTTTCGGCGAGTTCGGCGACCAGCACGTGCGCTTTGCGATGATCGAGAACGAGGCGCGCACCCGCCAGGCGATTCGCGGCATCAAGCAGATGTTCCGCGAAGACGGACTGATCTGATGACGATGACGACCCCCACGCTCGCCTCACTTGCGTTCGCCATCGCTGCCCCCGGAGGGGGCGCGTCAGTACCTTGGGACGGCCCGGCGGTACTGACATGACCGCCGATGCCCCGCGCGGCATGAAACCGCTGCAGGTGGGCCTGCTCGGCATGGGCACGGTCGGCAATGGCACGTGGACCGTACTGCGCCGCAACGCCGAAGAGATCGCGCGGCGCGCGGGGCGGCCGATCCGCATCACGTGGATCGCCGAGCGCGCGATCGACGTCGCGCGGCAGAGGACGCGCGGCGCGAGCGACGTCAACCTGACCGACGACGCGCACGTGGTTTTGGCGCATCCGGACATCGACATCGTCGTCGAATTGATCGGCGGCATCGAGCCCGCGCGCACGTTCATCCTCGAGGCGATCGCGAACGGCAAGCACGTCGTCACGGCCAACAAGGCGCTGCTCGCGCGCCACGGCAACGAGATCTTCGCCGCCGCCCACGCAAAAGGCGTGATGGTCGCCTTCGAAGCGGCGGTGGCCGGCGGCATCCCGATCATCAAGGCGCTGCGCGAGGGCCTCTCCGCCAACCGCATCGAATGGATTGCCGGCATCATCAACGGCACGTCGAACTTCATACTTTCCGAGATGCGCGGACGCGGGACGTCGTTCGGCGCCGCGCTCGCCGAGGCGCAGCGGCTGGGATACGCCGAGGCCGACCCGACGTACGACATCGAGGGGGTCGACGCGGCGCACAAGCTGGCGATCATGTCGGCCATCGCATTCGGCGTGCCGATGCAGTTCGACAAGGTTTACACGGAAGGCATCTCGAAACTCACGCAGGAGGACATCCGCTACGCCGAGGAACTGGGCTACCGGATCAAGCTCCTGGGCATCACGCGCCGTGCTGTGGCGGCAGGACGCGAGGGCATCGAACTTCGCGTCCACCCGACATTGATACCGACGAAGCGCCTGATCGCCAACGTCGAGGGCGTGATGAACGCGATCCTGGTAAAAGGCGACGCGGCCGGACCGACGCTCTATTACGGCGCCGGCGCCGGGGCCGAACCGACGGCCAGCGCGGTGATCGCCGATCTCGTCGACGTGACGCGCATGCACACGGCGGACCCGGAGCATCGCGTGCCGCACCTGGCATTCCAGCCCGACCAGTTGACCGACGTGCCCTTCCTGCCGATCGGCGAGGTCGTGACCAGCTACTACCTGCGCATGCGCGTCGAGGACCGGCCCGGCGTGCTGGCGGACATCACGCGCATCCTGGCCGACCGCGACATCTCGATCGACGCGATGATCCAGAAGGAGCCACCGGAAGGCGAGGAGCAGACCGACATCATCCTGCTCACGCACCGCGTCGTGGAAAAGAACGTCGTCGACGCGATCGCCAAGATCGAAGCGCTGCCCACCGTGCGCGGCAAGATCGTTCGCATCCGCCTCGAAGAACTGAACTGATGCGCTACATCAGTACGCGCGGCGCCTGGGGCGACGACCAGCAACCGTTCTGCGCCATCCTGCAGGAAGGGCTGGCGCCGGACGGCGGGCTGGCGGTGCCGCAGGCTTATCCGCGCTTCACCGAGTCGGAGCTGGCGGCGCTGCGTCCGCTCGGCTATCGCGAGTTGGCGTTCGCCGTCCTGTCGCGATTCATCGACGACATTCCGGCCGCCGACCTGCGGCGGATCATCGCCAACACGTACACGCCGGGCGTGTTCGGCAGCGACGAGATCACCCCGCTTGCGACGCTGGCGCCGGGCCTCTTCCTGCTGCGCGTGTCCAACGGGCCCACGATGGCGTTCAAGGACATCGCGCTGCAACTCGTGGGCAACCTGTTCGAGTACGTACTGGGACGCAACCACGGATCGATCAACATCCTCGGCGCCACGTCGGGCGACACCGGCAGCTCGGCCGAATATGCGATGCGCGGCAAGCGCGGCATCACGGTGTTCATGCTGTCGCCGCGTGGCAGGATGAGCCCGTTCCAGCAGGCGCAGATGTTTTCGCTCGCTGATCCCAACATCTTCAACATCGCGATCGATGGCACGTTCGACGACTGCCAGGACCTGGTCAAGGCAGTGGCCAATGATGCGGAATTCAAGGCGCGCTGGAAGATCGGCGCCGTGAACTCGATCAACTGGGGCCGGATCGCGGCCCAGGTGGTCTATTACTTCAAGGGCTATTTCGCCGCCACCGCCGACAACGCGCAGCGCGTGGACTTTGCCGTGCCGTCCGGCAACTTCGGCAACATCCTCGCGGCGCACGTGGCGCGCGAGATGGGACTGCCGGTAGGGCGACTGATCCTGGCCACCAACGAAAACGACGTGCTCGACGAGTTCTTCCGCACCGGCCTTTACCGGCCGCGTTCGGCAAGCGAGACGCATGCGACGTCGTCACCGTCGATGGACATCTCGAAGGCTTCCAATTTCGAGCGTTTCATTTTCGACGTCACCGGGAGGAATCCCGAGACGCTGCGCAAACTTTGGTCGACGCTGGCCGGCGAAGGCGGATTCGACCTCTCGCGGACGCCCCACTGGGCGCACGTGCAGGCGGCCGGGTTTGTGTCCGGCCGCAGCACGCATGCCGACCGCCTGGCCACGATTCGCGAAATCGCGACGCGTTACGGAATTGTCATCGATCCGCACACGGCCGACGGCGTGAAGGTCGGCCTCGAACTGCGCGATCCCGGCACGCCACTCGTTTGCGTGGAAACGGCGCTGCCGGCCAAGTTCGCGGAGACGATCCGCGAGGCTGTCGGGCGCGACCCGGCGCGGCCCGCCGTCTGGCGCGGACTCGAGTCCCGTCCGCAGCACAGCACGACGCTCGCCGCGGATGCGGGACTGGTCAAGGCGTTCATCGCGGAGCACGCCGCAGCCGCTTGATCGCGGCCGCGACGGCCCCTCACGATCGACGTCCCGTTACCCGACATGCGCTATGCGTTGACCTCGTTCGGCCGCAACCTCGTGGCGGGATTGCGCCTGGCGCTGTTCCTCCCGGTGACGCGGCTCGCCTTTCGCATCGATGTCGCGCAACTTGTTCTGCTGTTCGTGTTTTCGGCGGCCATCGATGTGGCCGGCGACTGGCTGCGCGCGGGCGAGGGGCGCGAATTCTCACTTCTCGGCGCCGGCACCGAGCTCTATTCCGGCGCCGCGCTGCTGTTGATCGCGGCCCTTCTCGCGCTAGCCTTCCGGCAACGCACGCTGGCGCTGGCGATTCCGGTCATCGTGATGGCCGCGGTGCCTATCGTGCAGGTCCTGAACTTCCTGATACCGATGTCGACGGCAGCGGCGTTCGTGCGCGAACTGGTCGGCGCGCTCGGCATCGACGTGGTCGAACTGTGGATGGTGGCGATTCTCGTGCGCAGCGTGGCGATCGCGTTCGCGCCGCCGCCGCCGCGCGTCTGGCTGCTGGCGATCTGCGGCGGAATGCTGCTGGCGACGCCCATTCTGTTCTCGTCCACGTTCTCGCCCAACGATCCCTGGTGGCACGGACCGGGCGCGCCATCGATGGCGTCGGAAGGCCTGTCGGCCGGGTCGGAAGCGGTGCTGGCGACACAGAGCATGCTGCTCGACCATGAACTCTCCGGCCTCGAGGACGAGAGGCCCGGCTCCTCCGATCTCTACTTCGTTGGCTTTTCACCCTACGGCGGGGACGATGCGTTTCGCAGCGGCGCCGAGGCGGCGCAGAAAGTAATGGACGAACGGTGGGGCACCGCCGGGCGCTCGCTGCTGCTCATCAACAGTCCGCAGACGCTGCTGACCACGCCCTTTGCCACGGTCACAAACCTGCGCGAGACATTGAACGAGATCGGATCGGCGATCGACGTCGACGACGACGTGGTCATGCTCTACCTCGCAAGCCCCGGCGCACGCGGCCCGCGGCTTCGCGCCGAGCTCCCGCCGCTGTCGCTGGTCGAGCTCACTCCTCCAGGTTTGCGGCAATTGCTGGACGACGCCGGAATCAAGTGGCGGATCATTGTCGTGTCCGCGTGCTACTCGGGAGGATTTATCGAGCCGCTGCAGGACGAGCACACGTTGATCGTCACGGCATCGCGCGCCGACAAGCTGTCCCCAGGCTGCGGCAAGGCCGTGGAGTCCGGGTATTTCGGCGAAGCGTTTTTCCAGAAGGGAATGGCCCGCGCCGGCACGATTGCCGCGGCGTTCGACGCGGCGAAGGTGCGCATAGCCGAGCGCGAGCGGGATGAGAAGGTCTCGCCGCCGTCGGAGCCGCAATGGTGGATCGGCAAGGAAATGGCCGCGAAGCTGTCCGGTTTGCACCGTGGTGGTCCCACGAGCGGCGTAACCACGCGTCTCAATGACCGCCGCGGCTCGTCCTGGCTGCGCGCGGCGCAACTGTGGCGTTGACGTCGCCATTCCGCGCCACGACAATGCGCTGTGTGTCCTGGTCGTTGAACTGCTCATAACAACATCCGGAGGTTGCATGGTCCGTTTCCTCACGCGCCTGGTCCTGGCGTTGGTTGCTCTCGCCATGCTCGCGGCGCCGGTTGTCGCGCAAGCGCCGGAAAAGGCGAAGCTCACGATAGGCGTGGGCGGCAAGCCGCTCTTCTACTATCTGCCGCTGACGATCGCCGAGCGCAATGGCTACTTCAAGGCCGAAGGGCTCGAGGTCGAGATCCTCGACTTTCCGGGCGGCGCGCGCGCGCTGCAGGCACTGCTGGGCGGCAGCGTCGACGTCGTGTCCGGCGCCTATGAGCACACGATCACGCAACAGGCCAAGGGTCAGTTCATCGAAGCGCTGGTGTTGCAGGGCAAGTACGCCGGCATCGTGCTCGGCATGAACAAGGAGAAGGCCGCCGCGTACAAGTCGCCCGCAGACCTGAAGGGAATGAAGATCGGCGTGACGGCGCCCGGCTCGTCGACCAACATGTTCGTCAACATCCTGCTGGCCAAGGCCTCCCTCAAGCCCGACGCGGTCGCGATCATCGGCGTAGGCGCAACGGCGGGCGCCGTCGCGATCATGAAGCGCGGGGAGATCGACGCCATCTCCAACCTCGATCCGGTCATCTCGCAGCTGGAATCCGACGGCTCGATCGTGCCGGTAATCGACACGCGCACCGCCAAGGGCATGCAGGACGTCTATAACGGTGCGTATGCCGCTGGATCCATCTACGTACCCGTGGACTTCGCGAAGAAATACCCGAACACCGCGCAGGCCGTGGTCAATGCGATGGTGCGCGCCCTGCGCTTCATCCAGGCGTCCACGCCCGACCAGATCGTGGCCGCCGTGCCGCCCGAGTACTACACCGACAAGGCGCTGTACAAGGCGGCGCTGATCAAGAACCTCGACGGCTTCAAGCACGACGGCTTCATCAGCCTCGACGCCTCGCAGAACGTCTACCGCGATCTCAAGACCTTCGACCCCGGCGTGCAAACGGCCACCGTCGACCTGGCCAAGACCGTGAACATGACGTTCCAGCAGAAAGCTGCGCAGAAATACAAGTGATGACGGAAGCAGCGCCTGCCGCTGCCGCGCTGGACTTCGTGGACGTCACGTGCGCCTTCGCGGCGCGCGGGGGTCGGGGGCGCTACGTCGCCGTGCGCGACACCTCGCTGACCATCGGCGCCGGAGAATTCGTTTCGGTTGTGGGGCCGACGGGGTGCGGCAAGTCGACGCTGCTCAACGTCGCTGCCGGCCTGCTCGCGCCGTCGTCCGGGCGCGCGCTCGTTCATGGCGTGCGGCTGGCGGGAATCAACGCGCGAGCAGGCTACATGTTCCAGTCCGACGCGCTGATGCCCTGGCGCAGCGCTCTTGCCAACGTCACGGCGGGCCTGGAATTCCACCGCGTCGCCAAGACCGAGGCGGTGGCGAAGGCGCGCGACTGGCTGACGCGGGTGGGCCTTGACGGTTTCGAGGACCGCTATCCGCATCAGCTGTCGGGCGGCATGCGCAAGCGCGTGGCGCTGGCGCAGATGCTGATCCTCGATCCGGAGATCCTGCTGATGGACGAGCCGTTCTCAGCGCTCGACATCCAGACCCGGCAGCTGATGGAAAACGAGTTGCTCGAACTGTGGTCCGCCGACCGCAAGTCCGTGCTCTTCATCACCCATGATCTCGAGGAGGCCATCTCCCTTTCCGACCGCGTGATCGTGCTGTCCGCGGGACCGGAGACGCACCCGATCGGCGAATTCACGATCGATCTCCCGCGTCCCCGCGACGTGGCGGAGATCCGCATGCAGCCGCGTTTCACGCAGATCCACGAAGCGATATGGCAGGTGCTCAAATCAGAGGTCCTGAAGGGCTATGCGCAAAGCCGGCGGTGACGTGAAGATCAGCGGAGCCATGCTGGCGTTCTGCCAGGCGCTGCTGCTGTTCGTCCTGTTCGGCATCTGGTATGTGCTGACCGAGACCGGCGTGCTCGCGCCGTTCTTCTTCGGCAGGCCGCTGAAGGTCGCGCACGTCATCTGGGAATGGTTCTCCAGCGGCAAGATCTATCCGCATCTCGCCATCACGCTGATCGAGACGATCCTGGCCTTTGCGGTGGGCAGCCTCCTCGGCCTCGGCATCGGCCTGTGGCTGGCGCTGACGCCGCTGGCCTCGGCGCTCGCGGACCCTTACATCAAGGCGATGAACGCGATGCCTCGGGTGATCCTGGCGCCGATCTTCGCCGTGTGGTTCGGACTGGGGATCACGTCGAAGGTCGCGCTGGGCGTGACGCTCGTGTTCTTCATCGTGTTCTTCAACGTCTACCAGGGCGTGAAGGAGGTGAGTCCGGTGGTGCTCGCCAATGCGCGGATGCTCGGCGCATCACGGCGCCAGTTGTTGCGCTACATCTACCTGCCGTCGGCGACGTCGTGGGTGTTCTCGAGCCTGCATACGTCCGTGGGCATGGCGTTCGTCGGCGCGGTGGTCGGCGAATACCTGGGGTCGGCGAAGGGCGTGGGCTACCTGATCCTGCAGGCCGAAGGCGTGTTCGACATCGACACGGTTATCGCCGGCATTTTCGTGTTGACGGTGTTCGCGTTGCTGCTCGATTACATCGTCACGCGGATCGAATCGCGGCTGCTGGTGTGGCGACCCAAGACTGCCGAGACGGAGGCGATGTAGTCCAGGTTTGACCCGACAGCCTTCGCAAGCTATAATTACCCTCCTGATCGCGGGGTGGAGCAGTCTGGCAGCTCGTCGGGCTCATAACCCGAAGGTCGAAGGTTCAAATCCTTCCCCCGCAACCACCGAGTACTACGAGGGGCCGATATTTCATCGGCCCCTCGCTTTTGCATGGACCAAAATCGTCCGTGATCGAATGAGAATAGTACTGGCTGTTACAAGGCCCCCGCAACCAAACAATTCAACGGCTTGCAGAGATGCGAGCCGTTTTTGTTTTGACTCGGGGTAGCGCAGGGGTAGCAGAAAGCCCAAACTCGCGCTTGGCTACATAGCGTATGAGTGGGGGATCAATGGGAAAGGCCGGGATGGCGGAGAGGTAGGATGCCGCACCCCCTATGAGGCAACGCCTGATTTTCGCCAATACCCACGGGATACCCACATCGGAGGGAGCATGGCACGATTGGCACCACCCAGTTTTGCAACTGATCGGCGTATCGGCCTCACGCCATACCATTAGATGGGGGCGTCACTTGCGATGCCATTAGATGGGGGCGTCACTTGCGATGCAGGACATTGCGCTTTGCAGAAACGACCCGCCAGTGAGCGCCGTGCTGGGTGATGCGTCCGAGGCACAACCCATGGCATTGACCGCAACCTGGACTACCGGGACCCATGCCACTGTGTCCCGCGACTAGATCCGAGCTTCCCAACTCTAAGCGGACTGCTTCCCGCACGCGGGAGAACTCAGGTTCGCCTTGCAGTGACGGCTGTTGCCCAACTGGCACCTCGAGGTATTGAATCGTGACATAGTGGCGACCCGTCAGGCCCGAGAGCGCGATTCGTTCGGGTTCAGGCAGCACAAGTTCATTCCCCTCGCAGTCGAGCGCGAGGCCCGGAGAGACGACTACGGTCGATTCGTGATCGATGGTGACGCCAAGGCCGGCAACGATTCCCCAGCCGTGCAAGAAGCGATTGTGGAGGCGAGACTTTCCGCGGAAGTAGTCCTGCTCTCGTTGGAAATCGTCTGCGGTGAGAAGCTTGCCGGTGAAGAAGTGGGGCCGCTCGAATTGTCGGAACTGGGTCATGCGGGGAACGTTCTTGTGACGCCTAACTGTAAGTAGGGAACGTAAGCGACGATTTACAAACCATCGCCTGGCGGCTTGACCGACGGTAGCGAATGAGAAAGGCACGCAGAATCATTGCTCTGCTCTCCGATTAGGGGACCTAGTGGACCATCCGCCGAATCATCCGCCGGCGGTCCCTGGCGTGCAAGCGGTTGCTCGCATCGGAGTCGCGTTGAGCGACAGGTTAGGCGTATGAATGGCCTGCTTCGGCGGCTCTTTTCCATTTCGGATGCCGTCAGCCTAGCGCAAGCGGTTGCTAGCGGTGATGCGCCACGCGGCCGGCAACGTATGACCTGTCTTTCTATCTACGACAAGCAGGGCCGCCCTTCGGGGCGGCCTTTTGTTTATGCGGCAATCTATTTTGCGGCGTCGAAGTAGACGTGGAAATTGCCGTTGGGATCATCCAGCACAAAATAGTGCTCGACACCCCTGGCTAGCGAAAATAGTCGTTCGCATTGGTCGCCTTTAAGCACGGCCACATCGAGTTTTGCCCCATCCCACTGGAACGTCATCGGAGCATGGTTATAGTGGTTACAAGGCGGGAGCATATAGCTGTTGAAACGTGTGTAAGTCCCAACGCCCGTCCTGCCATCCTGCTTGGCAATATCCATCTCGATTTGGATCCTATATTCCCGGCCGTTAAATTTGCTTTCGGCAACGCCTTTCAAAAGGGGCGGCAGAAGTGGTACATCCAAAGCCGTCGGTTGCGGAATCGCCGACGTCTGGGCAGTACCATTCTCCGCAAAGGCGGCGAGTAAGACCAAGACGATTGCGATCGCCGCTGCGGTCGATTTCCTCATGGCGCTCCCCTTGTGGTTATTCCAGAATCATCCGCCGGCCGCAATGAGGGTGCAAGCGGTTGCTCGCTTCAGCCGGTGCCCGCAAGGTTCGCCCCATGCTCGGTCCTATCTACTTCACTCCCCCGCGTCTGCGCGATGCGGCTCCAGCTGGCTGGATTCAGCCGCCGCCTTCATACAAAGTGCCGACGGCGCCGCCGCCAGCGTATAAGTACACCATGATTGGGGGAAAGAAACGGAGAAAGCGATGATCGCCATCGCGCCTGTAGATCCTTCTCGGACGAAGCGAGAAATGTCGGCGATGACCAAAACCGGGAGAATGCCATGACGTTCGATACTGTCGCCGCACTCACCGTTATAGGGTTCGCTCTCATCCAGAGAATTTTTCGGCCTTGGAAGGGGTTTGGCGAGGACGGTCGCGCGACTGCGCGAATTGGTCTGAAAGTGCACGGTGGGACGCCTAAAGGCTCGGCTGCCGATCCTAACCGGACAGTCCGATATGGCGGACACTCCTAGCCGCATTGCCGAGCGCCCATGCCGCGCAAATTCGACGAACTTTTTGCCACCCTGTCGGTTTTTGTTGGGCCCAGCCGCCACGCCCGCTTTCAGACGTCAGACTTGGCGACCGCTTCTGGCCGCAAGCAGTCAGTGCAGGGTCGAGGAGCTTGATAATTTGTCGCGGGCGTAGCCCGCATCTAAATGGTGATACAGGGGCACATCAAACTACTCAGGACTAGGACACCCGCACCAACGCAGATGCCGGTGACGCTGAAGGAGCCTCATTCAGGAAGTTAGGCCAGAATCCATTGTCCTAAGAGTTCGGACAGCAGCGGACATTTTTCGCCCCAGAAGAATAGTCACCGCGAGAAAGATGATGCTTGGTCATCCAGGCTGATTATTGGCCAATTGGTTTTAGGCGAATGGCTCGATTGACGGTAATTTGTCGATTCAATTCATTCCGACTCACCTCAATCGTCGTCTCACCGAAGGTACTCGCCTGATTCAGAGACAACGTCATAGGTTGATACTTTGGATGTTGCACGATCAGTGCGGGAAATCTAGGCAAACCAACGTGATCTCGAATTACCGGAATCAGAAAGGAGAATTGCCCATTCGGAAGCAATTCCAAGGTTGGCGGCATTGCAAGGATTTGGAGGAACCCTAAATCATTGGGGCTTTCTGTCACGATCGTTCCCTCTATCGTCCAAACTTCTGCCTCCTTAATCGGCCTGAACGCGAAGTACGATAGCAACGAAATCATAATGATGAAATATCCGGCAAAGGCACCCGAGAGTTCAATAGTGAATCCCTTGAAAGGACCCGATACAGTGGTACCTT
Organism: uncultured beta proteobacterium; assembly: GCA_963782625.1. Classification (GTDB taxonomy): domain Bacteria; phylum Pseudomonadota; class Gammaproteobacteria; order Burkholderiales; family Casimicrobiaceae; genus VBCG01. Next base: position 162,310 of record CAWAKN010000013.1, on the reverse strand, counting down.
GGTCGCCTCTGTGGCGCTGCAATGACTTATAGATGACAAATGCAGGCAGTAATGGAAGAATCACAGAAATGACCGCTCTGTGCACATCAGGATCAGATAAGGGCGACATGGTCTATCCATCCGTATGACCGGAAGGCCATTATAGGTTGCGAGACAAACGGTTTCGATGGCGACATCTATGGCATTTGCATCCGGATATGCTTACGTTCCACCTGTCATTCGCGGCATGTGGATTCTCGCCGCGTTCCTTACAACTGCGCATTCCAATGAAATTTTGGGGCAGCAATTTGGCATCACTCTTGCTGGCACTCCTGTCTTTTGCACCGATGGTAGAGGACAGCCCGTTGCTCATATCTTGCAGACTAGCCATGACCTAATTACAAGCGCAGTAATCGGAGGTCGTCCGACAATGATCGTTAGTCCAGCAACGTTTTCTCTACCAAGGAATATCCAACTGCTTGTCTATGGGGAAGCTTGTGCGAAGTGGATTCTAGGCTATGTATATACTCCTCCCCGAGACAGGGGCGCCGCCGAGACGCAAGCGACATGCTGGGCAATACAAACCGCCTTATCGCAAAGGCTGTTCAATTATTCAGATATCCCGGTGCTCAAGGATGAATTACTGTCTCTGGATCCCAACTCTTCCTCAATGAGTTCGCGTATCAGAGAAATCGATAGATGCGCTGCAAGTTTCGCAGGTAACTCGGGATCCAGCAACGTTCCCCAGGCGCGTGCTCTCGATAACTCCAGACCGAGAGTAAACCAAGACGTATGCCCGACTGAGTGTAACGCGGCGTACAGGGCCTGTATTCCCCGTTGCGCGGACGCGGACTTCGATGCCTGTATGGCTCGCTGTGACAGCGCCCGGCGTTCGTGCTCACCAAATTGTCGTTAGGCACGGAATCATTTTAGAGCCGGTTTTTTCACAAAACGGTTCCCTGAAGGCCATCCACGCCGGTGCCTCGCTTTGTTGCCTAGCATGTACTCATAACGTGTCGTCGGCGGCAGCCGCACGGCGACGGCAGCTTGTGGCCGATTCTGTTGAAAAACCCGATGTTGGAATGAGTTTTTGCGCACCGGCATTGTTCGAGGCAGGTGGCTTTAGCCAATATCGTGTGGGTTTGGATCGGGTTTCTTGCCCAACCTGCCGTTAAGCAGGTGCGAGTTCCTCTTTCGCCGTTATCGGTGCAAGCCATTTCGCCATTCGTCGCAGATTTTGCGCTGTGGCCGCCATCAGGAACTCGTCCTTGGCGCCGCTGAGCCCACGCAATCGTAGGCGGTCCAGCTTCATGATCCGCTTGAGGTGCGCGAACAGCATTTCAACTTTCTTGCGATCTTTGCGCGATTGCTTGTAAACAGCGGTCTTGGCTACGTCGCGCGCGACATCCCGTGCCGATTCGTGCACGCTACGCGCGATTTTCCGAGTCGGTGTGTTCGGACAGCAGCGATCCTTCATTGGGCAAGTCGTGCAATCGGCTTGGCTGGATCGATAGATGATGGTGTCGGCTTGGGTGACGTGGGTACGCAGATTCTTGAATGGGCGCCATTGACTGCGCAGCACACGGCCCTGCGGGCAGCGGTATTCGTCGGCCTGCGCGTCCCACTGGAAGTCGCTACTGGATAACGTGTCGTCGTCGCGTTGGGTCTTGTCCCACACTGGTATATGCGGCTCGATCTGCTTCTCGTCCACCATCCAGCCCAGTAGTTCAGCCGCACCGTAGGCCATGTCGCCGATCAGGCGGTTCGGCTTCAAGTCGAACCGCTCCTGTACCCGGTCAATCATCGTACGGGTCGCGTTCACTTCATCGGTGCGCAAGGCGGGTGTCGCCTCAACATCCACAATGATGCCGGCGTCGACATCCACCAGATAGTTGGTGGAGTAGGCGTAGAACGCCGGTCCGCCTGGCGCCGCCGTGTAGCGCGCGGCAGGGTCCGTCAGTGACACCGATTTCGGTGGTGCATCCGTAGGATTGGCCGCTTCCAGCCCAGCCACGTATTCGCGAACCGCTCGGGTCGCGCCTTCGCCGCTCTTCCATGCCATGGCTTCGGCGCCAGGTACGCCACGGGCACGATTGGCATCCGCCCGCACGACACTGGCATCGATGGCGAAGCCTTCTCCCCCGACCATGCCCTCCGTCATGCAGCGGCGCAGCACACTCTCGAAGACGTGCCGAAACGTATCGCTCTCCCGGAAACGACCGTGGCGATTCTTGGAGAAGGTCGAGTGATCCGGAATGCTGTCTTCCAGGCCAAGGCGACAGAACCAGCGGTAGGCGAGATTCAGATGGACCTCTTCGCAGAGGCGGCGCTCGGACCGAATGCCGAAACAATAGCCAATGATCAGCATCCGGATCATCAGCTCGGGGGCAATCGACGGCCGACCAGTGTTGCTGTAGTAAGTGGCGAGGTGTTGACGCAACTCGCTCAGATCAAGAAAGTGATCCACCCCGCGCAGCAGATGATCAGCAGGAACGTGATCTTCAAGGTTGAACGAATAAAACAGGCGCTCTTGATTGCCACCCTGTTCGCCCATCATGTCGATGTTCTCCCGTCGTCGCCGACTTATTACTCAGACGCGATCAACCATCGACAGTTCAAGCGTTTTTCAACAAAATAGGCCGGAAGCAGTCAGTCACCCTACCTGGCCGCGCGATATTCGCGGCGAGCCACGACTGCAAGAGACGGGCAAGCTTTGGGGAGGTGGCCCCTGTCTTCTCGGCTGCCGGTTACCTCATCCAGAAGGCTTCGCGGTACTCCTTACTTGGAACTTGTGACCTGACCCCCTGTATCTCTGCCAATGATGACCTCAAAATCTGGGTTCGCAAAGAGCCTGGAGGAGGAGATGAAGAAGGCAAGGTTCAGCGAGCAACAGATCATTGAGATCCTGAAACTGGCGGAGGCGGGAGCGAAAGTCGCGGACTTGTGCCGCAAACACGGGATCAGTCAATGGACGTTCTATCAATGGCGCAATAAGTACGGCGGCATGGGTGTGAACGAGGCGAAGCGACTCAAGGAACTGGAAGAGGAGAACCGGCGCTTGAAGAAGATCGTGGCCGACCAGGCACTCGATCTGTCAGCGTTGAAAGAGGCGCTCCACCGAAAGTGGTGACGCCAGAGGCGAAGCGAACGGTGGTGCGCTTCTGGCGGGAGGGGATGGGATTGAGCGAACGCCGCGCTTGCATCTTGATCGGATTGGATCGGTCGACGCACCGCTACCGGCGTCGGACGGATCGCAACGCTGAACTGCGGCAGCGGTTACGCGAGCTGGCCGAGCAACGGCGCCGATTTGGCTATCGGCGCCTGCATGTGCTGCTGTGCCGAGAAGGCCGTGCGGTGAACAAGAAGCGCGTCCAGCGCCTTTACCGACAGGAAGGGTTATCGCTGCGTGGGCGGCGTCGCAAGAAGCGCTATGCCGGCTTACGGGTAGTATTGCCGGGGCCGGACGCAGCCAACCAGCGCTGGTCGATGGACTTCATGAGCGACGCGCTGGCCGACGGCCGCCGCTTCCGTTTGTTGAACGTGGTGGATGACTGGACGCGCGAATGCTTGGCAATCGAGGTGGGTCGCAGTCTCACCGGGCGCAACGTCATTGCCGTTCTGGAGAAGATCGCGATGCGGCGCGGGTATCCCACTGCAATTGTCTCTGACAACGGCCCGGAGTTCTGCAGCCGAGTGGTCGATGAATGGGCGCATCGGGTAGGGACCAGGCTGCAATTCATTCGACCCGGAAAGCCGGTCGAGAACGCTTTCATCGAGAGCTTCAACGGCAAGTGCCGTGATGAATGCTTAAACGAACGGCTATTCCTCACGATCGAGCAAGCACGCATGGCGACGGAAACCTGGCGAGTTGATTACAATCAAATTCGCCCGCATAGCGCACTCGGCAACCTGACCCCCGAGGACTATGCGAATCGCAGTCAGGTCGGAACCCCTGAACCCACGAATTTGAGGCTATCGGTGGTCGAGAAATAGGGGGTCAGGTCACTTGACCATATTCGCCGCCTATCTGACGGCGGTCCCGATCATCAATGACCGTTGCATCATTTTCGGTCACGTGTAATATTCATGTTGTAGTTTACGAACTCGAATGGTACGGTTCGAACGTTTCCCAATTCGGTTTGTTGGAATCAGGGGACGTGAGGAGATAGCTATGAACCGCACATATAAGATCAAGGTCGGTCCCCAAGGGTTATCGGCGGTGTTCGTCGCGGCGGTCGCAATAGTAATAGTGTGTCTAAGCACGCTCGCGATGAGCGTCGCGCGAGCCCAGAACCCAACGGGCCATTCCCCGGCCGAGGACCAACCCAACACTCACAACATGCTCGTGGTAGGCGAGCGGGCGGCCTTCCTGTCGCACCTTCCCATGTTCGACGGGTTGAACCGGGAAAAAACCGCCTATACGTCTCCCCATCGCTTTCAGGTCATTCTCGAAGCAACCTTTACCGATCACGGCAAAAGCGTTCAGAGCCTTTATACGAACGATCGCAAAGCGCATCCCGGCATCAAGATGTACACACTGAGCCCGGAGCCCATGGTTCTCGGCAAGCTATTCACCCCCGATCCGCAGCATCCCTCGGTTACATCCTTCAAGGCGACTGTATTCCGTGGCCATCTCGAGCGGGGCGGTCAGCCAATCCGTGGTCTGAAGAACGTTGACGTGAATGTGAAGAGAGTAATACTCGCGCGGGAATTTGATCCTGCCGAGACCAAGTCCGCGCAGCTCGAATATCTTCTCTTCGGAAAGGGAAACGAACTTTTTCTGGCACATCGACTTTCCAACCCGCCCGATTTCGATCAAGTCCTGGCAGTCAAGATCGGCAATCCGCCGCTCACCGAAGATCAACTGAGCCGCGGCCTAACGGTCACCATCAACGACCGGAAGAACGCTTCTTCGCAGCGAATCACCCAAGGGCAGACGGTGGCGGGCAAGGGCCACGCCGTCGGCGCCCATGAATTCTTGAATCTCCAAATACAGGCGGTCACGGAGCTCTATTTCGAGGAGGGCGAACTCGCATTGCCTCCGAACTTCGATCAAACGCCGGAAGAAAAGAAAGCGGGTTTTTGACTTAGGCGTTAAACGAACGTTGGAACGCGACGTCAGCACCCGCATCGGTCGAGCGAGTGTTGACGCGAAGAGCATCGCGCGCGCCTGTTGATCGAGGTGCTGACGGGCATTGCGGGAAAAATTGGTGCCGGGCGTACCGGACTGCGCCTGTCGCCCGTTACGCCATCCAACGATGCGCAGCAGGACAGCGACGCAGGGTTCAACTGAACAGGGCGCCACTGGATCGTCAAGGGCAACCGGTGCGCGCTTCGACTTGCGGCATTGCGCAGGCGCAAACAGGGCACGAACATGGCTCATGATAACACGCGCGAGATGGCCATCGCCGCGGTAGCCAGCGGCGCTGCGGACCTGGTGGCCTTCGGCAAGCCCCTCGTGAGCAACCCGGACCACGTCCACCGCTTGCGCATCAATTCTGGGCTAGCGCCGTTGGACCCGGCTACGCTGTATGGCGGAGGCGCGGAAGGCTACAGCGACTATCCGGCGCTGGAGCTCGCCTCGGCATAGAAGTTCCCCTCAGATCGCCGCGAGCGCCTGGGCAAGGTCGTCCCGCAAGTCGTCCACATCTTCGATGCCGACCGAAAGCCGCACCAGCGAATCGCCAATACCCAGCGCGGCACGCGTGTCGGGCGGAATTGTCGCGTGCGTCATGATGGCCGGATGTTCGATGAGGCTCTCCACGCCGCCCAGGCTCTCGGCGAGCGCAAAGATGTGCACTGCTTCCAGGAAGCGGCGCGCGCCGGCAAGATCGGTCTTCAAGTCCAGCGCTATCATTCCGCCGTAACCGCCGCCCACGGAGTGCATCTGCGTCCTGGCAAGGGCATGCTGGGGATGTGACGGCAAGCCGGGATAGTGGACGCGCGTCACCTTGGGCTCGCGCTCCAGCCATTGCGCCAGCGCGAGCGCGTTGTCGTTGTGACGCTCGATGCGCAGCGCCAGCGTCTTCAGGCCGCGCAGCGCCAGGAAACTGTCGAAGGGTCCCGCAATGGCGCCGACCGCATTCTGCAAAAATGCGAGGCGTTCTCGCACCGGTTGCAGCCGCGGCTCGTCGCTGACGATGGCTACGCCGCCGATGACATCGGAATGGCCATTCAGGTACTTGGTGGCTGAGTGCACGACGATGTCGACGCCCAATTCGAGCGGCCGCTGGTTGTACGGACTCGCAAACGTGTTGTCCACTGCGGTCAGGATGCCGCGCGACCGTGCGATTTCTGCGAGCGCGCGAAGGTCGGCCAGCTTGAGCAGCGGATTGGTTGGCGTCTCGATCCAGACGAGCTTGGTTTGCGGCGTCAGCGCGGCATTGAGGTTTTCCGGGTTCACGAAGTCGACGTAGCTGAACGTGAGGCCCGCACTCTCGCGCCGAACCTTGTCGAACAGCCGGAATGTCCCGCCATAGACGTCGTCGCCACTGACGACGTGCGAGCCGGCTGGAATCAATTCGAGCACCGTCGCAATCGCGGCGAGTCCCGAGGCGAACGCAAAGGCCTGCGCGCCGCCTTCGAGGTCGGCGATGTTGCGTTCCCAGGCAAAGCGGGTGGGATTGTGGCTCCGGCCGTAGTCCAACCCCTTGTGCACACCGGGACTGCTTTGCACGTACGTCGAGGTTGCGTAGATCGGCGGCATGATGGCGCCGGTCGACGGATCCGGCGACTGGCCGGCGTGGATGGCGCGGGTGGCGAAGCGTTGCGTTTTCGAATGGCTCATTTGAGTGCCCGCCGGAGATGGTTGATGAGGTCGACCCGCGTGATGAGGCCGTGGAACCCGGAAGCGTCGGCAATGATGGCGACGAGTCCACGATCGAGCACGTCCTGCAGCGATTTGAGACTCGCCGTCGGTGGTAGCGTCGAGGGCGAATCGGTCATCGCGCTGGCCACCGGCGCGCCGAAGTGGGCGGAATCGGCGTGCACATTGAGCAGGATGTCGGATTCATCGATCACGCCCGCGAGCGCCCCATGCGCCAGCACCGGCAATTGCGAGACATCCGCGAGACGCATCCGTTGAAATGCGGTGAGCAGCGTGTCGTCGGGCGCCACGCTGACGACGTTGCCGTCCTCGGCGCGGCGCGAGATCAGGTCGCGCAGGTCGCCGTACTTGCGTCGCGCCAACAGCCCCTGGTCCACCATCCACTGGTCGTTGTATACCTTGCTCAGGTAGCGGGTTCCGGTGTCGCAGACAAAGCTCACCACCCGCTGCGCCCGCGTCTGCGCCCGGGAATAGCGCAGGGCCGCCGCAAGCAACGTTCCCGTCGACGAGCCCGCCAGAATGCCTTCGCGTTTCAGCAGTTCGCGCGCTGTCGCAAAGCTCTCCTCGTCTGGAATCGAATACGCGTCCGTGACGCCGGAAAGATCGGCAATTCCCGGAATGAAGTCCTCGCCAATACCTTCCACAGCCCATGATCCGGCGGTGCCTATCACCCCGCTCTTCACGTAGTCGGCGAGGATCGAGCCCTGCGGATCGGCGAGCACGAAGCGCAGCGCAGGCTGCACCGCGCGAAAGAAGCGTGTCAGGCCAGTGATTGTTCCGGCCGATCCGACGCCGACCACGATGGCGTCGACATCGTGACCTGTTTGTGCCCAAATTTCAGGCGCAGTCCCCGTTTCGTGCGCGAGCGGATTGGCCGGATTGTTGAACTGATCTGCAAAGAATGCCCCGGAAATGGTGCCGGCAAGACGCAGCGCCATGTCCTGATAGTAGTCGGGATGTCCCTTGCCCACGTCGCTGCGCGTGATGTGCACCTCGGCGCCGAGCGCCTTCAGGTGCAATATCTTTTCCGACGACATCTTGTCGGGAACCACGAGCACCACGCGATAGCCTTTGGCCCGCGCAACGAGTGCCAGGCCGAGGCCCGTATTCCCTGCCGTGGCCTCGACAACCGTACCGCCGGGCTGCAGCCGTCCATCGCGCTCGGCCGTTTCGATCATGGCCACGCCGATCCGGTCTTTGATCGAGCCGCCCGGATTCTGCGACTCGAGCTTGAGAAAGAGCTGGCACGGACCGGTGTCGAAGCGCGTGACTTCGACCAGCGGGGTGTTGCCGATGAGGGCCAATACCGCCGGTGGGCTTGTCGCGGTCATGCCGTCGATTCTACGTCGCGCCGGCCCTTAACGCGCAATCCGGAGCGGGCAAACACGACGGGTAGCGACGGCTGTAGGTCAGCGGGCGGGTGCTGATGCGTGCGGAGCCTGGAATCCTTGCAGGGGCATAATGGCGGCCACGAGGGGGAGCCGATGGCCGCCATCACCTGCATCGAGGATCTGCGCGTCATCGCGAAACGCCGCGTGCCGCGCATGTTCTACGACTACGCGGACACCGGTTCGTGGACCGAGAGCACCTACCGCGCGAACCAGGCGGACTTCCAGCCGATCAGGCTGCGCCAGCGCGTCGCCGTCGACATCGATCAGCGCAGCACGGAGGCGAAGATGGTCGGCATCGACGTGACGATGCCGGTCGCGATCGCGCCGGTGGGGCTGACGGGCATGCAGCACGCTGACGGCGAGATCCACGCGGCGCGCGCCGCGCAGAAGTTCGGCATCCCGTTCACGCTCTCGATGATGAGCATCTGCTCGATCGAGGACGTCGCCGCGGCGACCGGCATGCCGTTCTGGTTCCAGCTCTACGTTGTGCGCGACCGCGACTTCACCGAGCGGATCATCGACCGCGCGAAGGCGGCAGGCTGCGGCGCGCTGGTGCTGACGCTCGACCTGCAGATCCTCGGGCAGCGGCACAAGGACATCAAGAACGGACTGTCGATCCCGCCCAAGCCGACGATCGCGAACCTCGTCAACCTCGCAACCAAGCCGCGCTGGTGCCTCGGAATGCTCGGCACGAAGCGCCATTTGTTCGGCAACATCGTCGGCCACGTGAAGGGCGTGACCGACACCGGCTCACTCGCGAGCTGGACCGCGCATCAGTTCGACCCGCGCCTCAACTGGAGCGACGTCGAGTGGATCAAGCGTCGCTGGGGTGGAAAGCTGATCCTGAAGGGCATCCAGGACGTCGAGGACGCGAAGATCGCCGCCGACACCGGCGCCGACGCGCTGATCGTCAGCAACCACGGCGGCCGCCAGCTCGACGGCGCCGAGTCGAGCATCCGCGCGCTGCCGGCGATCGCGGACGCTGTCGGCTCGAGGATCGAGGTGCACATGGACGGAGGCATCCGTTCCGGCCAGGACGTGCTGAAGGCGTGGGCGCTAGGCGCGCGCGGCACCTACATCGGTCGCGCGATGGTGTGGGGGCTGGGCGCGATGGGCGAGGCCGGCGTCACGCGCGCGCTCGAGATAATCCGCAACGAACTCGACCTCACGATGGCGTTTTGCGGCAAGACGCGCCTCGCCGACGTCGACCACGCCATCCTGCTCGCGCCGGGCAACGTTACCGCGCGCTGACCCGGGTCACGGCGTCTCATCGGCATCGACTGGCAGTGAGGGCCATCGGGCGCAAACAATGCCCAAAGCAAGCCCCCGCAATCCGACATAACTGGAAACTGCCGACCTCTCGTCGGCCGTTTCTATTTCGTCCGACGAAAATCCGCTGAACTTCTGTACCAATAATCCGGCCCCCGCAACCAAACAGATCAAGGGCTTGCGAATGCGCAAGCCCTTTTTGTTTTTTGCGTCGAGCGATCACTTGATGCCCGATTCCGCAAATCGCTGGACTAAATAATCGACCATCGCGCGAACGCGAGCGGGCACGAAGCGGCCACTTGGCATGACCGCACTGATCGGTACGGCTTCGCCTTCGTACTCCGCAAGCAGTCGAACCAGCCTGCCAGCGCGAAGGTCAGCTGCGACGTCCACGCTGGCTTTGTAGGCGACGCCTTCTCCGCTCACAGCCCATTGGCGAACGACGAGCGAGTCTGCGCACAGGACAGGTGTCACGACGATGGTCTCGGTAGACCCCGTGGGCGAAACGAAGCTCCACTCGACTTTGGGTTGATCACGTGACAGCCATGCAAGACAGCGATGGTTGACGAGATCGGCCGGACAAAGAACGGGCGGTGACCGCTCTAGATACGCGGGAGATGCGACAAGAAACCGGCATGACCGCACCAACAAGCGGCCGATCATCGACGAATCGTTGAGCTCGCCATACCTGACTGCAATGTCCACTGCCTCGCGAGGCAGATCGTGCATTCGGTCGCCGACTCTCAGCGTGACCGCGAGGCGTGGATGGGCCTTGATGTAGTCGCTTATCCACCCGGCCAGGAATTGGGCGCAGGTGTCCGTTGGGGCGGCGATGTGCATCCGTCCCTCGACAGATCGGGCGCCCTGACGAAGCAGGTTTTGCCCGCGCGTCCAGGTTGACGTCATCGTATCGCAGGTCTGCATGAAGCGCTCGCCTTCGGGGGTCAAACGCAGCGACCGCGTCGTGCGCTCGACCAGGCGAACGCCAAGCTCCTCCTCGATCCGCTTGAGCCTGGCGCTCACCGCAGATGGCGTCTGATCCAGTTGCCGGGCGGCCTCACTCAACGACAGCGTTTGCGCGACACGAAGGAACAGGCCGAGGTCATCCAGTTGCATGCTGCATCATGCTCTCCCTCGGGGCGGCGCATCAAGAACCCGGTGTACCCGCGGCCTCCGGGCGGAATCGATAGATCCGGTACGGAGGCGCATTGTTCGCCGTGCCTGACGGAGTTGCATTGCTCTGGAACGTCCCCGTTTGTATCAGCTGTGCTGCGCCGGAGTACATATGGCCGTCGGAAAGGTACGTGACGCCGTCGGGCCAGATCATCTGCGGGTCCGAAGCGTAGACGCGGTATTCCCGCGTGTCCGGTGGAATGATGCCGATGGCGTGCCTTCCGACTTCGGTCAGGTAGAGGTTGTTGTCCTCGTCGATCGTCAGTCCGCCGTTGTAGGGCTTGTGGGCATAGAACTCGATCCTCGCGGACAGCTGCGCATCGCTGAGGGCCGTGTTTAGTAGGTCGGTCATGCGCACCCGGTACATCTCGTAGCCGCTGAGCGGCGCGAAGTAGAGCCACTCCTGTTTCTTGTCCAGCGTGATGCCGTCGACGCCGACCCCCAAGTCCCACGCCGCCGCAGGCTGTCCCGCCTGCGCCACCCATCGGATCGGATCGGGGTTCGCAATCACATGTGAGTCGCCGTGCAGCACGCGGCGGCTCGTGCCCGTCGCAATATCGGTGACGACGAGCGCTGCGTTGTCGGCGTCGCCGACCGCCTCATCCGCAGCGATCAGCGTGCCTTGCGCGCCGTGCTTCAGGTCGATCGCGAAGTCATTGTGCTGCGACGAGGCAATAGTCACGGAATCCAGGTCGAGGATCTTGAATAGCTTATTGGTCTTGGTGTCCCAGCCCACGTACTTGGCGTGGAGCGCGGCCGGCCGCACCGTGCCCGCGCCGGTCGCCGCTTCGGTCGACTTGGCGCCATCGAGGATCCAGAGGATGCCGTTGGCGTCCGCGTGGAACCCCAGCACCCAATCGAGGCAGAAGTCGTAGCGGCCATTCTGGGCAGGCAGGAAGCTACCATCGGGTTTCCGGCAGCTCTGCAACAGCCCCGATCCCGCGGGAGGATAGGGCGTGCTCGACCTGCGATCGGCGTTTAGCGTGGCCACCTGCACCGAGGTCGGCGTGAGGTAGAAGGGGTGATACCCGATGATCATTTGGCCGTTCTGCATCTGCGTGATCGCAGCAATGCCCGACTGGGTCAGTTCCGCGTACACCTCGAGGTGCACCTTGCCCTTGGGGTCATTGCACTCATCGCGTCGGGCATCGCCCGCGGCGGACGCGGCCAGGGCGAACGCAGCGGTAGCTGCGATTGCGACAGCGTTTCTCGTCAACATCGTGGTCTCCATAGTGAGTTTCGTTGGGTGATCGACAGGCGCGCCCTCGAATACTCGCCCTACGCAATCGAGCGCACAACGGCGGCCACAAGACAACAGTTATTGAATTTCGTTGAAGATGACGAGGTATCGCGCGCGAGATCGCTTTCAACGAGTTCTTGAAAGCCCTTCTCGTTCGACCGCTTGACTGGCTCGTCGACGCGCTAGACCATTCGGGAGTCGAACCGTCCAGGCTTGAACATGAACGCAATCGTTACCCACACCCATCTGCCTCCCACCACGCTGGAAGACGTTGATCCGCAGGAGACCGCCGAGTGGCGCGACGCGCTCGACGCGGTCGTGGCGTACTGCGGCCCCGCGCGTGCCCGCTACCTTCTGGACGTCCTCGCCCAACGCGCGCGCCGGCATGGGATCGGCTGGACGCCGACGCTATCGACCTCCTACGTCAATACGGTGGCGGTGGGCGACCAGCCGGTGTTTCCAGGCGACCTCGCGATAGAAGAGCGTTTGGGCGCGTTGATGCGATGGAATGCGCTTGCCATGGTCGTGCGCGCCAACCGGGCCTACGGCGAGCTCGGCGGTCATATCGCAAGCTACGCGAGCGCCGCCGATTTGTTCGAGGTCGGCTTCAATCACTTCTTTCGCGCGCGCAATGGCGAGCATGGCGGCGATCTCGTGTTCTTCCAGCCGCACAGCTCTCCGGGCGTCTACGCGCGGGCGTTCCTCGAAGGCCGTCTCACCGAGAACGACCTCTTGCACTATCGACAGGAGCTTACGGCGCCAGCGCACGGCGCGCGCGGATTGTGCAGCTATCCGCACCCCTGTCTGATGCCGGACTTCTGGCAATTTCCGACGGGCTCGATGGGCATCGGCCCCATCAGCTCCATCTATCACGCGCGGTTCATGCGCTATCTCACCCATCGGCAGTTGCTCGATTGCGCCGGCCGACGCGTTTGGGGCGTGTTCGGTGACGGCGAGATGGACGAGCCCGAATCGATGAGCGCGTTGACGTTGGCGGCGCGCGAGAAGCTCGACAACCTGGTGTGGGTCGTGAACTGCAACCTTCAACGCCTCGACGGCCCGGTGCGCGGCAACGGTCGTGTCATCGACGAGCTCGAGCAGCTCTTCGCCGGTGCGGGCTGGAATGTCATCAAGCTGCTGTGGGGCAGCGACTGGGACGGGCTCTTCGCGCGCGACGCCGCGGGCGCGCTGGCACGCGCGCTGGGCGACACGGTCGACGGCCAGATGCAGACATTTGCGGCGAAGGACGGTCGATTCAACCGCGAGCACTTCTTCAACCAGAGCGAGGAGTTGGCGCGCTTGGCCCAGGACATGACGGACCAGCAGATCGATCAGCTCAGGCGTGGAGGGCACGACCTGGTGAAAATCCATGCGGCGTATGCGACCGCGGCGGCGCATGGCGGCCAACCGACGGTGATCCTCGCGCATACCAAGAAGGGCTACGGCATGGGCAATGCCGGTCAAGGCAAGATGACGACGCACTCGCAGAAGAAGTTCGAGAGCGCAGACATTCTTGGCTTCCGAGACCGTTTTAACTTGCCGCTCTCGGACGAACAGGCCGAATCGCTCGAGTTTTTCAAGCCGCCCATCGATAGTCCGGAGATCCTGTACCTGAAAGCACGTCGCGATGCTCTCGGAGGGCCGATACCTCGTCGCGAGACGCCTTGTGACGTGGTGCCGAAGCCGGATCTGAAGGCGTATGCGCAGTTCGCCGTCGCCGCGGACGGCAAGGAAATGAGCACGACCGTGGCATTCGTGCGCATGCTTGGAACACTGCTCAAAGACCCGTCGCTGGGTCCACGTATTGTGCCGATCGTCGCCGATGAAGCGCGCACGTTCGGCATGGCCAACCTCTTCAGACAGGTGGGGATCTATTCGAGCGTGGGACAGCGGTACTCACCCGAGGACATCGACTCCATCCTGAGCTATCGCGAGGCCACCAACGGGCAAATCCTGGAGGAAGGCATCACCGAAGCCGGCGCGATTGCCAGTTGGACCGCGGCGGCGACGAGCTACAGCGTGCACGGGCTCGCGATGCTGCCGTTCTACATTTACTACTCGATGTTTGGTTTTCAACGCGTTGGCGATCAGATCTGGGCTGCCGCCGACCAGCGGGCGCGTGGCTTTCTTCTCGGAGCGACGTCGGGTCGCACGACGCTGGCCGGCGAGGGATTGCAGCACCAGGACGGCACGAGCCACCTGATCGCGGCGACCATTCCGAACTGCAAAGCCTACGACCCTGCGTTCGCGGGTGAGATGGCTGTGATCATCGATGCCGGCATCCGCGAGATGCTTGTCGAGCAGCAGGATGTTTTCTATTACGTCACGCTAATGAACGAAAGCTACCCGCAGCCCACGGTCCCCGAGGAATTTCACGCCGATGTGCTCCGCGGCTGCTATCGCTTCGGTCTTTACCCAGCCGCTGTGCCCACTGGCCAGGTCACACTGTTGGGCTCGGGCGCGATCCTCACCGAGGTCGTGAAGGCCGCGCATCAACTGGCCGAGAGTGGGATCGACGTCGAGGTCCAGAGCGTGACCAGTTGGAGCGAGTTGGCCCGGGATGGTCAGTTCGTCGCAAGTCAGCTTGCTGGGCGCGCTGGGCCAATTGTCGCGGCAACGGACTACGTTCGTGCGGTACCCGAAAGCATTCGGGCTTTCCTTCCGCAAGGCCGTCGCTATGTCACGTTGGGAACGGACGGGTTCGGGCGCAGCGATACCCGTGCCGCTCTGCGGGAGTTCTTTGGCGTCGATGCTGCGAGCATCGCGCGCGCAGCACGGCTCGCCCTGGATAACGACGTGGCGCCCTCGTCGACGTAGCCCGCAGGCATCTTCAACCGAAGGCGAAAAGAGTAGTTGGCGGCAGGTGCTTTCACGACGCCGTGCAAGCTGCGACAGTGGGCTCGCCAACTACTGCAGGAACCCGACGATGAAGGCCGTGGCCTATCAACAATGTTTGCCCATTGGGCATGCGGAATCGCTGCTCGACGTGGATCTTCCCGAGCCGACGCCGGGCTCACACGACCTGCTGGTCGAGGTCCACGCCGTCCGGCCCACTTGCACTTTGCAACACCTCTGTGATGGCGAACTCTATGCCTGGTGATCGCCGCCTAAGCGCTGGCAAGCCCCGGCGCCGAGCGGATGTGCAGATCGCGCTGCGGGAAAGGTATTGCGATGCCGTTTTCGCGCAGCACGCGTGCCACCTCGCTGTTGATTTCGTGCTGGACGCGCAATCGTTTGTCAATCGAATTGACGAATGCCCGGATCTCGTAGTCCAGCGTACTTTCTCCGAAGGCTACGAAGAACACTGACGGTCCCGGATCCTGCAGAACATCCCGATTGTCTCGCACTGCAGTGAGGATCAGCCGCTGTGCGAGGTCGGTGTCGCTCCCGTAAGCGACGCCGACCTTGATCAGCAGACGGGTCGTCTGGCTGGACAGCGTCCAGTTGACCACACGCTCCGTAATGAATGCCTTGTTCGGAATGATGACCTCCTTGTAATCGAAGTCCATCACGACTGTCGCTCGTGCATGGATGCGCAAGACGGTGCCGGAGACGTTGCCGACGGTGACGACGTCACCGATGCGGATCGGACGCTCGGCGAGCACAATGAGACCGGATACGAAATTCGCCACGATCTCCTGCAGTCCGAATCCCAGACCGACGCCAAGGGCAGCGACGAGCCACTGAACGTCGCCCCAGCGAATGCCGAGAATGCTGAACGCGAGAAGAACACCTACGAGCGTAACCGCGTACCGCGCGATTACCTTGACCGCGTAGGTCGCATCGGTTTGCATCTCCAGTCGTTGCAACAACACGATGTCGAGCAGCGCGCCGATGTTACGCACCACGACGGCAGTGACTACGCCGACGACGATCGCAAGAAAGAGGTAACCAACGGTCAGCGCGCGGCTCACCTGCTTGCCATCCACAACTTCCGAGTAATTCCACAGCGAGTAATCGGAGATAACCGACAAGACGGGCAGGGCGTCCCGCCATATCCACCAGATCCCTGCGAGCAGGAACACCGTGACCAGCATGTCGAGCAACGATCGCGTCTGATCGCCGAGCGCGGTGATGTCCAGCTGCGCCGGACGTGCCTCTGCAACCTCGGTTCCTGGCTCCGCTGCGGCGCCCGTCTCGTGCGATCGAACCCTCGCCTCGTCACGCCGATGGCTGAGATGGAGGCGCTGCACCTGCACCCACAGCGCCATCAGCCCGTAGAGCATCACGGCGCCAATGGCGAGAAACACTGATTCCACGATACGGCCGTAGAAGTAGCCGGCAGCGACCAGGTATCCGGCCGCCGCAAGCGCGGCTATGGCGATCGGCAACGCCAATAACGGCACGAACCAGAGCGCGTGCAACTTTACGGGCCGACTGCGAGGCGCGCGGGCGCGCAGGCCCAGCATGATCGGGCTTTCGACCCGAAAGGTGCGCATGAGGAATAACGCGAGCGAAATCATCGCCAGACTGAAGGCGAGCCGTGCAAGGCTCTCGCGGTTAGCGAAGGGTGCGTGGTCGAGCCCGTTCAAGGCGGCGACAAAGCAAAGCGGGACGAAAACAGCCGAAAACCTGCGCAGTGTGGTGGCGGTTGCGCCGAGAGCCGGCTCGTCCCAGCCGAAGTGTCGTACGGCGACGCCGTGCCGGTCCAGAAGCCACGCAAGGGTGGAAATTGCGAGCAGAAGCTTCGAGGTAGCTAGGAACGCATCGCCGAGGGCGAGGGCGAAGGACTGCCTATCGGACGCACTCAAGACCGTCCCTGCAGCGGTCCAGAGCAGGAGCGGGACAGGCAGGGCCAGCGCGAAGGTAATCGCGAGCGCTGCGACAGCATGGCCGATCCGATACCTCTCGTAGGTAACCGTTGAAGGCGTAATCGACGCGAGCCTGTGCAACAGGCGACGACGCAACGCAAGGAGCGTAGCCGCGACGACGAGCGCAAGCGAGGGCCAGAAAGGCCTGCGCATAAACTCCTGGCGCATCACCTCTCCAGCTGCCCTCCAGTTCGTTTCGGATACCAGCCAGCCGAGTGCCGGCGCGAACTGGCCAACCGTTCTCGTGCTTGGTGGGGCAGGTATCCAGAACAGAAATCGAGTCAGCTTCGCCCGAGCCGCCTGCGACGCGCTGTCGAAGGCTCGCGACGCTGCTTCCACTTCGTGCAATGCGTCTAACCGCTTACGCTCCACTGCGGTCAAGCGCTGCAGTAGCTCTCGCTGTTCAGCAAGCGCCGCACGTGCCCTTTGCTGCTCTTCCTGGGAAGGCATGGCAGGCGCGCCCGACAGGCGCTGCGCCGTAGCGGCATCGACATCGGACAGTTCACGCAATGCGCGTTCGATACGCAGGTCCGCGTCGCTCGCTTCCCCTAAGACCTCGGTACGCTGCGCACTGGTGACTGCGAAGCGCTCCCGCCGGGGCAACTTGCGCAGTTGTTCACTCAGTGCCTGCGCCAGCTCTGGACCAAGCGGATACACCGCTGCGCGTCGCTCGACCCATTGCAGTCGCTCCTCGAGCTCGCGCTTTTCGTTACGCAGATTCTCGAGCTCAATCAACCACTGGTCGAGGGCCGCTTCATCAGCGCGGAGCTGCGTCGCGAGCCGCGCGTTCTCCGCGGCAATGCTGCCCACGACGTCGACATGCTGTCCAAAGCTCGTCGCTGTTAGCAGTCCCAGCATACAACTGCCCAGAACACTGGTAAACCGCAACCACCGCCTGGCCGTGCAGCGACGCATCACGCAAATCCTGCGACGCGCTCGACGAACCAGAACTCGGCCAGTGTGCCGATCGCGTAAGTTGCAACCAGTCGAGCCCGCTGCGTCATGCTGTGGGATGCAGCGCCCGATAACCAGCGAACAACAGCGCTCCGGCGACAAGGAACTGCAGCAGCGGCTCGCGCAACCAGCGCTTCACCGACGGGTGCATGACGGACTACTCGATCTCGTAATTGGCGTAGCCGAACTCGTTGCTGCGGGCGGCAACGTACTTGTCGCCGACCTTGTACACTGTAATCTCGAATGGCGTTCTGGCGACGGTAGTCACGATCCTTCCCCCGCGAATCTCGTATTGCGCCGGCGATCCGAGCTCGCCGCTATGCAAGACATCGCCCAGCTCGCCGGCGGGTGGCTGCTTGCCGTCGACGCTCACGATGAGGCGTCGCCCGTTCAGTCCGTACAGGATCTCCAAGCGTTGTCCCGTCACCATATTACGGACCTTGAAGGTCTTGCCAACGATGAGCTGTTTCAGCTGCGCATCGTCCAGGGCGACAGCCCCTCTTTGCCTCAAGTCGGCGACCGTCGTCCCGGGTTGCGCGACTTTGCGCGCTTCGTCGCTCGGCGAATACCAGATCGGCGATGTCCAGGCGCGCTCCTGAGTCGTCGCGGGAACACCGGCAGGCGGCGGGACACCCAGCTTTTTCGCGTCGTACGTTGTCCAGCGCGGCGTCGGGATCTGCAGCACCCGTGCGTAATAGAAAGCAAACTGGCTCGAGTCGAAGTCCGGGTCGGTCCAGACCGCCTTCAACTCCACTGCACCGATGGAATTGGCGTACGTGGCGTTCTTGACGTCGACGGTATTGCCGACGGGCGGGAGCTTGGCCCGGCCGCCGCGCACGAGCGTCTCCGAGATTTGTCCGCCAAGCTTGCGGCTCGACCAGGCGACGTTGTAGATTTTCTCGAATATCTGCCCGTTTCGCGTCCAGCCCTTGACGATCTGGATGCGATCGAGGTTGGCGTCGTCGGGATCCTTGATCGCCCACACGATGAACGTCGGCGCCTTCGACTTGGCGGCAGGCAGGTCACCGCCCATCGGCACGCCGTTCGCATACCCCGTCTTGACCCAGTCCTTGTTTTGCAGGACGGCGGGCGCGAAGTCCCAGCCACCGAAGAGCCGCACCTTGATCCGAACGCCGCTCGTGCCGAAGGTTTCCTTGCGCTGCATTGCCGCGAAGATCGCCTCGCGCGTGTTCTCCTCGGCCCACACCCCGCCCAGCCCTGACGTCGCAAACTGGTCCGAGCTAATACCGCTGTGCTTCTCTCCGCTCAAGCGTGCTTGCGGTGTGGGGTCGAGCAGGCCATGACCTCCGAAGTATCCGGATTGGGTATACGAAGACGCCGTGCTGTGCGTGTCGCTGGCGCCCACAACACCGAACTTGTAAGGGTTGTAGCCCCGCGCGTCCTGCATGGTCAATCCGTTCTGATAGGCCTCGCGGATATAGCTGCCATGAAGCTTGGGCGCGCGTTCTATCCCGCCCAGGAGATACTCCATGATCTCGTGCCCGGCGAACTCATCCGTGGGTGACAGCGCCGGGTGCGTTTCCGATGCGCCCTTGTACTGCTGGATTTCCGTCAAGGGCTCGTTGTTCACTCGCGATTGCGCCCACGCCGCATCGATCGGCCGCCCTTTGCTGTCGACTTCCAGCGGGAACATGACGCCGTCAGAGAGATTTGCGTTGTGCGAGATTGCGAGCACTTCGTTGCCCGCCTTGCGCTGGTTGTCCATCCAATTCCACAGGTCCTCCGGATGGTCCGAGTCGATCGAGCTAAACGGCAACGACGGAACCTTCTTCGTGTCCTTGAAGATGATATTCCGATGAAGGTTGCGATTGTCGGGCGTCGAGCTCCATTCGTAGCCCGCGAAAGTCGTGAACTTGCCCGGCTGGTTGTACTTGTCGGCGATTTCGACGACTCTCTTCCACACCGACCCGGCGACTTCGGGGCTAGTCAGCTCCTTGATCGGCTCCGTCATGATGGACGTGGCGAGGAAGAGGTAGACCTTCTGGACATCCTCTCTGCTCTTTATACGCAGCTTGTCTGCGATAGGCAGCTTGCTCAGATCCGACTGTGGGTCGTTCGCGAGCCTGACCGTGCCCATGTATTCCGAATGATCCGTCACCGCCTGAAAGTCGAGCGGTCGCTTGAGCTGTACGGTGTAGCCCGCGGGATGCTTGATTGGCTTGCCCAAGGCGAATTGATAAGCCTCTTCCGGCCCCGTATGCATGGTGCCAAATACGAAAGCATCGAACGACCAGCTCGTGTGGAGGTGGGTCTCGCCGAAAAAGGCGTCACGCTGCGGGTTTTTCTGTGCGTGGGCCAGGAGCGGGGAGCCGCAGATTCCTGCGCCGAGTAGCATGGCGATCAATGACCGGATCTTGATGCGACGCGCATCTCCTGCGCGCATCGAGCCTGTATGCATGATTGCCTCCATACGCAACATGAAAAGTCTCGAACCTGCGAATCGTTACGTTCCCGGCGCCTTCCTGCAACGCAGCCGCCTTCGGCCGCGCAGTCTCAATAGAATTTAGACGCATGCCGCAGCGCCCTCTTCCTGGCTCTCTCCGTGGACGTGCCTCGCAGGAAATGTGGCCACGAACTGTGACCACGGCAAGGTCGCCGACCGCCTTCGCAAAGTGTGACGAAAGGCGCGAGCAATGTCCAGAACTAGCCAAAATTGCATATAAAATGTGCAAACAGTTGATTGGTTCGGGCTGATCCATTTTCGGGGATGTCAGTGACATCGCGATACGGAATCGCCAACTGGACGCCGCGCGCGTGCATCGTTTTGGCAGCGGTTTTTGCCACCGTCATTCAGTCCGGCTGCGCGACGTATTCGATGATGCCGACGCCATCGCTGTACATCGGAGATCGTGCAAGGCCGCTGTTTGCTGTCATGGACGCCGACCGGCGTAATCCGCAGCTCGACGTTTTTTATGCAACCGATCGCGTGCGCGCGATCAATGTCGACGGGGCCCAGCCCTATACCTCTGATCGCGCGCGGCATCTCGCTTTCGGGTCGACGGTCGTCGAGTTCGGCCAAGGCATCAGTTGGGACACGCTCGTCGCGCAGAGCTTGTCCCCTCAACGCACAGTCCCAATTGACCTGAAGTTGGGAAGCACTACTGAGCTAGGACGCTTCCCTGGCATTCCCTACGAAATCGAGCGTACGCCGGCAGGTCTTTCGCGAACACCGGCCGTGATCGCTGCGCACGAGGCGGCGAAAAGCGCATTTCAAGTGGAGCTTGAGCGTCGCCTCGTCGCCGCGCCCCGCAAGGAAGTCGTGGTGTTCGTCCACGGATTTGCGAATACGTTCGAAGACGCTGTGCTGACGACAAGCGAGCTGTGTCATTTTCTCGGTCGCGAGTTCGTGTGCATGGTCTTCACGTGGCCCGCTGGCGGGACCAGGGGGGTATTTTTCGGCTACGACGTCGATCGGGAGTCGGCTGAGTTCGCCGTGGAGGACCTCAAAAAAACGATTCGCATGGTCGCGGGCACCTCGGGAGCGCAAAAAATCCATTTGCTCGCGCATAGTCGCGGTACCGACTTGCTGGCCACGGCCGTGTCCGACTTGAGCGCCGAGGCTTACATCTCTCGCTCCAATATCGTGCGGAGGTTCAAGATTGGCAATATCGTACTCATGGCGCCCGACCTGGATTTCGACGTCGCGTTCTCCAAGATCTGGAAGGTCGTTTCGGACCCGGACCTGCCCTACGGGGACGTGCCTCGACCCGACGTGGTCGTCCCGTCACCTGAGTTTCGCGTCACCGTATACGTATCGCCGAACGATAAGGCGCTCGCTACGGCCGGCTGGCTGTTCGGAAGCTTGGTGCGCGTCGGTCGTGTCGATGTGAGCATGGTCCGTCCAGAGGGCATTGCGCAGGCGCGTCTCTTGGGCGGTTTCGATGTCATCCAGGTCACGGAGACGAACTGTTTCATTTGCCATAGCTACTTCGTATCCAACCCACGCGTCAGCGCGGATCTGATAGCCATGCTGCGCTATGGATTGAAACCCAACGATCCGGGACGACCACTGATCGAGGTGAAATTGCCGTTCTGGCGTGTGCCGGCGAGCGGCGAAGTCGCTGAATAATTCTCTACGCTGTGTGTCAGACCCCAATTCACTCTGGCCCGTGTACGCATCAAACCCTTCTCAGCCGATGCGAGCAGTCGTTGTCACTTGCGTCTTCAGCTTGGCGAGGCGCTACCAGAAGCATTGTCCAATGCGGAAAGAATCTAACGCGAGCATGTGACCCCAATGGCACCCAGAAGATCACACGGTTGGGCCGGGACGCTTCTGCCATTGACAGAATCGAGTGACCACGACTCTAGATTGCATTGGCACGCCTCTTGCACCGAGGCGGTGCACCCATCAAACAAGAGGAACGAGTGTGAAAGTGGGGCAACGGGGCCCTTTACAAGGCTTCGCACTACGAACATCTGCCCCGGACGACGCAGCGCTTCAATGTTTGAGCGCTGGCCGATTGGCCGGCAGGCCCGGTTGGAATAATGCGTTCACGATAATTGTTTGCTATCCGCAGGCCAAGGGGAGGCTCGCCTGCGCCGCCCATACACCCGACCGTCAGGAGGATCGTATGAAAAAAGGAATCGTCGCAACCATCCTCATCCTTGCCGGCTTTGGCATGTTTGCACCGGCTTTCGCAGCAGAATTGTTCCAGGCTCGCTTGAGTGGCGCTAACGAGGTGCCGCCCGTCGCGACCGACACGGCAGGACGCTTCGAGGCACTGGTCAGCAGCGACCAACTCGACGCCGAGTACACGCTGCGCGTCGACAGCGGAGTACGCGTCACCCAGTCGCACTTCCACTGCGGCCGGGCGGGCGCCAATGGTCCGGTTATCGTCTTCCTCGCAGGCTTCCACGCACCGGGGTGGGACGTCGACGGGAAATGGGTGAGCAATGCAACGATCACCGACGCCAACGTCGTGAACCCTGCCTGCGGATCGACGCTGGCGGCGATATTCGAGCAGGCGCGTCTTGGTAACGTCTACGTCAACGTACATTCGGTGGCGCATCCAGGCGGCGTGGCGCGCGGCCAGCTCGAGCGGATGCCGAATTGAATGCAGGATCGAATTAGTAAGTCGCGGACGTAGCCGCGCATTTGCGCCGACTTCGTACGTGGACGCGCTTGCCGCCGCAGCTTCGCGAGCCCCTCGGGGGCGGCGATCTCCGCTCCCCCGGGGGTGCGTTCTTGCTTTCCCGAACCTCCTGGCCGGCTTAACCTCGATGAACGCTCGGCGCCTGGAAGATGAAGTCGCGGCGGCCACGACGCAGCCGACGTTTCCACATCGCTCAACCGACGGGTTCCCAATTCTCTGAAATCCTGCTTTGCGCAGGCACGCGAGAACGCTTTCCTCAGTCTGCTGCTGACTGCAATGCTTCGCCTTGAGGGGGCTGGTTGCGCGAGCGGGCGCTTTGCAGGTTGCTGAGGAAGAGGAATGTGCATGCGGTTGACCCGCTAAACCAGCCAGTCAGCCCCTCCGCCGCTCCCATCAATCGCCAGCGTTCGGGCAGGATGCCGGAGCTGTTATCCATCGTCGTCAGCGATAGGATCGAGTGGTAGAGCGCGTCGCGTATCACCTCGATACCGGCCACAAGCCAGGGTTGCGCAGGGTCGAACTGCGACCGTCGACGATCAAACCGCTCGCGTTCAGCTTCAAGGTCGCTGAGCGGCCGGAAGCGGCCCGTGGCACGCCCGTTCGAGCGTCCGCAACGGACGGGGGCAAGTATTCGGCTGCGTGGAAAGGCGGTGGGCCAACTATAGCCGCGAAATCGCGCGGTTACTTGATGCTGGACAGGAACTCATTGAGCTCGTTGCATTACACTGCCGACGGAAGGATTTGCAGGCTGGGGGTACTTTCACCGTTTTCTTGAATTGGACTCGGCTAACCAAGCAGAGGCCTGAGCAAGCAAGGGCAAACGGCGCCTGGCAGTTTCGATGCGAGGGGGACGATGATGCTTGGAACAATCCCTGCGAACAACTGGATACTGCCGAACGACGCAGCAAAACCCAGCGCCGCCACCAACTGGGTGTTGGCGAGCATCCCCCCGAGGATGTACACGCGTCTGGCGGCCCAACTTGAGCCCGTCAATTTGAAATACCACCAAGTGCTCTACGAACCTGGAGCGCCAATTGAGCATGTCTATTTCCCCCTCAATTGCCTAATTTCGTTGCTTACGTCGGTCGACGATCGCCGAACGCTTGAGGTCGGCATGGTCGGCAATGAAGGAATGGCGGGGATGCCGTTTATCCTGGGCATGGGAATTTCTGGAGCTAGAGCATTGGTGCAGGGCAGCGGCAGCGCATTGCGCATGGCCGCTGCGCCATTCCGTATCGAGTTCGACCGAAATCGTCCATTGCAGGAGGCGCTTTACCGATACACCTACGCATTGATGGCGCAGATTTCGCAGACCGCCGCTTGCAATCGCTTCCATGGAGTTCATGCACGCCTGGCCCGCTGGCTGCTGATGACTCGGGATCGCATGGGGACCGACGAGTTTCCTCTGACGCATGAATTTCTGGCGCACATGTTAGGCACGCGGCGCGGCGGAGTTACGGAGGCGGCCAGCGCCCTCAAGCGACGCAAACTCATCGGATACAATCGGGGGAACATCCAGATCTTAGACGTCGAGGGTCTCGATGCAGCCGCATGCTCGTGCTATCAAATCGTAAGAAAGGTTTTCGAGCGCGCGCAGATGCATTGACGTAACGAAGCGCTTCGTTGCGCCCGCATCCGATTTGCAATTCGCCGTGAGTGCAGGGCGAACTGCCGGACGATTTCCGCCGTGACCGACGCGCTTTCCGCCAGACTATTAACCCAAGAGGCGATTGCCATTCACAAAGGGGGCGACCATGGGGACATTTACCAGCGCGGCGAGAAGCCGCGGGCCTTCGCCGTTGCGAAGGTCGAAGGCTAGAAGCGCGCCGGCGTCCTCTCGCGACGCATTGCCCAAACCGCCCCGCCTGCCGCCGAACTAGGCCCTAGGCCAGTACGGGGCGGTTGCCCTGCTTAGGTCGTCTCTCGCCGCGCAGTCCCGCGCTCGTCCCCGGGGCTATTGAACCGCGAAGTTGACTTCCGTGCTCCAGGTGATGTCGACGCGGTCGCCCACCTTGACCTGATCGAAAACCATTGGATCGACGACCCGTCGGCTGTATTTCCACCCATTCGGCCCGACAAATGTCATCGACGACGCACCCTTGTCGATCTCGGCGATGGTTGCCGTCATCGTCCGCGTCGTCATCGCCGTGCCCCCGGGTCGCGCTTCCTTCCCCATGGTGGAGGACGTGTCGGCGGTATTGGCCGCCGCCTCGCCTGCCGGCTTCAGGCGCACAAAGACGTTGTTGTTATACGTCACCCCCACCTTGTCCCCCACCTTGAGCTCGTCGAAGCGCTTGGCACTCGCGGGCACGTCCAGGGCAACGAACTTGCCATCGGCCGTCTTGATGTTCACGGCGCGTCTGCTCTGATCGATCGTCTCCACGGTGCCGGTCACGGTGACGGTCTGTTTCGGGAGTTCTTTGACCTGCGCCCAACCTGGCAGTGCGAGGGCCAGGCCCACTGCGGACGCGCTCAGTATCATCATTGCTCGCTTCATGTCGTCTTCTCCTTTGGTTGCCCATCGCTGGGGGCGATGAAGATGGGTAGCGTCCGGCGTCGGCCAGCTACATTGTTCGTTGGCAGCTTCCGGCTCCACCCAAAATCGAGATCGGGTCGATCGCAGACCAATCGCCCGATCCGGCGCGACGGCGACTTTGTCACGCCCTGCGGATTTCCGATACTCCGCCATCGCACGATTGAGCAGAGAACCAGCATAGACCACGACTATCGCACGCGCAAATCAGTGCCGCGCCGATTTGCGTGTAGGAGC
The DNA here is from genome assembly GCA_963782625.1 of uncultured beta proteobacterium. Taxonomy (GTDB): domain Bacteria; phylum Pseudomonadota; class Gammaproteobacteria; order Burkholderiales; family Casimicrobiaceae; genus VBCG01. The sequence continues at coordinate 136,783 of CAWAKN010000013.1, read as the reverse complement.
GCGCCCGACTCCGCCCTACGACCGCTGGCGGCCCAATGCGAAAGGGCGATCGGCCTAGAGTGGTTACTCAACAGTCGCCACATTCATCCTTGATCACCTGCGTCACGGGAATGCGGGGATGTTCGGTTCGAGGCCGTGGTCGATGGCCTCAGGGTGGTTCCTGCTGAAAGACACCCTTACTTCCTCGACGCTGTGTTCAGGCACGTCGATCATCAGCAAGATCATACCTTTCTCAACCATCGATTCGAACTTCCGCAAACGTGAACTGGGGACCGCCGCTCCGACCATGCTTGCGACCCACATTCCAAACAGTGCGAATGCCGCTGCCGCCCCAACGATGATAACGACTTGCCAGCCAGGGTCTTGCACCAACTGAACAAATAGCGCACCGGCCCCGACGCCGAGCGCGGCACCGAGCACGAGTCCGATTTGGGCGCCATGGACCAAATCCGATTTCTGGAGCACCGATGCCTCGTGCAGGCCGTCCATCGGCGTGCCTGCCTTCGCCACGAAGTGAATGTGGCGTTCCTCGACGCGGCCAAGCAGGAGATCGTCCATCGCCCGGCGCGCGCTTGCCAGGTTCGGAAGCAAATAATACATTCGACGTCTCATCGTTATCTCCTTCCGTCGCGATTGCGCGTCTGCCACAACTGCCTGTGCTTCCGGCGGACGCTAGATTCTCAAAAGAGGTCAGTTAGCCGTGCTGCGGCCGCCTCATCCCGAGAGAGTATTTTCGCTCCGTGGCGGCCGCCGTCAACCAATGGTGAGTTCGCGTGGCACTAGCCCGGCCGGTTTTTGTTATCCGTTGGTTCCTTTGTCGGATTGATGAGGTACTTTGTGCCCGTCGCCCGCTTGCCGTACACCGCGATCTCGTCCAGCCGCAGCGCCTCGGCTAGCGAAATCTCCTTGGTGTAATGGCTGGCGAAGGTCGTCTTCAATTCGGCGATGATCCGCTCTCGCAGCTTCTCCGCGGCCGCAGGCCCGATCTTCTGCAGGAATGGCCACAGCAGCCAGCCGCCGATGCCCCAGGCAAAACCGAAGTTTCGAGAAAGCACTGTCGGCGTGAGATCGAGCCCCCCGTAGATGTATACCTGCTTGTGCGTCGCCGACCCGTACCGGCTGTACTCGGTCGCGGATCGGGTTAGCGCGGCCTCCATGGAGGTCAGTATCTGTCCGGCCAGCGCGCCACCGCCGATCGCGTCGAAGGCCAACGTCGCTCCGGTAGCGATGATGGCATCCGTGAGATCCTGAATGAATGTTGGACTGCCGATGTTGCAAACGTGGCGGGCGCCCATGGCCTTCAGGAGATCGTGCTGCTCCGGTGTGCGGACGACGTTCACCAGCCCAATGTTTTCGGCGATGCAGATACGGTTGAGCATTTGGCCGAGGTTGGAGGCCGCCGCGGTGTGTACCAGCGCAGCATGACCTTCGCGGCGCATGGTCTCGACCATGCCTAGCGCGGTGAGGGGGTTGATGAAGCACGACGCGCCATCGGCCGGCGCAGCGCCCTCCGGCAGAATCAGGCATTGCCCCACCTTGACACAGCGGTACTGCGAGTACATGGCCCCGCCGAAAAGCGCCACGGTCTTGCCCAATAGTGCCTGCGCCGCGCCGGACGACCCGGCTGCGACGACTACGCCGGCTCCCTCGTTGCCGACGGGCAGCGACTGATCTAGGCGACCGGCCATGCTCTTCATTCGACTTTCGGGAATTCGTGCCGTGATGATGGGTTTGTCGGCGGTGCCAGAATCCGCCGCAGTGCTCATATCGGCAGCGCCGAACAGAAGTCCCAGGTCCGAAGGATTGATCGGAGTGGCTTCTACCCGGACGACAACCTCATCCGGTTGAGGAAGCGGGGTCTCCAGCGCGACGAGCGAGAGTTCGAGCTCGCCACTCCGCCTGATCAGCGAGCGGAGCTGAAGTCCTTGAGTTGCGACGGTGGTGTCCATTCGAAGCGTCCGCGAGTGTTGAGGTGCCGAGTATAGGCGGTCGGGGAGGGTGGCGTTTATGGTTCCGTGCCACAGTTTGGCTGGGCGCTGTTCGTAGTATCCTTTCGCCACCGGGCCGCGATGCGATTGCTTGCGATACACCGACGCGCCAACCGCCGTTCCCGGATGCATCGCTCAGGCCGACGAATCCACTCAGTTCAGGCATGCCCCGACATCGTACTATCCTCCTCGCTCTTCTCATTACCCTCGGAATCCCGAGCGTCCACGCTCAGACGAAAGACCCGGCTGCGGAAGTGCAGCTCAAAGTTCTCCTCGACGAGGACCTCGACGCGACGCTGCGGCGCAACCCCATCCAGGCGACCGTTCGCGGCGTTCCCGGCTACAACCACCTTCTGCCGGACTTGTCGCTCGCAACGCTCGAACGCGAGCGCGCGCGCGAGCGCCGCGCCTTGGAACGCCTGAAGGTATTGGACGGCAAGGCCTTGCACGGCCAGGACCGGATTTCCTACGAGCTACTTCTCGACAAGATGGAGACCGCCGTCGAGGCGCAGCAGTTTCCGGATGCGGACGCGCTGGTACTCACGACACTGGGTGGCCTGCACAACGTGCTGCCACGCGCCGCGCAGGTGACGCCGTTCCGCAAGCCCGAGGATTATCGCGATTACATCAAGCGAATTCGCGCGGCGTCCAAGCTCGCCGACGACACCATCGCCAGGTTGAAGCTGGGGATGGCCAGCGGATGGATGAGCACCAAGCCGGTCCTGGACCGGATCGTCGCGGCGATCGATGCCCACCTCGTCGCGGATGTCGAGCAAAGCGCGCTGATGGCGCCGTTCGCGCATATGGCCGACGGAATTCCCGAGGCGGAGCGTGCGGCGCTCGCGGCCGAGGCACGCCGTGCCGTCGCCGACGACTACCAGCCGGCGTTGCGCCGCTTCAAGACTTTCATCCTGAGTGACTACCGCCCGAAGGCGCCGGATATCGCGGGGCTTGCGTCGTTTCCAGGCGGCGCGCGTTACTACGAGTTCCTCATCCGCACGCGCATCGTTCGCAGCCGCTCCGCGCAGCAGATCCACGAGCTGGGACTGGCGGAGGTCCAGGCCTTGCGCAAGGAGATCGGCGCGATAGCGAAGGAGGTAGGGTTCAAGGGAACGACCGATGAGTTCATCGAGCACCTGCGCACCGACAAGAAATTCTTCTTCGACTCACCCGATGCAGTGCTCGCCGCCTACCGGGCGATGATGCCGCGCGTCGATCCGCAACTGCCGAAGCTCTTCCACAAGGTGCCGCGCATGCCGTACGCGGTGCGGAGCATGACGCCGGCGGAGTCCGCGAGCAGCACGGCGGCGAACTACCAGATCGGCTCGCTGGCCCTCGGTACGAGCGGCTACTTCACGATCAACGCGCTCGGCTACGCGAGCGAGGCGAGATGGCGGACTGAGACGCTGTTCCTGCACGAGGCGGTGCCGGGGCACCACATGCAAGGGGCACGCGCCGCCGAGATCCAGGGCTTGCACCCATGGCGCTCGCAGGCGAGCTTCAACATTGCCTACGGCGAAGGCTGGGCGTTGTATGCCGAGTCGCTCGGCTACGACATCGGCATGTACAAGGATCCGTACCAGCACTTCGGCAACCTGCAGGCGCGCCTCTTTCGCGCCGCGCGCCTCGTCGTGGACACCGGGATTCACGCCTACAACTGGCCGCGCGACAAGGCCATCGCCTACATGGCTCAACAGGGCGGCGTCGACCAGGAGTTCGCCGAGAGCGAGGTGGACCGGTATTTCTCGAACCCCGCGCAGGCTCTCGGCTACCTGCTGGGCTACCATAAGATGCGCGAGCTGCGCGCGCGCGCAGAAACGGCGCTCGGTCCCCGCTTCAACGTCAAGGACTTCCATGCGGTCGTCATCGACAATGGCTCGATGCCGCTCGCCGTCCTCGAAAAGCTCGTCGACGAATGGATAGCCGGAGGTGGAGGGCCGCCCCAGACACGTTGACGGGACTCCGAGCATTTGGCTGCCGCAGGCCGCGGCATCTCATCTTGATGGAGAAATGACATGGCGAACCCAGCAAAGAACACGATTTGCCTTTGGTACGATCGCGATGCCGAGGACGCGGCGCAGTTTTACGCCAAGACCTTTCCCGATTCGTCAGTCGGCGCGGTGCACCGCGCGCCGGGCGACTTTCCATCGGGGAAGAAAGGGGACGTGTTGACCGTCGAGTTTTCCGTGATGGGCGTCCCATGCCTCGGGCTCAACGGCGGGCCTGCGTTCAAGCACAACGAAGCGTTCTCGTTTCAGGTCGCAACTGCCGATCAAGCCGAGACGGATCGCTACTGGAGCGCAATCGTCGGCAATGGCGGCCAGGAGAGCGCGTGCGGCTGGTGCAAGGACAAATGGGGATTGTCCTGGCAAATTACGCCGATCGCTCTGATCAAAGCGATCACCGATCCCGATCCCGCGGCCGCCAAGCGCGCGTTCGATGCGATGATGCAGATGGGGAAGATCGACATCGCTGCAATCGAGGCGGCGCGTCGCGGTTGATATTGCATCGTCGTCGCGTGGATCTGGCTATGGGTTGAAAGCGGAGGTCCGTCTTGCGGCGGACGAGGAAAGCGATTCACGCCTTCTCCCATTGGCGCTCCACCTCGGCAAGATTGTCGCCGCTGCCACGCCGCAGCGCGGTGAACTGGGCCGGCTCCCACGTTCGGATGGCAAGGATTATCGTGGTGGCCCTGCGCATCTTGTGATCGAGCGACTTGTCTTCCTGCACCAGGGAGTCGAATTCCTCGGACAGATGGCGCAAGCGCTGCTGCAATAGTTCGTTGGACCGCCTGGACAACGCTCCGAACGTGACGATGCGCAACTCGCCCGGCCGGGAGAATGTCGACTCGAAGAACTGCTGCTGAATCCGCGCCTCGAAGAACCGCTGGAGCGGGCCGTCCTTGCGCCAGGCAAAGTTCCTCGCCAAACGCACCTTGATGACGTTGTCGGGCAACAAGTCGATAACCCTCATCCGATCCAGACGTACCAGCAGGCGCACCAGGTCCGTCCTGGAAATTCGGAATGTCTTCAGGATGTCGGCGAAGCTCCAGAAACTGATCGCAAGGATGCCGACGAGCAGCAGCTTCGGGTCGTCGACCAGCACCTTCTCCTGCTCTTCGGTCAGTTCCGCAATGCGCGCCTCCGCGGCGTGCATCAATTCCAGCAGATCGGTCAGCTCGATTTTCATGAGACGGCAGATTTGCTCTACGCGCTCGAGGCTCAAGTCCCTCTGCGAGAACAGCCGCTTCACCGACGATTCGGAAAGGTGGAGCGCGCGCGCCACGCGGGCGTAGGTAAGGCCGCGCTGGCGCAACCCCTTCTTCAAGGTTTCGACCAGCAGAATCGCCTGTGACATGGAAGTATCGCCCGTTAGTACCCCGGGGGCCATTGTAGGACACTATCGTCAAGATGGTTGCACCATACAGACCGCTTGCCGATGCTCCGGGCCATGCCATCGAGTCGACGCCCCTTCCTGCTTCTAGTGGCGCTCGCTTGCCTTTTCGCGCTGCGCGTCGTCGCCCAGGCGACGCAACGCTGGCATCCGTTCACTTTTCTGCCGCCATTCGACGCCTTTCAAGGCAGTGCGCTTCCCTACGAAATCTTGCTTTCGGCGCAGATCGTCATTCTCGCCATGATGACCCGGCTGGCGTGGCAGGTGCGCTCCGACAAGCTGCAAAGGCGGGCAGGCGTTGGTCGTGCCCTGAGCATCGCCGGCTGGATCTATTTCTCGGTGATGCTGATCCGGCTTTGCGTCGGAATCGCCGCGCCGGCCGCACCTGACTGGTTCAAGGCGTGGATTCCCGGCGTCTTTCACCTCGTGCTCGCCGCATTTCTCCTCGCGCTGGCGGGCTATCACCGCCAACGTCTCTCCGGGGCTGATGATCGGCGGACGCCGTGAGCAGTCTCAGGCGACTGCTGCCGTACCTGTGGTATCCGCTCGGCCTGGTCGGCGCCGTCGCGATTTTCGAGGGCATGCTGAGCATGGCGATTCCTGTTGCGATCGCGGTCTACATCCCGGTCAGTCTCGTTGCACTCGTGACCTTGTGGCTCCAATGGCGCTTCCCTGAGCGGCATGATTGGCGCCCAGGAATGCGCGACGTCAAGGCTGACATCGCGTTCATGGCTCTCGTGCAGATCGCGTTGCCGAAAGCATTGGCAGCCACGGCTGCTGTCGTGCTCGCCGGCAGTCTCCCTCCCAGTGCGTTGGGGGCGTACTGGCCGCATTCCGCGCCGCCATTCCTGCAGACCTGCTTCATGCTGCTTATCGTGGACTGTGGTCGCTATGGGCTGCACCGCGCGTGTCACCGCTTTCCCTTGCTGTGGCGGCTGCATGCGATCCATCACTCGCCGGAGATTCTGTATTCGCTCAACAGCGGTCGTTTCCATCCACTCGAGAAGGCGCTGCATTTTTGCCTGGATGCGCTGCCGTTCATCGTGCTTGGGGTGGGCCAGGAGGTGATCGCAGGCTACTTCGTGATTTACGCAGCCAATGGTCTGTTCCAGCACAGCAACGTGCGCCTGAAGTATGGCTGGCTCAACTATGTCGTGGGCAGCGCGGAGACGCATCGCTGGCACCACGCCCGCGACCCGCGGGTGGCCGCTTGCAATTACGGCAGCACGACCGCCGTCTGGGACGTGATCTTCGGAACCTGGCATTTGCCGAAAGGCCGACGTGCTGAGGAGGTTGGCATCATGGACAACGATTACCCGAAGGGTTTCATCGAGCTGCTCGTCGCGCCATTTCGTCATCGCCACGGCGCGCAGAGTAGTCACGCAGTCCAGCGCTGGTTCGCCAACGCCCTGGTCACGATGCGGCTGCGGCTCACGCTGCTCATCCAGGGTCTGCGGATTGCGGCCGCGGTCCGGGACCCGATGCGAGTCCAGCGTGCACTGCTCGAACGGATCCTTCGCAGGAACAGCGGCACGGCTTTCGGACGGCAGTACGGATTTGCCGAAACCGACAGTTACGCGACGTTTGCCCGCCGTGTTCCTATCGGCGATTTCGAGGCACTGCGCCCGTATATCGACGCAGAGATCGACAGCGGCGAGAGCGCGTTGACCGATGAGGCGCCGGGGCAATACGTTCGCACCAGCGGCTCGACGGGTCGTCCCAAAGACATCCCGCTGGTTCCGCAGCATCTGGACGCGCTCAGGCGCATCCATGAGACCTCCGTCGCGTTCCAGTACCGGAACTGCCCGGCTGCATTCGCCGGCAGCATTCTTGCCATTGTCAGTCCGGCCCAGGAGGGTGCGCTGCGCAGCGGCAAGCCGTTCGGATCCGCGTCCGGCATCGTCGCCGGGAACACGCCGCGCCAGGTGCAGGAGAAATTCGTGATCCCGGCCGAGGTGTTCACGATTGCCGACAGCCGCGTCAAGTACTTGCTGATCCTGCGCTGCGCACTGGCCCATCGCGATATCACCTACATCGGTACCGCCAACGCCACGACGTTGCTCGCGCTGATGCGGCTCTACCGCGAATATCGGCCCCAGTTGCTCGATGACCTGCGCCACGGCACGTTCTTCCTGCAGGAGCAGACGTCACCCGAGGTTCAGGCGGCGCTGCGATTGCGGCTACACCCGTGCCCGCAACGCGCCGACGAACTGACTGCGCTTCACGCTGCGCTCAAACACCCGCGCATCGCCGATCTGTGGCCCTCGGTCAAGGCCGTCGTGACATGGACATGCGCGAGCGCCGGCACGGCCGTAAGTGCGCTGCGATGCGAGTTGTCACCAGGCACGCGCATGCTCGAGCTTGGCTACATCGCGAGCGAGTTCCGGGCGACGATCACGCTGGGGCGACGTGCCGGTGCAGGGCTGCCAACGCTCGACACCCATTTCTTCGAGTTCGTGGAGCGGGACCGGTGGGATCGTGGCGAGCGCGAGGCGCTCACGCTGGATCGCATTCGGAAGGGCGTCGACTACTACATCATCGTGACGACGCCGTCGGGCCTGTACCGCTATTTCATCAACGACATCGTCCGCGTGACAGGTTTTCTTCACCGAACGCCGTTGCTCAAGTTCATGCAAAAAGGGAAGGGCGTGACGAATCTGACCGGCGAAAAACTCTACGAGTGCCAGGTCCTAAGCGCTGTGCGTGCGGCGATGGCCGAAATAGGGCGCGCGCTGCGCTTCGTCATGATGCTGGCCGACGAGGAAACCGGCGGATACCACCTCTACGTCGAACCGGATGCAGGTCCCCGGCCATTGGCGGCCCGGCTCGCGCAGGTCGTCGACGCGAAGCTCGCACGGCTGAACGTCGAATACCAATCAAAGCGCGAGAGCGAACGGCTCGGGCGGATCGACGCCCACTGGCTGCATGACCAGACCGGTGACGCATTCAAGCAATTCTGCGTGGGCAACGGCCAGCGCGAAGGCCAGTTCAAGCCAGTTGCGCTGGCCTATCGCAAGGGTCTGGGCTTCAACTTCGAACGCTTTGTCGAGCCGTAATCCAATGGTCATTGACAGCATCACCGCGCGTACGCTGCACATTCCGTTCAAGGCGGCGTTCGTCCACGCCTCCGCAAGTCGCGCGGCCACGCAGACGATCTGGGTCACCGCGTCGACGGAGAATGGAACCGTTGGCGTGGGAGAGGGCTGCCCACGCGAGTACGTGACTGGCGAGAGCGTTGCGACCGCGCTCGCGTTCGTGGCTGCGCACGACCGTGACTTGCAAGCGTCGATCAGCGACGTGGCCTCGCTGTCCAAGTGGACTGAGTTCCATCGCGGCGAAATCGACGCCCAGCCCGCTGCGTGGGCAGCCGTCGAATTGGCCCTGCTCGACTTGATCGGACAGGAAGGGGGTCGCACTATCGAGTCGCTGCTCGACTTACCGCATCTCGCGGGCCGTTTTCGTTACACAGCCGTCCTCGGCGATACGGCGACGGCGGCGTTCGAAGCACAACTGGGCAGGTACGTCAGCGCGGGTTTTCGCGATTTCAAGGTCAAGCTCTGTGGCGACCTCGTGCGAGATCAATCGAAGGTGAAGGCATTGCTTGCGGCTGGAATTGCCGAGACGGCCGTGCGCGCCGACGCCAACAACCTCTGGAGCGACGCCGACCGAGCCGTGCGTTACCTCGATGCGCTGGGGTTCCGGTTTACGGCGCTGGAAGAGCCGCTGCGGACGGGCGACTTCGCAGGCATGCGCCGTGTGTCGCAAGCGCTGAACACGAGGATCATACTCGACGAGAGCATGTTGCGGGTCGATCAACTCGACGAGATTCGCGCCGATGCAGACCGATGGATCGCCAACGTCAGGGTGTCGAAGATGGGTGGACTGTTGCGGTCGTTGCAGTTGTGCGCAGCGGCGCGCGCCAGCGGCGTGCCGATCATCGTGGGCGCCCATGTGGGAGAGACGAGCGTACTCACACGCGCCGCGCTGGTCCTGGCCAACAGCATGCGCGATTGCGTCGTTGCGTGCGAAGGCGCGTTCGGGACGCACTTGCTGGAACGCGACGTCGTTCAGCCTTCGATCATGTTTGGCCGTGACGGCATATTGGATGCCAGGGCGCAACGATTCGGCACTCTGCCCGGGCTCGGACTGGCGACGACCGGACCTGCCCAATTCGCCATTCAAGCGAGTGCCTGAACGTGGCATTGACTTGTCGGTTGATTGCGATCGTTGCGGCGGCAATGATGCTCGGGGGATGCCAGACGTTGATCGAACGCGTGGCGCTTCCCGGCGAGAATGTCCGCGCCCCAGTGTATGCCGTACGGATAGAGCGCGACATCGCGATCCAGGCGGAAGATGGCGTGGCTCTGGTCGCCGACATTTACCGGCCGCAGACCGAGGACGTTGTGCCGACGATCCTTGTCCGTATCCCGTTCACCAAGACGTTGCTGAACACCTTCCGTAGCGATGCCGTCGGCCGCTTCTGGGCGAGCCGTGGGTATAACGTGGTCATTCAGGGTACGCGCGGGCGCTACAAATCAGGCGGCAACTACTATCCCCTTTGGCACGAGAGGGCTGACGGGATCGCGACACTGCGTTGGCTGGGGCGACAGCCCTGGTTCGACGGAAGGCTGGGCATGTGGGGCGGGTCGACCTTCTCGAGCGGCGAGCATGCGAACGTGTCTGCCGGTGCCGGCCGACTTTTCCCGGAGCCGCCGGCTGGCCACCAGTTGGCGGACACCTATGTCTACGATCCGCGCGACCCGACACCCTCCCGCGGCGGCGCCATGCTCGGGCCACGGGCCGGGATTGCGGAGCAGGGCGATGTCGAAGCGCGCAGCGACGTCCTGATCTATTCGACCGACGCGCTGGCGGACGATGTCGAGGTGACCGGACCGATCGAAGCAACGCTCTACGTGACGACCAGCGCGGCGAGCACCGACTTCGCGGTCAAACTTGTCGATGTCCATCCCGATGGACGTGCCTACAACGTCTCCGATGGCATCATCCGGCGCGTGTTTTCGCTGTCGGCACGATCGGTCCCCGAAGAGATCGCGATCCAGCTCTGGCCGACGAGCATGCTGTTCCGGCGCGGACACCGGATTCGCATCGAGGTCAGCAGCAGCAACTACCCGCGCTACGACCGCAATCCCAACACGGGCGGCGACACCGCTTCCGAAACTCACCCGATCTCCGCGACTCAAGCCGTTTACCACAGCGCAGAGGCACCCTCCCGGATCGTCCTTCCGGTGATACCGCGTTATCGCTGATCGCCAATGAGCCTTGGGAGAGCGCAATCAGGGCAGCAACGCCAGGCTGTTGTTGCGCTAGAACTTCCAGTTGAAATTCGCGGCGAGAAAGAAGCTTCCGACGTTGTCGTAGGATCCCGCCAGGTTCCCACGGCCACCCAGCAATACCGGCGTGTCCGATTGCTTGTTGACGTCCAGGCTTCCACCGTAGAGGTACTCGCCGGACATGCCCCAGGGTGCCAGCAGTCAAACCAATGCCGGTCAGGCGTCGGTCCCGGGCGTCGCGCGTTGGATGATTGCCGCACAGGCCACGCCGTCCGGCAGCGTGCCGTAGTTGCGGGTGCCGACAACGCCTAAGCGCGACGAACAGAACGCATCCGCGACATAGGCGGGTGCATGCTGCAGCAGGAGCGCCGTCTGGAGCGCCAACGCCATCCGGTCGACGACGTCGCGTGCGCGGTACTCGATGTCGTTGTCGTCGTTGATTTCCTTGCGCAATGCCTCGATCCAGTGGTCAAGCGCGGCGTTCGCGCCCTTGGTCTTCGCCACCTCATTGAAAAACGCCTCGATGATCCCGGGCGTGTTCCGCATGGCGCGCAACACATCGAGGCACTGGACGTTGCCGCTGCCTTCCCAGATCGCGTTGACGGGCGACTCGCGGAACAGCCTCGGGAAGGGACCGTCCTCCATCACACCGCTGCCGCCAATGCACTCCATCGCCTCGTAGGCGTGGTTCGGCGTGCGCTTGCAGATCCAGTATTTTCCGACCGCGGTGCACAGGCGAACCAGCAGATCCTCATGGGGGTCGGCGCGGTTGTCCATCGCGCGCGCGACTCGCATAGTGAGCGCCAGCGAGCCTTCGCTCTCGAGGACCAGATCGGCAAGCACGTTGCGCATCAGCGGCTGCTGGTTCAGTACCCTGCCAAAGGCCGTGCGGATCGAACAGTGGTGCAGGGCCTGTGCCGCCGCGGCGCGCTGGCCGGCGGAGGAACCGATCATGCAGTCGAAGCGTGTCATCGCGACCATCTCGATGATCGTGGGCACGCCGCGGCCTTCCTCGCCCACCCTCCACGCGAGTGCGCCACGCAGTTCTGTCTCGGCCGTGGCGTTCGACACGTTGCCCATCTTGCGCTTCAGGCGCAGGACTTGAAGCGGGTTCTTGGTGCCGTCGGGACGCCACCGGGGCAGCAGGAAGCACGTCAGCCCGCCCGGCGCCTGCGCCAGCACCATGAAAGCGTCGCACATGGGCGCCGAGACGAAATACTTGTGACCGACCAGCTCGTACGCCGCGTTGGGTCCCTCTGCCCCGATGGGATACGCGCGGGTGGTGTTGGCGCGCACGTCCGAGCCTCCCTGCTTTTCCGTCATCGCCATGCCGATTGTCAACCCCATCTTGTCCGCAGCAGGCACGTTGCGCGGGTCGTAAACTCGCGCGGTGACTTTCGGTTCCCAGATCTTCGCGAGTTCAGGGGTCGTGCGCAGCGACGGCACCGCCGCGAAGGTCATCGTGATCGGACAGCCGTGGCCCGCGTCGACCTGCGTGTGCATATAGACTCGCGCCGCGCGGGCGACGTGTGCCCCGGACTTGGGCTCGGTCCATGGCGACGAGTGCAGACCGTGCTCAATGGAGGTCTGCATCAGCGAGTGATACGCGGGGTGAAAAGTCACAAGATCTGTCCGGTTGCCGAAACGATCGTGGGTTTCGAGTTCCGGGCCGTAGCGATTGGCGAGTGCGCCGAGCGCACGGTAGTCGGCTGTGCCGGTGAGTTTGCCGAACGTGGCGAGGCTGTCGTGCGCCCAGGCAGCCCCCTCGCGTCTCACCGCCTCCTGCAGCGCGGCATCCTGCAGGTACAGGTTGAAGTCGGCGAGCTCGCGTACGACATTCTCGACGCTGTGAGTTTCGCCAGGAGGCAGGAAGTCTTTCAAGATTGTCTCGTGTCATCCGACCGGTTTGGGTATTTTCAGACCGGTTGTTGCCCGGCGGCAATGGGCCAAACGCCGACCGCCTCGGCGAATCAACACCGAGGCGGTCGGGATCAGATTGGTTACGTCGCGTGCCGTTTCAGCCGGCGGGCCGTCCGGACGGCGACACTCGCGGAGCGGATCTACACGCTGGGCGCAGCATCCCATTTGGGCTTCATTTCCTTGCCCCACTTCTTTGGATCTTCGTCGTGCATTCGACCCATCTGCTTTGCCACGTCGGGATGCTTCTCGATCACGTGCTTGGTCATCAGCGTGACCATTTCGTCCCAGGACCTGGCCGACAACTTCTCGTCGCAGGTCCCGCCGAGTTCCCTGCAGGTCATCGTTTTCATGCGAAATGCCCCCGCGTTACATGGCGGGCAATGGATTGATCTCCATGACTTCTATGGAGGATTGGGGTATCTGCAGATGCGGGTGGCCTTCGAATGTCCTTGCCGCTGCATCGTGCGAGTCCGCCTCAACGACCGAATACAGCATGATGTCGTTTCTCGCGTCGGCCGTGCCTTTCCCGGTGACACGCTTGGTCTTGCCCACGCCGGCTCCAGCGTCGGCGAATACCTTGGCGTGAGCGCGCATCCAACTTTTCCATTCGCCCTGCATCTTTTCTTCGTCCTGTTTCCTCTTCTCCGGCTCGGACTTCTTCCATTCGTCAACTACTGCGGCGGGCGCAAGATACGTTACTAGGAATTTCTTCATGGTTCAGCTCCGTAGACGTGGTCGCGATATGGCGAAATCACCGTTTGGCTCACAATGGCTTGCCGTGAGCTTGCTTTCAATCCCTCCCCATCGACAACTGTGGTCGATTTCGTGACGAGAGTCTGTCAGCGGTCGCGCAGGCCGGCTGTAGGAACCGTCCGAGTCGATCCGTAACGTGGACCAGTACCGGACGCGCCTAGGACATCTCCACACTCTTGAACGCCAGCTCGACCGTTTCCATGAGTATGCCGCCTTCCATCGCCCGAAGCGGAGAGTAGGAAAGGCTCACCGGATAGACCTCGCTGAAATGCCATGTCAGCACCACCGCGGACTGGTCCTCGTTGAGCAATTCGACCTTCAACGTGCGTCGCCTCGCCGTCCTTGCCCGGCGAGTACTGTGCCACCAGGCGTAGAGATCCAGGTCGCCGCTTTGGCCGCGCGTCAGGACAAGGTGATTGCCGCTCGTCGCGTCCACGGGCTCTGCGCTTTGCGAAGGTTTCTGCCCGCTCCGACGCGGTGTGACTTGTCCGGTCGTGAAGCGAGGGAAGATCACCTCGGCAAATCCCGCAGTCATGCACGGGCCATCTTCATCGCGAAACTCGACGTGAAAATTCGAGTTCATGTAAGGGCGGTCGCGCATCAAGGCCATCGCGGTCGCTTCCTCGGCGCTTGCACTTTGGGCACCTCCCTGCCGCTTTGGCCGTGGCCTACTCCATCTCCAGGCGCTCATACGCAAGCACCAGTTCCTCCATCGCAACGTCGGTGCCTTTGGCGTTGAACGGACCGGAAGTATGTTTGATGATCCGCGCCCGCAGCAGCTTCCACGTCTGCACGATCTCGGTATGGTCCTCGTTTTGCAGCTGCACTGTCACCGTGCGCAGCGCCTTCTGGTCTCCATTGCGGATCTGGTCAAGCCACTGGTAGAGGTCCAGGGAACCGATGATTCCGCGTTTCATCGTAACGTCGGTACATTTATTGAGTCCGGTGATCTTCATGACGCTGTTCTCTTTGGAGTTGCCGGCACGGTATTCCGCGACTGTTACCTCCATGCCGATGCCGCTCAACTCCTGAAATCCCGCCGTCGGGCCATCGGTCACGCCGTTACCCAGGTCGACGAGGAAATTGAATTGCGTGTAGGGCCGGTCACGTAAGACTGCCATTCTGCTCTCCTTTTCCAGCGTGAAAAGAAAGTCACCAGATAGGCGCGATTTCGTTGTCGTTGCTCGCGGTGCTGCTCGCCGCAAGCCTTGGAACGGACAGGCGCTCGAGTCCGTACCCGAACGAGATCGGTTGCAGGTCGGGACTCACCGCTCGCATTACCCAGAGTGGATGGGTGGCAACGTCGGGAGAAGTCACGTCGACAAGGGCCACGCGAGCGCCGGCAGCCGCCAACCTGCCTGCCAGTGCATCAAGCGAGCGCTCGAACCCCTGCGGCAGGTCGGCCAAGGAACACGTGTTCGATGCGCGCCAAAGGTAATCCAAGGCGGTCGCGCGATCCGGCAGGAAGTAATAGCGTGCATGATCGATCATTTCCTTGACGTCCTTGGCGGCCGCGGGCACGGGGCGATTGCCCTGACGCATCAAGCGCCTCAGGTAGGGACCCGTCTGGCCCAACTCCAGGATCGCCTGCCGAATCGCGATGCGCGGGTCGGGATCCGTCGCGAGGCCAAGCGTGACGCCGGGCCATTCGATCCCATTGCCAAAGGCGAGCGAGACGGCTGTTGGGTCGCCGCCGAGCGACGGAAGAAGCACCAGTTCGAACCGCGCCCCAATCGAGGTGATCCCGTCCACGACCGCACGAAGGTCAGGGTGGAGGGATTCGTCCAGCCGAACGCGCTGTCCCGGCCGTCGTGTGCGCCAGCTGGTCATGAACGCGTCGCGCTCGAGCAGCTCCAGGACGGCGCGCATTGCCGCCTCCGACCTATCCGTCCCGGCGGCGAGTCCGTTGGACGTGCCTTGGCAAAAGATGTGCTCCCTGCCGATGTCCAGTGCGAGATAGGCGAGTACTGCCGGTACCCATACCGCTGCCCCGCTACCCAGCCATTCCCCTTTGACCCACGGGTGGGCGACCTCCGGGTCGAAACGGGCGAAGGGAAAGTCGCGACTCGCGTACCGGTCCTCTGCGTAGAGCGCGAATGCTTTGGGATCGAGCGTTTCTCCCGTTAGCCCTGCCGGCCGCGACCATACGATGCGGCGCGAGTCGGGCATCGATGCCGAGTAGCGCTCGATCGCTTCGCCGATGGCGCTGATCGTGGCGGCTTCCAGCGTCATTCCTTTGCCCCAGCCTGCCGGAATTGCGCGCCGCGGCCCCGTGGAAACCGGCGCACTGGCGGGAACAGCGGTCACGACCATCGGCGCGGGAACGCCGATCGTCACAGCGTCCTCGAGGACGATCCGGTTCACGATTCCCGTGCGTGAATCGACGAACCAGGATGCAAGCCGGGTCGCCAGCAATTCCGCGGACTCGAGACCATCGCCTTCATCGCAGCCGAAGCGAGTTGCCGGCGGTCCTCCGCAATTCGCACAGCCGGGAACGCCCGCCACGCGATGCAGTGAAGTCTCAAGCGTCGTCCTGTCGAGCACGAGAACATGCTCGCGAAGGCGCGATTCGTTGATATCGAGCAGTGCCTCGCAAACCTCGCGGGCCAGAAGCGGGATGATGACGTCGTCGACTTCGGCGACCACAGTTGCCCGACGTGCCTCCCGATCGTTCATTCCGGCGTTCGCGGCCATGCGCATGGCCGCACAACTCCAGCAAGAGCTTTGGCCCGGAACCGAAAGTGGACCGATCACGGCTTCCCCGGAATGCAGGACACACGAGAGCGTGCGGACGCTCATATCGCTTGTCATCTTGTTGAAAGGGACGACGGCATCTGTCGCGTCAGGGCGGAACACGCCAACGGCAAGATCAGGTTTGGACGACTCGCTCCAGCCGATGGCGACGCTTCCGACACCCGCAGCAAGCAGCGCGTCGGCCAATGCGGCTACCCCTGCCGGCTCGCCGACGGCGACAACGTGCGAATCGCCAAGCCCCAGCCTCCGTTCCTTCTCACGTACTACTGGTTGCGCCCGCGACGGCGCATCGAGCAACAGGCCATTCTCACGCAGGGCTTCAAGCAGCTCCCGCAATGCGGACGAATTGATCTCCGGCATCGCTACGCACAAGTCGGTCGCTGTCCGCGTGCCGTCGAGCAGCGGGAAAATCGACTCGACCACTCTGCCGGCGTCGGGACCTTCCAATAGCAGTGCGGCCGACCGCGAGTAGACGGCGACACCCGCGCCCGTCGATACCGTGACGACGTCGCTCGGAACGCTGAGGTAGGAGTTGGTTGGCGTCAGGACGAATTCTCGCCGGACTTGAAACGGGGACCACGCGCGAAGTGTTTCGCGGGGTCCCCGGTTGGCCACGTCGGCATCGCGCGGCCGGGGTGGGTTCTGTTGCGCTATTGACCGGAGAGTTTCTTTGCGTTCTTCTCCAGCATTTCCAAGCCTTTCATGGTCAAGTCGAGCTGCACTTGCGCGACATCCACCTGCAACTCGACGAGGCGGAACACGGCCGGCGTCGTTATTCCCTTGATGATTTCCCAGAACCGGAGTCGATCGTCGTCGCTTCCTCCGAGGAGTTTGAGGAGGCCGGCGGTATCCTTCTGCAGGCGCGTGATTTTGACTTTGAGTCGCTTCTCTTCGTCACCCATAGATTTCTCCAATATTGAAAAAGCGTACAGAGTTCACCCACGGAACCCTTCGGGAAAGATGCGCTTTGGCTTTGGGTTTGTCAACTTGCGCACTACAACTTCGGGCGCTTGCGGTTAAGGCTCCTAGTTACTCCTATCGGTCGTCCACAGGCCGATGCGGAAGATCACAAACTCGGCTGGCTTCAGCGGCGCCACGCCGATCAAACAGATCAATCGCCCGTTGTCCAGGTCGTTCTGAGTCATGGTCGACCGGTCACAACGCACGAAGAAGGCCATTTCCGGCTTGTAACCCAGCAGCGCCCCCGTCTGCCATTCATTGAGAAGGAAGTCTTCGATGTTGCGTTTGACGGCGGCCCACAGTGCTTCACCGTTCGGCTCGAACACCGTCCACTGTGTGCCGCGATCGATGGAGTGTTCCAGGTAGGCAAAGTAGCGGCGAACGTTGACATATTTCCAGTCCGGGTCCGAACACACCGTGCGCGCGCCCCACACGAAGATGCCGCGTCCAACGAAATTGCGGAGGCAGTTGATGCCTTCCGGATTCAACGCATCCTGCTGCGCGTCGTTGAGCGAAGTCTCCAGACCGATTGCCAGTTTCACCACCTGGTTCGTTGGAGCCTTGCTCACACCTTTCTCGAAGTCATTGCGCGCGTAGATCCCGGCAACGAATCCGCTGGGAGGCAGGTCGATGTCCTGCCCGGTGATCGGATCGCGGGTCCGTACCCACGGGTAGTACAGCGCAGCGGATTTCGAGTCGAGCTTGGCGCGCATGGCTCGCACTTCCGAGGAGTCCATACCCGCCCCACTATCCAGGACGGCGATGCGATACCGCATCCGCTCAGCATGCGCAATCAGGTGATCTACGATGCGATCCGCCTCCTCCTTGAATGCACCCGGGTAGCCAAGCGTGGCCCCTGGGGCCGCGACGATCGAGATTTCCTCGACGTCTTCAAATGCTCGCAGACCTGTCTTGGCGGTGCCCGGCAAATCTGGATTTCCCGCGAAGGCGTCGTCGGTCGGCCGCGCACCGTCATTCCCGCCGGCGAGCAACACGTCGACCGACCTTTCCGACTCAGTACTGTGGGTGTCGTCCAGCGCCGCGCGCAGCGATGGCTTTACCGCAAAGAGGGCATTCAGGACATCCAGCCCATCCTTGATGCCACCCCCTGGCGTGATCATTAGCGGGAATGCCGTCTGGCAGATGCCAACGATGGCGAGCAGGCGGAACGGGTCGGGCGGTACGTGATCCCGCACCCGCATGGAGCCGTCGTTGAGCAATACGCTTATTGTTATGTCGGCGACGCGCAGCTGGTCCCCGCCGGCGGGGTCCAACGCCGCAAGCGAGGTGGCGGCAGTTCCGAGGACGTTTGGCTGCGCATCGCCGGGCCCCTCGGTCCTGGATTTGCCGAAGCGCCATGTCTGCTCCGACCGTTCCCAGGTGGCCACGAGGAGGTCGCCAGCAGCCGGAGAATTGGACGGCAGGTTGGATGCGCGACGGATCCAGACAATGTCACCCTCCTGCAGCCCGTCCACGGTAGCTGCGCCCGCCGCGCCGCTCACGATGTTGGCGCCGACGCGGACGGTGAAGCGAACGAGAAAGTTGCCTGCCGCACCCGGGAAACACGCGCGAATTCCCAGCGCAGCGGCGCCACCATCGACAGGCAGGCTACAACCGGCGACGCCTTCATCGTCCTTGTCGCGCGGCAGGAAGATGCGAGCGATGTAAAGCCGCCGGCCTCCCTCCGCAAAGAAGGCGCGCGCGGCATGCCAGAGATAATTGTGCATCTGACCGGCGTCGGAAAAAGCAAGCAGGCCGCCATCGCCGTAGAAGCGTTCGAACTCCTGCAGGCTGGTGATCACGCGAGGCTTCGAACCAATCGGACCAAATCGCGCCGGACCGACGAATCCCGCGGTCGAGGTACTGACTCCCTCGATCGGCTTGCTTCGAAAGGGAACCTCTTCGATGTAGACGCCGGGGGCAAGATACTCAGGCACGACATCTCCTTCCGCACGGATGCTGGCGAGGTCGATGCCAAGTGTACTCAGGATCCTCGCCGGCGGACTGCCCTGCTGACCGCGACCATACGACTGGATTCACGGCCGGGCGGCACGCTGCCGTCCGTCGCCGCGCCGGTCAGCCCCGTATTCCGGGCATGGTGATTGCTGCTCGGTAGGAGGGCCGGCGGAGCACGATTGACTGCCGGGGATACTGCGGTTCGGGGTTACGGGCCGACGTTGAACCAAATCGAGGAGTGACCGATGCTGATTTCCCTCTGGTGGGTGGTGGTTGCGTTCATTTTGGGCGGTACCTTTGGTGTTCTGGGCCTGGCCATCTTCTCTTCGATGCCTGGAGGGGACAAACTCGAGTTGGCAAAGGTGACCCCTATTCGCCACGCGCACTAGCGGGCGGTAGCGCCACTTGGCGCGGGATCCAACTTCGCACTGCCGGATCTTGCCCGTTGTGACCGCCAGCGTCACGGGATGCCGGGACGGAGCGCCAAGCCGGTCGGCCGCAGCGTCACGCCAATGAAGCGCCGAGATTCCGTCAGATGCGGCTCACGTTGTATTCCCGGCCGTCCAGCAAGACCGTTCCGCGTGCGCCTTCCTCGAGCCGATATCTCAGTCGCCCCCGTTCGCTGTCCTGCAGAACGAGATAGGGCGCATTGCTGATCACCTCGATCGCCCAGATACCCGGTAGTCCTTATGCGTAGAGGTCGTACTCTCCAGCCCCGGAACGCTCACCCGAACCGACCTGGTGTCTCGCCACGCATAGCGCCGGTCGGGCCCCGCCCCGGACACGGGCGTCGACGTGAAGACGATATCCCGCTGTCGCCAGGAAAAGCCTGAACCGCCCGAGTAGTCCCGGTCACTGAAAGCGTCGTTGCCTCCACGCAACCGGCTGTCCCTCAGCTGTGTCGACCACTGCAGGGCAAGCGCCATGGCGCGCCGCTGCTCGAGTGTCGGTTGCGGCTGAGGATCGGGCGGGCTCGTCCGGGCCCAGGCGTTTTTGGGAGCGGCTCGGGTTTCGATCGTCCAGATGCAGGCGGGATTTTGGGCGGTCGGTTCCTGGCGTTCCGGTTGCGTTGCTCCAGCGCGGCGACCTCCGCGCGGGACAACAACGTAGCGAGCTCCGTTGGGTCCTTCAGCTTCATCTTGATGATCCACGTCCCATAAGGGTCCTTCACGAGACGCTTCGGATTTTCGCGCAGCTGGGCGTTTATCTCCACGACCTCGCCACCAACTGGCGCCATGAGCTCGACCAGTGCCTTGCTCGCCTCGAGGGAACCGAACGCTTCGTTGGCGGCCAGCGAACGGCCGACCTCAGGCAGCGCGATCACGGCGGGTTCCCCCAGACTTCCAGAACGTAATCCGTGACGCCGATAAGGGCGTTGGAGTCCACGATCTTGACCCACGCGAAGTCTTTCGTGTATTTGCGGTCAGCTGGGTACATGGCGGTAAGCCCTCGGGTGCCGAACCTCGCGGCGGCGGATTCCCATGATCCAGCACCGCGAATAGCCAAGCGCGACACGCAATCTTCTGCTCTTCGAGTTTTCCCGTAAAGGTCGTGGCGGTGCAACGCGGGAGCCGCCGACTTTTCCTCAACCTGCGGAAGCTTGATATCCTCCCACGCTGCCGACACGTCGCGGCGCCCATTCCAATATTCGCGAGGTTCGATGAAGGTCACGCTGGTGGGATCCCGGTATTTCGGCGCGCTGGTATTCGAGGCGCTGCGCAAGGACGGCGTCGAGTTCGCGCGCGTTGTCGCGCCGGCGGCGGACGACCGCCTCGCATTGGCAGCGAACGGCGCAGGCGTGCCGCTGCACGTGCTCGTGAATCCGAAGGTGGTCCCCGGTGAAGCGATTGCCGACGGCACCGATCTCATCGTTGCCGCACATACGCACGCGCGGGTCAGCAATGAGGCGCTGGCGCGTTCGCGCTTGGGCGGCGTTGGCTACCATCCGTCACTGCTTCCGCGGCATCGCGGCATAGCCGCTGTCGAGTGGACGATCATGGAAGGCGATCCGATCGCAGGCGGATCGGTCTATCACCTGGCCGATGGTTGGGACGCGGGCGCGGTGGCCGCGCAGGACTGGTGCTTCGTCGCCAAGGGTGAATCCGCGCGCGAGCTCTGGGAGCGCGCGCTGGCGCCGATGGGACTCGCATTGCTGGCGCGCGTCGTAAGGCACGCCGCGGAGCACGGCGCGCTTCCCGCCCATCCGCAGGACCCGCGCTTCGCAACCAAGGCGCCGCTCGTGCACCGGACGGTGTCGCTGACCGACGAAACCAAGCCCCAGGTCGTTTCGCTGGTGGTCACCGCGATCGGATCGGACCGCCCTGGGATCGTGCGGCAGTTGTCGGAGCGCGCGCAGGGCTTCGGCGCGAATTGGGCTGGCAGCCGGATGGAGAGTATTGCCGGCCAGTTCGCCGGCATGGTGCATTTCGAAGTTCCCGTGGCGAACGCCGATGCGTTGACAGCTGCATTGCAAGGGCTCGAATCGGCGGGATTGCGAATCGTCATCGCGAAGACTTCGCATCCGCCTGCGCCCGCCGGGCGGAGGATGGTCATGCTGGAGCTGGAAGGGCCCGACCGCCCTGGAATCATCCGAGATCTTTCACACAGTCTCGCGGATCGCGGCGTCAGCATTGAAGAGCTGCACACCGAGATCGTCGATGCCCCCGACAATGGTCACACGTTCAAGGTGAAGGCGCTGCTGGCCGTGCCGGCTGCGCTCGGCAACGACGAACTGAAGCGCGGCCTGGACGCGTTGGAGAGCGGAATGCTGATCGATCTCGACACCGGAGGGTAATCCGCGTAAGAAATCGACGGTACAGCATGACGATTGCGTCGACTGATCGGTCTGCTGCCGGGCGGCCGGCTACGACACTTGAAAACGCCGAGTACATCCGGGAATTCCGGATTCACCTGCGGGCGATTGAACCCGTGATCAGGAGAACATCAACGACCGCTTAGGGCCGGAAATTTGCTATCGTCGCAACTGGCCGGAATCTCGGCCGCTTGCGGAGGGCGATCATGGCGACAGCAACCAGTGGTCAATCGGCAATGCCGCGGCGCAGCAATGCGCTTGGCGTGCATTCGCTGAATCGTTTCGTGTTCACGGTTCCCGACCTGGCGCCCGCCGAAGAGTTCTACCAATCGTTCGGACTCGACGTGCGGCGCGAAGGCAATCGCCTCGACCTGCACACGTATGGACATCCCCACTGCTGGGGCAATGTCTACGCAAACGGCCAGCCGAAGCGGATCCAGTACCTGAGCTTTGCCACCTACGCAGACGACTTCGACGCGCTGGCGGAGCGCGCGCGCAGCGCCGGCGCGGCCGACCCGCATCCGCTGTCGGACGGTCAGGGTGCGTGGACGCGCGATGCCGATGGCACCGCTATCCAGGTCGTCGTCGGGCCCAAAGTCTCTCCGGCGACCAAGGCCGCCGACGCGCGCGTGCCGCCGCCGCCGCCCGGCAAGGGTGCGGCACCGGGCCGCAGCGCGGCAGTACCGGTGCGGCCACGGCGTCTGTCGCATGTGCTGCTGTTTTCGCGAGACGTGCCGGCGCAGGCGGCGTTCTACGAGCGCGTCCTGGGCTTGCGCCTGTCCGATCGTTCCGGCGACATCATCGCGTTCCTCCATGGCCCGCACGCGAGCGATCACCACCTGCTTGCGTTCGCGAAATCGGAAGCGCCGGGACTGCACCACTCGAGCTGGGACGTCGGCCGCTTCGACGACGTGGGGCAGGGCGCCGAGCTCATGAAGGCAAAGGGATATGGCCACGGCTGGGGCGTGGGCCGGCACGTGCTGGGCTCGAACTATTTCTACTACGTGCAGGATCCGTGGGGGAGCTGGGCCGAGTACTCGTACGACATCGACTTCGTGCCCGCCGACGTCGACTGGCCGGCCGCCGACCATCCGCCCGAGGACTCGTTCTACATCTGGGGGCCGACGGTTCCCGATGACTTCATCGTCAATCGCGAACACGCGCGAACCGGCTGAAGCGGCGGCGCGCGAAAACAGCGGCACGTCGTGTACGCGGCGATGCCGACCTAAGTCCTACGAGGAGGAACGCTCGATGACAACCGGACACCGCTTGACCCGCTGGCTCGGCGCCGTCGTTTGCGCCGTCGCAGTGCTTTCGTCCGGCGCGCACGCGCAGAGCGGGCCGCCGATCCGAATCGGCAGCACGCTCGCCCTGACCGGACCGCTAGCCGCGACGGGCCTCGTCCACAAGGTCGTCGGCGAAATCTACGTCGAGCAACTGAACAAGCGTGGCGGCCTGCTCGGGCGGCCGGTCGAGTGGATCGTCAGGGACGACCAGTCGAAGCCCGACCTCGCGCGCACGCTCTACGAACAGCTCCTCACCGTCGACAAGGTCGACCTGCTGATGGGACCGTACGCGACCGGCGCCATCCTGTCGGCGATGGGCGTCGCCCAGCGCTACGACAAGGTGCTCGTCCACCACACGTTCGGCATACCGTCGCTGGCCAAATACGACAAGCATTTCCCGGCGTGGTCGCTGGGACCCGATCCCGGGAATACTGTGCCGACGACGGTGTTGAACGCGCTGGCCGCCTCGCCCAAGCCGCCGAAGACGATCGCCGTGGTCACCAGCAAGTTCCCATCGGTGCATTTCATGTCGCTCGGCGCGCGCGAGGTCGCGAAGAAGCGCGGACTCAACGAGGTGCTGTTTCTCGAATGGGACTTCGGCAACCTCGACTACGCGCCGATTGCCGCGCGCATCAAGGACGCCAAGCCCGACTTCCTGTGGGTCGGCGCCATCGGGCTCGAGGGCACGCAACTGCTCGAGGCCATGAACAAGATCGACTACGCGCCGGTCGAGCATTTCTACATGTATCCGGCGCCGGGGCCGATGTCGAAGTCGCCGCTGGCGAAGAACGCGTTGTCGATGACAGTCTTCGAGGAGCACCCGCCGTACTCCAACGCGCCGGGCGCCAAGGAGTTCATCGACCTGTATCACGACCGGGCGGCGAAGGCGGGCATCCCCGACACCAACGTCGAGGTGCAGGCTGCGGCGTCGTACACGGCATGGCAGATCCTCGAAGCGGCGGTACGCGCGACCAACAGTCTCGACGACGCGAAGATGGCAGCGTGGCTGAAGGCCAACAAGGTCGACACGATCCAGGGCAAGCTGCGCTTCGACGGTCCAAGCAACTATGGCGACGACCTGATGCGCGTCAAGCAGGTGCAGAACGGGCGGTGGGTCACCGTTTATCCGAAGGAGTACGCGGCTCCGGGCGCGACGCTGCTCGTGCAATGACGTTTCCGAGCGGGACGCTGCTCGCCCAGTCGGCGCTGTCCGGCATCTTCATCGGCAGCATGTACGGGCTGCTGGGGATGGGCCTCGGCCTCACGTGGGGACTGCTGCACGTCATCAACCTCGCGCACTTCGGGTTGGCATTCCTCGCCGCGTACGTGTGCTATCAGCTGGCCAGCGTCGGCGGCATGGATCCGCTCGCCACGCTCGCGCTGATCGTTCCGCTGTTCTTCGCACTCGGCGTGGCCGTGCAGTGGCTGCTCTCGCGCTTCGCGGTGTCGCCGCTCAACTCGCTGCTCGCCACTTTCGGCTTGACGGCGATCATCGAGGCGGCCATCCAGTACTTCTGGACCGCCGACTTCCGCAAGCTCGAGTCCGCCTATGCCGGGCAGAAGCTGCGCGTGGGCGAGCTGTTCGTGCCGGTGCCGGAGCTCATCACGTTGACGCTGGCGCTGCTGCTCGGATTCGGCATCTGGGCGGCGATGCGCTACACGGACCTCGGGCGCGCGCTGCGTGCGCTGGCCGAGGATGCGCCAATGGCGGCCGCATTCGGCGTGAACCGGCGCGCGCACGCGCTGCTGCTGGCGGGCGTGTGCGGCGCGCTCGCGGGCATCGCGGGCGTATGTCTCGCCTTGTCCTTCACGCTCACGCCGTCGCAGATCTATGCATGGGTGGGCGTGGTGTTCGCCGCCGTGATGCTGGGTGGACTCGGCTCGCCGCTGGGTCCGCTCGCCGCGGGCATCGTCATCGGCGTCAGCGAGGCGGTGACGATGGCGTTCGCGTCGCCGTCGTGGGCGCCGATCGTGTCATTTTCACTGCTGATCGCGCTGCTGCTGCTGCGCCCGGGCCGCACCTGAAGTTCGACCGGACGCTGCTCGGGATCGGCGCTGCAGGCCTGCTGCTCGCGGTCGTGCCGTTCCTCCGGCTGCCGGCGTTCTACGAATCCTTCCTCTATCTCGTGTTCCACTGGATCGTGCTCGCTACGTCCTGGAACATCCTGAGCGGCTACTCCGGCTATTTCTCGTTCGGCCACGGCGCGTTCTTCGGTGCGGGCGTCTACACGACGGCGGTGCTGGCCGGAAAGTACGACGTGCCGTTCCTGTGGACGCTGCCCGCCGCCGCTCTCGTCTCGGCGCTGCTGGGTCTCGGATTGGGGGCGGTGGTATTCCGCGTGCGCCACGTGCGCGGCGAGCTGTTCGCGCTGCTGACGCTGGCGGCCACGTTCGTGCTCGCGACGATCGTCCTCAATACGCCCATCGACGGCGGTCCCGGCGTGTACCTGTCCGCGATCCCGGTGCCGAAGCTCGCACCGACGCCGTCGGGCGCGTTCTACATGATGGCGCTGGTGCTCGCGATCGCGACGGTGGCGATTGCGTACGCGATCGGGCGCGCGCGGCTCGGCCTCGGACTCTTCGCCATCCACGACGACGAGGACGCGGCGGAAGTCATGGGCGTGCCGACCTACGGCTACAAACTCGTGGCGCTCGGCGTGTCCTGCGCGCTCGCCGGCGTAGCGGGCGGCATCCAGGCTTTGTTCGTGTCGTACGTCACCGCGAACGGGACCTTCAACATCACTGTGCCGCTGACGGTCATCCTGATGAGCGTGCTCGGCGGCACCCGGTTCTGGGCCGGCCCGGCGATCGGCGCCATCGCGATCACGATCCTGCTGTACGCGACGACGGCGGCCGACCAGGCGATCGCCGGCAAGGCCGTGGTCGGCGTGATTCTCGTCGCCGCGATCCTGTTGATGCCGGAAGGAATCCTTGGCCTCGCCTTCGCGCGGCGCGGGCGTGGCGCTCCGCGCGCCTCGGCGCCGGTTCCGGACGCGCTCCCGGTTCGCCCGGATGCTGTCGCTTGCCGCTCCACCGTCGCTGCCGGCACGACCGAGACCGCCCGATGCTACTGGCAGTACGCGGCGTCGCCAAGTCGTTCAAAGGGGTGCGTGCGCTCGACGGCGTCGACCTCGACGTGCGCGCCGGCGAAATTCTCGGCGTGATCGGTCCCAACGGATCGGGCAAATCGACGCTGATCAATATCGTGAGTGGACATTTTCGGGCCGACGCCGGCAGCGCGAATTTCGACGGCATCGACCTTCTTGCGCTTTCCGCGCACCGGATCGCCCGTTCCGGCATCGCGCGCACCTACCAGATTCCCCGGCCCTTCGCGCACCTCACCGTCCGCGACAATGTCGCGCTCGCAGCCATGTTCGGCGGCGCGGCGCTCGACCGGCATCGCGCGAACGAAGCCGCGACGCACTGGCTGCAGTTCACCGGACTTGCGGCTCGCGCGGACGCTTATCCGGGCGACCTCAATCTGCATCAGGTCAAGTTCCTCGAACTGGCGCGGGGGCTCGCGGCCAAGCCGCGACTGCTGCTGCTCGACGAAGTGCTGTCCGGCCTCACGCCGGCGGAGATCGATGGCGCCGTCGATCTCATCCGCCGCATTCGTGCGCAAGGCACGACCATCGTTCTGGTCGAGCACGTGATGCGGGTGGTGACGGCGCTCGCCGAGCGCATCGTGGTCCTCGACCAGGGTCGTGTGCTGGCCGAAGGACGCACCGTTGACGTGATGGCGCGGCCGGATGTCGTAGCGGCTTACCTGGGCGCGTCTCGTGCTTGAGGTGCGCGGCCTTGAGGTCGACTACGGGGCGGCGCCGGCGGTCTCGGAGGTATCGCTCGATCTCGCCGCCGGCGAGGTCGTCTGCATCCTCGGGCCCAATGGCGCGGGCAAGTCGACGCTGATCAACGCCCTGGCCGGTTTGCACCGCGCCAGCGCCGGACGGATCGCGATGGACGGACGCGACCTGACCGCGCTGCCCGCGCATCGCTATTGCAGCGCCGGCATCGCGATCGTGCCCGAAGGCCGCCGGCTGTTCACGCGGATGAGCGTGCGCGAAAACCTCGAGGTCGGCAGCTACGCCCCCGCGGCGCGCAAGGCGCGCGCACCCACGCTGGAGCGCGTATGCACGATGTTCCCGGCCCTGCGCGACAAGCTCGACGTGCCCGCCGGCGCACTGTCGGGCGGCCAGCAGCAGATGGTCGCGATCGGCCGCGCGCTGATGGCGCAGCCGCGGGTGCTGCTGCTCGACGAGCCTTCGCTCGGGCTTTCGCCGCTGATCGTGCAGGCGATGTTTGGCGCGATCCGCGACGTGCGCGCGAGCGGCACGTCGGTGCTGCTCGTCGAGCAGAACGTGGCCGAGGCGCTCGCGATCGCCGATCGCGCGTATCTTCTCGAGGAGGGCCGGATCGTCGCCGAGGGGACTCCGGACGCGGTGTTCGGCAACCCGGCGCTGCGGCGCGCATATCTGGGCGCCGCTGCGGGTCCCTGAGCGCTCGCGAAATTCGACGCGGCCATACCACCACGAGAGGAGTCGAACCTTGCGGGCAGGTTTGTGCCTTGAAATGGGGGCGGCGCGGCTCTGGATCCAAGATGTTGCCTAATCCGGTAGCGATCCGGAAAATGGGGTGTCCCGCCTCGCCGCCACTTCACGCCAACCTTCATGTCGGAGCCGATTCGCGCTGACATCGCCCCGCCAGCCGGTACGGTGACGATCCTGTTCACCGATATCGAGGGCAGTACCGCATTGTGGGAGCAGGATGGCGCGCGGATGTCGCAGGCTCTGGCCGCGCACGACGCGATTGCGCGCCGTGCGGTCGAGAGTCGCCGCGGCACCGTGGTTAAATCCACTGGCGACGGCATGCATGCCGTGTTCGAGATTGCCCAGGACGCGCTCGCGGCAACGCTTGACATGCAACAGGCACTCGCCGATCCCGTGGCGACGGGCGGCATTGCGCTGCGCGTGCGCTGCGGTCTGCACGCGGGAATCGTCGAGCGTCGCGACAACGATTTCTTCGGGAGCCCCGTCAATCGCGCGGCGCGGATCATGAGCGCGGCGCACGGAGGCCAGGTGCTGCTGTCCCAGGCCGTCGTCGACCGCCTGAGAGAATGCCTTCCTGCGGCGGTTGCGCTACGCGATCTGGGCCTGGTTCGACTCAGGGATCTCGCGACCCCGGAGCGCGTCTACCAGGCCTTGCATCCACAGTTGCAGCAGGACTTTCCCGCGCTGCGCTCGCTCGAGGCCACGCCGAACAACCTTCCACAGCAAGCGACAGGTTTAATCGGACGGGAGAAGGAGTCGGTGGAGCTGGCGGCGCTTCTAGCCGGGACGCGCCTGCTGACGCTTACGGGCTCCGGCGGGTGTGGCAAGACCCGCCTGGGTCTGCAGGTCGCGGCCGATGCCCTCGAGCAGTTCTCCGATGGCGTTTGGTTGGCGGAGTTGGCAGCACTTGCCGATCCGATTCTCGTACCGCAGGCGGTGGCGACGGTGCTTAGAGTCAAGGAGGTGCCCGGGAGACCCATTGCACAGGCGCTCACCGAACACTTGAGAGATAGACGGCTGCTGTTGTTCCTGGACAATTGCGAGCATCTGCTCGACGCGTGCGCGACATTGGCCGACGGAATCCTGCGCCAGTGTCCCGGCGTGAAGATCCTGGCGAGCAGCCGCGAAGCACTCGGCGTAGGCGGCGAACAGGCCTACCGTGTCCCTTCGCTCTCGGTTCCCGATCCGACGTTGTCGCACACGCTGGAAGGCGTCGCGCAATTCGAGGCGGTGCAACTCTTCACCAACCGTGCGTTGCTCGCCCGCCCGGATTTCACGATTACCAACCGGAACGCGCCCACGATTGCCTCCATCTGCTTTCGATTGGACGGGATTCCGCTGGCCATCGAACTGGCCGCGGCGCGGGTACGATCGCTGTCCGTCGAAGAAATCGAAAAAAAGCTAAGCCAGCGCTTTCGCCTGTTGACCGGAGGCTCCCGTACGGCGCTGCCGCGCCAACAGACACTGCGCTCGCTGATCGACTGGAGCTATGACCTGCTGAACGAGGCGGAGCGAGCGCTGCTCGCGCGTCTGGCGGTCTTCGCGGGCGGCTGGACCCTGGATGCCGCGGATGAGGTTTGCATCGACGCAGGTGTTGCTGACGGGACAGCGCTCGATGTCCTGACTTCGCTGATCGACAAGAGCCTGGTGCTGGCCGAGGAGCGCAATGGTGCGACGCGTTGCCGGCTGCTGGAGACTGTGCGCCAATACGCGCGAGACCGGCTGCTGGAACATGACGACATTGGTCGATGGCGGGACCGGCACCTGGCCCATTTTCTCCGGCTGGCGGAGGACGCTGAGCCGCACCTCGTCGACTCGGGACAGCAGGCTTGGCTCGATCGCTTGGAGACAGAATACGAAAATCTGCGCTCGGCACTGGCGTGGTCGTCCGGCGAGGGTGGCGATGCCGTCGCGGGACTGCGGATCGCGGGTGCGCTCTGGTGGTTCTGGTCGGTGCGGGGATATCCCGGCGAAGGTCGTGGCTGGCTTGCTTCGCTGCTTGCAGCGGCACTCGACGCGTCTCCTGCGTCCCGCGCCAAGGCGCTTGGCGCCGCGGGCGCATTGGCCCGCGAACAGGGCGACTACGAGTCTGCACAGACGCTCCAACAGGAAAGTCTCGCGATCTGGCGCGAGTCGGGCGACCGGCGCGGTATCGCGTCCGCGCTCAGCAGCATGGGCAGCCTCGCCCGGATGCGGAGCGACTATGCGGCGGCGAAGGCGCTCCAGGCGGAAAGCCTGGCGATCCGGCGTGAGATGAATGATCAGCAGGGCGTTGCCACTTGTCTCAACAACCTTGGCGTGCTGGCTCGTGAACTCGGCGACTATCCAACGGCCCGGCGATATTACGAAGAGAGCATGGCGATCGACCGGCAGCTGGGCGACCTGCGCAGTCTGGCCGTGTCGCTGAACAACCTCGGAGGCATGGCCAGCGACCAGGGCGACAATGAAGCCGCCCAGGCGCTGCACAGGGAGAGTCTGGCGATTCGGCGGGAATTGCGTGATCGCGGGGGGATTGCGTCGTCGCTAACCAACCTGGGCGACGTTGCGAGCAAGCTGGGCGACTTTGCAGCTGCACAGGTATTGCTCGACGAAGGGCTCGCGATCCGGCGTGCGCTGGATGATCGACGCGGCACTGCCACTTCGTTGTCTGTCCTGGGCAGCGTGGCTCAGGATCGCGGGGACTTCGCGCGTGCCCAGGTTCTGTATGACGAGAGCCTGGCTATTCGGCGGACGCTGGGCGACCGCTGGGGTGTCGCTTCCTCGTTGAGCAATCTGGGGAACCTGGCCATTGAGCGGGACGACGCTTCAGTCGCTCGCGCGATGCATGCGGAGAGCCTGGCCATCGCGCAGGCGTTGGGTGACCGCTGGGGCATGGCCGAGTCGCTGGGTGGACTTGCGTCCGTCGCATTGTCATTTGCGGGACCGGGCCGTGGCGCATGTATGGGTGGCGCCGCAACGCGGCAATGGGAGGAAGTTGGTGCTCCATCAGGGCCTGGGAAACGGCCGCGCTTCGACCTCCAAATTGCCGCTCTCCGCGCTGCGATGGCGGATGATGCTGCATTCGATGCGGCCTGGCAGAAAGGGCGCGCGATGACGCTCGAGCAAGCGATAGCCCTCGCGCTGGAATAGCCGGTATAAGTGCCCAGTGCGCGCGAGCGGGACGTCGGCGCCACGTACACATTGTGTCGGGCAATGAGCCCGGCCTAATTTAGCGCCTTCCTCCTACAGGTGAAAGCGGCGGTCAGGTCTTTCGCGGCATTTCGGTGGCCGCTAGGCTTTGCACGTCCCGATATTCGATTCATCGGGAGTGAACCTGGGTACGCCACTCATGCACCTACACTGATCAGGAGCGAAGGCCATGGATATTCTCTGGATGATTCTCATCGGATTCGTCATCGGATTGCTCGCCAAGATGTTGACGCCTGGCCGCGATCCCTCCGGATTCTTTATCACGGCGGCGATCGGTATCGTGGGATCCCTCATAGCGACCTACGGGGGACAAGCGTTGGGACTCTACCGTGCTGGCGAACCGGCAGGATTCATTGGCTCGATAATTGGCGCGGTTGTCCTGCTCGTGATCTATCACATGGTGCGACGCAGTCCGACGACCTGACCCACTTGGCTCAGGCTGGCAGCGAATGGCGTGGTGGTGCCGTGGATACGTTTCCAATTGT
Organism: uncultured beta proteobacterium; assembly: GCA_963782625.1. GTDB lineage: Bacteria > Pseudomonadota > Gammaproteobacteria > Burkholderiales > Casimicrobiaceae > VBCG01. Next base: position 105,449 of record CAWAKN010000013.1, on the reverse strand, counting down.
GGCGGGCACCACCACGCGGAATGATCGGAGGCAACCATGCAGCTAGGCGACCAGCAAGGCAGCGCCAATGTCGAGGACCGTCGCGGCATGGGTATGGCAGCGGGCGGATTGGGCGTCGGTGGTGTGGTCATTGCCCTGATCGCCTATTTCCTTGGATTCGACCCCGGAACTGTCATCAACGTCGTGCAGCAATCCGGCACGCAGGCCGAATCGCGTGCGGCGCCGACCGGCGTGCCCGCCGATGAGATGGGACGATTCGTCTCCAAGGTGCTCGGCAGCACCGAGAACGTGTGGGGTCGCATATTTCAGCAGTCGAATGCCCAATATCGCCCCCCCACGCTGGTGCTGTATGACGGGCAAGTACGCTCCGCGTGCGGCGTGGCGCAATCGGCGATGGGTCCGTTTTACTGCGAGGGCGACGAAAAGCTTTACATCGACCTGGCGTTCTTCCGTGACCTTCAAACACGTTTTCATTCTCCAGGCGATTTCGCCCAAGCCTACGTCATCGCCCACGAGGTCGGTCATCACGTGCAGAAGCTCACCGGGGCGTTTCGAGAGATCGACGCCGCGCGTGGCGGCGGTTCACGGGCCGAAGCCAATCGCGCTTCAGTACGCATGGAATTGCAGGCTGATTGCTACGCGGGTGTCTGGGGGTACCACGCTGGCGTCATGAACCAGCTCGATTCAGGCGACGTCGGCGAGGCCTTGAATGCCGCAATGGCAATTGGAGACGATCGTCTGCAGAAGCAATCCCAGGGACGCATAGTTCCCGAGGCCTTCACACACGGGTCATCGGAGCAGAGAGTTCGTTGGTTCAAACGCGGCATCGAGTCAGGACACCCCAAGGACTGCGACACGTTCTCGACTAACTCGCTTTGACGTCTCGGTTCGGCACGCACTATGTTTCCGGTCGCATTCCTGCGTGTCGCTGATCCTCTCGCCGAGATGCAGGACGTGGCCGACAATGATATCGGCGTCCCGCCGACGGAATGCGTGGAGGAGGACAGCGATAATTGGGTCGTCGTTGATGTGGTCGTAGCGGCGAACTCGAAAGAGTTCCGTTGAGCGGAGCCGGGTTGGCCAGCAGGATCGATCAACGACACAAGCGGCCGCCAGCGTGCGGCCGCTTCCTTTTGGCTGATCGACGTTGCACGGAGCATTGCCAGTTATGTCAGTCGCAACGCGCAACGATCCATGACTGCATGTACTCTGCGCCGTCGATCCGCTCGAAGCCCGACAGCGTAAAGGCCTGCGGGCTCATGCCGATGATGTGCACGTCCAGAAGCCGGGGGCGTTCGGCAGAGGGCAGGACGCTGTACTCATCCCAAAGCAGTGCGGTCCTTAACGAGCGCTTCAACTCCTCGTCCCGGCACTCCTCGATGCGCAAATCGCCTATCAGCGCCGGCCGGTTCATGACCTCCCGCCACGGCAGGACGCGGCCGCGATGGCGAAGCGGGCGGACGGAGAAGCGCATGGGCAGATACCGCATAGATATACGGTACTTTAGCACCTTGGGGCGCCTCCGCTTTACGAGTCCTGCGGGGCATCGGCCGTCGCGGAACCGGCAGTTGACTGTTCCCATAGCGCGAGCAGTTGCTGGTGCATGGCGCGCGACAGAAAGGCTTCGCGCTGCCTTTGGTCGTCGATCCTGGCCAGCGTGCGTTGCATCTCGGCATGGGCAGCGGCGAGCATGCCGTCGGCGCGACCGTCGCCGGCCGCCTCCAGGACGCGATGACAGTCCAGCAGGACGCCGCACTTGTCAGCAGCTCCGATGCCCGCATCGAGTCGCGCGATGATGAGTTCGACCTCGTGGAGTGCCGCTGCCATGTCCCCGCCTGCCAGCAACGCCGCCGCGAGACCCGCCGCAGGCATTTGCGCCCAATACGGCATGTCGATCTCGCTGAACAAGTCACGTGCGGCCCTGAAATGACGCTCCGCCGCATCCCATTGTTGCAGCGCCAATGCGGCATCACCGCATGTGGTCAGGGTCTCGGCTTCCTGGCGACGGTCGCCGATGTCGCGCATGATGCGCAGGCCCTCCTGTGCCGATTCAAGCGCCGCCGCAGGATCGCCCTGTTCCGTCAGCAATTCAGCCATCGAATGGTGCATCGATGCCTGGACGGCGAGATTGCCGGTTTCGCGCGCCAGCGTCAAACTTTGCGATTGCCATTCACGTGCGCGATCGAGATCGCCCAGTTGGACCGCCAGAATGCTCAGGTTGCCGATTACGGTGGCCGCGTGGAAACGATCCCCGATCTCCAGTTTCAGCGCTGCCGCCTCTTGGTAGAAGCGACCCGCCGCCACGAGGGCTTTGCTCACCATGGCCAGGTTGCCCAGGTTGTTGAGATGCTCGCTTTGCGCCATCTTGTCGCCCACCGCGCGCGCCAGCAGAAGCCCCGTCTCGGCGTGCTCGCGGGCGGCGTCGCAATGGTCCAGCCGGTAGAGCGCGTCCGAAGCCGCGCCGTGGGCGTTTGCCGCCTCGATGGACTCGCCCGACCCGGCCGCGACCAGAGCGCGCTGCGCTGCCGCAAGCGCCGCCGGCCAATCACACGCGCTGGCGTGCCAGCGGGCACGGCTGGTTGCCGCCTGCGAGCGCAGCCGGTCATCGCCCAGCGCTTCGGCGAGACGTTCCAGTTCATCCAGCGCCTGTGCCTGCGCCTGGCGCTCCGAACGGTGTGAGAAGACCGCCTGACGCACTTGCATGACCGCGAAACGGCGCTGCACGTCGCGTCCGGCCGGGTCGAGTTCCAATAGCTTCTGGGCGTGCGCCATCGCGGCTTCGTCGGCATGCCGCTGAAACGCGTCGTCCGCGGCGCGCGCCCAGTATTGCGCCGCACGCTCGTCCTGACCCGCGCGCTCGAAGTGTTCGGCGATCAGGCCCAGGTATTCGCCGCTGCGACCTGCACAGCGCTCCTCCAGCCATAGCGCGATCTGACGATGCTGTTCCTTCTTGTGGCGCTTGAGCACACTTTCATAGGTCACCTGATGGAGCAGGTGATGCTTGAACACGTATTCGCGCGTGCCGTCGAAGGCGCTGGTGTCGCGACCCAGCGCGAGTTCGCGACGGCCCAGCGCCGGCAGTGACAGGGGCGCATCGGGCTGTAGTTGCGCGAGCGCCTGGTCCCAGAACACGTGACCAATCACGCTGGCCTGCTGCAGCGCGCGCTTTTCCGGCGGCGGCAGGCCGTCGATGCGCGCCTGGAGCACGCCGGCGAGCGTGGCGGGCACATGCACGTTGCGCAGCTGTTCGTCCGCGACGGTCCACTCTTCGCCATCGACGCGGATGGCACCATCGTCGATCAGCATCTGCGTCAACTCTTCCATGTAGAAGGGATTGCCTTCGGCGCCCTGAGTGAGCAGGTCGCGCAACGCGGCGGGCGTGTCGGCCACACGCCGCAGCAGGGCATCGGCGAGTTCGCGACTGCGATCCAATGGCAGCGCGCCGATGTCAATGCGCCGGTGCGCGGCCAGCGCCGCGTCCCAGGGCGTACGCCGCTCGAACAACGTCGGACGCGTCGTGCACAGGATCAGCATGGGCACATGGACGCAGGATTCCGCGAGTTGCAGGATGAAGTCGAGCGAGCCCTCGTCGGCCCAGTGCAGGTCTTCGAGCAGCAGCAACACCGGCTCTCCGCAGTCGGCGGCCAGTCGGGCGAAATACTGTTCCGCGACGCGAAAGGCGCGCTGCCGCAGCTGTTTGCCGTCGCTGATGATGCCGGCGACGTACCGGCTGTTGCTGTAGTCGAGGCCGATCAACTGACCGAGCAGCGCCGTGGGCTCGTCGGCGTCGTTGCCCAACACCCGGCCCAAGCCGTCGGCGAGCTTTCCCTGGGCCTGTTGCAACGAGTCGCTGTCCTGAATCTCGAAGCGCCAGCACAGCAGGTCGCGCAGCACGCCGTAAGGCTGGTGCAATCCCTGCGGCTGGGCGCGGCCGCGGAACAGCCAGACGCCTTCCGGACGGAGCTCGATGCATTGTTCGAACTCCGTCACCAGGCGGCTCTTGCCCATGCCTGCGTCGCCGACCAGCGTGACGCAGGCCAGCGAGCGGGTCGCCACGACGTTTTCGAACGCGGCCGTGAGCTGGCCGAGCTCGAAATCGCGGCCGACCAGCCGGGTCTCTACACCGTCGATGCCGCGGCGGGTGCCACGAAAGGCTCTGGGCTTCGCGGCGTTGACGAGGTAAGTGAGAATGGGCTCGTCGCGGCCTTTGATGACCAGCGGCGGCTGCGCCTGGACGTCAAACAGGCCGCGGACCTGGCGCCACGTGTCGTGACTGATGCGCAAGCCGCCGGCAGGCGCGGTCTGCTCCATGCGCGCGGCGATGTTCACGGCCATGCCCATGGCCGTGTTGCCGGCCTCGACGCCTTCGCCGAACAGGGCAGTGCCGGTGTGGATGCCCACCCGCACGTCGAACCCGTGAAACTGGTGCCGGTCCAGCACTTCAGCAGCGTGCAGTTTGCTCGCGTCGAGCAGTGCGAGGCCGGCGCGCACGGCGCGTTCGGGATCGTCCTCGCGCGCGCCGTCGGCGCCGAATGCGGCCAGCAGGCCATCGCCCATGTATCGCAACACACGGCCCTGATGCGCTTCGATCACTGCGCCGAACCGCGCCAGCGCGCCGTCCATGACCGCATGGATATCCTCGGGGTCGAAACGTTGGCTGAGCGCCGTGGAGCTCACCACGTCGAGAAAGACGAGCGTGGTCTGTCTCAGGGTCGGGACCGGGGTTTCCGCGATGGCCGGCCCGGCGAGCGTCGCAAGCTCGGCGCGCAAGGGGGCGAGTGCCGCGTCCACCAGCGAATCCCCGAGCGCCGTCCGCTGGGATTCGAGTCCGTTGATGGCAGCTTCGAGTTGTCGCCGTTGGGTGGACATGGCGGTCGAGGATTGCAATCCGGCGCGGCCAGCATCAACCTCTCATCGCGAAGGTTGCTGCTGCCTCCCTGTGTACTCTGCAATCGCGCGCTCGAGGTCGGTGAGCTCCTCGCACGGCAATAGACAGATCTCCCGCAACGCGGCGAGGTGCTTCTGCGCGCCCGCCACGTCCCCGGTCAGGAGATACGTCTCGCCGATATATTCATGCGCGCCGCGATGCCGAGGGTCGAGGACGATCGCCTGCCGGTAGTGCTTGAACGCGAGATCGTACTGCTTCAGGTTGCGGTAGGAGAAACCAAGAATGTTCTGCAGGTCCGCGTGATCGGGGTAGCGCACTTCCGCGCGCTTGAAAAGGCGCGCCGCTTCCGCCCAGTCCTTTCGCTCGACGGCGCGCTTGCCCGCGGCGTAATCGTCGTCGCGGGTAGCGAGATCGGGATCGGACTCGGTCGGGTCGGCTGCGGCGATGGTCGCGAAAGCCGCGACCACCACGCACAGCAGAATCGCGCGAATACTACGGGCGAGGCGATTCAAAGCTGCGCGAGCTTCTTCGCGTTCGCGAGCTCGGGCCGCGTGGTGTCGCCATCCTTGGCTAGCGTCACGAGTTTCCGATAGTAGGTTGTGGCCTTCGCGCGGTCGCCCGCCATTTCCGCGGCGCGCGCGGAACCCAGGTAGTTGCGGAAGCGATTCGGTTCGCGGCGCTGCGAGGCTTCGAATTCCAGCAGCGCGGCTTCGGGCTGCTTCACCTCGAGCAGCATCTCGCCCAGCATTTCGCGAGCGGGAACGATGCGGCCCGGCGTGACGATGTGCTTTTCGTTGCGGTCCTCGAGGTCGGCCGCCGCCCGCATGAACTTGAGTGCCTCATCGGATTTTCCCTCGCCCAATGCAATCCAACCCGCCGCAGCCAGCCGCTGGACCTCGACCTCGGTCGCCCAGTAAGTGTTCTTCGCGGCCAGCAGAGTCTTGTGGAAGGCTTCGAGTTGCTCGGCATCCTTGCGTGCCGCCGCGAGATCGCCGCTGCGCGCGGCACCCACGCTGCGCGCAAAGTAGGTGATGGACTCGACAAAGGGATACGTACTGCCGGAGGCCTGCAGCTTCGCCGCCTCGGCCCATGCGCCGCGTTCGAAAGCGTAGCGCGCCGGCATGGCGGCGATGGCGTAGGGGGCGACGAAACGCGCGCTGGGTCCGCTTATCTTCATCGCGTCGTCAATGCTGCTGCGGGCATCCGCATCCCGCGCGAGCTGCAGGTACGCGTAGACCATGTAGTCGCTTGCGTGATAGGCCTCGTCCGGCTCATTGCCTGCCTTGGCCACTTCCCTCGAGCGCAAGTTCGTGGCCGCGGACTCCTGCCAGGCGCCGACGCGCGTGAAGATATGCGAGGGCATGTGCAGCGCATGCGGCGCGTCGGGCGCGATTCCCGCATACAGGCGCGCAGCGACGAGCCCCTTGTCGGCGATAGGTGGCGCGTCGTAGCTGTGGATGAGGTAGTGCGCCACGCCGGGATGGTTGGGGTATTTCTTGAACTCGAGTTCGAGGACCGCGGCCGCCTTCAGGTAGGCGGCATACGTCTGGTCGGCTTGCGTCTGCGTCCCGGCGGTATAGAGGGCCGAGAAGATCTGCGCCTCGTCGTCGGCGGGGTAGCGCTTGGCAAGCGCCTCGTAGGCGTTGGCGCGTGCGATCTGCCGCTCCCGCTCGGGCCGCGTCGCAAAGTCCTGGTAATAGGCCGCCACGGCCTCGATGTAGTCGCGCTCGCGTTGCGTCTTTGCGCCGATGCGGCGGCCCTGGTCGATCGCCGCCTGCGCCTGCTCCGCGCCCTTCGCCGACGCGCCCTGTCCGGCGAGCGGGTTCGACATGAGTAGTGACGCGATCCCCCACGTGGCGATCGCGCATTGGGGATCGTCCTTGAGAACGTCCTGGAAAGCCTTTTCGCCGGCGGAGTACCAGAACGAATGCAACATGGCGACGGCGCGTTCGAAGGCCGCTTGCACTTTCGGATCGCAACTCGTCGCGAAGGAGACCTTCCCAAGAGTACCGGACTGGGAATCCGTATCGTGCGCGCCGGCAGGGCCGCACATGGCGAGGGTTGCGAGGAGCGGAAGGAGAAACAGGCGGAAATTCATGGTGCCTCCTTGGCGTAGGGAAGCAGGGACGACGAAGGGGCAGTGGGCCCGCGGAAATTCTGCGCGTTGGCTCGACGTCAAGTCAAGCGAGCGCCTGCCGGTTCCTCTACTGACCGGGCGCAAGGTACCATCTGCCTGCGCTGATTCGCCCCGAAGGGGAGAGCCGTCGCGCTGCGCACCGATCCGAACCTGCGACCTCGCGGTTGATTCCAGATCACGTTTTCTCGAGAACCGATGATGCAGAGAGACATTACCCGCACCACGCTGGCCGTGCTGTCGATCGTCGGATTGATTGCCGCGTCGTTCTGGATCATGCGGCCCTTCCTGGTCGCGCTCATCTGGGCCACGATGATCGTCGTCGCGACCTGGTCGCCGATGCTGTCGCTGCAGCGCCGGCTGGGCGGCCGCCGCACGCCGGCGATTGTGGTGATGACGATCGCCATGATTCTCGTCTTCGTGCTGCCGTTCTGGGTCGCGATCAGCACGGTTGCGGAATACAAGGACGAGGTCGGGACCTGGACCAAATCACTCAAGGACGTGACGATTCCCGAGCCCCCGGAATTCGTCGACGCGCTTCCGGTCGTCGGCCCCAAGATCGCATCCGCTTGGCGCGACGCGGCAAGGGAGGGCTGGGCCGCGCTCATGGCCAAGCTGCAGCCCTACCTCGTCAGGTTCCTGCAGTGGCTGGCGGGCGAGGCCGGGACGGTCGGCATGCTCCTGATCCAGGTCATGCTCACCATCGTCCTGACTGCGGTCATGTATGCCCATGGCGAAACGGCGGCGTCGAGCGTGCGCCGGTTCGGTCGCCGGCTCGCCGGTGACCGTGGCGAGCAAGTCATCAAGCTTGCAGGCGGAGCGATCCGTGGCGTGGCGCTGGGCGTCGTCGTGACCGCACTGGTGCAATCGCTGCTGGGCGGCCTGGGACTCGCGGTCGCGGGCGTGCCCTTCGCGGGCCTCCTCAGCGTGCTGATGCTGATGTTCTGCCTCGCACAGGTGGGCCCGTTGATCGTGCTTGTGCCGGCGGTGATCTGGACCTATTGGACCGGAGACACCGTGTGGGGAACGATTCTGCTCATCTGGGCCGCATTCGTCGGCACGCTCGACAATTTTTTGCGTCCGTTCCTGATAAAGAAGGGCGCGGACTTGCCGTTGCTGCTGATCTTCGCCGGCGTCATTGGCGGCTTGCTCTCATTCGGGCTGCTGGGCATCTTCGTCGGTCCGGTGGTTCTCGCCGTTTCGTACAAGCTGTTCCAGTCGTGGATCGATGAGAGCGGAGAGCCCGCGGTCGTACACGGTGATTCGGCGCCCGGCGAACGCCGGCACAAACCCGGCGCGAAGTGAACGCGACCCAGTCCTCAGGCGGGATTCGTCGCCGACACGATCCAGGCAGATCCAACTAGGTTCACGCGCCCGTCGGAGGCGGCCAGTTGCGCAAAGGCCTGCTCGACCGCTTTGCGAATGGTGGGAAGGTGTTCGTCGCCCATCTCGCGGGCGAAGCGCGAAGTCGGCCCGATGCGCATCGCGTATTCGGCGGCGTCGTGCGGGGTTTCACCCAGTGAAAGCATCTGGTCGAATCGCCTGAAGTGGATGCCGGTGAAGCCGGCCTCCGTCAGCAAGGAGCGAACGCGCGCTTCATCCGCAAACGCAAACGGTCCCGGCGCATTTGGATCGGCCGGTGGCGGCGTGACCGACATGGCGGCGCGCGCTGCGGCGAGCGGCGCCATCGCCCACGCGTTGTCGCGGGGAGCTCGCCAGCAGACGAACACGCACCGGCCGCCTGTCCGCAGCGAAGCGCGCAGATGGCGAAACGCCGGCGACGGCTGGCTGAAGAACATGACGCCGAAGCGTGAGAACAGCAAGTCGACAGCGGACGGAAGCGGCGCTGCGGAGGCGTCGGCCTCGCGGAACTGAAGGTTCGTGCTCCCGGCCTGCGCCGCGCGAAGCTGTGCCACCTCGAGCATCGGCTGCGACACGTCGACTCCGAGCACATGGCCGCGCTCGCCGACGATGCGCGCGATCTCGATCGTGGTGTCGCCGCATCCGCAACCGACGTCGATCACCTGTTCGCCTGCCTTCGGCGCTGCCGTCGCAAGCGCGGCGACACCGAACGGCACGACGACGGCGTCGATTTCCCGCTGCCTTTCGGCCCATAGCCGTCCCATCGCGCCGTTCCAGTCGGCAATCTGTTCAGAGTTGTCAGTCGGCATAGGAGACGTTCAGCGTGGCGTTGGAGGGGGAACGGATACGCCGCTGAAGCGCCGCGCGAACCAGCTGACGCGTGAAGCCGACGTGGCCGGCCGGGTCGTGCGCAAGGCAAAGGTCGGCGCTGCCGGCATCTTCGGGACGGTAGTAGACACCGCAGTTTGGATTGATTTCCAGCATGTACGGCGTGCCGTCGCCGTCCACGCGCAAATCGCAGCGACCGAAGCCCGCGCCGTTGAGGGCCACGAAGAAGCGGGCGGCGGCGTCGCGCAACCGGGCGTCAAGGACCGGATCCGCGACCGGAAAGGCCGACATCCTGTCGTAGTCCACCCACTTCATTTCCGCGTGCTTGAACGACTCGCCGTCGGGAAACCGGTATTGCATCGGAGTGTACGTCACCGGATTTACGGAATCGTCAGGATTTTCCGCAACGAGCACCGTGCATTCCGTTCCCGCGATGAACTCTTCCACGAGCGCCGCTCCATGGCGGCGCATCATCTTGCGCCCTTGCTGGCGCAGTCCTGCAGGCGTCAGGACACGCGAGCGCCGCGACAGGTCGACGCTCGAATAGCTGCTGTAGTGCTTGACGAAGAGGGGAAAGCGCAAGACCTCGGCTGCATGCTCGAGGTCGGCATCGCACCTTGCCAGCACGTAATCGGGCGTAGCGATGCCCTCGGACCGGCAGGCGCGCTTCATGTCTTCGCGCGACGGCTCATAATATTCCGACGTGGCTCCGGTGAAGGCGACGCCGTGCACCTCCAGCGTCCTGACGACCTCGATGCCCGGCGTGTCCTGGTCTGCGGCGCCATCGCAGAGATTGAAGAAGAGATCGAAACCTTGCCGTATCCGGCGCTCGACCTGGGCGACCGAACTGCCCTTCCGGAGGAATTCCACCTCCCAATGGGCTTCGGGGTAGAAGGGCCGCGGATCGCACGGCCAGTCATCGGCGGCGAACGGGACGGCGAGCAGGTCCTGGTTGGTCAGCAGGCAGATGCGCATCGTGTCAGCGGCCAAACGACGAAACGAATCAGCGCGGCAATGCCATTTCCCGGTTCAATTGGCGGGCGCCAAGACGGACGCGAACGGGAGGCTGGAACTCTTGAGGCCAATCGGAATGCACCCGGCAAGCAACAGTACCAGCATCATGCAGATCAGATTTTTCAATGGTGTTCCTGCGTGAATGTCCCAAAAGACCTATCGTTCGCTCAATTGTGCGCCGGGTCAAGAAAACTGTGCGTCCCGCAGCGCGACCGGTTGCCATATCGCCACAGTGGCAAGAAAAGCGTCCGGCATGTCCAACGCATGCAGCGTCCAATCGGCGGGATGGTAGGGCGGCGGCCCCGCCAGCAGGGCAAGGCCACCATCGAGCGATACGTCGAGGTGCCGAAACGGCGCCGCGAGAGCGTCGCCGGTTGCCTTGCTCATCGCCTCCTTGCAGGTCCACAGGCGGAGGAATCCCCGCCGGCGCGCGTCCGCGGGCAAGGGCGCCAATCCCTCCCGCTCGCGATCCGACAAGAACTTGCGCGATAGCCCGTCGGCGTTAACCGTCCGCAGCGAGTGCTCGACGTCCACGCCAATGCGCATCCCGGCTTGCAACCGGTCGGCGATACCGATGAGCGCCATGCCGCAGGTGTGCGACACGTTGAAGTCGAGCGACGGCTCCCAGCAGTTCCGGACGGCCGCGGCGACCGCGGGCCAGCGCGACCGCGGAAGGCGCGACGCCGAGAACGCCTCCCAGCAACGTGCGCAGCGTCGCACGACCGACGATCCAGCGCAGGCGAAGGAGTTCGGTACCGAACCGTCGCGCGCGCGCAGTTTCTTCGCTCGAAAGCGTGCGCGCAAGCTCCGCGACCTCGCGCTCGGGGCGGTCGAGCGCCAACCACCACAGCTTGATTCCGCCGGCGATCGGCGGCAACGCGACGGCAATGCCCGTCGCGGCCTGCGTGTCAAGATTGCCCGGGGGCGGGAAGTCGTCTACGCTCACGCCGTTTTCCATGATTTGCCGGCGTGCGTCCTCTGGCGCCGTACCCTTCCCATCCCGTGCAACTCCTGCTCAAGTTCTTCACGCGCCTGCCGCTGCCTGTTCTCTACGAACTGAGCCGGGCGCTGTTTCGGGGTGCCTACTACGTATTCCGCTGGCGGCGGCCGCTTGCCGCGACGAACCTGCGCAATGCGTTCCCCGAGAAGACGGAGTCCGAGCGCGCCGCGATCCTCAAGCAATCCTACCGCAATCTTGCCGACCTGATCGTCGAAACGCTCTACGGGTATGGCGCCAGCGCGGCCGAAATGCAGGCTCGCGTTCGCATCGAGAATCCCGAGCTGATGAAGAAATGCGCGGAGCAGGGGCAATCGGTCGTACTGCTCGCGGCGCATTTCTGCAACTGGGAATGGCTGTTGCTGTCGGCGGGAGTGCAACTCGGAATGCCGATCGACGCCGTCTACAAGCCCCAGAAGGTCGCCGCATTCGATCGCTTCCTGCGCGAAGGGCGGTCGCGCTTCGGAGGCAACCCCATTCCTGCGGACAACTTCATGTTCGAGGTGATGAAACGCAAAGGCCAGGCGCGCGCGTACGCGCTGGTCGCCGACCAGACGCCGCAAAAGCAGGAGGAAAAGCACTGGTCGCACTTCCTGAACCAGGACACCGCCTTCTTTGTCGGCGCCGACAAGATCGCCAGGATTCTCGACGCGCCGGTGCTTTTCGTTGCAGTGCGCCGCGAACGCAAGGGCTATTACTCGGCGCGGCTCGACTTGCTGGCGGCGCCGCCCTATTTGCGACATCCGTACCACGACACGGGCGCAGAGATCATCGAGCGCTATGCCCGGGCGCTGGAGAACGAAATTCGCGCCAGCCCGGCGGACTGGCTGTGGATCGAACGCAAGTGGAAGTACGCGAAGCCCCTGTATGCCTGACCATCGACGCACCGAGCCCGGGCAATCCGCATGAAACTCCTGCTCAAGGCGGTGACGTATTTCCCGTTGTCGATGGTCTATCCGTGGGGCTGGATCATGTACTTCGTCGCATTCCGCATCCTGCGCTGGCGGCGCAAGCGCGTGCTGGAAGACGTCGCGCGTGCGTTTCCCGACAAGAGCGCGGCCGAGCGATTCGAGATCGTCCGCAAGATGTACCGCAACCTGGGCGACGGCCTCATCGAAGCGCTTTGGGGATATGGCGCGTCCGCCGAGGAATTCCGGCGGCGCGTGGTGATGGAGAATCCGGAGCTCGTCCGTCATTACGCGGACGCCGGCAAGACCGTGCTGCTTCTTACCGCGCATGTCTGCAACTGGGAGTGGCTGTTCCTGGGCGCCGGGGCGCACTTCGGCATTCCGATCGACGTCGTGTACCGCCATCAGGGACTGCGGTCCGTGGACGAGTACGTACGCGATGCGCGCGCGCGCTTCGGCGGCCACGTTATCCCGCGCGAGGATTTCATCTTCGAGATCATGAAGTGGTCGGGCGAGCCGCGCGCCTATGCGCTGGTTGCCGACCAGACCCCCAAGAAGAGGGAAACCAAGCACTGGACGAACTTCCTCAATCAGGACACGGCGTTCTTTCTGGGCGCGGGAAGGATCGCGAACTTCATGCAGGCGCCGGTGCTCTACGCAGCCATGCGGCGAATCAGCCGCGGGCACTATTCCGTGCGCCTTTCCGTCCTGGCCGAGCCGCCGTATGAGGAGGGCACGGACGTGCGCATTTCCGAGCGCTACGCGCGCACGCTCGAGGAGGAGATCCTGGCCAGTCCCTCGGATTGGCTATGGCTGCAGAAGAAATGGAAGTACCCGCGACCGGCCGGCGAATGACGGCTCGCTGGCCGCTTCGCGTCAGCGTGCAGTGTCGAGCTTGGCGGAAAGGTAGCCAGCCATCGCGCGAACGGTCGGATACTCGAAGAAATCCGTGACCTCGAGGCGGCCCGGGTACTTGGCCTCGATCTTCTCGTAGATCTGCGCCAGCGTCAGCGAACCGGTTCCCAGTTCGAACAGGTTGTCGTCCGGACTCAGCTTGCGGGAGGGCATTGCCGCCTGGCAGATGGCCAGCAGCGATTCCTCCAGGTTGCTGCCCGCGGCGCCGTCCCCGTCCGGATGCGCGCCCTCATGCGTCTTGAGCCTGGCCAGGAAGTCATCGAATCGTCCTGTCTCGTAGTCGCGCGCAAGTGCGAAGCGCTGGACCTTGCCGCTGGTGGTCTTGGGAAACTGGCGGACGGGAATGACCGCGGCAACGGGAATGCCGGTGCGCTCGTTGACGACGCGTTTCACTCGGCGCGCCTGCGTCGCGAATGCCGCGACGTCGTCGTCCTTGGTGAGCAGGAAGACAAGCACGTCGTCGGTCGCCGCGTGCGCGGGACGAGTGCCCGCCGCGGCCGCGCGGCCGGGTTCGATGCCTGCGTGCTGCGCGAGCACCACCTCGATGTCCTGCGGAAAGTGGTTCTGGCCGGCGACGAACAGGATCTCCTTGACTCGGCCCGTGACGACCAGCTCGTCACCGACGATCGTGCCCAGGTCGCCGGTGTCGAGAAAGCCGTCGGGCGTGCGCGCCGCCGCGGTCGCCTCCGCATCGGCGTAGTAACCCGCGCTCACGTTGTCGCCGCGTATCAGGATGCGGCCGACCGTTCCGGGCGGAGTCGCGACGCCGGCATCGTCGGCGATGCGCACCTCGCAATGCCGCACCGCTCGCCCGACGCAGACGAATTCCACCGCATCGTCGGCGTCGACGGCGACGGGTAGCACCGCCTCTCCCGGTCCGAGCGAGCCACGCGCCAGCGCCACCGTCGACAGCGGCGCGCCCACGCGCGGAAACGTGACCGCGAGGCTGGCCTCGGCGAGGCCGTACACCGGGAACATGACATGCGGCGACAGGCGCGCCGGCGCCATTGCCGCCACGAACTGGCGGCAAAGATCCGCCGCGATCGGTTCAGCGCCATTGAAGATGACGCGGACAGAAGACAGGTCGAGGCTGGAGACCCTGGCCGGGTCGTGCGACTTGAGATAGTGCATGTAGCCGAAGTTGGGTGAGCAGGTCACCGTCACCCGGTGCTCGCTCGCTTTCGCCAGCCACAAGCCGGGCCGCCGCACGAACAGCGCGGTGGGCATCAGCCAATGTTCGGCGCCCGCCGCCATCGGCACCAGGTGAAAGCCGATCAATCCCATGTCGTGGGTCAACGGCATCCACGACAGGCTGGAGTCTTCGGACGTCGCGCCGATGCCCGCGGCAATCGCGTCGATGTTGGTCATCAGGTTGCGATGCGTGAGAATCACTCCCTTGGGCTCGCTGGTCGACCCCGACGAGTACTGAACGAACGCGACATCGTCTGGCCTGGCGACGTGATGCTGTCCGGGCCGCGCGAGGTCCGTGATCTCGTCCATGAACACGACGTGGCGATCGAGGCGGGCAAGCGATGCCGCGAGGCCGTTGCCCAGGGCATAGGCCTTGAGCCGATCGAACGCCTTGCGTTCCGTCGCCAGGCAGGGCGAGCGGAGCCGGTCCAGTACCCGGAAGAACTTGGCCTTGTGCTCGTCCGCGTTGCCGGGCGCGAGCGGCACGGCCACGATGCGCCCCAGGATGCATGCCCAGAACGCGTCGACGAAGGGCTCCAGGCCGTCCACCAGGATGATCGTTTCCGTTTCCGGCGCCGCGCCGATTCCTTGCAGGAGCCCCAGAACGCCGAGCGCGCGTTCGCGCAGCCGCGAATAGGGGACGCGACGTTCCTTGGCTTCGCCGGCAATGAAGTTGACCCCGTGTGATGTCGCTGGCGGCGGTCGCGAGGGCGTGGGTCAGTGTTGGCAGCGGCAGTTCGGTCATGATTCGTGATGTGTTCGCTTGCGTACGCGTGGAATCATACGCAACGGGCGACGCATCCGCAGGTTCACATGTGGTTCGCGTTCGATTTCCTGGCCCGGAGCTAGTTCCAGCTCGAAGCGGCGCGCCAGCGTCGCGACGTGGGTGTGCATTTCCACCAGGGCAAGATGTTCGCCAATGCAAGCCCGCGGACCCAGTCCGAAGGGCAGGTAGGCGAAGCGATTGCGCCGTTCCGTGAATTCCGGAAGAAAGCGGCCCGGATCGAAGCGATCCGGATCGGGCCAGAAATCGGGATGCCGCTGCACCAGGTATGGCGAGATGAGGACATCCGCCTTGGCCGGCAGCTTCAGGCCGCCGATCGTGGCCGGAGCGATGGTCCGGCGCGTCAGAAGCCATCCTGGCGGATACAGGCGCAGCGTCTCGTCGATGGCCCGGCGCGTGAAGGGCAGATTGGCGAGCCCGGCGTACGAAGGGGCCTCGGTGCCGGCGGCGTCGACCTCGGCATGCAGCAATGCCGCCGCGTCCGGCGCCTGGCTCAGCAGGTACCAGAACCAGTTTAGGGAACTGGCGGTGGTCTCGTGGCCGGCGACGATCAGCGTCAAGATTTCGTCGATCAGTTGGCGATCGTCCATCGCCTCGGCCGTCTGCCTATCCCGGGCATCGATGAGGTGCGAGACGATGTCGTCATGCCGCACGCCGTCGCGGCGCCGTCGCCTCACGTCGTCCAGAATGGTCGCGCCCAGCCGCCGGAACTTGTATGCAAAGGACAGGTTGCGTTCGGTGTCGTCGGTCAGCAAGGCGAAGGGGTTTCCGTCGGGCCCCTGGGTCAGGCGCGCCAGCCCGTCGCCAAAGAGCGCCTTCAGGACGACGTCGAGCGTGACCTCGCTCATATCCTGCGTCACGTTGACCGGGGTGCCGGTGGCCGCCGCGTCGGCCCATTTTCTCGCCAGCGCGGTATTCGCGGCGTGAAGGTGGGGCATCCAGGTCGCGATGACCGTGCGATGGAACGAGGGCTGCACCATCTTGCGTTGTGCACGCCACACGTCGCCTTCGCTCGTCATGAGACCGTTGCCGAGCAGGATGGCCACGCGATCGATGCCGATGCCCTTGGTGAAATTGGCGCTGCGATCAACGAGGACATGGCGCACATGATCCGGATGCGTCAGCACCCAGAGATGGCGTTGCAGGATGGGCGCATAGATGCGAAACGCGTCGCCGTGCAGAGCGAAATTGCGTTCCAGCACGGACAACGCGTCTGACTCGAAGCTGATGTCGATCGGCTCTGACGCGTCGGGTGGTTCAGGACGAAAGTCGGCCGGCGCGCTCATCTGCGTTCAAGACATTGGCAATGATGAACGGCGGTTGCCTCGTGCGACCTTGCGCAGCACGGCCCGGCCTTGCGACCGGGCAACCGCAATCCCCCAAATCGGGGGAGCTTACTCCTGTGCGGAGCCTTCCGTCAGTTGCCCCAGGCCTCGATCTCGATGAGGCGCGACCGGCCGCCCACGCCGCCGGTGACGTTGACGCGGATGCGGTCGGTGGTGGTGGCGGTGAAGGACACCTGCCGCTTGACCAGGTTGTTGCCGGCGACGCTGCCCAGCGTGACCCAGGCCGCGCCGTTCCAGCTTTGCACCTGGAAGTCGGTCACTCCGTATTGCGTGAACGTCAGCGTACTCGGCGGATCGACCGGGCTCGCGTAGTTGTCCTGCATCGAATAGACAATGACCTGGTCGATCGTCTTCGGGCCGCTGAAAGTTGATCTGCACCCAGTCCGGGAACACGGCAGTGGTGGCATCTATCCAGGCGCCGCCGTTGTTCCAGTTGAGACCGGCACGATCGCCATTGTTGACGGCCGCAATGGCCACCCCATAGCCAGTCGCAGTGTAGGTGCTCGAGGCGGTTGCCACGCCGCCGTTGGCGGCGAGTGCCACATTGATGGAGTGCCGCCACCGCCGCCGGGATTCACCACTTGCGACAGCGCGGCGCTGGTGGACGCGAGGTTGCCGGCGTCACCGCCATAGGCCGCGGTCATGCTGTGCGTGCCGGCGGCAAGCGCGGTCGTGGCACACGTGGCGGTGCGGGCGTTGCCGCTGCCGGCGAGCGCCACCGCGGCGCAGCCGGCGATCGACGTCGCGCCATCCTTGAAATTGACCGTTCCGGTGGGCGCCACGCCGGTCACCGTGGCCGTGAACGTGATGCTGCTTCCGGTGGCTGACGGATTCACCGGATTGGCCAGCGTGGTCGTCGTTGGGATCGCCGAAGAACCACTGGAGGTTGTCCAGGCCTCGATCTCGATGAGGCGCGACCGGCCGCCCACGCCGCCGGTGACGTTGACGCGGATGCGGTCGGTGGTGGTGGCGGTGAAGGACACCTGCCGCTTGACCAGGTTGTTGCCGGCGACGCTGCCCAGCGCGACCCAGGCTGCGCCGTTCCAGCTTTGCACCTGGAAGTCGGTCACTCCGTATCGCGTGAACGTCAGCGTACTCGGCGGATCGACCGGGCTCGCGTAGTTGTCCTGCATCGAATAGACAATGACCTGGTCGATCGTCTTCGGGCCGCTGAAAGTGATCTGCACCCAGTCCGGGAACACGGCAGTGGTGGCATCTATCCAGGCGCCGCCGTTGTTCCAGTTGAGACCGGCACGATCGCCATTGTTGACGGCCGCAATGGCCACCCCATAGCCAGTCGCAGTGTAGGTGCTCGAGGCGGTTGCCACGCCGCCGTTGGCCGCCAGCGCCACGTTGAGGGATGACCCGCCACCGCCGCTGGGATTCACGACTTGCGACAGAACGGCGCTGGTGGACGCGAGGTTGCCGGCGTCACCGCCATAGGCCGCGGTCATGCTGTGGGTGCCGGCGGCAAGCGCGGTCGTGGCACACGTGGCGGTGCGGGCGTTGCCGCTGCCGGCCAATGCCACGGCGGCGCAGAGCGACGTGGCGCCATCCTTGAAGTTGACCGTGCCGGTAGGTGCCGCGCCGGTGACCGAGGCGGTGAACGTGACGCTGGCGCCGACGGTCGACGGCGTCAGTGACGTGGCGACGGTGGTCGAGGTGGCGCCGGCAGCGGGATTGACCACCTGCGACAACGCGGTGCTGGTGGAGGTGAGGTTGCCGGCATCGCCGCCATAGGCCGCGGTGATGCTGTGCGTGCCGGCGGCAAGCGCGGACGTGGAACACGTGGCGGTGCGGGTATTGCCGCTGCCGGCGAGCGCCACGGCGGTACAGCCTACGAGCGACGTTGCGCCGTCCTTGAAGTTGACGGTGCCGGTCGGGGCCACACCGGTGACCGAGGCCGTGAACGTAACGCTGGCGCCCACCACCGACGGCGTCCCGGAACTGGCGAGACCGGTGGAGGACGTCGCCTTCACGACTTGCGACAGCGCGGCGCTGGTGGACGCGAGGTTGCCCGCGTTGCCGGAGTAGGACGCAGTGATGCTGTGGGTGCCGGCGGCAAGCGCTGCCGTGGCACACGTGGCGGTGCGGGCGTTGCCGCTGCCGGCCAGCGCCACCGCGGCGCAGCCGGCGATCGACGTCGCGCCATCCTTGAAGTTGACGGTGCCGGTCGGCGCGGTACCGGTCACCGTGGCGGTGAAGGTGACGCTCGCGCCGACGGTCGACGGCGTCAGTGACGTGGCGACGGTGGTCGAGGTGGCGACGGCGCTGGCATTGACCACCTGCAAGAACACACTGCTGGTCGACGCGACATTGCCGGCGTCGCCGCCATAGGCCGCGGTCATGCTGTGCGTGCCGGCGGCAAGCGCGGACGTGGAACACGTGGCGGTGCGGGTATTGCCGCTGCCGGCGAGCGCCACGGCGGTACAGCCTACGAGCGACGTTGCGCCGTCCTTGAAGTTGACGGTGCCGGTCGGGGCCACACCGGTGACCGAGGCCGTGAACGTCACGCTGGCGCCGAACACCGATGGCGTGCCGGAACTGGCGAGAACGGTGGAGGACGTCGCCTTCACGACCTGCGAGAGCACCGGGCTCGCGGAGCCGGTATTGCCGGCATCGCCGCTGTAATTGGCCACGATGCTGCGGGTGCCGGCGGCAAGCGCCGACGTTAAACAGGTCGCCGTTCGCACATTACCACTGCCGTTGACGGTGGCTGCGGCACAGCCGGCGATCGAAGCGCCACCATCCGTGAAATTGACGGTGCCGGTCGGCGCGGTACCGGTCACCGTGGCGGTGAAAGTCACGCCGGCGCCCGCGTTCGATGGATTCTGTGAACTGGTCAGCGTCGTGGTGGTGGGCGTGCCCGCGGTCGTCGAGACCTGCACGAGGACCTGGCCGGTGGCGCCTGGCGTTGCGGAAACCACGTTGATCGACAAGTTGGTAGACGGATCGACGAAGGGCGCCGCGCCGACCAGAAGCGCGGCGTCGCCGAACGATCCGGTCGCCGGCGTCATGTCGAGGATTTCGGTATCGTCGCTGCCCGACGTCTTCTCGAACGGATATTCGATCCGGATCTGCACGCCGTTGTTGGGATAGTTCGCGCCCGTGATGAATGTGTCGAACGTCCCAACCGGCTGCCGGTACTCCAACCAGTAGGTGCGGTTGGCATTGCTGGTTGGAATCCTGACGGCATACGCGGGAAGTCCGCCCGTTTCGATGGGCGACAGCGTATAGGTCGTCGTGCCGCCGGCGTGCGTCTTGACCTGGCTCGGCGCGAACCAACCCAGGATGTCCTTCTGCGTGGCGTTGAAGTGTCCGGCGTTGTTGTTGCCCATCGTGCTGAACGGATCGCCATATTCCGCAACCGTGCCTGCGGCGCCGCAACCGATCGGCGTGCCGGTGCAGCGCAGGCTGCCTGCGTGCAACAGGCCGAAGTTGTGGCCGATCTCGTGGGCGATTACCTGCAGACTGGTCGTGTTGTTCGAATACGCGCGCGCCCAGCCCACGTATGCCAGGCCCGACCAGCCGCATCCGGAGACGTTGTTGAAGACGTAGAGAATCCCGGTATAGCTGGCGACGTTGTAACCGCGCGCTGTCGCGGCAGCTTCCGCGGCTTTGGCGATGGCGTTGATGTCGCACGTGGCGGGTTTTGCGACGGTGGCCAGCAGGAAGCCGCCGGAGCCGTTGTCGGCCACCACGCCTGACAAGAGCTGCTGTCCGTAAGAGGCCTCCTTGTAAAACTCCTTGACACTCTTGGTCGGCAGATTACCGAACACCGAAGTGTTGAGCGCCGCGGGCGTGAACGGATCGGCGCCGTAGGTCCAGGGGGCTGCTGCGCTGGTCGGAAACTTGATGGGAATGACGAGGTAATTGGTGGTCGTCGTCGCCTCGAGTACCGGCGGAATGACTTGGATTTCGATCTGATTTGGGATGACGCTGGCGCCGTCGTCCGCGAGCGTCCCCTCGACGTTGACCTGCATTCCGGTGGCAAGGCTGCCGGGGAGGAACGGCATCGCAATTTCCGTCACGCCGCCCCGGGTATCGAAGACCTGGTACAGGAAATGACTGGATCCCGTCTCGAAATTGTCGTGATGTGCGACCATGAACCTTCCGTTGACTTGCGCGGCGGAGACTCCCGCGGCCTGCGCGGACTTCGGCGCGACGGCGACTGACACCACGTGATCGACGGTGAACGACGTGCCGGTGCGATTCCCGAGGACGCTGACCTGCGAGCCCGCCTTGAGCGCCTGGATGGCTTCGCCCCGCAATGGGACGCGGCTGCCGTCGACTTGGCGCAAGATCGGATAGCGTTCGGTTGCCGCATTGACCCGATCGATGACCACCAGTTCTTCGACGGTGCCGCTCAGCGTGGATTCGACACCGCCGACTGTGCCCACGGCCATCGCCGGGTCGTCGCCGACGTGATGTGCGGCGACCGGGAGGGCACACGCCAACATGGCGAAAGCCGCCAGGGTAAGGACTCGGTGGATTCGGATCAGCATCGCTAAGCACTCCGTTTGGATCGGTCCGCAGACAGCAGGGCGTATCCCGACATTATGCCTTCGTCATGGACGCGGACGAGTGTCGGCTATGCATCTGGCATAGCAAGAAGCGGGCCCCAACGCCGAAGCATCAATCGCGAAACATCGATAAATCAATGGGTTGGGAAAAAACGCATGCCGACTCCGGTCCACGAGCCGACAGGCGGCAGAAAAACAAGCGATTTGAGCCGCGTGTTCCGCGGCGAGTCAAACCAGGGGTTACGCTCAGCGTCGGAAGAGTGACGCGTTGGCGTCAGCGCCGCTTGCCCATCAGCGAGCCGAGCACGCCGCGGATGATTTCGCGCCCGACGGTGGAGCCCATTGTGCGAGCGGCGCTTTTCGCCATGGCCTCGATCATGCTGTCCTTGCGGCCGCTGCCGGTCATGAGGCCGCCGAGGGAGTCCTTGATCGACCCCATCATTGTACCGCCTCCGTCACTCCCGGCTGGCGCCGATGGCGCTGCCGTGGATGTCGCCGCGCGGCCCTTCAGTTTTTCGTAGGCCGATTCGCGGTCGATCATTTTTTCATACACGCCGGCGACGGGCGACGCGGCAATGATCGCGTTGCGTTCCTCCGGAGTAATCGGGCCGATGCGGCTCCCCGGCGGCAATATGTAGACGCGCTCTACCATGCCCGGGCGGCCCTTTTCATCGAGGAAGGACACCACGGCCTCGCCGACGCCGACCTCCTGGATTGCCTTTTCCGTGTCGAACTTCGGGTTCGGGCGCATGGTTGTGGCGGCCGCCTTCACCGCCTTCTGGTCGCGCGGCGTGAAAGCGCGCAGCGCGTGCTGCACGCGATTGCCGAGCTGTCCCAACACCGTGTCGGGAACGTCGAGCGGATTTTGCGTGACGAAGAACACGCCGACGCCCTTGGAGCGGATCAGGCGGACCACCTGCTCGATCTTTTCCAGCAGCGGCTTGGGCGCATCGGTGAACAGCAGATGCGCCTCGTCGAAGAAGAACACGAGCTTGGGCTTGTCCGGGTCGCCCACTTCCGGCAGGCGCTCGTACAGTTCGGACAGCAGCCACAGCAGCAGCGTCGAGTACACCTTCGGCGACTGCATCAGCTTGTCGGCGACCAGGATGTTGATGTTGCCCTTGCCGCCTTCGCCCGTCTGCAGCAGGTCGTCGACATTCAGCATGGGCTCGCCCAGGAAGCGGTCGACGCCCTGCTGCTCGAGTCCCAGGAGCCCGCGCTGGATCGCGCCGATCGACGCCGCGGACACGTTGCCGTAATCGGTCTGGAATGTCGCCGCGTTCTCACCGACGTGCTGCAGCAGCGCGCGCAGATCCTTCAGGTCGAGCAGCAGCAGGCCGCGGTCGTCGGCGATCTTGAACGCAAGCGTGAGCACGCCCTCCTGCGTGTCGTTGAGCCCCAGGATGCGCGCCAGCAACAGCGGACCCAGGTCGCTGACGGTGGCGCGGACCGGGTGGCCCTGCTCGCCGAACATGTCCCAGAACACCGTCGGGCAGCCGGCAAACGCGGGTTCGGGCACACCCAGGAGCGACAGGCGTTCCTTGAATTTGGGCGACGTCTTGCCCGGCTGGCTCAGGCCCGCCAGGTCGCCCTTGACGTCGGCCATGAACACCGGCACGCCGAGGCTGGACAGCCGTTCGGACAGCACCTGCAGCGTGACTGTCTTGCCGGTCCCCGTGGCGCCGGTGATGAGGCCGTGGCGGTTGCAAAGGGCGGGAAGAATGAAGCATTCGATGTCGCCGTGCTTGGCGATCAGCATGGGTTCGGGCATGGGGCGAAATCCTCGGGGCAGGGCTTCCCGCAAGTGTAGCCTCGAAGGCGCCGCCGCTGGCATTCGCGAGAGCGCATCCGGGGCCGCGGAGGACGCCCGTCCCGGCGCTGAACCAGGTGAGGAAAGTACTTCAAATCCGGATGAAAACATGCTATGATTCAAGGCTGTAAAAGAGAGTTTCAGCGCCGGACGAGAAACGGTCCGCGCCAACAACACATTCGGCGGGACAAGTAACGGATGGGCTGGGCACAGCTCATTTTTTTTTGGCTCAACGAAAATTAGCGAAAATTGGCGAAATTTCGCGCGAAATCGGCGCGAACCGAAACCGGAATGAACGGGAAACTGGGCGAATTGCTGGCATCCACGCTGCCCCCGATGGGGTACGAACTGGTCGACTGGGAGATGTCCCGGGGCCGGATGGTGCGCGTCTTCATCGACAAGCCCGAGGGTAGTACTGAGGGGATCAATGTCGACGATTGCGCCCGCGTGAGCAATCACCTGACGCGGCTGTTCACGGTGGAAGACATCGACTACGAGCGCCTTGAAGTGTCGTCGCCGGGACTGGACCGGCCGCTGACCAAGATCGCGGATTACACGCGGTTCAGCGGCGAAGAAGCGCAGGTCCACCTGCACGAGTTGACCGATGGCGTGCGCAAGGTGAAGGGAATACTGAGGGGAATCGTGCATGGGACGGAAGGGCGAAAACGTCCTCATGGAAACCGAAACCGGCGTGCGGACGATTCCGTTCGCGCTGATCGACCGGGGCCGGCTGGTGCCGAAGATCGAGTGGAGAAAAGCGAAATGAACCGCGAACTGCTGCTGCTGGTGGATGCGCTGGCGCGCGAGAAGAACGTGCCGAAGGAAATCGTCTTCGTGGCGCTCGAGTCCGCGCTGGCTTCGGCGACGAAGAAGCGCTTCCCCAAGGAAGAGATCGACGCGCGCGTGTCGATCGACCGCGAGACCGGCGACTACGATGCGTTCCGGCGCTGGACGGTCGTGCCCGATGAGGAGCACGAGGAGCCCGCGCACCAGCTCGCGATCACCGACGCCGCGGCGAAGGACCCGGCACTTTAAGCTGGGCGACGTCATCGAGGAGCCGCTGGAGCCCGTCGAGTTCGGCCGCATCGGCGCGCAGGCCGCGAAGCAGGTCATCCTGCAGAAGATCCGCGACGCCGAGCGCGAGCAGATCCTGAACGACTTCCTCGAGCGCGAGGACAACCTGCTCACGGGCACGGTCAAGCGCATCGAGCGCGGCAGCATCATCGTCGAGTCGGGCCGCATCGAAGGCATCATCCCGCGCGACCAGCTGATCCAGAAGGAAATGCTGCGCGTAGGCGATCGCGTGCGCGCCTACGTGATGAAGATCGACCGCACCGCCAAAGGCCCGCAGCTCATCCTGTCGCGCATCGCGCCGGAATTCCTCGTGCGCCTGTTCGAACTGGAAGTGCCGGAAATCGAGGAAGGCCTGATCGAGATCAAGGCCGCGGCGCGCGACCCTGGCATCCGCGCCAAGATCGCGGTCAAGTCCAACGACCCGCGCCTCGATCCGCAAGGGCACGTGCATCGGCATGCGCGGCTCGCGCGTGACGGCGGTGACCAATGAACTGGCCGGCGAACGCGTCGACATCATCCTGTACTCGGAGGACCCGGCGAAGTTCGTGATCAATGCGCTGGCGCCGGCGGAAGTGCAAAGCATCCTGGTGGACGAGGAAAAGCACGCGATGGACGTCGTCGTCGACGAGGAAAACCTCGCCATCGCGATCGGCCGCAGCGGGCAGAACGTGCGCCTCGCCTCCGAGCTTTCGGGCTGGCAGCTGAACCTGATGAGCGTCGAGGAATCGGCGCAGAAGCAGGAAGTCGAGACCGGTCGCCTGCGCCAGCTCTTCATCGACAAGCTGGACGTCGACGAGGAAGTGGCCGACATCCTGATCGCGGAGGGCTTTACTTCGCTGGAGGAAGTCGCGTACGTGCCGATCACCGAGATGATGGAGATCGAATCGTTCGACGAAGACACGGTGAACGAACTTCGCAGCCGCGCCCGCAATGCGCTGCTGACTGAAGCGATCCAGCGCGAGGAATCGGTCGAGCACGTCGAGGAGGCGCTGCTCGCCCTCGAAGGCATGGACACCGACGTCGCCGCCAAGCTCGCGTCCAACGGCATCACCACGCGCGACGCGCTGGCGGATCTCGCGACCGACGAACTGACGGAGATGACGGGCATTGCCGACGATCGCGCCATCGACTTGATCATGAAGGCGCGCGCGCACTGGTTCGAGCCCGAGCCGTGGCGGAAACTGCCGGAAGCAGCGCAGCGAAATGAGCACCAACTGAACAGCGAAGCACGCGCGTAACTCGCGCAGGAGATCGGCATGGCGCAGACAACCATCGAACAATTCGCATCCGAACTCAAGATGCCCGCCGGCGCGCTGCTCGAGCAGCTCGCCGCCGCCGGCGTGTCCGCGAAAAAGGAAGGCGACAAGCTGACCGAGGTCGACAAGACGCGGCTGCTCGACTATCTGCGCAAGCAGCACGGCGCCGCGGCCGAGCCGAAGAAGCGCATCACGCTGACGCGCAAGCAGACCACGGAAATCAAGGCCGCGGATTCCACCGGCAAGGCGCGCACGATCCAGGTCGAGGTGCGCAAGAAGCGCGTGCTGGTGCGCCGTGACGAAGAGGCGGCCGCGCCCGCCGCCGCCGAGGAAGCGCCGGCTGTTGCCGACGTCGCGCCGGAGGTTGTCGCCGAGGCGCCCGCCGTGGAAGCTCCGGCTCAGGCGCCGCTGATCGCCGACGCGCCGTCCAAGCCGACCGCGAAAGCCAAGTCACCCGGACTCAAGCTGTCGCCCGAGGAAATCGCGGCGCGGGAGGAAGAAGAGCGCAAAGGCCAGGCGCTGCAGAAGCGCCAGTCGGACGAGATCAAGGAAAAGCAGCAGCGCGAATCCGCGCGCAAGACCAAGAAGGAACGCGACGCCGAGGAGGCGGCCGCCAAAGTGGCCGCGGAAGCCGCAGCGCTGCAGCTGCAGCCGCCAAGGCGGCGACCGACGCTGCCGCGGCAGCCAAGCCGGCTGTTGCGAAGGGCAAGGCTGCAACGGAAGGCACGTTGCATCGTCCGGCGGCCAAGCCGGGGGAAAAGCGCGACCGTGCGACCAAGAAGGCGCCCGGCCAGGTATTCCAGGAAGAAGCCGCGCGCCGCCGCGCGCTCAAGCTGCGCGGCGATACCGCCGGCGCGTCCGGCGCCGGATGGCGCGGGCCGAAGGTCGGCGGACGTCATCGCGACGAGGAAGGCGGCGACGCGCTGGGCGGCCCGACCGGACCGGTGGTGCGCGAGGTGTCGATTTCCGAAACGATCTCGGTTGCCGAGCTCGCGCACAAGCTGTCGGTGAAGGCGGCCGAAGTCATCAAGGCGATGATGAAGATGGGCACGATGGTCACGATCAACCAGGTCCTGGACCAGGAGACGGCGATGATCGTGGTCGAGGAAATGGGCCACAAGGCCATTCCCGCCAAGCTGGACGATCCGGATTCGCTGCTCGCGGAGACGCAGGGCGATCACGCCGCGGAACTGCTGCCGCGTCCGCCGGTCGTCACGGTCATGGGTCACGTCGACCACGGCAAGACGTCGCTGCTCGACACCATTCGCCGCACGCGCGTCGCCAGCGGCGAGGCGGGCGGCATCACGCAGCACATCGGCGCGTACCATGTGACCACGCCGAAGGGCGTCATCACGTTCCTCGACACGCCGGGCCACGAAGCATTCACGGCGATGCGCGCGCGCGGCGCCAAGGTGACCGACATGGTCGTGCTGGTCGTGGCCGCCGACGACGGCGTCATGCCGCAGACGAAGGAAGCCATCGCGCACGCGAAAGCGGCGAACGTGCCGCTGGTCGTCGCGATCAACAAGATCGACAAGCCCGAGGCCAATCCCGACCGCGTAAAGCAGGAACTGGTCGCGGAATCGGTGCTGCCTGAAGAATACGGCGGCGACGTGCAGTTCATCCAGGTCTCGGCCAAGACGGGCGACGGCATCGATCGTCTTCTCGAAGCGTTGCTGCTGCAGGCCGAAGTGCTGGAGTTGAAGGCCGCCAAGGACGCGCCGGCGCGCGGCATCGTCATCGAGGCGCGCCTGGACAAGGGCCGCGGCCCGGTCGCGACGATCCTCGTGCAATCGGGCACGCTGAAGCGCGGCGACATCCTGCTGGCCGGCGCGGTATTCGGCCGCGTGCGCGCGATGACCGACGAGGCCGGCAAGACGGTGAACGAAGCCGGTCCCGCCATTCCCGTGGAAATCCAGGGTCTGTCGGATGTGCCGCTTGCCGGCGAGGACGTGATGGTGCTGGGCGACGAGCGCAAGGCGCGCGAAATCGCGCTGTTCCGGCAGGGCAAGTTCCGCGACGTGAAGCTCGCCAAGCAGCAGGCCGCGAAGCTCGAGAACATGTTCGGCGAAGTGGGCGAGAACGCGGTCAAGACGTTGCAGCTCATCGTCAAGGCCGACGTGCAGGGTAGCTACGAAGGGCTGTCGCAGGCGCTCTCCAAGCTGTCGACCGACGAGGTGAAGGTCAACATCGTGCATGCGGCCGTGGGCGGCATCACCGAGTCCGACATCAACCTGGCGCTGGCGTCGAAGGCGGTCGTGATCGGCTTCAACGCGCGCGCGGACGTGCAGGCGCGCAAGCTGGCCGAGGGCAGCGGCGTGCAGATCCGCTACTACAACATCATCTACGAAGCGGTCGACGACGTGAAGGCCGCGCTGTCCGGCATGCTGGCGCCCGAGAAGAAGGAAGAGCGGCTGGGGCTGGTCGAGGTGCGCGAGGTGTACAAGATCTCGAAGGTCGGCACGGTCGCGGGTTGCTATGTGCTGGAAGGCACGGTCAAGCGCGGCGCCAAGATCCGCGTGCTGCGCGACAACGTCGTCGTGCACGACGGCGAACTCGATTCGCTGAAGCGCTTCAAGGACGACGTGCGCGAGGTGAAGGCGGGCTTCGAGTGCGGCCTGTCGGTGAAGAACTTCAACGACGTGGAGAAGGGCGACCAGCTCGAGGTCTACGAGATCGTGGAAGTGTCGCGGACGCTGTAACCGAACCGTGAAAAGAACTTCGCAGCGCGCCACGCGCGTAGGCGACCAGGTCCAGAAGGAGCTGGCCGACCTGCTGCGCAACGAAGTCAAGGACCCGCGCGTCGGACCGGTGACGGTGACGCACGTGGACGTCACGTCGGACCTGTCGCACGCGACCGTGCATTTCACGCACCTCGCCGGCCGCGACAAGGCCGACGAGACGCTGGCCGCGCTGGCGCGCACGTCCGGCTTCCTGCGCAGCGCGCTGTCGCACCGGCTGGACCTCTATTCGGTCCCGCAACTGCACTTCGCCTACGACGATTCGATCGAGTCGGGGATGCGCATCTCGCAGCTGATCGACGACGCGATCAAGGCCGACAAGAAGCTCGAGTCGGGATCGTGACCGCGCAAGCGCCGCGCACCCGGCGCGTCCGCCGGCGTGTCGACGGCGTGCTGCTGCTGGACAAGCCCTCGGGTCTGTCTTCGAACGCGGCGCTGCAGCGTGCGCGGCGCGCCTACGATGCCGAAAAGGCCGGACACACCGGAACGCTCGATCCGCTCGCCTCGGGATTGCTGCCGCTGTGCTTCGGCGAGGCAACCAAGTTCGCGCAATTCCTGCTCGACGCGACCAAGCGCTACACGGCCACGGTCCGCTTCGGCGTCACGACGACGACCGGAGACGCCGAAGGCGACGTCCTCGAAACTCGCCCGGTTGCGCTGGCCCGGTCCGACATCGAATCCGCGCTCGCCGGCTTCACGGGCCGCCTCACGCAGATCCCGCCCGCGCATTCCGCGCTCAAGTTCGAGGGACGCAACCTGTACGAATACGCGCGCGCGGGCATCGACGTCCCGCGCCCGCCGCGCGACATCGACATCCTGCACCTCGTGCTGCTTGCGTGGAACGCGCCGGACGCGGTGCTCGACGTCGCGTGCAGCAAGGGAACCTATGTGCGCGTTCTGGCCGAGGACATCGGCCGGACATTGGGCTGCGGCGCGCACCTGGCGGGTCTGCGTCGGACCGCCACCGGCGGATTCGGGATCGACGCCGCGGTCACGCTCGAGGACTTGGAAGCGATGGACGACGCAGCCCGCGACGGCCTGCTCCTGCCCGTCGCCACACTGCTGCGCGACCTGCCGCCACTGCAGCTCGGCGCTGCCGACGCCGCCCGGTTCCGGCAGGGCGGCGCCGTTCCGGCACCCGGATTTGCCGAAGGCGCGTGCGCGGCATTCGCAGGGAAGGAACTGCTGGGCGTCGCCGATACGACGGCCGGCGTGGCGCAGCCGCGCCGAGTTGTCGCGTCGGCACCTATGCCAAGCGGTCGACATGGTTGAAATCTAAGCGTTTTTCCTGCTATAATTCCGCTCTTTGCCAAGCAAGCGACAGCGAATAAGTAAACTGAGAAAGAAGGAAGGTCAAGGAAATGTCCGTCACGGTTCACGACAAGGCGAAAGTCATCGCCGAAAATCAGCGCGGCAAGGGCGACACCGGCTCGCCGGAAGTGCAGATCGCGCTCCTCACCGCACGCATCAACGGTCTCACCGATCACTTTAAGACCAACGTCAAGGATCACCACTCGCGCCGCGGGTTGCTGCGCATGGTTTCGCGCCGCCGCAAGCTGCTCGATTACCTGAAGTCGCGCAACGCCGACAGCTACCGCGCGCTGATCGAAAAACTGGGCTTGCGCAAGTAAACCGGCTGACCCTCGTGGATTTCATCCCGCCGCAAGCCGCCGCCGAATAATCCCGCGATGGCCGCGCTCGTTTCGAGCCGCGGCCGTTTTTTTCGCAAATGAGTCGTTTTACGGAACCCAATCATGTTCAAGCACGTCAAGAAATCGATCCAATACGGCGCCAACACGCTGACCCTCGAAACAGGCGAGATCGCCCGCCAGGCCGGCGGTGCCGTCATGGTCAGCTTGGGCGACACCGTGGTTCTCGTCACCGCGCAAGGCGCCAAGAGCGCGCGCGTCGGCCAGGATTTCTTTCCGCTGACCGTCGACTATCAGGAAAAGACCTACGCCGCGGGCAAGATCCCGGGCGGGTTCTTCAAGCGCGAAGGGCGTCCGTCGGAAAAGGAAACGCTGACGTCCCGCCTCATCGACCGGCCGATCCGTCCGCTGTTCCCCGAAGGCTTCTACAACGAAGTGCAGGTAATCGCCACCGTGATGTCGGTGGACCCGGAAGTGGATCCGGACATCGCCGCGATGATCGGCGCCTCCGCGGCGTTGGCGATTTCCGGCCTGCCGTTCGACGGCCCCATCGGCGCGGCGCGCGTTGCCTATGTCGACGGCCAGTACGTGCTGAATCCGACCAAGACCGAACTCCTGTCGTCGCAGCTGAACCTCGTCGTCGCCGGCACCGAAGCCGCCGTGCTGATGGTCGAGTCCGAAGCCAATGAGCTTCCGGAGGAAATCATGCTGGGCGCCGTGGTCTTCGGCCACCAGCAGCAGCAAGCGGTGATCGAGACGATCCACGCGCTGGTCGAAGAGGCCGGCAAGCCGCTGTGGGACTGGGCACCCGCCGCCAAGGACGAGGCGATGGTGGCGTCCGTCGGCGCGCTGGCCGAGCCGCTGCTGCGCGAAGCCTATCAACTGCGCCAGAAGCAGGCGCGGCAACAGCGCCTGAAGGAAGTCATCGCCAAGGTCGAAGCCGAATGCATCCCGGCCGACGCGGCGCCCGGCTACGCCAACAAGGTCAAGGACTTCATCTTCGAGCTGGAAGCCAAGATCGTCCGCCACCAGATTCTCTCCGGCGAGCCGCGCATCGACGGGCGCGACACGCGCACCGTGCGGCCGATCTCGATTCGCACCGGCGTGCTGCCGCGCACGCACGGTTCTGCGCTGTTCACGCGCGGCGAGACGCAGGCGCTGGTGGTGGCCACGCTGGGCACCGCGCGCGACGAGCAGCGCATCGACGCCCTGATGGGCGAGTACACCGACCGCTTCATGCTCCACTACAACATGCCTCCGTACGCCACCGGCGAGACGGGGCGCGTGGGCACGCCCAAGCGCCGCGAAATCGGCCACGGACGCCTGGCCAAGCGCGCGCTGCTCGCCGTGCTGCCGAGCCGCGGAAGAATTCTCGTACTCGATGCGCGTCGTCTCGGAAATCACCGAGTCGAACGGTTCGTCGTCGATGGCCTCCGTCTGCGGCGGCAGCCTCGCGCTGATGGACGCCGGCGTGCCGACCAAGGCGCACGTCGCCGGCATCGCGATGGGACTCATCAAGGAAGGCAACCGCTTCGCGGTGCTGACCGACATCCTGGGCGACGAGGATCACCTGGGCGACATGGACTTCAAGGTGGCCGGCACCGACCGCGGCATCACGGCGCTGCAGATGGACATCAAGATCCAGGGCATTACCAAGGAAATCATGGCGGTCGCGCTGTCGCAGGCGCGCGAAGGCCGCATGCACATCCTCGGGCCTGATGCAGCAGGCGCTGCCGCACGCGCGCACGGAAATCTCCGCGCACGCGCCGCGCATGTTCACGTTCAAGATCAATCCGGAAAAGATCCGCGACGTCATCGGCAAGGGCGGCGCCGTGATCCGCGCGCTGACCGAGGAAACGGGCTGCACGATCGACATCAAGGACGACGGCACGGTCACCATCGCGTCGGTCAATTCCGACGCCTGCGACGCCGCGCGCAAGCGCATCGAGCAGATCACCGCGGAAGTCGAGGTGGGCAGGATCTACGAAGGCCCGGTGCTGCGCCTGCTCGACTTCGGCGCGATCGTGCAGCTGCTGCCCGGCAAGGACGGCCTGCTGCACATTTCGCAGATCGCGAAGGAGCGCGTCAACGCCGTCGCCGACTACCTGAAGGAAGGCCAGATCGTGCGCGTGAAGGTCATCGAGGCCGACGAAAAGGGCCGTGTGCGCCTGTCGATGAAGGCGGCGGCGGAAGAAGATGGCGCCGGCAGCGCCTCGCCGGCTCCTGCTCCGGCCCCTGCTCCCGCTGCGGCGGAAGTCGAGCCGATGAGCCCGGCCGACTGACGCTTTGGTCTCGAGTAAAAAAAGGGCGCCTGCGGGCGCCTTTTTTGTTGCGGTACCGGCGTGCATGGCAGGTGCTTCGGCCGGCGTATGATGCGGACTCGTGAAGCCCCGGGAGGAGGTCCTATCATGAATTCGTTGCCGCGGACGACGTCGCGCCTTCGCCGCATTGTGCTGAACGTGATGACGATGGCGCTCGCCGGCCACGCGATCGGGGCGTGGAGCCAGGAACTCAAGATCGTCCTCAGCGGGGGCCAGGAAATTCCGCCGGTGACGACCACCGCGTCGGGAACCGCCTCGATAACCGTCAATGCGGACAAGACTGTGGTTGGCAACGCGACGATCGCCGGCATGGCGGTGACGGTCGCCCATATTCACGAAGGGGCCGCGGGCACCAACGGGCCGATCATTCTTCCGCTGGTCAAGACGGCGGACAATGTCTGGTCCGTACCGCCGGGCGCGCGCCTCAGTGATGCGCAGTACGAGAGCTACAAGGCGGGCAACCTCTATTTCAACATCCACAGCGAGGCGCATCGCAGCGGCGAGATCCGCGGCCAGATCAAGCGGTAGTCTGCGCGCGATCCGCAACCTCCGGCGTCATTCGATGACGCTGTCGGCGCGCAGCTCCAGCTCGCGTGGAATGTCGATGCCGAGTGTCTTCGCCGTCTTGCGATTGACGACGAATTCCAGCACCGTGGGTTGTTCGATCGGGAGACTGCCGGGCTTCGCACCCTTCAGTATCCGGTCGACGTAGGTCGCGGCCCGACGGTAATGCAGAGCCAGGTCCTGGCCATAGCTCATGAGCCCGCCGGCCTCCGTCATTTCCCTGCTGGAAGAGATCGTCGGCAGGCGGCTGTCGATGGCGAGTTTTATGATCCGTTCCTGCTGCACGTCAAAAAAAGCGTCGGAGGTCACGATTGCGGCCTGCGCGCGGGCGCGGGCGATAGCGGCAAAGCCAGCATCGATCTGGCTCGCGGTACCGGCCTCGACGGGAAGCACCTTGATCCGGCGCGTGTAGGCGCTGCCCTGGATCTGCTCGAGGATGAGTGCGTCGCTGGGGTTGCCCGGATTGATCAGCACCGCGACGAGTGACAGCTTCGGCACGGCAACACGCATCAGTTCGAGATGCTTGCTGCTCACTTCGGTCACGATATTGGACAGGCCCGTGATGTTGCCACCGGGGCGGGACAGGCTGGTCGCGAATCCCTCGCCGATCGGGTCGGGCACGCCGACCATCACGATCGGTGTCGTTCGCGTTGCATGCTGCGCGGCCTGGACACAAAGCGTCGTCACCGCCACGATGACGTCGACTTTCAGCTGCACCAGTTCCGCCGCCAGTGCCTGCAGTCGCTCGTACCTCCCCTCGGCGAACCGCCAGTCGACGGCAAAATCGCGTCCTTCCGTGAGGCCCAGCTCGCGCATGCCTTGCAGGAACTGTTGCTGAACTCGCGATGTCGGGGAACCGGCCGCAAGGAAACCGATTCGCGCAATTCTCGACCGCGGCTGGGCGAGCGACAGGAAGGGCGCCGCCAACAGGCCGCCGGCCAGCGCGCCGCTGAATGCACGCCGGTCCATCAATGCGTCACGCTGCCCATTTCACGCGCTTAGGGGTTGCGCGCGCTGACGAACCAGGTGCTCGATGGACCCCAGACCCCGTCGCTTCGCGAGTAGCGGGCGAGCGTCTCGTGCAGCGCCGCGGCGACGGCGTCCTTGCGCTTGGCGCCCTCGTCGCCCGCGAGGCGAATGATCTCGCCTGCCGGCCCCAGCGCCATGGCGAACTCGACTGCTTCATGCAAGTCCTTGCCGACGCAGATGTCGGCGTCGAAGCGCTCGAAGGCGATTCGATCGAACCCCGCGCTGCGCAGCATCGAACTAACCATGTCCGGGCCGGCCATGGAAAACGGCCCCGGTCCGCAATGCACCTGGTCCGTATCCTCGTGGGCCACGACCGGAACCATCTCGCGGACCTTCAGCTCGGCGTCGTGGAGCCACGGATTCTCCTCCCGCCGGCGCCAGACGATCATCGTGAGTTCACCTCCCGGTTTGAGCGCCTTGCGGATGTTGCGCATGGCGGCGCCGGGCATCATGAAGAACATCGTGCCAAAGCGCGAGAACGCGAAGTCGTAGGGGCCGCGAAGGTCGTCGGTCTGGACGTCGGCAACGAAGTACGACGCATTGGAGATGCCCACCTGTCTTGTCTCGTCGCGGGAAGCCCTGATGAAATTCTCGGCGCAGTCAACGCCCACTGCTTCACCCCGCGGTCCTACGCGCCTGGCAATGAGCCGCGTGCTGTCCCCGAATCCGCACCCGACGTCGAGCACGCGTGCGCCCTCGGGATAGGCATGCCAGTCGAGCGCGGCGTTGCTGTGCGCCGCAAGGCCGTCGATCAGCAGATGCTTGAAGCGGCAGAACTTGTCGAACAGCACCGTATTCCATGCCGCGACGACGATGTCGTTTTCTCCGGGCATCGCACAATCCTTTTGTGTATTTCGGAAGTCCCGTTCGGCGAGGCGAGCGGCTGCTAGTGGTATCCGAGTTCTGCGCGCACTTTGCCGCGGAACACGTAGTACGACCAACCCGTGTACATGAACACGATCGGCAGGATGACGAGCGTGCCCACGAGCAGGAAGGCCTGGGATCCGGGCGACGACGCCGCATCCCAGAGCGTGATCGTCCACGGCACTACATACGGGAACACGCTGATGGCAAGGCCGAGGTAGCACATCGCGAACAACCCCATCGCGGCCAGGAACGGGACGAACTCGCCGCCGCGTGCGAGCGAGCGCCAGAGGCCGACGGCGATGCCGGCAGTCACGATGGGTACGGGAGCTAAGTACGCCATGTTCGGCCAAGTGAACCAGCGCGCCGTGATCTTCGGATGCAGGAATGGCGTCCACACGCTCACCATCGCGATGAAAGCGAGCACGCCGAACAGGCACGCCCTGGCTTGGGCGCGCGACCGTGCCTGCAGGTCGCCCTCGGTCTTCATCACCAGCCACGTGGCGCCGAGCAATCCATACCCGAACAGCAGGCCGACGCCTGTGGCAAGCGGAAACGGCTTGACCCAGTCGAAGCTGCCGCCAGCGAAGTGCCGTCCGGAGACCGCGAAGCCCTGCACATAATTTCCGAGGATCACACCCTGGAAGAACGTGGCGACGAGCGAGCCCGTGAAGAACGACCGGTCCCACCAGTGGCGCCCTTGCTGCGCCTTTAGCCGGAACTCGAACGCGACGCCGCGAAAGATGAGTCCGAGCAGCATCAGCAGGATCGGAAAGTAGAGCGCGGGAATGACGATCGCGAAGGCCAGCGGAAACGCCGCCATGAGCGCGGTGCCACCCAGGATGAGCCACGTCTCGTTGCCGTCCCATATCGGCGCGACGGAATTCATCATCAGCGTGCGCGACGCGTCGTCGCGCGCCAACGGGAACAGGATGCCCACGCCGAGATCGAAGCCATCGAGGAGCACGTACATGAACACGCCGACGGCGAGAATGAGGGTCCAAACCGGAACGAGGTCGATGTGCATGGTCGGATCCCTTACACGTCGGCGGCCGAGAGCGGACGCGCGGGTCGTTCGGAAAGCTTGGCGTCGTGCGCCTCCAGCTCGGTGGGCGGACCCGCGCGCGCGATGCGAAAAAGGTAGTACACGCCTGCGCTGAAGATCACCGCGTAGACCGCCATGTACATGAGCAGCGACAGCAAAACGTCGAGCCCGGTGATCGAAGGCGATACCGCGTCGCGCGTGCGCATCAGTCCGTACACGATCCACGGCTGCCTGCCGACCTCGGTCACGGTCCAGCCGGCTATCACCGCCACAAACCCCGCGGGCGCCATGAAATTGCACACGGCGAGATACGCGCGCGAATCGAACATGCGGCCGCGGATGCGCAGCCAGGCCCCCCACGCGACGACGGCGAACATGAGGAGGCCCGCGCCCACCATCACCCGGAACGCCCAGAACACGATCCCGACGGGCGGGCGGTCGCCCGGCGCAAACGCATTCAGGCCCTTGACCACGCCGTTGACGTCGTGCGTCAGGTAGACGCTGGCCAGGCCGGGGATGGCGATCTCGAACCGGTTCGTTTCGTTGGTCGAATCGGGAATCGCAAACAGGACGGCCGGCGCGCGGGCCTGCGTCTCCCACAGGCCTTCCATCGCGGCTACCTTGACCGGTTGGTGTTCGAGCGTGTTGAGCCCGTGCGCGTCGCCAAGCACGATTTGCAGCGGTACCAGCAGGATGAGCAGGCCCAGGCCCATGGACATCGCGCGCCGCGATTCCGCCACGTGCTGGTTTACCCGAAGATGCCACGCCGAAACCGCGACGACGACGAACGCCGTCGTGATGTAGAACCCGGTGACCGTATGCGCAATCCGGTAAGGAAAAGACGGATTGAAGATCACGTCCAACCAGTCTTTCGCGAAAAAACGCCCGTCGATGATTTCGTAGCCAGCCGGCGTGTGCATCCAGCTGTTGGCCGAAAGGATCCAGAACGACGAGAACAGGGTGCCGCTACCCACCATGACGGCAGCGAACAGGTGGACCCATTGCGGGACCAGCTTGCGGCCGAACAGCAGGATGCCGAGGAAGCCGGCCTCGAGGAAGAATGCGATCAGGCCTTCGTAAGTGAGCAGCGGCGCCAGCACGTTGCCGGCGGTGTCCGACAGTCCGCTCCAGTTGGTGCCCAACTGGAACGGCATCACGATTCCCGACACGACGCCCATCCCGAAAGACACGGCGAACATTTTCGTCCAGAACAACGACAGCCGCAGATAGGTCGAGTCGCCGCGCCAGAAGTAAAGGCCCTCGAGCACAACGATGTACGACGCGAGCCCGACGGTGAAGGCCGGCAGGAGAATGTGGAACGCGATGACGAAGGCGAACTGCAGGCGCGACAACAGGACCGGATCGAGTTCCACGCGACGACCTCCTACGATTCGGCGACAAGTCTACCGCGGGCCGCCCCACTCATGATCCGAATCAAATACCGCCCTGGCGGGCGATCCGGGTGAATTCATGGGCGAGCGTCGAGCGCGCGAGCCTGTTCAAATTGTAGTTGACAAACGCGCCAAATTTGCCAATTCTTTGCAACCCGGCCGCAGCGTGAGCGGTTCCCATGCACTGACGCGCCGACGCCGGGAAGCGAGGTTCACCCCCGAGTCCCCGACACGGTCGTGGTGGTTGCCGATTCTTGCGCATTGGCAATGCCTTCACCACGCTGCACCTCTGCCTCGGGATTCGCCTTTAACGGCGCCGGCGCCAGGCGTCGCCGAATGCTGAAGGAGATCGACATGGCCCGCTCGACGTCCCCCAAGCCCAGGCAGATTCGCAAGACCGCGGCGGTCACGCGGCCGCGCGGCACCACGACCTTGAACACGCCTTCGCGCAAACGCGCCGGTGTCGCCGCGCGAATTCGACGCGAACCTCCGCGCCGCGCCGGCCAGGGCGTGCTCGCGGCCGGCATAAACCGACTTTCCGCCGCGCTCGACGCGGTGCCGCTTGGCAACGCGCATGCGGTCGACGCCATATTGCGCAAGACGCCCTATCATGCAGTCGACCTGGCACCGACGTTCCGGCGCGCCTACGCAAGGCAGCGAATGCAGGCGAGCCGCCTTGCCGAGGCCTATGCCCGCTCGATCGCGGACCCGATGCAACACCGCGAGCTCTTTCAACAGGCGGCGACCATGCCGTCCGCGGAGCGCCGCGCGCTGATCGCCGGCTATCGGCGCGCGGGCGAGGCGCGCGGTGTCGTGCACGCGATCGGGCAACTGCCGCGTGCCCAGGGGCGCGTGATCATGCGCGATCTCGTGTTGCACCCCGACAAGAGCGTGAACCGTGACGCCCTGCGCGACGTGCTGTTCTGGCTGCGCGATGCGGGCGCGCAAGTGGCGCGCCTCCAGCAAGGCCAGCCGCCAGCGCCGCGGGACACTGACTCCGCGGTCGTGGATTTCTTCGAGGATGTCGCCGACGACATCG
Organism: uncultured beta proteobacterium; assembly: GCA_963782625.1. GTDB lineage: Bacteria > Pseudomonadota > Gammaproteobacteria > Burkholderiales > Casimicrobiaceae > VBCG01. The sequence goes on along the minus strand of CAWAKN010000013.1, from coordinate 67,776 downwards.
CCAATGCGATCACGTCGGTTGTCGACGCCGTCGTAGATGCCGTCAAGACGCTCGGCCAGGCGATTGCCGATGTCGTCAACTGGGCCGTCAACGACGTCGCGAACCTGGTCAAGGCCCTGATCGAGCAAGCCGGAAAGTCGGTGCTCGACCTGCTCAACGCTGCACTCGAGACAGGCTACAACCTCGTCAAGAAGATCGTACAGGGGCTGGACGCGATCGGCACGGGACTCTTCAACGTGCTGAATGCGGCGTTCACGCTCGCGAAGGATGCGCTGATCACCGTACTCAAGGCAATCGACAACCTCGGGCGCACGCTGGGCGAATTGCTCGGGTATCTGGCGGGGCGGGCGTTCGATGTCATCAAGCGCGGTGCCGAAGCGTTGCTCGCGATCGGCAAATCCATCGGAAATCTCATCGAGCAGGCCGTGGCGTTCGGGGCGACGCTCGTCCAGGGCATGGTCAAGGCGTTGCTCGAGCTCGGCAAAAGCGTTGCCCAGATTTTCGTCGCGCTGGTGTCGCGGCCCTGGGACCTGTTCGACACGGTCGTGTCGTCGTTGCTGCAACTCGGTCGCAGCCTTGGGTCCATCTTCAACGAGGTGCTCAACGCCGGGCTCAACCTCGTGAAGGAGATTGCGCGCGCGGCAGCCCGCGCGGGACAGGCACTGATCGACTTCACGCAGTACATCGCGACCGCGGCGGTCGATGTCGTGCGCAAGGTACTGGACGGCCTGCTCGAGGCAGGCAAGCTTCTTGTGGATGTGATCCGCACGATCGCTACACATGCCGTGAATGCGATCAAGAAGGTGGTGCAGGCGTTCTTCGACCTGGGCCGTACGCTGCTGACGCTGCTCAAGGAGACGCTGAGCCTGGCGATGAATCTCCTGAAGGCCGTGGTCAAGGCGGCGTTCGAGCTTGGGAAGACCGTGCTCGAGTTCACGCGGCAGATGATCGCGTTTACCTATCGCACCGCCGCTCGCCTGATCGATGCGGCGCTGGCCGTTGGCGCCAAGGTGGTGGACATCCTCGAGGCGGTGGTCACGGCGACCTACTTTGTCTTCCGCAAGATCGTCAACGCCGTGCTGCAGGCGTTGGGACCTGTCGGCGACATCCTTGGCTGGCTGCTCGATCGCGGCGAGGCGCTGGCGTCCGCGCTCTGGCGCGAGGCGGTACTGGCGATCCGCTTCGTCAAGAAAGGGGTGGCCGAGGTTCTCGACTGGGCGGCCGAACAAACGCAGGCGATGTTCGAGCGCATGGTCCAGCTTTGCGAAGCTGTAGGCAGCGCGGTAACCGAGGTCATTGACTGGGCGGTTGCGCGCGGCAGCGATGCGCTCGATCTGCTGGGCGGCATGTGGGATCGCATCGGCAATTCGATCATCTATGCGCTCAACTACCTCGAGACCGACTTCATTCCGGGGATCGCCAAGTTCGTCAAGGGCGCCTTGGGCGCCGGCTTCGAGCTCGCCAAGCTGGTTGTCTGGACCGTCGGCAAGGCGTTCGAAGTCACGCTCGAGGTCGTGCGCGGGATGCTCGAAGCGGGCGTGACGCTGGTCGAGCTGGTCGTCGAGACGGTCAAGCATCCGGATCAGGCGATGCAGAATCTGGTACGCGCCGCACGCGAGCTCGGCAAGACGCTGAACGATGTCGTGGATGCGTTCAAGCAGGCCGGCGACGAGTTTGTCGACGAACTTGTGCGCACACTGGTGGCGATCGGCGAGAACGTCAAGGACATGCTGCTGGCCGTGCTCGAAGTGGCGGTGGGGCTCCTCGACACCGCAATCTTCGTCCTGATGAACCTGCTCAACGGGTTCCGGCACCTCAGCGCCGCCGAGCTGGCGGACGTCGAGCCCGTGTTCGGTGATTCGATCGACTTCGATCACGTCTACATCGCAACCGACTCGCCGACCAACAGCATCTTCTTCGGCATCCAGGACTTCTTCACCGGCGAACCCGAATCGCGCGCTTTCACCACGGGCAATCTCATCAATTTCGATGCGGACGACGGCCCGATCGAGCGCCATACGCTTGTGCACGAGATGACCCACGTCTGGCAGAACCAGAACGTCGGCCCGATCTACATGGCGCATGCGATCGCGACACACATCACGATGGGCGATGATCCGTCCTACAACTATGGGTACCACCTTGCCGCCGCCTCATCGGCCATTACGTTGCCCCATGGTCGCTACGACGGCACGGACGTGGTCGATCTGGCCGACGGTCCGACAATTGGCGAGGGTGGCCGCGCGGTCATGGAGAACGCGGATCCGGATGACTTCATGGACTTCCCGCCCGAGCAGCAGGGACAGATCATGATGCACTACTTCGCGCGAAAGGTGCTGCTAAGCCGTCCGCAGTCGGACTATGCGCCGTGGGAGAAATTCTCGCTGTACGTGCAGACACACCCGCAGGTGGCGTGACGCGGCCGCGCCATGTTCTGCTCGCAGCGCCGGCCGGGCGCATGCGCGACTTCGCCGAACTCGTCGAGGCGTGGCGCGATGTTGGCGTTCGCGTGGAATGCACAAGTTACGCAGTCGCCATGCCCGATCTTGAGGCGCTCGTGCGCGAGCAGGACAAACTGGAGGGCGCGCTGCTCGTCGGGTCGGCGCGGCGTGCGCCTGCCACCGTGCTATCTGCGCCATTTGCCGTCGATCGCGGCGGGCGCCGCGTCCCCGTCGCCTGGTTGCCTGCAGTGTCGCCCGACGCCTGCCGCCGATTCGCGGCCGCGGCGGCGCGCGTTCACCGGCGCCGCGGGCGGCGCGCAGTCATTGCGGTGCTTGGGCAATGGCATCCACGTTACCTCCATGTCGCCGAGCGCGTCGCCGCCCTGCTTGAGCACCGCATCGCGACATTTCGCTGGACGGGCGATGTGATCACCCGCGAACGCATGGTTGAGGCCCTCGGAAGCGGGCTCGGTCTCGGCATCTACGTGGGTCACGGGCGTCCGGTCGGATGGGTCGGATACCACGGCACGCGCAGTCACCATTTCGACCCCTTTGCCGGCGAACCGCTCGGAGCGCTCGTTTCGCTGTGTTGCCGCACGGCGAGCCGCCGACGCGTGGGTCTTTCCTACGCCGAGGCGCTTCCGCTGCAAGGGGTGGCGGCGGCGAGTTTCGGCGCCGCAGGCGATACGCTGCATACCGACAACACGCGCTGGGCTGTGGGCATGTGCGACGCATTGGCTGCCGGCGCAACCACCATCGGCGAGCTTGTTGCCCAAGCCGCGCCTTCGTCACCCTCCGCAACCGGCTCGTATAGGCTGATCGGCGACCCGCTCGCGCCGCTGGCCTCGGCGATTGGCGCCGTCGCGCGAGCGAACGCAGTTCAAACCTATCCTTGACGCCATTGCCGATGCCTGACCTCGCCTCCGCGCCCGACCGCGAGCAAGTGATCGCCACCCTGCGCGACGAGCTACGCCGGATCAGCCCGCACCTTCCTGCCGACTGGCCCGCGCCCGCGCTTTACCGAGCGGATCTCAACCTCGACTCGCTCGATCTCGTCGAACTGGTGGCACGGATCGAGCAGCACTACGGCGTGCTGATACCCGACGGCGATCTGGCGTGCTTCGTGTCGCTCGAAGCGAGCGCCGATTACATCATCGCCAAAGCGTCGGCATGAATCCGCCGGACGGCCCCCGGGGCGGTAACCGGAGTGCAAAGCGCGAAGGGAATCCAATCAGCAAATCGCGTGTCGTCATTACCGGCGTAGGCGTTGCCTCGCCGCTGGGGATTTCCGCAGAGTCGATGTGGCAACGGCTGGCGGCCGGGGAAAGCGCGGTGCGCGAGTGGGCCGACCTGCGCGAGGGCGGATATCGATGCGCACTGGCTTGCCGCGTCGAGGATATCGCGGCGGACCCGCTTCGCCGCGGTCGCACGCTGGCGATAGCGGCCGCCGAGCAGGCGGTCGCGCAGTCCTGCGGTACGCCGCCGGCGGGGACCGGCGTATACATCGGCAGTACACTCGGCGAAAGCGCAGCGTTCGAGGGTGCGGCCGAAGGGGCGACGATCGATGTCAATGACTTTCGCGTGCCGTCGTTTACGCGCGCCGTTCGCGAACACTTTGCGCTCGCTGGGCCTCACCAGTCGCTGGCAACGGCCTGCGCAGCCGGTAACTATGCGGTGGGTGCGGCGCTCGACGATCTGTGCGCCGGTCGTGTGACGCGCGCGCTCGCAGGTGGCGTGGAGCCGTTCTCGCGCCTGTCTCTCGTGGGCTTCAGCCGCTCGCGGGCGATGGCGGCAGAACGCTGCCGGCCTTTCGATAGGAAGCGCAGCGGCATGCTGCTGGGCGAGGGTGCTGCAATGTTCGTCCTCGAACGCGCCGAGGATGCCTTGGCGCGTGGCGCCATGCCGCTGGCGGAGATCAGGGCGCTGGGACTGTCCTGCGACGCCTATCATCCCACCGCGCCGCGACCGGATGGCTCCGGCATGCGTGAAGCCATGGAGGCCGCGCTCACCGCGGGCGGTGTGTCGACCGATGCCATTGACTGGGTCAATGCGCATGGCAGTGGAACCCGGGCCTCCGACGACGCGGAGGGCCGTGCGTTGCACGCGCTGTTCGGCGCGCGGCTGCCTGCGGTGAGCGGCAGCAAGGGCGCGCTGGGACACGCGCTTGGCGCCGCGGCCGCGCTGGAGCTCGCGATCTGCGTGGAGGGTCTGCGGGCACAAATGGTGCCGCCTACTGCGGGCCACGATGAGCCGGATAGCGAATTTCCAGTGGCGTGCGCGCGCAAGGCTCAGCCAATGCCGATACGTTGGGTGCTCAACAACGCGTTTGCTTTTGGCGGGCTCAACTCGTCGCTCCTCGTGGGTGCTTGGTCTCCATGACCCGTGTTGTCGGCCATGAGGTGGTGGCGCTGGACGAAGCGGCACTGGAGCGCGACGCGCTCGACGTCGCGATGACGGAGTTGTCCGCACTCTTCAGCGCCGGCGGCAACGTCCGCAGCGCGCTGTGCGTCGCATCGACGGACGCGGGTAGTCGAACCGCGTTGCGCTTCTGGTCGGAGGCGCAACGCACCGGCGTGGCGCTGGCCAATCCCGAACTGTTTCCGTGGTGCCTCGCCAATGCGCCCTGCGCTGCCATCGCGCGCCGTTACGGCATTACGGGGCCGAATGGCACGTGGCTCGGAGACGATGCACTGGCGGCCGCCTGGACTGCCGCCTGCGGACATCTGACCAAGGGGTCCGTGGCTCAGGCATTCGTGGTGACGGTGGCCTTCGGCCATGCGCTTGGAACACCCAAACTCGAAGCCTGGCGTCTTGACGCAAGTCCCGGCGACGCGCCGCCCGTGCCATCGGGACGTTAGCGCGCGTTCGGCCGCGGCGGCGGAACGAGTCATTGGACTGGATCCTGACCTTCCTGCATCTCATCGCGGAGGGCCCAAAAAAACCGCGGCCCGAAGGCCGCGGTTTTTTGCTGCAACTTCCGGACGGACGTATTACGGAGTGTCGATCCGAACGATGGTCGGGTTAGGCAAGCCTGGAGCGCCACCAGTAGACCACCGAACCCAGGTACTTGGTTGCCGGGGACAGCCCGCTGGTAGCGATATCGATGGCTACCCGTGGTCCGAGCGTTGCCACAGCGGGCGCCGTGACGATCATGTTGCCTGCAGCCGTGCTGCCCAGCGCCCAGCTGAACAGCTTGAAGTTCGCAGCACCGGACGGCACCGCAAAGCCAGGACACGTACGGTGTAGTTCGCCGCCGGCGGATTGAGGAAGTTGACCTCCTCGGCCGTGGTTCCGCCGCCGCTGCTGCCCGACCAGCGGGCCGCCAGAGTTGAAACCTCGAGATCGAGGTCGCTGGGTTGGCTGACTTCGGAGTCGAACAACGAGAAACGGGCATAGGTCGGGCCCGCCGGCATACGTGAGTTCACGAACTGGCCGCCACCCGTCGCCACCGAACCCGTGTTGGTCGCCGCCGGCACCAGTCCACGCGCGTCGCGCCGAACGCTCCGCTATACCCGAACTTGACGCTATACGTGCCGCTGACTTCCGCCGGAGCCGCGAATACGACGGGCCTGAGACGACCGGAATGCGCACGTTGTGGCCGTGCCATCGGTCAGCGTACAATGACCGCCTCGTAGGCGTTCACGGCGCGCCGCGTTGCGTGAAGGTGACGCTGAATTCCTTGGTCTCGCCCGGCCGCGATCGTCAATGACGCCGGACTGAGCCGTCCGTGATATCCGCGAGCCCCGTGGACCGAGACGTGTAGGTCGCAGCGCCGCGCCGACGTTCGTCACCGTTCGCTTCACCGTCTGCGAGCCGGCAAGCGCCCGATGCGATGGACGCCGTGTTGAGTCGCTGGGATCGATTGGCGATCGACGGCAGTACGAGGCCCTCGAGTTGTCCGTTCCGCAGATGAAGCTCAGCCAGTCGCCGAAGCCGGCGTCGAACACGAGTCCCGGATTGCTGGCCAGTGTTCGGCCGAACTGTCCCGCGCCTTGCCGAAGATCACCAGCGGCCATTGGTATTGGGACCATCGATGAACGTCGGCCGGCGGTCGTCATCAGCGCCGACTTGATCTGGCTCGGCGACCATTCCGGGTGCAGCTGCTTGAACAGCGCTGCCGATGCCGGCCATGTGCGGGCTGGACATCGACGTGCCGCTGAGCAGAGTCGAACTTGCGGCCGGTGTTGCAGGGTCTGCGACGCCGGCGAGGATGTCTGTCCCGGGCGCGATGATGTCGGGCTTGAGAATGTCCCCCGCCGCGGCAAGAGACGGCCCGCGCGAAGAGAACGTGGCACGTCAACGGCGCGGGCGCGTTGAAGACGATGACCGATTGCGCATCGAGCTGCCGTCGCGCCGCCGCGGTCGCAGCAAATACGCCAGGATCGCGAGGCCGATGGCCGCGACCACATGCACCGTGGGCACTGAGTGGAGTCGAGCACCAGCGTGTTCGTGCTGCCGACGGGGTCGTTGTAAAGCATCATCCCGACGCCGCCTGCCTCGTTCACCGCCAGACTCTTGTCCACGCGCGCATTGACACCCCGCTTGCAGAGGACGACCTTGCCCGCGACCGTCGCAGCATCGAGGGCCACCGGCGTCCGCGCACAAGCTCAGGCGTCGCAGCGCGGTTGCGCCAGCTGCAGACCGCGTTCGCCGATCGAACAACGGCGTGAACCCAGCGCGTTGGCACACGCCGCGCCCGTGTAGACGCGCGCCGTTACCCAGCGTCACCGATCCTTCGCCATTGCGGTTATGAGTACCCGCCGCCACCGTCGTGATCCACGGGCTGGGGTGCGCAACGGTCGACACTCGCCGGGCCGCTGTTGCCCGCCGACGCTGCGACGAACACACCCGCATCGGCGGCGAACAGCAACGCGATTTCGACCGGGTCGCAGGAAACTGGTCGTCGAGCCGCTGATCGAGAAGTTGATGACGTCCACGCCGTCAGCAACCGCCTGGTCGATCGCCGCCACGCTGTCAGAGCCGAAGCAGCCGCACGCCGCTTGCGATCCGCCCAGCAGACCTTGTACACAGCGATGCGCGCGCGCGGCGCCATCCCGCTGATGATGCCAAGGCGGTTGCCGTTGACAGTGGCGGGCACGCCAGAATTGCCACGCAGCCGTGCTGGCCGTATGGCGTCCCGTGGCCGGCCCACTCACGCGGCGAATAGAATTCGTACGGGAACTTTCCCTTGATGCGCGCCTCGCCGCCAAACCCCGAATCGCAGTACCGCTGGGCCGATCAACTTCTGGTTGCAACTCGAGTCCATCGAACGCCTCGCCATGCGTGCACTTGCCGTGCCAGCCGGGGATCTGCTGGTAGACCAGCTTGCCGTTTGCATCGCGATCCGAAAAGCTCGGGTGCTCGGGCCAGATGCCGCTATCGACCATGCCGACGACGATACCTTCGCCCGCGCCGCCGCTGTTAGGACCTTTCGCGCGATGATGGGGTTTCCGTTGCGTTGCCGCTCAGTTGTCGCCACAGTCCGCCGGCGTTGCTGAAGCCGAGAAACGCCGGCGTCGAGGACGTGTCGATCGAGTGCTTTTCGTCCTTGCTCACGGCGAGAACGCCAGGCATCGTTTTCATTTCTCTCGACTTGCGCGTCCGAGAGTTCGGCCGCGAAGCCGTTGAACGCGAACTTGTAGCTATAGGCCTTGTTTGCGCCGCCGACACCGCGCAACGCGGCGTCATGCTTCGCGGTCAGGAAGTCCCCGTAACGCACGACCTCGTTGCTCAATGGATCGATCTTCTTGCCGCGATTGGGCTTGGTCGCCTTGAGGCCCGCAATGCCGCCGGTATACGCGACCACCGGCGGGTCGCTCATCTGCACGATGTAGAGTTTCGATTGGTGCTTGACCACGCCCGGCGCGGCATCGTTCGCAGCCGAGACCGTGTGCGGCACTGCCAGCGGCAAGGCGAACAATACCGCCAGCGCCCAGCGCCTAATGGAATATCTTTTCAACATTGGAACCCCCAGGAAATTGGATAACGACTTCATCCCACATTTTGTGCACGGTGTGGAGCGTGGCAGTGGAAAACAACTTGGTCGCCACTCCGCCACCGTGCGGACGCGTAGAGTACCACTTCAAAATTCGGGAGGACAACGTCTTCCGCGACGGGGCCGACGACCGGCGCGCGCGGAGAGGGCTTGACAATGCGCAACGGATGCGCTGGGCTTTCCTCAGCGCGGTGCCGTTCGGCGGCAAGTCGCTACTTGCCTGACGTGGGCCGCGGCGCCTCCAGCAAAGCGTCACCGGAAACGGTGACGGTGACCTCGGAATTGCCGCCTTCCAGCGCAACCGGCGTGGTCTTTGCCTCCATGGCCATCGCGCGCATGACCGGTTGCGGGCGGAACGAGTCATTGGATTGGATCGCGACCTTGCCCACGCGCCAGCTGTCGAAGCCGAAGCCGCGTGCGGCGTCCGTCGCGCGCGCTTGCCATGCCTTGATCGCCTGCTGGGTAAGACCCTCCTCGGCCTTCCGGCGCGCCGCGCCGCTCACGGAGAACTGGGTGCCGTCGACGACAAGCCCGCCCTCGGACTGCAGCTGCGTGATCAGCGCCGACATCGACGCAAAGTCGCTGCCCTCGAGCTTCAGCGTCTGCGCCACGCGCCAGCGTGCCGGCTGGTTCTTCTCCGTGACTTGATTGGACGAGTAACCGGATGTCGAAGCCTCGACGCCCTTCGCGGCCTTGGCGAGGGCAAGCGCCTTGGCCATCCGCGTGTTGACGACGTTGGCGGCCGCCGCCGGGTCGGCGTTGTCGGATTCCGCGCGCATCCACGCCAGCATACGGTCGTTGGGAATGCTCGCCGTCGCCGACGCTGAGAGGGAAACGGCCGCGGGCGACGGTGCGAATTGCTGGACCGGCTGTGCCAAGACCTGCGAGACAACGATGAAGAATGCGATCGACACGGCCACAACAAAAAACGTGACTAAACGCGGGATGTTGATCATGAGAGCATCCTTGCTGCGGGAATGCGTTGCTCGAGTGCATCGATGGCGGCACGGTTCGACCAGGAGAAACACTTTTCTGCGGCCTCGCGCCAGGGCAGCCAAGCGAAGCGCAGATGCTCCCGCGGGTTGAGGGTCACCGGCACGGGCGCGGGAATCTCGAGACCGAACACGTGCTCGGTGTTGTGGGTGACGCCGGGTCGATAGCGATGCCGCCACTTCGGATAGATCTCGTACACGTTGGACAGACTCCAGTCGGTCAAGGTGCCCACGGAGCGGGCGTCGATGCCCGTTTCCTCGATAAGCTCCCGCGAGGCGGTCGCCAGAAGCGACTCCTCCGGTTCCTGGCTGCCGGTCACCGACTGCCAATGGCCGGGAAAGTCGGCGCGCTCCAGCAGCAGCACGGTGCGATCGCGTGTGTAAACGAGGACGAGAACGGAAACGGGTTGCTTGTATGCCACCGGGCCGCCCGGTTCGATGGACAAGGCGTCAGGCGACGAAGGTCCAGAACCCCACGTGCCGTTCCTTCCAGAACTCGGCGGCTTCCGCGAGCAGGTCCTCGAGCGTCGCCCAGTCGTTGGGGTGATCCTTGCGATAGACGGCGGCGTGCGAAAGCACGATCGCCCGGCCGCTCTTGCCCAGCCAGTCGCTGTCCTCCAGTACGTCGGCCAGTGCGTCGAAATTGTGGCCGAAGTGTTCGGGCAGCTTGAGGGCGCGATCGAGTTCCGCAAACAGCGTTGCGCGATCCTTGGCCAGTCCGAGATTGGCGACCGCGAACTTGAGATGCGCATGCGCGGCGGCGGCCTTCAACGCGTCCGTCGCGCCAGACCAGGGATGGACGCCGGCGTCGTCGACGACGGCCAAGTCAGGCGCCTTCATTCGCGGATCCTCTTGAACGATTGATAATGGTCACTCGTATAGAAACAGACGTCCGGCGACTTGGTCGGACCGCCGCAGATGATCCGGCGCGCACCGCGGTTGTTGGCGCCGGGCGTGCTTACCGTGTACTCGTGATAATAGCCCTTGTGCCCGGCCGGAAGCAGCCCCTCGCGATTGCGGAATACCACGCCGTCGCGGTCGTACCGGAACGGCCCGCCATTTCGGATCTGGTACAGGACTTCGCGGCCTTCCTTGGGCAGGTCGGCCAGCGCAATGTCCGGAAGTGCCTCGGGCGTCGCGCGCGCGAACGCAGGCAGCGCGCAGGAAAATGCCGCCGCCAGCAGGATGCCGGCGGCGGCATTTCGAAGGCGGGCGCTGCTAACAATCATGCGCCCAGTTTAGCCCAAAAACTTACGTCAGCTTGACCGAGTCGGTGGGTCGCACCTTGATGTGCAGGTCGCGCAACTGTGGCTCGGTGACGGGGGTTGGCGTGTCGATGAGCAGGTCCTGGCCACGCTGCGTCTTTGGGAACGCGATCACGTCTCGGATCGACTCGGCGCCGCACATCAGCGTCACCATGCGATCGAAGCCGAATGCGATACCGCCGTGGGGCGGCGCGCCGTATTGCAGCGAGTTGAGCAGGAAGCCGAACTTCTTCTGCTGGTCCTCCGGCGAGATTCCCAGCGCCGCGAAGACCTTGGCCTGGATTTCGGGGCGGTGGATCCGCACCGACCCACCGCCGATTTCCCAGCCGTTCAACACGACGTCGTATGCCTTGGCGAGCGCCTTGCCGGGGTCCGTCGTGAACAGGTCTTCGTGCCCGTCCTTGGGCGCCGTGAACGGATGGTGCCGCGCGGCCCACGTCTTCTTCTCGTCGTCGAATTCGAACATCGGGAAATCGACGACCCACAGCGGCTTCCACCCCTTTTCCGCGAAGCCGCGATCGTGTCCGACCTTGGCGCGCAACGCGCCCAGCGCGTCGTTGACGATCTTCTCGCGGTCCGCCCCGAAGAAGATCAGGTCGCCGTTTTGCGCGCCGGTGCGGAGCAGGATTTCGCGCAGCGTCGCTTCGCCCAGGAACTTGACGACCGGCGACTGCAGGCCTTCCTCGCTGGCCTTGGTGACGTCGTTCACCTTGATGTACGCGAGACCGCCGGCGCCGTAGATCTTCACGAACGTCGTGTACTCGTCGATTTCCTTGCGCGACAGCGTGCCGCCTCCTGGGACGCGCAGCGCCGCGACGCGGCCGCCCGCCATGTCGGCGGCGGCGCGGAACACCTTGAAGTCGACGGTGCGCATGAGATCGGTCAGTTCGGTCAGCACCAGCGACACGCGAAGGTCTGGCTTGTCCGAGCCGTACTTGGCCATGACGTCGGCGAAAGTCATCACCGGAAAGGGGTCCACGAGGTCGACGCCCAACGCTTCCTTGAACATCGTGCGCACCAGCGGTTCCATCAGCGCGGCGATCTCGGACTCGTCCATGAACGACGTCTCGATATCGATTTGCGTGAACTCGGGCTGGCGATCGGCGCGCAGGTCCTCGTCGCGGAAGCACTTCACGATCTGGTAGTAGCGGTCGAACCCGGACATCATCAGCAGCTGCTTGAACAGCTGCGGCGACTGGGGCAGCGCGTAGAAGTGGCCATGGTGGATGCGCGAAGGCACCAGGAACTCGCGCGCGCCTTCCGGCGTGGATTTGTACAGGATCGGCGTCTCGATTTCGATGAAGCCGTTTCCGTCCAGGAACTTGCGCGCGGACATGGCCGCGCGATGGCGCAGCATCAAGTTGTGCTGCATTTGCGGGCGGCGCAGGTCGAGCATGCGGTTCTCGAGGCGCACGGTCTCGGACAGGCCCTCGTCGTCCATCTGGAACGGCGGGGTCAGCGATGCGTTGAGGATCTCGATCGAATGGGCGAGCACCTCGATCTCCCCGGATCGAAGGTTCGCGTTCACCGTGCCGGCAGGGCGTGGCCGCACGAGCCCCGTGACAGCGATGCAGAACTCGTTGCGCAGCCCCTCGGCGGTCGCGAAGGTCGCCGCGCGATCGGGGTCGCAGACCACCTGCACGAGGCCCTCGCGGTCGCGCAGGTCGATGAAAATGACGCCGCCATGGTCGCGTCGGCGATGGATCCACCCCGTCATCGTGACGGTCTGGCCCAGGTAGCGCCTGTCGATGCGGCCGCAATAGTCGGTGCGTTTCACAGTTCCCCTCTTGGATTTCAAAGTCGCGGTGGGCGCGCAGCGCTCCCCCGTCGGTCCGCTAGAAGTCTTCCCGTCGCTTCCCGGTCAATTTCGGGATTGGATGGCGGCGGGCTCGCGCGCGCCGGCAGGGGGCGACGGCGGCAGCGTCCGCGATGGCGGCCGTACGCCGTGCGCACGCGGCGACACGACGCCCATCGAGATGACGTATTTCAACGCTTCGTCGACGGTCATGTCGAGTTCGTGCACTCGCGAGCGCGGCACGATGATGAAGTAGCCCGATGTCGGATTCGGCGTGGTCGGAACGTACACGCTCACGTGATCTTCAGCCAAGTGCTCAGCCACTGCCGGCGCCGGCGTGCCAGTCAGGAAAGCGATCGTCCAGCTGCCTTGGTGAGGGAATTCCACCAGCAGCGCCTTGCGGAACGCGTTCCCGGAATCCGAGAGCAGCGTGTCGCTGACCTGTTTCACCGACGAATAGATCGACTTGACGACGGGAATGCGCCCAAGCACGTTTTCCCAGATCTGGATCAGCCGCGCGCCGAAGAAATTTGCAGCGATGACGCCGGTCAGCAGCAGCAGTGCGAAGCTCAGCACGACGCCAAAGCCCGGAATGTGAAAGCCCAGCAGCCGGTCGGGCTGCGCGGCTTCTGGAAACAGCAGCAGCGTCTGGTCCAGCGTCGACACCAGGAAGTGCAGCACCCAGATGGTGATGCCAAGCGGCACCCAGACCAGCAGACCCGCGATGAGATAACGCTTCATGGTCGCAATGGCCGTTCCGCGCGTGGTCTTCAGGCGCCCGCCGCCGGCGTGCCGCTGCTGGGCGCGGGTGTCGTTGTCGCGGTCGAGGGCTTGGCTTCCGTAGCCTTGGCGCCGTCCGCGTCCTTTGCCGCGCCTCCCTTGTCTGCGCCTGCCGCGCCCGAATCGGCAGCACCTGCGTCCTTGCCATTGGCGGGCTTAGTCGCGGGTTTCGCGCCGCTTCCGCGGAAGTCGGTCTGGTACCAGCCACTGCCCTTCAACTGGAACCCGGACGCGGACACGAGCTTGTTCAGTGTGTCCTTGCCACACGCGGGGCAGGTGACCAGCGGCGTGTCGGAAAATTTCTGCAGCGATTCAAGCTCGTGGCTGCACGCGGAACATTTGTATTCGTAGATCGGCATCGCGGGTCGGTCCGGAGGTCAATTAGCGCAAAGCGCTTGATTCGAAAAGAATAAATGTCAGCCAATTATACCGCGAAACGCGGCCCGCAGGGATTTCGCCGATGCGACCGCCTGCTCGTTCCGATAGTTGGGTGCCGTACCGGCAGAAACAAAGTGGCTTATGCTTGGCGCCTGCAAGCGGTGCGTGCCCGGGGGGCACAGATGGAGACCAACGTGGCGGCGTACTGGATATGGTGGGTACTGGCGTGCGTGCTCGTGGGCGCCGAGCTGTTCACGGGCACGTTCTACCTGCTGGCAGTGGGCGCGGCGTTCGCGATCGGCGGTATTGCGGCGTGGCTGGGCGCATCGACGCCCGCCCAGCTGTTGACCGGCGGCGTGTTGGCGGTGCTGGGGACGGCCGCCGCGCATCGGTGGCGCAGGCGGCATGCGACCCCGGCACCCCAAACCGGGCTCGATGTCGGACAGGAGGTTCAGGTACTCGCCTGGAACGACAACGGCACCGCGCGCGTCAACTATCGCGGCACGCAGTGGGATGCGGCGGTGGCATCGCCTACCGACAAGCGCGCGCAGACCATGTACATCGTCGACACGCGCGGCTCCACGCTGGTCATCGCGCCCGACCGGCCCTGAATGCGACCTCGTAGCCATCACGGCAAGCCAAACTCATGAAGGAACTGGGAGATATCACCATGCTGAGCGGTTCCTACCTCGTCGGGCTGGCTTTCTTCATCGTTGCGGTGATCGTGGTCGTCCAGGCGTTTCGCGTGGTGCCGCAGCAGCACGCATGGGTGGTCGAAAGGCTTGGGCCGCTTCTATGCGGTGCTGCAGCCGGGCCTGAACCTCATCATCCCCATCGTCGATCGTGTCGCCTATCGCCACGACCTGCGCGAGATTCCGCTCGACGTGCCGTCGCAGATCTGCATCACGCGCGACAACACGCAGCTGCAGGTGGACGGCATCCTGTATTTCCAGGTCACCGACCCGAAGCTCGCGTCCTACGGCTCGTCGAACTACGTGCTCGCGATCACGCAGCTTGCGCAGACGACGCTGCGCAGCATCATCGGGCGGATGGAGTTGGACAAGACGTTCGAGGAGCGCGAGCAGATCAACGTCCAGGTCGTCAACTCGCTGGACCAGGCGGCGGCGAGCTGGGGCGTCAAGCTGCTCCGCTACGAAATCAAGGACCTGACGCCGCCGGCCGAAATCCTGCGCTCGATGCAGGCGCAGATCACCGCGGAGCGCGAAAAGCGCGCGGTCATCGCCACGTCCGAAGGCAGCCGCCAGCAGCAGATCAACGTCGCCATCGGCGCCCGCGAGGCGGCCATCGCCAAGTCGGAAGGCGAGAAGCAGGCCGAGATCAACATCGCGCAGGGCGAAGCGCAGGCGACGCTGATCAACGCCGAGGCCAACGCGTCGGCCATCCGCCAGATCGCCGCCGCGATCGAATCGGAAGGCGGCCTGCAGTCGGTCAACATGCGGATCGCCGAGCACTACATCAACGCGTTCGGGCTTCTCGCGAAGACCAACAACACGCTGATCGTGCCGTCGAACGTCTCGGACATGGCGGGGCTGATCGCGACCGCGATGACGGTCATCAAAGCACAAGGAAAATGAGGGGAATGGGCGAATGGAACTGAAAGGCAGCACGTTCGTCGTTACCGGAGGCGCATCGGGGCTTGGGCGCGGCGACCGCGCGGATGATCGTCGCGGGCGGCGGCAACGTCGTGCTGGCCGACGTCAACGTGGATGTCGGCACAGCGCTCGCGGCTGAACTAGGTCGCGCCGCGCGCTTTGTCCGGACCGACGTCACCGACGACGCAAGCGGCAAGGCGGCAATTGCCGGGGCGGTGGATGCGTTCGGCTCGCTGCAGGGGCTCGTCAACTGCGCCGGGATCGTCCATGGCGAGAAGGTCGTCGGCAAGGAGGGGCCGCACACGCTTGCAGGCTTCGTGCGCTCGATCAACATCAACCTCATCGGCTCCTTCAACCTCACGCGCCTCGCCGCGGACGCGATGTCCAGGGGGACGCCGAACGGGGAGGGCGAGCGGGGCGTGATCGTCTACACGGCCTCGATCGCCGCGTTCGACGGCCAGATCGGCCAGGCCGCGTACAGCGCGTCGAAGGCCGGCATCGTCGGCATGACACTGCCGATCGCGCGCGAACTGGCGCGCTACGGCATCCGGGTCATGACCATTGCGCCGGGGGTGTTCGAGACGCCGATGGTGGGCCAGATTCCGCCCGACATCGCGGAAGCCCTCGGCAAGGCGGTGCCGTTTCCGCCGCGGCTGGGACGTCCGGCGGAGTTCGCGTCGCTCGTCGCGGAGATCATCCGCAACCCGATGCTGAACGGCGAGGTCATCCGCCTCGATGGCGCCATTCGCATGGCGCCGAAGTAGGCGTCCGCCTGGCGCACCCCAAGCCGGCGCTTCCGCTACTATCGCGCGATGAGCGCCGCCAACGATCCAGCGGTTATTCGCCGCCTCGCCGCGATCCTCATCGCCGACGTGGTGGGTTACACGCGCCTGATGGAGCGAGACGACACGGGAACGTTCTCTCGACTGCGGACCATCCGCGACGAGGTCGTCGATCCGGCAATCGTGTCGCATGGCGGCCGCATCGTCAAAACCGCCGGCGACGGGCTGCTGGCCGAATTCGCAAGTGCCCTTTCCGCATTGCGTGCTGCGGTGCAAGTGCAACGCGAAATGGGCGCGCGCAATGCCGACGTTTCCGCGGACGTTTGCATCGAGTACCGAATCGGCATCAATCTCGGCGACGTGATGATAGACGGCAGCGATCTGGCCGGGGACGGCATCAATGTCGCCTCCAGGCTAGAAGCACTATGTGAACCGGGTGGCATCTGTGTTTCCGGTTCGGTGCGCGAACAGGTTCACGGCACCGTCGACGTCGGCTTCGAGGATATCGGCGAGCAGCAGGTCAAGAATATCGCGCGGCCAATTCGGGCCTTTGCCGTTCGCCTTGGGGGCGCGGACAACGCGGCGAGTGCCCGAGCAACGCTGTCGCTGCTGAAGCGATTGCAACGCCGTCGATGGCTCATTGCCGGTACCGCCGTACTTGTCGCAATCGCGATCGCCGGTGTGTTGGTTCAGAACGACCTGAAATCATCGCCGGCGGTGCCCGCGCCTGCGCCGTTTTCGATGGCCATCCTTCCCTTTTCCGCACCCTCTGGCTTGGCAGCCGACGAGCAGGTTGCCGACCGGCTCACCCAGGATCTCACGACTGCCCTCGGTCGCTGGCCATTGGCCACCGTAGCGTCCCGCGGCGCGGTGGCGGTGTACAAGGGCAAAGCAGTCGACGCGCGCACCGCTGGCCGCGATTTGAATGTCCGACATGTCGTCGAAGGCGAGGTGGGCCGCGTCGGTGACAAGACGACCGTGGTCACGCTGCGCGCCATCGATGCGGCGACGGGAGCGCAGGCATGGAGCGACCGGATGGAGTTCGACACCGGATTGCTTGCAGCGGAACCAACGGCGCTGCTGATGCGCACGTATGCGCACTTGCGTGGCGGAATTTTCAACGTCGAGATGCGTCGCGCGGTGAGGGAGCCTGCCGCGAATGCCCTCAATTTCACGTTGCGCGGAGAGGCTGCCTGGAGTGCGCCGTCCGAAAAACTCAAGGGTATACGCGAAGCACGCAGGCTCTATGACGAGGCGCTGCGGCTTGACCCGAGCTACGTGCCGGCACTTGCCTTCAAGGTCGATGCGCTGCATTGGGAACTCTACGAAGATCTCGACGCCGACCGTGGCAAGATCGTGGCCGAAATGGATGACCTTTCGCGTCGCGCCGTCGCGCTTGAGCGGGAAAATCGCTTGGTCTGGGACACCCGCTCTGAAGCGTTGCGCTGGCTGAATCGCTGGGACGAGGCCATGGCGGCGAGCGCACAGGCGAAGTTGCTCGAGCCGGCGAATTATGGTTCCCTATATGCCGACGCATGGCTGCTGTATTCGATGGGGCGCCCGGCCGAATCCCTCAAGTTGCTTGAGCGGGCAACTGCCATCGATCCGCCCGGAGACGCAACGAACCTCTGTCGAGTGAACCTCATGCTCGGCCGATACTCCGAAGCCATCCCGGCCTGCGAGAAAGCGGCTGCGCTTGACGACGCGACGTGGCACAACCAAGTATTGCTTGTCGCCGCCAGCGCGCAAAGCGGCGACATGGCAAAGAGTGCGGTTGCGAAAGCTGAATTGCTCAAGCGCCAGCCGGGATTCTCGATCGCAAAGGACAAGGCGGCGCTGCTTTCGGCTCACCCGGACTATCTGAAAATGCTCGAAGCGCACTACTACCCGGGCCTGCGCAAGGCCGGAATACCCGAAAGATAGGCAATCGCGAAGCGCTCGGCGAGAATGCCCAATTCCGAACAGTCCGTCACGCGCCGCCTCGCTGCTATCCTGATTGCGGATGTCGTCGGCTACACGCGGCTGATGGAGCGCGACGACACGGGAACGTTCTCCCGCCTTCGAACGATCCGCGATGAAGTCGTGGACCCCGCGATCCTGACGCACGGTGGCCGTATCGTCAAAACCGCCGGCGACGGGCTGCTGGCGGAGTTTCCCAGCGCGCTGGCGGCATTGCGAACCGCAGTGCAGATCCAGCGAGAGATGGCGGCGCGTAATGGCGGAACCGCGGCCAACGAGCGGATCGACTATCGGATCGGCGTCAATCTCGGCGACATCATGGTCGAGGCAGGCGACATTGCAGGCGATGGAGTGAACGTCGCGTCCCGCCTGGAATCGCTGGCGGAGCCGGGTGGGATCTGCGTGTCGGGGTCGGTCCGCGAACAGGTGCACGGCACGCTCGACGTCGGCTTCGTGGACATCGGCGAGCAGCAGGTCAAAAATATCGCGCGGCCGATTCGCGCTTGGCGTGTCGCCATCGAAGGTGTCGAAGCGCCGGATTCGGGGAGGAAGCCGTCACGATCGATGCCGCGACAGACATGGCTTTGGTTGGGCGCCCTGGTCGTCGTCATAGCGGTAGCGGCGGTCGTGATCTGGGTGACGACGCGCACCGCTGCAGCGCCACCGATGTCCATCGCCGTGCTGCCTTTCAAGGTGACTAGTGATGGCGCCGTCGACGCGCCACTGTCCGACCGATTGACGCAGGATGTGATCACGGCGATGGCGCACGGCAGGCGCGGTGCCCTGGCGTCGCCCTATGCGCTGATCGCCGGATACAAGGGTGATGCCATCGATCCGCGCGTCGTCGGTCGCGCGCTGGATGTCCGGTATGTCGCCGAGGGAGACGTGCGGATCGCGAAAGGCGGCGGTGCAACCTTGACGACGCGGCTGTACGACGCGACGACGGCGGCGCAGCTGTCCAATGCGACCACGCAGATCGCCGACGCCGCTGCGGGTGCGCGCGAAGGAGTGCTGGTTTCGCGGGGAACGGGTCAAATCATGTCCGCGCTCAGGGCGGCCGAACTCATCCGCGCTCGAAATAACCCGGGGAACGAATCCGCAGATCTGTTTGCACGCGCCGATGCAATACTGTGGAGCGAGAACTTCTCGCTGGCGGCGACTCGGGATGCGCTGAAGCTGGTCGACGAGGCGCTCAAGCGCGACCCCAATGACGTCGTGGCGCTGGTCCGTCGGTTCTGGATATTGAACAATGAGTACGAAGAGGATCTGCACGCCAACCGCGATCGCATCGTGCGCGAAATGGATCAGGCGACGAGCCGTGCCGTCGCCATTGACCCGCACGACGCCGAGGCGTGGCATGCGCGGGCGATCACGTTTTCCTGGCAGGGGCGATGGGGAGAAGCGGAAGCGGCGCTGGCCGAGGCACGGCGGCTGGATTCGGCCAATGCGTACTATGTCGAGCAGAGAGCTCATCTGCTGATCGTCACCGGCAGACAGAGTGAAGTCCCGCCACTGGTCGAAGAGGTGGTGAAGCGCAAGGGGTCGCCCGGCGAGCGGGAAGAGCGCGACCTCTGTTGGGCCAATCTGGCGCTGGGAGAATACGCGCCCGCAATACCCGCATGCGAAAAGGCGGCGGCGTTTTCCGGATGGTGGCTGGACGAGGCATTCCTGACTGCCGCCTATGCGCGAGGGGCGCAGGTCGACAAGGCGAAGGAAGCTGCGGCGCGGCTGATCAAGCAGAAGCCCGACATCACGATCGAGTTGCTGCGAAACCGCCACTACTCGAGCCACCCCGATTATCGCCGGTGGGAAGAGGGTGAGCTCTTTGCCGGCTTGCGCAAGGCGGGAATACCGGAGTAACGAGCGAGCGCGTCAATCACGCTCGCTCGGCGCAATGCCGTCGATCGTCAGTTATTCCCGCCGGATCAGCGCGAAGGCGACGATCGTCATCGCGATGAAGAACACGAACGTCCAGCCGGGAATGGCGAGCCCCAGGAATTCCCAGCCCTTTTCCGCGCATTCGCCGCCGCCCGCGAAGACCTTCTTCACGACGTCCATGAACGGCAGCGTTTCCAGCATGTAGGAAAAGCCCATGCCGCACGCGGGTACCTGATCCTTGGGCAGCGACTGCAGCCATACGTGCCGCGCGGCAAACGCGCTGCCGCCGCCGGCGAACACCAGCACCAGACCTGCGTAGATCGCGGCGCCGACGTTGCGCGGATTGTGGAAAAACGCCGCAAGGAACGTGATCCCGATCAGCGTGACGGCAATCCTCTGGAAGACGCACAGCGGGCAGGGCTCGAGTCCCAGTCCGTATTGCAGCCACAGCGCCCATCCCATGAGTCCGGCGCAGACGAGGAAGCCCAGCAGATAGGCGACCCTGCGCGGCGGCAGGAGAATCAGCGCGAGCGACGACACGCCGATGGCCATCACCACGATGCGATACAACGATTGCGACAGCGATGGGTCGCTGCCATACCATCGGAAGAGAATCTCCTGCCCGAGCAGCGCCAGAGTAAGGACAAGCCCGGCCCACGGCCAGGGAACGGTGGCGTACCGCGTCATCGGATGGCTTTCGCGAGGCTTTGATCGATGTCCCAGATGATATCGTCAACGGCCTCCAGCCCCACCGACAGCCGGATCATTTCGGGTAGCACGCCCGCAGCGCGCTGCTCGGCCTCGTCGAGTTGCCGGTGCGTGGTGGACGCGGGATGGATCACCAGTGTCTTGGCGTCGCCGACATTGGCGAGATGCGACAGGAACTGCACGCCCTCGATGAACTTGACGCCGGTGGCGGCGCCGCCGCGCACGCCGAAGGTGAGGATGCCGCCGGCGCCGCGCGGCAGATAGCGGCGGGCGAGGGGTTCGTAGCGATTGCCCGGAAGCAGCGGATAGTTCACCCACTCGACCGCAGGATGCGCGGCCAGGTGATGCGCCACGGCGAGCGCGGATTCGCAATGCCGCGGCATGCGCAGGTGCAGCGTCTCGATGCCCTGCAACAGCAGGAACGCGGACATCGGCGCCAGCGTCGGGCCGAGCGTGCGCATCGTCTCCATCCGCGCCTTCATCGTGAAGCCGAAATCGCCGAAAGTTTCGTCGAAGCGTACGCCGTGATAGCCGCGCGACGGTTCGGTCATCTGCGGGAACTTGCCGTTGTCCCACGGAAACTTTCCCGACTCGACCAGCACGCCGCCCATCGTGGTCCCGTGGCCGCCCAGGTACTTGGTCACCGAGTGGATGACGATGTCCGCGCCGTGTTCGATGGGCCGGCACAGCCACGGCGAGGCCAGCGTGTTGTCCACGACCAGCGGAATGTCCGCGGCGTGGGCGATCGCCGCGATGGCCGACAGGTCCGCCACGTTGAGCTGCGGGTTGCCGATCGTCTCGACATAGACTGCCTTGGTGTTGGCCCGGATTGCCGGCTGGAAGTTCGCGGGATCGTCGCTGTCGACGAACGTGGCGTCGATACCGAACTGGGCAAAGGTGACGGCCAGTTGCGAGTACGTGCCGCCGTACAGCGAGCGCGATGCGACGATGTGATCGCCGTTGCGGCAGAGGGTGAGGAGCGCCAGCATTTGCGCGGCCATACCGGTCGCCGCGGCCAGCGCGGCGCGCCCGCCCTCCAGCGCTGCGACGCGTTCCTCCAGCGCAGCGACTGTCGGATTCGAAATGCGCGAGTAGACGTTGCCGAACGTCTGCAGGTTGAACAGGCTGGCGGCGTGATCGGCGCTGTCGAACACGAACGACGTCGTCTGGTAGATCGGCAGCGCGCGCGCGCCCGTCGCGGCGTCCGGGATCTGCCCCGCGTGCAGGCACAGCGTGTCGAAGGCGAACTTGCGGTCGGCCATGGCGTCAGGATCCCGCTACCGGCCGGCGGGACGAGATCACGCCCGTATTGATGCCGGCCCAATGCAGGCCGCCCAGGATGCGCGCATGCTCGATCTTCATGCAGCGGTCCATGACCACGTCGAGGCCCGCATCGTCCGCAATGCGCGCTGCCTCGTCGTTGCGAATGCCGAGCTGCATCCACAGTACTTTCGCGCCCTTGGCAACGGCTTCGCGCGCGAGTGGGACGATCTCGCCGGACTTGCGAAAGCAGTCGACCATGTCGACCGCACCCGGAATGGCGGCAATCGTCGGGTAGCACCGCTCGCCCAGAACTTCGTCGTACGTGGGGTTGACCGGAATGATCCGGTATCCGTGGTCCTGCATGTACTTCGCCGCGAAGAAGCTGGGGCGGTACCAGTTGGCGGAGAGGCCGACCACAGCGATCGTCCGCGATTGGGCGAGGATGCGCCGCAGTCCCGTGATGTCGTCGACGATTGGCATTCCGGCCGGTGTCCCGCGAATCAATGTCCGTGGACGATCACGGGAGTTGTGACCACCGCCGGCGCAGTGGCGACTTTGTGCGATTTCAGGTGGGCATCCGGATGCCACCCGAGCACTGCGAGCATGAACGCAAAGCCGATGACATAGGCCAGCGCGACGTGCCAGCCGCCGCGCACCCAGGCGACCGCGGAACGTGCGGCCGGGAACTGGCTGGCCAGCGCGACACCGGCGGACGATCCGAACCAGATCATCGAGCCGCCGAAGCCGACGGCGTAGGCGAGAAAGCCCCAGTCGTAGCCGCCTTGCTTCAGCGCGAGCGCGGTGAGAGGAATGTTGTCGAAGACCGCCGAAACGAATCCCAGGCCGAGCGCCACCTGCCACGACGCGTCGGGCAGCTTGTGTACCGGCATCATCGATGCGGAAAGCACCAGCGACAAGAGAAAGATGCTGCCCCGGATCGCGCCCGGCATTTCCTCCCAATGCGGTCGTCGCAGGGGAACGCAGACGAGAATGGCCAGCCAGACCGCCGCGCCGATGAACGGGAACTGGTCGGAAAGATCATTGAATCGCGTGTTGACGACGACGTTGACCACGATCGCCGTGACAAGTATTGCGGCGACGATTGCCACGCGCATCCAGTCCACGTGGACGTTCGGCGGGGCGTCCTTGCTGATCGGCGAGTAGCGATGCTGCTGGAATGCCGCGGGAACGCCGAAGATCAGCAGCGCGAGACCAGCCGCGACATAGGCATCGAACACCTGCAGCGGATTGACGCCGGCGATCCACATCATCGTCGTCGTCGTGTCGCCGACCACGCTGCCCGACCCGCCGGCGTTCGACGCCGCGACGATCGCTGCCAGGTACCCAATGTGCACCTTGCCCCGATACACCACGTTGGCGATCGTGCCACCGATCAGTGCCGCGGCGATGTTGTCGAGAAAACTCGACAGCACGAAGATCATCACCAACAGCACGAAGCCGCCCTTCCAGTCGTCGGGCAGGTAGCGCGGCAGGATGGCGGGCACGCGGCTGCTCTCGAAGTGCTTGGACAACAGCGCGAAGCCAAGCAGGAGTCCGAGCAGGTTGGCGAGCAGCACCCACTCGTGCGCGAGGTGCGCGACCAGGCCGCCGACTCCGGCACCTTCCGAAAACGGGGAAAACAGAACCTTGAAGAGCGTGATGACCAGTACGCCGATCACCGCTACCCGAAGGGTGTGGTGATGGAACAGCGCTACGCCCGTCAGCGTCAATCCGAACAGGATGAAGTCGATCGGGATGCCGGCAATGGCCGGCGGTTCGGGCCGCGGGGTGCCGGTGGCCGCGGCGGCGGCAGCGGCGACCAAGCTTAGGACCAGGCCGAGAACGACGGCGAAGACCGGGCTGAGAGGACGGGACTTGGCGATGGACGGCATGGAATCCTAAGGGCCGAGGGGCGTTGACAGGCGGTCCTAAGAGGGACCCCTTGACGGCCCGCTGCTGCCGGGTGCCGCCGCGCGTTGCATGGTGACGCGGATTGTAACCGCTTGAATCTGCTCGCAGGCGCTCGTCGGCAGGTCTTATCTCGGTACGGGCGGCGGCCCCGATTTTTGGGATTGTCGGCCCCGCAATGCCCGACAAATATCGTGGGCCGGCACAGGCGCGATCCTTGCTTGTACGGTTCAACTGTAAACGCAAACGGCTGATAAATGTCGACTTGCGGGTCTATCCTGGACGGTCGACTTCGGCATCCGGAAGCCCTCCGCGGCCGGCTATTGGGTTGTCGTCCAACGAGAAGAATGCCCGCGCCATGGCGCTGCCGCGACCGCTGAACCGACTGGAGCTCGCTCTACCGCCAACCCTCGGCGTGCCGATGGAGCGGGAGGCGCTGGCCGCGCTTTCCCAGCACAAGCTCAACGCGCTGGGCGTGCCGCTCGCCTATGTCGACCGCAACCAGCGCTATCGCTTTGCCAACAGGGCGTTCCTGGATTGGCTGGGCAAGCGGGCGAACGAGGTCCTCGGGCGCGAGGTGATCGAGGTTCTCGGCCGCGACGTCCACCAGCTCTACCATGCCTACATTGATGCCGCCCTGGCCGGCGAACGCACCGTGTACGAGCGGCAATTGGTCACCGCGGGCCGGCAGCCCATCTGGATCCGCGTCGATTACCACCCGGACCGGGCCGCCCAGGGCCATGTCCGCGGCTTCATCGTCACCTACAGCGATGTCGACAACCTGAAGCGCCTGGAGCTCGAGGCGGGACAGCGCGAGCACCGCCTGCGTCTCGTGACCGACAGCGTCGGCCTGCCGATCCTGTATTTCGACCGCCAGCTCAAGCTTCGCTTCGCCAACAAGCCCTTCGGCACATGGATCGGCGTGCCGGCCGACGACGTCCTCGGCCACGCGCTGAAGGAAGTCCTGCCCTCGGACGCGCTGGCGGAAATGCAGGGCTACATCGAGCGCGCATTTTCCGGTGCGACGGTTTCGTACGAGCGGCGTGAACGCCAGCTCTCCGGGGAATCGCGCTGGACGCGCATAACGCTGTTCCCCGATCGCGAGGTCGGCGGCCGCGTCGGCGGTGCTTTCGCGGTCATGGCCGACATCGAGGACGACATCAAGATTCGCGACGCGCTGAAGTCGCAGGAATCGCAGATGCGCCTCTTCGCGGACAACATCCCCGGCCCGGTCGCCTACCTCGACCGCAATCTCAAATATACGTTCGTGAATCAGGCGTTCGCCAATTCGGTGTGCAAGCCGCAGGACGAGATCTACGGCAAGACGCCGTTCGAGGTGATGGCCTCGGATGTCGCGACGTTCATCCGGCCGATCGTGAAGCGCGCGCAAAACGGCGAGCACGTCGAATACGAACGGATCGGCACGACGCCGCAGGGTCAGAACCGCTGGATGCACGGCCGCATCGCGCCCGACCTCGACGTGTCGGGCACGGTGCGCGGCTTGTATTGCACCGAGTACGACATTCACGACCTCAAGCTGACGGAGCAGGCGCTGGCCGCGCGCGAGGAGCAGCTGCGCCTGTTCACGGACAACATTCCCGAGCCCGTCGTCTATCTCGACGAGAACCTGCGCTATGTGTTCGTCAACGAATCGTTCCTGCTGCTGACCGGCCTCGAGCGCACCAACGTCATCGGACGCACGTCGGCGGAGGTCTCAGGCGCCGCCGACTATTCCGCGCTGGAGCCCTTCATCCTGCGTGCTGCCGCGGGCGAGGCGGTGACCTACGAGCAGACCCTTGTCGATGCAATCGGCCGCACGCGCTGGCTGCGCGGACGCATCGTCCCGGATTCGAAGTTCGATGGGACGCTGAAGGGCCTCTATATCGTCGGCCACGACATCACGGACCTGAAGCAGGCGCAGGACGCGCTGGCCGCGCGGGAAGGCCAGCTGCGCGCGATCATGGACGGCGTGCCCGCGCCCGTCGCGTACATCGACCGCGAGGAGCGCTGCCACTACGTCAATCGCACGTTCCTGCAGTTCTTCGGGCTGACCGAGGCGCAGGCCATCGAGATGCGGCTGCGCGACGTCGTCGGACATGGCATCTACCAGAGCGCGCAGGCGATGCTGACCCGCGCGATGGAAGGCGAATCGACGGCATTCGACCGGCTCGTGCCGGGCGCGAATGGCGTGCGCCGTTGGATGACCATCCGTGTCGTGCCGGATGCTGCGCCCTCCGGCGAGGTGTACGGCGCGTTCGTGCTGATGAACGACATCCACGGCCTGAAGCAGGCGCAGGAGGCATTGCGCGCGTCCGAAGCCGAATTGCGCCTCATCATGGACAACGTTCCGGCGCGGGTGTCGTACATCGACCGTGATTACAAGTATCTGTTCCTCAACCGCCACAACGAGGACTGGCTGGGCGAAAACCGCAAGGAGCTGATGGGACGCCAGATTGCCGACGTCAACGGCGAGGAACGCGCCGCGCAACTGTCGCCGTTGCTCGACCGCGTGCTGAAGGGCGAGACCGTTTCCACCGAGAAGCTGTTGTCCCAGCCCGCCGGCGACCAGCGTTGGGAAGCGGTGCATTACGCGCCCAACCGAGATGCCGAAGGCAACGTCATCGGCATCTACGCGGTGCACACGGACATCCACGACCAGAAGCGCAACGAGGAAGAACTGCGGCGCGCGAACTGGATGCTGTCGTCGCACATCAGCAACACGCCGCTGGCAGTGCTGGAATGGGACCGCGACTTCCGCCTGGTTCGCTGGTCGCCGCAGGCCGAGCGCATCTTCGGATGGAGTTCCGACGAGATCCTCGGCATACCATTGTCCGACAGCCCGCTGGTGCACGAAGACGACCGCGAAGGGTTCGCCGGCCTCGTTGGCAAGCTGATGGGCGGGGAGGAGCCGCGGGCGACGGGTCTCACGCGCAATCATCGCAAGGACGGCGGCACGATCTGGTGCGAGTGGTACCACTCGGCGCTGCTCGACGAGGAAGGGCGGATCGTGTCGATTCTGTCCTTCGTGCAGGACGTCTCATCGCGGATCCAGGCGGAAGAGCGCCTGCAATACCTGGCCACGCGCGACGCGCTGACGGGACTCCCCAACCGGTTGCTGCTGCACGAACGGCTGACGCAGGCGATCGCGCAGGCCAAGCGCAGCGGCCATCGCGTCGGCGTGCTGTTCATCGATCTCGACCGCTTCAAGAACGTCAACGACACGCTGGGCCACCGCATCGGCGATGAGCTGTTGAAGCGCGTCAGCGCGGCGCTGTCGGGCGCGCTGCGTGAAACCGACCTGCTCGCGCGTCTGGGCGGCGACGAGTTCATGGTGATCGTCGAGGACTTCGACGACCCGACGGTACTGGGACGGATCGCGCAGAAGCTGTGCGACGCGATCGCGCAGCCGTTCGAGATCGAGGAGCACGCCATCTATGTCACTTCGTCGATCGGCATCGCCGTATATCCCGACGACTCGGACGATCCGGAGGAGCTGCTGAAGCACGCCGACGTGGCGATGTACCGGTCGAAGGAACTCGGCCGCAACACCTTTCAGTTCCTGGACGCCAACCTGGCGGAGCACCGGCTGCACCAGCATACGCTCGAGGTCGCGCTGCGATCGGCATTGGCGGACAACGCGTTGCGGCTGCACTACCAGCCCGTGATGCGCATCCACGATCGTGCCATCGTCGGCGCCGAGGCGCTGTTGCGCTGGACGGACCCCGAGCACGGCAACGTCCCGCCGAAGGTGTTCATTCCGCTTGCCGAAGAATCCGGCCTGATTCACGCGCTCGGCGAGTGGGTGCTGAAGACGGCCGCTGCGCAATGCGTGGCATGGCGCGAGGCGGGCATGCAGCTCAACGTGTCGGTCAACCTCTCCGCGCGGCAGTTCTATCGCGAAGACCTGGCGCAACGGATCTCGGACATCGTCAAGACCGAAAAGTGCGATCCGTCCTGGATCGAGCTCGAGGTCACGGAGACCAGCCTGCTGCACGACATCGATGCCATACGCAAGGTGCTGCACCAGCTGCGCGATGAAGGCTTCACCGTCGCGATCGACGACTTCGGCACCGGCTACTCGTCACTGACGCACCTGAAGCATTTCCCGATCGACACGCTCAAGATCGACATCTCGTTCATCGCCGACCTCGAGACCGACCCGCAGGACGCCGCCATCACCGAGGCGATCATCGGCCTGGCCCGCGGGCTGGGCTTGAAGGTCGTCGCCGAAGGCGTGGGCAGCCGGGAACAGCTTGAATTCCTCGACACCCATGGCTGCGACAGCTTCCAGGGCTTCTGGATGAGCAAGCCGTTGCCGGCGGACGAATTCGTCTGCGTTCGTCGCCGGCCGGAAGTAGCGTACTTTACTTGTTCTGCGCCAGCCAATCGGCCAGCGCTTCCGCCGCCGCTTCCCATTCCGGCTCCAGCATCAGCATGTGCGCCATGCCCGGCAGGATCGTCGCGGCGACGCCGTGATGGTGCGCAGTGGCCCGGGCGTCCGATGGCGTGCAGATCCGGTCGTCGTGCGCGCCGAGTACCAGGACAGGTGACGTGGGCCGCTCCGGCAGCGCCATGTGCAGGCGGAGCGACATGTCGAGCAGCGCCCGCGGCGACTCCACGTTCATGTGCTGCTGCGCTTCCGTGAGGATGGCCCTCGGGACGCCGGCGCTGAAGTAGAAGGGCCGCAGCGTGGCGAGCAGGCCGTCGGTGAGTTGCGATGGATCGAAGTGGGCGAGCTGAGAGACATAATCCGGGTGCGCGGCGGCCAGGCGCGCGGCGACGGAGAGCAATCCAGCAGGCGGCACCGGCGCCAGCAGCGCGGCCGCGCGCACCGGCCGCGTCGCCAGCATTCTCTCGACGACCGCCGCTCCCATCGAATGGCCGATGAGGATCGGCGGGGCGTCCAGCTGTCCGGCGACATGTTCGACGTCGGCGACGAAGTCGTCGAGACCTGCGACGAATAGCGAGCCGAGTCCGCCGCTGGCGCCATGTCCGCGCAGGCTCAGCGCGTAAGCGGGCCAGCCGCGCTCCGCGAACCAGGGCAGGAAGTAAGGGGTCCAACACCATGCGTCGCAGTACCCGCCGTGGACGAACAGGAGCGGGGGCTTGCGCGTGGCCCGCTTGGGCAATTGCGACAATACTTCGAGTCGTGTTTCGGGAGGTAACATCAGCGACCAGGCATCGGGAATCGGGGGTCCGGGCTCAAGCGTGCGATATATTCGGCGCGGACGACATCGGCATCGGCCCGCCGGTCGCCGGTTTCCGGCTAAGTCGTGTTGACCACCGCATGTCTGCCGATTAAAAAAGGGACGATTGTGCCAGATCGCAACGACGCGCCGCTGTCCACGGGCTACGACCCGGCGTGTCGCCGCTGCCCGCGGCTTGCCTCGTTCCTCGCGGAGGTCAAATGCGCGTACCCCGCGTACTGGTGCCGACCCGTGCCTCCGTTCGGCGAGCGGGCCGCGCGGCTGGTTGTCGTCGGCCTGGCGCCGGGAATGCATGGCGCCAATGCCACGGGCCGCCCGTTCACCGGCGATTACGCGGGCATTCTGTTGTACGCAACGCTGCATGCCTATGGCTTTGCGACGCAGGCGATGGCAAGCGCACGCGATGATGGCCTACGTCTCATCGACTGCCGCATCACCAATGCAGTCAAGTGTCTGCCTCCGGCAAACAAGCCCGCACCCATCGAGGTCCGCACCTGCAACGACTACCTCGCGGCCGATCTGGCGACCGTCCCGGAAGGTGGCGCGATCCTGGCGCTCGGCCGCATCGCGCACGAAGCGACGTTGCGCGCGCTCGCGCTGAAAGCCTCGTCGTTCGCCTTTGCACACTGCGCCACGCATGTGCTGCATGGCGACCGCCTGCTGGTCGACAGCTATCACTGCAGCCGCTACAACACCAACACCCGCCGCCTGACGCCGGCGATGTTCCACGCCGCGTTCGACGCCGTCGTGGCGCATCTTGCCGGCAGCGCGGCCAGGGTGGCATGAGCCCGGCATGACGACGGCAACGCATACGGAAGGCGGCACGAATGGCTTCGACGCGCGAGAGCTTCTCTCGTCGCTGCCGCACCGGCCGGGCGTGTACCGCATGTACAACGCGGCGGGCGAAACGCTATACGTGGGCAAGGCGCGCGACCTCAAGAAGCGCGTCTCGAGCTATTTCCAGAAAACCGGCCACGAAACGCGCATTGCGACGATGGTGGCTCAGGTCGCGCGCGTCGAAACCACGGTCACGCGCTCCGAAGGCGAGGCCCTGCTGCTCGAGAATAACCTCATCAAGTCGCACGAGCCACGCTACAACATCCTGTTTCGCGACGACAAGAGCTATCCGTACGTCTGCCTCACCGGAGAGCCCTTTCCGCAACTGCGTTTCCATCGCGGCGCGCTCGACCGCCGCAACCGCTACTTCGGTCCGTTTCCCGGTGCCGGGGCGGTGCGCGAGGGCATCGCCCTGCTGCAAAAGGTGTTCATGCTGCGCACGTGCGACGAGACCGTATTCGCCAACCGCTCGCGGCCATGCATGCTCTACCAGATCCAGCGCTGCACGGCCCCCTGCGTGGGGTTCATCGCCGAAGATGAGTATCGCGAGGACGTGCAGGGCGCCACACTGTTCCTTCAGGGCAGGGCGGGCGAAGTGCTCACGCAACTGCAGCAGCAGATGGATGCGGCGGCCGCGGCGCTCGAGTTCGAGCGGGCGGCGCGCTTTCGCGACCGGATCAA
Source organism: uncultured beta proteobacterium (assembly GCA_963782625.1). Classification (GTDB taxonomy): domain Bacteria; phylum Pseudomonadota; class Gammaproteobacteria; order Burkholderiales; family Casimicrobiaceae; genus VBCG01. The sequence continues at coordinate 37,294 of CAWAKN010000013.1, read as the reverse complement.
TCGCCTGCAGTTGCTGCAGGCGCGCCAATTCGTCGAAAGCGCCACCGCCGGCGACATCGATGTCGTCGCCGCGGCCTTCGAAGGCGGCTTGGTCGCGGTCAACGTGGTGATGATCCGCGGTGGCCGGCACGTGGGCGACCGCACGATCTTTCCCCGTCATGCCGACGCGATGAACGTCGGCTCCGGCAACGACGTCGTGTCGGCGTTCCTCGAGCAGCATTACGTCGAGCGTCCGGTGCCGCCGACGATCATCGTGCCGGACATTCTGGATCACGCCGCGCTGGCTGAAGTTCTTTCCGCGCAGGTTCAGCGCAAGGTGGAGATCGTCGGCAATCCCGGAGGCGAGCGCCGGGTCTGGCTGACGATGGCCATGCAGAACGCCTCGTTGGCGATTCGCCAGCGGCTTGCGCAAAAGGCGACGCAGGAAGACCGCCTGACAGCCCTGCAGGAGGCGCTGGGCCTGCCGGCTTCGGCACAGCGGATCGAATGCTTCGACGTGTCGCACACGATGGGCGAGGCCGCCGTCGCCTCTTGCGTGATCTTCGATCGGCTCGCCATGCAGTCGTCGGAATATCGCCGGTTCAATGTCACGCCGGAGCAGGGTGGGGACGATTACGCGGCGATGCGCGAGGCGCTGACGCGGCGCTGCGCGCGCATCGTCGCAGGCGAGTATCCGCCGCCGGACCTGCTGGTCATCGACGGTGGCAAGGGGCAGGTCTCGGTGGCCGCCAACGTCCTGGAGGAGCAGGGCATGCATGGCGTGCCGCTGATCGGGATCGCGAAAGGCCCGGAGCGCAAGGCAGGTCTGGAGGACATCGTGTTTCCTCACCGGGATGACGTGCTGAACCTGCCTTCCGATCATCCCGGGCTGCATCTGCTGCAGCAGATCCGCGACGAGGCGCACCGCTTCGCGATCCAGGGCCATCGTGCGCGGCGCGGCAAGGCGCGCACCACGTCGACGCTGGAGGACATCGCCGGAATCGGCGCTACGCGGCGCCGGGCGTTGCTGACGCACTTTGGCGGCATCCGGGGCGTGCAGGCGGCCAGCGTGGACGACCTCGCGCGCGTGCCAGGCATTTCCCGCGCGCTGGCGGAACGAATATTTGCCGACCTGCATTGACGCCGGTCAGCGAGAGGCGGAACCCGCGGGTTAGAATCACCTGTACGCCACATTGCTTGCACTGTGGCGGATCCTCGAACGCCAATGCCGATCAACACCCCCATACTCCTGACCTGGTTGCGGATCGTCGCGATCCCGATCTTCGTCGCCGTGTACTACCTTCCCGACACGTGGCTGTCGCCAGTGGCCAAGAACTGGACGGCCATGAGCATCTTTTCGGCCGCTGCCATTACCGACTGGCTGGACGGTTACCTGGCGCGCAAGTGGGGGGAGACCAGCGCGTTCGGCGCGTTCCTGGATCCGGTGGCCGACAAGCTGATGGTCGCTGCGGCGCTGATATTGCTGGTGCAGCTCGGCCGCGCCGAGGCGTATCTCGCGATCATCATCATCGGGCGGGAGATCGCCATCTCCGCGCTGCGCGAATGGATGGCGCAGCTGGGCAAGACCAAGAACGTCGCCGTCGCCTTCGTCGGCAAGGTCAAGACCGCAGCGCAGATGACGGCGATCATTGCGCTGCTGCTGTGGGAGCCGCTCATTCCAGGTCTGCCGACGCCCGTGCTGGGAACGTTCGCGCTGTGGGTCGCGGCCATCCTGACGCTGTGGTCGATGTTTCACTACCTGCGCCTTGCCGCGCCGCACCTTGACGTCGACAGCGTGACGGGCGCGCGCACGACGGTCATCGGAAGACGGCAGCAGAAGGGAAGGCCGGGCTCGGAATAAGCCCCGCTGCGCCGGTCAGGATGTCATCGCCGCCAGGATGAATGCCTCGACGGGCTGCGCGAAGCCCTTGAGCGACATGGGACCCGCGGGCAATGTCTCGGCGGCGTCGTCCAGCGCCGCGCGCATGCGGCGATTGATGAGGATCTGCCCGCCCTTGGCTTCGTCGCATAGACGCGCGGCGAGGTTGACCACGCCACCGATCGCCGAGTAGTCCCAGCGGCCCTCGAAGCCGAACGCGCCCAGCGTGGCGAAGCCCTGCGCCATGCCGATCCCCAGGTCGAGATCGTGTCCGGACTTGAGCCAGCGGGCGCGCAGCGGCGCGAACGCGGCCTGCATCTCCAGCGCCATCCGCGCCGCGCGAAGGGCGGGATCGGGGATCGGCAGCGGATCGTTGAAAAAAATCAGGATGCCGTCGCCCGCAAAGCGATCGACCGTGCCTTCGCAGCGTGTGACCAGCGTTCCCATCGCGGCGTGGAATTCGCGCAGCACGCCTTCGACTTCCTCGGGTTCGGCGACGTCGGTGAAGGCCGTGAAGCCGCGCAGATCGAGGAACACGTAGCAGATCTCGCGGCGATGCGGGCTCAGGATCGACTTCTCCCCACCGGACGTGATCGCATCCGCGACACTCGGCGAGAAGAAGCGCCGCAGCTGGCCCAACCGGTCGATCTGCGCGACCTGCTCGTCGACGCGGTCTTTGAGCTGCGCGTTCCACGTTTGAAGTTCGGCGGCCTGGTGCCGGACTTCGTCCTGGAGCGCCTTGATCCGCAGCAGCGAGCGCACGCGCGCGAACAGTTCGCCCTGATTGATCGGCTTGCTCAGGAAGTCGTCAGCGCCCGCTTCGATGCCCTTGACCCGTTCCTGGTCCGGGTCCAGTGCAGTGACAAGCACGACGGGCAGCAGCGCCGTCCCTGCCTCGGCGCGGATGCGGCGGCATACGTCGTAACCGGAGAGGCCGGGCATCATCACGTCGAGCAGCACGAGGTCGGGCGGTTCCGAAGCGATCTTCGCCAGCGCCTCTTCGCCGGATGCCGCGGTCGTCACCGCGTAGCCCCTGACGGCAAGCACGTCGCCGAGGAGTTTCACGTTGTTGGGCGTGTCGTCGACCACCAGCACCTTCGCCGCCGTGCTCATTGCGGGAACCTCACTTGGATGGGCCTTCCAGCAGCCTGCGCACCGTGGCCAGGAACTCGTTCAGGTTGATCGGCTTGCCCACGTAGGCGTTGAAGCCGGCCTCGGTGATCTTGTTGCGGTCATGCTGCATCACCGACGCGGTGACCGCGGCGACTGGAATGTCCGCCGTGGACGGATCCGCGCGCAGGACGCCGATCGCCTCGATGCCATTCATGCCCGGCAACTGGATATCCATCAGGATGAGATCGGGCTTTCGCTCGCGCGCAAGAACGATGCCGTCCTCTGCGTTGCCCGCCTCGATCGTCGAGTAGCCCTTGACCTGCAGCACGTCGCGAACGAGTTTCAGGTTCTTGTCGTTGTCTTCGACGATCAGTATGAGGCTCATGGCTTTATCGGCAGAGTGAAGGTGAACGTCGAGCCCTGGCCAGGCTTGCTGTCGACGCTGATCCGTCCGCCATGCAACTCGACGAAGCGGCGGGTGAGGGCCAATCCGAGCCCGGTGCCCTCCTGCTTGCTCGTGTAGTTGCTCCCGACCTGGCGGAATTCCTCGAATACGGCCTCCTGCTCCTCCGGGGCGATGCCGATGCCCGTATCGTGCACGGCGATCATGATGTTGTCGCCCTGGCGCCGGGCGCCCACGTCGATGCGCCCGCCGTCCGGCGTGAACTTGACCGCGTTGGACAACAGGTTGAGGAGAATCTGCTTGAACTTGCGCTCGTCGGCGACCACGTTGCCAAGTTCGGGCTCCACGTTCTGGGCAATCGCGATGCCGTGCTTCTGCGCGCGCTCGCGAATGAGCGTCAAGGCGTTGGCGATCGCGGACGGCAGGTCGAAGGTGGACAGGTCCAGTTCCATCCGCCCGGCCTCGACCTTGGACAGATCCAGGATATCGTTGATCAGGTTGAGCAGGTGCCTGCCGGAGGAGTGGATGTCCTTCAGGTAATCATCCTGCTTTTCGTTGATGTCCCCGAAAAGGCGCTCCAGCAGCACTTCGGAAAAGCCGATGATGGCGTTCAACGGCGTGCGCAGCTCGTGCGACATGTTGGCCAGGAATTCCGACTTGTGCTGGTTGGCGACCTCGAGCTGCCGGCTCTTGTCCTGGATCTCGCGGAACAGGCGCGCATTCTGGATCGCGATCACCGCCTGGTCGGCAAACGTTCGCAGCAGCGCGATGTCCTTTTCAGTGAAGGGCCCGGGATTCTCGCGGCCGACACTGATTGCGCCAATGCCATTCCCTTCCCAGAGCATGGGCGCGATGATCACCGCGCGCACGCCGACCGATGCATAGCCGACGCGGCTGTGTCGCGGAACGTTCGCGTCCGCGGCGACGTCCGGGACGTGTTCCACGGCCCGAGAGAGGATGGCGTTGGCGCTGATGGACGCTCCGGCGACGATCGGGCCGACGACGTAGTCTTTCTGGTCCGCGGCGGGCCCGCGAAAGGCCCCGATGCGCAGTATTCCGTCGTCGCCGACAACTTCGATGGCGATCACCTTGCCGGCGAAAAGTCGCTCGCAACTGGTCAGGATGCGATCGAACACCGGCGACGTATCCGCGATCGAGCTGCTGATCGCCGCGAGCACTTCACCCGAGGCGCGCTGCTGGTCGAGCGCCTCCTTGGTCTCGTTCACGAGGCGCGCGTTCTGGATCGCGATCACCGCCTGGTCGGCGAACGTCTTCAGCAGCGCGATGTCCTTGTCGGAAAACGGGCCGGCGTAGTCTCTCGCGACCCAGATTGCGCCTATTCCCCTGCCTTCCCACATCATCGGTGCGCCGATGGCCGCCTTGATTCCGAAGACCTGGAATGCGGTGCGGGCGTTGGCGGGGACCTCGTCGAGGCTTGCAAAATGCACGACGCCGCGGGTCGCGATGGCGCGGCCGGTGGCGCTGGTTTCGTCGACCGGGTGCGGATAGACGTGCCTTACATCGTCCTGGTTGGGACCGTGATAGGCGCCGAGATGGACCAGGCCGTCGTCACCGACCAGGTCGATCACCGCCAACTTGCCCGTGAACAGCCGCTCGCAAGAGTTGAGAATTGTTTCAAAGACGGGTGACGTGTCGGCGATCGAATTGCTGATCGCTGAGAGCACTTCGCCAGCCGCTCGCTGCTGGTCCAGCGCCTCCTTGGTTTCGTTGAACAGGCGGACATTCTCGATCGCGATCGCCGCCTGATCGCCAAAAGTCTGCAACAGCGCGATTTCGCGCTCGCTGAACGGGCGCACTTCCCGGCGGCGCAGCATGATGGCTCCGAAAGGCACGCCCTCCCGATATAGCGGCGTGACGAGCAGCGTGCGGTTGCCGAGACGGCGCGAGATCTCGGCGCCGACCGGATACTCCCGCGCGTCGCCCAGCACGTCGTGAACGTGAATGGTCTTGCGCTCCAGCACCGCACGGCCGGAAATCGATTCGCGGCTGATCGGCAGCACAGCGGTTGCGGCGGCTTCCTCGGGCGACTCGCCCATGGACGCGACGTGGCGCAGCACGTTGCCGTCGGTCAAGTGGATCGATGCCGCCGACGCGCCGCAAAGGTTCACGGCGCGGTCGGCGATTGCGTCGAGCACGGGCTGGACGTCCGTCGGCGAACTCGAAATGGCGCGCAGGATTTCGCTGATGGCGGTCTGCTGCTCGAGGCCCTCCTTGGTTTCGTTGAACAGTCGCACATTTTCGATGGCGATGGCGGCCTGGCGTGCAAATGTCTGGACCAGCGCAACCTGTTTTTCCGAGAACAGGTGGGCTTCCATCCGCCACAGGGCGATGGCACCGATCGCGTGGTCCTCGCGCATCAACGGCACGGCCAACAACGTGTGATGTCCAAGCCGTCGCTGCATTTCGCGCCCACCCGGGTACTCTTCCTCGGATTCCAGCGCGAGGTCCTTGATGTGAATGGTCGTCTTGTCGACGATGGCCCGGCCCGCGACCAGGCCACGGCTGATGGGGAGTACATCACCTACGGCTGTTGGGAGGGTGGCGGTTCCCGCCGCCACCCAGCGCATGTTCTCGCCCTCAACCAGCGCGACGACCGTCTGCGCGGCGTCACAGAGCTTCAACGCGCGCTCGGCAACGGCATTCAGCACCGGCTGCATGTCGGCCGGCGATGTCGATATCACGCGCAGAATTTCGCTGATGGCGGTCTGCTGCTCCAGGCCCTCCCTGGTCTCGTTGAAAAGCCGCACATTGTCGATGGCGATTGCGGCCTGCCGCGCAAATGTCTCGACGAGCGCGACCTGGTCGGGCGCAAACAGTCTCGGTTCGCGACGGTAGAGGAAGATGCCGCCATACGCACCGCCTTCGCGGACCAGCGGCACGGCGAGCACAGTGCGGCACCCCAGCCGCTGAATGTTTGCGCGTGCGCCCGGAAACTCGGTGTCGACGAGCGGAACGATGTCCTCGATATGAACGGTCTTGCGATCGATCGCCGCGCGACCGGTCAGCGAAGTCCTGTCGAGCGGCACGGGCAAAGCGTCCGGACCCGGTTCGCTCGGGAATTCGGCCGCCGGGTTCAGCGCGTCCCCATCGATCAGCATGATCCGCGCGTAAGGCGCATCGCAAAGGTGTGCGGCACGCTCCGCGACGGCGGTCAGCACCGGCTGCACGTCCGTCGGCGAACTCGATATCACCCGCAGTATTTCGCTGATCGCTGTCTGCTGCTCGAGTGAGTTCGTCAGCTCCCGGGTGCGTTCGTCGACCTTGCGCTCCAGCCCCGCATAGGACTCGCTCAATTGCCCGGTCATGCGATTGAACTGGTCTGCCAGCGCCTCCAGTTCGTCGCCCGTCCGAATGCGGATCTTCTGATCCAGGTCGCCGTCGCCGATGCGGCGCGCACCTTCGTCCAGAATCCGGATCGGCTGCACCATGCTGCGTGCGAGCGCCAGCGCGGCCAGCGCGGATATCACCAGGCCGGCGAGCAGCAGGAGGCCGGTGCGCAGGATCGACGTGTACACCTTCTCGTACACTTCCTGCACCGGTTGCTCGACGAAAACGCTCCAGGCTAGTGGCTCGATGGCCGCCACCGAGGTCAGCACGTCGGTGCCCGTCAGATCCTTGGACAGCATGGCGGCGGCATCGGGCCCGTTTTCGTCGTGCGCGGCCTTCACGTGGGGCAGGTTCGCGAGGTCGGTCTTGCGCAGCACCAGTCCGATATCCGGATCGGCAATCAGGAAACCGTTGCGGTCGACCACATACGCCTTGCCCTTGTCGCCGATCTTGATGCGCGAGACGACATCCCAGATGAACTTGAGATTGACTTCGGCAACGGTCACGGGTCCCGTTTCACTTCCGGAACGAATGGCGATGGTCATGTACGGCTCGGTTTCCTTGCGGAAATACACCGGTCCGAACCACGGCTTGCCTTTCCGCGCGTTGCGGAATGCGGGTTCTTGTGAGCGGTCCTTGGCCGAATTGATGATGTCCATGCCCAGACGGGACACGGCGATCTGCTCGCGACCGCTCGCATCCAGCTGCGCGATGTCCGTCACTTCCGGCGCCTGGCGGAGCAGTTTCAGAAATTCGATACGCCGCAACTCGACGTCGGAGGCGTCGAGCTGCGGCAGCGCGGCGTAGGCCAGCTGCTGCTCGATCTGGTGGATGTACTGCTCGATCCTGGAAGCCGCCGCGACCGCCTTCTCATGCTGCAGGTTGGACAGGGCCGTCTTGATTTCCTGATACGAGAAATAGATGCTGATCGCCCCCGACGTGAGCAGGGCGCCGGTGACGAGCGTCAGGATGAGCAGCAGGTACTTGCGGAACAGGCGGCCGCGATGCGCGTCGCGATTGGTTGGCGTGGCCGTGGCGGGGAGGGCATGCTCGGACATCGTGCGATACCGTACGCGATGTGAGCGGTTCAACGCAAATGGATGCGTCGTCATCCAAGGGCCCCACGTGCCGCCGGACGGGGGTACGGCAGCGTGGGTGCATTATTGCCGGTCCACCCCAAGTACGGGGGGTGTAATTGACCCGAATCCGCTGAAAAGCTATAATATTGGGCTCAATTCCCTGATAGCTCAGTTGGTAGAGCGACGGACTGTTAATCCGCAGGTCCCTGGTTCGAGCCCAGGTCGGGGAGCCAGATACTTCAAGGGGTTGCGTCAGATCGACGCGGCCCCTTTCGCATTTTTTTGCGACGCGGGTGGCCGTTTTGCCGGTCCTGCTAACCCGGCTAAATTCGCCCGAGGAAACGAGCTACGCACCAGAACGCTCTCATTATCAAAGTAAGGCGTGATCCGCTTGAGCGCGGGTTGCCCACCCTTTGCATCAACCGAGGAAGCGTACCGTGATTGAAACACTGAAGTGTCTGAAGAAGTATGGCCAGCGCCTTGACTTGGAAATTGCCAAGGAAATGGGCTTGCCACTTGCAATGGTGCAGCAGCGGCTTTCTGGCCTCGCTGCGACGGGAGACATTATAGTTTGCAGGTTGACCCGCTTTGAGAATGGTAAACAGATCGACGCATGGCAATGCCGGGTGTCTGGTTATGTCCCGCCAGTTGCGCCCGGACGCAAGGCGAAGGCGACTGCTTAGTCACTTTGGGTGCGCAGCTTAGGTAAGCGCTCTAGTAATTTGCTGCGGACCCTGCGGCGCCGGAAATGAAGTAGTTCTGGACCCGTGTTGGCGGTGCGGCTTGCGCGCGTCAATGCGACATCAGCACCGGCACCGTCATCGACTGGAGAATGAGGCGGGTCACACCGCCCGCTACGCGCTCCGCGAGCCTGGCCCGGCTGTAGCCTCCCATCACGATCATGTCGGTTGCCAGGTCGGATGCCCTCGACAGCAGCAGGTTGCCGACATCGATGTCGTCGGCAATCTCGGCGCGCACCCGCGCGGTGATGCCGTGCCGAGCGAGATAGTCCGCGATTCCGGACCCGGACAGCGGCGTCTTCCGCAACGCTGCCGCCCGGCGAGGAAACCGGCATCACGACCACATTGTCGGCCCGCTTCAGAAACGGGAGCGCGTCGCTGACCGCGCGCGCCGATTCGCGCGTCTCCTTCCACGCGATGAGTACGTTCCGGCCGACGACGGGGAAATCGCCGAGATACGGCACGATCAGCAATGGCCTGCCTGCCTGCATCAGCATGCCGTACAGGACGTCGCCGGCGAATGCCGCGTCCGGGTCCTCGGGAAACGGCTGACCGGCCACGCCAATGTCGACACGACGCATATTCAGGATGGCCGCTTCGAGCGCCGGTCCCGCCGGCGCGCTCCACGTCACCGCGGTCAGTTGCTCTGCCGCCGCGCCGGCGCGAAAGCGCTTCTCGGCGCCAGCCTGCGCATCGCCGGTCTCGCGCAGGCGATTCTCGACCACGGAGTTGGGGAGCATCGCCGACGTGAACGGCGTCATCTCGCGGGCGGGAGTGACATAGATCCCGTGCAGGTCGGCGCCATGCGCCCGCGCCAACCTGGCCGCCACGCGAATGCGGCGGTCGCTCTGGTCGTTGTCGTCGACCTGGACGAGAAGACTGCGATAGCTCATGTTAACCTCATCGATTGTCGTATTGCGATTCTGCGCGCACTGACGGTACCGGCGGAATTGACGCCGATCATGCATTGTCCGGCTCTGTTGTTCCAGTTCTTGTCAAGCTCACCAATGAGAGGTCCATGCCTCCCGCACTATTTTCGCCGTTCGCGCTGCGCGAACTGAAACTTGCCAATCGCATCGTCGTCTCGCCGATGTGCCAGTACTCGGCTGACGATGGCCGCGCGTCGGACTGGCACGACATCCACTGGGGACAGATGCTGCAGTCGGGGGCGGGCATGTTCACGATCGAAGCCACGGCGGTTTCGGCCATCGGCCGGATCACTCACGGCTGCCTCGGACTGTACGACGATGGGTGCGAGCAGGCGATGCAGCAACGGCTTGCGATCGCGCGCGCCAACGCGCCCGCAATGCCGGTCGCGCTACAGCTGGCGCACGCGGGACGCAAGGCTTCGTCGCACAAGCCATGGGACGGCGGGCAGTTGATCCCGATCGAGCAGGGCGGCTGGACGCCTCTCGCGCCTTCGCCGATCGCGCAGTCGGAACACGAAGCCGCCGCCGCGAGTCGGTCGACACTGCCGGAGATGCAGCGGATCAAGCGCGAGTTCGTCGCCGCCGCGGGACGGGCATTGCGCGTCGGCATCGACGCGATCGAACTGCACATGGCCCACGGCTACCTGCTCAACGAGTTCCTGTCGCCATTGTCGAATCGGCGCGACGACGAATTACGGCGGCTCGTTCGACAACCGCGTACGCTTTCCGCTGGACGTTTTCGCCGCCGTGCGCGCGGCGTGGCCGCCGGAGAAGCCGCTCGGCGTGCGCATTTCCGCGACCGACTGGGTTGACGGCGGCTGGTCGCTCGACGACTCGCTCGCACTGGCGCATCGGCTGCAGGCGCTAAGGTGCGACTGGATCGACGTGTCGAGCGGCGGCATCTCGCCGGCGCAGAAAATTCCGGTGGGTCCGGGCTACCAGGTGCCGCTGGCGCGCGCCATCCGCGCGGCGACGAAGCTCCCGACCATGACCGTGGGCCTCATCACGGACGCGCTGCAGGCCGACGCGATCGTGAAGGCGGGCGATGCCGACTTGGTGGCGCTGGCGCGGGCGATGCTATGGAACCCGCGGTGGCCATGGCACGCGGCCGCGCTGCTCGGCGGCCAGATCCAGGCACCCAAGCCGTATTGGCGCGCCGCGCCCCGCGACGCGGCGAGCGTCATTGCGCATGCCAAGGTGGGCATGCGCTGAGCCCGCCGGCCGCGGCAACTATCGAGCGTCAGCCGGCGTTTCCGCGCCCAACCGATACTTGAAGCGCGATCAATTGCCCTTCAGCTGTCCGCGTATTTCGCCGCCGGGATTTTTGGCGCTGTGCACGTTGACGTACAGCTTGCCCGCCTTGTAGCTCTCGTACTGTGCTTCGGTCAGCTTGGCGCCTTCCGCCGCGGCGAACGTGTTGTCGCCGGTCTTCACGAACGGCACGATCACGGGTCCGTTGGCGCCTGCCGCGGCTTCGTGGATGTGCGATGCGGTGGGCGTCATTCCGGATACGGTGACAGATGCGGTCACCGAACGATCAGACTTGATGTCGACGGTCGCGGTGCCGGTGGCGGTGTCGCAACCGCAGGAACTTCGCTCGCGCCGTCCAGTGTGATCTTCTGGCCCCCCATCATCGGCGACATCGTCGCGCAGCTCGCCAGCAGCCCCACCGCGCCGGCGATTACGAGGGCCGACGTTACTGCGAACCTGCTTGCCATCTTGGTCATTGTTGTCTCCATTGTGTGACGTGCTTGCCGGGTGCGGCGCGCGAAGCGCGCCGCGGTAAACGCACTAACATAACACTTGGCGCGCGCTACCGACGAAAAATGCGGCGTTGAAAGCGACTCCCCGATCGGCTGCATTCGTCGCGCAAATTGGGCAAACAGTGTTGCTGGCTTCCCTATTCCCGGGAATCCGGCAGCCAGAAAATTATTGCGGTGCGTCAAGGAAGCTACAATTGTCGGTTGACGTGAATGCGGTTCACGTTCGAAATCACCGATTCAGCTATGAATGGAGATGGAAATGAGGCAATCCCTGGTGGCCGTCGCCACATTGTTCTGTTTTGGAATCAACGCGGGCATTGCCGCGGCCGCCGACACGTCGGCGCCGGCCAAGCCCGCGCCGCCGGCCCCCGCGGTCGCCGCGCCTGCGTCCATCAAGGGCAAGGTGCTTGAGGTCAAGGACGTCGAAACCTATACCTACCTGCGCCTGAAGACCGGCAATGGCGAAATGTGGGCTGCGGTCAACAAGGCCCCGGTCAAGGTGGGCTCGGAGGTAACCATCGAGAACGTAACGATGATGGCCAACTTCGAGAGCAAGACGCTGAAGCGGAAATTCGACCAGATCGCCTTCGGTTCGCTGGCGGGAACCGGCGCCGCGGCGCACGCGCCCGGCAGCGACATGGCGGCCGTGCACGCAGGCGTGAGCAAGGCGGCCGACGTCGGCGACGTCAAGGTCGCCAAGGCCACCGGACCGGATGCGCGCACGGTGGCCGAGGTCGTGCGCAAGAGAACCGATCTCAAGGACAAGACGGTCGTGGTCCGCGGCAAGGTGGTGAAGTTCACGCCCGGAGTCATGGACAAGAACTGGATCCACCTGCGCGACGGCACGGGCTCGGCGGCCGACGGCACCAACGACGTCGTCGTGACGACCAAGGACGAAACGCAGATCGGCGCCGTCGTCCTGGTCAAGGGCGTCGTGCACACCGACAAGGACCTGGGATCCGGCTATTCGTACAAGGTGCTGATCGAGGAAGCCACGCTGCAGAAGTGACCGTTGGAATCCTGCGCGCGCGGCGGGGACGATCCCCGCCGCGGCGTTTTGGAGCCAGTCATTTCGAACCGACCTGCAGTGAGACGAGGCGGGCGATGATGACCGCCGGATAGAGTTGGCCGACCAGCGCTTCCAGCATGGACAGCGAGCGCGCGCCCAGTGCCACCGGCGTGATGTCGCCGTACCCGACCGTGGTCAGCGTGACGAAGCTGAAGTAGGCCCAGTCCGCCAAGCCGCCGCTCTCGTCCGTGTGCCCGGCAAAGGCGCCGGGCAGCAGCCTTTCCACGATGCTGATACGCGACCGCCCAGAGGACGCCCAACAGCAGGTACAACACGAGCGCGCCGAAGACACGGTCGCTGACTGGCGTGACCGAACGCGAAGACGTTGATTCCCACGGCGAACGCCAGCAACAGGAAGGCGCCCATCGTCGCCAGCGAGCGGAGCTCCCGCGCCTGCCATGCCGGCGCCAGCGCTTCGCTCACCGCCAGCGCGATCACGACCACGGCAGAGCAGCGCCAGCGCGACGGCCAATCTGCGATGCTCGGCGACTGCGGCGACGCCGCTGACGAGAATCAGCGTCAGGAGGATGTCCCAGAGCAGCTTCGTGTTGGAAACGCCCGGCGCGATGACCGGGATGACGAACACAATGGCGACCAGCAGAATCAGCAGCACGGACATGCCGCTGTTGTGCAGCCACGTCTTGGCCGTTACCGGGTCAATCACAGCGCGTCCTTCGCGTTCAGCCGACGGCACGGATCAGCGCGCGCTGGCGAGCGCGCTTTCGAGGTCGGCGATGAGGTCGCCTGCATCTTCGATGCCGACCGAAAGGCGCAACAGGTCGGCGGGAACCGGCGTGCCCGCCCCTTCGATGCTGGCGCGATGCTCGAGCAGACTCTCGACGCCGCCCAGCGACGTGGCGCGCTTCCACAGCTCGACGTGCGCCGCCGTGGCGATGGCCGCGGCCTCGCCCGAGACCGCGCCTCCGCCGCGCAGACGAATCGACAGCATGCCGCCGAAACCGCCATGCATCTGCCTGGCGGCGACATCATGTCCGCGAACGCCGGGCAGGCCGGGATAGAGCACTTCCGCTATCCGCGGATGTCCGGTGAAGTGTTCGGCGATGGCCTGCGCGCTCGCGCACGCAGTGCGCACGCGCGGGAACAGCGTGCGCATGCCACGCGTGAGCAGCCATGCCTCGAACGGTCCGAGCACGCCGCCCAACTGCGCGCGAATGGACCGGATTCGCTGCCACTGCGCCGAATCCTCGCGCGTCGTCAGCGTTCCGGCGATCACGTCCGAATGGCCGTTCAGGTACTTGGTCGCGGAGTGCATGACCAGGTCCGCACCCAGGTCCAACGGACGCGTCAGCACCGGCGTCGCCGCGGTCGAATCGACGGCGACCGCGCGCCCGCGGCATGCGCGAGCTGGCAGCTGGCTGCGATGTCGCTGATCGACCACAGCGGGTTGGCCGGTGTTTCGATCCAGACCAGCCGCGTTCGGCCGGGCTGCAGCGCCTGCGCGAACGACGTCGATGTCGGTCATGTCGATGAATTCGACGCGCAAGTCCCCACTGCGTCGCGAACGTTGGTCAGCCAGTTGCGCAGCGACCAGTACATGACCTTTGGCGCCAGCACGTGATCGCCGGGCGCCAGCGACAGGAACACGGCGGTCGCCGCGGCCATGCCTGATGCAAACAGCAGCGACGCGTGTCCGCCTTCGAGCGCGGTCAGCACGGCCTCGGCCTGATCGAACGTCGGGTTGTGGTCGCGCGCGTAGATGCGGCCGGAGCGGTACTGGTTGTCCGGGTCGCGGATGAAGGTCGTCGACGTGTGGATCGGCGGCGCGATCGCGCGCGTCGTGTCGTCCACCCAGCCCAGCGCCTGTGCCGCGATGCTTGCAGGCTTGACCGACTTTTCTTTCATTGTCCGGAAGGCTGTCGACGAGTTCGCGAAGCGCGCGCGAACCTGCTACACGGGCACTTCGCCCAGCACCGTGCAGCGGCGGATCACGCGTCCCTGCGTGGCCGGGTCGTACGCGCGTGGCGCGATGCATCACGCAGCGGTTGTCCCACAGGATCAGCTCGCCGCGGCGTCCAGTGATGTTCGTAGGTGAGGTCCGGATGCACGGCGAGCTTGTTCAGTTCCTCGATCAGCGCGCGTCCTTCGGCATAGGGCATGCCGACGATGTACTCCGCGTGATCGCCCAGGTAGATGCACTTGCGGCCGGTCTCCGGATGCGTGCGCACGATGGGCTGGTCCACCGGCGGCTTGGCCAGCCGCTGCTCGTCGGTCATGGGGTCCTCGCCGTGCCGGCGCGTGCGCGAGAAGTCCAGGTTGTGCACGGCGCGCAAGCCGGCGATGCGCGCCTTCCATGCGGGATCGAGGCGCTCGTACGCGCCGTACATGTCGCAGAAATGTGTCTCGCCGCCGGTCTTCGGGCATGACTTCGCCATAGATGATCGTCGCCTGGCCGGTGACGCGCGACCACGAGCCGTCGGTGTGCCATTCGAGCGTTCCCTTGTCCGGGTGGTGCCCGTTGGGCTTGCCGTTCTCGTCGAGATTGGACAGCCGGTACAGCTCGGGATAGCCGTCGGCGTGATACTGGTTCATCACATGGATCTGCACTTCCCCGAAGCGCCGGGCAAACGCGACCTGGCGGCCGGGCGGCACGTCCTGCGGCGGAAACAGCAGCACCTGGTAGCGCAGGAATGCCGCGTAGATCGCGCGGAACAGGTCATCGGACATGTCGTCGGCCAGCGTCGACGCCCGACAATTCGGCGCCGAGACGCGGCGACAGCGGGCGCACGGCGAAGGGCAGGCGGAGGTCAGCGGTTGTGTTCATGGCGGAGAGCACCTCGTTCACAGGTCACTTGGGACAAATGTACCCGACGCCGGTCGGGCTCTTGAAGCACCCGACCGACTCGGGCAGCAGCAGCTTGGGCAGCCACAGCACGATGTCCGGAAACATCACGACGAATGCAATGGTGAGAAAGAATACGCCGTACAGCGGCAACGAGCGCACCACCGCCCGGCCGAATCCGACGCCGACGTATTTCGACGCCACCAGCAGCGACAGCCCGTAGGGTGGCGTGATCAGCCCGAACACCAGCGTCGTGATGACCACCACGCCCATGTGCAGCGGATTGATGTTCGCGACCTGCGTCAGCTTGGTGATGATCGGCATGAAGATGATGATCGCGGGCACGGCGTCGATGAAGTCGCCGACGATCACGAACAGCACGACCAGCAGGAACATGATCAGCGCGGGGTTGGTGCCGGCAATTGCCGTGATGTAGCCGGCGACGATGTCCGGTCCCTGCAGGTACGCGACCATCCAGCCGAACGCCGAGGCGCCGGCCACGGCCGCGAGCGGCAGCGAATAGAGCAGGCCGGCGTACATGAAGTCGCGCGGCAGTTCCCGGACATGCGTCGGGCGCAACACCGGGATCAGCACGACGAGAATGTAGACGCAGGCGACCATCCCGGCTTCGGTCGGCGTGAACCAGCCGGTCAGGATGCCGCCCATGATGATGACCGGAATGATCAGCGGCAGCGCGGCGCCTCGCGCGGCGACCGCGACTTCCGTGAACGGCGCGCGCTTCTTCATCACGCCGACCGGTCCCCAGAAGTAGCTGTAGATCATGAGGCCGATGCCGATGAGGACGCCCGGCACGACGCCCGCGAGGAACAGGCCGCCGATCGACACGTTGCCGGTCGCGCCGTAGACCACCGCCATGATGGAAGGCGGAATCAGGTTGGCCATCGTCGACGCCGAGGCGATCAGCGCAGCGGTGAAGGCGCGGTCGTAGCCTTCCTTGCCCATCTGCGGCGCGACCGTGCGGGTCAGGATCGCGACGTCGGCGACCGAGGAGCCCGAGATGCCGGCGAAGAACATGCTGAACAGGGTCACGACCTGCGCCAATCCGCCGCGCAGGTGGCCGACCAGCGTTTGCGACAGCCGGATCATCCGGTCCACGACGTCGGACGACGCCATCAGCTCGCCGACCAGCAGGAAGAACGGAACGGCCAGCAGCGTCTCGGAATCGATGCCGTGGAACAGCTGGCCGACCATCGACTGCAGGCTGACCGGCGTGAACGCGGTCGCGACGAACACGCCGGCCATCAGCGCGAACGACACCGGCACGCCCATGTAGCCGAAGCCCAGGAACAGCACGCCCATCAGGATCAGCATGGCGCCGCGGTCATCGGCGAGCGCCCCGACTTTCATTCGACCATCTCCGGCATGTTGTCGCGGTCCTCGGGGCCCTCGAATCCGTGCTTCCAGCCGTTGACGAGCTGCTCGATCGTGAACAGCCCGATCAGCACGCCGGCCGCAGGGACGATCGCCGTGTACACCGCCAGCGGCAGCAGCGACGGCATGCGGAACGAGCCCATGTCGAGGACCGCATTCTTCCAGCCGAACCAGATGAGCAGGCCCGACACGATCAGCACGACCAGGCGATTGGCAACCTCGATGAACGTGCGCGGCCCGCCGGTCATCCTCTTGGTGATCTCGGTCAGGTAGAAGTGGTCGTTGCGGCGCGTCGCGGCCGCCATCCCGACGAACACGCCCCACGCGAAGAATGCCGTGGTGACCTGTTGCAGCCACAGCCACGGCGCGCCGAGCGTTCGCGTGACGACGTCGCAGAACACCGTCAGCGTGAACATGAAGATGCACACGCCGCACAGGACCATCAGCGCGGCCTCGAGGCATGTCGAACGCCTTCCACTTGAGGTGGCGGTGGCGCTGCAGGATCAACGCGCGGAAATTGGCCATCTAGGGAAGGTGCGGCATCGGCGGGATGGGCAGGACGATCGACCGCCGGGGACGCGCTGCGGCGCCCCCTGCGAACCGGTCCTTTCCTATTTGACGTCGCGAACGAGCTTCAGGATCTTGACCGCGTGCGGACCGAGTTCCGCGGCCAGCTGGTCCGTGACGGGAGCCGAGGCCTTCATGAATCCCGTCTTGTCGACGTTGTCGACGACCTTGACGCCCATGGTCTTCAGCTTGTCCGCCGAATCCTTCTCCAGCTTAAGCGCCATCGCGGGCTCGACCTTGCCGACTTCCGCGGCCGCCGCCTGCACCCAGCCCTGCTGCTGCGGCGTCAGGCTGTTCCAGGTCTTGTCGCTGACCCAGATGCAGTTGTTGTTGGCCTCGTGCTCGGTCATCGACAGGATCGGCGCCACTTCATAGTGCTTGTTGGCGAGGTAGACGTTGACGCCGTTCTCGGCCACGTTGACGACGCCCGTCTGCAGCGACGTGTAGACCTCGCCGAACGGCATGTGCACCGTCTGCGCGCCATAGGCCGGGAACAGCGTGTCCTCGGTCTTGGTCGCCTGCACCCGCACCTTCTGCGCCTTGACGTCCTCGATCGACTTGATTTCCTTCTTGCTGTACATGTTGCGCATGCCCATCGTCATCAGGCCGAGCACCTGCGCGCCTTGCACCTGGTCCTTGACCATGTCGCGGAACGCCGCTGTGATGGCCGGGTCGGCCAGCGCCTTGGCGAGATGCGCCTGGTCGCGAAAGATGAAATGCAGCGAAAGCACGCCGGCCTGCGGCGCCAGGGTCGACGCGTTGGCCGTGGAAGTGATGACGAAGTCGATGTCGCCGGCGCGCATCTTCTGCAGCATCTGCGGCTCCTGGCCCAATTGCGCGCCGGGAAACTGGTTGATGCTCATCGTGCCGCTTGCTCAGCTCCTTGAGCTTGGCATCGAAGATGTTGGCGGCGATGCCGTAAGCGGTGGTGTTCGGCTGGTCGTAGGCGAAGCTGAACGTGCGCGTCTGCGCGTTCGCATTGGCGACGAAGCCTGCGGCCAATGCGGCTGCCAGCGCGGCCAGAACGGTCCGGCGCCGAAGGTTTCCGATTTTCATGATGCGTCTCCTCCTTACGTTGAATTGCCCGGGATATCGATTCCCTTGGGGCACCGATCGCGTTCCGGACGATAGCGGGCCGTCGCGGTAAACGCAATGGGCGGCGGCCTCCCGCCCGCTGTATCGCAGGCGGACGTCGCCCTGTTGCCAAGGCGCGATCGGTGCGCACGGGGCCGCTAGTGGACTCTCCCTCGCGCCGGTACACTTCGTGTCCAGCGCATCTCATGCGCAAATGGGGTCCTGGCGTGGAAGTACTGTCGGCCATCACCACCTTTCTGTTCACGGACATCGAAGGCAGCAGCCAGCTCTGGGAGCGGGATCCCGAGCGGATGCGTCTGGCGCTGGCTCGCCACGACGCGATTGCGCGGGACGTGGTCGAGGGCAACCGGGGTGTCGTCGTGAAGACGAGCGGCGACGGAGTCCACGCGGTGTTCGACGACCCCTCGGATGCCGTCGCCGCGGTATTGGCGATGCAGCAGGGCCTGAGCGACCCCGCGGCCACCGGCGGCGTCGCGATTCGCGTGCGCTGCGGCCTGCATGCCGGCCGGGCCGAGCACCGCGACAACGACTACTTCGGCAACGTCGTCAACCGCGCCGCGCGCATCTCCAATGCCGCGCATGGCGGCCAGGTGCTGTTGTCGCAGGCCGTTGCCGCGTTGGTCGCCGACCGGCTGCCGCCCCAGGCAACGCTGCGCGATCTGGGCAGGTGCGCCTGCGCGACCTGGCGAGCCCGGAGCGCATCTATCAGCTCATGCACCCGAAGCTGCGCGAGTCGTTTCCCGGCGTTGCGGTCGCTGGAGGCGACGCCGAACAACCTGGCGCTGCAGTTGACGTCGTTCGTGGGCCGCAAGCGCGAACTGGATGAAGTACGCGCACTGCTGCGCAACACACGGATGCTGACGCTGTGCGGGGCCGGCGGCATCGGCAAGACAAGGTTGTCGCAGCAACTGGCGGCCGAGGTCATGGACGACTTTCCCGATGGCGTCTGGTTCGTGGAGCTGGCGCCGCTTTCCGACCCGCGGCTCGTGCCGCAATCGGTTGCCATCGTGCTTGGCGTCAAGGAGGAGGCCGGTCACCCGGTGGTCGAGGCGCTGATCAAGTATGCGAAGGACCGGCGATTGCTCATCGTCCTCGACAACTGCGAGCATCTGGTCCAGGCGTGCGCCGAGCTGGTGACGCAGTTGCTGCAATCGGGCCCGAATCTGAAGATCCTGGCGTCGAGTCGCGAGGCGCTGCGGGTTTCGGGTGAAGCGACGCTATCCGGTGCCGGCGCTCGCCGTGCCGGACCCGGGAAAGGCGGTCGCGCTTCCGGCCATGACGCAGTACGAGGCCGTGCTGCTGTTCGTCGATCGGGCGATGGCGGCGCTGCCGTCGTTCCAGCTTACGGAGCAGAACGCCGCCGCCGTGGCGGACATCTGCCAGCAGCTGGACGGAATTCCGCTGGCGCTCGAACTGGCGGCCGCGCGCGTGCGCACGCTGTCCGTGGAAACGATCGCGGCGCGCCTGAATGACCGCTTCCGCCTGCTGGCGGGAGGAAACCGCACGGCAATGCCGCGGCAGCAGACCCTGCGGGCGCTGATCGACTGGAGCTACGACCTGCTCACCGAAAACGAGCGCGCGCTGCTGCGCCGTCTCGCGGTATTCGCCGGCGGCTGGACCCTCGAAGGCGCGGAAGCGGTAGGTGCGGCGGGCAGCATCGGCGAGCAGGACGTCGTCGACCTCCTGTCGAAGCTGGTCGAAAAGTCGCTGGTCAACATGGAGGCCGAGGGCCAACGCTATCGGCTGGTGGAGACGGTCCGCCAGTATGCGCAGGACAAGCTCGACGACGCGGGGGAGGCGGATGCGGCCCGTTCCCGGCATCTGGCGTTCTACCTCGCCATGGCGGAAAGGGCGAGTCCGGAACTCGTCGGGCCAAACCAGGGTGTGTGGCTCGCGCGCCTCGACCTGGAAGGGGAAAACCTGCTGGCGGCGCATGCCTGGTGCGACCAGGCGCAAGATGGCGCAGAGCTGGGCTTGCGGTTGGTCTTCGCGATCAACTTCTACATGTTCTACCGCGGACTGCTGGCGCTGCTGCATCGGGCCACGCTGGAAGCGCTGGCGCGCTCCGAGGGACGGCCGAAGAACCGCGGCGCGATGTCGCGTGCTGCACACGGCCGGCAAGGCCAGCCTCTTCATGGGCCGCTTCGCCGAAGCGCAGGGACTGCTGGAGGAGGCCCTCGCCGTCGCGCGGGAAATCGGAGATGAACAACGCCTCGCGATGATCCACGATGAACTGGGTGGTGTGGCGATGGGCCAGGGAGACCTCGTTACGGCCCGGCACCATGCGGAACAGGCGCTGCTTCTCGCGGAAGAGCCACAGCGATCAGCGGGCGCTGGTGTCGGCCAATTGCACGCTGGCGCAACTCTGCCGGATGGAGGGCGATCTCGATGCCGCGGAACCTCTCTACGCGCAAGCGCAGGCGTTGGCGCGCGACCATCGGGGACCGCGAAAGCATTGCCATCACGCTGCTCAATCTTGCGATGGTGGCGGTGGGCCGCAGCGACAGCGACCGGGCGCGCCCGATGCTGCTGGAGGCCCTGACTATCGCCGGCGACATCGGCTCCAAGCCCGCGGGCCAGAGCGCGCTCGAAGTCGCCGCCGGACTTGCTTCGCTGCGCAAGGACTGGGCTCGGGCGGCGAGGTGCTTCGGTGCCGCGGAGGCGCTGATGGCGCAGACCAGCCTGCAGCGCGATCCCGCGGATGAGGCGTTTCTCGCGCCACTGATGACCCGCGCACGCGAGGCGTCCGGCGGCGCGCGCGTTCGACGCCGCCGTGACGTCCGGACGGATACTGGTTACGAGGAGGCGACGGCCGAAGTCCGGGCCTGGCTCGAGGCGTGGGATTGATCTCCGCCGCGGCTTCCGGACTCCGCCGCAGCGACCCCTGCCAGTCCTCTCTGCCTTCCGGTTCAGTTGTTCCAGATCCGCGGGTCGAGCGGACAAGCCCTGTTGGTTCCTTTCTGAATGATGTTTATCGTGTACCCGTAGTATTGGGTGTTGGAGTTGTGGTCGCGCCACTGGTATTCGCGGCCTTTGTTCAGCCGCCGCTTCTGGAAGAACTGGCCTCCGGTTTCTGGATCGGCGTTCGGGTCCTTCAGCACCACCCCTTTGGGTTCGTCCGCAAATCTGTAATTTGCGTCCTGGGAATCGTCGTCCAGCACCCAGCGAATGTTATGCGACACCCACCTGCTCAACCCATTGCTGTTCAACTCAATGTCCAGGTCGGGGTTTATCGTGACCTTGCAGGTGTCGCCGGTCGTCACGACCTTGACGCTGATCATGCAATCATCATTCAACGTGCACTTGTACGTCTGGGAAGGGAGCATTTGATTTCCGTCGGCGCCCATGATCGTCGTCCTGCCCCCGCATCCCGCCAACGCGGCCGCGGCAAAGGCGGCGCATAGCAAGCCCATCGTTCGCATTTGCATTCTCCCCGTGTTTGATTTCCCGCGACGCGCTCCCCGCTTCGCGCGCCGAACCCGGGCGAAGACGGCCATCCGCGAGGCGCCGTTCAACTCTCCTGAGTGTCTACCCGCCTGAGAACGGGCTCCGTTCAGCTGTTCCAGATCCTTGGGTCGAGCTTGCACGTGATCCCGGAATGGGGATTGTCCTTGAAGACGTTAATTCCGTATTCGTACTTATGGACCACCGTGTTCTTGTCGCGCCAGTGAAACTGCTTGCCGCCACCTTGCGGCCCCTGGCCGGAAAACTGGTCATGTGGGTCTGGCGGACTTGAGTTGCACGCCATCCTGGGGTGCGAATCGGAATTTCGCCTCGGCCGAGGCGTCGTCCATTTTCCAGCGAATGATGCGGTCATTACCCTCTACCTTGATGTCCGGGGTGACGGAAACGACGCAAGGGTTGGTATCCGTCACGGTCACGACGACGTCGCAATTGGCGTTGCACACCTGCGCAGTCGATGGTGGCGCGGCGCCCATCTCCGGCCGCGAGCATCCAGTCAACAACGCTGCGCCGATGCCGACGCAAAGCAGAACCGAACATTCGCATTTGCATTCTCCCCATGCTGGACTGGAAGCGAACCGGCTCGCGCGTGGCGCGTCAGGGCAATCGCCGCCGGAAGCCCGCGGTTTGTGCACTACTCGGTATCATTGCGCGTGGAGCATAGCCACTTTCCAAAAGAATGAAAATCGGAATATTCCACAGTTCGCGGCGCCGAAGCCCCCGACTGGCGCCCAAGTGGGACCGCCGGGGCCAATCGGCTATCATTTCAAGTTCGTGGACTGCCGGCAATGACCGGACGCGGTGCCCATTTCCCTGACTGATGACCCAAATCCAACAAGCGACGGTGAAACTGCGGTCCCGGATGTCGAGATACCTGCTCATCGTCGCGTTGGGCCTCGTCGCTGCCGGCTGTGCCACGATTCCTCCTCCGGGGTCGGCGCCCGGGGTATCGCAGACCGGGAATTTCGCGGTATTGCGCGGGGTGGCGATAGGTCATGTGCTCGAGGACCGGATCCTGGCGCTGGACCCGGAGCACCTGAGCGCCGCCGACGTTGTGACGCTGGCGTCGGGTCCGACGCCGCGCCTCATCCTGTTGCATGGCGGCATCTACCCCGTGCACCTGGCCATGGAGTCGTTCGGGGAATTCCTGGCCGGGATGGGCTACCCGGAATCCCGGATTCGCGACCCGGCGACCGGCGAATGGTCGTATAGCCCGTACGACAACAGCGAGAGGATTGCGGGACTTGTCGCCTGGAGCTACGAGCACGACGGGTTGCGTCCGATGCTGATCGGCCACAGCCAGGGCGGGTTGCACGCGGTGAAGGTCCTCAAGGAACTGGCCGGGCAGCGCTCGCAGAGCGTCTACGCATGGAACCCGATTACGGGCTCGGCGGAAAATCGGACGACGATCACGGACCCGCTGACGGGCACGGTGCGCCCAGTGATAGGCACGTCGGTGGCGTATGCATCAGTGGTCGGCGCCGGGGGCTGGGCTCTCGCGCTGCCACACCAGTGGGAAAACCTGGACACGTTGCGCAAGATTCCCGACAACGTGGACGAGTTCACCGGTTACTTCATTAGCGTCGACCTGTTCGCGCTGAGCTTTCCCGGCAATCCGCTGGATCGCAAGTACGAAAACAGCGGCAAAGTGAATGTTCGTAACGTCGTGCTTCCCGCGACCTACAATCACGTTACAGTTCCCGTGACGTCGAGTCTGGCGAAGGAAGCCGCGGTGCGGGACTGGGTCAACGCGTTTGTCCCGGGCAAGGACGTGGACGCGTCGGGCCTGCCCGGCGATGCCGCCTTCCACGTGATGTGGGCGGCGGACGTGTGGTACAGCATCAAAAAGCACTGGTGCCTCGAGGCGCAGAGCCTGATTCGCGCGCGGCGCGCGGCGCTCGGGCGGCCGTGACTGCACGCCGGATATCAGTGGCCCGCCTACATAGTCCAGAGGCCCATCGGTGTATGCTGAATTGGGTCTTGCGATGCGATTGCAAATGTCTTGTCGATGCAGGCGCCTCCATCCGCGAGGCGCTAACCAACAGTGAGGGCGCACCATGGGAATGATCGATTTCGTCAAGGAAGCGGGAGAGAAACTTTTCGGACGCGGGCACGCACAGGCCGCTATGGCCGAGGCCAAGGCGGATCCCGCCAACGAAGCCAAGATTGCCGCGGCGAACGGCGCGGCGGGCGACGCGATTCTGGATTACATCAAGGCGCAGGGTCTTTCCGCCACGGGACTGACGGTGACCTTCGACGGCGCCAAGGGGATTGCCAGCGTGTTTGGCGTCGCGCCTGACCAGGCGACGCGGGAAAAGATCGTCCTGTGCTGCGGCAACGTAGCCGGCGTCGCAGCGGTAACCGACATGATGACGGTCGACCAGAGCCAGCCCGAGGCAACGTATTACACCGTCGTCCCCGGCGACAACCTGTCCAAGATTTCCAAGGCCAACTACGGCGATCCCAACAAGTACATGGCGATCTTCGAGGCCAACAAGCCGATGCTGTCCGATCCGAACAAGATCTACCCGGGGCAGGTGCTGCGCATTCCGCCACTGTAATGGACGCTGCAGCCGACTTCGTCGCACTTGCCGTTCTCGGCGGGTGTGGGACGGGTACGGCCGCGGCGAGCGCGTCGGATCACGACATTCCGCACCCCATCGGCGATCCCGACGAGGACGAAGGGCTGCCCAGCGAGGATGACGACGACGAGGATGACGACGAGGACGACGAAGAGGAGCCGATGCAGGTTTGACCGGCCTCGCCGACGTCCTTTTTGCACCGCAGCAGAAAATTCAATTTTCTGGTATAATCAAAACCTTGCGGCGATCTGCGAGCGATTTTGCGATTAGACTGAAGGTTGCCCGCCGCAAGATGTACCCCCAAGGCAACCGGATCATCGGCTCCTAATCTTCCGGGCGCGCAACTTGGCGCCCGAGTCTCTGCCCCGCGGCCCTCAC
The DNA here is from genome assembly GCA_963782625.1 of uncultured beta proteobacterium. Lineage (GTDB taxonomy): Bacteria > Pseudomonadota > Gammaproteobacteria > Burkholderiales > Casimicrobiaceae > VBCG01. The sequence continues at coordinate 12,716 of CAWAKN010000013.1, read as the reverse complement.
GGCCCCAATGGCAGCTTCCGGTTAGCGACGATGGCTTTGCAGTACGTCGACCCGGTCGCGGCTTCACGAGGCGCGTGGGTAAGCGTTGTTTCGCGGTAGCCGATTGGCTCCGCGCGGCCGCTTTCCACAATCATCTTCGTTTCCGCCTGTCCGGACTTTTCGGGGTGCGGACCGCCTTGGCTGAGCGTCCGCGTGCATGCCCCTTGCGTCACTTTCGCGCGACAAACGTGTCGCCGGTGCCGTGCCGTTCATGAATGGAAACGAACATGCGTTTTGAAGAACTGAATCTCGCGCCGCAAATCCTGCAGGCGCTCACCGCGTGCGGCTACGACAAGCCAACGCCGATCCAGGCACAGACGATCCCGGCGCTGCTCGAAGGCCGCGACGTCATCGGCTCGGCGCAGACGGGAACCGGCAAGACGGCCGCCTTCGTGCTGCCCGCGCTGCACCGGATCGCCGCGCAGCCCAACGCGCCCGTCGGTCAGCACCGCATGTCGAGCGTGCCGCGCGTGCTGGTGCTGGCGCCGACGCGCGAGCTCGCGCAGCAGGTCGCCGAGCAGGCGGTCCGCTACAGCCAGGGCCTGCGCGTGCGCACTGTGTGTCTCTATGGCGGCGCGCCCTACCCGGTGCAGAACCGCGCGCTGCAGCGCGGCGTCGACCTGCTGGTCGCAACCCCCGGCCGGCTGATGGACCATGTCGAACGCGGTCGCGTCGACCTGTCGCAGCTGCAGGTGCTCGTTCTGGACGAGGCCGACCGCATGCTCGACATGGGCTTCATCGACGACGTCGAGCGCGTGTGCGCGCTGACGCCGGCGACGCGCCAGACGGTGCTGTTTTCCGCGACCTTCGACGGCGCGATGGGCCGGCTTGCCGCGAAGCTCACCAGGAATCCGATTCGCGTCGACGTCCAGGGCGAGAAATCCTCGCAGCTGGCGATCGAGCAGCGCGTGCATTTCGCCGACGACCGCTCGCACAAGTACCGCCTGCTCGATCACCTGCTCGCCGACACGGGCATGGGACAGAGCATTGTCTTCATCGCGACCAAGCGCGATGCCGAGGCGCTCGCCGTCAAGCTGCAGGGCGAGGGCCACGCGGCCGCTGCTTTGCACGGCGACATGAACCAGTTCGAGCGCAACCGGACGCTGGCCAACATGCGCCGCGGCGGCGTGCGCACGCTGGTCGCCACCGACGTCGCCGCGCGTGGCATCGACGTGCCCGGCATATCGCACGTCATCAACTTCGACCTGCCGCGGCAGGCGGAAGACTACGTCCACCGCATCGGCCGCACCGGCCGCGCAGGCGCGTCGGGCATCGCCGTCTCGTTCGCCAATCACGCGGAACGCGGCACGCTGCGCAACATCGAGCGCTTCACCGGCGCGGCAATTCCGGCGCATACGATCCCCGGCCTCGAGCCGCGGGCGCGTTCGTCGGGCGCGGGTGAGACGCGTCGTCCCGCGTATGGCAAGCCCGCGCCGCGCGGCCGGTCGTATGGCGCGCCGTCGGCCTATGCGCGCGACGGGAAGCCCGGCGGGTTCCGCCAGCGCGATGGCGCGTCCGGTGGCTTCAGCCGCAAGAACGACCGCAGCCGCTAGCGGTTCAGTGTTCGCTCAGTTGTCATCCAGCCCGCCAAAGCGCTGGTAGAACGTCGCATCCGCCGGGGGAAAGTCCTCGTGCGGATTCGCCAGCGTTGCCGCCAGGTGACGTTCGGCGCAACGGTGCGTGAGCGAGTAGAAGTCGCGGCACAGCGAGTAGGCAGCGGCTCCCGGCCAATCGAGCGGCAGCAACGCGGCGGGGAGCAGCGGATCGCGCAGCAGGACGCGCCGGTACGCGTGGATCAGCATCGTGCGCACGACGAAGCATTGCTGTGGATCGTGCGCGCCGTCGCGCGTGGCGCGGAAGCGCTCGATGACCGCGCCGAAGCGCTGCAGGAAGCGGCGGTAGTCTGCCGCCAGCAGCGACAGGTCCCAGGCCGTCGCGACCGCCGCGGTCAGCGGCCGGCGCCCGGGCAGGTCGCCCGCCTTGGCAAGCAGCACGTGCTCCGCCACGCCCGGTGCGTCCAGCGCGCCCGGCAGTGCGCGTGAACTCTGCGCGGGGCGCAGGAAGACGGTGGGGCCGAGCGTGCCGAAGCCGGCCCACCCGAGTTCCTCGCGCAGCGCGGTACGCCGCGCGGGCGGCACCGCGTCGGCCAGCACCATGTCCCAGCTACCATTCCAGTCGTCGTCGGGCCGGGCGTAGATCCGCCGGTGCGCCGCGTCGAACCGCCGCTTGCCTTCGCCCGTCAGCCGATAGCGGCTCACCCGGCCGTGTGCCGCGGCATTGAGCCAGCCGTCGCGCGCCAGCCGGATATACGCTGGTGCGCACCAGCCGCTCGTTGATGCCGAACGGCGCCATCAGCCGGATCAGTCCGGCCAGCCAGACGGTGCCGCCGTGCGGCGCCAGTGCGTCTCCCCAGACCGTCACGATCAGCGACCGGGCGCGCGGCGGCTCGGCCTTGAGCGTACGCTGTATCCAGCGTGCGACCGTGGCATCTGCCTTTGCCCGCGCCAAAAGGCCACGGGCGGAATGATGTGATACGGAATCATCTTGACGCATGGAGAAACTGTATCATATGATTTGCGGTCGCGCGATAGACCCGCCTTGCGGGCCCGACGGCGAAGGAGGAGGCTCCCGATGTACGCACAGATGGTCGAGACCGGACAGCAGAAGGTCCGGGGCGCCGAAGACATGTCCGACGAGGAGCGCGCGTTCCAGGCGCGCGTCGATGCCGACATCAAGATCGAGCCCAAGGACTGGATGCCGGACGCCTACCGCCGGACGCTGGTGCGCCAGATCCAGCAGCACGCGCATTCCGAGATCGTCGGCATGCTGCCGGAGGGCAACTGGATCAGCCGCGCGCCGACGCTGAAGCGCAAAGCCATCCTCATGGCCAAGGTGCAGGACGAAGGCGGCCACGGCCTCTATCTCTACGCTGCCGCCGAGACGCTCGGCGTCTCCCGCGACGACCTGATCGACGACCTGCATGCCGGCAAGGTCAAGTACTCGTCGATCTTCAACTACCCGACGCTCACGTGGGCGGACATCGGCGCCATCGGCTGGCTGGTCGACGGCGCGGCGATCATGAACCAGATCCCGCTGTGCCGCTGCTCGTACGGCCCCTACGCGCGCGCGATGGTGCGCGTGTGCAAGGAGGAGTCGTTCCACCAGCGCCAGGGCTTCGACATCCTGATGACGCTGTGCCGCGGCACGCCGGAACAGAAGGCGATGGCGCAGGACGCGCTCAATCGGTGGTGGTGGCCGTCGCTGATGATGTTCGGGCCGCCCGATGCCGACAGCGTGCACAGCGCGCAATCGGCGAAGTGGAAGATCAAGCTGCTGTCGAACGACGAACTGCGCCAGCGCTTCGTCGACCAGACGGTGCCGCAGGCCGACTACCTCGGTATCACGATGCCGGACCCGGATCTCAAGTGGAACCCGGACACCAGCCACTACACGTTCGGCGCCATCGACTGGAGCGAGTTCCACGCGGTGCTGAAAGGCAACGGTCCCTGCAACCGCGAACGGCTCGCCACCCGCGTCAAGGCGTGGAACGACGGCGCGTGGGTGCGCGATGCCGCCACCGCGCATGCGGCGAAGCGCGCTGCGCGCGCAGCCAAGGCGGCCGCATGAGCCGCGTGAGCCGAAGGCCACCAAGTGCGAACCCCCGATGGAGACAGGAACGCATGATCCGAACTGGCCGCTGTGGGAAATCTTCATTCGCTCGCAGCACGGGCTCGCGCACAAGCACGTCGGCAGCCTGCACGCTCCCGATGCGACGATGGCGATCAACAATGCGCGCGACGTGTACACGCGGCGCAATGAAGGCGTGTCCATCTGGGCCGTGAAGTCGACGGATATCGTCGCGTCGGCGCCCGGCGACAAGGAAGCGCTGTTCGAGCCCGCCAACAGCAAGGTCTACCGGCACCCGACGTTCTTCCCGATGCCCGAAGAAGTGAAGCACATATGAGTACCCCCACGCTTGCGGCCTCATTGACCGATTCGGCCGCTGCGCTGCCCCCGGAGGGGGCGCAGTTCGCGCCTTGGGGCGGCCCTGCGGCGCTCATTCCTCCGTCACTGTTCGAGTACCTCCTTCGTTTGGGCGACACCGACGTCGTGCTGGCGCAGCGGCTCGGCGAATGGGTCGGCCACGGTCCCGTGCTGGAAGAGGACATCGCGCTCACCAATGTCGGCCTCGATCTGCTGGGGCAGGGACGCATGTGGCTCTCCTATGCCGGCGAAGTGGAAGCGCGCTTCCGGGACCAGGGCCGCAGCGAGGACCAGCTGGCCTTCCTGCGCGACGGCGGCGCGTACCGCAACCTGCTGCTGGCGGAAATGCCGAACGGCGATTTCGCGGTGACGATGGCGCGGCAATTCTATTTCGACCAGTTCCACCTGCTCCAGCTGCGCGCGTTGACGCGGTCGAGCGATCCGCGCATCGCGGAAATCGCCGCCAAAGGCGTCAAGGAAGTGACCTACCATGCCGAGCGAAGCATGGACTGGGTCATCCGCCTGGGCGATGGCACCGACGAGTCTCACGAACGGATGCAGCGGGCGCTCGACGCGCTGTGGATGTACACGGGAGAGATGTTCGCCGCCGACGCCACCGAACTCGCGCTGGCCGACGCCGGCATCGGCGTCGATCCGCGCACGCTGCGCGAACCCTGGCTGGCCGCGGTCGGCGCCGTGCTTGGCGAGGCGACGCTCGAGATGCCGACGTCGGAGTGGATGCAGGGCGGCGGCGATCGCGGCGGCAAGCAGGGTGTCCACACGGAGCACCTGGGCCACCTGCTGGCCGAAATGCAGCATCTGCAGCGCGCCTATCCCGGAGCGCAGTGGTAACCGGCGCCATCGCGGAAGGCACGCGCGCGACGGACGCCGCCGCGTGGCCGGCCCGGCCTCGACGTCGTATGGGCGGCGCTTGCCACCGTGCCCGATCCGGAGATCCCGGTCATCTCCATCGTCGAACTCGGCATCGTGCGCGACGTGGCGTGGGAGGGTCGCGGCCTGGTGGTGAAAGTGACGCCGACCTACTCCGGCTGCCCGGCCACGGAAATGATCAACACGCTGATTCGCGAGGCGCTCGCGGTCATCGGCGTACCCGACGTTGTCCTGGTCAACCAGCTCTCGCCCCCCTGGAGCACCGACTGGATCGCGCCGGAGGCCAGGACGCGCCTCAACGGCTACGGCATCGCGCCGCCGCACGTCATGGGCGGACGCGTCGATGTGGCGGGCATCAGTCCGCTGCGCCGCGCCGGTGTCGTCGTGCCATGTCCTCGCTGCGCGTCGGCAAACACGCAACTCCTGTCGCAGTTCGGCTCGACCGCGTGCAAGGCGCAATATCGCTGTCTCGACTGCCGCGAGCCGTTCGACTATTTCAAGCCGCACTGAGGTTTCCTTCGCGCCATGAGCAAGTTCCATCCGCTGCAAGTCGAAAGCGTCGAGCGCGAGACGCGCGATGCCGTCGCCATCACGTTCGCCATTCCGGAAGCGTTGCGCGAGCAATACCGCTTCGACCAGGGCCAGCACCTGACGCTGCGCACGAGCCTGGGCGGCGAGGACGTCCGCCGGTCCTACTCGATCTGCTCGGCCGTGCAGGACGGGAGGCTGCGCATCGCGGTGAAGAAAACGCCGGGCGGCGTGTTCTCCACGTGGGCGAACACGGTGCTCAAACCCGGCGACAAGATCGACGTCATGCCGCCGCTCGGGCATTTCAACGTGACGCTGTCGCCCGAGTCCGCGCGACACTACCTGGGATTTGCCGCCGGCAGCGGGATCACGCCGCTGTTGTCCATCGTCAAGACGACGCTGGCCGCCGAACCGGCGAGCCGTTTCACGCTCGTCTACGGCAACCGCGCCTCCGGCACGGTGATGTTCAAGGAAGAACTCGCCGGCCTCAAGGATCGCCTACCTTGGCCGCTTCAACCTGGTCCACGTGCTTTCGCGCGAGGCGCAGGACATCGAATTGCTGCATGGCCGGATCGATCGCGCGAAGGCCGACGCGCTGCTCGCGAAGTGGGTCAACCTGGCCGACGTCGACACGGCTTTCGTGTGCGGCCCGGAAGGGATGATGGATGCGGTCATCGCCGCATTGAAGGCGCGCGGTTTTCCCGACGCGCGGATCAAGATCGAGCGCTTTGCCGCGAGCATCCCCAAGCACACGCACGTCGCGCACGTCGCGCCGGTGCCGGGACATACCGAATGCGAGGTGACCGCGATCATCGACGGCGCCACGCACACGTTCGTGCTGGAAAAGGCGAAGGAGAACATCCTCGAGGCGGGATTGCGCAACGGCGTCGAACTGCCCTATTCCTGCAAGGGCGGCGTGTGCTCGACGTGCCGCTGTCGCCTGGTCGACGGCGAGGTGGACATGGACGTCAACTTCGCGCTGGAGGACTACGAAGTCGCCCGCGGCTTCATTCTTTCCTGTCAGAGTTATCCCGTCACGGACAAGGTCACGATCGACTTCGACCAGACAGGAAACTGAGGGAAACCGAGGGAAGCCGAGCTGTAGCCGACGGTAACCGAGGGCCGGCTGAGCGGCGCCGGAGCGGAATTCTCCGCTCCGCTTGATATAAACTCACGGAAAAACCAGAGGAGTTCGCCTTGTCCCACCCCTTGTTCGAACGCCATCGCGCCATGCTCGACCGCGCGGTGACGGCCATCGGTGATCGCAGCTACTGGAGCGCGTTCCCGGAATCGGCCAGCCCGAAGAATTATGGCGAAGGCGCGGCGGAGGCCGGCAAGGCCGCGTTCGACGGCTTGCTGGGCAAGCGCTTTCCGCTGACGCAGCCGGGAACGGTCGGCCACGTTGGCGCGGAGAAGTCACCGTTCGGCATGGCGCTCGGCATCACGTATCCCAAGTCCGATCTCGATTCGCTGCTGGCCGCGGCGAGCCGCGCCGAGGACCAGTGGAGGAAGGCGGGCGCCGAAGCGTGGGCCGGAGTGTGCCTCGAGATCATCGTGCGCCTGAATCGCGCCGAGCTTCGAGATCGCCAATGCGGTCATGCACACCACCGGACAGGCATTCATGATGGCCTTCCAGGCGGGCGGCCCGCATGCGCAGGATCGCGCGCTGGAAGCGGTCGCATATGCGTGGGACGAATTGCGCCGCGTGCCGGCGCAGGCGCTGTGGGAAAAGCCGCAGGGCAAGAACGAACCCATCAAGATGGAGAAGCACTTCCGCGTCGTGCCGCGCGGCGTTGCGCTCGTCATCGGCTGCTGCACGTTTCCGACCTGGAACGGCTATCCCGGAATTTTCGCGAGCCTCGCCACCGGCAACGCGGTCATCGTCAAGCCGCATCCCGGCGCCATCCTGCCGCTGGCCATCACCGTGCGCATCGCGCGCGAAGTGCTGGCCGAAGCCGGTTTCGATCCCAATGTCGTCACGCTTCTCGCGCATGACGCGGGCGACGACACCGCCAAGACCGTCGCGTTGCGGCCCGAGGTCAAGATCATCGACTTCACCGGCAGCACCGCCAACGGCCGCTGGCTGGAGGAAAACGCGCGGCAGGCGCAGGTCTACACCGAGAAGGCCGGCGTCAACCAGATCATCATCGACTCCGCCGCCGACATCAAAGGGGTCGCGCGCAACATCGCCTTTTCTCTGGCGCTCTACTCCGGACAGATGTGCACGGCGCCGCAGAACATCTACATTCCCAAGGAGGGCATCGACACGGCCGAGGGCGTGTTGACGTTCGACCAAGTGGTCGCGGCCATCGTCGACGGCGTGCAGAAGCTTCTTGGCGATCCCGCGCGCGCCGTGGAAGTGCTGGGCGCGCTGCAAAACGACGGCGTGGCTGCGGCGGCTCGAGGCGGCGCGGTCGCTCGGGACGGTCGTGCTCGACACGCAGGCCATCGTGCATCCGGCATTTCCGGACGCGACGGTGCGCACGCCGCTCATCGTCAAGCTCGGCGCCGCCGACCGCGCGGCCTACCTGAACGAGTGGTTCGGGCCCGATCGCCTTCGTCATCAGCACCGAATCGACGGAGGAGAGCCTGGCCATCGCGCGCGACACCGTGCGCGGCCACGGGGCGCTCACGCTCTCCGTGTATTCGATCAGCGACGACGTCATCGACGAGGCGATCGCCGTCGCGGAAGACGCGGGCGTCGCGTTGTCGATCAACCTGACCGGCGCGGCGTGTTCGTCAACCAGTCCGCCGCGTTCTCCGATTTCCACGGCACCGGCGCCAATCCCGCCGCCAATGCCGCGCTGACCGACTCGGCATTCGTCGCGAGCCGGTTCCGCGTCGTCCAGCATCGGCGTCACGTGTGATCCGGATCCGTGCGCTACGAGTCGATCCTTCTATGAAAGTGCCGCCGGCATCGCGCGCGTGACGCTCAACCGGCCGGACCGGTTGAACAGTTTCACGGCGAAGATGCACGAGGAATTGCGCGACGCGCTGGCCAAGGTTCGGCGCCGATGCGTCGGCGCGCGTGCTGCTGCTCACCGGCGCCGGTCGCGGCTTCTGCGCCGGACAGGACCTTTCGGATCGCGCGGTGGCCCCCGGCGACACGCCTGTCGACCTGGGCGCGTCGATCGAGGCGAATTACCGGCCGCTGGTCCTCGCGCTGCATCCTTTCCCATGCCGGTCGTCTGTGCCGTCAACGGCGTCGCGGCCGGCGCCGGCGCCAATATCGCGCTTGCCTGCGACCTCGTCATCGCCGCGCGCTCGGCGAGTTTCATCCAGGCGTTCTGCAAGATCGGCCTCATTCCGGACTCCGGGGGAACCTATTTCCTGCCGCGCCTGGTCGGGACCGCGCGCGCGATGGGACTCGCGCTGCTCGGCGACAAGCTCACCGGCGCAGCAGGCGGCGGACTGGGGGCTCATCTGGAAATGCGTCGACGACGCGGACCTGGCGCCGACGGTGGAATCGCTGCTCGCGCAACTGGCGCAGGCGCCAACGCAGGGACTGGTGGCTACGCGAGCGCGCGCTGCATGCCGCGTCGAACGCCACGCTGGAGGCGCAACTCGACCTCGAGCGCGACCTGCAGCGCGAGCTTGGTTACAGCGCCGACTACCGCGAAGGCGTCGCCGCGTTCCTCGCGAAGCGTCCGCCGCGATTCACCGGGAATAACGTGGCGAACGCGCTGCCGCGCACCACGGAAGTCGGCGTCATAGGGGCGGGCGCCATGGGCGCCGGCATCGCGCAAATCGCCGCCCAGGCGGGCCATCGCGTGTGCCTGTTCGACACCCGCATGGGCGCCGCGGACCAGGCCAAGGCGAAGATCGGCGAAACGCTGGCCGCGCTGGCGGCGAAGGGCAAGATCGACCGCGCCGCCGCGGAAGCGGCGGCCGCGCGCATCGGCGTCGTGCATACGCTCGGCGCGCTGGTCAGCGCGGGACTGGTCATCGAGGCGATCGTCGAGGACCTGGGCGTCAAGCGCGATCTCTTCCGCGAGCTCGAGGTGGTCGTGAGTCCCGGACACGATCCTCGCCACCAACACGTCGTCGCTTTCGATCACCGCGCTGGCCGCCGGCATGAAACGCCCGGCGCGCGTCGTCGGAATGCATTTCTTCAATCCCGCGCCGCTGATGCCGCTCGTCGAAGTGGTCAGCGGCCTCGCCACGGCCGCCGACGTGGCCGACACCATCTACGCCACCGCGAAAGAATGGGGCAAGGCGCCGGTGCACGCGCAGTCCACGCCGGGCTTCATCGTCAATCGCTGCGCGCGGCCGTTCTACGCGGAGGCGCTGCGCGTGTTGGGCGAGCGCGCGGCCGCGCCGGAAACGCTCGACGCCGTCATGCGGGACGCCGGTGGCTTCCGCATGGGCCCGTTCGAGCTGATGGACCTGATCGGTCTCGACATCAACATCGCCGTGACGCGAAGCGTGTGGGAGGCGTTCTTCCACGATGCGCGCTTCACGCCGTCGGTCGCGCAGCATGAGATGGTCGGCGCGGGATTCCTGGGGCGCAAGGCGGGACGCGGCTTTTACGATTACGGCGCGGGTGCGGTCAAGCCGGCCCCCGCCGCGGAGGCGCCGCGGCCGCGACCCGCGAAGATCGCGCGGGTGGGTGAGTTGCGGATGGGCGCGCCCTGGCGGCGCGCCTCGCGACGGCCGGCATCACGACCGACGTGGCGATCGCCGATCCGCGCTTTCCGAAGGCGCGCTGCGTGTCACGGGAAATGAGGGCAACGTCGCGTGGCTGGTTCCAGGCGACGGCCGGACGGCAACGGCGATGGCGGCGAAGGCCGGCGTCCGCGACGTCGTGGCCTACGACCTGGCCCTGGACTACAGCAAATGTGCCGCGCCTTGCCGTGGCGCGGGCGGACACGTGCAGCGATGCCGCGTTCGCGGCGGCGGTGGGCGCGCTGCAGGCAGCGGGCATCGCGGTGTCGCGCTTGGACGATGTCGCGGGGCTCATCGTGCTGCGCACGGTGGCCATGCTGGCGAACGAGGCGGCCGATGCGGTGACGCAGGGCATCGGCAGCGCCGCGGATGTCGACCTCGCGATGCAAAAGGGCGTCAACTATCCGCGCGGTCCGCTGGCGTGGGGCGACGAACTCGGCGTCGGCCTTCGTCCGCGACACGCTGGTCAATCTCGCCTCCACTATGGCGAGGACCGGTACCGGCTGTCGCCGCTGATCGCCCGCCGCTGCGCAGCGGTAGCAATGAGCGCCGCAGGGCCGTCCCAAGGCGCGATGCCTCGGCAGCGACGAGTGAGCGTGGCATCATGACCACGCACGCATCACGACCGCCGCTGTGCGCAAGAGCGCGCTGGCGCAGCGCTGCGCCGATGCCATGTACTCGCGCGACCGCGCGTCGCAGGGGCTCGGCATGCGCGATCGTCAAGGTCGCGCCCGGATTCGCGGCAGTGACGATGACCGTGCGCGCGGACATGCTGAACGGCCACGCGACGTGTCACGGCGGCTTCATTTTCTCGCTCGCCGACAGCGCGTTTGCGTTCGCGTGCAACAGCCACAACCTGGTCACTGTCGCCGCCGGTTGCACGATCGAGTACCTGGCGCCGGCGCGCGAAGGCGACGTGCTCACGGCCACGGGCCGCGAACGCGCGCTCAGGCGGACGAAGCGGCATCTACGACATCGACGTCACCAACCAGCACGGCGCGACGATCGCCGTGTTTCGCGGCAAGAGCGCGCGCATCAAGGGTCACGTCATCGCCGGCCCGCCGGCCATGCGGAATAGCCGGGAGGAGTCACGATGCCATCGAAGCGCCCACGACCGGACGAACTGGAGCCCATCGAGCGGGCGAGCCGCGACGAAATGGCGGCGCTGCAACTCACCCGCCTCAAGTGGTCGCTCAAGCACGCCTACGACAACGTTCCCCACTACCGCAAGGCGTTCGACGCCAAGGGTGTCGCGCCCGGCGACCTGAAAACGCTCGCGGACCTGGCGCACTTCCCGTTCACGGTCAAGTCGGATCTTGCGCGACAACTATCCGTTCGGCATGTTTGCCGTGCCGCGCGAGCAGGTCGTCGCGCATCCACGCGTCGTCGGGCACGACCGGAAAGCCGACGGTCGTCGGATACACGCGCAAAGACATCGACACCTGGGCCACCGTGATGGCGCGCTCGATCCGCGCCGCCGGCGGTCGCGCCGGCGACATCCTGCACATCGCGTACGGCTACGGGCTCTTCACCGGCGGCCTCGGCGCGCACTACGGCGCGGAGAAGCTGGGCTGCACGGTGATCCCGATGTCCGGCGGGCAGACCGAGAAGCAGGTGCAGCTCATCCAGGACTTCAAGCCGTCGGTGATCATGGTCACGCCGTCATACATGCTGGCGATCGCCGAGGAGATGGAGCGCCAGGGAATCGATCCCGCGGCCTGTTCGCTCGAAATCGGCATCTTCGGCGCCGAGCCGTGGACGCCGACGATGCGCAAGGCGATCGAGATCGAGGCTCGGCATGGACGCGATCGACATCTACGGCCTGTCGGAGGTGATGGGTCCGGGCGTCGCGCAGGAATGCATCGAGACCAAGGACGGCCTCACCGTCTGGGAAGACCATTTCTATCCCGAAATCATCGATCCCGGAAACGGGCGAGGTGCTTGCCCGACGGCGAGACGGGCGAACTCGTGTTCACGTCGCTGACCAAGGAAGCGCTGCCGATCATCCGCTACCGCACGCGCGACCTGACGCGCCTGCTGCCGCCGACCGCGCGCACGATGCGCCGCATGGAGAAGATCACCGGGCGCTCCGACGACATGATGATCATCCGCGGCGTCAACGTGTTCCCGACGCAGATCGAGGAGCTGATCCTGAAGGATGCGGTGCTTGCTCCCCACTACCAGCTCGAGATCACCCGGCCCGGGCAACCTGGACGAGCTCACGGTGATGGTCGAACGCGTGCCGACGGCGGGTTCGGCCGACGGCAATGCCGCGGGCACGCGGCTCGCGCACCATATCAAGAGCCTGATCGGCGTCACGGCCGAAGTGCGCGTTTGCGCGCCGGGCAGCATCGAGCGCTCGCTGGGCAAGGCCAGGCGGATCGTGGACAAGCGGCCGAAGACCTAGCGACAGCGACGCACTCCTGGCCCAGGGGAAGGGCGGGCCGCTTCTGCTCCCTCGCCGCAGACCATTGCCGGGGCCGAGCCGCGCACTTTCGGTATCATGACTCTCCCGCCGGAGCGAAAGTCCATCGTGCTCGACAAATCCCTTACGCCAAGCTTCATCGTGCAGAAGCTGGACAGCTATGTGATCGGGCAGGACGACGCCA